>JACKPH010000001.1 GCA_024233675.1 Thermotogae bacterium
CTGGTGAAATACCAAGAAATATGTTATATTTCTTGGCAGTCCTTCTAACCATCAAACCACCTAACAACTAACAAGTTATATTTCTTGGCAATCAATTCCAGTGAAATACTAATAAATATAACATAACTTTTTATAGTCATACAACAAATACCGAAATAAATTATAACTTTTTTATTAATATATCAAGTGATTAATTAATTTTAGAATACAAAGAGTTTACTGAATTAAATAAAATTTTAACATGGCAAACGTATAATCTAAATGTATAACTTTGAAGCTGTTATCCAAAAAGAACTTTTGCTTTCCGGAAGGAAAGCTTTTTTTTACCAGATTTCAGGTTCAAGTTCAACATTTTCCCCATATTCTTTTTTTATTTTTTCTTTTACAAAATCAGTAAGTTTTATGATTTCTTCATATGTTGCATTTCCTCTGTTAATTACAAAGCCCGCATGTTTTTCGGAAATCTGTGCATCTCCCTGTGAGTATCCTTTTAATCCGAGTTTTTCTATTGTTGTCCCGACATAAAAATCAGGTTTTGGTCTTTTAAAAGTACTTCCGGCTGACGGGTATTCTATAGGCTGTTTTTCCCATCTTTTTGTAAGAAGTTCTTTCATTTTTTCTTCTATTTCTTTTTTATTTTTTATCTGTAGTTTTATTTCTGCAGAAAGTGCTATAAAATCAGAACTCTGAAGAATACTTTTTCTGTATCCGAAATTCATCTCTGTGTTTGTAATTTTTTTTATTTCTAAAGTTTTTGTGTTTATTACTTCGACACTTTCAACAACATTTTTCATTTCATCGTCATAAGCTCCCGCATTCATAAAAAGTGCCCCGCCCAGTGTTCCGGGAATTCCGGAAGCAAATTCAAGCCCTGAGAGTGAATTTTCACATGCAATCAGAGAAAGTCTTGTTATAGGTATTCCGGCTTCTGCATATATTTTGTTTTCTGCTATTTTTATTTCTGTTAAATATTTTGTTGCTATTACTGCAAAATCAAGGTTTCCGTCTCTTACGATAAGATTTGCCCCTCCGCCCAGTGTTCTGTATGTTATTTGGTTTTCTGTGAGTACTTTTATTGCGTTTATAAATGCCTGTTTTGTTCTCGGCATTATCATACATGGTGTATATCCGCCTATTCTGAAGTATGTATGATTTTTAAGAGGTTCATTCTTTTTTATTTCACATCCGCCGGTATAAAGTGCTTTTATAATATTTTCATTTATTATTTCACTCATTTTTTATCTCCTTATTTTTATTAACAAAAAATAAAATTTATAAATTCTTTTTCTTTTTTTGCTGTCCATATGAATTTTTCTTTATATTTTTTTATATTTTTTATTATTTCATTATAGTTATTATAAGAATTTTCTATTTTTTTATATGCTTCCTCAGGATTATTTGGATTTATAGTAACTCCCAAACTATATTCATTAACTATTTTAGACATTGATATAAATTTTTCATTTACAATAACAGGTGTTCCGGAAGCTATTGAATCAAAAAATTTATTAGGCATTGAAAATACAAAATTTAAAGGAATTTCTTTTCCTTTAATTGTATAAGATATAATTGAAAAAGCAGATTTTGAAATTTCCTTCATCATTTTTTCATAAGGAAGAAATGATGTATATGTATGTTCTACATCTGAAAAATCTATTAAATCCATTCCGATTATTTTAAATTCAAAGCCATTTTTTATTGATTCTTTGATAATTTTTATTTCACTTTCAAGACTTCTTGAGGTTTTTCCAACAATAGATATAGTTTTTGCCTTTTTTTCAGGTTCAAGAGCTATTGACGCATAATTTGTTATTACTTTGCTTTTAAAAGGATTTTTTATTTTTGTGTGTACATATTCTGACATTTCTTCAGAAACAAATATTACCTTGTCAGAAAATTTTATTTGTTTTTTTAATATTTTCCACATTATTTTTTCTTTAATAATTTTTTTGAATCCTGTAAGATTTTCAAGGAAATTTTCCGGATGCAGTTCGTGTAAATCATAAACTACTTTTTTATTCATTTTTTTTGCATTTACAAAAGGTTTAATTGGTTTACTAGGGAGAAAGTGATGCATATAAAGCATATCATATGACTCTGTTTTTATAATATTAAATATTACTTTATCAAGATTTCTGTATCTCATCTTTAATTTTTCAATACTACTCAAATTTTTATTCTCTGTATACTTTATCGGTAAATAATTTATATTTCCTTCCTTATATTTATTCTCTTCATTTTCAGTTATATACTGATATATAATTTCGTTGGTTTTTGAAAGAGTTTCAACTGTTCTAAAAACTCTTTTGTCATTTTTTGTGTGCATATAACCTATTATTAATATTTTCATATCATCATCCTCATTTGTTTTCAATTTAAATTATTTTAATTTTTAGTATTATTATATCAGAATTGATGGTATAATTTGACATGAAACCTTCAATATTTCTTACTATAGGCAGGTGATAATTATATATAAAAAAAAGGTAAGTATTATACTTGTATGTAAAAATGAAATCAATCATATAGAAAATACCTTAAATTCTTTGCTTAATCAGTCTTATGATAATAAAGAAATTTTAGTTTGTGACGGTCTTTCAACAGATGGGACACAAAAAAAAATTCTTGAATTATCGAAGAATAATCCTGATATTTTTCTTTTCGAAAATAAAAAAATATTTACATCTAATGGTTTGAATTTAGGTATTGAAAATTCTTCAGGTGAATATATTTTTATCGCCGGGGCTCATACCGAATATAATAATTTTTATATTGAAAAGTGTATAGAATTTTTAGAAAATAATTTATCTGTTGCCTGTGTTGGCGGAATAGCTAAATGTTACCCCAAAAATAATACTATTTATGAAAAATCATTTGCTGATTTATATTCTTCTCCTTTTGGTATAGGAAATGCTAAATACAGATTTGAAAAATCTGAAGAAAAAGTTGACACTGTTGCTTACGGAATTTACAGAAAAGAAGTATTTGAAAAATACGGTCTTTTTAATGAAAATTTAATTAGGAATCAGGATATAGAATTTAATTACAGACTAAATAAAAACGGAGAAAATATATTTTTGATACCTATTGAAAATAAATATTTTGCACCTTCCACAATTAAAAAATTTCTTAAAAAAAATTTTGGAAACGGTTTATGGGTTATTAAAAGTTCAAAATATTCCGAAAAGGCTTTTTCATTAAGACATCTTATTCCTCTTTTTTTTGTTTTGTTTCTTATTCTCGGAACTGTTTTTTCTTTGTTTTTTAAACCGGTTCTGTATGGATTTATGTTTATACTGGGTTTTTACACCGCTCTTAATATTCTTTTTTCTTTCAGACTCGCTCTCAGAAGAAAGTGCTTTTTATGCTTCTTTTTAAACATAATAGGTTTTGCTGTTCTTCATCTGTCTTACGGTTTTGGTTCGCTTTTTAGCTTAATAAATTATTTTAAATAACTATAATATTACTATTATATTAAAAATCGTTACAAAATTATATTTTTATATTAATCTAAAAAATGTATACTATATTTATATAAGTTTATACGCTTACTGCCGGCGTGATAAAATGGCAGTTTGACAGAATACGCTTACTGCCGGCGTGATAAAATGGCAGTTTGAATTTATTATATTTTAAACCTTTTTATACGAATATTTTCCCCCGTTTTTACGGGGGAATTTTATATATATGGAGGAAATATGATAGAAAATGGTTTTTATAAATTAAAAAATGATTATATAAATCTCATACATTCCGTCGGTTCTGTTTATGATGATTCAAAAAGCAGGCCTATTTATTGTTGTATAGAAGATAAAAATATAAAAGAACTTTTTTGGTGTATACCTACAAGTAATATAATTCACAGATCTAATGATCAAATAAAAAAAATTAAAAAGTATTGTTCTTTAGACAAAAGAAACATAAAATGGGCTTATTATTATATAGGACATACAGACCGTCCTGCCATATATAAAATAAGTAACTGTCTGCCTATTATAGATAAATACATAGATAATATTTATCTTTCTAAAGGTAATCATTTATTTTTAAAAAACAAAAATGATATATCCATAATAAGACAAAAGCTCTCAAGAATACTTTTTACGGAAAAATTATATCCAGACAAATTCGAACAAAAAATTACAACAATAAAAAATATTATGTTAAGAGAACTTGGTAAAAATATTTAAATAAAATATCACTCATTGTAGAATAATTTTAATATTTTTGTATCTTTATTTTATTGACAGATGTAAATATTAGTGGTATAATAATATAGTTTTCGGGCTCATAGCTCAGTTTTGGTTAGAGCTCCCGGCTCATAACCGGGCGGTCGAAGGTTCGAGTCCTTCTGAGCCCACCATAAAAAGACACCTTTTAAGGTGTCTTTTTATTTTATTATCTGATATGTTATGAATCCGAGAGCTGCTGCAATTACTGCAATAACAACGTTTCTGGCGTTTGTTTTTCCGCTTCTGTCAACATTTATATCAAGATTCTGCGTTGTTTTTCCTACAGTGTATTTTAGTGTATAATCTCCGTCTTTGAGATTCTGTGCACTAAGACTTAATGTATTAAGCCCTGGAATTATTTCTTTTTCCGTTACTTCACCGTTGATTTCAATTTCTGCCTGTGAAAAAACATTGGAATATATTTCGACTCTTATATTGTCATTTATCCAGTCACCGTTGGGAGAAACTTTTTCCGTATATTTTTTTAGAGTTATGTCTTCGGGTGTTTTCCCGTCATCGGTAAAAGATACTGTGTTTTCCCCTTTTTTTATGTTCAGTTCATATGTTTTTCCTTTGTATATAATGCTTAGAATTCCCGGAGATAAAAAAACCGTGTGATTATCCTCTGTCAGTTTAATTTCTCCGTATCTCGTATTTATAAGGCCGGGATAACTGTTTAGTATAAAAGTTACTCTTGATTCGGTATTTCCAAGGAAAAGAAAAAAATTTATTTCCGAAAAACTTATTACAGAAGCTGCTATGACTAATAAAAAAATAACTGTCTTTTTCAAAATTATCACCTCCGCATTATATTGAATCACTTTTTAATGAAAATTTAATTAAAATTTTTTCACATTGATTTCTTTTATGGTAAAATAAATAAGAAACGGAGGTGTTAATTATGGATAATTTTTTTGTCGTTGACCATCCTCTTATTAAGCATAAACTTTCTATTATGAGAAATAAGGATACAGGTCCGAAAGAATTCAGAGAACTACTTAATGAAATTACTCTTCTTCTTACTTATGAAGCTGCCCGAAAACTTCCTGTTATGGATGTTGATGTTGAAACTCCTATTCAGACTACAAAAGGTTTTATGGTAGATGATAAAAAAGTTGCCATTGTTCCTATTTTAAGAGCCGGACTTGGTATGCTTGACGGGGTTTTAAGTCTTGTTCCCAACGCAAGTGTTGGTTTTCTCGGTGTTTTCAGAGATCCTGACACTCTTAAGCCTGTGGAATATTACGTTAAATTCCCTACTTTTACAGATGAACATCAGATTTTTATTCTTGATCCTATGCTTGCAACGGGTCATTCTATGAATCATGCTATTGACGTTGTAAAAAAACACGGAGGAAAAAATATTACTGTTATGTCTTTAATTTCTGCTCCGGAAGGTATTAAAGTTGTTCATGAAAAACATCCTGAAATTGAAATATACACTGCTTCTTTAGACGAAAAGCTTAATTCTCATTCCTATATTATTCCCGGTCTTGGTGATGCGGGCGACAGGCTTTTCAGAACTAAATAAGAGAAGGATGCTTTTTTGCATCCTTCTTTTATTTTATTCTTAAATAAAGACTTTTTAATCATGACTTTAAAACAAAGGGTATTTTTTACTAACCGTATATCAGGTCAGCAAATTAATTTGTTATCAGAAATTAAACATTGAGATACTATAATTATATAAAATAGAATATTTAGGATGGGGATTTATTGTGTCCGAACTGGTTAAACATTCAGCTCTTTTTGCAATAGCAACTCTTATGAGCAGACTTTTAGGACTTGTCAGAGATGCAACTTTTGCTCATTATTTCGGAAGAAGCAGTCAGTACGATGCCTATCTTATAGCAATTATGCTTCCGTTTTTTTTAAGACGTGTTTTTGCTGAGGGTGCGCTTTCTTCTACTTTTATACCTTTATTTACACAGAAAAAGGATACTGAGGGTCAGAAGTTTTTTTCTACTTCTTTTTGGCTTATGCTTTTTGTGACTTCGGCACTTTATATTCCGGTTTTCTTTTTTTCCGACCAGATTTCTTTTATTCTCGGTACCGGATTTAATGCCGAAACTCTTGAACTTACATCTTTTCTGATGAAGTTTACTTATCCTTTTATTGTTTTTATTTCTTTATGGGCACTTGTTTCCGGTGTTCTGAATGTTGAAAACAGTTTTTTTATACCGGCTATTGCTCCGGCAATTTCAAATATTACTACAATTATAGGTATTTTTTTATCTTTTGTTTTTTTACCTAAGATTCTCGGCCCTACTATAGGTTTTACTTTCGGAGGACTTTTTCAGCTTATTTTTGTTTATTTTTTTATGCGTAAAAGGAAATATAAAATCACTTTCGAATATGACAGAAAATATGTAAAAGAAATTCTTTCACTTTTCGGTCCGTCTCTTTTGGGTGTTGCTGTTTCTACTCTTAATACTGTTATTGATACAAATGTCGCAACATGGACAGGTTCAGGCGGTGTTGCAACTATTCAGTACGCTTTAAGACTTTATCAGCTGCCTTTGGGTATTTTTGCCGTGAGTGTTGCAAATTCTCTTTTGCCGAAACTTGCAAAAGCATTTAAGGACAATGACCGTGAATCTTACAGAAAGAACGTAAAAGAAAGTGTTGAATCTATGATGTTTTTTACCGTTCCTTCAACTATAGGTCTTATTCTTCTGAGTGAGGAAATTATAGGTCTTGTTTTTCAGCACGGTAATTTTACTTACAGTGATACAGTTATAACAGCAAAGGTTCTTGCTTATTATTCGGTAGGTCTTCCCGCTTATTCACTGCATCAGATATTTACAAGAACTTTTCATTCAAGACTGAATACAAAAACGCCTTCTTATATTTCACTTGTTATGCTTATAGTAAACGGTGCTTTGGATATAATTCTTGCAAAATATATGGGTGTTGCCGGTATTGCCATAGCAACTTCGGTTTCCGGTTTTGTAGGTATGATTTTAACAGGTTATACTTCTTTTAAAACTTTTACTTCAAAGGATATTCTTGAAAATCTTAAGATAATTTCGGCAGGTCTTGTTATGGGACTTTTTATTGTTCTTGTTAAGGATCTTTATTCTTCAAGACTTTTTACCGTATTAATTGTTTTTGCCTCTGTTATTATTTATTTTATTTTCTCGTATATTTTTAAAATAGAAAATGCGGCAATTTATGCCGGTATGATTAAAAATAAATTTATAAAAAAAAGACTGCCCTGAGGCAGTCTTTTTAGTTTACAAACTCACCGACTGTAAGTTCAGCTTGTTTTATTATTTCATCAGCTGTTTTTTCATCCGGAGAATTGACCATTATATAAAATTTTATTTTCGGTTCTGTTCCGGAAGGTCTTGCGATTAATTTTATTTTTCCGCTGTATCTTAGTTCCACAACATCAGATTTAGGAAGTTCTTCAATTCCTACATTGTAATCAACACTTTCTGTCAGTTTTATTCCTGATATTTTTACAGGCGGTTCTTTTTTCATTTTTGACATTATATTTTTTATTTTCTGTACTCCTTCATATCCTTCAAATGTATATGAAAGAAGACTTTCTTTGAAAAATCCGTATTTTTTGTACAGTGTGTCAAGATATTTTTTTAGTGTCATTTTTTTATTTTTGAGTTCCGAAGTCATTACCGCAATAAGTGCTGCCGCTATTACCGCATCTTTATCTCTTGCATGATCTCCGGCAAGTGAACCGTAGCTTTCCTCGAATCCGAATATATATTTTTTGTTTCCGTTACAGTGATAGTATTCCATTCTTTCCCCTATAAATTTGAATCCGGTAAGTGTCTGTTCTACACTTACACCGAAATCTGCGGCTATAGGAAATATCATATCGGTAGATACTATTGTTTTTATTATTAATCCGTTCTGCGGTAATTTTTTCTGCTCTTTGAGTTTTGTGAGTATGAAGTGAGAAAGCATTATTCCCATTTCATTTCCGTTGAATGTTATATATCCTTTTTCTGATTTTTCGAATACTCCTATTCTGTCAGAATCCGGATCTGTTGCACATATTATATCGGCATTTTCTTTTTCGGCAAGTTCTATTCCGAGTTTAAATGCACCTTTGTCTTCAGGATTAGGATATGATACCGTACTGAAATCAGGATCAGGTTTTGCCTGAGAAGGTTCTGCAATTACATTTACACCAAGTTTTTCAAGTATTTCCATAACAGGTCTGTACCCTGTTCCGTGAAGAGGGGAATATATGAATTTAAGGTCTTTGTTTATTTTAGGATTTAATGTCTGTATGAATCCGTATATTTCTTGTATATAATCGTTGTATACAGTATCGTCAAGAACAGTTACCATTCCTGATTTTACTGCTTCGTCAAAATTCATTCTTTTTACATCGGTAAAATAATCAAGTTTATTTACCTCATTTATTATGATTTCAGCGTATTTCGGTACTGCCTGTGTTCCGTCTGATGTGTATACTTTGTATCCGTTGTATTCTTTAGGATTATGGCTTGCTGTTATTACAAGTCCTCCGTCTGCCTTTAAGTGTCTTACTGCATATGACAGTATAGGTGTTGCTGTCTGTTCCGAAAAAAGATATACTTTTATTCCGTTTGCGGCAAATACTTCAGAGGCTACTTCTGAAAATTCAGGTGATTTGTGTCTTGTGTCGTATGCAATAACAACTGACAGATCTTTTTTCTCCTGTTTTAAATAATCAGCAAATCCCTGTGTTGCCCTTGCCACGGTATAGCTGTTCATTCTGTTGCTTCCTGTTCCTATTTTACCTCTCATTCCCCCGGTTCCGAATTCAAGATCACGGTAAAATCTGTCTATTATTTCTTTATCATTTCCTTTGTAGAGTTCAAGTTCTTTTTTTGAGTTTTCATCTACATTTTTAAGCCAGTAAGAATAAACTTCATAAGATTTTACTTTTATGTCTTCCATTTTTACCCTCCAGAATATAAATTTTAATTTATAATGAATTACTTTATAATAAATACATATATATTATAATTTTAAATTATTAATTTTTTTATGTCAAATTTTATGAAAAAAAAGAGACTAAGTCTCTTTTTTTAATTTGTTTTTTCAAAATATTTTCTGTATTCTTTTTCTCTTGCGGATATTCTTAATACATAATTATATGTTTCCTCTCTTGTATTTTTTTCTATAAAGTCAACGAGTTCATCATGTGTCATACTGTCAACAGGACTTGTTTTTACAAGTTCGGAAGCATTGGTAGGTCCCCAGTTATACGCAGCAACAGACATATATTTTTTGTTGTCTTCATTTTTTATTCCTTTGAGATATCTTTCATAAATCATTTTGTAGTAGCCTGAACCGAGTTCTATATTAGTTTTCGGATCTACGAGATCATCAGGGTTTATACTCTTTTTTTCATTGTTTAAATAATAATATCCGTCAACAGCACCGAGTTTAGGTTTTAGCTGCATAAGCCCGTATGCGTAACTTTTTGATACAGCTTTCGGATTAAACGAGGATTCTGTGTGTATTATTGCCATTATCAGTGCAGGTTCCATATCAAGTTTCTCTGCCCAGTAATTTATTATTTCGAGATATTCTTTTGCAAGTTTGTATATGTGATCATCTGTCATCGGAATTCTTACAGTATATATTGTTTTTTTCTGATTGTCTACGGTTACGTCTTTTACTTCGACTTCAACATCTTTTTTTCCTATTATCATTAAATTTCCGGATTTTTCGTAAGGATTATCATATTTGTTTACAGGTCCGGCGGGCTGAGTTCCTTTTGATTTGTCAAGAACAATATCTTTGTATTTATCGGGATTTTCTGCAGCATCATTAATTTTCTGTATTGCAAGGTCTATTTTTCCGGGTTCAACTATTCCTTCAAGTATTGGTTTTCCTGTATATTCATTTTTTTCTTTCATTACTCCGTCAAGTCTTTTCTGAACATTTTCGGCTACTTTTTCTGTGCTTTCGCCTGTATCAAGTATTGTATTTATTTCTATATATGCCGTGGCATCATACTGAGTTATTTCTTTTTCGGCTTCCTCGGGAGTTTTATTTTTTATATCTATTTTGGGTTCATCACCGAAATTTACAATTGAATATGTTTTTAAATCAGTTTCATAATCTATCCATTTTGATGATGCAAGTTCTTCATAATATCCCCATATTTTTTCCGATTTTTCTTTGTATTCCTGAAATGTTTTTTCTGTGAAAGTTTTGTATTTTTCCATCATTTCATCGGATTTCTGCATAGATTTATTAAAAAGGTCCTGCGCTTTTTTCATGGCATCGGAATAAAGATCAGAAAACCCTATTACGGAAAGTATTATAAAAAATATTATTAAGGACTTTTTCATAATTTTTCCTCCCTTTTAAAAAATAATGTTTGGCAGGAGCCAAACATTATTCTATTTCCTTTAATTTTTCATCTATTATTGTTTTCGGTATTCTTATCCATACGTATGATATTGCACCGTCATCAGTTACTCCCGAACTGTAAACAGTCGCACCTTTTATTGTTCCCTGAAGCACTTTCATTACTTCAGATTCAACCTGTGATCTGTTTTTTACTGTTGTTGAACTTGTAATATAATTTTCTGTGATTATTGAAACTGCGTTATCGTAAGCAATTACTTTTGCTGCTTCTTTTGCCATTAAAAGTGCCTGTGCTTTTACAGGATAGTTTACTGTATCAACAGCGGCGCTGCCTTTATAATAATAATATTCGTCATCCGCATAAAAATCTTTTCCTATTAATTCCTGTTCAACATTTTTTATTCTTTTGTCCGCAGGATTTGAATTACATGAAACCATAAGAATCCCCATAATCACTATAAGCATAATATATATAACTTTTTTCATAATGATACCTCCCTAATATAAGTAATTTTTTCTTGTTTATATTATACTATATTTTTCCTGATTGTTCAAACTTCATTAACGGTTTGTTTAATTTTGATGTTTTTAATCGTATTCACTGAGATTATATTATTTTTAACACAGTTTATTAAAACATACCGATATTATGGCTTTTTTTTCATTTAATATGGCATTTAAAAAACAAAAAAGGGGATGATGCCCGTCATCCCCAGGAGAAGTAAACTAAAATTTGAGAGTTGTCTAAAACTTATTAACTTTTCTATGAAAATTATATACTAAAGGGTTTGTTTTTAATTTTCTGCTGACAAGATGTCTTTTTTATAAATGAACTGTCTTTTTTTTAATTTCTGTGGCTTAATACTATTTTGGTATATGATGAAACAGTCAGAAAATAAAAAAGTACATATATTAGTGTGTAAGCTGTAAAAGTCATTATTATAGGTTTTATAAGCGTTACCCCGAGTACTCTTACCAATATTGCGAGTGCAAATGAAGCATGTGTCAGTCCGACTATAAGAGGTACTGCAAATATTGTTTTCATCTGACCTGATATTATTTTTTTGAGCTGCTTTTTACTTACACCTATGTTTTTTAATATTACATATCTTCTCCAGTCTTCATTTGCTTCTGTTAACTGTTTGAAATATATTATTGTTCCTGTGGCAATTAAGAACACTATTCCGAGGAAAGCACTTATAAATATCATTACTCCGAAAGCTTCCTTCAGAGATACGTAATAATTATAATACTGACCTAAATAAACATTCTCCGGAAGTATTTTTCTTATATCATCTATTATATTTCCCGCTTCAAGAGGTTTGTTTAATTCATAACACTGTATATTCTGTTCATCACCGAAATGTCTGAGTTCTCTGTAAAGATCATCCGAAACTATTACAGGAAGATATGAAAAGAAAGTTGATATAGGCTGTATTATTTTTATTGCATAAATTCTTAATTCTTTTTTTTCATCACCGTTCGTGAGTTCGAGAATTTCTTTTTCGTATTTTTCGGTAAAAACGGTTGAATATGAGTTATCACATACAATTACATTTGTATATCCGTCAAGATAAACCTGTTCTCCGGGGAAAATCTTTTCCGCTATCTGATTAAACTGTGACTGAGATATAACCGAAACCCTTTTCTGACCGTCACCGTAAATTTCACTCGGAAGATTTTTTATTGCCGGAATATCAGCATCTATATTTATTATTGATATTTTTTTATCAAAAACGGTTTTCTGTCCGTTTTTTTCTATTATTTCCTTTACCTGTCTGTTAAATTCCTCACCCTGATATTTATATGAAACGGAAAAAGGGTTAGTTAATTTTGCCTGAGGTAATATGTTGTAATAATAAGAATAGGAAAATCCTATTGCTGTTAATGCTGTTGCACTTAAAACAGCTATTGTTGCAAGAGTTCTGGAATTATTTTTTATTCTGAAAAGAAGATTTGTAGTAGCTATCATTTTTGTACTTTTATAATATCTTTTTTTATTTTTCTTAGAAATCTTCATCAGAAAGACCATAAAAACACTGAAAAACACATATGTTCCTGATATTGCAAGAAAAAGCGTTACGAGCATTCCTATTATAGGCGACATAAAAAACAGTGTATGCGCTGTTACGTATGATGTTGCTACCATAATTACCGAAAGTACAGCAAGAAAAGGATTGGCTTTCGGTTCTTTTTCCGCTTTTGACTCTGCCTTAAAGAGATCTATGAGTTTATATCTGTATATTATGTAATATCCCTGAAGTGCCGCAACAAAAAACAGTACGGAAAATACTTTAAGTGTGTCAAATATGGCTTCTTTACTTATTACAAAACTTACCGCTATATTATATCCCATTAATTTCATGAGCATCATTGTAAAGAGTTTTGATAAAAGTACTCCGAAAAATATTCCTCCTATTA
The DNA here is from genome assembly GCA_024233675.1 of Thermotogae bacterium. Classification (GTDB taxonomy): domain Bacteria; phylum Thermotogota; class Thermotogae; order Petrotogales; family Petrotogaceae; genus JACKPH01. The sequence continues at coordinate 12,993 of JACKPH010000001.1, forward strand.
CCGCAAGTACTCCCATAAGAACATTTTCATAAAAAAACATTCTTCCTATCTGTCTTCTTTTTACACCCATCATTGAATAAAGTCCGAATTCTTTTTTTCTTTTCTTGGTAAAAAATGAATTTGAATACCATATAAATATAGCCGAGAATATTATCATTACGATTGATGCCCCACCCATTGATGCATCAATTTTCGTTGAAAGTCCAGCAAGTTCAAGTGCGTACTGACTGTATTTTATAGAAACAAAAGTATAATAAATCAGTATACTGAAAACCATTGAAAGAAAATACATAAAATAACTGTAAAAATTTCTTCTTATATTTTTGAAGGCAAGATTAAATAATATCACTGTTGTCGCCTCCGAGTGTTTTTAATACGTCAAGAATTTTCTGGAAGAATTCCTTTCTTGTTCCTGATCTGTATAATTCCGTAAAAAGCACACCGTCTTTTATGAATATTATTCTTTTACAGTAACTTGCCGCAAAAGCATCGTGTGTTACCATAAGTATCGTTGAATTATTTGTTTTGTTGAGATTTTCAAGACATCCGAGAAGGTCTGCTGATGATCTTGAATCGAGTGCTCCTGTAGGTTCATCCGCAAGTATGAGTGCCGGATTGTTTATTACCGCTCTTGCTGCTGCTGTTCTCTGTTTTTGTCCTCCGGATATTTCCATAGGATATTTCTGAAGTATATCTTTTATTCCGAGCATTTCTGAAACTTCATTTAATTTTCTTTCTATATCTGTATGTTTCACACTGCTCAGAGTAAGCGGTAATATTATATTTTCTTTAACCGTAAGTGTATCGAGAAGATTAAAATCCTGGAATATAAAACCGAGTTTTTTTCTTCTGAAATCTGAAAGTTCATTTTCATTCATTTTCGATATATTCTGTCCGTCAACCATTACAGTACCGCTTGTCGGAAAATCTATCGTGGAAATTATGTTTAAAAGTGTTGTTTTTCCGGCACCGGAAGGTCCCATTATAGCTGTGAATTCACCTTTTTCTATTTCAAGATCTATACTGTTAAGCGCCGCATATAAATTTCCTCTTGAGCCGTAAACTTTTCTAAGATTTGTTGCTGTTAATACAGTATCCATTTTTTCACTTCCTGTCAGATTATTTATTTACACTTTTATTCTATTATTTTTTTCTGTTTTTTTCCATCGTTAAACCTGACATTTGCTTTTTTAAACTTACGTTTATGTCACATTGTAAAAATCATTGTGTAAGGGAAAGTGTATAGAAATTTCCGTAAATTCGCCGTATACAGACTTTACGGTTATTCTGTGACCGAGTTTTACTGAAAGTTTCTGTGCAAGATAAAGTCCTATTCCTGTTGATTTGTTGTAAACTCTGCCGTTGTATCCTGTAAAACCTTTATCGAATACTCTTTTTATATCTTCCGGTTTTATTCCGCAGCCGTTATCATATATTTTAAGTATTTTTTCTTTTTTGTCTTTTTCCGAACTTATTTTTATTTTCCCGCCTGTTCCGATATATTTTACAGAGTTCGAAATTATCTGTTCTATTATGAAGAAAAGCCATTTTTTATCTGTATACACACTGAGTTCTTCGTTTTGTGTTTCTATGTTTATATTTTTTTCTATTAACGCTCTGTAATTCTTTTTTATAACATTTTTAGCTATTTTCATAACATCTGTTTCGGAAATAAAATAATCTTTACTGAAAGAGTCCAGTTTTGAATAATAAAGCGCTCTTTCGACATGTTCCGAAATTTTTTCATTTTCTTCCTGTATATCAGATTTTATTTTTTCGGGAATTTTTTCTTCATTTTCAAGTATGAGATTTATTACTGATATAGGTGTTTTTACCTCATGTATCCATGTTTCGATAAACTCAGAGTATTCTTTTTTTTCATTTGTAAGTATTTCCGATTTTTCATGAAAATCAAAATATATTTTTTTCATGATATCAAAATATACTTCCTGCTCTTTTTTGTACGGAACAGGAAGAGAAAATATTATATCCTCTTTTTTGTTTCTGTTTTTAAAATACCTGTAAAACTGTATTATTTTTATATATCCTGCTGCAAGATACAGAAAATAAATTGAAACAGAAAATATTATTATATAAATTATATTTGAATAAGAAACTTTATTATTCGGATCAAGATAAAAAACAAGTGCGGAAAAAGTCACTATGAGAAACACGAGTAAAGTTGTGTATCTTTTATCGTAAAGATAATCTTTTAATTTCATTTTATTATATACCCCTCTCCTTTTTTTGTTTCTATAAAATCATTTATTCCTGATGAAATAAGCTTTTTTCTTAATCTGTTTATATTTACTGTTAAAGTATTATCGTCAACAAAGTCTTCCTGCTGCCAGAGCTCTTTTATAATTTTTTCCCTTTTTACTACTTTTCCTGCATTTTCAAATAAAACAGAAATTATACGGAATTCATTTGCCGTAAGATCTATCTTTTCTTTTCCGTAATAAAGGCATCTTTCATTAAGATTCAGAATTATTCCGTTTCTTTCCTGTATATTCAGAGAAGTATCTGTGTATGAATATGTTCTTCTTAGTATTGCTTTTATTTTGGCAATAAGTACTTCCATAGAAAAAGGCTTCTGAATAAAATCATCTCCGCCCATATTCATTGCCATTACAATGTCCATACTTGAGTCTCTGGAAGAAATAAAAATAACAGGCACACTGCTGATTTTTCTTATTTCAGAGCACCAGTAAAACCCGTCAAAAACAGGAAGATTTATATCCATAAGTATAAGATCCGGCGAAAATGCTGATATTTCTTTTATTATTTCATGAAAATCATGAGTGATTTCGGTAATATATCCCCATTTTATAAGGTTTTCACTTATCAGCGATGATATTTTTGTATCATCTTCCGTTATATATATTTTATACATTTTAAGCCTCCGTTTTATAATATAAAAAAATTATATCAGATAATTTTTAACTGTTCCGCACATATTATTTTTTCATCAAAGTACGCAATAAGTAACAATAAAATATTTATAATTGACTTTTTTAAAAAAATATAGTAACATAAAGTAATAATAAGTAATAAAAAGGAGTGATAAAATGGAAGAAAAATTTTATACAACGGAACAGATTTCAGAAATTCTCGGTATTCATCAGAAAACTGTTTTAAGATATATAAAAGAACAAAGGATTTCAGCTGTAAAAATGGGCGGACAGTGGCGTATAAGCGAAACCGAACTTAAAAATTTTACCGGTCAGAAGCAGAAAGAAATAATGGTTTCATCAATAACTGATGTTTATCCCAAATCAAAGGAAGACAGCATAAGAATAACAAATACTCTTGTTGCGGTAATGAATGCTGGCGAAAGCCATTCATCTTTAAAAACACTTTTTTACGAAGATGAAATGAAACTCAGAATTATGCTTTGGGGTACAATTGATTTTACAAAAAAATTTTTGGATATAATAGAATCTTTAACTTAAAGGAGGTATAAAATGGGTATTTACAAAAGTTCAGAAGGGAAAAGAAAGATTATGGATTTTTATAACGAAGCAATGAAATCATGGCCCGTTAGTTATGAAGAATTTATAATCGAAACTTCTTACGGAAAAATTTATGCTGTTTCATCCGGAAAAAAAGATGCCCCGATGCTTTTTTTAATTCATGGTTCAGCTTCAAATTCAGCATCATGGATAGGAGAAGCTGAAAAATTATCCGAAAATTTCAGAATCATTGCGGTTGATGTTCCGGGAGAGCCAGGAAAAAGTACTGAAAAACGTTTAAATATGAATTCCGACGAAAGCGGTTTATGGTTTAGGGAAGTAGTTAATTATTTTAATGCTGAAAAGTTTTTTCTTTTGGGATATTCACAGGGAGGATGGTATGCTCTCAAATATTCCGTATTGTTCCCACAAAGTCTTAACGGTCTTATTCTTATGGCTCCCGGCGGAGTTTCTCCGGCCCCGTTTTCTTTTATTTTTAAAGCTGTAATTTATAGTTTTTTAGGTGAAAAAGGTACTGAAAAAATTAATAAAATGGTTTACGGTAAAAAAGACCCTGGCGAAGAGGTTAAAAAGTATACGGAGATTATAATGAACAATTTCAGTCCGAGACGTGATAAAGTTTATATTTTCAGTGATTATGAACTCGGAAAACTTTCTATGCCTGTTCTTACAATAACAGGAGAAAATGACATGCTTTGCGACACCAAAAAAACTGTAAAACGGCTAAGGAAAAACCTTAGATTTTATGAAAATTGTTTACTTAAAAATACAGGGCATCTTATAACCGGAATTTCGGAAACAGTGTCTGATTTTTTGTTAAAAAAATCATCCGGCTGCGGCAACAGTCAGATGACAGTGTAAAAAAACAAATGTTATATTGTTATTATAACAGATTTCGGGAGGAAATTATGTTAAAAGAATTATTGAAAAATGATATTATTAAATATACAAAATTACAGGACAGAGATGCTGTAAATATTTTAAAACTTGTTGTTAATGATGTAAATATGTATTATTTGAAATACGGTACTGAGTCTGATGATAAAAAAATTAAGGCTGTTATTAAAAATTTTATACATAAGTCAGAGGAATCTTATACAGAATATAAAAAAGCAGGAAGATCGGATCTTGCGGAAAAAGAAAAATACGAAAAAGCTATTCTTTCCTCTTATCTTTAACAGAAAATAATTAAAGATTTCCCTAAAAAAAACAGAGGACACTGTCCTCTGTACAAAGGGGGATTATTCGTATCGTAAAGCTTCTATAGGGCTTAGTTTAGAAGCTTTTCTCGCGGGATATATTCCGAAGAAAAGTCCTACTCCGCTTGAAACTCCGAAAGAAACAAGCACTGACCCTACTGTTGTTATTGATTTTAAATCATATTGTGCTGCAAATCCGGCTATCAGGTTTGAAAGTCCTGTTCCGAGAGATACTCCTATTATTCCTGCTATAAAAGTAAGTATTATACTTTCAAAGAGAAATTCAAGAAGTATACGTGATCTTGATGCACCGAGAGCCATTTTTATTCCTATTTCCCTTGTTCTTTCGGAAACAGAAACAAGCATTATATTCATTATACCTATTCCTCCGACTACAAGAGATATTGCGGCAATCGCAACAAGTATAAAAGTCATTACACCAGTTATCTGTGATATTGCCTCGAGCATTGTATTCTGACTTGATATTCTGTAGCTGTTTTCGTTTCCGAGAAGTCCGTAAAGCAGAAAATCAAGTTCTATCTGTGCCAGTTCTGTTTCTTCTTCACTTGATGCTTTTGCAAGTATCATACTTGCATTACCGTTCTCATGAAAAATTCTTGCATCAGCAGTTGTGTACGGCATAAAATAAGCATTATCAATATCAAGCATTATAGAACTTCCCTGTTCTTTAAGAACACCTATTACGGTAAAAGCAACTTTTCCGAGTGAGGTTATTACATAAACTTTCTGTCCGAGAGGGTTTGCCTGTTCAAAAAGATTTTCTGCAACAGTACTGCCCAAAACTATATAATTACTCATATTATCAATATCTTCCTGAGTAAAAAAACTTCCGCTTTCAACTGTCATGTTTACTATATCCTTTATTTCCGGTGTTGTCCCTACTCCTTCCGCAGAATATGAGTAATCATTGAATTTAAGTGTATTATAACCTTCAACTATAGGTGCCGCATTTATTATATGAGGTGCTGAATCTTTTATATACTGTGCATCTTCATATTTTGTACTGCTTGTTATTCTCTGTGCAATAAATCCTCCGCGTCCTCCTGAAAATCCGGGATATATTGAAAGTACATTGGAACCGAGTGAGGATACTGTTTCTTTTATATTGGCTGTTGTTCCTTCTCCCAGGGACATTACCGTTATTACCGATGCTATTCCTATTATTATTCCGAGCATAGAGAGAAATGTTCTTAATTTATTTGAAAGGAGTGATCTTATTGTTTCTCTTAGTATTTCCATTTAAACCACTCCCCCGGATGAAATTTTTTCTATAAGACCGTCTCTTATATGTACTACTTTGTTTCCCTCACCGACCATATCCATGTCGTGGGTTACTATTACAAGTGTTTTTCCCATATCGTTTAGTTTATGAAATATTCCGAGTATTTCTTCACCGCTTTTTGTATCGAGATTACCTGTAGGTTCATCCGCAAGTACAAAAGCAGGATCATTTGCAAGTGCTCTTGCTATTGCAACTCTCTGCTGCTGTCCGCCGGAAAGCTCAGAAGGTTTATGATTCATTCTGTCACCGAGCCCTACCAATTCAAGTAATTCCTTAGCTTTGTTTTTTCTTTCCTTCATAGATGCTTTTGCATATATCATAGGAAGTTCAACATTTTCAAGAGCTGTCATATTATTTAAAAGATTGAATCTCTGAAATACAAATCCTATTTTTCTGTTTCTTACAACTGAGAGTTCTCTGTCTTTAAGAGTGTTTATAGTTTTTTCCTCTATTAATATTTCTCCGGAAGACGGTCTGTCGAGACATCCGAGTATCTGGAGAAGCGTAGATTTTCCTGATCCGGAAGGTCCTATTATTATTGAAAAATCACCGCGTTCTACACTGAAAGATACATCTCTTAAAGCATGAACTTCTATTTTTCCCATTTTATATATCTTTTTTATATTCTTTAATTCCATTACTGTCAACGCAATCACCGGCTTAAGGATTTCTTATAGCTCTGTTTATCTGTCTCTCAGTGCTTGTTGTCATTCCGAATCCCGTATTTTGCTGAAAACCGAAGTATTTTTCTCCGAGTCTGTTTATTTCTGATGCTGAAGGTTTTATTTTAAGAATATCACCTTTTTTTATGCTGTCAGCTTTTATATTTGTATAATTTGTTCCCTGATTAAGTATTTCAGTGTATATTTTTTCTTCTGTTGCTCCTGTTCTGTCTGTTTTTATTACATATTTTCCTGTTTCGTCAGTATTAAGAGCATTGTTAGGTACAAGATATCCTTCTTTTAATTCAAATTCCATAAGTTTAACCGTACACGACAGTCCGGATATAACTCCGTATTCAAAAGGATTATCCTCAAATTCCAGTTCTATCGGTATTGTTGTTGCTCCTCCGGAACTTACAGCTTCAGGATTTATAAGAGTTACTACTGCATTGAGTGTTACTCCGAGCTGTGAAAATTCAACTTTTGCTTTCATGCCTTTATAAATTTTTGCAATGTCTATTTCATCAACCGAAGAGGTAATTCTCATACTTTCATTGTCCAGAATGGTAAAAAGCTGAGCATTTTTACCTACAACATCTCCGACAACAGATTTAACAGCAGTTACAACTCCTTCCACAGTTGATTTCATCGTTGTATTTTCGAGATCTTCCTCAGCCTGCTGTAATTTTAATTTTTTTACAGCCAGTATTCTTTCACTGTCTCCGGAAGAAAGTTCAAATGTATTAAGCTGATCCATATAAGATATTTTGTAATCTATATCGTTAAATTTTGCAAGTATATCTCCTTTTGAAACACTGTCACCGACTTTTACGTAAATATCCTCAAGCTTACCGGAAATAGGTGTAAGTATACTTCTTTTGTCTGCTTCAACACTACCTGTAATTTCTATATAGTCACCGAGTGTATCTGTTCCTAATATATATGTAGTGTAAAGGTTCTGAAGTGTTTTCATATTAGCGGCATCTGCATTCTGAGTCTGAGTAGGTGTTTTTGCAAAGAAATATTTCCATATAAAAAAAAGTGCTGCAATTATTACTATAATAATTAATAACCATTTTAAAAATTTTTTCAACACAATCACCTCTAATAGTAAAAACCTTTTTCAAATATATAATCAAGCCATAAAATATTAAGTTCTTTTTCACTTTTTTTAAGTTCAAGTGTTTTACTGCTGATTTTTATTTTTTGGTTTTCTAAGTCCTGATTACTTATATAACCTATTTTCAGAAGTTTTTCCTGATTTTTTAACTGATTCTGAAGTTCCTCAAGATCCGATTTTATTGTTTTTATGCTGTTTTCTTTAGTTTTTATCTGTAATTCATAATTTTTAATTTTATCATTTATATTTTTTACATATTCAGAATATGTAAGATTTGTTATTTTTCTTCTTTCGGCTTCAAGAAGATTCTGTCCGCCGGAGAATATATCAGCAGAAAAGCTGATTCCGAGATTCCAGTTGGTAATATCAGTAATATCACATGATAAAGACAGGTTTATATCCGGTATATACGGAAGGAACCAACTGTTTATTTTTTTTGAAAGTGCTTTATCATTTGCCGAAACAGCAAGAACATCATATCTTGATTCTACAGATGATGACTGTGAATATTTTTCTTTTAATGCCTTTGTAAAGTCTTCGGCATATGTTAAAAGCTGATCGGAATATTCAAAGTAATCAAGATTTTTAAGTGTCAGCTGCTGATTTTCTATACTGAGTTCAAGTGTTTCCAGCTGATTTTTTAAATCTTTTATAATATCAGGATCTTTTTCATTTTTTATCTGATCATTTAGCATTTCTTTCTGAATACTGAGATTTTTAAGTGTTTCTGTTGTGTAGTAATAACTGAATATATCATCATATGTTTTTTCAAAAATATCTTTTCTGTAAGATTCAAAAGCCTGCATTTTGTTCATATAATTTGCATTTGCCGAATAAACACTGTAACTGTATTCCAGTTTTATATTTCTGCTAAGTGATATATCAATACCTGAAAAATCTGTTTTAAATCCGTCAAAAGTTATATTAACAGGTACAGAAAATCCGACTTTTGATCCGTAAAGATTTAAAATATTACCCGTGATTTCAAAACTAAGGTCGGAAGACGAAGGATTCATTTTTACTATGCCGTCTTTTCCTATTTTTAAAGGTGATATTCCTAATTTAAGTTCAGGTGTAAATATTCCGGAAGTATATTCATATGTTCTCTGAGCTTCAAGATAATCAAGTTCTTTTGCTCTTAAGCCGTTATCTTTGTTGAGATTTAATGCGTATATATCCTGAAATTCCTGTGAATAAACACTTATTGCTGTTATTATCAGAAAAATTACTGTTAAAATTCTTTTTCCATTCAATTTAATACCTCCTCAGGTTTATTTCCTGAATCTACGGCATAATTGATAAGATTTACAAGATAGTCTTTAAGAAGCGAATAATAATTTTTCTGTTCATTTATAAGTGTCTGTTTGGTTTTATTAAGATCTGAAGCCGATATTAATCCGCTGTCGTATTTTTTCTGTGAATCATCGAGTGATCTCTGATACATTTCTATTTTTTCTTTTGAATTATTTATTTTATTGTATGAATTTTCTATGTTTATTTTTAATGTTTTTAATGTTTTTTCTGCCTGTTTTTTTGTATTGTTGTATGATATCTGTGCTTTCTGTAATTTTGAATCAAGCATTTTCTTTTCATATTCAGAAGTTCCGTAAGAAGCATTTTCTTTGTTGTATTTTGCTATACTGAGATTGATTTCAGAACTTTTTACATCAAAATTTTTTCCGAGATATTCATCATCGCTTACAAACACTTTATTAAAATCAACGAGAGGTATTACGAGCGTGCTTATATCTTTTGAATATATTTCCCTAAAACTTTCCGCTGCATCGTCGTATGTTTTCTGGGCATTTTTAAGATTCATTTCCGATTCGCTGAACGATATTTTTGAAGTATTGTAGTCATCTGTTGTTATAAGTTTTTTATCAAGAAGTTTTTTGTTGTTTTCCAGTGTGTTTTCTGATTCATCATAATTAATTTTTGCTGTCTGAAGTGAGTATCCTGCATTCAGATAATCAATAACTGTTCCGAGAAGATCTGTATAATAACTTTTTAACGAACTGTTTAAAGATTTCTGATTAGAAATATTTTTTGAGTCATTGTTAAGATCTGTAAGCTGATTTGTGGATTCAATTTCTCCTTTTTCATAATCCATTGTATAAATTTCCCTGTCAAGAAGTATTATCTGATAATCTTCATTACCGGTATTCAGTTTAAAAACATCTACAATAGTTTCGGAAAAAGACAAAACGGTAAAAGAAAGTAATAAAACAATTAGAATTTTTTTCATACCATACCTCCAAAATTAATAATTTCACTATATTATTTCACTATCCTCTTAACTTACTCTTAAAAAATTGTGGTAAATTATGTGATAAAAAATTATTTCCCAACTAATAATATTATACTAAATTTATTATATGTGATTTTTACATATATTTAAAGATATAAATATATAATATGTCTGTAAAAGGAGGGATTAACATGGTTGAAGTAAAAGAGTTATACAAATCTTTTCCGGGAAAAAAAGGTAAAAAAACCGATGTTTTAAAAGATATAAATTTTAAGGCTGAACCCGGAAAAATATACGGACTTCTCGGTCCTAACGGTGCCGGAAAAACAACAACATTACGTTCAGTTGCAACTCTTCTCAAACCGGACAAAGGAACAATAACCGTTAACGGTTTTGATACTATAAAAGATGCCGGTAAAGTAAGAAGTATTATAGGTTTTCTTACAAGTGACATGAAACTTTCAGGAAATTTATCCCCGAAAGAACTTATGTACTTTTTCGGAGAACTTAACCATCTTAAGGAAGATTACATAAAAAAAAGAATTACAGAACTTTCGGATTATCTCGGTATGAATGATTTTCTCGATAAACCTATTCAGAAACTTTCCACAGGTATGAAACAGAAAGCTTCTATTGCCGTAAGTATAATACATGATCCTGAGGTAATAATGTTTGACGAACCGACAAACGGTCTTGATATTCTTGCTTCAAAAATAGTTGTCGATTTTCTTTACGATTATAAAAAATCAGGAAAAACAGTTATTTTATCAACTCATATTATGTCAGAAGCGGAAAAACTATGCGACAGTCTCGGTATAATAATGGACGGAACACTTGTTGAAAATGATACACTTGAAAATCTCAGAGAAAAATACAGCGAGGAAAGACTTGAGAATGTTTTCTTTAAACTTGCTTCTGAAAGGGGGCTTCTGAAAAATGTTTAATGATTCCGTAATTATATTCAGAAAAGAACTTAAAAATATTTTTAAAGATAAAAGAACAATTTTTGCGATTTTTATTCTGCCGCTTATTTTAATGCCGGTTATTTTTTCTTCAATATCTTATGTATCAACACTTCAGGAAAAAGATGCAGAAGAAAATGTTTATAATATAATTATTGAAAATTCCGGAGATCCTGTTTTTGAAGATATGCTCAGAAGTTCTCTTCAGTTCAGTGAAAATGAGGATGAATATAATGCAGATACAGATTTAAGAATAGTTTTCCCGAAAGGCTACAGACCCGGAGATATTTCAACAGTAAAAATATACTATAATTCTCTTTCAAGCAAAGCAAAATATGCAGCCGATGTTATAGCAGGTATTTTGAATTCGTATGAGTCGTCAATTAATCAGAAAATGCTTGAAAGTCACGGTTTATCACTTAGCGAACTCGACAATATAAACACAGAAAAAATTGATACTGCTCCTGAAGAATCACAGGGAACGGATTTTCTTTCTATGATGATTCCTTATATGATTCTTATATATATTTTTTCCGGATCAATGAGTATAGGACTTGATACAACAGCAGGGGAAAAAGACAGAGGATCGCTTGCCTCATTGCTTGTTAACCAGGTTTCAAGATCTTCTATCGCACTCGGAAAAGTTTTTTATGTTATAGTAGCCGGACTTATGAATTCTATATCATCTTTTCTCGGACTTATTATAGCTTTTTCAATTAACAGTAAATTTTTCGGAGACGGTGTTTTCGGCGGCAATATGAATATTTTTACACTTTCAAATATTTTAACCCTTCTCGTTTCTCTTTTAACACTTAGCGGAATTGCAGCTTCACTTATTGTTTTTCTCGGAAGTCTTGCAAGAAATATGAGAGAAGCTTCCGGTTATATAACTCCTATTTATATAATTGTTATAGTTATGGGAGTTGTTACTATGACTATGGACAGCACAATGGGTACAGGACTTTTCTTCATTCCGATTATTAATTCGGTATTTTCCATGAAGGAAATTCTCACCAATCAGCTGAATACAGTTCATTTTATAATTTCAACGGTTATTAATTTAGGTTTTATTTCTGTTTTGGTTTACTTTACTTCAAAACTGTTTAATTCCGAAAGAATAATAAACACGATATAAATAAGAAAAAACATGTAAAAACGAGTTTTAAGGTTTTATTTCCTGTTAATTTAATTTATTCTGACAGCATTGTATATATCGTTTTTTTACCGTTATGATATAATAATTGTGTAATTTAAGCGGGCAATATTGGGGGGAATAGATTTTTATTCAAAAACGGGCATATGCCCGTTTTCTTTTTCCCGTTTTTATACAAACAGGAGATTTTTGAAAAAAATTTCATACCATTGCTTATAAGAATTAATAAACACTTTAAATTATATTTAATTTTTTTTTAAGTGTAAAATATAATATAATAGCAATGGTATGAAATATATTTCTATAAAGGGGGAATAATGTTGAGTATTAAAGTATACTCAGAGATAGGAAATCTCAGAAGAGTTCTTCTTCACCGTCCCGGTACGGAGCTCGAAAATCTTGCTCCTGATTATTTAACCGACCTTCTTTTTGATGATATTCCTTTTCTAAAAAAAGCCCAGGAAGAACATGACGCTTTTGCGGATACTCTGAAAAGAAACGGTGTGGAAATCTGTTATATTACGGATTTAATTTCTGAAACACTTGAAGATAAAGTTTTAAAATCTCAGTTTCTCAAAGAATTTCTTGATTTATCCGAAATAAACAATCTTTATATAAGAGAAGCACTTACAAATTATCTTCTCGGTATGAATCCTAAAACAATGTGCGAAAAAATCATTTCAGGTATAAGAACAAATGAACTCGATCTGAAAAAAGATGTTTTTTCAATAAAAGTAAGAAAAGCAAATCTTGATATTCCGTTTTTCCTTGCACCTATGCCTAATCTTTATTTTCAGAGAGATCCTGTCGCAATGGTCGGAAAAGGTGCATGTGTAAACAGGATGAGAACTCCCGCAAGAAGACGTGAATCAATGATTATGGAGTATGTACTTAAGTATCATAAAGATTATGCAGGTACTGATCTTTATTATGAAAAACATTTTCCTTATGCATTAGAAGGCGGAGATATTCTTGTACTGAGCGAAAAAGTTCTTGCTGTCGGTATTTCTCAGAGAACTGATCCCGAAGCTCTCGAAGAACTTGCAAAAAATATTTTTTTCAGATACAAAGACAGTTTTGATACTATTTTAGGATTTCTTATTCCTGCAAAAAGAGCTTATATGCATCTTGACACAGTATTTACACAAATTGATCACGATAAATTTGTAGTACATTCAAAATTAAGTGATATGGTAAAAACATTTACAATAAAAAATGATAACGGAGAAATAAAAATTGAAGAAAACAGTGAATCACTGAAAAAAACACTTGAAGATTATCTTAATATAGATAATGTAACTCTCATAAAATGCGGAGACGGCGATGAAATAGCTTCTGCGAGAGAACAGTGGAATGACGGTTCTAACTGTCTTGCCCTTAGTCCCGGAAAAATTGTGGCATATGACAGAAATTATATTACAAACCGTCAGATAAGAAATTCAGGAGTTGAAGTAATAGAAATTCCTTCAAGTGAACTTTCAAGGGGCCGTGGCGGTCCGAGATGTATGTCAATGCCGTTAATAAGAGAATAACCAATAAAATAAAGGAGGAGATTTAAATGCCGGTTAATTTAAGAGGTCGACATTTTTTAACGTTAAAAGATTTTTCAACAAATGAAATTCAGTATTTACTTGATCTTTCAAAAGATCTTAAAGCAAAAAAAAGAATGGGTATCAAAAACAATCTTCTTGAAGGTAAAAATATTGTTCTTATTTTTGAAAAAGCTTCAACAAGAACAAGAACATCATTCGAAGTTGCAGCTTTTGACGAAGGTGCTAACGTTACTTTCCTTACAAACTCACAGATGGGTAAAAAAGAATCCGTTGAAGATACAGCAAAAGTACTCGGAAGAATGTATGACGGTATAGAATTCAGAGGTTTCTCACAGAAAACAGTTGAAGAATTAGCTGAATTTTCAGGAGTTCCTGTATGGAACGGTCTTACAGATCTTGACCATCCTACACAGATATTAGCTGATTTTCTTACAGTTATGGAAAATACAAATAAACCACTTAACAAAATAAAATTCTGTTATGTCGGTGATGCAAGAAATAATATGGGTAACGCTTTAATGATAGGTGCGGCAAAAATGGGAATGCACTTTGTTGCAATTGCTCCTAAAGAACTTTTCCCTGAGGAATCACTCGTTTCGGAAATGAAAAAAGTTGCAGAAGAAACAGGTGCGGTTATAGAACTTTCAGACGATATTAATTCAGTTAAAAATGCTGATGTTATATATACAGATGTATGGGTTTCAATGGGTGAGGAAGCAAAATACGAAGAAAGAATAAATCTTCTTAAAGATTATCAGGTTAATATGGAAATGATTAAAAAGACTGAAAATCCTGATGTTATTTTCCTTCACTGTCTACCTTCATTCCATGATACAAATACAGAAGTAGGTAAAGAAATCTGCAAAAAATACGGTTTAAAAGAAATGGAAGTTACTGACGAAGTTTTCAGAAGCAAATATTCAAAAGTTTTTGACGAAGCAGAAAACAGAATGCATACAATAAAAGCAGTTATGGTTGCAACCCTGAGGGGATAATTTATTTTTCTTAAAAACCCCCTAAAGGGGGATTTTTTGTTTGAAAGGATGGGTAAATATGAGAAAATTGGCCGTTGTTGCCATCGGGGGGAATGCTGTTAACAGACCCGGAGAAAAAGCTACCGCTGAAAATATGTTAAAAAATATTGAAAAAACCGCTCAGTTTCTTGTAGATATGACAGAAAAAAATTATGATTTAGTAATAACACACGGTAACGGTCCGCAGGTAGGAAATATTCTTATTCAGCAGGATATAGCAAAAGATAAGATACCTGAATTTCCTGTTGATGTTAATGATGCAATGACACAGGGACTGTTAGGTTATATGATTGTTCAGTCAATGAGAAATCTTATGACAGCAAAAGGTATAGAAAAAGATATAGCCTCAGTTGTAACTCAGATAATTGTAGATAAAAAAGACGAAGGATTTATAAAACCTACAAAACCTGTAGGACCTTTTTATTCTGAAGAAGAAGGTAAAAAAATCCAGAATGAAAAGGGCTGGATTTTCAAAGAAGATTCCGGAAGAGGTTGGAGAAGAGTAGTTCCTTCACCGAAACCGCTTGATATAGTTGAAAAAAATACTATAAAAAATCTTATAAAAAATGATTTCATTGTAGTTGCTGCCGGCGGCGGCGGAATACCGGTTATTAAAGAAAATGGTATTTTAAAGGGTGTTGAAGCTGTTATAGATAAAGACAGAGCTTCCGCATTACTTGCAAAAGAAATAAATGCCGATGAATTAATTATACTTACAGCAGTTGAAAAAGTATATATTAACTTCGGGAAAGAAAATCAACAGGCACTTGACTGTGTAAGTGTTTCAGAGGCAAGACAGTATATGACACAGGGACATTTTGCAAGCGGCTCAATGCTTCCTAAAGTTGAAGCATGTATAGATTTTGTTGAACCTACAGGAAAAAAAGCTCTTATTACCGATATGGAAAAACTTTCGGATGCTCTTGCTGGAAAAACAGGTACAGTTATCGAAGGATAATTTTATCCATATATAAATGAGGTTAACCGGTACGGAAATTCCGTACCGGTTTTTATGTTATGGTTGGTTGTTATTATGCTGTTTCTTTTAAAAATCTTCTTGCAAGAGATGTATTAAGATTTACTATATTTATTTCCTCAAAGCTTTTATTTATACTTCCGAGTACAAAATCAAAACATAATTCATCCATTTCATCAACAAGTGAAAAATCAAGATATATTATGTCTTTCTGTATCTTTTCAAGATTTCTGAATTCTTTAAGTATCTTTTCAAGGTTTTTTACCGTAAGGTTATTTTCAAATCTTATTCTTAAAGTATTATTAGTAAGTTCTTTTACCATAAAATCCCCCCCAGCCTCATAATTAATGATATCTTTATTATGTTACTTTTTAAAAAAATTGGAGAGATTTTATTTTAACATAATTTATAAATTCCATTACTAAGTTAATTAATCATAAAAATGTTTTTTTACATTTAATTTAATTATTTTTAATACTTTTTCTCCAGTAGTAATATATTTGTGCTTTAATTATTTCTTTTTATTTTCATTATTCTTCCCCATGAGGAATATAACTTTAAATTATAATAACCATTCTGAGGATAAATTTTTTCATTGTTAAGAATATCCTCAAGATAATTTCCGGCAGGTATTTCCGGAAAACTGACCCAGGTTTCACCCGACATATTGAGTGCTATAATATATTTTTCTTCCGGATTTTCTCTCATAAAAACAAATTGTTCATTTTTTACAAGTATACGGGAATATTTTCCGTTTTTCAGAGCAGCTGAATTTTTTCGTATTTCCAAAAGTTTTTTAACTGTTTTTATTAAGTCCGGGTTTTCTGTTTTTATATTTTCTATATTTATTTCAGGTCTTAAACATTCGTCACCGTCTTCTTTTTTACCGCTTATTCCCCATTCGCTTCCGTAATAAACCGAAGGTATACCCGGAATTGTAAAAAGCATTATATACACAGGATAAAGATGAGCAGGATTTTTCAGAACAGATGCTATTCTTGAAACATCATGATTATCCGTAAAATTATACAACAATAAATTTTTATATATTCCCTCATTTCCGTACTGACGGCCAAGTGCATATTCTATTTCAAAATAATTTCCGTCATTATGTGAAGAATAAATACCTTTATATACTTCATAATTTGTTGAACTGTTAAACATTCCGGGATTAACTATTTCATTATAATCTCCGTGAATCATTTCACCTAATAACCATATATCAGGTTTTATGTTACGGCAGTATTGTGATATTTTTCTTATAAAATTTCTGTCAAGTGCATACGCAACATCGAATCTTATACCGTCAATATTAAAGTATTCTATCCATTTTTTTACCGCTCCTGATAAATGATTAAAAAGATTTTCATCTGAAAGATTCAGTTTTACAAGTGTATGATCTCCTTCCCATCCCTCATAATAAAAAGGAAAATCATTTATGGATTCTTTTTCGAAATCTGTAAAAAACCAGTTTACATATTCTGAATCTTTACCTTTTTTTACCACATCACAAAATGCCCAAAAATCTGTTCCAACATGATTAAATACACCGTCTACAATAACTTCTATTCCGTAATCATGAAATCTTCTTACTAAATCTTTAAAATCATTATCTGTTCCGAGTCTTCTGTCTATAGTATAATAATCCGCAGTATCATAACCATGATATACTGATTCAAACAAAGGACCGAAATAAACTGTGTTAAATCCTGCATTTTTAATATGTTCAATCCATTCTGAATTTATTTTTTTTATTTCATGCCGCGGTTCGGATTTAAAATCATTACCGTAAAGAACTCCGCAAAATCCCAAAGGATAAATATGATAAATAATTCTTTCAGATTCTTTCATTTTTTCTCCTGCCTTTTAACAAAAATAAACCGAAACGTCTGATTCCGTTCCGGTATTAGTAATTAGTAATTTTTCTTTTTGATTCCTCAAGATGTTCCGCTGTTTCGTCATTCTTATCATTTTTAATATTTTTAAGTGCTTTTATAAGTTCTTCATAAAAATAATAAATATTAATTTTTAGTTTTTCAAAATCAGAATTTATTTTTTCGCTGTTGTCAAAAATACTGTTTTTTTCTGTTTTACATATTCTGTTCTGAAAAAGATCAATTTCCTCAGCTATTTTGGTGTAATTTTTTCCGTATTTTTTTTCTATTGCATTTATAACTTTTTTTCTTATGAAAAAAGGAAGTCCGTTAATTTCCCTAAGTATAATCTGTACATCATTTTCTATAATATCAGTTCTTTCTTTTATTTTTGATACACTGTTTTGTGCGTCTATGTATTTAAGTATATCCTCTTCATTTTCATTCGGAGAAAAAACACTTATATAATTAAGCGGATCTATATTTTTACCTGTATATTTTTCTTTTTCACTTATGATATTCATAAGTATAAATGCACTATCTTCAGTTAATATGTTATTTTCCGGAATCATAAAATTTAAAGTTCCCGCTGAATTAAGTGCTGCTGATTCTGTAAATCCGTTGATATATGAAAGAACAGAATTATAAAATACATTTCTCTTATCTTTATTTGTATAAAGCGTTACAAAAAAAGCTTCTGTTTCTTCGGAATTTTTAAATGCATTGTTAAACATTTTTATTGCTTTTACGGTTTCATCATTTAAACAGTTATCATAACATTCTTTTTCCGGGACACAGAAAAATACATAATCAAGTTTTTTGTATCTTTTTATAATATTTTTAAACATGGAAGAGCATTCCTGCTCATCATCAACGGAATTTTTGTAGTATTTTATATTGAGTTTAGAGTTTTTATCAGATCCGGATACTATTAATTTAGCCCCGAGACTTCCGTAAATCATTTTAATAATTTCGGCTGAATTTGTACTGCCTATAAAAAGCAGATTTTTACCTGAAAAAACTTTATTTTTTATTTCAAATTCCAAAAAATCCTTTTCCCCAAAATATCTTTTCATAAATTAACCCCCGTTAGATTTTTCCCCTTTTATACTTAAAAGATTTAATAAATCACCCTCATGATGCACAGAAATTATTTTGTCGGAATTCTTTCTGTATTCTATAATCATTTTTTTATCTATATTTATTTTGTTATCTTCAAAAGATTTTCTTATTTTTTCCTCTATATAAAAGTCCGTATATTCTTTGGGAATTTCTTTAAAACTTTTGGAATATTCTTCAAAAAAAAGATAAAGGCCTATCCATTTTCCTTCTCTTTTTAGTAATTCAGAAATAAAATAAACAGGGAAATTATTCTTGGCAATTCCTTTCTGAAAATTTATAGTTCCTGTATAATCAATTACAACGTCAATTGATTCTTTTTTTAAAGGTAATTTTTCAAAATTTCCGGCAATAAAAATTATTTTCATATCTTCATTTCTTTTTTCAAAATAACTCTTTTTCAGTTTTATTCTGCTGAAATCAATGTCACTTATTATAAAAATATTATCAGCTATCTGATCAGACGATGCCCGACTCAGAATACAGTATGGATTCATTCCGAATTCAAGTACTGTCTGTTTTACAGAAACATTTTCATTTAATCTTTTTGAAATCCACTCTATACTTTTTCCTATTTCATCCATAATAGAAATATTATGCATACTGACTATTTCTTCCATGTATTTGTTATAATCCCTTTCTTCCTGTGTATACTCCGGAAGAACTATAATACCTTCATGTATATTCATTTCATATCCGCAGCTGCATTTAAGATTACCTTCAAAAATATAATTATCTTTTATATTTCTGGCATTAACAACAGGCTGTCCTCCGCATACAGGGCAGACAATATTTCCCAGAAGTGTTATCGGAAATCCCAATTCTTTTACATAAGAATTATCTTCCTCAAAATCATCATTAAGCATTGAAATTTCTTTTATAGCAGCTTCAATTCTTTTTTGTTCTATTTTTAATTCAAAAAGTTTTTCACGCAGCATATCTTTTATATACTTTATATCTATTTTAGGTACAACTTTTTTTAATCTTTTTATTGTTATTATTTTATGTATTTCAGAAAGTGTAAATTTTAAATCTTTTAATTTAAGAATTTCTTTCATATCCTCAGTATCTTTTTCATCAAAACTGTACTGATTATTTTTCTTTTCCGGAAGCAGAAGTCCCTGTTCTATATAGTAACGGACAGTATCGACAGGAATATCAAATTTTTTTGAAAAATCCCCTATTTTCAATTTAATCGCCTCCGGTCTTAAATATTATACCATATTGTTTATTTATCTTATCATAACAAAAAAACCTGCCTGAGCAGGTTTTTTTATACATTATTCAATAGTTATTGAAATATCCTTTTTTTCTTCTTCTTTTCTTTTTTCAATTTCAATTTTTAAAACACCGTTTTCAAATTTTGCTTTTATTTTTTCGCTGTCAAGATATTCAGGAATTTCAAAACTTCTTGCAAATTTACCGTAATCAATTTCTCTTAAGTAGTATTTTGTATTTTCGGATGTTTCCTGTTTTCTTTCTCCTGAAACAGTCAGAATGTTGTTGTCAAGTTTTATACTTAATTCTTCTTTAGAAAAACCCGGAACTTCCATTTTTATTACTCCTGAATTTTCTGTTTCATATATGTCTGTTACAAATTTTCTTACTGTTTCCTGATTCTGACCCGCAAACATTTTATCAAAATCCTCAAATAAATCTTCAAAAACCGGTGAATAAATTCTTAATGCCATATATAAACACCTCCGTATAAATTAATTATTTTATTTAACTACAATATAATTATATAATTTTTTATCAGTCATTGTCAACGTCTGCTAATCATTTATGAAAATTATTATATTGCTTTATTTAAAGTATTTATAAGTTATATAAATATTTTCATTACTTTTTATTTTAGCAATCTTAATGTTTTTATGATAATAACTGTAATTTTTTTAAGGAATTATTAAGTTTTAACTTATATAATATATTCATAAAACATCTGGAATACCCCTTTAGATAAATAACAAATAAAAAGGCATTATGTCCCCTTACAGGGGACTTTTTTTTATAGTTTGACAAAACAAAATTAAAATGCTATAATCTTAAGAAATTATGCGTTAAATATTTTTAATCGACTGTGAGCGTGTATCATTATGGCAAAAAAAGATAATACGATAAAATTAAATAAATATTTTTATTTTTGGTATTGGAGCGACACCCTTTCGGTGCCTTCAATACCTTTTTTTGTTTAGGTATAAGGCTTAAAGGGTGTCTGCATAAAGCAGGCACCTTTTTTTATTATAAAACTTTCCGGAGGTGTTTTTATGAAAAAGATGTTTGGGTTAATTATTGTTTTGGTTTTTTCTGTTTTTGTTTTAGGTGTAAAAGTCGGAATTACTCAGATAGTAGATCATCCGGCTCTTAACGCTCTTACTCAGGGGGTTATTGATGTTCTTAATAGTTTTGATTCTTCAGTTGAAATTGAGATTCAGAATGCTCAGGGTGTATTTCAGAACACTATAAACATTGCAAAAAAATTTAAAACCGATGTTGATTTTATAGTCGCTGTGAGTACTCCTTCCGCACAGTCATGCCAGACAGAAATAAAAGATAAACCTATTATTTTCTCGGCAGTAACCGATCCTGTTTCTGCAGGCCTTGTATCTCATATGGGTAAAAACAGCGGTAATATAACAGGTATAAGCGATATGCTTCCCGTAGGCGTACATCTCGGGCTTATAAAGAAACTTATTCCTACTGCAAAAAAAATAGGTATCGTTTATAATCCCGGCGAAAGTAATTCCGTAGCTCTTGCCGAACTTACAAAATCTTATTCAAAATCACTTGATTTTGAAATAGTTGATATGACAGGCTCAAATGTTAATGAACTTATAACAGCATATAATTCAAAAAGAGATTTAGTTGATACTGTTTATCTTTTCACCGATAATCTTGTTGCCTCTTCAGGAGAAATTCTCGGTAAACTTTTCGAAAAAGATAATATGCCGGTTATAGCGGGTGATATAAGCATAGCAAAATCAACATCTTTTATAGGTTTTGGTTTTGATTATTATAAACTCGGTACTGAAACCGGAAAAATGCTTGTTGAAATAATAAAAGGCAAAAAAGTTCAGGATACGGAATCACAGTTTATGAGTTCGGATTCACTCAGTCTTTTTATAAATATGAAAAAAGCAAAAAATCTCGGTATAAATATTCCGGCAGAACTTATAAAAAAAGCTGATGAAGTTGTAGAATAGGAGGATTTATATGAATTTACTCGGTATCGCAGAACAGGGATTAATACTCGGATTTGTTGCTTTGGGAGTTTTTATGAGTTTCAGGGTAATAGATCTTGCCGATCTTACACCTGACGGATCTTATGTTTTAGGCGGAGCTGTTACGGTTTCTCTTTTATACCGTGGTATTCCATGGTATTATGCAATTATATGCGCTTTTATAATAACGGGAATAAGCGGTTTTTTTACCGCTGTTCTTTATAATAAATTTAAAATGAATTCATTACTCGCAAGTATACTTATAATGACAATGCTTTATTCCGTAAATCTCAGAATAATGGACGGTCCTAATATATCAGTTCCTAAAGATATTTCGGAAGAAACTGTTCTGTACAGCGAAAGCACATCTCTTGACAATTTTCTCGGTGATCTGAACATTTCAGCGGAACAGCCTGATAAAAAAGAAAACAGAAAAACCGAATATGTATCTCCTTTTAATAATCTTTCGGACGGAAAAGATTTTTTACTGCTTCTTATTATTCTTCTTTTTTCAATAACTGTTCTTTCCGTATTCCTTAAAACAGATTTCGGTATACTTTTAAGAGGATACGGCGGAAACAAGGAAGGGGTAACATCACTCGGTGTGAACAAAAATATTCTTAGTATTACAGGTTTATTTATAGGTAACGGCTTTGCAGGAATTTCAGGAGGGATTTTTTCTTTATATGCAGGTTTTTCCGATGTTAATATGGGACAGGGTATAGTAGTAACGTCACTTGCTGCAATAATAATAGGAGAAATTCTTATCAGCAGATTTAATATTCTTTATAATCTTTTATGCCCTGTTGTAGGTGCGGTTGTTTACGAAATACTTCTTTCGTTTGCAATGAAATACGGTTATAAAATCGGATTTCAGCCAGGCGATATAAAACTTCTTACTTCATTTTTTATTGTTATTGTAATAGGTTTCAGAACTCTGGAGGTGAAAAAATGGTTGAAATTAAAAATGTAGATATTATTTATAACAAAGGCATGTACAATGAAAAAAAAGCCCTCGATAATTTTTCACTTAAAATAGAAAAAAATGAGTTTATAACAATAATAGGTCATAACGGAGCCGGCAAGACAACTCTTTTTAAAGTTCTTACAGGTAGTCTTACACCTGACAGCGGAAAATATATCATAAACGGCAGGGAAATTAAAAAAGTCCGAAGTCATATTCTGTTTAAAAAAATAGGTATAGTTTATCAGAATCCTGATTCAGGGGTTTTCCCGGAACTGACTATTGAAGAAAATCTTATTCTCGGTAAAAAAAGAGGCATGAGAGGTTTAGGATTTTCAAAATACGATAGTCTTGATCTTCTGACAGGTCTCGGTATAGGTCTTGAAAAAAGATTAAAAACAAAAGTAAAGGAATTATCAGGAGGGCAGAAACAGTCTCTGGCTATGATTATAGCTGTTTCAAGTAAACCGTCTATGCTTCTTTTGGATGAACATACAGCAGCTCTCGATCCTAAAATGGCGGATAAAATAATGAATCTCACATTAAAAATAAATAAGGAACTTAATATTCCTGTGCTTATGATTACACATAATATGAATCTTACAGAAAAATATTCACAGAGAATAATCGAAATAAGCGGAGGAAAAATCTCTTCTGATATATTTGCAGAAGAAAATTCTTCATCCGGAAAAATTTTTTGCGGAAAAAATATGTTTATAACAGAGGTTGTATAAATTTTTCTTTCACAATAAAAATAAAGTACGTATATAATAATACGTACTTTATTTTATTATTTTAAATAATTCCTCATAATTTTTTACCGACCATTTAGCATCTTTATTTATTTCACCGTCAGGATTAAAATAAACTGTATCTATACCGGCGTTCACGCCTGATATTATATCTATTGCCCTGTCACCTATTGTAAGTGTTTCTTCTTTTTTTAATTCAAATTTTGATATAAAGTACAGAAACCCTTCAGGGTCAGGTTTTCTTTTAAGTTTATCCTCCTTGGCGACAATATCCTTAAAAAATTTAGTATAATTATAATAATCCAGCAATCCGAATGCAGAATCAGAACTTCTGTGTGTATAAATAAAATTCATCCCTCCGTTGTCTTTTATATACTGAAGTATTTTATCAGAACCGGCAAACGGTTTTCTATCGGAATTGGGTATTTCATCTTCTATTTTTTCAACAAGTTCTTCAAATCCGTCCTCTATACCGTACTTATTCTGAAAATACTGTGCGGCAAAATTTTTTGAAACCTTAACGTATTCAATAATATTTTCTATTTTTTCATCTATATTTTTATTTTTCAGAGCTATCTGAAATGAAAGTGCAACTCCGGGATAAGTATTAAAAAGTGTTCCGCCGAAATCCCAAATATAATATTTATATTTCATCGGTATCTCCTTTCATCTTTTTTCTATATAATTATACCATTTTTATTTTTTACATTGAAATAATTTACAACATTAATTTTCTCTGTTATTAATATTTTTCTGATATTATATTTTTTGGTTATTTTTTTTGAAATTATTTTCACGTGTATTATATAGATTGTTTCTTAAATTATTATTAAAGGAGTTCTCATTATGAATTACGGATTTAAAAAATTTTTTAATCCAGTTAATTTTCATGGTAACAGCAAAAAGAGTGAATTTTTTGAAGGGTGGTATTATAAAATAACTTCCGATGATTACCAGATTGCGGTTATTCCGGGAGTATCAATGGCAGAAGATAATCCGCAATGTTTTATTCAGATTCTTGACGGTAAAAATAATACTTCGGAGTATTACACTTTTCCCAAAGAAATTTTTGAATATTCAAAAATTTCTTTCGAAATAAAAATAGGAAATTGCATTTTCAGGGAAAATTACATGAAACTTGATCTTCCGGAATATCACTCGGAATTTAATTTTTCAAACATTCAGAATATACCGCGAAATATTTTTTCTCCCGGTGTAATGGGTCCTTATTCTTATATTCCCAATATGGAATGTAATCACGGAATTATTGCAATTAACGGAAAAGCAAACGGTTTTATAAACGACAAAAAAATAAAATCAGCAAATTTTTATATGGAAAAGGATTGGGGAAAATCTTTTCCGTCGGCATGGATATGGATGCAGAGTAATAATTTCGAATATCTTAATACTTCTTTCACTCTCTCAGTTGCAAATGTTCCTTTCAGAGGAAAGAGTTTTACAGGTTTTATAGGTTATTTTCTGCACAAAAATAAATTTTATAAATTCACTTCTTACAACGGTTCCAAGATAGATTTTATAGATTATAAGAAAAACAGTGTTTTTATAAAGATTTTCAGAAAAAATATTTTTATGGAAATTAAAGCTTTATCAAAAGACGGTAATATTCTTTTTTCTCCCAAAAACGGTAATATGACAGGCAAAATAAATGAGTCTCTTAACTCGGAAATAAAAGTAAAAATTTTTGATAAAAATAATATTCTGTTTTCAGGTGAAGGTAAATATTCAGGTCTTGAATTAGTAAATGTCGATTTATTATAATATTGAGCTAACATAAAGTTACTATTTGGTAAAATAAACGAATTATCTGATTTTTTCTGATAATTCGTTTTTATTTTAGTTTATTTGTGTTTATATTGATAAAAGTCAATTTAATTATTAATTTCACATATAGACTTACATTATATCAGTGATATTATATAAATGATTTTCGGGTTTACCAAACTGTAATTATTTATTTCGGTATTATAATCTTTAAATATTATTTTCTTAAATTTGCTTTAATTCTTGTGATTTATTTCATAAAATTTATTTTTGGAGGTGTTTTTATGGCAAAGTATGAGGTTACTAAAACTCTTGATGTTATGGGAGAAGTTTGTCCTGTTCCTGACGTTGAAACAAAAAGAGCTCTCAAAAAAATGAAACCGGGAGAGATTCTTGAAGTTTTAATCGATTATGCAATGTCTGCGGAAAGAATTCCTGAGACCGTTAAAAACATGGGTCACGAAGTTCTTGAGGTCGTTGAGTCTGCTCCGTCAGAATGGAAAATCTATATTAAGGTTAAATAATACTAAGGGGGTATTGCTATGGCCTGGACAGGTTTGTTGATGGGTTTAATTTTCGGTGCTTTATTACAGCAGGGAAGAGTTTGTTTTAATTCAGCTTTCAGGGACTTAAGACTTACAAAGGATAATTACACTTTTAAAATTGTTGTTCTTTCAGTTGCACTTTCAACAATTATATTTCATTTTTCCGCTCAGTTAGGATGGATAAAAATGAATCCTGCTGCTTTTAACTGGGTTTCAACTATACTCGGTGCATTTATATTCGGTATGGGTATGGTTTTGGCAGGAGGATGTGCTTCAGGTATTACATACAGAGTAGGAGAAGGTATGACAACAGCATGGTTTGCTGTATTTTCTTTCGGTCTTACAGCATATGCTACAAAAAAAGGTGCACTTAACTGGGTTATAAAAGGTTTATCTAAATTTGACGTAAGAACAACATATGCAGCTGATTCCCTTTATGCTCCTAAAACAGGTGTTACAGTTTCTTCCGTTTTAAATATTAATCCGTGGATACCTGCGTTAATTTTCGCAGCTTTATGTTTATGGTATGTTTTCGGTACAAAAACAACACAGAGAAAGACAAAAATAAACTGGATTCTTTTAGGTATTTTACTCGCTGTAGTTTCCGGTGTTGCATATATTTTAAGTTATAAAGCAGGAAGAAATTACGGTTTCGGAATTACCGGACCATGGGTTGATCTTTTCAGCAGTTTCCTTAATGCACAGAAACTCAACTGGAGTTCACTTTCTGTTCTTGGTATGGTTATAGGTTCAGCAATTGCTGCAATTGCTTCAAAAGAATTTAAGCTGAGAATGCCGAAAAATCCGATGACTTATGTTCAGGTTCTTTTAGGCGGATTTATGATGGGATTCGGTGCTTCTATAGATTACGGATGTAATATAGGTCATTTCTTTGTAGGATTACCTATGTTAGCTATAAGTTCAATTATAGCTTCAGTATTCTTTATTCTCGGTAACTGGACTATGACATATTTCTTATACCAGAGAGATTAATCAGGAGGTTTTTTTATGAAACTAACTATTCAGGTAATGGTTCAGCCTTATACATATGAGGATCTGGACAGTGCTTTAAAAATAGCAGAGGCCGGACTCGAAAAAGGTCACGAAGTCGGTATTTTCCTTTTCTGTGACTCTGTACTTGCTATTAACAGTCTTATTAAACCTATAAGAGCTGACAGAAATATTCCGGAAAAGATTAAAAATCTTATAGCCGAAAAAGGTTTAAAAGTTGATATATGCGGAATATGTATGGACTACAGAGGAATAAACACTGATATGATTATTCCGGGGGCTAAATCAAGCGGTTTACCGGAACTCGCAGAACTTATATATAAGTCCGACAGATTTATCAACTTTATGGCGTGAGGTGTTTTTAATGGATAAAAAAATATTATTTGTAGTTTATCAGTCACCTGTAGGCTCAGTATGGATAAACGAAGCTTTCAGAACAGCTTTTGGAATGTACGGAGAAGATATTGAACCGTCTGTTCTTCTTATAGAAGAAGCATCTGTGGGATTATCTCCGGATACAAAACCGGAAACACTGGGACTTCTTCCTATAAGTATGGTACACAGATTTGTAAAAAGATATGAAACTTCGGTTTACGGAGTTAAAGAACATTGCGAAAAGTACGGAGTTAAGAATATCGATGAAAATTTCAGTGCAAAAATTCTTAACGAATCGGAACTGAACGGTTTTTTCCATTCTTTCGATAATGTTATCTTTATGTGAGGTGTTTAAAGTGGCTCTTTTTTTGATAAAATACGGTACTGATAACAGTGCTGAAAAAATTAAATTAAAAAATACCAACGATGATGATGTTTTGATTTTTATACAAAACGGTGTTTACTGGACAATAAATTCTGAAATTAACAATATTAAAGGCAAAAAATTTACACTTAAGTCGGATTTTATCTCGAGAGGCTATCAGGAATCATCTTCTTTGACTGATTTAATTGATTATTCACAATTCATTGATATAATTGAGGAAAATGAAAAAATTATAGGTTAAGTTTTAGGGAAAGTATTTTAAATACTTTCCCTCATCCTTGTATATTAGGATTCGGAGGGATAATTTTGAAAGTTTTCAGTACTAAAGTACAGTCTCTTGATTTGCCAACGGTATTTAAAATTCTTTCTAATCAGACCAGAGTTGAAATTTTAATAATGCTGCGTGATTCATGTTCAACAGCAAAAGAAATATCAGAAAAACTTTCTGCTGATATTTCTACTGTTTACAGACATCTTAAATTTCTTCAGGTTAACGGTCTTATTAAATCTTATATTTATTCCGGAGTTGAAAGATATGATCTTTCGAGTGAGCATGTTTATAATTTAATTGAATCAGGTATAATGATGCTAACCGATGTAAAGGGAACTAAATCAGTAGAACCAGGCATTTTAAAAATTTTCAGTGAAGGTATACATGAACTGAGAGATATTAAGGTTGACCGTTTTATTGATATGAGAGGTGAATTATGCCCCGTTCCGGATATAAGTACGAGAAAGAATCTTGAATCAATGCAAAGCGGAGAAGTACTACTTATTATAGTGGATTATCCGCTTTCAAAAGAAAGAATTCCTAATATAGTAAAAACAGAGGGTCATGAACTTATTGCAATTTTTGAAGACAATCTCAGGGATACGAAAATATATATCAGGAGGAGATAAAATGTATAATGCAGTAGTTATAGGCGGCGGACCTGCCGGGTATGTTGCGGCAATAAGACTTTCCCAGCTCGGAAAAAAAGTTGCACTTGTTGAAAAAGAAAATTTAGGCGGAACCTGTACAAATCAGGGCTGTATTCCTACAAAGGCAATGCTTACTGCTGCTCATCTTTATTCAGAAATGAATGAAAAAGGAAAAAAATTCGGAATTTCCGCAGAAAATATTTCTTATGATATTTCCGGAGTTATGAAACATACAAACAAATCTGTAACAATGTCCAGAAAAGGCATTGAATTTCTTATGAAAAAAAATAAAATTGATGTTTATAAAGGAACAGGTATTCTTGAAGACAAAAATCATGTTAAAGTAAACGATGAAATTCTTGAAACAGAATTCATTCTTCTTGCAAACGGATCAGAACCGGTTATGTTTAAACCTTTTAGCGAAGTTCCGGGAATATGGACAAGTAATGATGTTTTTAAAATGAATGAAATTCCTGAATCTGTACTAATTATAGGCGGAGGAGTTATAGGTGTTGAATTTTCAACATTTTTTGCATCAATGGGGAAAAAAGTATATCTCGTAGAACTTTCAGACCACATACTTCCTTCGGAAGATCCTGATACAGCAGATGAAATTAAAAAATCACTTAAAAGAAAAGGTGTCGAAATTTTTGAAAAATTCAGAGTTTCTGACGTTAAACCTTCCGATAACGGTTTTATTTCTTTTATAGAATCAGAAGACGATAAAAAAGCAATTGAATCAGCAAAAGTTTTACTTGCCGTAGGAAGAAAACCGGTTATTTCCGAAGATATGAAAAAAATAGGTCTTAATATAGAAAAAGGAATAGTTACTGACGATACATTGAAAACAAATATAGAAAATATTTATGCAATAGGTGATATAAAAGCAAAAGTAATGCTGGCACATGTTGCAAGTTCAGAAGGTATTACCGCTGCACATAATATAGCCGGTGAAAACAGAAAAATGGATTACAGTGCCGTACCGTCTGTTATTTTTTCTTCTCCTGAAGTTGCTTCAACAGGTATAAGAGAATTTCAGACTGTTCCTGAAAATGTAATAGTTTCCAAATTTCCTGTTTCCGCAAACGGAAGAGCAAGAACAATGGAAGAAAAAGACGGATTTGTAAAAGTTATATGCGATAAAACAACTAAAAAAATCCTCGGAATTTCTATTGTTTCACCAAATGCCACTGATATGATTATGGAAGGGGTTATTGCTGTAAGAAACGGTTTAACTCTTGATAATCTTCTCGACAGTATACATCCTCATCCTACTTTTACAGAAAGTATATTAGGGGCTCTTGAGGGTATCGAAGGTATGACAATTCATCTTTAATTATATTTTCTAATTGAAAATATATTAATAGTTTTTTGCTTTATTATATTATTTTTTTGGTATATAATATCTGTGTTGTCTGAAATAAATTATATATGTAATTTATTTTTACTATACAAGGAGGAATAAGGATGAAGAAATATTCTGAAACACATGAATATGTTATTGTGGATGGTAATATAGCAACAATAGGAATTTCAGCTACAGCAGCAGACGAATTGGGAGATATCACTTATGTTGATCTTCCTTCCGAAGGCGACGAAGTATCAAAAGGTGCTGTTCTGTGTTCTGTTGAATCTGTAAAAGCAGCCTCTGATGTTTATGTTCCTGTAAGCGGTAAAATAATTGAAGTTAATGCTGAATTAGACGGCACTCCGGAAATCATCAATGATGATGCCGAAGGTAAAGGCTGGATCTGTAAAATTGAAATGTCTGATACTTCAGAATTAGATTCACTGAAAGACTCAGAGTAATAAATAATAAAGTGCATAAGCTTTTAGCTTATGCACTTTATTTTATGATACATATTTCATAATTTCATTTAAATCAGGCTGCTCACGCATTTCATATACTTTAGCCCATATAACTGTTCCTTCTTCATCAACAAGTATATTTGCCCTTTCCGAAAAACCTTCGTTTTCCCTGAATATACCGAGTTTTTTTGAAATTTCACCGTGTGGCCAAAAATCAGATACAAGTCTGAGATTTTTAAGTTTCAGCTGTTCTGCCCATGCTTTTTTCGCAGGTACGGAATCAACACTGAATCCGAGAGGAACTATATTTAATCCGGAAAGTTCACCGAATTTGAGATCAAGATTTTTCATCTGTGTTTCACACACACCTGTAAATGCAAGAGGATGAAAACTAAGAAGAATCTTTTTTCCTCTTAATGATTTAATATCAATAATTTCTCCGTTATGGTCCTTTACTGAAAATTCAGGAATTTTTTCTCCTACTTTAATCATTTTTTCCTCCTTATATTTTTGAATTTATAAAAGATTCGAGTTCCTTTATATTATGTTTTCTTTTAAACAGAGGCTCTTTATTTTCTTTGTAAATAGTTAACTGTTCATGAAAAGCTTTTTTATCTTCATTTTTATATATTATTCCGAGGGCTAATTTTTCAGTATTAAAAGCTATTTCAAGTGCTTTCATTTTATTTTCCGAATTATAATTTTCATCAAGATAATAGCTGTTTTCCTTAAACCATTTATATGTATTTATTTTATTAAAAGTCACACATGGCTGCAATATATCTACAAGCGCATAGCCTTTATGTCTTATTGCTTTTTTTATTATTTCTTTTGTCTGTGCCGGATCTCCCGAGGAAGCTCTTGCAACAAATGTTGCTCCCATTGTTATAGCTGTTGCAATAGGATTAAACTGTTCAAGAAAAACACCGTTTATCTGTACCGGGGTTACAGTACCTTTTTGTGTAGTAGGTGATGCCTGACCTTTTGTAAGACCGTATATCATATTATCATGTACAAGATTTGTTATATCAGGATTTCTTCTTATTGCATGTATAAAATGATTACCGCCTTCACCGTACATATCTCCCTCACCTGATTCTGATATAACATGAAGTTCAGGATTTACGGCTTTTATCATCTGTGCAACAGGCAGAGATCTTCCGTGTAATCCGTTAAAGGTATTTGTTCTGAAATAATGAGGAATTTTGGCTGCCTGACCTATTCCTGATACCAAAACCATGTTTTCCGGAGTTATTTCTTCCATTTCCGAAAGTGCCGCTTTAAGTATATTTAAAATGGAAAAATTTCCGCAGCCGGGGCACCATGCAATATCCATTTCTTTTTCATCGTTTCTTGCGAATAATTCTATTCTGTTTCCCATTTTTATTCCCCCTTATATTGCTTTCTTTATTCTTTCTGTTAATTCCTCAGCAGAAAAAGGAGTACCGTCATATTTTAATATTCTTTCATGTATTTCTGCATCCAATTCAAGCTTCAGAAGATTTGAAAACTGTCCCGTTGCATTATTTTCAACTGAAATTATTTTTTCTGCTTTTTCAAAATACTTTTTAAAATCATAATTTAAAGGATAAAGCTGAGGAAAATGAATCATTGCAGTTTTTGTATTTTTTAAATTTTTCAGACTTTCTTTAAGAGTTTCATAATTTGAGCCCCAGCAAACTATCAGGTTTTTATAATCATCGTCTCCGAGTATTTCCGGTTCCAATGCATTTTTTCTTAATAAATCCAGTTTTGAAAGTCTTTTATCGTTCATTTTTATTCTTATATCAAGATTTTCGGTAAGATGTCCGTATTCATCATGTTCATCACTGTCTACTATTACAAGACCTTTTCCGTATCCCGGTATACCACGCGGACTTATTCCGTTTTCTGTAAGAATGTACCTTTTATAATCTTCCCGGGTTTCTGTTATTCTGTTTTCATTTCTGACTTCCGAAAGATCTGTTTTTTCAATATTATAGTAAGAATCAACAAAATACTGATCAGTTAGTATAAATACAGGTATCTGATATTCATCCGCAGTTTCAAAAGCTATTCTTGAAAGTTTCAGAGCCTGTTCAAGATTTCCCGGGGCATATATAGCTCTCGGAAATTCTCCGTGGCCTGAATAAAGTGCAAGATTAAGATCTTCCTGTGCCGTTCTTGTGGGTAATCCCGTTGCGGGACCGGGTCTCTGGGCTATATGTATAACAACAGGTGTTTCTATCATTCCAGAAAGACTTACACCTTCTTCCATAAGAGCAAAACCTCCTCCGGAAGTTGTTACCATTGATCTTGCACCTGCATACCATCCGCCTATTGCCATATTTATAGCAGCTATTTCATCTTCAGCCTGTTCAACAAGAATACCAAATGATTTGGAATACTGTGCAAGACTAAGAAGTACCCCTGTACCGGGAGTCATCGGATAACTGAAAACAGAATCACATCCGCCAGCCATTGCTCCGAGAGCAACAGCTTCTGATCCGTTTATCAGTATATTATCTTTTATTTTACTGTTTTTTTCGATTTCAATTTTTATAATACCGCTGTTTTTTATTTTTTCTCCTATTTCATAACCGCGGTTTACAGCTTCTATATTTTTATCAATTAATTCAGGTTTTTTTGCAAAAATTTTTTTCATTCTTGAATAAATTATTTCCTTTTCGGTTGAAAAAAGTGCCAGTATAGTTCCTGCAGCAACTATATTTGAATAAATTCTGTTTCCTATCTCTTTTGCTATATCAAAAAAAGGTACATCAACAGCATTTGAATAATCTATTTTCAGATTTTTCATATCAGCTATTATTATTGTTTCGGAAGATATAGTGTCTTTAAGATGTTCAACTGATTCTTTAGTCAGAGGTATTAATATATCTATATTGCTGCTGTGACTTCTTACAGCATACTCTCCTACTCTTATTTCCGTAGAATTGCTTCCGCCCCTTATTCTTGACATATATTCCTTAGTTGCAAAAACATTAAAACCATCATCTTTTAAAATTCTCGTAAGTAAATTTTCAATTGTCTGAATTCCCTGTCCTGCTTCTCCTGAAAGAACTACAGATATGTTTTCTTTAAAATTTTTATTCATATAATCCCCTCCGTTTAAAACCGATATTTTATATCGTATTAATTATATCACCTTTATTGTTTCTGAAAATGTAAAATTTTATAAGTATTTATTAACTTTTTATTACCCGGTTAAATTATAACACAATTTTAAAAATAAACTGGCATAATATAATCAAATATATTTTATGAGGTGATTTATGCTTAAAAATGTTTTTTTTATTTTAGCAGGATTAATAGGAGTTTCTGCTTTGGGTTTTATTATATGGGCCTCTAATCCTTTAGGTCCGGAAGAATATGCAGCAGATTTTCTTAATAAAAATGATTCTGTAAGTATTGTATATGAAGGATCTGATATTGTTTTTGTTCCCGAAAAATACGATAAAGCTCTGATTTTTTATCCCGGAGGACGTGTTGACTACAGATCTTATTCCCCTTATCTTTATAATCTTGCATCACGCGGAATAATGACTGTTCTTGTGAAAATGCCTCTTAGCCTCGCCGTTTTTGATTCCGATGCGGCCGGAAAAATTGTTAAAAACCATACGGAAATTAAAGAATGGTTTATAGGAGGTCATTCTCTCGGAGGTGCAATGGCTTCAAAATATATTTTTGATAATCCGGGACAGATTACAGGTCTTGTTCTTCTGGCTTCTTATCCTGCCGGTTCTAATGATATTTCAAAATACGATATAAATGTTCTTTCTATTCATGCAGAAAATGACGGTCTTGCAACTCCGGAAAAAATCGAAAGTTTTAAATATCTTCTTCCGGATAATACAGAATATTTCATGATAAAAGGCGGAAATCATGCCCAGTTCGGATATTACGGCGAACAGTCGGGAGACGGGGACGCTACTGTTTCTAAAGATTTTCAGCAAAAAGAAATTCTTGATAAAACATATGAATTTATAAAAAATAACTGATAAAAAAATATCTGCTACGGCAGATATTTTTTTACGTATTGATTTTTTTATAAAAATGATATATAATAATATTAGAATATTCTAATATTATTATATATTTAAGGAGGATATTATGGATAACAGGGTAAAAGTTCTCAAAGCACTTGCACACGATGAACGTCTGAAAATTCTTGATTTCATAAAAGATGAACCAAAATGCGTATGTGAAATAATAAAAATTTCAAACTTCACACAGTCAAATCTTTCGCAGCATCTTAAAATATTAAGGGATGCTGATATTGTGGATTATGAAAAAGACGGAAATAAGGTAGTTTACAGTATAAAGAGTCAGGAAATCAGAGAAATGATGACTTTTTTGGAGAATAATTATGTTCATATGGCTTGATAATCTTATAACTCTTTTAACGGAAAATGTTTTTAAACTTGATGTAAATTCAGCTGTAGGCTCTTCTGTTCATTTCTTTTTTTATGACACGATAAAAATAATAATTCTTTTATCTGTAATGATTTTTGCTATTTCATATTTAAGAAGTTATTTTCCTCCGGAAAAAACAAAGAAACATCTTGAAAAATTTTCCGGTATAACAGGAAATATTATGGCTTCGCTTTTGGGTATAGTTACTCCTTTCTGTTCCTGTTCATCTATTCCTATTTTTATAGGTTTCGTTGAAGCCGGCATTCCCTTAGGTGTTACTTTTTCTTTTTTAATAACATCACCTATTGTTAATGAAGCTGCTTTTGCAATATTATTAGGATCTTTCGGTTGGAAGGTTGCTCTTATTTATGTTGCTTCAGGTGTTATTATAGGTGTTATCGGCGGTTTGATAATAGGAAAGCTGAAACCTGAAAAATATGTTGAGGAATATGTTTATAAAATAAAAATGGGTGAATCCGAACCTGAAAAACTTTCACAGAAACAAAGACTTTTTTTTGCTTTCGATAATGTACGTGACATAGTAAAAAGAGTATGGCTTTTTTTACTTATAGGTATAGGTATAGGTGCTCTGATTCACGGTTATGCCCCTCAGGAAATTCTTGCAAAATGGGCCGGGCCTGATAATCCTTTTGCAGTAATAATTTCAACAGTAATTGCTGTTCCTCTTTATTCAAATGCACTCGGGACAATACCTATCGCCGAGGCATTAATAGGTAAGGGTATAGGCATAGGTACGGCACTCGCTTTTATGATGGCAACAACAGCGCTTTCACTTCCTGAAGCTATACTTCTTAAAAAGGTTATTAAGCCTAAGCTGATAGGAATATTTTTTACTGTTGTAAGTATAGGAATAATAATTACGGGATATTTTTTTAATATAATTTTATAGGAGGTTTCAAAATGATTGTAAAAATACTTGGTGGCGGATGTGCAAATTGTAACAGATTAGAAGCACTTACAAAAGAGGTTTTAGATGAAAATTCCGTTTCTTATGATCTTGAACATGTTAAAGAAATGGAAAAAATAATGTCTTACGGTGTTATGAAAACTCCGGCACTTGTCGTGGATGAAAAAGTTATCGTTTCAGGCAGAATTCCTTCTAAAAGTGATCTAAGATCTCTTCTGATAAAATGAAAATAGCCGTTATTTCCGATATTCATTCAAACAGAGAAGCTTTTGATGCGGTTTTAAAAGATATAGAATCTGAAAAAGCAGATAAAATTTTCTGTGTCGGTGATCTTATCGGATACGGACCCGATCCGGAATATATTATTTCTAAAATCCGTGATATGAATATACCGACTGTAATGGGAAATTATGATAATGCAGTAGCTTTCGGTATGACTGACTGCGGATGTTCTTATAATCCGGGAAGGGAAACAGAAGTAGGAAATATTTCTTTAAAATGGACTTCTGAAAATATTTCAGATGAATATAAAAGCTTTTTAAAAACACTTCCTTACACTATTTCTGTTAATATAGAAAATGTAAAAATTCTTTTTGTACACGGAAGTACTCTTGATAATCTTTTTGAATATGTCAGACCGGAAACTTCTCCCGAAAGGCTGAAAGAATTAACAGAAAATATTTCTGAGGATATTATAGTAAACGGTCATACACATATCAGCATGGCCAGACATACACACGGAAAAACTTTTTTAAATCCCGGAAGCATAGGAAGAACAAAAGAAGGATTTCCGAAAGCTGTTTATATGATAATTGATATAAAAGACGGTGTTTTTTCCTATGAATTTATAAAGATTGATTATGATTACAGAAAAACTATAGAAAAAATTGTTTCTGTCGGTCTTCCCAATGAACTCGCAACAGTTATTGCACTGGGAAATACTTATAAAATGGGAAAAACAGATACATTAAAAACTTTTTTCATATAAAAAAACCTTCAAAGCTGAACGCAATAAGCTTTGAAGGTTTTTTATTATCTTAATTATCCGAAATTTCTTTTACTATCTGAACTATTACGTCAACAGCTTTTTTAGCTGATTCGACAGGAAGATACTCATATCTCCCGTGGAAATTATGTCCGCCTGTAAAAATATTAGGACAGGGCAAACCCATAAAAGATAGTCTTGCACCGTCGGTACCTCCTCTTATTGCTTTTATAAGAGGTTTTACTCCTGCCTTTTCCATGGCTTTTTTGGCAGTTTCAACTATTTCCATATTTTTTTCTATTATTTCTTTCATGTTGTAATATGAATCCTTAATTTCCGCTTCTATGTAATGACCGTATTTTTTATTAAGTATTTCTGTATTTTTTCTGCAGAGCCATTTTTTATCTTCAAAAGATTTTTTGTCATGGTCTCTTATAATCATAACTACTTCAGCTTCTTCTATACTTCCTTTTAATGAAACAACGTGAAAAAATCCCTCGTATTCTTCCGTGTTCTGAGGAGTTTGGGACTCAGGAAACATTGATATAAGCTGAGCTGCAATTAAAGAAGCATTTACCATTTTGTTTTTCGCTGTTCCGGGATGAACGCTTTTACCTCTTATTTTAAATTTTGCCGACGCTGCATTGAAATTTTCATATTCAAGTTCTCCTATAGGACCTCCGTCTATAGTATATGCGAAGTCAGCACCGAATTTTTCAACATCAAAAAGATCAGCACCTCTTCCTATTTCTTCATCAGGAGTAAATCCAATTTTTATTTTTCCGTGTTTTATTTCCGGTGTGTTTTTTATATATTCAAGAGCTGTTATTATTTCAGCTATTCCTGCTTTATCATCAGCCCCTAAAAGAGTATTTCCGTCTGTTATTATTATTTCCTGATTTTTATAATTTTTTATTTCCGGGAATTCATTTTCTTTTATTGAATATTCTTCGCTGAGTTTTATATCTCCGCCTGTATATTTTATTATCTTTGCCTTCACATTTTCTCCGGTTATTTCAGGAGAGGTGTCCATATGTGCAATAAATCCGACTACAGGAATTTTTTTGTCTGTGTTCGCTGAAAGTTCTGCCGTTACATAACCGTTTTTATCGATATCTGTGTTTTCAAAACCTATTTCCTTTAGCTCATCAGCTATGTAATTAGCAAGTCTGAGCTGTCTTTCGGAACTCGGACATGTCTGTGATTCCTCATCTGAAGTTGTATAAAATTTTGTATATTCTATAAATCTTGTTATAACATCTTTCATTTTTTTACCTCCGCATTATATATATAATTTTATTATACATTTTTTAACATTAAAAAAAAAGTCCGTTTTAACGGACTTTAATCAGAAACTAACTGTTATGAAACTCTTTATATCAAATTTTTTCAGATCTACTTTATCAGGATCAAGTTCGTTTCCCGCTTCTAATGTAAAAATAACATTATCGGAAGTATTCTGATAATATGTTCTGAATCCGAAATCCATATCGTTTTTAAAAATAAACCCTATACCGTAGCTGTCTTTTTCTTTATTAAAAAACAGTTTATTTTTCGTATATAATTGAGAAGTTTCAATTTTATAAACTGTTTCATTTGTATCAGAAAAATCAGATATTTTAAAATATGTATTTGCTTTAGCGGTTTTTGAACTTACTGAATAATTTAGGTCAGCAGAAATTTTTTCAGTGTTGTATCCGAAATAAATAACATCAGGTTTTAATTCATTTGTTTTTATTTCACCGTATATATCAGAAACATTTACGTTTAAAATGAATGCCGTAGAATTTACGGTATCATAAATAAATCTTATTCCGAAAATATCAGTATTATAATAAGCTCCGAGAACATATTTCATTTTTCCTGAAGCAGAAACAAATTCAGAAGATGTTTTAACAGGAAGTATATTCTGATACACGCCGAAACCTGTGTAGCTCAGAAGACTGTTAGCCGTTTTCATTTTATAAAAAGGATTAGAAGCTATTTTATCAAATCCGGAAAATGTTATATTATTTTTTGTTAAAGATGTTCTGGCACCTGAAAATCTTAATCTGTTGTCGGAAGAACTTACCGCAAGTGTTATTTCAACTTCCGAATCAGCTATTTCAGGATTGAGAGTAATATATATATCGTTAATTACATCAGGATTTCCGAAAAGTGTATTTTCACCTTTTTTTACATTAAAGGAAAATTTATACTGTCCGGATATTATACTTTTTTCCGCTTTTTCGTTTACTGTTTGCGAAGAACTTTTTATTATCTGTTTACCGTTTTCTTCTGTAATTTCGAAAACGGAATTTTTTCCGCCGTATCCGTCAGATTCGTTTGCAGGAGCTTCTTCATCATAAACCCATGTTCCGTCAGCAACAAATTTATAAGAATATTTCCCCGGCTGAAGTTCCATTAAAAAACAAAAAAGTGGAAACGGTTTTTCCGTTTCCACTAATTTAAAACTGAACATTATCAACAAACCAGTTTATTGCAAACAGCTCTTCATCAGAGATTACTTTATTTTTTTCTATTTTCAGTTCTCCGTTTCTGTCGTATACAGGTCCTGTAAAAGGATGAAATTCCTGATTTATTATTGAAAGTTTCATCATATTTATTATTCTTTCAAGATGCGGCAGATTTAAATTTGTCATGGGTAAAATATCTACTATACCTGATTTCAGTCCTCCCCAGAATTTTTTTATTTCTGTTTTATTGGCGCCGAGAAACAAATCAAAAAACGAAAAGTCAGAACCGTTTAGGAAATCATTTATAATTCTTTCATAATATTTTCCCCAGTTCCATACAACTGAAGTAAGATAGTTTTTAGGTGCAAACTCTTTCATATCGTAATGATATCCTATACTGTAAACACCGTATTTATCAGCTTCTTTCATGACAGTAGGTGAATCCTGATGGTGAGTTAAAACATCACAGTCTTTTTCTTTTATAAGATACTTTGCACTGTTTTTTTCATAAGTTTCATTATTCCATGTATTAGTCCATGTAACATTTATTACCGCATTTGGGTTTACCGATTTCGCACCGAGTGCAAAAGCATCTATTCCCATTATTACTTCAGGAATTCCGAAAGGTGCGACATAACCTATCTGATTACTCATAGTCATTGCTCCGGCTATCATACCGGAAAGAAATCTCGGTTCATACATTCTTCCGAAATATGTGTTTATATTTTTATCTATCTGATATCCCGAAAAATACATGAAATTGACATTCTGAAATTTAGATTTTTTCTGTTCATTCAGAAAATCGAAACTTGTAGAAAAAACAAGATCATATTCTTCTTTTTCGAGCATTTTTATGAGATGCTGATATGTTGTTCCGGCATTTATATTTTCAAAACATGATATATCTATCTGACCGGAATATTTTTTTTCTATATATTTTCTTCCGAGTTCATGCGAATACGTCCATGCAGATTCTTTAATAGCTGTATTGTATACAAAAGCAACTTTTACTTTTTTATCCCTTCCTATAAGAGCCGGTATATTCCAGAATCCGGAACTCTGATCTTTCTGTATTTCCTCACTGCATTCATTTATTGTCTCTTTTACCTTTAATTTGTAATCACGTTCGTCAGAATTTTCCAAAATTCCGTATCTGTCCAGAAATTTAAGAAATGCATCTCCCGTTGTTAGTGTTTCAAGTTTTTTTCCTCCGAGAGCATGATAGTATTTCCTGAATTTTTCATAAATTGAATTCGAAAAATCCGTATTTTTATCCGTTATTGTCTTAAGCGTAGGTCTGTAGTTTTTTATATATGTATAAAGTCTGTCAAAACTGTTTTCTTTTGTAAACCATATAGTGTTTATGCCTGTATTTGCAAAAAAATCCATAAACTCATAATATATACGTATTTCGTTATCAAATTCATCCCATTCCGGTATTATTCTTTTTACTGTTCCTTTTACAGAAAAAGCATTCAGAAATTTCATAACGCTTGCTCTTTTATTACCTTCTACAACATAATACCAGTTAAGATATTCATATACTTCTATAGGATCCCTTATTCCTTCAGAATACTGTGCTTCAAGTAAACTGCACCACTTATTTGCAAACTCGGTTTTGGAATCAAGCAGCGGATAATAATTTTTCGAAAAAGATAAAGCTCTCGACTGATAATATGTTCCTGCTATTTTTTTGGTGGGTATATCTATTAATCCTATATTTTTTTCACCTATTATCTCAACATTTTCAAGCATTGTCTCAAATGACATGAGGTATCCCTGATTACCGGAATATATGTTAGCGGAAAAATCTCTTTTTCCTATTCTCATAGCTTTTTCATATTCTTTGAGACTGCTGTTTCTATCCATTATATACACATTAAACCCTCCTCACAGTAAACTTATATCAGTTTTTGTGAATTTAATGCCGTAACTTTCAGTTACATTTAAAATTTTTTTGTTTTCTTCATCATATTCCATAAATTTATAAGGTATTGAATTTATCATATAAGATTTTTCCCCGTTTTTATGTATTTCAAAATCAAAATCAGATTTTGTATAATTCCTGTGTAAATGTCCGTAAAGCCATACAGGAGGGAAAAAAGATCTGTATATTTTTCCCAGTTCTTTAGAAGGCTTATGATATTCATCGGAATCAGGCAGTGTGTTTTCCATATAAGGCGGATGATGTGAAACTATCATATCGAATTTTTTATTCATATATTTAATTTTACTGAGTTTTTTATAAAAATGTTTTACTTCTTTTTCCGAAAAATGAAAAGGTTTATCCCCGTATGACATTGCTCCTGAAAATCCTGCAATAAAAAAATCTTTACCGAGAAAATTTTTCAGGTTAATAACTCCGTTGTTTATTATTATAAATCCTTTATATATATTGGAAAATTTAAGATTCCTTTCGGAATAGTAAGGCCTGTAATATTTTTCATCATGATTTCCGTGAATAAGAACACCAACGGAAGGTCTGAATTCACTCATAAGATAGTCCATATATCCGGGTGAAAGATCTCCGCATCCTACAAGAATATCTACATTTCTTTTTCTGTCATTTCTTATATTTTTTTCAACATCAGAAGCGCACATTATGCTTAACATAATATTATTCCTTTCGGCTGTTTACAAACCATATTCCGCCGGCAACCAAAGCTAATGCTATAAGTGACATAAGTGTTATTTTTTCTCCCGGAATCAGAACTGCCGAAAGAAATGATCCGAATATAGGTATCATAAACCTGTAAATACTTATTTCGCCGGCTTTATTATATTTCAGAAGTGTATACCATATTGCAAAAGCAGTTGCTGAGAGAAATGATGAATAAATCAAAAGAAAAAATGCGGTTAAAGTAAAACTTAGTAAATTAAATCCGGAAAAAATAAATCCTGATGTTAAAAGCATTAAAGACCCGAAAAGCATCTGAAATGCAGATACGGCAACCGGATTAATTTTACCTGATATTTTTTTTGCATAAATCGTAGCTATTGCCGAAATTAGTGCGGATAATATTAAATATCCCTCTCCTTTAAATGTAAAATTAAGAGAAAATCCGCTTCCGAAATTCACAAGAACAATTCCGGCAAATCCTGTTAAAAGACCTATAGTTTTACCTATGTCTATTTTATCATCATGATACACAAAGTGCGAAAGTATTACAACAAAAAAAGATCCTCCTGATGATAATATTGCCGCACTTATACCGCTTGTATTTGCAAGACCGTTATAAAAAAAGAAATACTGCAGCGATGTCTGCATTATGCCTAAAATAAAAAGAGATTTATAATTATTTTTACTAAGTCCCGGTTTGTATTTTTTCAGCATAAAACTTATTAGAACAATAACTGCTGCCAGAAAAAATCTTATTCCGGCAAAAAAAACTTTTTCCCATACATCATCGGGTCCGAGTCCGAGTTCCTGATAACTTATTTTCAGAACAGGAAAAGCTGACCCCCACAAAAAAGATGCTATCATTGTAAAAAAAATGACCATAAATTTGTTTGTAAATAAATTTTTTCTGTCCATGTTACCTCCCGGAATTTATCGATATTATTATTTATTTTATCATAATAAGGTTTTTTAGCTGTTAGGTAACGGTTAACTGTTTTTTTGTTTTTAAAAGAATTTTTTAGTCGTTAACAATTTTGTGAAAATGTTAAATATTCCTTTTTTCAATTTTAATATTTAAAAATATTCTATTAATATAAATATATTAAAATAATTAATGAATTTCCCCTTATATCCCCTTTATTAAAAGAAACCGGCTCTGAGAGCCGGTTTTTAATTTATCAGTCCAAGTCCTTCAAGATATCTTTTTGCAGCTATTTCAGGTTCATACCCTTCAACATCGACAAGATAATTGAGTCTTATTATAATGTTTTCTGTAAGATATACTGTAAGCGGTCTTAAAATTTCCTCTATTTCTGGGTATTTATCTATAATTTCTTTTCTTATTAAAACAGCAGGATTATAAAAAGGGAAAAAATTTCTGTCATCACGAAGAACTGTAAGATCATATTTAAGAAGTTTTGCATCTGTTGAATATACCATTGCAACATCTATTTTTCCGGAATTAAGGGCTTCATATGTCAGTCCCGCTTCCATAGTTTTTACATCTTTCCTTTCCACATTCATCTCATAATTTTCAGTCATACTGAAGAATCCGTCATTTCTTTCATAAAACTCGGGATTAACTCCGAAAATTACTTTATTTCCTTTTTCTATAAAATTTTTAAGATCAGAAAGTGATTTCAGACCGTTTTTTTCCGCAAACGATCTTTTAACTGCCATACCGTATGTATCATTAAACGGTATAAAATTTATCCATACTATTTTATTTTTATTATAATCTTCCGCAGCAACTCTGTTAAAAAGTTCATAAGGATCATATATTCTTTCTTTATTCTGAAAGTAAGCTGCCCAAACAGTTCCGGTATAATCAGAATATATATCAACCTGACCGTTTTCTATTGCAGCTCTTAGAGGAAAAGAAGTTAAACCGAATTCTTCTTTAACTTTGAATCCGTTTTCCTGAAGAAGCTGTGATATCATATTTCCTATTACAAGTCCTTCGGTAAACATTTTAGCTCCTACTGATATTAAAGGTGCCGAAAAAATACTTATTCCCGTAATTATTAAAACAATTAAAAAAAGTAATTTTTTCATTTTACCCCTCCTCTGAAATTTTTAATCCTTCCGATGTAAACTTTTTTTCAAGAAAACCGAGTATTAAATCTATAGATAATGCAAGAAAAGAAACAGGAACAGCACCGGCAAATATCATAGATGCATTAAAATGTGAAAGTCCTGTAAATATTATTACTCCGAGACCTCCGGCACCTATAGTGGCAGCAACTGTTGCAGTTGCTATATTTATTACGGCGGAATTTCTTATTCCT
Organism: Thermotogae bacterium; assembly: GCA_024233675.1. Lineage (GTDB taxonomy): Bacteria > Thermotogota > Thermotogae > Petrotogales > Petrotogaceae > JACKPH01. The sequence continues at coordinate 57,124 of JACKPH010000001.1, forward strand.
GAAAATACAGAAGGCATTGCCATCGGAATTTCTATTTTGAACAATATATCTTTTTTTGTCATTCCCATTCCGAGTGCAGCTTCTTTTACATTACCGTCAACACTTATAAGCCCTGATGCTGTATTAAAAACTATAGGAACAAGGCTGTAAAGAAAAAGTGCAAATGCTGCTGTTATAAAACCTATACCCATAAAAAGAAAAAATAAAGCTATGACTGCTATACTCGGTACTGACTGTGTTATACCTATTATTACAAGTATAATTCTGCCTATTTTTTTATTTTTTTCGCGTGTTATAAAAATCCCGGAAATAATTCCGGTAATTACCGCAAAACTCCAGGATATAAGAAATATATATATATGCTGAAATGTTTTTTCTAGAATATAATCCGGATTTTCAAGCAAATATGTAAAAATATTCATTTTATTCCTCCTGAAATATTGTTTCATATTTTATTACACCCAGAACTTTTTTTTCAGCCGAAATTACAGGAACTGTATTTATACCTTTTGAAAGCATTATTCCGGCTGCATCAAGAAGTGTTGAATCAGGTGTTATAAAATAGGTTTTAAGATTATTTAAATAATTTTCCGTTGACAACTGAGATATTTTTTCTTTTGAAAGAATTCCTAAAAAATTATTATTGTCATCAAGAAAAATTACATAACTGTTTTTTTGTTCTTTTAATAAATTTGTGTCAGAGGCATTAATTTTTACAGCTGAAAAATCTTTATCAATACTATTTTCAGCTTTTCTGAATTCAAGTGTATTAATTTCCGCATGATTTCCTATAAGATTACTGACAAATTTATTTTTCGGTTTTTTTATTATTTCGAAAGTTTTCCCGGACTGTTCTATTTTTCCCGTATTAAAAACAGAAATACTGTCTCCGAGTTTTATAGCTTCTCTTATGTCATGAGTTACAAAAACTATTGTTTTTTTTATTTTTTCCTGTATGTCTATAAAAGCATCCTGAAGCTTTTCCCTGTTAATAGGGTCTATTGCTCCGAAAGGTTCGTCCATAAGAAGTATTTCCGGATCAGCGGCAAGAGCTCTTGCAACACCTACTCTCTGTTTCTGACCGCCTGAAAGCTGTTTCGGATACTTAAAAATATTTTCTTCCGGATTAAGGTTAACAAGTTCCAAAAGTTCATTTATTCTGTTTTTTATTTTATTTTCCTTCCATCCGAGAAGTTTAGGAACAACAGCTATATTCTGATATACATTCATATGGGGAAAAAGTCCTATTTCCTGAATTACATAGCCTATTCTTCTCCTTAAATCTATAGGATTTATTTTATCTATAGATATTTCATTAAAAAATATATTTCCTTCGGTTCTTTTTATTAATCCGTTTATCATTTTTAATGTGGTGGTTTTCCCGCAGCCTGAAGGTCCTATAAGAACTGTTATTTTCGAATCTTCTATACTGAGTGTAATATTATTTACAGCAGTATAATCTCCGAATTTTTTTGTAAGATTCTTTAATTTTATAGGCATAAAATCACTCCCCTGATATTTTTAAACCTTTCGGTGTAATTATGTCCTCAAGTTTTAAAATAAAATAATTAAGGAAAATCCCGAGTGCTGCTGTCAGAATAACTCCTGTAAGTATCATTTCAAACCTGCTTCTTGAAAGACCTGCAAATATAAAATACCCGAGTCCTCCGGCTGCAATATAATAGCCTATTGTCGCAACACCGACACCCATAACAACAGAACTTCTTATACCTGACATTATGAGAGGTAATGCAAGAGGTATTCTTATTTTTATAAGTATCTGATAATTTTTCATTCCCATTCCCTCAGCTGCTTCTATTATATTATGATCAAGACTGTTAACTGCATTTACCGTATTTCTTATCATCGGAAGAAGTGAATATATTATAAGGGCAATTACTGCAGGAGGTTTTCCGAGACCTGCATTAAACGGAGCAAGAAGAATTATCATTATTCCGAACAGAGCCGGTGAAGGTATTGTCATAAACATACCGGATATGTAAATGATAATTTTAGATATTTTAGGTTTCCCGGCTATTATTATTCCGACTGAAACACCTATAATAACTGCAAAAGGAAGTGCGATCCCTATTATTGAAAGATGATTAAGTAATTCTTTTATAATTATTTCATAATTTCTTGTAATATATTTTATAAAATTTTCCAATTTTATCCCCCTTTATACTTTAATAACATTATAATAATATCATAAAAATAATACATTTTATTTTTTTACATTTTATGTATAAATAAAAAAATAACCGGTTTCCCGGTTATTTATATTCTTCTTATATTTTCAAGATAAATGTATTTCAGATCTGTGTCTATAACGTCGAATCCTGTGTAATAAGATTTATATCTTTTTTTCAGCATAAAATCCCTCCCAGAATGCGTTTTTTATTTATGCATTACATTTTTATTATACTTTTTGAAGTACACTCTCTGTCAAGGGTATTATCTGCCTTTTTATGTAAACATTCTGAAAAACATCGTGTATACCCGATATTTTTTATCTTATTTAAATATTTCCTAATCCGAGCAGTAAATTCCAGAAATTCCATACAGGATAATCCATGTTTACAGGTTCAGTTCCTGTTTTATTCGGATATGCCCATATTATCTGACCGTTATTCGTATCATTCTGCATATAAAATGCTGAAATATACCAGTTTTCTCCTATATTAAGTACAGAAACCTGAGTATTTATATGTTGTGAAAGTGTTGTTCCTTCAGGCGTATAATCACATGTTAATGTCATTGTCGCATAGTTTTTTATAAAGGTCAGAGTTCCTGAATATGTTTCTGTCTGAGGCGAACTGATATTAATATTTGTAAATGCATTTTCCCTGTATTTCTGAGTTTCCGAATTAAAATTAGGTGTAAAGCAGAGTTCAAATTTTACATATTCTTTTTGTTCGGAATTTAAATCAAGATAATAAAAATAGTTATCAGTTACAGTTTTTGTTGATGTTTCTGATGAATTGATTTTAGAAAAAAAATCAGTTATTACATCTTCCGGTTTTAAGCTGTTTTCTCCCGGAAGGCATGAAAACATAAATACAAGTAATAATATAAAAACACTCCCCAGTACTGCATATTCTTCATACTTCACCTACGCTTATAAAATAAGTAACACAACATTAATATTATATCACTTTTATAATGCTTTTTTATAAAACGAAAGGAAATTCCCTCCTAATATTTTCTTTATCTGTTCTTCTTTAAAGCCTCTTTCAAAAAGTCCTTCAGCAATAGCACCCATTTCGGAGTGATTTTTTATAATTCCTGACTGATTTTCATTTTCCCCGAGATGATCCATTATATCAAGACCTATTCCTATACAGTCTTCTCCTCCGGCTTCAATTATATTTTTTATATTTGCGGCAAAATAGTCCATATCCGGTTTATTTTCCGGACAGTAAAATCTGTTATATCCGTTTACTCCTATTATTCCGCCGCGTTTGGCAATTTTTTCTATTTGTTTATCAGAAAGATTTCTTGATATATCTATTAATTTTCTTGAATTGGAATGCGAAGCAATAAAAGGCTTTGCAGTATATTTTAATACATCTTTAAGACCTTTGTCGTTAAGATGGCTTACATCAGGTATTATTCCTGTTTTTTCGCATTTTTTAATAAGTTCTATTCCGAACTCTGTAAGACCTCCTCCGTAATTTTTATCTGATATTCCGAATTTACATCCGTCTCCGGCATAATTTCTTCTGCTCCAGGTAATTCCGAGAAATCTTGTACCGAGCTGATAAAATATATCAAGAAGATATATATCATTCATTATAGGTTCTGCACCTTCAAGAGAAATAAATATTCCTGTTTTTTTATTTTTTAAACAATAGTCAATATCTTCATAACTAAGGCAAAGATGTATTTCATCATTTTTTCCGAGTTCTTCCATGAAATAGGCTATCTGATCAAGTGCTTCGTGCAGCGCTTTATCCGGAATATACATATCTTCAAGAAAAACTGCCGCTATTATTATATTTATATTCCCTTTTCTGAAATTACTCATATGGTGATTTTTTATTATATCTGTTTCTCCTCTGAGTTTTTTTGCGCTTAAATCCATTAACAAATCAAAATGCATATCAACAACAGGTGTTTCTTTCATAAATTTTTTTAAGTCCATTTTTATCCCCCCTAACTTATAAATATATTATATAATTTTTTTAAAGAATAAATCCGAATAAAAATATATTAATTAAAAAAATAAATCTCCGGAGAGATTTATTTTTATCCTTCTATGTATTTTATAAGAAGTTTTGCAGTATTTTCAAGTGATTTTATATGAGTTCTTTCATAGTGATGGGTTGCATCGACACCGGGACCGACAAGTGCATAGTTAACGTCTTTACCTGTCTGTGCAACTTTACTTGCATCAGAACCGTATCTGTTGTACATGTCTACCCTGTAATCTATATTATTTTTCTGACATATATCGGTGAGTTTTTTTCTGAATCTGAAATCATACGGACCGAATGCATCCCTTGACGCTATAGAAACGGCAAATTCCGTTGAATTCTGTCCTTTTCCCACAGTTCCTATATCTATGGCAATAAATTCATCTGTCTGATCTGTTATTACGGAAACTCCGTGTCCGACTTCTTCATAATTGCTTATATAAAAATGTGTTGTATATGCAGGTATTATACTGTTTTCTTTTATGTATCTGCATATTCCCATTACTATTGCAACAGCGGCTTTATCATCGAGATATCTTGATTTTATATATCCGTTTTCTGTAACTATTGTTCTTGTTTCCGCCGAAACAAAATCACCTACTTCTATACCTAATTTTTTTACTTCATCAGCATTTGAAACATTTTCATCCAGTCTTACTTCCATATTTTCTTCAGTTCTTACAGCTGTTCTCGGAATGTCTCCGAAAATATGAACAGAAGCCATATCAGGTAGTACTGTTCCGGTATATATTTTACCTTCCGAGGTTTTAATTCTTACGTTTTCACCTTCAACAGAAGGCCATGAAAAACCTCCGAGCTGATTTAATTTTAATCTGCCGTTGCTTTTTATTTCCTTAACCATTAATCCAAGTGTATCTATATGTGCGGATATTATTTTATGTACATTGTCATTTTTACCTTTTACGGTCGCAATAACTGCACCTTTATTTGTTTCCGTACATTTAAGTCCGAGTTTTTCAAATTCTTTTTTCACCTCGGAAACAGCTTCTCCTGTGTCTCCTGCCGGACTATCTGTTTTCATTATTTTTTTTATGTATTCTGTCATATATTCTGAATCAATTTTCATTCTGCACCTCCCGACAAATTATATCATTTTTTTCTTTTTATTTGTACCGTCAGTAAGCGCTGTATTAACCTATAATAGTTTTTATAACGGTTTTTACATCTGTTATTTCTTTTATTTTATAACCGTTGCTTCCCGTAAAAGCGAAACCTTTTTCCATATTACCCTTAGCAGCATTTAAAAGTGCCTGTGCTATGCAGTAAGGAGCATTTGTCACTTTACATGTTTTTATACACTGATATGCACATCTGAAAGGTTTTTGTATGCCGCGTTCAACTTCTTCGAGGAATTTATTTTTTACAGCTCTTCCCGGAAGTCCTACAGGACTTTTTATAATTTTTATATCTTCTTCGGAAGCATTTATTACGGTTTGTTTGAATTTAATGTCGGCATCACATTCTTTTGTAGCTATAAAAGGTGTTCCGACCTGTATTCCCGATGCTCCCATCATAAACATTTTTTGGGCTTTTTCTCTGCTGTCTATACCTCCGGCAGCTATAACAGGAACTTTTTTACCGTATTGTCTGAATATTTCTTCGGAAAATTTTACTACCTGCGGCACAGTTGTTTCAAGACTGTAATTTTCATCTTCAAGATTTTCTTCTCTGTATCCTAAATGTCCTCCTGCCTGAGGGCCTTCGACAATAAATGCATCCGGTATATAACCATAGCTTTTCATCCATTTTTTAAAAATAATCTGTGCCGACTTTAAAGACGAAACTATCGGTACGAGTTTTGTTTTTGATGTTTCCCCGAGAAAAGACGGCAGACTTAAAGGTAATCCCGCACCGGATATTATTAAATCAACATTTTCTTTTATCGCGGTTTTTACCATTTCCGAATAATCGGAAAGAGCAACCATTATATTAACGCCTATTATTCCTTTTGTTTTCTCCTTTGCTCTTCTTATAACATTTTTTAATCCTTCCAGATTGTCACGGCGTACACTTCCGGAAGATATATTTTCAACAAGTCCTATTCCTGCTGTACCTATTATGCCTATTCCGCCTTCGTTTGCAACTGCCGAAGCAAGTCCGTCAAGAGAAACACCCACAGCCATACCGCCCTGTATAATCGGTATTTCCGGTATTAAACCGTTTATATCTAATTTTTTTATAAAATCCAACTCCCTTCTCAGTATTTTTCGGAACACATATATTATTACTTTTTTTTATTAAAAATCCGGGAAACTGAATTTTATTTTCGGTCATTTATAAAATAAATTAAATTACATAATAAAAATATTTTTTATTAACAAATAATTTATTTTTTATTAAAATTTGTTATAATATAACAGGGGGTGATTTAAATGTACAATATATATGTAGTGGACAACAAAAAAAATATTCTTAATCTGAACGGATATACGGTAGGATATTTTGATATTACCGGATACCTTCATGATACCAAAAATAACGGAACAGGTTTCCATTACGGAAAATACGGAAAACTCTATAACAGTGATGAAAAAGTTATAGGAAGTTTTGAAAGTAAAATTTTATGTATACTAAAATCAGATGATATTCTTGACTCAGTTTCAGAAAATCACGAACTCGAAAAATATGAGTCACTTGAATACGAGAATCCTTATTTTGAAAAAAGAACTTACAGGATTTCAGAACTTCTCAGAGAATATGAAGATTTTACAGCACCTGTTTTTGAAATAACCGAAGAAAAAATAAAAATTAATTTTTCGAATTCCACAGAACTGGAAAATCTTTTGAAACATTTATTCAAAGAAAAATATAATATGCATCCTCTTGAGATGTTTAAACCACAGGAATACGATAATCCTTACGGTATTCCCGAAGAAACAGATTATTATGATCCCCTTGAGGAATATTATGAGAAATAAAACTTATATAGTTTATTTCATTTCTATTTTATAGGTTACTCCGTTTGTATCATTATATATTTTTATTTTTCCGCCGTGTATTTCTATTATCCTTTTAACAATTGCAAGCCCTATTCCGTTTTTTCCCCTGTTACCTTTTTTAAAAGGTGAAAAAAGTTCTGACATAAATTCCGGATTTATTTTTTCCCCGTCATTTTTTATATATATAATGCCATTTTTTTCCATTGTAACTTCTATACTTTTAACAGCATATCTTGTCTGATTTTCAAATATATTTTCGAATGCTATTTTAAGCTGTTCGGGATCACCGTTTATTTTGCAGTCAGATATTTCTGTTTTCCATAATAATGAATCATTTATTGTTTTAAATCTTTCTATATTTTCATCAAGAATATTTTTTATATTTACTTCAGCTCTTTTTATTTCATGTTTTGACATATAATCTATTTTTGAAAAATAAAGAAGATCCTGTATTCTTTTTTCGAGAGTAAAAGCTTCTTTGTCTATTATTTTCAGACTGTTTTCAAGTGTGTTTTCGGGAAATATTCCGTCTTCTATTGACTGTATATAACTTCTTATAACCATAACAGGTGTTTTCAGCTCATGTGAAATATACTGCAGCGATTCCTGCTGAGTCATATCACTTCTTATGAGAGTTTTTCTCATTTCCTCTATTTCTTTTGCAAGATCTCCTATTTCATCTTTTCTTTCAATATTTACGCTGTCTTTCCAATCGTGAACAGCTATTCTTGAAATATCCTTCTTTAGATTATCAAGTGGTTTTATGAGATATCGGGAAAGTATCATTGAAAAAAATACCGCAATAGATATAGATATTATATCTATAAAAATAAGTCTTTTTAAAAGCTCTGTTTCAATATTCTCTTTATACGATTCCCACATGTATGAAACAAGATATATCTCATTTCCGTTAAATAATGCTTTTTTTATGATATAAAAAATTCTGGAATTGTTTATTTTAAGTTCATATCTTTTTTCATCCTCTTTCTGTTGCATAGCTTCTTTTTTTATCAAATCAAAATTTTCTGCTTTTATTTCATTCTGAAATCTTTCGGAATTAGGTCTTGAGTTTCCGTTTGTTATAACAAAATGCTGTACTGTTCTCATTTGCTGAACCCCGGGATTTCCTCCCGAATTTCTCCACATTTCAAGTATTCCGTTTGTTTCTATATTAAGTAATTTCTGAGATTCTTCAATAGTTTTATACGTTTCTTCGGTAAAAAGACTCCTAAGGGAATATATATATGTTATTCCCACAAATACAGAAAATATTATTATCATAAGTGTAAAAAATATAAATATTTTAAACCCCAGACTGTTAATTCTCATTTTCGTTCATCCTGTACCCATAACCGTAAATAGTTTCAAGGCTTATATCAGGTAATTTTTTTCTTATTCTTCTTACAAGATCATCAACAACTCTGTCACTTCCGAAATAATCTTCTCCCCATAATTCATTAAGAATTTTCTCTCTTGAAAATGCAATTCCTGTATTTTTTATCAGAAGTACTATAAGATCGAATTCTTTTGAGGTAAGCTCTATCTCTTCATCTTTAAGAGTATAAATTGTTCTTCTGTCAAGGTCTATTTTATATTTTTCTGTTATTATATTCCCTTTTTTGTTTCCGTAAGTTCTTTCAAGCATTTTTTTAATCCTTATTATTAATTCCCTCGGAAGAAAAGGTTTTGCTAAATAATCATCGCTCCCCATATCTAATCCTATAACTCTGTCTATCTGAGCATCTCTTGCGGATATAAATATTACCGGAGTTTTATTGTTGTTTAGTTTTATTTTATTAAGAATTTCAAAACCGTCAGTGTCAGGAAGCATTATATCAAGTACCCATATATCAGGTTCTTCTTTTATTACTTTAAGTGCATCATTACCGTTTGTAAAGGATTTTATATTCCAGCCTTCTTTTTTTATGTAAGAAGAAAGTACTTTATTCAGATTTTCCTCATCTTCCACAAGATATATTTTATAGCTCATATTTACCTCCTTTATATTTTAATTAGTTAAATTATATAACAAATAATCCGCAAAATGCGGATTATTTGTTATATAATTTTATTTATTAAGAAATTCCTGTATTTTTTCTATTTCCTCATTCATTTCTTCGTGTCTGTCTTTAACAGAGTCGATAATTTTTGTAAGTACATCTTTTATGAGCTGGTCATTATCGTATTCTACTGCTGTTGAAAGGTCGCTGTAAAGATTTGATGAATTCTGTCCTATTCTTTCCATATAAGGTAAATCAAGTCCTGATACAAATTCTCTCAATGTAAGAGTAGGATTATCTTTTAATGCTGTCTGGTATTCTTCTGTTATTTTTTCTCTTATTTCGGAAGCATTTTCCTGAACTGTTGTTTTTAGTGTTACTTCATTGTCAAAATATGATTTTAATTCTTCAAGTCTTTCCGGTAAATATTTTTCTGTAAGAAGTTCAAGATAGTTCTGTGAAAGTTCTGATTTTTCTGTATTTTTTCCTCTTAATGCATTCTGATTTGCGTAAATACCGGTTGTTCCTTTTCCCATCATCATATTCTGATTAGCATAATTACCGGTTGCGTCTTTTCTCTGTATCATGTTCTGATTACCGTAATTACCGGCATTTCTTCCGAACGTTGCATTCTGATTCTGTCTGTTTGTTCCCTGCTGAAAATTTCCTGCAAATAAACCTATACTCATTATCCCTATAACCAGTACCAAAAATATCTTTTTCATTTTTTATCTCCTCCTTTTTTGTTTGTTACACCGTAATTATAGACTATGATTTCCAAACAAAAACAGAATAAAAATGTGATATTATGTGTTAGCTTAATTTTCTATAAAAATTTTGACTTATTAATATAAAAATACTATAATAAAATTATAATAATGAAAGGACTGATATAAATGAACACCGGAGTTAAAAAAGTAGCTGCAATACATGATTTATCAGGATTCGGACGTTCCTCACTTTCGGCAATAATTCCTATTCTTTCAACTATGGGAATACAGGTGTGCTCTCTTCCTACAGCTGTTTTATCAACACATACAGGTGGTTTTAAAAACTATAGTTTCGTTGATCTTACTGATTCTATGAAAAACTATATAGATCACTGGAAATCATTAAAAATAGATTTTGACAGTATTTACAGCGGATTTTTAGGTTCTCCCGAACAGATAGATATCATTTCAGATTTCATAGATTTTTTTAAAACTGATTCAAATTTTGTTGTTATTGATCCGGTAATGGCTGATGAAGGTGCTCTTTATTCAACTATGGATTATAAAATGGTTGAAAAAATGAGAACTTTTATTAAAAAGGCTGATATTATAACTCCTAATTTTACGGAAACATGTTATCTTCTGGATGAAAAATATCATGATTTTCCTGATGTCAGCAAAATAAAATCAATGGCTAAAAGTCTTTCCGATATGGGACCGGAAATAGTAATAATAACAAGTGTCCCTGAAGACCGTGAAAATAAAAAAACTTCTGTCATTGCTTATAACAGCAATGACAACAGATACTGGAAAGTATCCTCAAATTATATTCCTGCATTTTATCCCGGTACAGGTGATATTTTTACAAGCATAATAGTCGGAAGTCTTCTTCAGGGTGACAGTCTTCCCATAGCTCTTGACAGAAGTGTAAATTTTATCACTACAGGAATAAGGGCAAGTTATGGATATGATTATCCGAAAAGAGAAGGAATACTTCTGGAAAAGGTTCTCGGAAGTCTTAATCTTCCGGTTTTTTCAAGTTCTTATGAGATGATATAAAATACGCCGCTTTTTAGCGGCGTATTATTTATAAAGTTTTTTTATAATTGCTTCAACTCTGTTTGTTATTAATATATCAGCGAAATCTCCGTAAAGAGGTATATCATTTTCATCATCAAATGTCCAGAAAGCTATTTTTATTCCTTTGCTTTTCCAGTTAGCTGCTATAGCTTTTACAAGATTTATATCGTATTCTTTAAGTTTATCTATCCATATATTTACAGAATAAAGTCCGATTACGGCATGAAGCTTCATAACTGCTTCAAGATCATCGCTTCCCATAAGAAGTCCCAGCTTTGCATTTTTATCACATTTTCTTATTTCTTCAAGACTTTCCGGTATAAAAGAAGAAAAAAGTGTATTTTCAGTACTTCCGTATTTTTTTACATATTCATATGATTTAACGGCTACATTTAATTCTTTTACTTCAAGATTGTTAAAAGAATTTTCCGGAAAAATTTTCAGTGCTTCTTCAAGAGTAGGTACTTCTTCCTTTCCGTCTATAAGATGCTTTTTTATATCCGGTACAGTGGATTCAGAAATCATTATTTTCTGACCTGTAAGTCTTTCAAGGCTGTCATCATGTATTATTACCGGAATTCCGTCAGAAGATTCTCTTACATCATATTCAACACCGTTTGCTCCTGCTTCGAAAGCTTTTCTGAAAGCAAGAAGCGTATTTTCAGGATATAATTCTTTATATCCTCTGTGCCCCAAAATTAATTTATTCATTTTTACCCACCATCTTTCCTTCAAAAATAAAATTTATTATTCTTCTTGCTATACTTCCGTTCAGCGGTAAATTAGGAAGTTTTGAAACTTCATACCATCCGGCATCAGCAATTTCCACGCCGTCAGGTTTTATATCCCCGCTTTCCCATTCTGCGGTAAACCCTATCATCATGGAATCCGGAAAAGGCCATGGCTGGCTTGAAAAATATTTTATATTTTTTACTTTAATTCCTACTTCTTCGCCTACTTCTCTTCTTACTGTTTCTTCAAGTTTTTCTCCGGGTTCGACAAATCCTGCTATAAGACTGTAAACATTATTTTTAAAATTAACATTATGTGCAAGAAGTATTTTATCTCCTTTTGTTATACCTACTATTATAGCCGGAGCCATTTTCGGATAATGTATATATCCGCATTCGGGACATACTTTATTATTTTGTTTTATATTATATTCATTTAATTTTTTACCGCATATTCCGCAGAATTTATGAGAATAATCCCACTCAAGCATATGTCTTGCCCTTGATATAATATTAAGATCTTCTGTTTTCATTACTGAAAGAAGATTTCTTATGTCATTTTTTTCAAAACTGTTTTCATGCGGAATTATATTTATTATAGTTATTTCTTTTTCTGCAAATTTTAAGTTTATTTTATTTTTTATAACTTCTTTGCCGAAAAAATCTTTATCAAAAATATATCCGCCGTTTTTTGTCAGTATTTTCCCGTTTTCAAAATAAATATTCATTTTAACCTCTCCGTTTTTAATATAAAATTAAGCCCCTAAAGGGGCGTTTTATTTTTTAAGCATATAATATTTTACATAACCTTTCTGACCGAAATAATCGATTATATAGCTATCGCCCTCACGGCCTATCATTTTTACTCTCTGACCTCTTGTAAGAGTACCTATTGCGTTACCGGAACTGTTTTTTACAACTACCTGATTAGAAATTACAAGAAGATATATATCCTTAAATTCAATATTAATATCTTTTTCCGTTTTGTTCCCTGAATCATCAAAAGCAACTATTTTAAGTGTATCGGAAGATAGTCTTTCAATATCTATAACATAATCCATTACATAATTTTTACTGTTTATATCAAAATTTTCATTTCCTATGTTAACATTTCTTACTTCGGAATTATCGGAAAAACTTATCTTAATGGTATATTCAGGGCTGTTTATAAGAACTTTATCCTCAGCGCTTATAACAGGAGGTTCTCCTTCTCTTAAATCAAGGCTGTTTACTTTTGAAAAGTAAATTGTTTCAAATATACTTATAGGCGAATATTTGAAAAAATATTTTTCTTCCTCGTTTACAAATATATTGGTGAGATATTCCCCTGAGTTTTTAAACGAAACGTATTTACCGTCTTTATAAGTTATGAGACTCGCTATATTCTGTGAATTATTTATATCCCATATTCTTATTATATTGTCAAGCGAAAGTGATGCAAGATATCTTCCGCCTTTATTCCAGTAAAGGTCTGTAACAGAACTTTTTGACCCTGAAAAAATCTGCAGAAGTTCTCCCGTAGAGGAACTCCATATATATATATTTTTATCTTCCGAGCCTTCGGCAATATATGAATCATCATAACTCCATTTTAGTGAATTTATAGATCCGGTTGATATCCCTGTTCTTACAAAAACAGTCTGAAATATAGGATCCCATATTTCAAGAATTCCTTCAAACCCGCCGAGCGTAATAAGGTTTTTCTTGTTTGACCAGTCGGCTGACCATATATTATATTTAAAGGAATTGAGCGTATATGTTTTTTCAAAATCAGGAAAAGCCGATATGGTAACTGTTTTATCAAGAGAAGCTACTGAAATATATTTTGAATCTTTTGAAAAATCTATATCTTTTATCCAGCTTTTATGAAGATTTTTTATTACCTTATAAAGCGTAAGTTCAGGATATCTGTATACATATATATTGTTATCAAGTCCTCCCAAAACTATATATTTACCGTCAGGAGAAAATTTTATATTGTTTATTTTTGAGTCTGTAACGTATTTCTGATCGAGTTTTATTCCCGATAAAAGATCGTAGATTCTGAAATATCCTGAATCACTTACACCGGCCAGCACATCATCATAAATATCAAAATCATTGAAGTTTTCATCAACTTTATAATTTATATCTATTTTTCCGGTTTCGACATTAAAAAATCCGACACGGGCATCATCATCGGAATAAATAACGTATTTATCTTTCCATATAATATTCTGCGGAACAGCTATTTTATTTTCATTTATTTTTTCAAGTATTCCGGAAGGATATGTTAATCTGTATATATCAGACCCGTCTGATATAAATATGTATCTCCATGTTTCTGACCAGTTTATTGTTTTAACTGTAAATTTTGAAAAAGTCACCGAGAGAGTACTTATATATGATTCCGTACTGTATATTTCAAACTCATTATTAGTAAAAAGTACACCGAAATAAGATCCGTCAGGAGAATTAATTACCTGTTTAACAGGATTTCCGAGATAAAAAGAATTTACTGTCCTGAACGTATTATCAAGAACATATACTCTTCCGTCTGCCGCAAAAAATGATATTTCATCATTATAAATATTTATTTTTTTTATTGCCGAATCTGAAAGTTTTCTGAACGATACACTGTTATCGAGAAGATTTATAAAATATATATAACCGAGAGAATCCCCTGTGACAAGTGTATTATTACCAAAAAGTCTTACTGTAAAAGGAGTTCCTTTAAGTTTATATGAAAATGTCTGCTTTCTTTTTGTAATGTTATAAACATATACATTTTTGTCATAAGATGCATAGTATATATTTCTGTCCTTTACATCAACGGAAGTTATGCTTTCAGTAGTATCACGAACGGTAAAACTGTATAAATTGGAAATTATATTAAATACATTTATACTTCCGTCGGTATTTCCCGAAATTATATAATTTTCATCCTCTGTCCAGCTAACTGCCGAGGGCCTGTTTTCCGTTTCAAAATAGTATTTCATGCTATTATTTTTATCGAACACTTTAATATCATTTTTTTCATCGGTTAATGCGTAAAAACCACTGAGAGGACTGTAATAAAGTCCTCCTATTTCGGAATAATCATATGAACTTACTATTATATCGGCAGAAAAAAAGGCCGATATAAAAATTGTTATGTATATTAATAAAGACAATAACTTTTTCATTTTATCACCCTGATATTCATCATTAACATTATACCATAAAATTTTAAAGTGAATAATAATTACAACTTATTATTATGATTCCCGAAAAGCCCGGATTATTTTATAAAGTTGTTTTTTTAAAGCATTTGAGGTAAAATAATAATGAACAATAAAATGAAAAAAAGGGGGTAAAAAATGGTTATCGAAATCGATAAAAAAATACTTAACGATACGGTTGACATGGCTTCAAATGCAGTAGCCAGAAAAACAACTAACCCTATTTTATCAGGAATAAAATTCCATGTTAAAGACTCAAAACTAAATATTTACGCAACTGACCTTCAGACCGGATTTCACAAAACCATAAATTTAAAGGAAAATTCAGAAGAGGTTTCTTTTGTTGTAGACCAGAAAATTTTTTCAGATATTATTAAAACACTACCGGGAGGTATAATAAGTCTTTCATTTGATAACGGTATACTGACTCTCGAATCGGGATATTCAAATTTTAAAATTCCGACAATGTCTGCGGAAGACTATCCTGAGGTTATACCTAATGTTTTAGGTAATATACTTTCTTTAAATAAAAATGATTTACTTAAAATGATAGAAAAAGTTATTTTTTGTGCCCTTAAAGATAATGATCCTCTTTCAAAAAATCTCAACAGTTTATACTGGGATTTCAGAACAGGCGGGTATTTAACTCTTGTGGCTTCCGACAGTTACAGACTTGCACTTTCGGAAACAAAACTTGAAAAAGATACCGATTTACCTAATTCTTTTCTGCTTTCCCTTAAAAGTATGGAAGAACTCAAAATAGTTCTGTCAAATGTAAATTCGGAAACTTTCAAATTGAATTTTGACGGTTCAAGAGCTTTGTTCAGTTTTGAAAAAGATAATGCGGAACTTGTTCTTAATGTTATAGATTCAAGATACCCTAACTATTCGGAAATAATTCCTTCGGCTTTCAAAAATAAAATGATTATACCGACTACAGAATTTCTTAATACTCTTAAAAGAGTTTCTATAGCTGCAGGAAAAACAGAACAGATAAGAATGAATATAGAAGAATCAACTATAACAATGCTTGCAAATTCGCCGGATGTAGGTGAGGCAAAAGAATTAATAAATATAAACAAAGAAGGGGAAGATATATTAATAGCTTATTCTCCGAGATTTTTAAGAGAAGCTCTTGAAAAAATAGAAACTTCAGAGTTTGAATTTAATATTTCAGGAGAAGTAAATCCTACAATTCTTAAACCTCTTGAAGACAACAGTTATATGTATATAGTAATGCCTACAAGGTGGGCTTAAATTGTACAGAGTAGGAATGGGTTATGATATTCATCCTCTTGAAAAAGGCCGGAAACTTGTACTCGGCGGAGTAACAGTAGAAAAGGAAATGGGTCTTTCAGGACATTCCGACGGAGATGCGGTTATGCACGCGGTAATAGATTCTTTACTCGGAGCATGCGGCATGGATTCTATAGGCGAACTTTTTCCTGAAACCGATGAATACAGAAATGCGGATTCTTCTGTTTTGCTTAAATCAGCTTTCTCTCTTTTAAAAGACAGAAAAAATCTTAAAATAATTAATATTGATATTATTGTTATTACTTCATATGTGAAAATATCAGAGATAAAAAACAGTATAAAAAATAATCTTTCAGAAATTCTTAAAACAGAAACAGCTCAGATAAATGTTAAAGGCAAAAGCGGAAATTCACTTGGTATAGGTGACAGGGGAATAGAAGTAATGTGTACAGTTCTTGCCGATATTGATGTACCTGGGGGGAATTTATGAAATATTCAAATTTAAAAACAGGTTCTGTTAACGGTTATAATGTTGAAGATATTATTGTTGAAATTGATATTAATTCAAAATCAACTTTTCAGACTTTCAAAATTGTAGGTTTACCTTCTGCCTCAGTTCTTGAAAGTGAAAAAAGAGTAATAAGCGCTTTAAGAAATTCGGGTTTTACAGTTCCCAACGGATCTATAGTGGCAAACCTTTCACCAAGTTCACTAAAAAAAGAAGGAACTCATTTTGATCTTCCTCTTGCATGTGCAGTACTTGAAGCTTCCGGTCAGATAAAAAAATTTAAGGAAAATGTTTATCTTTTCGGAGAACTCGGCCTGAACGGTGAGGTTCGTGCTGTTTCCGGAATTGCTTTATTTCTTATGGCAATAAAAGAAAAAAATAAAGAAGCTGTATTCATAATACCGAGAGAAAATCAGGAAGAATCTTCTTTTATAGATTTTGAATCAGTCTTTGTTATAGACAGAGTGTCAGATCTCGAAAAAATAGGAAACGGAGAAATTTCATCTTTTTCTCCGGTTTTTTCATATTACGGAGAAAATGAAGACATACCTGATTTTTCTGATATTCACGGGCAGTATATAATGAAAAGAGCGGCAGAAATTGCTGTTTCCGGTTTTCATAATCTTTTACTCAGAGGCAGTCCCGGCTCAGGAAAAACTATGGTTGCAAGAAGACTTCCGGGAATAATGCCTGATATGGAAAAAGAAGAAATCATAGAAAGTACAAAAATATATTCTGTTGCAGGTTACATAAATAAAGTAATAAACAGAAGACCTTTCAGAAGTCCTCATCACAGTGCTTCATCAGCTTCCATAATAGGCGGAGGTTCTAATCCCAAACCCGGAGAAATAAGTCTTGCACATAACGGTATTCTCTTTATGGATGAATTTCCCGAATATAAATCAGATGTTATAGAATCATTACGTCAGCCTATGGAAGACGGCTTTATTACAGTTACAAGGTCTAAATCAGTTGCTGTTTTTCCTGCAAAATTTATGCTTGTGGCAGCACAGAATCCATGCCCGTGCGGTTATTACGGAGATAAAGAAAAAGAATGTACATGTTCGCTTAATTCAGTTCTGAGTTATAACAGAAAAATATCAGGTCCTATAATGGACAGAATAGATATAATAATAGATGTTCCGAGAGTTAAAATTGATGAACTTATGGAAAAAGCATCAGGAGAAACAAGTTCTTCAATTAAGGAAAGAGTCACAAAGTGTAAAAATTTCCAGATAATGCGTCAGGGAAAACTGAACGGAAAACTTACAAATAAAGAACTAAAAGAATATGCAAATATGGATTCCGATGCGGAATTATTCCTTAAAAATGCAGCTTCTGTATTAAAATTATCAGCAAGATCGGTAAACAGAGTTATAAGGGTTTCAAGAACTATATCTGATTCTTTTGAATCCGGAAAAATTTTAAAAAATCATATTTCCGAAGCTCTTAATTATCACGGAAAAGATATTATATCCTGATACATAACAAAAAAGACTTAATAAAATTATTAAGTCTTTTTTATACATTAAAAAGTTACTTGACTTAGAGTTAACTTTAGGTAGTATATTTAATTATCAGGAATTTTACTGAATAATAAACTGATTAGGAGGTTTAATATGACAATTGCAGAAGTCAGTAAAAAATTTGAGATTTCCCCCGATACATTAAGATATTATGAGCGTATCGGTATTATTCCTCCGGTAAAAAGAACTTCCGGGGGAATAAGAGATTACACAGAAGAATCATGCAGATGGATAGAACTTATGAAATGTCTCAGAACAGCAGGTGTTCAGATTGAAGCACTTATTAAATATGTCTCTCTTTTTCAGGAAGGTGATTCTACAGTTGAAGAAAGAAAAAAAATTCTTATGGATCAGAGAGATAAACTTTCAGAAAAAATAAATGATTTACAGACTTCTCTTGATGTACTGAATAAAAAAATAGAAACTTATGATCAGTACATGCCTGAATTTGAAAAAGATTTTAAAAAATTTGCGGAATAAGTATAATAATATCTTTAAATTTATATCAAAAGATTTAATCCGAATTTTCACACTTTGAAATTTTTTTCATACTGTGTATAATATTATTAGATTAATTTTATATACGGGAGGTTATTATGAAAACATTACAGGATATTATAGATTCGGCAAAAAAAATAGAAACAAAAAGAGTTGCTGTTGTAGGGGCTGATGATTTTGAAGCTGTGAAAGCAGTTTCGGAAGCTTTCGATGAAGGATTTGTAAAACCGGTTCTTATAGGCCCTAAAGATGAAATTACCAAAAATCTCGAAAAACTGGGAAAAAATTTTGAAATTATTGACGCGGCAAGTATTTATGAGTCATCCGAAAAAGGTGTAAGACTTGTAAGTTCAGGTGCAGCTGATGTTCTTATGAAAGGTAATGTTAAAACATCTGTACTTCTTAAAGCAGCTCTGAATAAAGAATGGGGTTTAAGAACAGGCTCTGTTATTTCCCATGTTGCTGTTATGGAAACTCCTAATCTTGAAAAAATTGTTATGGTTACTGACGGCGGAATGCTTGTAAAACCTGATCTTAATCAGAAAATATCTATAATAAATAATGCCGTCGAACTTGCACGTTCACTCTATATTGAAACTCCTAAAGTTGCTGTTCTTGCCGCAGTTGAAGTTGTAAATCCTGATATGCCGGAAACATTGGATGCATCAATTCTTACACAGATGAACAGACGCGGACAGATTAAAAACTGTATAGTTGACGGACCTCTTGCACTTGATAACGCACTCAGTGAGATGGCCGCAAAAATCAAACATATAGAAAGTGATGTAGCTGGTTTTGCCGATATACTTGTTGTTCCTGATATACATTCCGGAAATATTCTCGGAAAATCTGCAATTTATCTTGCAGGAGGAAGAATAGCCGGTATTATTCTCGGAACAGCTGCTCCTATTGTAATTGTTTCAAGAGCTGATGATTCAAAGTCAAAAATGGCTTCTCTTGCATTAGCATGTATGAATTCAGAGAAAAAATAAATTTTTCACTGACTGTTCTTTTAAACAGTCTTATATTAATAGGAATTATTTTCATAAACATAAATGCCGCTTTTATCACAGCGGTGTTTATGTTTTTTATTAACAGTTATATTCTGGGAAGTTTTAAAAAATCTTTTATTATTTTTATAATGATAATTCCGTTTTTATTTTTCAGACCTGCAAATGAAGAAAACCCTAAAATAATGACAGGGTTTATTTTAGACGGAAATTATAATTATTATAAATTTTTTTCTGAAGAAATTTATGAAAACGGAAGATGGCGCTCTCACAGAAATTATTACAGTATCTTTTACGGCAGGTATTCAACGGAAAAAATTTTATCAGGCAGCAGAGTTTATATAAAAGGTTATGAAGAAAATAATTTTATTATCTGTGATTATGCCGCACCCGCTTATGATAAAAATATTCTTTCTTTAAAAAATTATGTCAGTGATAATATTAAAAAAAACACTCAGGACAGTATTTCTTATGATGTAATAAAATCCTCCGTTATGGGCAATTTAAGCAATAAGGATTTTTTCCGTGATGCAGGGGTACTTCATTTATTTGCTGTTTCAGGAATACATGTTTATATAATTTTTTCAATACTTACATATATTTTTTATTTTATAAAAATACCTTTTTATTTTAAAAATATTTTTAAAACTGTTTTTCTTCTTTTTTATACAGTACTTACGGGTTTTTCTCCGAGTTCGGTAAGAGCTGTAATTATAATAGTAATAATGATATGGCTCAAAAGTTCCGGAAACAGTGTAAATCCGGTTAGTATATGTTCGCTTACCGCTTATTTAAATATTCTTCTGATTCCTTATTCAGTTAAAAATCCCGGTTTTCTTATGAGTTACGGAGCAGCATTTATGATTTATTATACTTCGGAAAAAAATATAAAACCGTTTATAAAAAATTTATTAATTCCGGTTTCAGCTTTTATCGGAGTCTTACCTTTCCTTATAATTTTTTTCGGAGAATTCAATATTTTCGGTATAGTTCTTACACCTGTTCTTACTCCGGTTATTACATTTATAATAATAGCGGCTTTTCTAACAGGCTTTTTTTCTTTTAAACCCGCAGGAATAATTTCGGGGTTTGCTGTACACGGAATGCTTTATTTTCTTGAAAAAGCGGAAAATTTTACTTTTTCATTCAGCATATCATCAAAAATTCCGGCTTTTACCGTATCTGTTATATTGTTTATTTTATATATACATATTATAAATAAATTAACTTTTTCCTACAAATCGTGAAGGTTTTATAGCACCTACAGGACACATTTCCTGACAGCAGAAACATTTTATACATGTATTTCTGTTTATTTTTATTCTCCCGTTTTCAGCTTTTAGTGATTTAGGCTGAGAAGGACATATTTTTACACATTCCTGACACA
This sequence comes from Thermotogae bacterium, assembly GCA_024233675.1. GTDB lineage: Bacteria > Thermotogota > Thermotogae > Petrotogales > Petrotogaceae > JACKPH01. The sequence goes on from JACKPH010000001.1 coordinate 78,187, forward strand.
TAATGCATTTTTTGTGATCAAACTGAGGCTTTCTTCCGAAAGTTTTCTTAACAAAATCCGTTAAGGGTTTCGGAACGGGTAATGCTATCATATTAAGTTTTACGGATGCTTTTTTAAAATCTTTTATACTGTATTTATCAAAACTGAACCATTCCGGTAATTTTATTTTTTCACTATCCATAACTCCGAGTCCGGATTTTACGCCGTTTATATTTGTATATATTTTTTCAGGTTTTATACCTATAATTCTGCATGCTGTACTGTCAAGCGCAACAGGATCATAAGAAGCCATTATGAGTCCTATTTTTCTCGGGCTTCCGTTTCCTGGGCCGTTTCCTTCCATTCCTATTACAGCATCCATTATTGACATAAGCGGTTTAATTGCCGTGTTCAGATCAACAAGCATTTGTGTAAACAGTCCCAATTCCGGAAATCTCATATGATATGTCGGTTTAAGTCCTCCCGGTATCATGCCGAAAAGATTTTTTACCGCTCCCGTATAATAAGTCATAGCATGTGTTTTCAGTTTCGGAAGAGATATTATATAATCAGCATCTGCAAAAGCTTTTGCAACTTCAAATGATTTTACGAGTTTTCCCTGTGGATTTTCAATTTTTATTTTATTTTTAAAATCAGCGAGTATTAAATTTTCATCTTCTATAATTTTTTTAATACCTGTTACATTGTAAAGTAAATCCGGAGAACCTATACCTGAACTATCCCCGACATATATTCTGTCTGTGTACTTTTTCAGATTTTTTACAACAGCTCTTAAAAATTCAGGATTTGTTGTCACTGCTTTTTCAGGTTTTTTCGGTGAAAGCAGATTAGGTTTTAAAAGTATTTTTTTGTTCTTTAAAAAAGACAGATCTCCCAAACTTTCAAAAATTTTTTTCATGGATAATTCTAATTCTTCTTCATTGTAGCTTTCACATTTTTCTATAAAAACATCTGACATATTTATACACCTCATATCTGTATTTTTATATTTTCAAATTCAAATATGCCTTCTCCCTGTTTCAGTCTGTTTTTTTTATTTATTTCATTAAAAGCATTTTCTGTTTCTTTTATTATATCCTTTTCCTGATTATAATCATAATGACCCGGAAAAACTTTTTTTATTCCTTCTGTATTTGATATTTTAATTACTGATTCACGGTATTTTACAGGATCAGTACTCGGATAAAAAGCATAAAGTGTTCCTTTATATATTAAATCCCCGGTAAACATATAACCGTTGCTTTCATCAAATATACATATATGTCCAGGTGAATGGCCGGGTGTATGTATTATTCTTAGTTTTCTTCCTATATCGATTATATCCCCGTCTTTCAGAATTTTTATATCTTTGCTTCTGAATACCCTATAACTTTTAATATCAAATTCAGGAGGAATACTTCCGGTAAAATTTTCAGGTGTAAGATTTTTTATAACTGCCTGCGGAGGTAAGGGTAAACCGTTTATTATCCATTCTGAATCATCTTCATGAATATAAATATCATTAAAGTATTTATGACATCCTATATGATCCCAGTGTGCATGTGTCGTTATTACTTTAACAGGCATATCTGTTAATTTTTTTATTTCCTCTTTTATATTAGCTACTCCGAGTCCGCTGTCTATAAGAACAGCAGAATCTTTTCCGGTCAGAAGATAACAGTTTGTATTTTCCCAGTGTCCGTTTTCACTTATAACATAAGTATTGTCATCTATTTTATTAACAGTAAACCATCCCATAAAATCACCTCATTAAATTATAACTCAAATAAATAAAAGACCCTTACGGGTCTTTTATTATATTTCTTTATATCTGTCACATGCAACAAAATGATCATTATTATGTTCAATAAGTTTAGGTTCCGGATTGCTTATACATGAAGGTTTTGCATAAGGACATCTCGGATGGAATCTACATCCCTGAGGTATATTTGCCGCAGAAGGAATTTCTCCTTTTATCGGAACTTCCTTAACAATATTTACTTTACCTGATTTAGGTTCACATACGGCAGCTATAAGAGCTTTTGTATAAGGATGCAGTGAGTTATCTATTATCTGCTCCGGTGTTCCCATTTCAACAACTTTTCCGAGATACATAACAGCTATTCTGTCAGTAAAATATCTTGCTGTTGAAAGATCATGGGTTATATAAAGATAAGTTAAATCCATTTCATTTTTTAATTCCTTAAGCATATAAAGTATTTCTGCCCTTGTTGATAAATCGATCATTGACACCGGTTCATCCATAACAACAAGTTTAGGTGAAAGCATCAGTGACCTTGCTGTTGCTATTCTCTGTCTCTGACCACCGCTTAACATATGAGGATATCTTTCCAGAAATTCCTCAGGCGGTGTTATCTTTACCTTTGAAAGACCGTCTTTCATTTTTTCGAGTCTTTCATCTCTGTCAGCATAAAGTTTATGTATGAGAAGAGGTTCTTCAAGAACATCTCTTACTTTAAACCTCGGATTCATTGAAGCATAAGGATCCTGAAATATCATCTGTACTTCTTTTCTGTACTCTAAAAGTCTTTTTTTGTCTACATTTGTTACGTCATTATTTTCAAAAATAAGTTGTCCTGCTGTTGCTTCGTGAAGCTTCATTATCATTTTTGCGGTTGTTGTTTTACCGCAGCCCGATTCACCTATTAACGCAAATATCTCGCCCTTTTTTATTCCAAAACTAACTCCGTCCACAGCTTTTACAAATTTTCTTTCTTTCTTAATAACCTGGCTGAAATCTCTTCTCACCGGAAACCATTTTTTCAGATCTTTTACTTCAACTAAGTATTCACTGTTCATTTAAACACCTCCAGCATGCTGCAAAGTGATTAGGTTCAATTTCATTAAGAATAGGTTCTTCCTTTTTACATTTTTCCATTGCAACAGGACATCTCGGATGAAATCTACAGCCTGTAGGTGGTTCAAGTAAATCAGGAGGTGTACCCGGTATAAAAGCAAGTTCCTTAACATTTTCATGAAGTTTAGGAGTTGCTCCCAAAAGTTTTTGTGTATATGGATGTGCCGGACCCTGCTCACCGTATATCTGCTGATTTGTACCTACTTCTACTATTTTTCCCGCATACATTACAGCTATTCTGTCAGATACTTCTGCTTCGGTTGCAAGATCGTGAGTTATAAATATAAAAGAAAGTTTAAGTTTTTCTTTTAAGTCTTTTAAAAGATTTATTATCTGTGCCTGAACAACAACATCAAGAGCAGTTGTCGGTTCATCACATATTATTACTTCCGGCTCAAGGAAAAGTGCCATTGCAATAGTTACTCTCTGTTTCATTCCGCCTGAAAGTTCATGAGGATATCTTTTAAGTATATCTTCGGAAAGTCCTACATATCCGAGATATTTTTTCATTGTTTCCCTGGCTTCTTCTTTTGACATAGGTTTATGAAGCTGAAGTGTTTCCATCATCTGTCTTTCAATTGTATAAACAGGTGTAAGACAGTTCATAGCCCCCTGAAAAACCATAGCAATTTTCTGCCATCTGACACTTTTTCTCATTTCATTTTCTGAAAGAGGCATTATATCTTCACCGTTTATAAGTATTTGCCCTCCTACAATTTTTCCCGGAGGTGACGGCATTTTAAGAAGGGAAAATCCTGTTGTTGTTTTACCGCATCCTGATTCCCCTACTAAACCGAGTGTTTCTCCCTTTTTTAATTCAAAGGATATATCATCAACTGCTTTTACAACACCTTTACTTGTAAAATAATACATTTTTAAATTTTTAACTTCTAAGACTTTTTCCATATTCATCACAACCTTATCTTGTCTTCAGTTTCGGAAGAAGTATCTTATCCATGGCAAATCCTATAAAAGCAAAAGTCATTCCTACAAGTGATATCATAAGTCCAGGCGGAACTACCCACCACCATAATCCCTGTATTACGGCTCCTGCACTGTTAGCATCCTGAAGTATCTGTCCCCAGGAAGTTATTGAAGGATCTCCCAGACCAAGCATACTTATTGTCGCTTCATAAACAATAGCACTCGGCACGGAAAGCGCCATACTCGCAAAAGAATACGGTATTAAAAGAGGTATCATATGTTTAAATATTATTCTTGTATTTGATGCTCCTATTGCTTTTGAAGCTTCAATGTATGTTTCTTCTTTTATCTGAAGTCCTATACTTCTTACGGTTTTAACAGGTCCTGTCCAGAAGAATACACACATTATTATAATCATAATCCATATGCTTGGTTTAAAAACCGCTCCTAAAACTATAAGAACAGGCAGAACAGGCATACTTACGAATATTTCATATATTCTCTGAAGAAGTGAATCAGCGAAACCACCGAGATACGCACTTATTACACCGTAAATTACACCTATAGCAACAGAAAGTGCTGATGTAAGAAGTCCTATAAGCATAGCCCATTTTACTCCGGCTACTATACCGCTCCATATATCTCTTTTTGAATTATCTGTTCCCAATATTCCGGAAACAGATCCCGAAACAATAACTCTCGGATTCTCAAGTACGCCGGTCGATCCCGGATTTAAAATTCTTATTTTTATCTTATAAGTTCCTTTAAGAGGATCATGTGTACTGGCCATATTTTCCTGTACTTTTGAGAATAATATATTGAATCCGTCTATACTCTGTTTCGGTATACTTAATGTATTTTCTTTATCAAACTTTGTTGCAAGTTCGTAAGCACCGTTTTTTGAATCATTTGAAAGTGCTATTCTTACGTTTGAAGGTTTTGAAAAATTATAATTATTTCTTGTTATAGAAACAGTTTCTCCGTCAGGTCTTATTATTTCTGTTATAAATAATAAATTTCCTGTTGCTTCTGTTCTGAAAATAATATCTCCCGGAGGTCTGTCTGCTTTATAATCGTAATCAAATTCATATTCTGTAATTTTTACCCTGCCGTTATCAGTTACATTTTCTATAGGTGCAGTAAGAGTTTCACTGCGGGCATATTTTTTTGATGTAAATAAATTAGTCCATACGGGCGGAGCTGATTTTGAATTGTCTTCCCAGTAAGTTATATCTCTCCATCTTTTACCTGCTTCCGGGAAAGGACTTATTAAAGGTTCGAATATTATCATTAAAATAAATATTATCAGAAATACAAGTCCGACTACACCGGATTTTACTTTTCTGAATTCTGACCAAAATTCGTTCAGTTTATATTTAAGATCCTTAAACATATCAACCACCTACTTTTATTCTTGGGTCTAAAAATCCGTAAATAAGGTCAAGTATTACAAGTCCTATCATATATATACCTGTTGTTACTGCAAGATTTCCGATAAGAACAGGTATATCATTTGACTGAACTGCAGACCAGTAAAGATTACCCATACCTCTCCAGCTAAATATACCTTCAAAAACAAGGTTTCCTCCTATTGAGCCCAAAAGTGACAGAAGCGCCATTGTTATTATAGGAGGTGCCGAAGTTCTGAGAGTATGTCCGAATAAAATATTTTTTTCCGGAATACCTCTTGCCCTTGCAGACATTATAAAGTCCTCCTGCAATGTTCCCAATACTATATTTCTTGTAAGAAACGCATTTCCCCAGAATCCGAGAAGAACCAGCGTAAATACAGGAAGTATGAGATGATAAACATAATCAAGAAAATAAGCAAACCCTTCCGGTGTAGGAACAGAGTGCATTCCCCCCGAAGGAAATAGTTTTAATACGTAGGCAAAAAACATAATCATAATCATACCAAGCCACCACGAAGGCATTCCGAATACTATCATTGTAGCAACAGATGTTGATTTATCCATTGCGCCTCCGGCTTTCTGGGCTTTTTTAAGTCCTATCCATATACCCAAAATTATTTCTATTATTATGGCAACGGTAAATAATATAAGTGTTCTCGGCAAAGCTTCAGCAATAATATCTACAACTTTGTCTGATCCTCGGGATGATTTCATATTTGTTGCTCTTCCGAAATTGAAAGTAACAGTATCGTATGTTCTCCAGAAAACTTTTTCTACATAACTATCATTCATATGATATTTTTTGTAGTAAAATTCAAGTCTTGATTTTCTGTATTCACCGATATCAATGTTTCTGTTATTTTTACTCATACTGAGAACTTCTGCTTTTACTATTTCATCAATCTGACCTTTTAAGGTTGTTTCCGCAACTTTGTTAAAAAGAAGGGAAAATATAAATATTATTACTATGAATACTATAATAGCTATGAGTATTCTTTTTAAGGCATATTTCCAATACATAATATCACTCCCACATTCTTTAAGGGTCTATAAAACAGGGGAGAGTATATATTCTCCCCCCTTTGCATTAATGATATCTTTTAAAATTTAAAATTAATAGAATAATAAAGAACTTGTCTGTGTTGATGTAAATCCGTCAAGTGTTGCTGTAACAATTACTGTATATGTTCCGGGGTTTATATCATAAAGTTCGGTAGCATCAACATTTACTTTGAAATTACCAGGACTTACAAGTTTTGCGTCAAAAGTTCTTTCTCCCTGATCAGTTGCAATAATAAGTTTTACATCACCTTTTTCTGCAAGTTCTGATTTTTCGCTCGGGAATTCAACTACAGATGCTTTTATACCAAATTCAAGATCCATACCGCCCATTGCGAATTCAGGTATTTCTATTCTGTCTATTCTTAATCTTTCTCTGTAAAGATACTGATTTAAAGAACCCTGTTCTATAGGATAACCGTCTCTGAATGCATCAAGTTCTATGAAATCATTGTCGAAATCCATTTTTGCTATATAATAAGGACCCATACCTATTACAGGATGTCCGTATTTGTTTATGAAATCCAAAACAAGTTTATAATCAGCAACTGCTTCATCAGGAGTTACTCTGTCAGCTAATGATGCAGGTACATGTTTCTCAGAAATCATATCCTGAAGTTTTGCTTTTATATCGTCAACACATTCAAGATTTTTAAGATCTACTTCTTCAATATCTCCATCCTGTGTAAAACCGTATATTGTACCTGATTCAGAACCTTCTGTAACTAAAAGTGCCAAAGCTTCTGTTAATTCCCAAGGTACGGAATAACCGTCTTTACTTGCACCCATTACTTTAGGTGAAAGTATACCTGATATTGCCTGTGTCATTCTGTCAGGCGGGAAGTTATAGTCAAAATATGATGTTATTGTATCGTCAGCATTGAATACAAAACCTACATTAACATTTTCAAGAGTATCTTTCCAGTATTCTGCAAAAGAGCTGTCATATTCTTTATCTGAAGCATCTTCTTTATATGTCCAGTCAGCTGCAAAAGCCTGAGCATAAATTATATCATCCATATTGAAATCTCTTCCGTGATGCCATTTACCCCATTTGTAACCAGCTGTTGTTGTTGTGAAAGCTTTTACGCCTTCTCCAACCGGTTCCCAGCTTTTTGTTACATGGTTGTAGTTAACTGCATCTGCCGGAACATCAAGTAATCCTACAAGATTTCCTTCTGCATCTTTTTCTACTTTGTTATCTGTACTTATTACATAAGCTCTTAAAGGAACTGATTCTCCGAAAGGACTGTTTGTGAATGTTCTGTCGAATACAAGATCTGTTATGAAACCTGAATAAAGATCTGAGAATCCGTCAGCACCTACAGGATCCCATGTGCTCATGAAAAGTCCGCCTTTTGCTGCGAACTGAACTGTTCTTAAAATATTATCCTTAACTTTTGCATTTTCTGTTGAAAGTCTGTTAAGTCCGTTACCGAGACCGTAAGGCATTCTTTCTGTAAATCTGTCTTTATTTGCTACAAAGAATGACATTTCATCTGTTACGAAAATTCTTGTTGCATCCTGAAGACCCAATTCTGTTGCTTTTACAAGACAATCCCAGTATTCTTCTTCTGTAAGTACTTTTCCTGTGTATGCCTTGTTAGCATAATAATCTGCTTCTTCGTCAACAAAATTCCACCAGCCTTCTGTTGCTCCTCCTGGCTGGAATCCCCAAAGACTTGTATAATACTGCATTGTTGAGGTATACCACCATACATATGTGTCTCCGCCTCCCCAACCTTCTGTGTAAATATTCCAGTTATAAAGTGCAGGATCTTCATAATATGCGATATTTGAAGCTTTACTTCTTTCATAAAGAAGTCTTTCAACTTTAATACCTGAAGCTTCTATTAAATCAGATACATAATTACCTAATTTAAGTCTTCCTTCAGGATCATCAACTCTTATTATAAATTTTATTGTAACAGGTTCACCGTCAAACATCCAGAACTGATTACCTTTTACAAGTCTTCCTTTATTTGCAGGATCTTTTGCAGCTTCTGCCATAGCTTCATCAATCATCTGAAAAGCTTTTTCCTGATTTCCTTCAGGTGTAAACCCGAATTTATCAGCAACAAGATTTATTTTATAAGCATTAGGCTGTCCTACTGTTGCCTGAGTATATCTTGGCTGTGCGGCACCACTCTGAATTTCATCAACAACATATTTTCTGTTGATTAAATAATTAAGTGCAAATCTTACCTGCTGAATAGCCATAGGATTGAAATAAGTCGTATCATTAACAGTAACCTGATACGGAGCTACGTTAGGTATATTGTTTACAAACAATGCCCAGCTTCCTGCAGGAACTGAGTAAACATCAAGTTTATCCCTTATACTTTTATCCAAACCGTAAAATATTGAACCCGGAACGCTCTGAAGAAAAACATCAGAAACACCTTCTGCAACGTCTCTTGCAGCTATTTCCTCCTGATTCTTAACGGAAAAATAAATTTTGTCAGGATAACCCCCGTTGACAGCAAATGCTGCTGCTGCAACGATAATAACTAACAAAAAGGTTAAAGCTTTTTTCATTTTCTTTCCTCCTTATCCAATAACAATCTTAATAAAACCCAAAATTGAATTAATATTTTCGTAATTTAATTATATAAGCGTTAACATATATTATCTAATTACTATTGTCATGTTTTTGTGCAAAAACCATGACCGGAAAAATTAAAAACCGGACTATAAAACAGTCCGGTTTTTAATTAATTTCAGCTTTATTATAAGGGTTTGCTCTATATTCCTCAACATTTATAAATCCCTTTTGGGTGATTAATTTTACGTTTTTATACCCATCGCCTATATCAGCAGAATTAACATATTCGTCATCAAACATAAATATTTTCTGTGAGGCATCAGCCTTTATATGGGTGTTTTCTGAATTTAAGCTTAAATTTATGTTACCCTTTTTTAAACGAATTTCAAGGTTAACGAAATTTATTGCACTTACAATTACATTACCGCTTTCTATTTCAATATATATATTGTCTGCACTTAAATTATAGAGAACAGCACTTCCTTCTTTTATTTTCACACTTAATTTTTTCCCTGCTTCTATATAATTTATTACGTAAAAATCACCTTTATCTTTTTCAACAATGGTTTCAGTATTTGTTTTAATACTTTTAAAATCAACTTTACCTCTGTCAACGTTCAGAAGTATTTTATTGCTTTTTATATTTTCAGCCGAAACATCTCCGTTTTCGGAAAAAATATTAAACTGTCCTGTAAAATTAATATTTTCCCCTTTAAAATTTCCGTTTTTTGTTATATAAACAAGATCTTCGGCGTTAGGTGAAGAATTAACTGTATAAGTACCTGTTCCGTTCCATTCTATATATTCCTGATTTTCCCTGACTATGAAATTTTTAAGAAAACTTAAAGTACCTGTTTTTTTAAAAGACTCTTTTACGGAAAAAAGATTAAAATCTTTTTTGTAAGAAAAATCCGGATACTCGTTTTCAAGAGAAACATAATTTATAACAAAATTTTCATAATCCGAGGAATTATATACAAGGTCCGAATAAATTGTTTCTATTTTAAATTTTTTTATTCCGTCAGTATTAAGTGTATAAACTTTATCCGCACCGTAAAGAAAAACTACTGATAAAAAAGATATAAAAACAAAAATTATATTTTTTTTCATACTTATCAGCCTTTGTTAAAATAATCATGCAAATACAAAACAAGCTGTGTTCTGTCCCTGACCTGAAGCTTTGACAAAACATTACTTATATGATTTTTTACCGTTCCTTCTGTTATAAAAAGTTTTTCCGCTATTTCCTTGTTGGATTTTCCTTCGACAACAAGTAGTGCTATTTCTGATTCTCTGTGTGTAAGTGCTTCATAAGGACCTTTTATTTCTATTTCTTTTTCTGATTTAGTCTGAAAATTATTTAAAATATCAACAACTTTATTTGCTATTTCAGACTGAAGAAGTACATTACCTGTGTATACAGCTCTTATTGCCTTTATTATTTCCTCGGACTTTACATCTTTAAGAATATATCCGTTCGCACCGTTTTTTAGCGCATAAAAAATATATTCATCTTCTTTAAATGTAGTCAATATAATAACTTTAACTTCCGGATGCATTTTTTTTATCTTTTCGGTAGCCTCAACACCGTCCATAACAGGCATTCTTATATCCATAAGAACAACATCAGGTTTTTCTTTTTCGATTTTTTCAATAGCCTCTCTTCCGTTGGATGCTTCTGATATTATCTTTATATCCTCAGAAAAACTGAGAAGCATGGAAATTCCTTCTCGTATAAGGGCCTGGTCATCAACTATCATTACTTTTATCACTGAGATTCCCCCTTAACAGGTATATTTATTTTTGTAATAAAACCCGATCCGTCCTCAGAGCAAAACTCTACCTGTCCTCCTATTTCAGAAACCCTCATTTCTATTCCGTTAAGGCCGTTACCCTTTGATAATTTTTTACAGCCTTTTCCGTTATCCGAAACTTCAATATAAAAAAAATTTATCCCCGAATGAAGTTCAATAAATATTTTATCAGCATTTCCGTGCTTAACAGAATTAGTTATAAGTTCCTGAATACTTCTGTAAACTACATGTTTAAGTTCAGGCTGATAAGATTCTATATCACCTTTTATATCCATACTTATTTTTATATTACCCAAAGAAAGATTTGTTATAAGAGCATTCAGTGAATCTTTAAGATTTTCCGAATTCATTGTATCTTTAAGTGTATATATTGCTTTTCTTACATTCTGCATAGAATCCCTCGCAAGAATCTGTGATTTTTCTATAGCCTTTTTTGCTGATTCCGTATCGTTAATTTCAAGAGTTTTTGATGCATATTCAAGACTCATTATCAAGGCTGTAAGTGTATGTCCGAGAGAATCATGTATTTCTCTTGCTACTCTGTTTCTTTCTTTTTCCACAACAAGTTCCTTGATTTTTTTTAAAGACATTTTGAGTTTGTTGTTTGTATCCTTTAGTTTTTCGTTTAAAAAAGTTATTTCATTTCTTTCAAGATTCTGTCTTTTCAGAAGATATAATACGGCTATTACTGAAAAATAAAAAAGATTATTTGATATAAAATCAAATCCTATACTGTCTACAAAACTTTTATCGTTGAAATATATATCAAAATTATTTTCCCTGAACCATATTGTTATATAAAAAATAAAATGATAAATTATAAGAAATAATGTACTTTTACCCTCAAAAAAGAAAATTACATCGTACAGAAGTATCATAAGATATATAAGATAATCACTCGATACATTTACAGTAAGATAATAAATCAAAATTATTTCGAATAACATTGATATAAAATTAATTATTTTTGAATTTTTTATTTTATATACCCTTAAAGTATCAATAATCACAGCTAAAAAAGTTAGTGCTCCGTAAAAAATAATTTTTTCCGGAAAAAATTTCATCTCTCTGACTATGTTGATAAAGAGCGGTACCGCTATTATTATTCTTAAAATTATATAATACCCGTACTTCACAAACATTAAAATCACCATCTTTTCAGTATCAGCTTATATTATAACAAATAATTCTGAATTTTTGAAAAAAATTTTTAAAGAATAATTCTGTAATAAACTTTATTTATTATATTGAAAAAAAATCTTTAATATTATATAATTGTAGAAAAATTATTTTAAAGGTGAATTATGACTCAGAATGAAATTAAATTTTTTAAAGAAAACCTTTTAAAAATATCCGTTTCCGCTTATGAAATTTTTGAAAAATCTTTAAAGAAAGATTATCTTTTAGATTATTTTTTTAATTCTCACGGAGTTTACACTGCTATAAAATCCGATAGCAGAGATAATTATATTGTTTTTTACTTTTCTTTTGATAACTCTTTTAGTGATGTAAAAATAATAAATGAATTTATTATAAAAATAATTAATATTTCAAAAAAATATGAAAACAGAGATATTTTTTTTAATTTTTCCGGAGAAAATCTTTTTCTTATAGAATACTTCAGAAAATATTTTTCATTAAAAACAGATTCTTACGGATTTCAGTATAAAATCCCGAGATCATCAAAAGATATTTTAAGGATAAAAACAGAAAAAAATTATCTTGTATCAGATTTAAAGGAAATTCAGTATTCTAATTTTATACTTAAAGATATTGCGGAGCTTATAGACCGAAGTTTTTATGAACTCGACCTCGTAGAAAACAATACAGGTTTTTATTCTGAAAATCCTGATTATACTTTTGAAATAATTAAAAATGCCGGACGTAATTTTAAACTTTTTTCATTTAAAAATGAATTAGCCTGCCTTTATATAACCAAAGAAAATTTCGTATCGCTTATATGCGTAAATCCCAAATTTCAGGGTTTGGGTTTCGGAACTTTTATTCTGTACAGAGCCATTGAAAATCTTTTTAAAAATCCGGAAAGACTCTGCGGTTACCTAAACTGTGTAGAATATAACAAAAAAGCACAGCTTTTTTATGAAAAAAACGGTCTTATAAAAACATCACATTTTAAGGAACATACTCTTGAAAAAAATTTTTCTTTAATAGTTTAACTTTTTATCCCCTTATAATTTTAGGGGGATTTAATTTTTTGTTAATGTTTTTTTGTTATAATTTAATTACCCCTTACGGGGAGGGGAGGGATAAAATGAAACACAACGATTCTCTTAAAACCATAAAAACCGCAAAAGGTCAGATCGAAGCAGTAATAAAAATGATTGAAAGCGAGAGATACTGCATAGATATTTCGAAACAGCTTCTTGCAACAATTTCACTTTTAAAAAAAGCTCATACCGAAATTCTTAAAAAACATATGGAAACATGTGTAAGAGATGCCGCTTTATCAAGTGAAAAATCCGAAATTGATACAAAGCTGAAAGAACTTGAAGATGTTCTTGACTATTTAAACAAAACTATATAGTTTTGTTTAAATTTAAAACCGGACAATTTTACTCGGGGAGGATTTTTATGGATAATAACGAAAAAAATTTAAATTTCAGTATATCAGGCATGACATGTGCTTCATGCGTGCGCATTGTAGAAAAAAACCTTAAAAAAACCGAAGGTGTTAAATATGTTTCAGTTAATCTTGCAACCGAAAAAGCTTTTGTTATCGCTGATAATTCAGTAAATTACGAAACGCTTGAAAAAGCTGTTAAAAATGCAGGTTATGAAATGAAAAGAGAAGCTCCTACCAGTGATATTATAGAGCAGAGATTTAAAAATGACAGGAAAAATATGATTTTTTCACTTTCACTGACTATTCCTCTTATGATTCTTATGATATTTCATATGTCCGGTATTATGATTCCGTTTTTCAAATGGATAGAACTTTTTACCGGCGGAGCTGTTATTTTTATTTCGGGAAGAAAAACTTTAAAAGGGGCCGGAATAGCGCTGACACATTTCCATACAAATATGGATACACTTGTTTCCATGGGAGCATTATCGGCGTGGATAACTACAATTTTTTCTATTCTCGGCTTTGACATTTTATCTTTCGGATCACTTTCCGCTATGCTTATAGCTTTTCATTTAACAGGACGTTATATAGAGTCAAGGCTTAAGTTTAAAGCATCAAAAGATATAAGAAGTCTTCTTGAACTTCAGTCAAAAGAAGCTAATATTATAGACGGAAATGAGATAATAAAAATCCCTTCGGAAAATCTTAAAACAGGTAATAAAATAATTGTAAGAACAGGAGAAAAAATTCCGGCAGACGGATTTATATATGAAGGTACCGGATTTATTGACGAATCAATGATTACAGGTGAACCTATACCTGTAGGTAAAAATAACGGAGATGAAGTTATCGGCGGTACTGTTTTAAACTCAGGAGTTCTCAAAATTGAAGTTACCGGAACAGGCGAAGATTCTTTTTTAAGTCAGATGATAAAACTTATCGAAGAAGCACAATCTTCGAAAGTACCTATACAGGCTTTTGCAGACAGAATTACATTGTATTTTATTCCGGTTGTATTTTTTCTTGCTTTGGGCGGAGCTCTTTTATGGTATTTTAATTATGAGAATATGCAGCCTTTTCTTCAGTATTTTTCTGATATATTCCCGTGGGTTAATTATTCGTCAGGAGCTCTTTCGAATGCTGTATTTGTATTCGTGGCTTCAATTGTTATAGCCTGTCCGTGTGCCCTCGGTCTTGCAACTCCTATGGCTCTTGTTGCAGGAAGCGGAGTTGCCGCAAAAAAAGGTCTTATAATAAAAAACGGCGAATCTATACAGACAGCTAAGGATATAGATGTTGTAATTTTTGACAAAACAGGTACAATAACAGAAGGAAAACCAAAAGTCACAGAAACTTCTCTTAGTAAAGAACTTATTCTTGTTGCCGGAGCACTTGAAAAAAACTCAATACATCCTATTGCAAAATCAGTATACGAATATTCTAAAGATACAGGAGAAATTCCGGAAATAAAAGAAACCGAAGAAATTCCCGGTAAAGGAATAAAAGGAATTTTAAACAATGATTCTTATTTTCTCGGCAAACCTTTTGATTATGATCTGTATAAAGATAAAACAGAAAAAGGATATACTGTGATAGAAATGAGAAAAAATGATGAAATAATGGGTTTTATCTCAATTTCCGATCCTATAAAACCCGATTCGGCAGAAGCAGTTTCAAAATTAAAATCACAAAAAATAAAAACAGTTATGATTACCGGAGATAATGCATTAACGGCAAAAGCAGTATCGGAAAAAACCGGTATAGAAGATTTTATAGCCGGTGTAAAACCGGAAGACAAAGTGAAGTATGTACGGGATTATCAGATTAAAGGCCATAAAGTTGCTATGATAGGGGACGGTATCAACGATGCCGCGGCTCTTAAATCGGCAGATATAGGAATAGCAATAGGAACAGGTACTGATCTTGCTATAGAAAGTGCTGATATAATAATAGTAAAAGGAGAACTTTCAAGAGTCAATGATGCAATAGAAATATCCGGAATTACTTTTAAGAAAATACGTCAGAATTTATTTTGGGCATTTTTTTATAATATCATTGCAATTCCTCTTGCACTTTCAGGTCTTCTTCATCCTGCAATAGCAGAGATAGCAATGACTTTCAGTTCTATAAATGTTGTTCTTAACTCTTCGGCAATAAACAGATATTTCAATAAAAAATAGGAGATGATTTTATGAAATTTGTTTTTACTGTTAATGATATGACATGTAATCATTGTAAAATGAGAATCGAGAATGCTCTTAAAACATCGGGAGCTCAGAATATCGATATAGACCTTGTAAGTAAAAAAGTAGTTTTTGATTCAGAACTTTCAAAAGATGCACTTGTATCAATAATAGACGATGCCGGTTATACGGCCGAATAAAAATACCGGGGATGTTTAATTCCCGGTATTTTTATTATGCTATGTTATAATTTAAATAAAAATAATATTTCTTAAAAAATATGTCATAATTATGCTGTAAATATATAATATGGGTTTTTATTTTTTGTGTTTTGCTGAAAAAAATATATATTAAAAAAACTTAATATTAGTTAAAAATATTTGTATAATATATGATTACGGGAGGAGTAATATGATAGATCATGTTTGGTTTGATCTCGGATATACTTTGGTCAGACTCAACAGAGAAAAAGTTATGAAAAATATTCTTCATAATTTTGACTTTGATATTGATATTTCAAAACTGGAGATTGCTTACCATCTTACGGATAAATATTTTATGAAAAATTATCCAGGTGTTCTTGCAAGAAACATCGATGAATATTATCCATGGTATATAGGTCTTCTTACCTATAATCTCGGAATAAAAGTTAATCTTCATGAACTTTACAATAATATAGTTATTCATAGAAAAAACGAACCTTTAATATGGAGTACTTTTGAAGATACTCATGAAGTATTAAGCTGTCTTAATGAAAACGGTATAAAAGTAGGTCTCATATCGAACTGGGATACAACAGCAAGAAATATTCTCATAGAAAATGATATAGAAAAATATTTTTCATATATTTTTATATCTTCGGAAGTAGGGTATGAAAAACCTGATGAAAGAATTTTTTCGAATGCGCTGAACGAAGCATGTATAAATCCGGAAAGAGCTCTTTATGTCGGAGATAATTATTATGATGATTATTTAGGCGCATCAAAAATAGATATGAAATGTCTTATTCTTAACAGATTTGATACTTTGGGAATAGAAGAACTTAAAATAAAACCTTTAAAAAAATTAAGCGATGTTCTGAATTATCTGGAGATATAAAATGAAAATAAAAATTTTGGGTTATTTAAGTGCTTATCCGAATGAAAAAGCAGCATGTTCGGGTTATCTTTTCATGGATAAAAATGAAAAATTCATTATTGATATGGGTTTCGGAACTTTTTCACGTTTGCCTGATGAATTTAAAATACCTGATTTTATAATAATAACCCATTTTCATTATGATCATTTCTCGGATATTTTTGCCCTTGAATATTATCTGAAAGTTCAGAAACAGTTAGGTATTTTCCAAGGCAAAATACCTGTTTATGCCCCGGAAGACGGATTTTTTTCTGATATTATTAATAAATCAGATGTTTTTGACTATAATATTTTAAACGAAAAAACGATAATAAATAAAAAAACATTTTATATAAATTTTATTAAAAATTATCATTCTTTGGAAAATTATTCCGTATCTATTTTAAATGCTGATTTAAAAACCGTTTATACTTCAGATACCGGATATTACGAGAAACTTGTTTCTTTTGCTGAAAATTCTGACCTGCTTATGAGTGAATGCAGCCTTTACGGAAAATATACCGGAAAAGTTCAGGGGCATATGTCATCTTTGGAATCCGCAAAACTTGCCCTCAATTCCGGTTCGAAAAAATTACTTCTGACTCATATTCCGGCTTACGGAGATGTCAGCATTCTAAAAAAAGAAGCTTCGGAAATATTCGACGGTGAAATCTTTTTGGCGGGTAATACCGGTGTGTTGAATCTTGAAAAACAGGAGGAAAACCTATGAAAAAAAGTATTATATTTTTATCTTTTATTCTTTTATTTTTAAGCGTTTTCGGAAGTTCTTTAACTGTAAGAATACCTCAGAATATTGATTTTCTCGATCCTCATAAAGCAGCTGCTTCGGGAACGGATGAAGTTATGTTTAATGTTTTTGAAGGTCTTCTGAAACCGGATTCACAGGGAAATCTCAATCCTGCGGTTGCCGAAAATTATACCATTTCACAGGATGGTCTTACTTTTAAATTCTTTATAAGAAAAAATATTAAATTCCATGACGGTTCATATGTTACTCCTGACGATGTTAAATATTCACTTGAAAGACTTTCAGGTCTTGACGGCGGTCCGGGATATAATTCCGCTATGATAAGCACTATAAAAAGCGTAACGGCTGACAAAAATGATAATTCAGTAACTGTTATTTTAAAGACAGCTGATACAAATTTTTTAAGTAATTTTACAAAAGCCGTAATACCGAGGCATAACGATCAGTATCAGAATTCAAAACCTATAGGAACAGGCCCTTTTAAATTTATAAGTTATCAGCCTGATCAGAATATATTACTTGAAAAATTTAAAGATTACTGGAAAACGGGTTATCCTAAAGTAGATAAAGTTGAATTTAAAATAATTTCTGACGAACAGGCGGCACTTTTAAGCTTTATGGCAGGAAATATAGATATTTACCCGAGAATACCGGCACAGATGCTTGATATACTCGGAAATAACATAAAAATAATTTCAGGCGGTCAGAATCTCGTTCAGTTAATGGCTATGAATAATGCAAGAAAACCCTTTGATGATATAAGAGTAAGACAGGCTGTAAATTATGCGCTTAACAAAGATGAAATAATAGAACTTGCGGCTCTGGGTTACGGAACAAAACTCGGCTCAAATATGAGTCCTGTTATGGCAAAATATTATCAGGAAGGTCTTGAAAATTATTATTCCACTAATACAGAAAAAGCAAAGGAACTTTTAAAAGAAGCAGGCTATCCCAAAGGATTTTCAACAACAATAACTGTACCTTCAGTTTATCAGTTCCATGTAGATACAGCCCAGATAATTGTTGAACAGCTTAAAAAAGTAGGTATAAATGCTAAAATAGAGCTTGTTGAATGGGGAGTATGGCTTGACAGAGTGTATGCCGGAAGAGATTATGATACAACAATAATAGGTTTTACAGGGAAATTAAGTGCATATGATGTTCTTAAAAGATATGAATCAGGTTATTCAAGAAATTTTATGAATTATAAAAGCGAAGTATTTGATAATATGTTTAAAAAAGCATATGCTGAAATCGACGATAAAATAAGCACGGATTTATACAAAGAACTTCAGGTAATACTTACAGAAGATGCTCCTGCTGTGTTTATTATGGATCCTAATTTTATAATAGCAATGGATGAAAATATAGACGGTTATGAAATTTATCCTTATTATGTTCAGGATATGTCTACTGTTTATTTTAAATAAAAATATTATTTTCAAGGAGATTTTATGTACTATTATCTTAGAAAGTTCATAGCAATGTTTTTTACAATAATAATTGTAACACTTATAACTTTTTTTTCTTTCGAAATAATTCCCGGCGACCCTGTTCTTTCAAAACTCGGTATTGATGCTGATGAAGCTCAGATTGCTTCTTTAAGGGCAGAATTGGGACTTGATATGCCTATACCGGTAAGATATATCAAATGGGTGGGAAACATTTTAAAAGGTGATCTGGGAGAATCTGTAAGATTCTCTCTTCCCGTTTATGACCTAATAAAAACAAGATTACCTGTAACTTTTTCTCTTATGATAATATCAATTTTAATAACTCTTGCTGTAGGTATTCCTCTGGGAATACTGAGTGCAAAATACAATAACAGAATAGGCGGTTTTTTTATAAATTTTATAACTCAGATTTTTCTTGCAATACCTTCTTTTTGGGTTGGAATAATGCTGATAATGATTTTCGGTGTAATTCTTAAATGGTTTTCTCCGGGCGGTTATGTAAGCTGGTCGGAAAATCCTGCCGAAAGCATTAAATCTGTTATATTGCCTTCTGTCGCAATAGCTCTTCCGAATATAGCAATAGTTATAAGATATTTAAAAAATTCTGTGCTTGAGCAGATGAAAAAAGATTATGTAAGAATGGCTTATTCAAAAGGTCTGAATTCTTTCAGGGTAATGAAAAACCATGTAATAAGAAATGCGGTTATTCCGGTAATTACAGTTTTAGGAATGATAATTTCATCTGTTCTTGCAGGAAGTCTTATAGTAGAACAGGTATTTACACTTCCCGGAATAGGACGCCTTCTGATATCAGCTATAGGTAACAGGGATCTTCCGCTTGTTGAGGGAATGATTCTTTATATTTCCTTTACTGTACTTTTTATAAATTTTATAATTGATATTCTGTACAAGTTTATAGATCCACGAATTAAATACGATTAAGGTGATTTATGAAAAAAAATTTTAATTTAATTTTCGGTTTATCTGTTATTATTTTTCTTTTTGTATTTATGTTTATAAGTCTTTTCCATACACCGTACTCTCCCACGGAAATGAATATAAGAGAACGAATGCAGCCACCTTCGGCAGAACATATTTTCGGAACCGACCAATTCGGCCGTGATATTCTGAGCCGTGTTATGGAAGGTTCACAAACTGCATTTTTCGTGGGTTTTGTAGCTGTATCTATAGGGCTTATTTTCGGTACTTTTCTCGGTGCCGTTTCGGGATATTTCGGAGGAATTACCGATGAAATAATAATGAGAATAATGGATGCTATGCTTGCTTTTCCGGTTATTCTTTTTGCTCTTATGTTTGTATCGGTGTTCGGTGTCGGAATAAAAAACACTATAATTGCTATAGGTATAATGTCTGTACCGTCTTTTGCAAGAATAACAAGAAGCGGTTATATTCAGCATAAACAGTTCGATTATGTTAAATCAGCAAAAGCTATGGGTGCCGGTCCTTTAAGAATTATGTTTTTACATATTCTGCCCAATGTTATTTCTCCGATAATAGTTGCCGCAAGCATGGGATTTTCAACCGCTGTTCTTTCCGAAGCCGGCTTAAGTTATCTCGGACTGGGAGTACTTCCGCCTTCTCCAAGCTGGGGACGTATGCTTAACGAATCACAGATATATATTTCAAAAGCCCCGTGGTTTGCAATAATACCGGGTATATTTATTACTCTTACCGTATTGGGATTTAATTTTTTCGGAGACGGTTTAAGAGAATATGCCGATAATACGGAGAAGTGATTTTATGAATAATTTACTTAGTATAGAAAATTTAAATATAAAATTCAAGTCAAAAAAAACTTATACAAAGGTTGTTACTGATGTATCATTTGACATAAAAAAGGGCGAAATACTCGGTCTTGTAGGGGAATCAGGATGCGGAAAAACAATTACATCGCTTTCAATTCCCGGTCTTCTTCCCAAAGATGCCATAGTTGAAAACGGTAAAATTATTTTTGACGGACATAATATTATGGATTTTAATGAAAAAGAACTTACAGAAATACGCGGGAACAGAATATCTTTTATTTTTCAGGAACCTTCAACATCTCTTAATCCTCTTATGCCTGTAGGAAATCAGATACTCGAAAATATTGTTATTCATAAAAAAATATCAAAAGAAGAAGCCAAAAAATCAGTTATTTCACTTATGAAAAAAGTCGGGCTTTCCGATACAGAAAATATGTATAAAAAATATCCGCATGAACTTTCCGGAGGTCAGAAACAGAGAATAGTAATAGCTGCTGCTGTTTCATGCAATCCGGCACTTATAATAGCAGATGAACCTACAACAGCACTTGATGTTACAATACAGGCAGGTATTCTTGAACTGCTTAAAGAACTTAATGCCGAATACGGTTCTTCTATTCTTTTCATTTCACATGATCTGGCTCTTGTAAATCAGATGTGTGACAGAATAATAGTTATGTATGCAGGATTTATAATAGAGTTTTCAGAAGCGGAAAATATTATTTCTTCGCCTCTTCATCCTTATACAAACGGTCTTATTAAATCAATTCCGACAGAGTCCAAAAAAGGTAAAAAACTTTATTCTGTAGAAGGCCGTGTTTCACATCTCAGGGAAAATGAAAAAAAATGTCCTTTTGCTTCAAGATGCACAATAGCTCAGGATATATGTTTTAAATCCGTTCCGGAATTAAGGGAACTTATACCGGGACATTTTGTAAGATGCTTTTTGGCAAAAGGTGATAAAAATGGATAAATATATTCTTGAGATAAAAGATCTTAAAAAATATTATAAACTTCCGCGTAAAAAAATATTCGAATCCCCTAAATTTCTTAAGGCAGTTAACGGAGTTTCCTTTAAAGTTGAGAGAGGTGAAACTTTCGGACTTGTAGGAGAGTCGGGATGCGGAAAATCAACTGTGGGTCAGACTATTGTAAGGCTTCACAATTCCACCGAAGGGAATATAATTTTTAACGGCAGGGATATTACAAATATTTCGGGGAAACCTCTTAAAGAACTCAGAAAAGATTTACAGATAATATTTCAGGATCCGTATTCATCGCTTAATCCAAAAAAGAAAATAGGCTGGATTCTTGAGGAACCTTTAAAAGTTCATAAAATTTCCGGTTCTTCGGAAAGAAAGTCCCGTGTTCTTTCGATGCTTGAAAAAGCCGGGTTTGATAAATCTTTTGCTTCACGTTATCCCGGAGAACTTTCCGGAGGACAGCGGCAGAGAATAGCAATACTTGTTTCACTTATGCTTAATCCTGAACTTATTATAGCCGATGAACCTGTTTCGGCTCTTGATGTTTCCGTTCAGTCTCAGATTCTTAATCTTATGAAGGATTTGCAGAAAGATATGAATCTTACGTATATTTTCATTTCACATGATTTAAACGTTATATATTATATGAGTGATAAAATTGCTGTAATGTATCTCGGCGAAATCGTTGAATACGGTGATTCGGAGTCTGTTTATAAGAATCCGAAACATCCTTATACGGTTTCTCTTTTTTCAGCAATTCCTGATCTGGATAATAAAGATAAAAAAAGAATTATTCTCAGCGGAGATATTCCGGATCCGGTAAATCCTCCGCAGGGTTGCCCTTTTTATACCAGATGTCCTTATGTTATGGATAAATGCAAAACCGTAAAACCGGAATCAAAAAATTTTGAAAAAAATCATACTGTTAAATGTCATTTATACTGAGGTGTTAATATGAAAATTAGTGTTCTGTCTGATATACATACAGACTTAAACGATAAAGAAAATGATAAAATAATTGATTCACTAAGACTTATATCAGAGGAAACCGATACCGGTGTTTTTCTTATTGCCGGTGATGTTTCAAACAACTATGAAAGCACAGTAAATTTTATGAATGAACTTACAAAAAATTCACATTCATCTTTTTATTTTGTCCCTGGTAATCACGATATGTGGAATATAGAAAATAAAATAGATGATTCATGGAAAATTTATAATGAATATAAAAAATATGACTGGTGTATTTCCGGGAAAAAAATTAATTTAAATTCCGACTGGTGTCTTGTAGGAGATATAGGATGGTATGATTACAGTTTTTCCGAAAAAAATTTTTTCTATTCCGAATTTAATTCGGGTAAAAATTTTGACCGTCAGTGGAAAGATAAGCTTTATGTTAATTGGAATAAAACGGACAGCGAGATGACAGATTACTTCTTTAACAATTTTGAAGAACTTGTTAAAGGAGAAAACAAAAATATTATTTTCATGACACATATGCTTACAAATAATTTTTTTACTGTTCATGATAATGAAATGTGGAAATTTTTCAATGCTTTTTTAGGTTCTGAAAAATACAGCAAATTAATCAATAAATATAACAATATAAAATTCTCCGTTATGGGTCATGTTCATTACAGAAAAATATTTTCACAGAACAGCTGTGTTTATATCTGCAATTGTCTGAATTACAGAAACGAATGGGAAAATCCAGAAAATTCATCTTATAATGAAATAAAAAATGCAATTTATACATTTGAAATATAAAAACGGATCAGGCGGTACAGTCTGATCCGTTTTTACTGAGAAAATATATCAATATCCGATTTGCTTTTTCCGAGAGGTTTTATAATGACTTTGTTCGGAACACATATAATATCTCTTCCTGTATCCTCTACCCATCCCATATGTTCGCAGACCTTATCAGGACATGTTGATTCGGTAACTCTTACTTTTCCTTCGTAAAATTCCACATAGAGCATATGCTCACCGTCAGGATCTTTTATATCTGTTCTTCCTTCTTTTGTAATTTCTGCTACTTTTCTGCCGTCATAATAAATTTCATATCCCGTTATTCCGTGCGAGGATATAATTTTATTAATTATAAGAACAGACAGTGCCAGTATAATTATAAAAATTATTATATAAAAATCATTTTTTCTGACTGTTTTCATTTTTACCTCCGAAAGTTTATTCTGATAAGATTATATCAAATAGCTTATAAAATTTAAAGCTCACTATGATATAATGTTATGTGTAATAAATAACAGTATTCGAATTTTTTCCATGATTCGGCGGGGGTAATAGATGAGATATTTTATTAAAAATTCCGGAAATAAAGAAAATGAACCGGAAAATTCCGATAAAACTATTATATTTTCATGCAGTTTTATAAAGTATTATTTTCCTTTTTATGCTAAAAAACTTGTAAATTCAATAAATTCAGAGATAATTGACAATACTTTTAACATACTTTGTAATAAATCACAGGAAAGTTTTACTGCAGTTATAAACGAACGTCTCTATTTTGACGTTAAAAATTCTGACAGCTTTTTAGGAAAGGATTTTTATCCTTTTCTTGTAAATATTTATAATCCCGAAAGTTTTATTAAAAACACCTCTTTCAGAAAATACAGAAGCCTTTTGGGTTTAAAGCGTTCTGTCTCTGATTTTAAAACTTTTTCAAAACGTACTGATATTTTTTTAAAAGAAAATTTTGATTCTACTCTGGATAAAATAAAATCAGAACTTTCGGATTTGCTTTTATTATCGATTAAAACGTCTTCTTATTTTTCTTTTTTAATAAATTCATTACCGGAAAATATTTTCACTCAAAATGATTTTTCACATGAAGATTTAATTTATGTTATTGAAAACGACAGAGAAGTTAAAAATTTTAATTTTGAAAGTAATATGATGAAATTAAATATACTTTATTCATATCTTCCGGATCAGGATAAAAGAAATTTTTACAGATTTAATACCGATGAATTTATTTCTTCAGGTACAATTATGTCTGAACCGTTAAAAAACTTTATGGAAAAATTCGGTTTTATGAATTCCGCAAAGGATTTTTCGGAAAATATTTTTTATGAAGATTATAAAAATATGAAAAGCGAAGTTATCAATTATAAAAAGAATAACAGATCTCTTTTTCAGAATCCTGATTACAAAAAATTCAGTTCCGGTATTCCTCTCAGCAGCGGAACTATTAAAAAACTTATTTTCATAAGAACTTTCAGAGAAAAAACAGATTATCTTTTTTATAATTATTATTTTTTACTCAGGAAAGTTTTTATAAATTACGGAAATTTGCTCGTTAATGAAAATATTATAGATTCTCCCGAAGATATTTTTTACTGCGGCATAAAAGAATTAAAAAACATAAACCGGGAAATGATATCAGAAAATAAAAAAAATTATCTGTCAGCAAAAAATACCGATTCCGAAGAATCTATATATAAATAATACGGAAGTGATAAATATGGATAAAAATTATCTTTCAGAAATTTTTAAATCACAAAAAGATTACTTTTACTCCGGAACAACAAAAGATCTGTCCTTCAGACTTAATCAGCTTGAAAAACTCAGAAAAGGTATTCTTCAGAATGAACAGCTTATATATGAAGGACTTAAAAAAGATTTACATAAATCACGTGAGGAAACTTTTCTTACAGAAATTTATATGGTACTTGCCGAAATAAAATATATGAAAAAAAATCTGAAAAATCTTATGAAACCTCATAAAGTAAAAACACCTCTTGTCGCAAAACCCGGAAAGAGCTTTATTTATCCGGAGCCTTACGGAAGTACACTGATTATTTCACCATGGAATTATCCTTTTCAGCTTTTAATGTCTCCTCTTGTAGGAGCTATGGCTGCCGGAAACTGTTCTGTACTGAAACCTTCCGAATACTGTCCCAACACTTCGGAAATAATAGAAAAAATTATAGAAGAAAATTTTTCTCCGAAATATATAAAAGTTATACAGGGAGGTATAGAAGAAACTTCTTATCTTCTTGAACAGCCTTTCGATTATATATTTTTTACCGGAAGTCCTTCTGTCGGTAAAATTGTTATGTCTGCAGCAGCAAAAAATCTTACACCTGTAACTCTTGAACTCGGAGGTAAAAGCCCCTGCATAGTTGAAAAAGATGCGGATATTGAACTTGCGGCAAAAAGAATTGCCTGGGGTAAATTTCTGAACAGCGGTCAGACCTGCATAGCTCCTGATTATATTTTTGTATCTAAAGAAATAAGTGATTCTCTTACAGAAAAAATAACACATTATATAAAGGAATTTTACGGAGAAGATGCTTCGCTTTCGGAAAATTATGTTCATATAATAAATGAAAAACATTTTTTAAGACTTTCTTCCTATATGGAAAATCAGAATATTATATCAGGTGGCTATACAGATATAAATAATTTATTTATAGCACCCACTTTAATAAAAAATCCTTCCGTGGATTCTCCTGTTATGCAGGAAGAAATATTCGGACCTGTTCTGCCTGTTATAGAATATGAAAACATACAGGAGGCCGTAAATTTTATCAAAAAAAATCCAAAACCTCTTGCACTTTATCTTTTTACTCAGAATGAAGATAACAAAACATTTGTATACAAAAATACATATTCAGGCGGAATGTGTATAAATGATGTTCTCTCACATATTACAACTGAATATCTTCCTTTCGGCGGCGTTGGAAACTCCGGAATGGGTCAGTATCACGGGAAATCAACTTTTGATACTTTTACTCATTATAAAAGTATCATGGAACGCGGAAAGTTTGATATAAAAGCAAAATTTCCGCCTTATAAAAAAACTTCATTTATTATAAGATTTTTAAAAAAATGAAAACATAATAAATTTCCGAGGGGTGGTACTTTTTTATGAAAAAATTATATTTTTTATTTGTTATTATTTTTTTTACTTTGCTGACTACCGGGTGTACAAATCTTAATTTTATATTTTTAAAATCTTTTAACAACAGTGAATCTTATTATCTGAAAAATAACTCGGAAAATCTCGGAACGTCATTCGGGGATATTTCCGGTTTAGATATTTTATACGATGATATATCAGGAAAAAGTCTTATTCTTACAGGAGAAAACCACGGTACAGAATTAAACTACATTATTAAATTCAATATGTTTAAATATCTTCACGAAAATTTCGGAGTAAACTACTATCTGGATGAATCAGGTATAGGTTCGGCATATCTCATAAATATGTATATAAAAGGAAAACTCGATTCAATTCCTAATTTCAGAAGTTATTTCATGACTCCTCTTAAAGGTACTTACAATTATACACAGGAAAATTTTGATTTTTTTGATATGATGAAGAAATATTATAAATCATCACAGGTAAAATTCGAATACATAGGTTCTGACATTGATCATCAGACCGAAACAGCACTTTATGCAATGTATTTCATAATAAACAATAATTATAAATATTCCCAGGATACACCGGAATATTCTGTTGTTTCAGAAATAAATAATCTTATTATATCCTATATGCAGGATTCATTTGATATAAATCCCGAAAAGTCCAGGGAATATTCATTAAAGCAAAAAACAGTGATAGAAAAAATACTTGCTTCTCCTGATATTTTCAGAAATATACTTTCGGAAAATGATTATTTTTATTTTAAACTTATAGCTCAGAATATATCCGATACCTATGATGTTTACGGAAAAGAATTTGATGATAAACTCAGAGAAGACTTAATTTATAATAATTTCAGAAAAGTATACTCATATTATTCATCTGATAATCCGGTATTTTACGGTCAGTGGGGAAGTTTTCACACTACTTTGAAATCTGTTTATGAAAACGACACTAATTTTGCTGAAAAAATACTTTCGGAAAATTTTTTCGGCACGGATAATTCCGTTCTGAGTATAATTATTTTTTATAACAATTCTTACAGTTTTGATAAAAACAATTATAACAAAGTACTCATATCAAACGATTCCGGATATAAAATACAGAAAATCACACGTGAAAAAATGACAATTTTCAGATTAAACGAAAAAAATTCACCGTTTCTCAGAAAAAATTATTTTAACACCGGTTCCGGTTTTTCAACGGATTATTATCAGTATTTTATATTCATTCAGAATTCGGAAAATGCTTCTCCTTTCCAAAACAAATTCTAATTACGGAGGTTTGTTATGGATATTATAAGTGCATTTAAATTTGAAGATAAAATGTCTCCCGGAATAATAAGTTTTAATACATCAAAAAGTCAGTCTAATTTTCCTTATCCTTCAATAATTTTTTTCAAGGGGAATTCTGTTAATAACGGGTGCGGTGTATCCGTTATTGTTGATTTTGAGAGAATTTTTGACCTTTGGACAGAAGAATGTGATGAAAATAATATGTTCGAAAATATTTCATGGGATATAATGGAAATCACAAAGGTTTATTATAAACCTTCAAAGATAGTTCTCCCCCTCATTTATGAAGATCTTACTGATTTTATAGAACTCTTTATAAAAAACGGTTCTGTAAAAATTTTATATGAGGATTTTGAAACTAAAAAATTTGAAGACAAAGCAGAAACAAAAAAACTTGAAATGCTTATAAAAAAAATGGACAGTGTAAGAGATACTTTCAATGATTTTTTTATAAATAGCGACAAACTCTATAAAGTAGAAATTATAAGTTCCGGAAGAATGCTATTATTTTCCGTTAATCTTGATATTTATATATCGATGTGTAAAAGTCTTTATACCGAAGAACAGAA
Organism: Thermotogae bacterium; assembly: GCA_024233675.1. Lineage (GTDB taxonomy): Bacteria > Thermotogota > Thermotogae > Petrotogales > Petrotogaceae > JACKPH01. The sequence continues at coordinate 106,414 of JACKPH010000001.1, forward strand.
AAAACTTCTCTGGTATGTTATAAAGGTTTATCTTGAAGTTAATCTTCTTAAAGAATTCGGTAAATCTAATTTCAGATCATCAAAAGGTCTTATAAGAGTCAATATAGATAATATAGACTTTGACCGCCTTAAAAATATTCTTACATCACTCGGCAAAATTTTAAATCCCGATAAATCTTATATTTTTGATATTTATAAAAAAATTATGAAAAACTCACTTTTATTTCAGAAAATTGAAAATATACAAAACTGTTTTGATTTTGAAAATAAAAATGCTCTTATGGATTTTATAAACATAGTTATAGTAGACCATATTGTAAATGATAAAAATTCAATAACAAATGAAATAATACAAATAAAAAATAATTTATAAAAAAAGAGCCTTACGGCTCAAAAGATGGTATAACTAAATTATAAATTCTGATGTTATTGATTCAAGTTTTCCTGATTCTTTTATTATTTTTTCACCATTCATATTTATTTTTTCGTTTATACTGTGCTGATTTTTTATTATTTCTGATATTTCTATAAGAGATTTGTTTATATTTTTTATTTCTGTATAAATATTTTCCGTTTGTATATCGGTTTCATTTATTTTCAGAAAATTTTCGGATGTTATTTTTTTTATTTCTGTATTCATATCGGATATTTCATTTATTTTTATATCTATTGAATCAAAATATTCAGATATTTTTTTCAGATTTTCATTTGAAGTATTAACATAATTTCTGGAATTTTCAGCTGCACTTTTTGCAATTTTTCCTTCCTCACTGAATTTAAAAAGTATCTCATTTATTTTATCTGTAGCCTCACTGCTTTTACCGGCAAGCTTTTTAATCTCTTCCGCAACCACAGAAAAACCTTTTCCGTATTCTCCTGCCCGTGCGGCTTCTATAGATGCATTAAGGGCAAGAAGATTTGTCTGCTCTGTTATATTTTTTATAACCGATAATATATTTTCTATTTCTGAAGAATGATTTATAAAAATATTTATATATTCATAATTTTTTTCTATTTCACTTACTGTTTTTTCAGAAAATTTCATAGATTCTCTTATATTTTTTCTTCCGCTAAAAGATATATTCCTTACATGCTCAGAAAAAATTTCTGTTTTTTCTGAATATTCTTTATTTTTACCGGTTATCTTCTTAATCTGAACAAAGTATTCCTTAAACTTACCCATCATGTTGTTCACAAATTCAGTTTTATCTGAAATTATACCTATGTCATTTTCTATTTTTGAAGAATTGTTTTTCATAAAAGAAGAAATTTCTGAAAAATCTACGGAAAATCCGTTTAGATTTTTTGCCGTGGAAATTATCTGCCGCATATCATAAAGTAATTTTTCAGTAAGACTGTTCATCTGGTCGGAAATAATTTTTATTTCATCATGTGTATCAGTTGAAAAATTGGTTTTAAGATCACCCGACTTAAGTTTAAGAATATTTTTTTCGAGTTTTTTTATAGGTCTTACTATAAAAGAGCCGGTAATAAGATAAGAAGCAGTAGAAAAAATCATTATAATTATTACTGCAAAAATCAGAATTTTTATAAGATTATTCATATCCTCACTTAGAATTTTTTCATCAATTACAGCAACAAGACCCCATTTATCATTAATTTTAATATCAGTGTAAATACTATTTTCCGGAAAATTTCTAAGAGCACTTATATATATATCTTTTAAACCTTTTATATTTGTATCGCTTATTATTTCTTCCATAAAATCAGTTTTGAGACTCAGCACAGAATATCCGAGCAAATTGCTGTTTTCATCAAAAACTTTAAAATATACTTCAAGAATCTTAATATCATTATCTGTAAATTTTACAGGAAAATCAACTGTATTATCAGAAAATATTTTTTCTGTCTGAGATATATCATAATCATAATTACCTTTTAAAGGACTATAACCTTTACCGTTTATTTCAATAACCGCTATATCATAATAAACATTATTTTTTTCATTTATTTTTGTCATAAGTTCGGTTTCTATCATTCCCCAGTCAGAAAGTATCATAGAATCTTTTATAAGCCAGCTGTTTTCAAGATAACCGTTATGCCCGGAAACAATTGTATTTACAAATGTTGTTATCTGTTCTGACTTAAGTTTAAGAATTTCTTTTACGGAATTTTCAGTCTGAATTTTTATAGATCCGGTAACATTAAAATACATAATCATAAGAATTATAAAATATGATATAAAAGATATTATTATTGAGACAAGTGCTATTTTATACTTTATCTTTTTCAGAAAAATCCCTCCGAATCATATACTTTATTTAATAATAAAATATATTTATTCCGGGTTTATTAAAAAAATTAAAGAATTATAAAAAAACATCTCCGTATAGGCTTATATAGCCATTACGGAGATGTTTTTAAAGTTTATGCGGAAATATTTACCAGTATTTCATCATTAAAGGATTTTTCAAAAATAATTTCACTTACTTTCTCTATATCAGGATATAATACCCTGTCACAATCCATATAACTTATTTCTTTTCTTATTCTTTCATATACATTTCTGCATGTATCCGAAAGTTTATCCGATGCATTCCTTATATCTATAGCCTGACAGGCGGTTAATATCTCTATTGATAATATTTTATTAACATTAAAAGCTATTTCTTTTGCCTTTCTTGCAGCTATTGTTCCCATACTTACATGATCTTCCTGATTTGCGGAAGAAGGAATGGAATCTACACTTGCAGGATGTGCAAGAACTTTATTTTCTGATACAAGTGAGGCGGCGGAATACTGTGCTATCATAAATCCGGAATTAAGTCCTCCGTTTTCAGCGAGAAATGCCGGCAATCCTGATAAAGCAGGATTAACAAGTCTTTCTGTTCTTCTTTCCGAAACATTTCCCAGCTCTGACACAGCTATTCCTAAAAAATCCATTGCTATTGCTACAGGCTGGCCATGAAAATTACCTCCAGAAATAACATCGTCTGTTTCGGGAAATATTATAGGATTATCAGTAACAGCATTTATTTCTTTTTCAAGAACATTATACACATATTCAAGGGCATCTTTACTTGCACCGTGAATCTGCGGAACACATCTTAGTGTATAAGCATCCTGAACTCTTAACTCTCCCTGTCTTGTGACATTTGAACTTCCCGAAAGAATATTTCTGAGATTTTTAGCTGTTCTTATCTGACCTGACTGTCCCCTTAATTCATGAATTCTTTCATCAAAAGCATCGGTTATACCCTGAAGTGCTTCCATTGTAAGCGCTGCCGCAATATCTGAAATTCTGAGAATTTTTAAAGAATCGTAAATTGCGTGTACGCCTACAGAAGTCATAACCTGAGTGCCGTTTATAAGTGCAAGCCCCTCTTTTTCCGTAAGTTCAACAGGTTTTATTCCTGCTTTTTCCATAGCCTTATTTCCTGTCATTCTTTCTCCGTTGTAAAAAGCCTCACCCATTCCCATTATAACAAGTGCTACATGTGAAAGAGGTGCAAGATCACCGCTTGCCCCGAGAGATCCTTTTTCGGGAACAACAGGAACAACATTTTTATTAATCATTTCTATTATAGTTTCAACAGTTGAAAGTCTTATTCCGGAATTGCCCCTTGAAAGAGCATTTGCTCTGAGAAGCATTATTCCTTTTACTATATCTCCCGGAAGAGGATTTCCCACTCCGCATGAATGACTCATTATAAGATTTTTCTGAAGAATTTTCCCTTCATTTTCCGAAATTTTAACGTTGCAGAATTTTCCGAAGCCTGTATTTATACCATATACAGCCTGAGGATTTTTTATTATCTCTTCAACTTTTTTTCTGGAAAGATTTATTTTTTCTTTAGCTTCTTCTTTGAGTTCAACCAAAGCACCTTCTCTTGTGACTTTTATTACATCTTCAATTTTTAAGTTAAGTCCATCTATGAAAATTTTTTCCAATTTTTGCACCCGCCCTTATTTAATGAAATTTTTATCATTATATTATAATATATTTAAACATTTTTAAAAAATAAGCATTTTAAAAATATATGCCATTATTTGAATGTATTTAAATTTATATCTTTCAGAAAAAAGATTATTGATTTTAAGTATTTTTTTATGTTATATTCTATTATACCCTATAAAAAGAGGTGGTTCTTATAAAAAACATACTGATTATTATTGTACTTCTCATATTTACATCTGCTTTTTCTTATACGGCAGAACAGATACAGATAATTGCAACAGCTTATAACAAAGGTTATTTCAGATCGTCTGAATCTGTTAAAGAACTTATGAATAAAGAATATTATACATATGATGATTATGTTCTGGCATATTACAGATATCTCAAAGGCTGGAGAAAACTTTCAGAAGTTACCGGTATTAAAGCAAAGGTTTCGGATAAACCTATAGTAATTTCAGAAACACAAAAAAATGCCAACATACTTTTTACTAACTATTACAACGCACTTATAAAAAATGATATAAATTTTTTCTTTTCCGATATTCCTCTGCTTTCCGAAAAAAAAGATTTTAATCCTGTTTCCGATTATTCACTTACAATTGATGATATTAAACTGAAGAAACGTTTAGAAGCTTTAATAAATTATTATTCAGGTATTCCGTCATCATTTTCATCCTGGAAAAATATTTTTCTTAAAAATAAAGATATTGATAATGATGATCTTGCCGAAAAACTTCTTGTAAGTGCTGAATATTTTTCTGATTATGTTCTGCCGTCTCTTTCGGAAGGTAGTTTTTACAGTGATGCGGATATAAAAACAGAGCCCGAATTATTGCTTGCTATAGCAATAACAGAATCAAAACTTTTTCCGTCTTTCAGAACAGAATCAAAAGACGGTAATATATATGCTTTTTCTCCGGGAATTACACATATTCTTACCGATGCAGATAATACTTATATATCCTCATTTCACAGTATTATAGGAAACGGCATTAAAGAAGATTATTCGTTTGAAATAATACAGAAATACTATACAGGAAACAAATATTCACATCTTGATTTAATGACAATAAACGGTTCTTTTCTTTTTACTTCTGTTCTTATAAAACTTATTTCAAAAATATATTTTTAGAGGTGATTTTTTTGATAATTGCAGTTGGTTCTAAAAATCCTGTTAAAATAAATGCGGTAAAAAAAGCACTTGAAAATTATTATGATGATTTTGAAATTATTTCTTTTGATTCTGTATCCGGAGTTCCGGCTCAGCCTTTCGGTGATGATACACAAAAAGGGGCATTTAACAGGGTTCAGTATATTAAAAATATTACCGGTGCAGATTTGTATTTCGGTATAGAAGCAGGGATTAAAAAAAAGAACAATAAATTTTTTCTTTTTACTGTTGTTTACTGTGAAAGTATTTACGGAATGTCAGGATATTCTGTTTCTCCGGTTTATGAACTTCCGGAAAAAATATGTAATGAACTCGGAAATAATGAACTGGGAACAGTTATGGAAAAATTTACCGGCACGCATAATATAAAACAGAAAGGCGGGGCTATTGAATTTTTTTCAAAAGGTATTCTTACAAGGGAGCAGATTTATATACCGGCTGTAATTTCTTCACTTATACCTATAAACAATATAATTTATTATGATTATTATATAAGAGAATATTCCGGTTTAACACCTGATATTACCGAAGCTTTAAAAGACAGCGCAGGTGGCTGTGAATATAAGGAAAAAATAAAAAAATTAACAGATAATGCTGTTTTTTACACACTGGAATTTAACGGTTATACTCTCGGTGCAGCTGCTTTTATACCTCAGACAAAAGAGATAAAATATTTTTCTGTAATTCCGCTCTTAAGGAAATGCGGTATAGGAAGAGCACTTATAAAATTTATTACGGATAAACATGAGAAAAACATTTTTCTCTTTACAGATGATGACTCTCAGGCTTTCTACATAAAATGCGGATTTAAAACTTCGGAAGAATTTTTTAACAGTTACGGAACTAAAAGATACAAGATGATTTTCTGATTACAATATTTTGTATTTCTTGAACATTACTTATATATATGATACAATATATAGGTATATTTAATTCAGAGGTGAAAAATGGATTATTCACAATTTTTTTCAGATAAAAAAATAAGAATTAATGTGGAAGGAAATATAGGATGCGGAAAAACCACACTGAGCAATGCACTTGCCGAAAAACTCAAAGCTGATGTTATTGTACTCGAAGAATTTGAAAATAACCCTTATCTTCCGCTGCTGTATAAAAATTCAGATGTAGGTTTTCAGACAGAAATGTTTTTTCTTGTTTCAAGATACAAGCAGTATCAGAACTGGCGGAACAAATTTGTTATTTCTGATTATGACATGCTTAAAAACAAAATTTTTGCCGAAATAACTATTAAAAACCAAAATGACCTTGAAAAATTTAATCAGATATATGATGTGCTCACAAAAGATTTTAAAAAAGCTGATATTATAATTTATATAGAAACTTCAACCGATGTAACATATGAGAGAATTAAAAGAAGAAACCGTGATATGGAAAAGGTTATAGAAAAAAACTATCTTGAAACCGTAAATAACGGATACAGAAATTATTTCAAAAAAACAAAAGAAAATTTTATAAAAGTAGACGGAGATACTTTTAACGTATTTTCCGAAAAAGATTTAAACAATCTTACAGAAAAAATAATTGATTTTTCGGAGGTAGAACTTAATGTCTAAAATGATAGTCTTAGCCGGAAATGTAGGTGCCGGAAAGTCAACTTTTACAGAAATGCTTTCAAAGGAATTAAATTTTTCACCGTATTATGAATCTGTCAGTGATAATCCTTTTTTAAAAGATTTTTACGGCGATCAGAAAAGATGGTCATATCATCTTCAGACTTATTTTCTTTTTCATAGATTTAAAAGTATAAAAAAAATACTTGAAAATTCTGATAATGCTGTTCTTGACAGATCAATATACGAAGATGCGGAAATATTTGCAAAAAATCTTTTTAACAGCGGAAAAATGAGTGAATCCGAATATTTTTCATACAGACAGATTTTTTATACAATGCTTGATTTCATAAAAAAACCTGATTTACTGATATATATAGAAACAAATACAGATACAGTAACGGAAAGAATTAAAAAAAGAGGCCGTGATATGGAAATACAGACTCCGAGAAATTACTGGGAAAGCCTTGATGACCTCTACAGTCAGTGGATTGAAAATTATGACTATTCAAAGGTATATAAAATAAACGGCAATGAAACAGATATTGTAAAATATCCCCAGCAAATTAAAAAAATTACTTACGATATAAAAAATATACTTAAAATATAAACAGGATAATCCTGTTTATTTTTTTATTCTTTAATACCCTATATAGGTATATATTAAAAATATATTCTTTAAAAATTAATTTTATAATGGTAATATTATAACAATAGTGTTATTATCTGAATTAATTTATGAAAAATATATTCCGAGGGAGGTCTTTTATGAAAATTGCAATATTAGGTCTTGGAAGAATGGGATTCAATATGGCACAGAGACTTATTGAAAGAAAACATGATGTTATTGTTTACAACCGTTCGCGGGAAAAAACAGACAGACTTGTTGCAGAGGGTGCAACAGGAGCATATTCTCTTAAAGAACTGCAGGAAAAAAACGGCGGAGAAAATTCAATTTACTGGCTTATGCTTCCTGCCGGTGATCCTACAGAAAATACATTAAAAGAACTTTTTAATTTATTAAATCCCGGAGACATAATTGTCGAAGGAGGTAACACATATTATAAGGATGATATAAAAAGATCCGCTTTATTTGCTGAAAAAGGAATAAAATATCTTGATGCCGGGGTTTCCGGTGGTGTATGGGGATTAAAAAACGGATACTGTACAATGATAGGCGGAGAAAAAGAAACTTTTGAATATATAAAACCTATTCTTGATGATCTTGCACCTGAAAACGGTTATATGTACTGCGGTAAAACAGGTGCAGGTCATTATGTAAAAATGATTCATAATGGTATAGAATACGGGCTTATGGAAGCTTATGCAGAAGGTTTTGAGCTTTTAAAAGCATCCGAATACGGTGATATAAATCTTTCTGAAGTTTCAGGAATGTGGAATAACGGGTCGGTAATCAGATCATGGCTTCTTGAACTTCTTCAGGAATCTTTTAAAGATGATGATAATCTTGAAGATTTCGCAGGTTATGTTGAAGATTCAGGAGAAGCACGTTGGACAGTTCTTGAAAGTATTGATAAAGGCGTTGCCATGCCTGTTATCGCTGAATCTTTGTATAAACGTTTTCAGTCAAGACAAAAAGATGTTTATTCAAATAAAGTTGTCGCAGCTCTGAGAAATCAGTTCGGAGGTCATGCTTTTTATAAAAAAGATACAGATATAAGAAAATCATCGGCCGGTGCCGGAAAAGTAAAAGCCGCAAATCCTCAGGAAGGTGATGTGGATGCTTCAGATAAATAATGTGAATGATACTTACGGAAAATGTGAGGAAATAAAACCTTTATCCGGTTCCGTAATAATTTTCGGGGCTTCAGGAGATTTAACCTCAAGAAAATTAATACCGGCAATCTTCAATCTTTTCAGAAGAAATCTCTTACCGGATTCTTTTTATCTCATAGGTATGGCAAGAAGTGATTTCAGTGATGAAACTTTCAGGGAAAAGATATATGCTTCATCAGAAAAAAGTGAAAAATTTTCTGAATTTCTGAAAAGAATATTTTATATTTCAGGAGATTACAGTGATCAGACATATTATCTGAAATTAAAAAAGCGTATATCAGAACTCGATAAAAAATTTAAAAATAACAGTAATCATATTTTTTACTTTGCTACACCACCTGTAGTTTACCTTCCTATAATAAAAATGCTCGGTCATGCTGAACTTACTGATGAGAAAACAGGTTTTTCAAGAGTTATTGTGGAAAAACCTTTCGGATATGATTATAACAGTTCGCTTGAACTTAACAGTGAACTTCATAAGTATCTCAAAGAATCACAGATTTACAGAATTGATCATTATCTCGGCAAAGAAACCGTACAGAACATTCTGATGCTGAGATTTGCAAATACAATTTTTGAACCTTTATGGAATTATAAATATATAGATCATGTACAGATTACGGTTGCAGAAAAACTCGGTGTAGAGAACAGAGCAGGTTATTTTGATTCTACCGGTCTTCTTAGGGATATGTTCCAGAATCATATGCTTCAGCTTCTTTCAATGATAACAATAGAACCTCCTTATTCACTCGATGCAAATGCTATTCGTGATGAGAAGAAAAAACTTATAAATTCAATACGCCCTTTTGACAGAAATAATATTAATTCTTATATCGTACGCGGTCAGTATTCAGATGGTATTATAGACGGAAAAAGTGTTTTGCCATATAACAGGGAAACAGGAATTAATTCAGATTCTTATACCGAAACATTTGTCAGTTCAAAAATTCTTATAGATAACTGGAGATGGAGCGGTGTACCTTTTTATCTGAGATCCGGAAAACGCATGAATAAAAAATTAAGCCGTATAGCTATAGTTTTTAAAAAAGTTCCGCATTATATATTCGGAAATGAACTGAACACAGAACCAAATGTTCTTTTATTAAATATTCAGCCTGATGAGGGTTTTGAATTTATGGTACAGGCTAAACAGCCAGGTTCAAAACTCTGTATGAATACGCTTAATATGAAATTCAGATACAACCCTTCAGATTCTCCGGATGCATATGAAAGACTTATTTTAGACAGTCTTATAGGTGACCAGACACTTTTTGTAAGGGATGACGGTATGGGAATTTCCTGGAAGCTTTTTACTCCTGTACTTGAAGACTGGGCACACAGAAAACAGAATAATCTGTTTTATTATTCTTCAGGTTCCTGGGGTCCTTCAGAATCAGAAGCTCTTATAAAAAATGACGGAAGGACATGGATAAATTAAAAGGGGTGAAATAATGAATAATAATATTGACTTTTTTGATACATATGATGATGCAGCCAAAAGACTTGCTTATATAATCTATATAAATTATATAAAAAAAACTAAGTCATCAGAAAATTTTTATCTTATGATATCCGGAGGAAGTACTCCGGACAGATTGTTTGAAATACTTCTTGAAGAATACTATACAAAAATTAAATGGGATAAAATTCATTTTTTCTGGTCAGATGAACGTTTTGTTCCGGAATCCCATGAATACAGTAATTATGGAAGAGCCAAAAAAAAATTTTTTGATGAATTATGCCTATCTGAGAAAAATATTCACAAGATAAACTATTCCGAAAATATAAATACTTCCTGTAAATTATACGAAAAAGAACTGGAAACAGTTCCTGATATTCCTTTTGTTATGGACATGATAATACTGGGTGTCGGAGCTGACGGACATACAGCAAGTATTTTTCCTGAAAATAAAAACCATTTTAAAAATACTTCTCCTGTTTTTCCCGTTTATGATTCCGGCAATCCTAAATGTGACAGAATAACAGTTTCACTTGATATTATTTCAAAATCGGAAAATATTTATTTTTTCTCAAAATATCCTAAAAAAGAAATTTTTTTCGGAAATATTTTAAATAATTATAATTTATACAAAGATATTTATCCTTCACTGATGTTTGAAAATTCATTTTGGATAGTATCAAAAGAATAATTTTTATTTTTTGTTAAATTTGATATAATGTAAATATATATATATTTATTATTTTAGGGGGATAAAATGTACGAACTTTCCGCAACAAATTATAAGTCTTTTTTTATGATAATCACTGAAAAAACTGTTTTTTTCGTTGACAGGAATATAAAAGAACTGGAAAAATTATACGGAACCGCTGACAGGAATTTATTCTACTCAATGATATTCACAAATGCCCTGAGCGGTATTTATATTTATGACAACAGTATCAGTAAAGACATTTATAATATAATTACAGAAAATACGGAAGATACTCCTCTTGTTGTCATACAAAAATTTTTTAACCGCATAATAAATCATATTCTTTCTTACGGCCGATTTCCGAAAGATCCTGTTATAAATACCGTTTGTGAAAAAATATATATAAAGTTTTCAGAAAACTACAACAATAATATAAGTACTGTGGTTGAAAACTATGAATTTAATGATTTTGATGATTTTTCCGATAATCTTCTGAATTCAGTATATGCCGAAAATCCTGAAAATGTACCTTATTTCAGTATTTTTATTTCTTTCTGCCTTTTTAATTACAATACAGATCTTAAAGACTGCGTTTTAAAAATATTTTCAAAAGCATATAACGGTTACGGAAAAGAAAAAAATACAGATTTTTACAAAAATGAAAATACTCTCCTAAGAGAAGAAAATAAAAGATTAAAATCAGCACTTAAATATGTTTATAAAAAACTTGAAAATGTTCCTAAATAAACAAATGTAAAAGAAATGTTTATTTTACTTTAAATTATTAGAAAATAATTGCTTTTTTGATTTTTTTATAATAACATAGTATTGTTTAAGAACGGAGGCGTGTTCTGAATTGGTAAGGAGCCGGTCTCGAAAACCGGTGGGATGAATAATCCCGTATGGGTTCGAACCCCATCGCCTCCGCCATTTTTAAAAATTTTTTATACATATAACCTGATTTTAATTTTTATTAAAAATTAGTATTTCCGCAATTTCGGAATTTTTTGAAAAATAGATTAATATGTTTATTTTAATCAATATCTTAGAATATTTTTCAGGTGAATAATTTATGATACGGGAAATAAAAAAAAGTGATATAAAAATGTGTACTGAATTAATTTTAGAATGCAATATAGGTTCTAATTTAACACGATATTTCCCGAAAGATGAAAGGGAAATTATCAATAGACTTGATTCTGAAATTGAATCAAAAAACCATATTATTTTAGTTTGTGAATATGATAAGAAAATTATCGGATTTCTTGAATTTTTGATTGAATCTGATGAAAAATATATTCAAATTCTTGCATATTTTTCTAATGTTAACTATGAAAGTTGTTTTGATGAGTTTTATAAAATATTACATATCACATATAAAGGGTTCACTATCGATTTTGTAGTTAATGATTTTAATATTTCTGCAATTAATTACATGAAAAAAATTAATGCCCAAACCGATGGATTAGATACAATGTTATACATTGAAAAAAATTTGTTTAAAGCTAATAAAGAATCCTTTGCAAGACTTTTACCAAATGAATATGAAAGTAAATTTGTTAAATTACACGATACTATATTCCCGGATGTTTACTGGAACGGAAAAAGACTATTAAAAGAAAAAGATGGATTTAAAAAGCTTATTGTTACTGAAGATAATCAAATTACCGGTTTTGTTGTATTATCATCTTTTAATAGAACTGAAGAAGAAGTATATTTTTTATATGCTAAAGATATCCGTACAAAGATAAATTTAATTGATGAAGCATTAAAATTATCTTTTAAAAAATCAAACACCGTTTTACTTTTAATTCCCGAGAATGACAATTCAGAAATTAAAGCTTATACTGATTATGGGTTTTCAATAAAAGAAAAAATTTATACATTTACAATTCATATATATTAGTTAGAGTAGGAAGCGTATGGCTTCTTGTTTTTTTATCTAATAAAAAAAATCATTTATGGGAAACATTTTATCTAAAAATAATATTCAGATCAGATAATTTTGTTTTACGGTAAATCTCATTTTTATTTTTGTTATATTATTTATAAAAAGATGTAATATATATGTGTGCAGAATATTAATGGAATTAAAAATATTTATAGTATAAATTTTAATAAAAAACTAACTCTGCTTAAAATTAATTAATAACTATACATTTTATTTATTTCTGAAAGGGAGGGCAAGTTATGGGTAAACTTAATGATATTTTATCTTTTCTTAATGAAAAAAAAGATTCAGGTATCACAAATTATGCTGTTCCAAAGAGATGGATGCCCGATAATTATGTAGGAAATGTTAAACTGAAGGGCCGTAAATTTTTTGTAAATCCCTACGAATATTTTTCAGGTATTATTGAAAATATTACTCAGTCCGTAAATTCAGTAAATGATTATTCAAAACCTCTGTCTTTTATAAAAAATGAAAATACACCGGACTGGATAAGAAAATCTATTGTTTATAGTGCTCATGTAAGAATGACCTCTGCTTACATTCACGATGAAAACAATATTTTTTTACCTATCGATGGAAATGGTTTCACTCAGTCAGGAACTTTTCTTAAAATGACAGCACTTATTCCTTATCTTAAAAAAATGGGTATAAACTGTATATACCTTCTTCCTATAACCCAGTCAAGCAGCGAATACAAAAAGGGTGAAGTAGGTTCTCCTTATTCCGTAAAAGATTTCTTTAAAATAGAAAAGGATTATCATGACACTATTTTAGAAGATAAATTCGATGCTGATGATGAATTCGGAGCTTTTGTTGAAGCCTGTCATATAATGAATATAAGAGTTATGCTTGATTTTGTTCCGAGAACTTCGGCACGTGATAACAGAATGATTCTTGATCATCCTGAATGGTTTTACTGGATAGATTCCAGGGAACTCGGTTCATATAAGCCGCCTTATATTCCTGAAATGAAATTTGAACAGCCTACTGTTGAAAACCTCGGAATACTTTACAACAGTGAACCTGTTAAAGAACATCTTAAAAAATTCAGATTTGACCCTAAAACAGAAAATCCTGAAAAATGGGCTGCTTTTGTTGAAAAAAATTACAACAATCCCGATTTTCTTACAGAACTTATAAAAGAATTTAAAGTTATTACTGTTCCCGGCTTTTCAGACTGGATAAATGATCCTCAGCCCACCTGGGATGATATAACATTCCTAAGACTTTACATGAGTCATCCGGATGCAGCTATACAGTATATTCCTGAAAATCAGCCTCCTTATGTTCTTTTTGATGTTGTAAAATCAAGTAATTTCCCCGGAAAAGAAAAAAACTTTCCTTTATGGGAAAAAATTGCTGATATAATGCCTTTTTATCAGAGAACATACGGTATAGACGGAGCAAGACTTGATATGGGACATGCTCTTCCGAAAGAACTTGAGCATATGATAATAGAAAAAGCCAAAAAATTTGATCCTTCATTTGTTATAATTGCCGAAGAATTGAGTATGGATAACTTTCAAAAAGCAAAAAATAGCGGTTATGACGGAATATTGGGAAATTCATGGTGGTCAGAACCGAGAATTCCGGAAGGCTGGTTTAAAAAATTTACTTTAAAAATGATGCCCGAATTAACGCTTCCGTGCTTTGCAACTTCGGAAACACCTGATTCACCAAGGGCTGTTACCAGAAAACTCAGGGAACATTTTTCAAAAATATCGGCTGTTGTAAATACTTTTATGCCCAACGGTATTACTGTAATAAATTCCGGTTATGAAATATTTGAATCACAGCCTATGAATACAGGACTTGATTTTGAAAATCCTATGCAGGAAAAATTCGATAATCTTCCGCCTAATGATCAGTTTTACGGGAAACTCGCTTTCTTTGACTGGTATGTACTACACTGGGATACTGATCATCATATGGTAAAACTGCTTGAACTTTTAGGAAATGTTAAAAATGAAGTTTCTGATTTAGTTGCCGATACTGCAAATCTCAGAATATATGATTACAGTGATACTTCTTTTGCACTTTTTTACTGGAATGGTAAGAAAGGTATTGTTATTCCTGTAAATCTAAACAGTGAATATCCTTATAATTATGAAATAGACCTCGGATTTTATACATGGAGAGGAGATCACAAAGTAAAAACCGTAATAGAAAATTTCAGACGCGGTGAAAGCAACTGGGAAATCCACGACGGCAAACTGAGAGTTTCTCTTAACCCTACAGAGGCAAGAGTATATATAATAGAATAAATTTTATTTATGAGTTCCGGAGTTTATTACTCCGGAATTTTACTTTAACATAACGAAAAAAAACAAAATGTTACGTTTATAAATGATATAATAATATTAATAATAAAAGGAGGTGTTTCAATGATTGATGTAAAAATAATTAATTCAGTCCTGGAAGCTCTTACTTCTACCTTTAAAGCAGCGGCAAAAAGCGAGGTCCGACTTCAGAAACCAAATCTTATACGCGAAATATCAGAATCTTATGAAATAGTTACTACTATAGGATTCAACGGTTCTCTTCAGGGAAACGTTATTTACACAGTTCCTTCAAAAACTGCTATTACAATTGTTAACAATATGATGGCAGGCATGATGGAAATAACTTCTGTTGATGAAATGGCTGTTTCAGCAATAGGAGAACTCGGAAATATGATTTCAGGGGCTATTGCCGTATCTCTTGAAAAAGTAGGTTATCCTATAAATATAACACCTCCATCCGTTGTACGCGGATCCGAAATGAAAATTTCCGTTGAAGGAAATATTTTAAAATTTGTAGGAAATATTTCAGGCGGCGATGAAATAGATGTTTATGTTGTAATAAAAAAATAAAATATCTCCGAAATTTCGGAGATATTTTATTTTATTCTGTACTCTGTTCCTGTTGGTGTATCTTTTATTTCTATACCTATTTCACCGAGTTTATTTCTTATAAAATCGCTTAATTCATAATTTTTATTTTTCTTGAGTACAGTTCTTAGTTCTGTAACTATTTTCATTATATCGTCTGTCTTATTACCTTTTTTTTCGGAAGTGCTGAGAAAAAGACCAAATATACTTCCTATTTCATTTTTAATAAGATAATAATATTCAGCTACAGCTTTTTCATCTTTATCGGTAATAGCTTTATTAATTTCTCTGCTGTAATCAAAAATTTTAGCTGTTGCTTTAGGTGTGTTAAAATCGACTGATAGAGAATTTTTTATGTATTCCTTCTCTTTTTCGTAATTTTCGGAATGTTTTACAAAAGGAACATTTCCTCCGAAAAATTCTTCTGCGGAAAGCAAGCTTTCCTGAACTCTGTCAACTGATTTTTTCTGTGCTTCAAGTCCCTCTTCATTGAAATCTATAGGAGATCTGTAATGTTTTGAAAGTACAAATATTTTTAAAGTATCAGGGCCGTATTTTTTTATTACTTCTCTTACAAGCCATATATTACCTATGGATTTAGACATTTTATCCCCTGAAACTTTTATCATACCGTTATGCATCCAGTAATTAGCAAAATTTGTCCCGTGAAGGGCTATTGACTGTGCTCTTTCATTTTCGTGATGCGGAAATATTAAATCATTTCCTCCTGCATGTATATCAAATTCTTTTCCGAGAAGTTCAGTAGACATAACCGAACATTCTATATGCCATCCCGGTCTTCCTTTTCCCCATGGGCTTTCCCAGTAGGGTTCTCCTTCTTTTGCATTTTTCCATAGTGCAAAATCAAGAGGATCTTCTTTTATATCAGATATTTCTATTCTCGAACCTGATCTCATATCTTCTATGTTTCTGTGAGAAAGTTCTCCGTATTTATCAAATTTTCTTACACGAAAATATACATCTCCGCCTGACTGATACGCAAAACCTTTTTTTATAAGTTCTTCAATAAATTTTATTATGTTATCTACATAATTTGTAGTTTTCGGTGAAAAATTAGGTGCTCTTATATTTAATAATTCAGAGTCTTTCCAGAACTCATTTATGTATCTTTCTGATATTTCATCACATGAGACATTTTCAGAATTAGCTTTATTTATTATTTTATCGTCAATATCGGTAAAGTTCTGAACCATTGTAACTTCGTATCCGGAATATTCGAGAAATCTTCTGAAAGAATCAAAAATAATCATAGGTCTTGCATTTCCTATATGTATAAGATTATATATTGTAGGACCGCATACATACATTTTTATTTTTCCGGGTACAATTGGTGTTAATTCTTTTTCCTCTCCGCTTAATGTATCATAAATTGTTATTTTATTCATAAATTCACCACTTTTTCAAGTCTCTCTATAACCCTCGCTCTTCCTATAAGGTGAATTGTTTTTACAAGATCAGGACCGTGAAACTGATTAGTCAGAGCTTTCCTTAATGCGAGATAAAATGATTTTTTCTGTGGTTTTGCATTTTTCATTGCATTTTTAAGATTTTCAAGTATTGTCTCACTTTCCCATGAATCATCATTTTGTATGAGTGTGTAAGCCTCTTTTATTGTTTCTTTTACTCCCTGTGCCGTAAAATATTCCATAAACTCACTGTCATATTCGATTTCATAATCTTTTATAAAAACAGAAAGTTCTTTCGGTATATCTTTAAGTTCCTCAACAGATGTTCTTACAAGCTCTATTGCTTCGTAAAGCCATTTTTTGCTTGTCTGGCACTGCTCCTGAGTCAGAAGTTTTTCTTCTGTTATAAAAGGTACGGAGAGATTGAATATTCTTTCCATGTTTGCATTTCTTATATAATTTCCGTTCATCCATTTTAATTTTGTTTCGTCAAATATTGCAGGGCTGGAATTAACTCTGTCAAGTCCGAAAGATTCTATCATTTCATTAACAGACATTATTTCTTTTCCGTCAGGATTTGACCATCCCAAAAGTGCAAGATAGTTGAGAAGTGTTTCGGGTAAATATCCTCTGCTTCTGAATTCTTCAGCAGAAGTTGCACCGTGTCTTTTTGAAAGTTTTTTACCGTCAGGTCCGAGTATCATTGAAACATGTGCGAACTCAGGAACATTAGCTTCAAAAGCTTCATAAACAGCAATCTGTCTCAGTGTATTTGAAAGATGATCATCACCTCTTATTACATGAGTAATTTTCATCTGCATATCGTCTATAACAACAGCATAATTATATGTAGGCTGTCCGTTACTTCTTATAAGTATAAAATCACCTATAGCACCTTCTTTAAATGTAACGGGCCCTTTTATAAGATCGTTTATTGAATAATCTTTTCTGGGCATTTTAAAGAAAATAACAGGTTTATTTCCCTTTCCGGTATACTCTTTTCTTCTCTCCGGAGTATCATACCCTGATATTGTTTCATAATCATAATGAGGCGGTTTTCCTTCACTCAGAAGTTTTTCCTTTATCTGTTCAAGTTCTTCAGGATATATATAAGCTTCATATGCAGAGCCTTTTTCTATAAGTTCTTTTGCCTTACTTAAATAAATATCATTTCTTTCACTCTGTCTGTAAGGGCCGTAATCTCCGCCTACCTGAGGTCCTTCATCCCATTCAAGTCCCATCCATGTGAGTGCATCTATAAGCTGATTTTCTGATTCTTTTGTTGATCTTTCAACATCTGTATCTTCAATTCTGAGAATAAATTTTCCGTTATGTCTTCTTGCGAATAAATAATTATAAAGTGCTGTTCTGGCTCCGCCTACGTGTAAAAACCCAGTAGGACTCGGGGCAAATCTTGTTCTTATTTCCATTTTAGATACCTCCGTATATTAAAGCTTTAGCATAAGCAGATAATGTCTTTGCATCCGTTATTTTATTCTCTGAAATCATTTTTATAAATTCTTCTTTTGTAACTTTTACAACACTTAAAAATTCATCTTCATCCGGACAGCTTTTTCCGTAAGAAAGATTTTTTGCAATATATATATGTATTATTTCATCAGAAAATCCAGGTGTTGTGTAAATTCCACCGAGATAAACCATATCATCTGATGACATTCCTGTTTCTTCTTTAAGTTCTCTTACAGCACATTCGTAGTGTTCTTCCCCACTATCAATTTTACCCGCAGGTATTTCATAGAGTTCCTGATTTATTGGAAATCTGAACTGCTGAACAAGGTATATATTTCCATTTTCATCAACAGGAAGTACGGCAACAGCACCGGGATGTCTTACAACATCTCTCGGAGCTTCCTTTCCGTTAGGAAGTTCTACTTTATATGAATATACATCAATTATATTTCCTTTATATATTGTCTTTTTTTCTGTTTCTTTTTCTCTGAAATTCATTTTTTCACCTTTCTCATAACTAATATAGTAATATCATCCGCCGGATCATTGGATGAAGAAAATTTTAAAAAATTTTCCTCAATTTTCCGGACTATATTTTCAGAATTGTTTTCCGAATTTTCCTCAATAATTTTTATCATTCTTTCCTCTGAAAAAAATTCTCTGATATCATTTTCAGCTTCTACAATTCCGTCTGTATAAACAACAATAATATCATTTTCAGCGAATTCATAAATATCTTTTTCTATGTTATCAATTTCAGAATAATATCCCATTCCCATAGGCAGATTTGTTCCCTGCGGAATATAAGCTTTTCCGTTTTTTAAAAAAATCGGTTTTCTGTGTCCGAAATTACCGAATTCTACAGTATTTTCATACATTTTCATAATAATACATGTAAAATACCCTCCGTCGGAAAAATATTCGGATGTTTTTTCATCTAAAAATTTTACCAATTCATATATATCATAAATTTCATTATCTTTTATCGCCGTTTCTATACTCTGTTTTACCAAAAGAGAGAGCATTGCCGAAGCAACACCGTGACCGGAAACATCTATAATATAAAAATAACTGATATCCTTTTCTGTATCAACAGCTCCGAAAATATCTCCCGAAACATCCATCGAAGGCCTGAAATACCAGTTAAAAAATATATTTTTTATGAAATTTTTTTTAGGCAGCATTTCAAGTTGAAGTGCCTGTGCTGTTTTTAATTCTTTCTGTATATTTTCATAAGATTCTTCTATTGATTTTTTTGCCCTGTAAAGGTTTGAATGTGTCTGAACCCTTGCTATCAGTTCGGAAGCCTCAACCGGCTTTGCTATATAATCAACAGCACCAACAGAAAAACCTTTATCTTTATCTTCAATCTGACTGAGTGATGTCATAAAAAGTACCGGAATTTCCTTAGTAACAGGATCTTCTTTTAATTCCCTGCATACCTGATATCCGTCTTTGCCGGGCATCATTATGTCAAGAATTATTACATCAGGTTTTTCCTCTCTTGCTGTTGCAAGTCCTGAATATCCGTCTTCCGAAGTAATACATAGAAAATCTTCTCCCGCAAAAGAGAAGACTGTTTTTATATAATATCTGTTTGTTTCGGAATCATCGATTACTAAAATTTTTATAGGAAGATTATTTTTTTTCATTTAAATCATCACTGCTGAATCCGTAAGGAAGAAGTTCCTCGGTATTTGTTTCTTTTATATCACCTTTAAGATTAGCAAGATAAACATCGAATACTCCGAATTCCCTTAAAACCTGTCTGCATGCTCCGCATGGGCTGACAGGATCTTCGGTATCCGCAACTATATATATAGATTTAAATTTTTTCTTTCCCATTGAAACAGCCTTAAAAATGGCATTTCTTTCGGCACAGCATGATAAACCGTAAGATGCATTTTCTACATTGCATCCGGAAATAATTTCTCCGTCATCTGTTTCCAGAGCCGCACCCACCGCAAAACCCGAATAGGGTATATATGCGTTTTTTCTGGCCTCTTCGGCATTTTTTCTGAGATTATCTATATTTTTATTCAATATTCTGCATCTCCTTCGTTTTCTTCTTCTTTTTGGAGAATTCTTATTTTTACTTTATCAACTTTGTTCATGGTTACCGATATAACTTCAAATTCGAAACCCTCAAAAACTATTTTTTCTGCAGGTCTTGGAAATCTTTCAAGTTTTTCAAGAAGAAATCCTCCTATAGTTTCAAACTCAGTATCAGGAAGATCAAGATCAAATTCTCTTTCTATATCGTTTATAGTACTCGATCCGTTAGCTATTATAGTATTTTCATCTACTCTTGTAAAATCAGCTTCCTCAGTAACATCATCATATTCATCAAGTATTTCTCCCGTAAGCTCTTCTATAACATCCTCAAGAGTTACTATTCCTGCGGTTCCGCCGTATTCATCAACTACTATCGCAAGATGTGTTCTGTTAGAAAGAAAAAGCTTAAGAAGGTCTTTTACTTTAATTGTTATAGGTATAAAAAAAGGTTTATGAACCATTTTCATTACAGACATACTGTAAAAATCACCAAGCGGATAATTGTTTTCCATAAGTCTGAACATATCTTTTACGTAGAAAATTCCGACTATTACATCAAGAGAATCCTTGTACACAGGTATTCTTGAATATCCGTCCTCATTAACTACTTTTATCAGATCAGAAACCGTCTGATTATCTTCTATTGCTACCATATCAACTCTGGGTGTCATTATTTCCTTTACGGAAATTTCCCTCATTTCAAGCGATCTCTGCATTAAATATTTTTCTTCTTTTTCAATTACCCCTTCTTCATGTGATATATCAAGATAACTCATTATTTCATCCTCTGTAATAAAAGGTGCGGCATTTATTTTATGTCCGCCGAAAGCTTTTATTACTATATTGGATAAATTTACAAGAACCCATACCACAGGGGTAAGTACCACATTTATGGCATTAATTATACTGAAGGAAAACTTAAAAAAATTCTCTCTGTTTTCCCTTGCATAAACTTTAGGGGTTATTTCTCCGAAAATAAGTATAAGTATAGTCATAATTGCCGTAGCTATAAATATTGCCGATCCCGAAGATTCTTCCGGAAGAAAACTCATTATAAACATAGTGGATAAAGAAGTTGCTAAAATGTTTACCACATTGTTCATTATAAGTATTGTTGTAAGAAACTGATTAGGTTTTTCCAGAAATTTTGCTATCTTATTTTTTTTCTTTTCGTCATTTTCGTTGTCAAGATAATCTTTTACTTTATGTTTTCCTATAGCTGTGAGTGCAGTCTCCGATGCAGAAAAAAAAGCTGAAAAAACTAAAAGAACCAAGATAAATAACCCCGACCCTAAAGGATCTTCTACCATAACACACCTCTCTTTTTAAGATAAATTCTTAAATCCGTATCCAAGAGCTTCGTTATTTTGTATTATAACTACAAAAGCTTTAGAATCAATGGATTTAACAAGTTTTTTTAGACTACCTATTTCAGCTCTTGAAACAGTGACCATAACAATATTTTTATCTTTGCCGGTATAAGCACCGACACCTTTTATATATGTAACACCTCTGTCGAGCTGAAAATAGATTTCATCTTTTATTTTATCATATTGTTCGCTTATTATCAAAACCGTTCTGGTAGATCCAAGACCGTCGATAATAGCATCTATTGTTTTACCGGTAACAAATATAGCCATAATTCCGTACATAGGCAGTAAAGGGTTTATAAACACCGATAATGCCGTAATAATACTGTCGCATGCCATAAGTCCTGTTCCGACCGATATATTAAAATATTTATTTATAATCATCGCAAGTATATCTGTTCCGCCTGTTGTTGCACCTCTCCATATTACAAGTCCCATTCCGGCTCCTGAAATAAGTGCGCCGTAAATAGCTCCCATCAGATTCATATCCACGGCAGAACCCGTTACAAATGAAGTGAGCATACTGTTAAGTGACAGAAAATTTTCAAAAATCGCCATAAAAAACGAAAGCATAAGCGAAGAGTAAATACTTTTAACCCCGAAACCTATTCCTAAAAGTTTAAACCCGAGAATAAAAAGCATTACATTATATATAAGTACCTGTATCCAGAGCTGCCAGCCGAAAAAAACCTTAAATACTATTCCGAGTCCGCTTACCCCTCCGGCAACTATATTAAAAGGCTCCATAAAAAAAACAACACCGAACGCAGTAAGAAGAGTCCCCACAGTGATTATAAAATAATCAACTGCGGATTTTCTGAATTCCTGTTTATTTTTTAAAATTGTCAAGGCATTCACCTCTTTTAATAATTTGTATGAAAATATTATGATATATCAGAAAGATTTTTTATTTTAGCTATTTCTTTAAGTAATTTTCTTTCTTTGATAGAAGGTTTATTAAACTCTACATTTATTTTAACATAAATATCTCCGCGTTTTCTTCCGTTATAACTCGGAAGTCCCTGATTTTTAAGTCTGATAACAGTATCAGGATTTGTTGCTTCCGATATGCTTTCTGTTATATTTCCCTCAAGTGTCGGAATCTGTATTTCTCCGCCGAGAGCAGCTGTTATATAATTAATTTTTATTTCAGTTTCAAGATCTGACCCTTTTCTTATAAATCTTTTATCCGGGTTTACTCTGAGATGCATAAGAAGATCACCGGATGGCCCTCCGAATTTTCCGGCGTTACCTTTTTCCCTGTATCTTAATATAGCTCCGTCTTCAATTCCTGCCGGAATTGTAACTTCAATCCTTTCTTTAGAAGATATTTTTCCTGTTCCCGAACAATCACTGCATTTTTCTTCTATTATTTTCCCTTCTCCGGAGCATGTAGGACATACTGATGTTCTTATAAAACTTCCGAACAGTGTTCTCTGTTCTTCCTGATGCTGACCTGTTCCGTTACATCTGGGGCATGTTTTGAAAGCAGTTCCGTTTTTTGCACCTGTCCCCTTACATGAATGACATTCTGAAGTTCTTGTATATTCTATTATTTTTTTTGAATCATAAAGTATATCTTTAAGTTCAAAACTAAGATTTACATGAATATCATCGCCGCGTTGCGGAGGATTTCCTCTTCTTCTTCCTCCGGAAGTGTTTCTTTCGGAACCGAAAAACATATCAAATATATCTGAAAACGGTCCTCCCTGACTGCTCTGATTTCCGCCGAATCCTCCGAATATATCTCCGAATATATCTTCAAATCCGCCTGTTCCTCCTCTTGCGCCTCCGTTAGGCATTCCGCCTTCAGGAACAAAACCGAATCTGTCATAAAGTTTTCTCTTTTCAGGATTGCTGAGAACTTCATAAGCTTCCTGTATTTCTTTAAATTTCTCTTCTGCTATCTGTTTATCTTCCATATGTCTGTCAGGATGCCATTCTTTTACAAGTTTCCTGTAGGCTTTTTTTACATCTTCCTGTGAAGCACTTTTTTCTACTTCCAGTATTCTGTAATAATCTTTTTTCTGAGGCATTATTCCTCACCTTCTTCTTTATCTTCAGTATTATTTTCCGGCTGAACATTTTCATCTTTAACCGGTTCTGTCTTTTTAGGTTTAACCGCAACCGTTACTTTTGCAGCTTCCGCAACTCTTCCGTTAATTTTATATCCGGGATACGAAACCTCATAAACATGATATTCGCTTACTTCATCAGTTTCAACTTTATCCATAACTTCATGTTCAAAAGGATCAAACTGTACCCCTCTTTCAGGTATTATAAATTCAAGTCCGTTATCCTCAAAAGATTTTTTAAAATCCCTGTAAACCATTTCGACAGCTTTTACGAACTCATCTGTTTCTTTGTATTTCATAGATATACTAAGTTTACTGTAAGGAGTAAGAACACTTTTTAGTACTTTTTCTTTTGTCTTTCTTTCTATATCCTTTTTTTCTCTTTCAATATAATCTTTATAATTCTCAAAATCAGATTTAATTGAAACTGCCGCATTTCTGTATTTTTCCGTTTCTTTTTTAGAATTTTCAATTTCTGTTTTTAATAGTTCAATACTGTCTTCGAGCTCTTCATAGGTAGGTTTTTTCTCTGTTTCAACAGGTATTTCTTCATTTTTTTCCTCTTTATTTATTTTTTCATTCTCATTCTTAATTTTTTTGTCATCTTTTTTTGCCATAAAGACACCTCCGGTATTTTATTTATTATAGATTTTTTGATATAATTTCAGAGAACCTCGATAAATATTCTTTAATAACAGTATATGTTTTTTCGTAATCCGTATATTTATTGGTCACAAATACCATTCTTCCTACAGAATTCATGTCCATACAGTATGAAGAATAAAAAAATGCGTAATTTCTGAGACTTTTTGAGCTTATTTCATTTCCGAAAAATATTTTTATATCTCTTGAAAAATCAAGCTGTGAAAATATTTCTTCTTTTATTTCATCATTTTCCACAAGCATACTGAGACTTTCAAGAGTATCTATATTGGGTTTATAATTTGATATTAATTTTTCAAAACCGGAAACAATATATTTGTTTCTTGAAAATTCATTGAGTAGTGCTTCTATAAGATCGTACATATTTAGCACTCTGAGGTCATCGGTTTTTATATCTTTACTTCCGAATGCCCTGTATATTTCCATAAGTGATTTTCCCATAAGACCTTCATTGAGCATTTTTTCAAGATCATGCGGTCCAGGAAGTCCGTAAACCTCTACAGTCCTTGATATTGTCATACCGAGGTTTGTAAGAAGTGTAACAACATAATTATAATCAGTAAGAGGAGCTACTACAGCTCTTGTTATTATAATATATTTAGGATCCGGATATTCAAAAATAACCATTCCTCTGAGCAAATTTGATACAATCTTTGAAATATTTTCAAACATAAGATTTAAATCGTAAAATTTGTATTCTTTGGGAATATCCAGTGATAAATTTTTTTTGGAATATACTTCTTCAATTATTTCAAAATAAATTTTAAGCGCTTTATCGGTAGGAATTCTTCCACCGGAAGTATGCTGCTGATAAATATATTTTAGTTTCTGAAGTTTCTGCATATCATTTCTGATAGTAGCCGAACTGGCCTTTATTTCAGAAAAACTCAGTACATCTTCGGAACTGACCGGTCTGTTTTCCTTTATATAAAATTTTACAACATTAATAAGCACTTCTTTTTGTCTTTCTGTCAGCTCATATCCCATTTTATCACTCCTTTTTTTTGAGTGCTAATGATATGATATCAACAAATTTACAACTTGTCAAATAACAATTTTGGAGTTAAAATGTTAAAAAATATGCACATTTTTCTATAAAGAGGGGGAGATATTGTGATTTTAAACGAAATTATTGATCTTCTGAAAGATCAGATTGTTTCTAAAAACATTAAAATATCAGGAGACACGGAATTAAAAAATATAAAAGACAACAGTGAAAAAGTAGAGGAAAACGATATATTTGTTGCTATAAAAGGATCTGCTGTTGACGGTCACGATTATATAAACACTGCTTATAAAAAAGGTGCGGCCCTTATAATTCTTGAAAATAATAAAAAACTTATTGATTTAGGTGATATAAATTATCTGAGAGTTAAAAACTCAAGAAAAGCACTTGCGGATATTGCTTATCATTTTTCCGATGTTGATCTTAACAGATTTAAAACTTATGCCGTTACGGGAACTAACGGTAAATCAACAAGTATTTCCCTGCTTCACCATCTTCTCAGGGAAGCTAAGAAAAACAGCAGTCTTTTATCAACCGTTGAAATAAAAATAAATGATGAAGTTATTGATATGCCTTACAATACAACTCCCAGCACACTGAAAATAGTTGATATACTTGAAAAAAGCACGGAAAAAAATATTGATTTCGTAAATTTCGAAGTTTCCTCTCATGCAATAGCACAGAAAAGAATAGATAATCTCAGTTTTGATATAGTTGCATATACAAATATAACAAGAGATCATCTTGATTATCATAAAGATTTTAAGGAATACGAGGATATTAAACTTTCACTGGTAAATTATCTGCGACCGAACGGAAAAGTTATAATTAACACGGACAATCTTCCGCTTTCAAAATTTCCGGATATTCCGAGAGAAAACATAATCACTTACGGTATGTCAGATGAGGCGGATTTCAAAATAAAAGATATTTCGGAAAGTATTTATCAGATGAACTTTAAAATCACCACACCTGATGGTAAGGAAATTTCCATTTATTCATCTATAATAGGTACATTTAATGCGTACAATATAACAAATGCCGCTATAGCGGCAAATCTTCTGGGTTTATCCTATGAAGAAATAAAACACGGGGTTATAACTTTTAAAGGTGTTCCCGGAAGATTTCAGCTTGTACCGAGTTCAAAAGCTCTTGGTTTTTCTGTTGTAATAGATTTTGCACATACACCTGATGCACTTGAGAAAGTTCTTATGACAGCTAAAAAAATTGTAAAAGGCCGTGTTATATGTGTTTTTGGTGCCGGAGGAAATGCTGATAAAGGTAAGCGAAAAATAATGGGAGAAGTTGTCAGTTCAATTGCCGATATTATTGTTCTCACTACTGACGATCCTAAAGATGAAGATCCGGACAAAATTGTAGAGGATATAAAAACAGGAATAGAACTCGATAAAAACTTCATAGTTATCCCTGACAGAAAAACAGCAATAAATGCGGCAATTAATTTTGCAAACAGAGAAGATATAGTTATAATAGCCGGAAGAGGCCATGAGAAACATCAGATTTTTTCAAACGGGAAAAAAGTAAAATTCGATGATTTCGAAGTTGCTTATGAATGTATTGAAAACCTCAGAAGGAGTATGAAAAAATAATGAATTTTTTAGATCTTAAAAACCGGGGTATGAAATTTAAAACCGATTCGAGAAAAATTGAAAAAAACGATGTTTTTCTTGCTTTAAACGGAGAAAATACAGACGGAAATCTTTTTATAGATGATGCGTTCAAAAAGGGCGCATCTTTTGCTTTTTCCGAAAAAGAAGATTTAAGCGGCGGAAATATTATTTATACAGAAAATATACAGAATAAACTTCTGGAAGAAACATCAGATTTAATAAAAACAAATTCAAAAATGAATATTGCGGTTACCGGATCAAACGGTAAAACAACAACCAAAGAAATTCTTTTTTCTCTTCTGAGCCCTTATATAAAAACTTTCAGAACAGAAGGCAACATGAATACCGAAACCGGAATTCCGTTATGCATATTAAATGATTATTCAGGTGAAGAAACATGTATATTTGAAATGGGTTTAAGAAAAAAAGGGGATCTTGAATTTCTTACAAAATTTTATAAGCCGGATGTTGCGTTTATAACCTCTGTAGGTTCTTCTCACATGGAATTTCTCGGTACAAGAAAAAATATTGCGGATGAAAAAATGAAAATAACTTTAAATATGGATAAAGGACTTTTAATAATGGACGGAGATGAAACTCTCCTTACGCCCCCGAAAAATCTTAACGTTTTAAAATTCGGGAAAAATAAAAGTAATGACGGATATTTAGAAGATTATGAATACATAAATTTTAAAACAAAAGTTTATTATAAAATTTTCGGAAAAAGTGTTTTACTTACCCTTAACGATTACTGGTCAGAAGGGCAGCTGAAAGATCTTCTTGCATGTCTTATTTTTGCTGTATTTATTCAGATTCCTTTAGATCCTTATGCTATTTCTGATATAAATATTCCGGCCGGACGCTTTAAAATATATAAAAAGAAAAATAATCATATTATTGACGATTCTTATAATGCTTCCTACGAATCATTTATAAATGCTTTTAGCTCTGTCAGAAAAATGGATTATACTAACAAAGTTCTCATAATGGGAGAGATGTTTGAGCTGGGTGATTCATCCGAAAATTATCATAACCGTGTTTTTGAGGAAGCTTTTAATACTTTTGACAAAGTATATTTTTATAATATTTCGGGATTAAAAACCCCAGATAATGTAAAATTAATAAACTTTAACAGCGTAGATACTATAAAAGATATAATATTAAAAGAAAAAGGATTAATATATATAAAAGGTTCTAACGGTACGGGAATTTACAGTTATCTTAAAAATTCGGATATTTTATCTGATGAAAATTAAATGAAGGAGATAATCATGCTTTTTTTTGTCTATATTTTATTTTTTATTACTCTTTTAATAACTTACCCATCTTTTATCAAATTAATGAAAAAAAAGCAGTACGGACAGTATATACGTCAGGAAGGTCCGGACTTACATAATTATAAACAGGGAACTCCTACTTTCGGAGGGATTCTTTTTGTTTCTGCCATTTTTTTAATGTTTATAATAACTTATTTTGTGAAGAAAGATCCAATTTATATGATATCCGGAATATCCGGAATTCTGTTCGGTTTTACAGGTTTTCTCGATGATTTTATATCTGTAAGAAAAAAACATTCAACAGGTTTCAATTCTCTGCAGAAACTTATTGTTCAGATAATATTTTCAGTTATAATTTTTCTTCTTATAAATTTTTATAATCCTCATTCTTTTATAAATATTCCTTTCGGTTCCGGTAAAATAGAACTCGGATGGTTTTATCCGGTGTGGGCTGTGCTTTTCATTTCCGGCCTGTCAAATGCAACGAATCTCACAGACGGTCTGGACGGTCTTTCTTCCGGAACATTTGTTGTTTCTGCACTTTTTACAGTACTGGTAACAGGGAAAAATTATGATATCATTTTTATACTCACACTTCCTGTACTTGCTTTTATGATGTACAACATAAAACCGGCAAAAATTTTTATGGGTGATACAGGATCACTTTCTTTCGGAGCAATGCTTGCTGCGATTGCACTTTATAATTCATCAGAATTTTTAACCGTATTTACATGCTTTATTTTTATATGCGAACTTTTCAGCGTTATAATACAGGTTTCAAGTTTTAAATTAAGAAATAAAAGAGTTTTCAGAATGGCACCTATACATCATCATTTTGAACTTTTAGGATGGTCTGAAGAAAGAGTTGTTATGAATTTCTGGATAATAAATCTTATTGCCGGGATCATAACTTTTGGAGGCTTTATTTTATGAAAATATGTCTTGTCGGTCTTGGTATAAGTAACAGGGAAATGATTAATCTTTTAACTGATCAGGGAAATACGGTTTATCTGAGTAATAATTCCGCACTCAGTATTTCCGACAAAAACTTTCTTGATAATAAAAATATTTCTTACGAGGAATCTCACGGTGAATTATTAAAATCATGTGATTTAGCAATTTTAAGTCCGGGTGTTCCTCCCGATTCGGATGCAGCAAAAATTATTTTCGGAAACAAAATACGATATACCACTGAAATAGAATATGCCTGGACACATATAAAAAGATTTAATCGTGAAGCTGTTTTCATCGGTGTAACCGGAACTAACGGAAAGACAACAACAACATCTCTTATCGGACATGTTATAAGAGAAATAGGTTATCCCTGCTTTATAGGCGGAAATATAGGAGTACCGCTTGTCTCGGCTCCGGTTAATTTACCTTATTATGTACTCGAAATAAGTTCTTTTCAGATGTTCTGGACAACTAAATTTTTCCCTGAAATATCGGTTTTAATAAATCTTGCACCGGATCATTTAAACTGGCACAGAAACCTAGAAGAATACTACGGGTGTAAAAAAGAAATGGTTTTAAGAACTCTTAAGGCCGGAGGAGTAGGTATAATAAATGAAAATACCGATATAAACTATTCCGGAGGTCATAAAGTATTTTTTTCAAAAGATTTTATAGATAACGGTATTTTTTCTTTTTCTGATTTAAAAATTAAAATAAAAAATGATTTTCTCAATATGAATATATACAGAGAAAATGCTGTAGCTGCTGTTTTAACTCTTTTAAACATGGGTTTCGGCAAAGATCTCATAGAAAATTCGCTTTCTTCTTTTAAAGCTCCTTCGCACAGAATTGAATTCTGCGGGAAAAAAGCCGGAATAAAATATTATGATGATTCAAAAGCAACAAATGTACATGCGGCAATAAATGCCTACAGAAGTTTCAGAAATACAAATTATATAGCTATACTTTCAGGAGTTCCTAAAAATGAGGATATGTCAGAATTAATATCGGAACTGGAAAATTTTTCGAAAAAAACAATAGTTTTCGGTGATATGGAGAAAGAAATTAAAAAATATAAAATTCCGGATAATTTTTTGTTTGTAAATTCTCTTGAGGAATCACTTAAAGTTTCCAAAGATTTTGCATCAGAAGGTGATTGTGTTATACTCTCTCCTGCAGGCGCAAGTTTTGATAAATATAAGAGTTACAAGGAAAGAGGCGATCATTTTAAAAGTCTGGTTGACAAATTATGAAATCCGAAAAATTTATTTCAAAAGATGAATTCCGTTATAATTTTATATTTTATTTTGTTCTTCTCGGTCTTGCACTTGTTTTCGGTATTTTTTTTGTTAACAGTGCACTTCTTGCTATGGAAAACACGAGAAATTTCAGTGCAGGGGATAAATTTTTAAATCATATAATTTCAATGGGTATTGGATTTTTTTTCGGTTTTATAGCTTTTAAATTCGGAAATTCTTTTCTGAGAAAAAAATATGCTTTTATCTATCTGTTTTTAATACTTATAGGTTTTCTTACTTATGTTTTATTTTACAGAGAAATAGCCGAAGTTCACAGATGGATTTACATAGGTCCTTTTCAGTTTCAGCCTTCAGAACTTGCAAAACTTCTTCTTCCGGCTATTATGGCTTCTTATTATTACAGAGCCAGGGAAAAGAACAATTTTTTTCTGAATGTAATATTTCCTTTTATTATATGTGCCGTTCCTATTTTTCTTATATATATAGAACCCGATCTGAGTACTTCGGTGATAGTTGCTGTAATATTTTTCTTTTCTGTATTTATTTCGGTAAAAAATCCGAAATATATAATAACTTTTTTAATCATATGTATGATTATTGTTATAGCGCTTTTCGCTTTTAAGGATTTACTTTTAAAGGATTATCAGGTTGACCGTTTAAATAAAACAGATAATTATCAGATGAATCAGTCACTTAAAGCAATTGAAAACGGGGGAATTTTAGGAACATCTCCTTTCGGAGGAGAATTAAAATATGGTGTTCCCGAATCTTACAGTGATTTTATAATGGCTGTAATAGGTGAAGAATGGGGGAAACTCGGGATATTTATGGTAATTTCTATATTTCTTTTTTTAGCCGTTCAGCTTGTAAAAATGGCTTATTTTACAAATGATTATATTACTTTTGCATATTCATCGTTAACGGCTGTATGGATTTTTATACAGGTTACGGTTAATGCTCTTGTGGGACTCGGTGTAAATTTTGTACCGGTTACCGGTGTAACTCTTCCGCTTATGAGTTACGGTAATTCATCCCTTATAATAACATTGACATCTCTATTTCTTTCTTTGGGTCTTATTTATAATCAGTATAAAATTATTTTCACGGAGGATTCTGATGAAAAAAATTAAAATAATAGTTTCAGGCGGAGGTACAGGAGGGCATTATTATCCTGCAGTTGCCGTGCTGAAAGAAATTAAAAAAAACTATGATGCGGAAATTCTTTATTTTACCACAGACGGAAGAATAGAAGAAAAAAAATTAAAATATGATTTTCCTGAAGCAAAATCAGAAAAAGTTTTCCTTACAGGATTCAGAAGACCTCTTTATAATCCGGCAAACATAAAAATTATATTAAAAATGTTTTCTGAAAAGAACAGAATAAAAAAAATCATAAAAAATTTTAATCCGGATTTCGGATTTATGACAGGCGGATATATATGCGGACCTGTAGGTATTGCATTAAAAGAACTTAAAATTCCTTTTTATCTTCATGAACAAAATTCAGTAATGGGAATTACAAACAAAAAACTTCTGCCGGATGCCGAAAAAGTTTTTTATTCTTTTGAAGAGAGCTGTAAAGGTACAAATTGTATAAAAACAGGTAATCCTGTTAGAACTCCTTCGGAAATTATAAACAGATCTTTGCTTACAAAATACGGTATAAAAGACCTTTCAAAAAAAATTATACTTGTAATGGGCGGAAGTCTTGGTTCAAAAGAAATAGACGATATTATGATAAAAATGTATGAAAAATCAGAAGATTGTGAATTTATACATATTTCCCAGGATATAAAAAAAGAAAATCTGCCTCAAAATATTCATATTTTTGATTATATTGACAAAATGGAAAATATTTTACCGGTTATTGATGGTATAATTTCAAGAGGCGGAGCAACGACTATTTCGGAAATACTTTTTTACAAAATAAATTCACTTATAATTCCCTGGCGTGATGCTGCCGAGGACCATCAGACAAAAAATGCTCTTTTTCTTAAAAGCAGGGGCCTTGCGGAGATTGTAAATGGTAATGATCCTGATTATACTTTAATTGAAAAATTTTTGAATAATATTTCACCTAAAAAATCAGATTATATTTATTTTCCTGAAAAAAACCCGTCTGTTGAAAAAATAGTAAAAAATATAGATGAGCTAAAATAATTTAGGAGGTTTTTATTAATGAAGTATTACTTTTCCGGTATCGGCGGAATAGGTATGAGCAGTCTTGCCCTTTATGCATATTATTCCGGAAACGAGGTTTACGGCTCCAATAATGAAAATAACGAAAGAATAGAATATCTTAAATCAAAAGGTTTAAATATAAACATAGGACACAGCAGTGAATTACCTGATGTTGATATTCTCATAAGAAGCACGGCTATAAGAAATGATAATCCTGAAATAATTGAAGCTGCTAAAAAAAATATTCCTGTTTTATACAGAATGGAATATCTTAATTCCATTTTAAAATCAAACTGGAGTGTCGGTGTAACAGGAACTGACGGTAAAACAAGTACTACCGCTATGATTTCCCATATTTTAAAATACGCTAAAAAAGATCCCACAGTTTTCCTCGGCGGAATACATAATTCTCTCGAAGACGGTAATTTCAGAATAGGTTCCGGACTTATCGTTGCTGAAGTTGATGAAAGTGACGGTTTTATAAAAAACAGTCAGTCCGATGTTGTAATAGTAAACAATCTGAGACCTGATCATCTTGAACATTATGATAATAAATTTGAAAATCTTGAATATTCCATAAGAAAATATGCTGAAAGAACACGTGATATATTATTTATTAACGGTGATGATCCTTATTTGGCATCATGGAATTTTGATTTTCAGAATGTCGTAACTTTCGGTGAAAATCCTAATAACACTTACAGAATTGTTTCAAGAAAAACCTCGGGAAGATATCAGGAATTTGAAATGTATTATAAAAAAACTTTTGTATGCAAAATAACTCTTACAATACCCGGTCTTCATTATGCATATGATGCCCTTGCAGCTGCTGCATTCGCTATGGAATACGGAATAAGTTTCAGCAAGGTACAGGAAGCTCTTTTTTCTTATAAAACTGTTAACAGAAGATTTAACATACTTTATGATAATACGACGAGATATGTAATAGATGATTATGCACATACTCCCGAAGAAATATCTATGACAATAGATGCCGCAAGAGATTATTTCCCGGGCAGAAAAATCATAACTGTTTTTCAGCCTCACCGTTACACAAGACTTTACAGGAGCGCAGAAGGTTTTATAAAAGCCTTAAAAAAATCAGATGAGGTATTTGTATATAAAATATATTCTGCCTTCGAAGATCCTATAGAAGGTGTTGATGAACATTCTGTTGTAAAAATACTTAATTCATATTCTGTATATTCTGAATTTTTTGATTCGGAAAATGAAATGATAAAAAAACTTTTAGGCTATGATAACTGTGTTTTTCTTTTTGTCGGTGCCGGAGATATAACAAATATAGCGAAAAATTTCAGTACTATACTGTCAGAAAAATATTTATAAAAAATCTTTAAAAACCGTAACATTTTGTTAGCATTTAATTAGCTTGACACATTCGTTTTTTTATAGTACAATATATTTCGGTTAGCGAATGCAACCGATAAATATGCCCCCATCGTCTAGCGGCCCAGGACATTGGCCTTTCACGTCAAAGACACCGGTTCAAATCCGGTTGGGGGCGCCAGGAATGGGCGCTTAGCTCAGTGGGAGAGCATCTGCCTTACAAGCAGAGGGTCGTAGGTTCAATCCCTGCAGCGCCCACCATTTATCGGGCAGGTAGCTCAGTCGGTAGAGCAACGGACTGAAAATCCGTGTGTCGACAGTTCGATTCTGTCCCTGCCCACCATAAAAGAGAAGATTATTCTTCTCTTTTATTTTTTTATAAAAAAAATATACCTTAAAGGTATATTTTTCAGAAAAACTTCGCTAAAAAATCTATCAGTACAACATAAAAAAGTGAAGGCAGATAGTTTCCGACTTTAATTTCTTTTATTTCGAGTATTCTTATACCTATGGCAATCGTCATAAGCCCTCCTACAGCTGTAAAATCGTTTATATAGACTTCTGAAGCCAGAAATGACAAATTACCAGCAAACGTGACAAGAAGTCCCTGAACGACAAATATGCTCACAGAAGAGAGCATAACTCCGAAACCGTAAACAGAGGCAAAAATTACCGATGATATACCGTCAAGAAGCGATTTTAAAAGTATAAGAGAATTATCATTATTTATTCCGGCATTTACACATCCAAGAATAGTCATAGGTCCTACTATAAAAAGAACTGTAGAGCTTATAAATCCTTTTACAAAAAGTGTTTCTCCTTCTGATTTCTCTATTTTCGAAGCAATTTTTCCTATTTTTTCCTCTATCTTTAAAATTTCTCCGGTAATCCCTCCTAATGCAAGAGAAAATAATACTATAAGTATATTATTTGATTTTAACCCCATATCAATACCTATTATAAGCGTGGTAAGTCCTACAGAATTAAAAAGAACTTTTTTTATATTTTCAGGAAATCTGTTCCCTGCAAATATACCTATAATACTTCCCGCAATAACCGAAATAGTATTGATAAGAACTGAAAAATTCAGCATCTTTTCCTCCGTTATTTTTCATAAAAAGATCTGTTATTATCGGAACCGTATGCTGACCATGACTTTTTAAGACTTTCTTCGGCTCTGTAAACTCTTAAAAAACCGTCAGTATCAAAAATATAAATATATCCTCTGTCCGATACAGAAATATTAAGATTAATATTATTTGTTTTTATATCTATTTTTTCCGAAATACTTCCTGTTTCAGCATCAACTATTTTTATATCACTTTTATCCGCAATATATATTCTGTTATTTTCAGTTATAAAAATTACTGCACATGAATTTTCGGTAGTTTTTACCCTGTATATTATATTCCCGTCATATATTTTATAAAGATAATTTCCCGAAATAAAATAAAGATTATAATTCTCATCGGTAATAAAATTAACGTTCTCCGGGAGTTTAATTTTTAATCTCCATAGTATATTCAGATTATCATCCAAACATATTATTTCTTCATCTGTTTCGGCATATATTCTCGAATCGGAAAAAGCTTTTAAAATTATTTTTTTGTTTTCATATGCATTTTTTAAAACTTTTATATCTGATTTTGAATATTTTATAATTCCTTCGGATGTTCCTGCAAAAAAGAATTTATCGTTCTGAACTATACTGTTAAGATATATATTTAAATCATATTTTTTCAAAATCTCTCCGTCGGACAGCGATATTTCTTTTATTTCTTTCAAATCAGCGGAAACAATAAGAATTGTTCCGTCAGGTTTATACATAACAGGTTTTGATGTTTTAAAGGATATCTGTGATTTTACAAGATTAGATTCAGGATTAAAAAAATATGCACTGTCATATGTTTCAATATATAAATTATCGCCTATAAAAAAACATGATCTCAGACCGTAATCACCACCCGATAATTTTTGTGAAAAATCAGCAATTCCGTATCTGTTAAGATAAAGCACAGAGTTTTTATTACTGAAAAGAAAATAAGTTTTATCACCGAAATAATAAGGAGCCGAAAACAGGTCGTATTCAGGAATATATATATTGTAAGGATTTTTAGTCTCATATTCCTTAATATCTTCAAAAGGTATTAAAATTTCATCATCAGTAATAAAACCGTTCTCTCGGCATAATAAGCTGTCAGAATAAATAATAAATTTTTCCGTTGTTATTTTGTATTCATAATCATAAATATTTCTGATTTTTTCCTCATTAATTTTTTCTGCTAATTCGTGAGAATAAAACCCTTTCCGGAAATAAAGCCTATCGTTGTATTTTGTGTATTCACTGATTTCCTGATTAATTCTGTAAAAAGAACTTATATCATAAATATTCACAGAATAATTTATTTCACCGGAAAATACTATATTATTCTCTTCTATGGATGCATATTTAAAGTATAAAAGATTATTATTATAATGTATAACATAACTGTTTTTTTCAGAAGAAAATACGTCTATATTTACATAATTAAATTTCATTATATTTTGTCCGTCGTTCACAGTAAAATTACCTTCGGAATCTATTATCAGATCTTTATAATAAATAAAACTGTCTTTAAGTCTTATCATTTTATTTTTTTCACCGGAATAGTTAAATGAATAATATTTTATGTTGTCATTCGGAATTTTAATACTATTTCCGCTAAACGAAGTAAAATATATAAATTTACTGTCTCCTCCGGTAATTATAAGATTATCATAAATTTCCAAACCGTAATCCGTTACAAGATCAGCTTCGGAATAATTTTCGTATCCGTTGTTTATATTTATTATCTGAGAAGCGGGGAAAGTTTTTATTCCGTTTTTATATTCTATATAAATTACTCCTCCGTCAATTTTTAAAATATTACCTGTTATTTTTTCTCCCTTTCTTGTAGTAAATACAGAAGGATAAATACTAACTGTCATTGCAAAAAGAATTAATATTAAAAATATTTTTTTACACAAAATACTCACCCCAAAAATAAATATATCAATGATATATTTATTATAACATATCAGATTTTTTTAATCATTTTTACCGCATTAGCCGCTGCAAGAAGATTTATATCCCAAACAGGAGAAAAAGGCGGTGCGTATGCAAAATCCATATTTTCAAGGTCATAAACAGTTCCGTTCATTTTTATAAGCGCCGTAACGGCATTTAATCTCTGTAATATATTCTGACCGCAGTAAACTGCTCCTATAATTCTTCCTGATTTTTCAAATATAAGTTTCATATGTATTTCCGCATTCCCGCTATAATATCCTGCTTTTGATCCGGCTTTTATATAAACTTCCGCTGCATCAAAACCTTCAGCTTGTGCCTGAACAATGTCAAGCCCTGTTTTGCCGTATTCGGTATTTTTGTATTTTGTTATCATAGATCCCAGTATTCCCGGGAAAGCTTCTTTTATACCGGCAATATTTCTGCCGGCGGTTTTTCCCTGTTTATTGGCATTAGTACCGAGAGGGTAATACACATTTTTACCTGTAATAATATTTTTTACAGTTGCACAGTCTCCGCCGGAATAAACATCAGAAACAGATGTTTCGGAAAAATCATTTACTATTATTGCTCCGTTATTAAACTTTTTAAGATTTTCATCTTTTATAAAATCAGTATTCGGTTTTACACCGACCGCAACAATTACCATATCTGTTTCTATACTTTCTTTATCTGTCTGTACTGAAAATTTACTGTCTTTTTTATATACATTTTTTACAAATGTTTCTGTTAATAAATTTACTCCGTCATTTTTTATATAATCTTTCAGAATTTTGTTAATTATTCCGTCACTACAGCCAAAAACATTATTTCCGGCTTCAATTACGGTTAAATTTATATTTTTTTCGGAAAGATTTTCCGCTGTTTCAAGTCCTATATATCCTGCTCCTATTATAACTGCATTTTTTACTTTTTCCGATTCTATATAATTTATTATTTCAGTTGCATCATCAGGATTTCTGAGCTTAAAAAATCCTTTTTCATCTTTTGCAGAAAAATCAGGTATTACAGGAGATGCTCCGGTTGCAATCATAAGTTTACCGTAATGAACTTCTTTCCCGTTTAAAAATTTTACTGTTTTATTTTTGAAATCAATACTTTCAGCTTCAAAACCGGTATAAACGTCAGCACCCTTTTTTTCGGAAAATTCTTCAGGAGAAAATCCTATAACACTTTCAGGTGACTTCACCTTACCTGATATGGTATACGGAAGTCCGCAACCACCGTATGAAATATAAGGTTCTTTCTGGAAAATCCCTATGCTGAGATTTTTATCCGCTCTTTTTGCTGCAGCAGCAGCACTTGTACCGGCTGCAACGCCTCCTATGACAACAAGATCATATTTCATATTTCATCCTCCTATGCTTTGGCCACTGTAAATCCTACAACTTCACACTGAGAATTTAAAAGGCGAAATGCTTCTTTCATTGATGAACCTGTCGTAAAAACGTCGTCTATTATTATTAATTTTTTAGGTATATGATTTTTTAATACAAATTTTCCCGATACATTTGTTTCTCTTTTATCAGATGTTATTTTAACCTGTTCTTTTTTTGCTCCGGATGAAAAAATTTCTGTAAGTTTTATGTTTAAATCCGCAGATATTTCTTCAGCAATAATTTTTGCCGGTATAAATCCTTTTTTTCTTATACTCTTTTCCGAAGACGGTATATAGGTTATTTCAAAATCATTTATATTTTCAGTATTATTTAATATACTTTCTGTAAGAAAATTTCCGAATAATTTTTTTAATCCCTCATATCCTGAAAATTTATATTTTATTATAAGTTCTTTAAGAAGTTCTGTGTATTTACCGTAATGATAAACATTAAACCCAATATATGTAACCTCAGGGTTTTTTATTTTTTTTATGCAGCTTTCACATAAAAAAGTATTAAATTTTATTTTTTTACCGCAACCGTGACATTTTATACCCAGAACTTCCGAAAAAATCATTATAGATTAGTTACCATCTCAGGATTTAATTTCAGAAGTGTGTTAAGACTTACAAGTTTAAGATCACTTCTCTCCGAAGGATCTTTTAGTATATTATAAGGTATTTCCCAGTATTCTGTCTTTTTAAAATATTTTATAACATTAAGGGCATTTTTTCTTATTGTAACCGGATAATATTTATTATTAATTATTGTTATAATTTCCGAGGTAAAATTTTCCATTTTAAGTTTTCTTATTATTTTCAGACCGGCATTTACTCTTTTTGAAGATAGTGAACCCAAAAATTTTGTAATATAATCAGAAAGAGTAAAATCCTGGAAAAAAGCAAGATAATTAGAAGCTGCTATTACTATTTCATCCTCTATAGCATCCAGAAGTTCACGCGCATAATCAACATAGCCCATGTCGTCTTTTTCTGCTGCCAGCTTAAATCCCATAGCCATAATTACGGAATTTGATGATTTTATAAAATTATCGGTAATCCATGAAGGAATACTTTCAAGTCCGCATACTTTTCTTATTACTTTTGAAAATTCATATATTATTTCTTCATCCTTTTCATCATTCAGTTTATTTTCTATAAATCCTTTTATTATTTCACACGGAAGTCCGCCGAGAAATCTTATCACAAGAACTTTTGTCTGTTTGTTAAATTCATGATAGTTATTTTTTATTATGTTAAAAAAAGTCATAGTATCATTTGATTCATAACTTCTTATCAGAGCAATTTTTTTTATTGAATTTTCGATTTCAGGATTTTTTAATGTATCAGAAAGATTTTCTATAGCTTCTATCAAATGTCTTATTTTAATAAAAGGATCCTCTCTCATCTGATTTATTATTTTTTCCGAATCTTCCGGATAAAATTCAAGCATTGATATAAGAAACTGATATCTTACAGAAGGATCCGGGTCTTTTATATACTGTGTAATTCTTTCAAGCGGTTCATAACCTCCTGAAATATAAATTCTCACCGCATCACGTCTTACTGCTGAAGATATGTCCTTTATACTTTCCGATATTTCATTTTCATCCATCAGACCCATTTTTTCCATATATCTCAGAGCAGAAAGTCTTACATTCTGATCCGAATCTTTAAGCATACTCTTAACAGCCGGAGTATCTATCTTTAATTTCATTAATTCTGTTATAGCTCTTGAACGGAATGCCGGATAAGGAGAATCAAGCATTTCAAAAAAAACTTTTGCATTTTCGGAATTTATCCTTTCCTGCAGAAGTCTGTAAGTTTCTATTATTTCATTAGCCATTATTTCACCTCTTAAGGATATATATTTACTGATTTATTGTCTTCAAATTCAATTTTAAGTATTCCGTCCTCATAAACAAAAGACTTTATATTTTCTGATATTAAACTCTTTCCGGAAGGTTTTCCCTTTTCTTTATAATATCTGTAAAGAGAATTCTGTCTGTTGTATTCAAGTCCCACATAACTGTCTTCCGAAAATTCATAAATAGCTCTGTACCCGTTATAATAGTCAATTTTTTCAATCTCACTGTAAATAATATTTGTTATTATAACTATTTCGTTTTGTCTGAGATTAATATCTCTTATATTTTTCATACTTTTAGTTACTATAAACATAGTCCTTGCTGTTATTGCAAGGACTATCATAATTGTAAGGGAAATTAAAAAAATTTCTATTGTACTTTCAACGAGAAGAAAACCTTCTCTTATTTTTTTTATCATCCTATCGGTTCTGAAAAATATACGGAAATATCTTTTCTTCCGCGTGCAAATCTGAATTCTATTTTTAACTCATCTTTAAAATTTGTAGGTTTAGGCAGATTATAACCTATTTTTATAAATAAATAATCAGTAAGATCAAATGTAGTTAAAGTTTCTGAACTAAGGGGATATCCGAAAGAAAGTTTACCGTAAAAATTATTATTTCCGTAATTAAGACCCCCGTAAACAAAAAGAATACT
Organism: Thermotogae bacterium; assembly: GCA_024233675.1. GTDB lineage: Bacteria > Thermotogota > Thermotogae > Petrotogales > Petrotogaceae > JACKPH01. Next base: position 147,513 of record JACKPH010000001.1, read on the forward strand.
TCTGTTACTGTCTGCATCGGGAAAAGGTCTGTCGTTAAGCCATAATATTCCTGTATTTAAATAAGTATTTTCAAAAGCTTTTGCCAAATTTACCGAAAAATCGGTGACGGTTATAAGAGAAAGCGGAGTAACTGATAAAGGTGAAATATCCATTGAAAGATCAAAATTTTCATCACCCGCACCTAATTTTACAGCCATATGCCATCCCGTATCAGTAAGGATTGTTCCGCCAATATTAAAATTTGACTGTGAAAAAATACAAACAGAAAAAAATATTACAGTAAAAACAATATATATTTTTTTCATTTTAACCTTCCAGTTCCGTCTTTAAGAAATCAAGTTTATCCATATCCTTTATTATAGTTTTACCTTCTTCAATCTCTTTGAAAGCAACCGTAACAAAATTTATGTTAATATCGTCTTCCTCATTAACGGAATTTTTTATTCTTTCTGCTCTTTTTGCTGCTATTATAGGAACAGCATATTTCAGTTTAACTCTGTCCATTATTTTATCATAGTTAAATCCTGTATTCATTTAAATCACTCCCTACCGAGATTTTGTTTAAAATAAACATATTTTCCCAAATGCTGGTCTATTCTGTTTACTTTAAGCTGTTCCGAAATTATTATTGAAATAACCTGGTTTATTGATTCATCTAAATTCTGATTTACAATAAGATAATGAAAATGTTCAACCTGCTTAAGTTCCCATTTTGCATCTTCAAGTCTTTTTGTAAGATCTTTTTCAGTTTCTGTTCCCCTTCCGGTAAGTCTTTTCTTTAATTCATCATAAGAAGGCGGTGCAATAAATATCAAAACAGTTTCTTCAGGCATTTGCCTTACTATATTAAGTGCACCCTGAACATCAACATCCAAAACTATGTTATACCCTTCATCTAGTCTGCTTTTTATATGAGTTTTTGAAGTTGCGTAAAAATTGCCGTGAACTTCTGCCCATTCTAAAAAGTCTCCGGATTTTTTTAATTCTTCAAATTTTTCCATGTCTATAAAAAAATAATCTTCTCCGTCGGTTTCCCCCGGTCTCTGCTTTCTTGTAGTATAAGATACAGAAAAAGTAAAACCGTCAACCTGATCCAGAGCTTTCTTTATTATCGATGATTTTCCAGCTCCTGAAGGGCCGCTAACAACATAGAGGATTCCTCTCATCCGTTAAACGCCTCTTTACGTATTCTTTCAAGCGCTTTTTCAATATCATAAAAATTCTGTGAAAATCTGTTAGTTATTGTTTCCGGCTGAATTGCAGAAGCTATAACATGACCTGAGTCAGTTATAATAAAAGCTCTTGTTTTTCTTCCGTGATTTACTTCGAGAAGCTTTCCCTGTGATTCAGCAACATCTCTTAATCTTTTTAAAGGCTGTGATCCCGGGTTTACTATTGCAATAACCCTATCTCCGACAACAACATTACCAAAACCGATATTAATTAAACCGTACATCTATAACACCTCCAGATAATTTAATATATATTCTGAACCTGCTCTTTAATCTTGTTCACAACTATTCGTCCGTCAACAGAACCGTCAGTTATAATAATATTTTTTGATTTTGAACCAATTGTATTAAATTCCCTGTGCATTTCCTGTGCCAGAAAATCAAGCTGCTGTCCGACCGATTCGTCTTTGGAGTTCATTACTTCCCTGAATCTTGAAATATGTATTTTAAGTCTTTCTATTTCTTCTGAAATGTCGGCTCTCTGAGCTATAACAGCAACTTCCGTTTCAAGTCTTCCGGCATCGGTTTCTATTTCCGGTGAAAGTATACTTTTAATATCATTTTTAAGTTTTTCCCTGTAAAAATCCTTTATTTTAAAAGATTCTTTTTCGATGTCGGAAACATAAGTTTCAAGCTTATCAAGATAATCGTTAAGAACTGCTTTTAAATTTTTACCCTCATTTTCCTGAAATTCTATAACTTTATGCGCTGTTTCCTTTATAACCTCCGTAAGACCTTTCCAGATTTCTTCGGCTTTTTCGTCATCTATTTTTATTTTTATAACATCTCTGAATTTTGTAAGAAGATCAAGTGTAATATTTTCTTCAAGTGAGAGTTCTTCTTTTATTTTAGTAAGTGCGGCATAATAACTTTTTATTAATCCTGAATCTAATTCAACAAAGTCATCTGCATTTATAAACCTTATATCTATAAATATATTAACATTTCCTCTTGAAAAAAATGTTTTAAGAAGTTCCTGCACTTTCAGCTCTAATGAAGAAAATATCCCTGAAAGGGATGTTTTTAAATTCATATATTTTCCGTTCAGTGATTTTATTTCAACAGAATAGTTATAGTTATCTATAATTTTCTCTATTCTCCCATAACCGGTCATACTTCTCATATTATCTCCTCCGTTATTATTATACATTAAAAACCTAAAATTTCAAAAAAGAAAGAATATTTTTGAGTTTTATGAGAAAATATTCGACCTCATCGGCCGTAGTCATATCAGAAAGGCTAATTCTCATCATACCCATAGCTTCATCTTCGGTGTACCCCATTGCTTTCAGAACTCTGCTTCCTGATTCCGAACGACTCGAACATGCAGATGATCTCGAAATATAAATTCCCTCATCAGAAAGGGCATTGACAACAGTATCCGCTCTTCTTTTTCTTAAAACAGCACATACAGTATTAGGAACAGAATTTTCTTTTTCCGTTATTATTAACAACCCGTATTTTTCTAATTCTTCCATTATATAGTTTCTCATTTTTTTAATTTCTTCGTATTTACAAATATTTTTAACAGCCATATCAAGTGCTTCGGCAGTTCCGGCTATTCCGTGAACATTATATGTTCCTCCGCGCAGACCTCTCTGCTGTGATCCTCCTTCAATAAGAGGTATTGTCCTTATACCCTCTTTTTTGTATAAAATACCGGACCCTTTAGGTCCGTGAAATTTATGTGCAGAAAAAGAAGCCATGTCAAAACTTTTAAGGTCAAGCATTTCTTTTCCGGCACTCTGAACAGCATCCACATGAAAAACAGCATATTCTGAAATTTCCCTTACCATCTCGGAAATTTTTTCAACAGGCTGTTTCATACCTGTTTCATTATTTGCACTCATAACAGATACAAGAACAGTATCTTTCCTGAGTTTTTTTTCAAATTCATTTAAATCAATTATTCCGTTTTTTCCTGCGTTTATATAGTCTATTTCATATCCCTGTCTTTCAAGTGATTTCATACATGAAATTACAGCGGAATGTTCTATGGAAGAAGTTACTATATGTTTTCCGGTTTTTTTACCCGAATACGCACTGCCTTTTAATGCCCAATTTATAGATTCTGTTGCTCCTGATGTATAATATATTTCAAACGGATTAACATTAAAATTTTTAGCTATTCTTTCAGATGATTCCTCAACAATATCCTGTGCTTCAAGTCCCAGCTGATGAAGCGAAGAAGGATTCCCGTAACTGTTAATCATTATTTCTTTAATCTTTTCGGCAACTTCCGGATAAATTTTTGTAGTTGCATTATTATCAAGATATACCTTCATTTTTCACCTCATATAAAATGAAATAATTTTATTATGAAAAAAATTGCTTATTCACATTTTAAAAGAATATTATTTCGTATCAGTTAATGTTTACAGTCAAAAATATTACAAATAAAATAACCGGCATTAAATGCCGGTTATTTTATTTATTAAGATTTTCTTTTATTTTTTCCGTAAATTTTTTCCCGAATTCCCCTGCACTTGAAATTTCCTCTGATGTCGGAACAAATCTTGTTTTTACAGGTTCTTCCTCAAAAACATTTAATTTCATAAGTTTTAATCTTTCTGTAAGGAATTTAACAGCCTCACCGCTCCAGCCGTATGATCCGAAAGCACTGTAAAGTTTATCTTTTTTACCGTTTACAACTGCAAGAATTCCAATGGCTTCCCATATATACATAAGAGCATCTCCGTTTATGGTAGGTGATCCGTACAATATTCCGTCTGCCCATTCCTGTTTTGTAACAAGAACTTCAAGTTTATTTTTATCCTGAACTTCAACCATGTCAAACATTTCGACTTCGGCTCCGGATTTTTTTGCTCCCTCTGCTATTGCTTTTGCAAGTTTTTCTGTATTCCCGTAAGCAGAAACATAAAGAAGTAGTATTCTCGGTACTTCATGAACATCTTCCTTGGCCCATTTTTTATAAAGTTCAATATGTTCGGAAACAAATTTTTTATCATGAATAGGTCCGTGACTCGGAGCTATCATATTTATTTCAAGATCTTTTATTTTTTCCAGTCCTTTTCTTGTATATTCCTTGAAAGGACCCATAATATGTACATAATAATAAAGAAATGCATCCAGATATTTTTTATATGAACTTTCATCCAAAAGACTCAGAAACATTCTTTCATCGGAAAAATGAGCTCCGAATCCGTCACACGGAAAAAGAATTTTATCTTCTTCAAGATATGTAAACATAGTATCCGGCCAATGCCAGAAAGGGGTCTGTATAAATGAAAGTGTTTTACCGCCGAGATCTATTTTCATTCCGTCTTTTGCTTCAATATGTTTAAACGTTCCGTTTACTATCTGTTCTAAAAATCTCTTTGCAGGAACTGTAGAAACAACAGTTACATCAGGATTAAGTTCGAGAATTCTGTGTATTGCTCCGGAATGATCCGGTTCTGTATGATTTACAACAATATACTCAATCTTTGAAAAATCCCCGTCTACTATATTGGAAATTTTTTCAACGAAAAGATTGTCGAATTTATTATGAGCACCGTCTATTATAGCAACTTTTTCTTTTCCTTTTACTATATATGAATTATAACTTGTACCGTATTCTGTTTTCATAATAACATCGAAAACTCTCAGAAGAGGGTTAAGTATACCGACCCAATAAACACCTTCTGTTAATTTAATAGTTCTTGTACCTTTCATATATCCACCTCCGATAGAGATATTTTTCACTTTAACCAAAAAAACAGGGGGATAAATCCCCCTCTTTTTTATTCAACTACTTCAAAATCTTCCTTGCTTGCTCCGCAAAGTGGGCAAACCCAGTCATCCGGAAGTTTTTCAAAAGCTGTACCAGGATTTATTCCGTTATCCGGATCTCCTGCCTCAGGATCATATATATAACCGCATATTACACATCTGAATTTTTTCATAGAAATTACCTCCGTTTTATAATTTTATTCTATTTCTATTTCTTTCTGACTTTCCCATAAACCGTGTAAATTACAGTATGAAAGAGCTATAAGTGTTCCTTTTTTATCTGTTTTTATTGTTGCTTTTGCTTTAGGTTCTGTTGTAACAGGTGAAAAATCAAATCTTCCGAGTTCAACAATATTAGGATTGTCATCATATTTTATATAAAGTTCAATCCATTTAATATAATGTTCAACTGTGTTAGGATGAGCTATTTCTTTTCCTACAGAAACTTCAACTTCAAATTTTTCTCCGGCTTTTACTTTATCCGGTGCAACAATAACAGGTACATGTTTTTCATTTTTAAAATCTGCTGATTTTACTAATTCGCCTAATTTCATTACTATCCACTCCCCTGTATTAGAATTCTGTAAATTTTTCTTTCGGAGCTCCGCATACAGGACATTTTTCAGGAAGTTCATTTTCAGTTGTGTATCCGCATATTCCGCAAACATAAATTGTTGCTTCCTCTATGTCTTTACCCTGTTTCGCAACTTCCAAAGATTTTTTATACATATCGGCATGAATTTTTTCAGCCTCAAGTGCATAATGCGTTGTTCTTACTGCTTCCGGTTCACCCTGAAAATCTGATGCATTATTATAAACCGGATACATTTCTTCAATTTCAAAATTTTCTCCGTCATACGATGACTGTAAATTTTCTTCGGTTGTACCTAAATATCCCAAAGCTTTAAAATGGTTTTTTGCATGAACAAATTCAGCATGTGCAATTGCTTTCCATTGTTTTGCCAGATTTTTAAGTCCTTTTCTTTCGGCTTCTTCGGCAAAAATAAGATATTTCATATGTGCCTTTGATTCTCCGCCAAAAGCTTCATTAAGGAATTCTCTGGTCATTTCTTTTTTAATCATTTTTTTGCCCCCTTCTAAAATTAATCACTTACAGTGTAAATCATAACACCGATTTTTTAAATTAATGTTAATTTAGATTTAAATAAGATTTAGAATTTTATATTGTCAAAATTTTTCTTAAAACTTTTTATGAAGTCATTTGTTCTGTCCAAATCTCCGAGAATCTCTTTTATGTTATCGATAAACTCTTTAACCGATGCAGATATTTCTTCTGCGGTTGCTGATCCTTCTTCCGAAATGGCAAGAAGATTCTGTACACTTGCGGTGAGTCCTGAAAGTTTATCTCCTTCATTTTTAAGTTCTTTAAGTATACCTTCTATTTCTGATGAAATGTATTTTATATTTTCTGTTGAATCAAGATTTATATCTGATGATTTCTTTAATTTATCAGCTTCCTCTGTCATACTTGAATATTCTTTTCCGAGATTTGTTGTAAGATTGTTTATTCCTCCGGATATTGTTCCTAATATTCTTGATATCTGTTCAGCAGCATTTTTTGATTCTTCGGCAAGTTTTCTTATTTCATCGGCTACTACTGCGAAACCTTTTCCTGCTTCTCCCGCACGTGCTGCTTCTATTGCTGCATTAAGTGCAAGAAGATTTGTCTGTTCTGCTATACTCGTAACTGTATCAACAACGCTCATTATTTTTTTTGCTTCTTCCTCAAGCGTATCTCCGCCTTTAACAAGAGTATTAAATCTTTCACTCATGTTAAATATCCCTTCAGAAGATTTTTCAACCATTGTAGAAGATTCGGTTATATTTTTAACGGCATTTTCAAGGGAATCTATCATTGAATTCTGTTTGTTTATTATATTCTGAATGGAATTAACATTTGAATCAACTACATTAGAAATATTTTCCGCATCGTTACTTATCTGAACAGAACTTACAGCAACCTGTTCAACAAGTTCTCCCATATTATCGCTGAGAGATTTCATATAAGAAGCTCTTTCTGCGACTTTATCGGTAAAAATATCTATTTCTTCTATATCGCCAACAATATCTATAAACATACCGCTCATATTCTTTCTTAGGCTTTCAAGATTTTTTGTATTATTTTCAAGATTTTTTTCACCTTTAACAAGATACGGTTTGTCAAAAATATTCTTTTTCATGTCTTCAACTGATTTCTGACTTAAATCTATAGATTTTTTCAGAATAAAATTGTATACGAAAGAACTTATTCCGGCACCCAGTGCAGATATAACAGCTAAAATAACATTATTGTCTGTAAAAGCTCCTGTTATAAGTGCTACAATAACCGTAAAAGCTGTAACAAAAAAAGTTCCCGAAAAAGTGAATCTTTTTATAAGTCCGAGACCCATAGCTGATAAAAATCTGAAACGGCTTATTTCAGCATATGGCTTTTCTGCTTCTATAAAAACTTTTATTGTACTTCCTTTTTCATCTTTTTCATCTTTTATGATTTTATATTTTATTTTATCCCCGAAAAATTCCGAAGATCCTTCCAAAAGTCCGAGAAAATAATATCTCATATCCCTGAAAGATTTATATTCAACATAAGCCTTGTTGCTGTCAGCAATATCAAAATTTATCTGAGGTGGTTTCGCACCTTTTATTCTTTTTGTAAGGGATCTGTGAACATCGTTCATTGCAGAAAGAAAAGAAAGCACACCTTCTCTTTTGAAAAAATTAGGATAATAATTATAAAAAGTTTCTATATTTCTCTTTCCCATTTCTTTAAGTATTTCTTCTTTTGTATGTCCTGTCTTTGAAGCAATACCGTCAACCATTCTGTAAACCTTAACATCCTCAACTTCTTCGATAGGAGAAAAAATTTTATTTTCATCCATCCCTACATCTTTCATTATATGTACAACTTTATCGTTCCCGTACAATTTTTTCCATGTTTCAAGCCAGGTACTTACAACCATCCCTTTCATTTTTTCACCTCTTACTATTTCTTTTACTATATAATTATACCATTATGATAATATTTTACTGTAACGTGTTGTAAATTTAAAATGTTATTTTTTATAATAAGGTTAAATAAAATTTATTTCAGAAATTTCTTATTTATTAAAATAATATGTTTTAATAATATTTTAACATAAAAAACTGAAAATAATCTTATAATATATTAACCGAGGGGGCGATATCATGATAAATCTTGAAAGTTCAAAAATAAGACTCAGAGCTTACCGCAGAGAAGATATAAAAGACGCCTTATCTTTTATAAATGATCCGGAAGTTTCTGAAAATTTAAGGCCGGGTATACCTTTTCCTATGAAACTTGAAAACGAAGAAAAATGGTATGAATCAATCGATCCTATGAGTACCTCCAATTACAGTTTTGCAATAGAAACGAAAGATAAATCCTTATACATAGGGGGATGCGGAATAAACGAGACAGACTGGAAAAATTCATGGTGCGTTGTAGGTATTTTTTTAGGAAAACCCTACTGGAATAAAGGCTATGGAACAGATGCCATGAAAACTCTTGTAAACTTTATTTTCAACGAAATGAATATGAACAAAATTAAACTCAATGTTTACAGTTTTAATAAAAGAGCCGTAAAATCCTACGAAAAATGCGGTTTTGTTACAGAAGGCATTTTAAAACAGGAATTTTTCAGAAACGGACAGTATCATGATGAATATATAATGAGTATTTTAAAATCAGATTATATTAAAAATCCGGGGTTATAACCCCGGATTTTTAATATAGCATATTCATTCTTACAATAAGATATCCCGTAGAAACCAAAAGTCCTATTAATGATACAACTGCACCTATTTTCATAAAATCCCAGAATTTTATTTTTTTCTTAAAAGAACTTTCAAGCAGTCCGACTACAACCATATTAGATGCAGCACCGCTTATTGTACCGTTTCCCCCGAAGCTTGCCCCTAAAGCAAGAGCCCACCAGAGTTCACCGCCGTAAGGATTTTTAGTCATAATATTCTGTACTATTGGTATAAAAACAGTTACAGCAGGTACAGCTCCCATAAAAGCGGACATTATACCTGTTATCCACAATATTCCTATTATCATTAACTTAGGTCTGTCAGAAAAATTATTTATAAGATTTGTAAGATCTGATATAACAGCTGTGTCTTCCATAGCTTTTACTATTGTAAAAAGTCCTATAAAGAAAAATATCGTATCCCATTCAATTTCCTTTGAAACTTCTTCAAAAGATTTTGAGGATACAAGCATCATAATAGCTCCTCCCGTAAGGGCTATAAGCGCGGCTTCGTAATCAAGATATTCATGAAGCAGGAAACCTGCTATTACAACAGCAAATATTATAGTTCCCTGTATCAGAAGTTTTTTATTTGTTATAGCCTTTGCAGGTTCTATTTTCAGAAAATTTTTAAATTTATCCGGAGTAGCTTTTTTTATATCCTTATAAACAAAAAGAAAATATGTAACTGAAATGGCAAAAGCTATAAGAGTAGGTATTATCATAACAGCCATAAACTCAAGAAAACTTGTTTTTGATGCACTTGCTACAAGTATATTAGGGGGATCACCGAGCATAGTGGCTGTTCCTCCTATATTAGCGGCAAATATCATAGGAAATATAAAATATTCAGGTTTTATATCTGCCTCCTGACATATAAGAAGTATTACCGGAGAAAAAAGCAGAAGTGTCGTAACATTATCGAGTATACTTGAAAGAAATGCCACAGTAGCAAGAGTTATAAGAAATATCGTTACGACTTTTCCTTTTGATGCCTTTACAATATATCCCGCTATTGCCTGAAATATTCCAGTTGTTTTTAATATTCCGACAACAATCATCATACCTATAAGAATACCTATTGTATTAAAATCAACGTATTCGCTTATACTTTCTATTTTAAGATTGTCGGATACTTTTATAAGTGCTGCAAGTAATCCCATCGAAAAAGCTATTACTGATTTATTGACTTTTCCGAATATTATAAAATAATATGTTACTATAAATATTATAATAACTGCATATTTTGCAATCATCAGAAATCCCCCATTATTTTCTATATTTTTATATATTTTCTTTTTTCATTTGATTCAAAACATTTTTCAATAATATAAATGACTCTTTCGGCAGATTCGGGACTTATAGTCAGTATCTTTTTATTTATTATTCTGTCATAAAGATTTTCATAAAAAGCTGAATAATTACCTTTAACTGTTTTTATTATCACTTCGCTTTCAAGATTACCTATATTTCCTTTAAAAATACCGTAATTTTCAGGAATATCCTCACCGTATCTGTCATCGTATATGCTTAATTTTTTGCTTAGCTGTCTCTCCTGTACATCACTTCCGTATTTTACGAATGTTCCTTTCGTTCCTTTGACAACAAATCTGGGATATCTGTAATTTGATACCATATCAGATCTGAGTAAAATATTAAATTTTCCGTAATCCATTATTATCTGAAAAAAATCATCAGTTTCCGCATTCGGTCTCTGAATTCTTATATCGGCAAATACTCCGAGCGGATCTCCGTAAACGGAAAGCATCTGATCAATAAGATGTGAACCTATGTCATACACAAGCCCCGTAGCCGTATCTTTTTTTTCTTTCCATTTATCATTTATTTCAGGTCTGAATCTCGGAAAATTAGATTCAATAGACATAACTTCGCCGAGAATATTTTCCCTAAGCACCTTTTTAACCGTAAGAAAATCTCCGTCCCATCTTCTGTTATGACTAACAGTAAGAACAAGATTTTTCTTTATCGAAATATCTATAAGTTCCCTTGCTTCTTCAACCGAAGCTGTAAAAGGTTTTTCAACAACAACATTTTTATTATGCAGAAGACATAGTTTTGCATGCTCATAATGAACTTTATTAGGTGTTGTAACTATTATAAGATCTATATCAGGTGTAAAAAGATCTTCAATGTTGTGTACAACTTCAGAATCCGGATAATCTTTTTTTGAATTCTGACTTTTTCTTTCATATATTTTTTTTAAACAGAAACCCTCCATTTCATTTATAATCGGTGCATGAAAAATACTGGCTGACATACCGTAACCTATTATCGCAACATTTATTTTTTCCATAACTCACCTCCGACCATACAATTTTATCATATTTAACGCTTTTCTTAAAGTGATTTTTTTAAGTATTAAATGTCTATAAATAAAAGAATTATCCTATAATAACATTTTTGTGTTATATTTGTATGGGGGGATGAATATGAATTCTTATACAATATATGAAAGTACTCACGGATTTACCGAAAATATTGTAAAACAGCTTTCGCTTACACTTAAAAAGAATAGATTTTCAAAACCGTCTGAATTCAGTACAGAATTCAGAAATTATGATATTTTTATTTTTGCTTCTCCTATATACAGGGAAAAAATTTCTCAGGAGCTTTTAAATTTTATAAAAAATAATTTATTCTGGCTTAAAAACAAAAAAATAGCCTTTTTTTCAACCGGAATACTTGACAGGGATTATGATATTCAGAAAAAAATAATAAGTGATTTATTCGGAAAAGAAATACTTTATGAAAAAATAGGCGGAAAAATTGATTTTGACAGTTTATCACCGGAAGAATCGGTAATTGCTTCTGATTTTGTAAAGAGAAAATATTTTACTTTAAACGATGAAAATTTTTTTGATACCAAAAGAATAATTCTTTTTTCGGAAAAAATCCGGGAATTATTTTTTCAGAATAATCAAAAAATTGATTTCAGCCTTTTTAAAAAAATTTCACGACCTGTTGTTTCATCATGTTTTAACAATAAAATTTTTTCAGAGGAAATGACATGTTATTTTGACAGCAGCGGAATTTATCTGCTTACTGAAGGGAGTGAAGTTTTTTCAACTGTTTTCCTTTCGAAACACATATCACTTTTTTTCACGGAAACCGAGAAAAGACTTTCTTTAAATATAAACGGACACTTCGAACAGATTGAACAGTTTTCTCAGGAATATTATAAGATTCTTAATAAAATAGGTGTATCAGAAAATCTTTTTCTGAGAAAAAAAACTTTTATAAAAATTGTAAAAGTCAGTTATGAAACAATTAAAAATTCGAAATACAGCAGCATATCCTAAACATGCAAAACAGTATATTTTTTTTAACAAAAGTATGATAAAATTATTTGTAAAATTTTTATATGTCCTAACAAGGAGGAAACAAAATGAACATCAGGGATTTTGTAAGAGATATACCGGATTTTCCGGCAGAAGGTGTTGTTTTTAAAGATATAACGCCTTTATTAAAGTCACAGGAAGCTTTTTCATGGGTAATAAACAGTATGGCAGAAAAAATACAGGACTGGAACTTTGAAACAATAATAGGTCCGGAATCAAGAGGATTTATTTTTGCAACACCTCTTTCTTTTAAAACGGGAAAAGGATTTGTTCCTGTAAGAAAACCGGGAAAACTTCCTTATAAAACATACAGCGTTTCTTATGATCTCGAATACGGATCTAATTCACTGGAAATGCATACAGACGCTTTAAAGAAAGGCGAACGTGTAATAATAGTTGATGACATTCTTGCAACAGGCGGAACTATAGAAGCAATAATAAAACTTGTTGAAGCCGCCGGCGGAATAGTAGAGGGTATAGTAAGTTTTGCGGAACTTTCTTTTCTTAATCCGAGGGATAAAATAAGAAAAGATATTAAAATAGAAAGTCTTGTGCAGTATTAATTAATTTCCGGTGTTGAGGAGGGTTAATCTATGAAAGGACTTAAGTTTGACTTTTCAAATTTATTCAGAGAAAATGTGAATACAGGCGTTACTTCAGAAGAAGTTAATGCTTTTCAGGAAAACGTTTCAAAAATTATAGATGAAATTTTAGAGGAAAATCCGGGCTTTATAAAAGTACCTTTTACAAGAAAATGGATAGACCGCGTAACAGATTTAAAATCATGGATACAGTCATTTGAATCTGTTGTTGTTCTCGGTATAGGCGGATCTGCTCTCGGAAATCTTGCACTTCAGAATGCACTGAATCCCCTGAATTATAATTCCATGGACAGTAAAAAGAGAAATTTACCGAAAATATTTATTGTTGATAATGTTGATCCGGATCTTGTTTCTTCTGTTCTTGATCAGATAAATCCTGCTACAACATTATTTAATGTTATATCAAAATCAGGAACAACCGCAGAAGCTATGAGTAATTATCTTATAGCAAGAGGAATACTGGAAAGTTACGGTCTGAAACCGCAGGAAAATATTCTTTTCACAACTGATCCTGAAAACGGTATTTTAAGAAAAATAGCACTTGATGAAGGCTTCAAAACACTTGAAATACCTCCGGAAGTTGGCGGAAGATTTTCTGTACTCACGCCTGTAGGTTTGGTTTCAGCTATAGCCGGTAACATAGATATAATAGATCTTTTTAACGGTGCAAAAGATATGTATGAAAGAGTTACAGTTAAAAATATAATGGAAAATCCTGCAGCTCTTAACGCAGTTATTCATTATATATTAAACAGCAAAGGATTTTCAATGTCAGTTATGATGCCTTATTCAAACAGATTATTTCTTCTTGCGGACTGGTACAGACAGTTATGGGCTGAAAGCCTCGGAAAGGAAGTAAATCTTAAAGGCGAAAAAATTAATGCAGGACAGACTCCTATAAAAGCTCTCGGTGCAACCGATCAGCATTCACAGGTTCAGCTTTATAACGAAGGTCCTTATGATAAAGTATTTACATTTCTGAAACTTGAAAAATTCCAGAGAGATATTACAATACCGAAAATTCACGGTGAATTTGATGAATTATCTTATCTCGGCGGAGCAAAACTCTCAGAACTTCTTAACAATGAACTTGACGGAACAGAATATGCGATAACTCAGCATAACAGACCTAATATGAAAGTAATTTTTCCTGAAATAAATGCTTATAACGTAGGTCAGTTCTTTTATGTTTATGAATTCACTACAGCTATAATGGGAAAATTACTTGAAATAGATGCTTATAATCAACCCGGTGTAGAGTTAGGAAAAAAAGTTACATATGCTCTTATGGGAAGAAAAGGTTATGAGGAAATGGCAAAAAAAGTTAATGAAACTAAAGACAACAAGAAAAAGGTAATTATATGATACTTGGTATAACCGGGCCTACAGGCTCAGGTAAATCAACAGTAACTTCTTATATAAGTTCTCTTTTCGGAAAAAGTCTTATTGTTGATGTTGATAGGGTAGGTCATGAAGTACTTACCCTATCTTTTATTATTGAAAAACTTTCTGACCTTTTCGGAAAAGATATTCTTGATGAAAAAGGAAATATTTCAAGACCTGCTCTTGCAAAAATTGTTTTCCTAAATAATGATAATCTTGAAAAACTTAATAAAACCGTGCATCCTGAGATTTTTAAAAAAACTGAAAGAATTATAAAAGAAAATAAAAATTTTTATGATATAATTGTACTTGACGCTGCGGTTCTGAAAAAAATAGGTATTGATACTTTATGTGACAGAAATCTTATAATAACCGCAAATGAAGATATAAGAATTAAAAGGTTAACTGATTTCAGAAATATTAATTATGAAAAAGCAAAAGCAATGATAGAATCACAGAGAAATATATGTTTCGGAAACTTTTACACAATTGATAATTCTTCGGGGATTGATTGTATAAAAGAAGATATAAAAAAATTTTTGAACATTTAATTTCATATCAGGAGGTGTAGAAAGTGAAAAAACTATTAGTTGTTTTACTTTCCTTGGTTGTTGTTTCTATGTCTTTCGCAGTAACAAAAGTTGAATTTTGGCACGCAATGAGCGGTAATTTAGGTTCCATACTTGAACAGCTCGTTAAGGATTTTAATGTACAGAATCCGGATGTTGAGGTTGTTCCTGTATATGTTGGTAATTACAGCGCTTTAAACCAGAAGCTTCTTTCTACAATAACAGCTTATGCTCAGGGTTCAAAAGATGAACTTCCGGTTGTTGCTCAGGCTTACTCAAACTGGACAGCAAAATATCTTTTCTCAGATGTTGTAGAATCTCTTAATTCATACATTAATGATGATCCGGAAATGAAAAATGTATGGAAAGATAAAGTATACACAGTTTTAAAAGATATGTGTATGTGGGGAGACACAGTTTATGCTCTTCCTTTTAACAAATCTGTTTACGTTTATTTCTATAATACTGATTTATTTGATATTTACGGTATTGAACCGCCTCAGTCAATGCTTGATTTCTTATCTGTAACAAATACACTTACAGATGATTTTGATGCTGATGGCGAAACAGATCAGTACGGTATAGGTTCAAGAACAACAGTTGACGATTTCCAGACTTTCCTATATGCTTATGACGGTAATTTACTTACTTATGTAGGCGACGGAAAATATAAAATCGATTTCAACGAAACTCAGGTAAAAGATTCTCTTGAAATAGCAAAAAAACTTAAAGATAACGGTTTCGCACTTTTCCAGGGCGGATATTTAAATGATCCTTTCGGAAACGGTCAGATAGCTGCATACATGGGTACAGTTGCAGGTAAAAACTATGTTGACTCTTCTTCAAAAGGTAAACACGGATGGTCATGGGCTCCTCTTCCTTCAGTTGACGGTGTACCGAGATCACCTATAGCAGGTACAGATTTAATAATGTTCAACTGGGCAAGTCAGGATGTTAAAGACGCAGCATGGAGATTCATGAAATATCTTGTTGGTAAAGATCAGCAGGCTTACTGGGCAATTCAGTCTGGTTATGTTCCTGTAAGAAAAGATGTTGTTGAAACAGAACAGTGGAAAAAATTTGTTGCTCAGGATGCAAGAGCAAACATAGCTTTAACAACTCTTGAAACAGCAGTTGCAGATCCTAAACCGGCTGCATTAAACGATATAAGATATGAATTAGGAAGCATATATACAGACTTCTTAAACGATAAAATCACATTAGATGAAACATATAACAGAATGGTAAAAAGTATGGAAGAATTATTAGATCAGACAGATGAATTAGCAAAATAATTTTTCAGAAAAAGACGGCGTTAAGCCGTCTTTTTTTTACTGAGTTTTATAAACTGTATTTTCCGAATGAAATCCGTCTTTTATAACTGTTTCATCAATATTATCTTTTGTTACTTCTACAGGACGTATTGATATATAAGGAATATCATATCCTTCATTGTATATCTTATATTCTGTTTTTATTTCATTTTTTCTGACAAGTTCTATTGCGTAATATATAGCTTTTTCAGCAATTTTGTTTATAGGTTTGTAAACTGTCATGAGCTGCAGTCCCTCAACAATTCTCTGACAGGCTTTTATATCAGCATCCTGACCGGTTACAAAAATTTTTCCTGACATTTTACTGAAATTTATAGATTCTATCGCTCCGTCAGCAAGACTGTCATTACCGCATATTATTCCGTCAATTTTTATACCTTCTTTAAATATTTCATTTACTATTTCATTAGCTTTTTCTTTTAACCAGTTTTCTGCCCAAAACTCTCCTATAATCTTTATATCCCCGTTATCGGTATACGGTTTTAATATCTGATCATATCCGTTTTTTATCATATGTGTATTATAATCGCTTTCAGAACCGTTTATTATCAGTATATTTCCTTTATAATTTAATTTTTTTAAAAGACTTTCAGCCATAATTCTTCCTACTTCTGTATTATCAAAACTTATATAAAGATCTGCGTATGTATCTAATACGAGTCTGTCATAAAGAATAACGGGAATATTTTTTTCTTTTACCGATTCTATTATCTTTTTTGTTTTCTGATAATCGTTAGCTACAATAATAAGCACATCTATCCCCTGTTTTAAAAGATATTTTACCTGTTCTTCCTGTACGGTATCACTGTTATTTGCATTCTGCATTATTATATCGGCACCTTTTTCTTTTGCTTCCTGAAAAAGAATCTCTCTGTCTTTTGTCCATCTTTCCTCTTTAAGTGTTCCCATTGAAAATCCTATTTTTATTCTTTTATCTGTATCTTTTGGAATATTTTCAGAATCATTTTTTATATAATAAAAAAATAATATCTGAAATACAAGGAAAAAGAAAAGAATTATCAGTAAAATTTTTTTTAGCATTTTTTCACCTTACTCTTTTTGTGAATTTATACTCAGAAGGCGATACTCCTGATATTTTTTTAAAAACTTTTGAAAAATAATTAGGATCAGGAATTCCTACACTCATACTTACTTCTTTTATACTTAATTCCGGATTGAGCAGAAGCTGTAGTGCCCGCTTTACTCTTACTTCATTTAAAAATTCATTAAACCCCTTCCCGGTTGCATTTTTAAACATTTTACTAAGATAATGGTAACTTATATTTGATACTTCAGCAACATCCTGAAGATTTATATCCTTACTGAAATTTTCTTTTATATAATTTATAACATTTTTTATAATTTCATTTTCATTGGTTTCTTTATCGGTAAAATAAGTTATGTCATTTATAAAACTCAGAAAAACTATTTTTAATTCATTAACACTTTTTGTATTGAATATCGATGAAATATATTCTTCGGCAACAGAAGAAAGAAGATCCGAATACTCCGATGAAGGAAGTATTCTCGATACTATAAGTACTATTTTCAGGACTTTTGTTTTAAGAATTTCTTTATCATACATCAGGAAATAATTATCTATGAAAGTGTTTAAATTTTTATCTTTACTTATAATTTTTTCCACAATTACTTTTTCTATATTTTTTATATTTCGTGAAT
This sequence comes from Thermotogae bacterium, assembly GCA_024233675.1. Taxonomy (GTDB): domain Bacteria; phylum Thermotogota; class Thermotogae; order Petrotogales; family Petrotogaceae; genus JACKPH01. Next base: position 165,199 of record JACKPH010000001.1, read on the forward strand.
AAGCACTTTCATCATAAATACCGGATGAAAGTGCTAAAACAGATTCACTGTACGATTTATGAAGATAATTATTTTCATAAACTCTTCCTATTCCGTAAGAAAATTTTATTTTATTTTTTTTCATATCTTCCAGTATTTTTTTCTGTAATAAAATATCTGTTGTTTCAGGAATAAATATAACTATTTTATCATCTATAGGATTTGCTATTATGCAGTCTGTTCTCTGTTTAAAGTAATTCCTTATCATACCGAAATAATCAGAAATATTTTTTCCGTTTATACATATTATATTTCCGCGGGATAAATTCATTCCGAATATATCTTCATAAAATTCTATACTGTTTATTGTTTCTACACCGTTTATTTTATGAACAAGGTACTGTGATTCTATAAGAGGATTTATTTTCATCATTTTTTCCTCAAATTCTATAGAATCAACGAGAAAATCTTTTTTCTCTTCAATTTTTTCAAGAATTTTTAAAAGCGTTTCTATAATTTTTGTCTTACTTACAGGTTTTACAAGATATTGTGCCACTCCTAATTCTATGGCTTCTTTCGCATATTCAAAATACTCATATGCCGTAACTATTACAAAATATGCATCAGGATTTATCTTTTTTATTTTTTCTATTGTTTCTGTACCGGAAATCCCCGGCATCTGAATGTCAACAAAAACTATGTCAGGTTTTTGCTCTATTGCTATTTTAATTCCTTCTTTTCCGGATACGGCAGTCTGAATATTATCTATATCTCTGAAATTTTTTCTTATAACCATTTTTAAAGATTCCAAAAAAAGATATTCATCATCAATCAGTAATATTTTGTACATTCTCTCCTCCTTTCGGAAATCTTAGTATAATTTTATTTTTATTTATTTCTATATCTCCGCAGAACATTTTTAGTCTTTTTACAACATAACTTATACCTATTCCTGAATTTCTGTCATTCATTATGTCATCGACTTTTTCTTCTGATATACCGCTTCCCGTATCTTCTATTCTTACATAAATATAATTTTTTTCTTCACCGACAATTATTGTAATTTTTCCGCTGTCTTCCCTGAGTCCGTGTTTATATGAATTTTCCACAACAGGTTGTAGAATAAATCTCGGAACTTTTGTATATAAAGCTTCTTCAGAATTAATAACTATTTCATAATCAATTTTTATAAATCTTATTTTAAGAATATCCATGTAATTTTTTACGCTGTCTATTTCATCTTTAAGCGAAACTATATCGTTGATATTTTTAAGATTATATCTGAGCATATTTGAAATTTTTTCTATAAAATCCGAAGTTTTATCTGCATTTTCAATTATTGAAAGCTGCATTGCAATATTAAGAGTATTAAAAAGAAAATGGGGATTTATCTGTGACTGTAATATTTTTAATTCCTGTTCCTTTATTTTCTTTTCATATTCAGACTGCAATTTTAAAGTATTTATATGTTCCTTTATACTTTCTATCATTTCAGAAAATGTTTCCGAAAGTATTTCTATCTCATCATCTGATTTTATTATTTTAAAATCAGTATTGATTTTTCCCTCTGATACTTTTTGTGCAACATCGGAAAGATAATTAATAGGTGTTGTAATTTTTTTTGAAGCTGTATATGCAAAATATACACTTAAAAGTATAGTTGACAGTATAGAAAAAAGAACAAAAAAATTTGTTATTTTTAATTTTTCGTTGTAAAGTGTATATTTTTCATATTCATTTTCAAGTTTAATATCTATAAGTTTGGAATAATAAAACAGAAAATAATCATATATTTCAAGTGTTTTTCTGAAATTTTCAAGAGTTTCCTGGGCTATTCCGGTTCTTTTAAGATATATTGTATTTTCTGCTGCCGTGAGTATATTCTGTGAAATATTTTTTATATTTTTTTTGTAATTGCCTTCTGAATTTTTCTGAACCTCAGAAGGCAAAGAATTCAGATTTAATTGTATTTTATTGTAATAATCATAATAAGAGAGAAGTTTCTGTGAACTTCCGGAAGATATATAATTTTCAAGTTCTTTTATATAGTTATCCATATTTATTTTAAAATCACTTAAAAAAAGATAATCATTAATAGTATAATTAGAATTTTTGAGTATAATTTCCGCATTAAAAAAGGATATAAGTGATAAAAGACTGAATATTGATATCAAAAGAAAAAAATAATTCATTATTTTTTTTCTTATATTTTTTTTCAATTTTCCTTATCCTCCAGTGTAATAATTTTAGTTTCAATAGGTACAAAATTAGGAATACTATTCCCTTCAAGATATTCTGTAAGTTTTTTTACACTTTCATACCCCATTTTATACGGATCACTGCTTATACTTGCATATATTACCCCGTAATTTATATATTTTTCTATCTCTGTATTTATACCGCTTCCGACAACAATTATTTTGCCTACAAGATTAGATGATGTTATAACCTGTGCGGCGCCTATAGTGTCTGAAAAGCCTGTCGTAAAAATAGCATCAGCTTTATCCAGAATACTCTGAACTATTTCTTCGGAACTTATACTTCCGAATTTCGAAACAAAAATATTTAAAACATTCATATCCGGATAATTTTTTATTTCTGTGAGAAAACCGTTAACTATAAGATTATTTTCTGATTCCGAATTAATTATTATTGCAGTATTTCTTTTTCCGGATTCATAAATAATATTTGCAGCTTTTTTACCTATTTCATAATTTATATTACCTACAAAACTTATACGTCCGGAATCTAAAACATCTGATTTTATTGCTATTACAGGAATTTGGGTTTTATTAATGGAATCCGAAAGATTTTCGTATCCGTATGTAATAATTCCGTCAACACCGGCATTAACTTCCATATCAAAAAACTTTTTATGCTCTTGTGCATCACTGAATTTAGGTGCAAGATATTCTATAAAAATATTAAATTCATCAGCAGCAGCATCTGCTCCTTTTTTTACATCATCCCAGAAAGAATCTGTCATATTCTGAGAAATAAGTGTTATATGAAAAAGAGGATAATTTTTCTCATCACTTTTTTCAGGATACAGAATAAATATGAGGAGCAAAATATTAATTATTAAAAGTATAATTATTTTTTTATTCATATATTATTAACTCTCCTTTTTTATATTGTAATTATAATCATGAAATAACTTTTATTCAAGAAGGCTTTTGAAAAGAATATATTCAATATTTGCTTTTTATTACAAATAATTACCTTCAACAACTCTTTTTCTTCAAAAATACACAATTCTGTAATTTTTTGTTGCAAAAAATTACAGAATATTTTTATAAAATAAAAAACAAACTAATTATTACAGATAATAAGCAATTTTTTGCAGTTGAGTTAACTTAATATTGAGTTAGAATAATACTGCCATTGGCAAAAAATTTCGGGAGGGATGTACATGAAAAAAATTTTATTAGCACTTTTATTACTTTTTACTTTTTCTGTTTTTGCAGCTGATATCGGAATAGTTCTTCCTACAAAAGACGAACCGAGATGGGTACAGGATGAAACACGTTTTAAAGATGCCTTAAAAGATACCGATTATTCTGTGGAAGTTTTATTCAGCCAGAGTTCACCTGCAAGAGAAAGAGAAAATGTAGAAGCTCTTATCGCTAAGGGAATAAAAGTTCTTATTATTTGTCCCCATGATGCAGTTGCTGCAGCCGCTACAGTTGAAATGGCTCAGAAAGCCGGTGTAAAGGTAATATCTTATGACAGACTTATACTTAACACAAATGCAGTAGACTATTTTGTAACTTTTGACAGTGTCGAAGTAGGAAGAGCACAGGGAAGATTCCTTTTAGAAAATACTTACGGAGCAAGTAATCCTCTTTACATATATGCAGGAGCATTATCTGACAACAATTCATTCTTATTCTTCCAGGGTGCATGGGAAGTATTACAGCCAAGAATAGCAAGCGGTACATTCAGACTTATAAATTCCAGTGAAGCATTAAAACAGAAAGCAAAGAGTACATTAACACGTGAAGAAATGGCAGGTATAATAGGTCAGATTACAACCAACTGGGATATGACGGTTGCAAGAAGTAAAGCTGAGGATAATCTTACAAGATCCAAAAAAACAGATAAAGGTACAGTTTTTATACTCGCACCTAACGACGGAACCGCAAGATCTATAGCTGATGCATTTTCAAAAGACAGAGATATTAAACAGTATTACGTAACAGGACAGGATGCAGAAAAAGCATCTATACAGTATGTAATAGACGGAAGACAGTCAATGAGTGTTTTCAAAGATGTAAGACTTCTCGTAAAAGATTCCATAAATCTTGCACAGATGCTATTACAGGGTAAAACTCCTACAACTACAGCATCTTATTCAAACGGAACAAAAAATGTACCTGCAATTCAGTCAGAAATACAGGTAGTAACAAAAGATAATGTTAAAAAAGTTCTTATAGATTCAGGATATTATAAAGAATCAGATTTCAGGTGGTAATAAAAGGGGCTTTTCAGCCCCTTCTTTTAAAATGAGAGGTGATTGTTTTGAGTGATTTCATACTTGAAATGAAAAATATTACTAAAGAATTTCCCGGTGTAAAAGCTCTCGATAATGTTAATTTTAACGTTGAACGCGGAGAAATACACTGTCTTATAGGAGAAAACGGATCAGGAAAATCAACGCTTATGAAAGTTCTGAGTGGTTTTTTTCCTCACGGAAATTATAAAGGAAATATATTATTTGAGGGTAAAGAACAAAAATTCAAAACTATTTATGACAGTGAAAAAACCGGAATTGTAACAATTTATCAGGAATTAGCTCTGAGTCCGGAACTTTCTATATATGAAAATATTTTTCTCGGTCATGAAATTAAATCCGGCGCTTTCATAGACTGGAATAAAACTATTTCCGAATCAGGTAAAGTTCTTAAAAAACTCGGTTATACTATGGACACTTCCAAAAAAATCAAAGATCTCGGAGTGGGTATACAGCAAATAATAGAAATAGCAAAAGCTTTAAGTAAAAATGTAAAACTTCTCATACTTGACGAGCCTACTTCGGCATTAAATGAAAGTGACAGTGAAAATCTTCTTAACATCATAAAAGAGCTTAAGAATCACGGTGTCACATCCATACTGATATCACATAAGCTTAAGGAAGTTCTGAGTGTTGCTGATACAATAACTGTTTTAAGAGACGGTGAAGCTGTAAAAACTCTTAAAAATGATAATGTATCGGAAAAAGAAATAATTAAATACATGGTAGGACGTGAAATAGAAGATATTTATCCTAAGAGATCTTCAGAAAATATAGGGGAAAAAATATTTGAAATAAAAAACTGGTCTGCTTATGACAGGCAAATAGGAAAACAGGTCGTAAAATCTGCACAGTTCAACATAAAAAAAGGTGAAATTGTAGGTATCGCAGGTTTAATAGGTGCAGGAAGAACAGAGCTTGCTTTAAGTATGTTCGGAAATCCAAAAAATTATTTATTAAAAGGTGAGCTTTTCTTTAACGGTAATTCTAAAAAATTCAAAACTACAACAGAAGCTATAAATGCAGGAATGGCATATGTTTCCGAAGACAGGAAAGGTAACGGACTTATACTTGATTTTGATATCAAAACAAATATAACTATTGCCAATATTATGAAAATAACAAAAGGTATTTTTATAAATGAAAATGAAGAAATAATAGTTTCCGAAAATTACAGAGAATCTCTAAGAATAAAATCACACAGCATAGAACAGAAAGCAGTTAATCTAAGCGGCGGAAACCAGCAGAAAGTATCTCTTGCGAAATGGCTTTTTGTAAAACCGAAACTTCTGATACTCGATGAGCCTACAAGAGGTATAGATGTGGGAGCAAAATTTGAAATTTATACATTAATGAACAGACTTGTCGAAGAAGGATTAAGTATAATAATGATTTCATCAGAACTTCCTGAAATTCTCGGAATGAGTGACAGAATTTATGTTATGTCGGGAGGTAAAATATCAGGTGAACTTACAGGTAAAGAAGCTACACAGGAAAAAATAATGACAATGGCTGTGGATTATTAAGGAGGATCGTAATATGTTTAATGAGTTAAAAACAATTCTTAAAAAAAATATAAGAGAATACGGAATGTATATTGCTCTTGCTTTTATAATGCTTATTTTTACAATACTTACAGACGGTCTTTTTTTATCTGCAAGAAATATAAGTAATCTTTTCAATCAGATGGGATATATAGCTGTACTTGCAGTAGGAATGACTCTGGTAATAGTTATAAGACATATAGATCTTTCGGTAGGATTCGGTTCCGGTTTTATAGGTGCTATTGCAGCGATACTTATGATGAGATTTAATTTTCCTATAATTCCGACAATACTTATAGTTTTTATTATAGGTATAGCTATAGGTCTTATGAACGGATTTTTTATATCATACATAGGAATTCCAGCTTTTGTTGCAACACTTGCCGGAATGATGATTTTCAGGGGTGCTCTTCTTGTTTCTACAGAAGGTACAGGTACAATTATTATTTTAAATGATAAATTCAACGGTATAGGAAACGGATATATTCCGGATATTTTTAAAAATGAGAATATTCATATTACAACACTTTTAATAGGTTTTGTAATAATTTTACTTTACATATTTTCTGAAATACGTTCGAGAAAGAATAAAATGAAATATCAGTTTGATGTATTATCGGTAAAAATATTCACATTAAAAATGCTTTTAATATCTGTAATAATAGGCTATGTATTCTGGACACTTGCAAGTTATAACGGTATGTCATGGACATTTCTTATTGTACTTATTGTTGCTTTTATTTATCATATAATTGCAACAAAAACTCCTTTGGGAAGACATATATACGCTGTGGGAGGAAATCCGGAAGCAGCTAAATTAAGCGGTATAAGTATAAATAAAATAACACTTTTTGTTTTCGGATCTATGGGACTTTTAACAGCTTTATCAGGTATACTTTATACTTCAAGATTTCAGTCCGCAACACCTACAGCCGGTACTCTTTTTGAACTTGATGCTATTGCTGCTGCTTATGTAGGAGGCGTTTCGGCATCAGGAGGTGTAGGAAAAGTAACAAACTCAATTGTAGGTGCACTTGTTATGGCTTCTCTTATAAACGGTATGAACCTTATAGGTGTCGGAATCTCTTATCAGTATATTATACGTGGTGCAGTTTTAGTTGCAGCAGTTGTTTTTGATATAAAAACAAGAAACAAGGCATCTTAAAAAAAACCGTAAACACAATGTGTTTACGGTTTTTTATCAGTTCCTTTTTCTGTTAAGTTCAAGAAATTCTATTACTATTCTTACTTCATCACGTATTACTTCAGGATAAACATATCCTTTAAAACCAAGACCTATTAAAAAGGTTTTAAGAACATCCGCAATGGTAAATGAAGAGTCAACATCAAATCCTTTTGCTCTTAATATATCTTTTATAAGTGAATTAAACTGTTCGTCTATTTCCTGTATTTTTTTAAGTGTTACCTTAGATCTGTAAGGATATGTTATTATCTGCGAAAAGGCAGCCATTTTATCTGCAGGATTAAAAAGTTTTACAATTTTTTCTTCTATATCTCCCGGCACCTCTAATATAACTGTTATCCAGTTTTCAAGTATCCATCTTGCAGTTTCAACCATTGCTCCGTCTTTTGAACCAAAATAATAATGAAGCGAAGCTATTGTAAGATCGGCTTCAGTTGCTATTTTTCTGGTTGTTGTACTGGATATGCTGTTTTCATTTATCATATTAACAATAGATTCAATCAGTTCATTTTTTCTTCTTTCTCTTAATTCGGGATTCGGTCTTCTGGCCATATTTCCACTCCTTTCTCTCCTCATTAGGTTTATTTAAAATTTTTATAATGTTTATTATATGTTTTAATTATAATTTCACTAAAATTTTTAACAAAATTTATTAAACACTTTTCATTATCACTTGATATATTAATTATACTATAAAAAAACGGGAGTTTGACAACTCCCGTTATTAAATTTACTTAATCAGACTATTAATATTTTTATACGCAGTAACTCCGTTATTAAAGAAATTCATAAATGTATTAACCGTGGACATAACTTCAACAACACTTGTAATAGTACTTTTAGGAACATAAATTATATCTCCGGGTTCAACATAAGGATTCATTCCCGATTTTATAGGAGCCGAATTAATTATTCCGTTGAGATCGAGTACTGCAGGAGAATTTTCCGGTCCGTTCTGGAAAAGATATACATTTGAAAGTGAAGCTCCGACGGCCGAATTTCCTGATTTTAAAACAGCATCAATAACTGTCATATCTTTTGAATAAGCTACATATCCAGGACGGTTAACGTATCCGAAAACATAAACTATCTGTTCCTCAACTTCCGGAACAAAAACCACAGAACCCGGATTTACTTTATAATTTTTTAATACATCAATATTATCTATTTTTACAGTTTCCTTATTTAAATTGCTGTCATAAACATATATTTCTTTTTGTGTTTCCCAGTCTATTCCGGAAGATATTAATATTTCCAGAAGATTTAAAGGTGAATCCGTTCTTATGCTCTGAGGTTTAATATTTCCTATAAGCATAACATAAGAAAGCGTTTCGTCGGGTACAACATATATATAAGAACCCGGATTAATTTCTGTTAAAGGATTTTTCTTAACATCATCAAGTGTGTATTTAGATTTTAATTCACCATTTTCCGTAACATTTATAACTCCTACAGAAGCTGGCGCAAACCCTCCGGCCGCATTAAAAATATCTATAAGATATACTTTTTCTCTGTCAAGAGATACTATTTTTCCTTCTTTGTATATTGTAGTAACAGTATTTTTTGTTTTTATAATTTCTATGTAGACTTTTCCGGAAAGTTCCTGAGATTTCAGTGCTGCTGTGTCAGAACTTTCAACTTCTTTTTCCGAATCATTTACAATATATCTTATGCTGTAATTATCTTTAAGATTAAACTTAGCAAGTATATCATAAAGATATGTTCCGGCTGTATAATTTACTGTTGAAGAATATTCTCCGAGTATATAAGCTACATTTTCTGCTTTCTGTGCTATTATCATATCTCCGGATTTTATTTCAATACCGGACACAGTATCTTTTATACCCATGTGATAAATCTTCTCATTTTCTTCTGATATAACAAGAATTTCACCTGAATATTCAGAAGAAAATCCTCCTGTAACAGCCTGTATTTTTGACATGTTTATTTCTTCGTCTGTTTTAAATTCAAATCTTCCTGTTCTTGCAAAAGCACCTGATACATATACATAATTCTTTTTTGTTTTTATTTCAACAAAACTTCCTGAGTCTACATAATTTTCAAAATTAAGGTTTTTTCCTTCAGATGTAACTGATTCAATATTTTCAGTACTTATACCGAGTTTTGTCAGAAGTACTTTAACAGTCATTTCTTCTTCCGGGAGGAAATTTACTCTTGACGCACCGGTTTCTGTTATTACATAAGCAAATTTTTTATTAAGTTCTATATTTACAAAATCCCCTGCTTTTAGTATTTCTGTATCTTTTATATTTTTACCGTCAACTGTTGCATTCTTTACGGTATTTTTATTTATTCCGAGTTTAGTTAAAAGTATTTCAAGATTCATTTCTTCTTTCGGAAGAAAATTTACTTTTGAAGATTTATCATCAGTTATTACATAAAGATATTTATCAACTGTTTTTACTCTTACGAAACTTCCGCTTTCAACTATATCATTATCTTTTAATGTCTGTCCGTTTACAGTTACTTCTTCTGCAAGATCAGGAGATATACCTGTTTTTGCAAGTATTGTTTTCTTATTAAGAATTTCTTCCGGTAAGAAATTGACAACTTTTGAAGTATCATCAGTTATTATATAAAGATATTTAGAAAGAAAATCAATTTTTATAATATCTCCGCTTTTTATAGTCATACTGTCTGTAATTTCTTTTGAATTTACATATACTTTATCAATTTTTTCAGGATCTGCGTTTATTTTTGTATAAATTACCTCAGGAGAAAGTTCCTCATCTTTTGTAAAGTCAAGCCTTGAGGATATTTTATCAGAAAAAACATAAACAAATTTCTGATATTTCTTTATAAGTACTGTATCTCCTTTTTCAAGTATAAAATCATTTTTATACATTACATTTTCAAGATCGGCATGCATTATTTCTCCGTTTCTTATAACTGATATATCCGAGTCAATTCTTTCTGAAGCTATTCCTACGGAAGATAATACATTTTTAAGTGTAATTCCGCTGAAATAATCAAAACTGTATGTACCGAAATCACTGAAAATTTTTATATTATTTTCATATTCATAAGGTATTACAACATAACTGTTTTCCGTTATTACAGGATCTTCACCTTTTTCACCTTTATAAATCCATGATATATCGGTTTTTATTTCTTTTCCGTCAGGATATTTTATAACTGCATAAGATGATTTTGTATAATCTCTCAGTCCGCCTATATATGATATCAGATCAGAAAGTTTTATTTCAGGTTTCATTATATCCGTTGTTCCGTTTTTTGCAACATTACCGAGAACATTTACCGTAAATGGTGCATATTTTACAATTCCTACAGTTACATTAGTTGTTTTTATATATTTTTTTATTTTTTCATTTATTTCATTTTCAAGACTATTCATATCCTTACCGGCAACATCAAGTCTTCCCACCGGCGGAAGTGTTATTTGCCCTTCCGGCCCTACCGCAAGATTCGAAGATGAATAATCAGGATACCCGAATACCCATACACCAAGTACATCACCCATTCTTACAGTGTATGCATTGATTAAAACAGGAATTAAAACTGCCAAAAATAAAAATATTTTTTTCATCAGTGTTCCTCCTTATATCATTTTTTCTATTAAGTCCGTTTCCTGAGATGAATATCCCAATATTTTAAGCATATTGAGACATTTTTTTGCAATCTCTTTTTTTCCGTTCCTCATAGACATTTTAGAAATCATAACAAGAGATTCTATAAGATATCCTTTGTCGTCCGGAAAATCTATATTTTCAAGATTCTCACTGTCATTTGTTTCAAATATACATTTTATGTAATAATATTTTGTTTCATCCATATTTATAGAAAGTTCAAGAGCTTTTTTAAAAAGTGATTTAGCTCTGTTATATTCCTCCATTAATATAAGGCATACACCTGAATTATGATAAAAAATAGCTTCATCATTTTTTACGGATATTGCTTTCATGTAATTTTCAAGAGCTTCTTCATATTTACCTATATCCATAAAACTGTTACCTAAATTATTGTAGTAATAAGAATTATCTTCCACTTTCAACACCTTCAGTATAATAATAAAGAGTATCACTGAGTTTTTTATCGCCTATTTCAAGAACAATTTTTGTCTGTTTTATTCCTTCAATAATAGGATTATAAAGTTTGTAATTTATTGTTTCTATAACCTTATAGGAAGCTTTAAGATATTTTTCTATATAATCCTTATCTTTTGTTATAAGTATGCTTCCTCCGCTTGTATATATTATGTTTTTTAATATTTCATTCACATCTCCGGTGTCCGAAAGGTAAAAAAGATAACTTCCGCTCATAAGCAGCGGAATTATCTGACTTACTTCAGGTTGTTTCTTTAAATTACCGCTTACAATTATAAAAGAATTATTGTCTATCTGAGATATTCCGGTTTCAAAAAAACTGTCTGCGGAATCATAGAAATATATATCACCTCTGGAAAACTCTCTCTGATAACCAAAAGCGACTCTACCTCCCGAATCCTGAACATATATATTTTTTGTAAGATATTCTATATTATTTCCGGAAAGATCTGTTATATTAAATCTTACCTTAAGATCCAGATCATCTTTTCTGAAAAGAAGTCCGTAAAGATTTATATTTAAAGAATTAAAATTGTTTTTTGAATTTATTCTGTTAACGTATACTTTGAAATTAACACTGTCATTCATGAGCATTATTCCGTATTTTATTTTTATATTACCGCGGAAACTATTCATGTTTTTGTCTTCAAAATCATATTTTTCCGGTTTTTCTGTTTTTAAATCATATATTTCTATACCGTTTTCTATAGAAGATAAAACGGGATATCCCCATGGAAGTATATCTATATCAAGATAATTCGCATAAGGAAGTTTTATGATTTTTTCAACATCGTTTGTTATTATGTTATAAACATAAAGACTTTTACTGTAATATTCAAGAAGATAAACATAATTTCTCCATACAGTTCCGGAAACAAACATATTGTTATAATTAAAAGTTTTTTTCTGAAGCATACTTCCGTCAAATCCGACAATGTTTAAAGAATTTTCCGAAGGATTATATCCTATTATTCTTCCCGCAGAATCAACACCGTAAGATATAAAATCAAAACCTTTAACTAAAAAAACAGGAGTTCCTTCAGAACTTTCAACTTCAGTCATATCAGATGCAACACCGCTAATTCCCGGTCCGTATGAATTAAAATACATTAATCCCTCACTTGTTCCCAGATATATTCTGTCAAGTTTAGAATCTGAAGAAAGTGAATAATAATCATATTTTTTATCGAGTTTTATCCATTTTTCACTGTTATCATTTGATTGTTTAAAAATAAGTTTATTCTGAGAATCTAAAATATAAACCCCCGAATTAAGAACTTCAGAATCGGTTACTGTGTAAAACCGCTCAAAAGTTTCCTTATTACCTTCAACATTAAAGAGATTTATAAAATTAGGTGTTGAAAAATTCGAGAGCGAATATTCCTCAACAGAATCCACAAATTTTGAAAGTGTTTCAACATCTTCGTTAAAAGCAGAAAATAAAAGTATATTGTTAAGACTTTCCTTAGCTTTATCAATCTGACCGAGCTGAAGATCAAGCTTGGCGGAATAATAAAGAAATTTAGGTATATCCTCAATATATACTTCACCTGATAAAGCTTCATTAAGTTTAAGTTTTGCTTCATATTTATTATTGTCAAAAAGCAAATCCAGACTGTCAGAAAAAAGATGCCTGGATTTCATTTCGTTAATTGTTACATCGGCCCCAAAATTAAAAATTACTATAAATAAAATTAAAAAAATAAATATAATATTTTTTTTCATCTGTTAAAACCTTTCTTAATTATTTCGACTATATCAGTTTTGTTTTCTGTTCCGCTGAAAAGTCTTTTTATGTTTTCCCTGTGTTTATAAAGAGACATAAAAAACAGAATCAGGCCCACTACACCTGCCCTGTAATTTGTAATAAAACTCATAAGTGCGCAGACAAGAAGTCCCATAAGAGACCCAAGTGAAATATATTTGGTTATAAGAATTATCGGAAACCATACAAAATAAAAAACGAGAGCAGCAACATAATTAAATCCGAAATATGTTCCGACTGTAGATGCAACACCTTTTCCGCCTTTAAATTTAAGCCATACAGGATAATCATGACCTACAACTGCAAAAATTCCCACAAGATAAGGTATCCAGCTTTCCTTACCGTAAAGTGAGTATGATATAACAACAGGCAGAAAAGCTTTAAGAAGATCAAGAACCATACATAAAATACCTATTTTTGCTCCGAGAGATCTCAGAACATTTGTTCCTCCTACATTACCGCTACCGATTTTTCTTACGTCAATACCGTTAATTTTGGGTATGATATAACTAAAAGGTATTGATCCCAAAAAATAAGCTATCAATATCCAAACAATAAGCAGCATATCAATTCCTCCAAACGTATCAGCCTAATTATTTTTTTCTTCAAATTTTATAAAAAGAGGTGATCCGGTAAAATCATGAACATATTTTCTTATCATATTTCTAAGACTCTGCTGATAAGATTTTGATATTTCTTTTGGCATATTAGTATAAAATGTAAATACCGGAGGCCTCACACCGACCTGTTTTACAAAATAAAATTTTATTTTTTTACCGTTTTTCGATGGTGGCGGATTGAGCATAACATGTCTTTCGAGTGCTGCATTAAGAAGACTTGTAGAAACTCTTCTGCCAGTATTTTCATATACGGTATCTATTGCCTGAAACAAATCCTCAATTCCCCATTTTTTAGTTGCTGAAGTAAAAACAACCGGACTGTAATCAACAAAATACATTTCTTTTTTTATTTTTTCCGTATAATCATTTTTTGCGGATTTTATATCCTCAAGAATATCTATTTTATTAAATACAATTACAGTACCTTTTCCCCTGTTTTCCGCAACTCCGGAAACTTTCTGATCCTGATTGGTTATTCCTTCCTCAGCATCTATTAAAGAAATTACAACATCTGATTTATCTATTGAATCTATAGTTCTTACAATAGAATACATTTCTATAGAACCGTATTCAACCGTAGATTTTTTTCTCATACCGGCAGTATCTATAAAAAGATATTTTTTACCTTTATACTCAACGACATGATCAACAGAATCCCTTGTCGTTCCCGGAATATCAGAAACAACAGCTCTTTCATCGCCGATTATGGCATTAAAAAGAGATGATTTCCCGGCATTAGGTTTACCTATTATGGCAATCTTTATATATTCATCATCAGGAGTATTCTCCTCTGATTCGGTATCATAACCGTCTTTTTCAAGTTCATCAAACACAGCATCGACAAGTCCGGTTACATTCTTATTATGCTCTCCGGAAACAGGAAAAGGTTCTCCGAATCCCAAACTGTACAATTCCGGCAGTATATTGTCAGTATAAACTTCAAAAGATTCTGCTTTGTTTGCCACAAGCATTACTTTTGCCCCCGATTTTCTCAGGAAATCAGCAACATGATAATCTTCCGAAGTAATTCCGTTTCTTCCGTCGACCACAAATAAAACAATTGCAGCTTCTTTAAAACTTTTTATTACATTTTCTTTTTGCTGTTTCTCAATTATATCTTCAGGATTTTCAAAGATTCCGCATGTATCAATTAATGTAAAGGCACGCTTATCCCAGCGTGCCTCACCATATACATGATCTCTTGTAACTCCAGGAAAATCAAGAACTATTGATTTTTTTTGACCTATTATCCTGTTAAATATTGTCGATTTACCTACATTTGGTTTCCCGACTATAAGTACTATTGGTTTTGACAAAATCTTCCTCTCCTAACTTACTGTTCTTCATTAATCTTCTTAAGCGTTTCCTCAAGTTCAGCTCTTTCTTTTTCTTCATTAAGAGCGTTTATACTTATTATCATATTACCTTTTTTATCTTCGTTCTCAAATTCTATTTTTATTATTTTTGCTTCTGTTTTATCGCCTATTTTCATAACTTCACTTAAATCATTTATTTTTTCTTTAGAAACATTTTTTATAGGAAGAAATGCTTCTACTTCATATCCGTCAAGAACAATAACAGCACCGGAACCTGCATATCTTGCTACTGTACCGGAAATATTGTCTCCTTCTTTTAATTCTTCCGAAACTTTTTTCCACGGATTTTCATTAGCCTGTTTTATGGAAAGTTTTATTCTCTGACTTTCGTTATCGATATTCAATATTTTAACTTTAATTTTCTGTTCTTCTTTTAAAGCTTCTTCCACATTATCTATAAAATTCCATGAAAGTTCCGAAACATGTACAAATCCTGTAAGACCTTCTTCAAGTTTTATTATTGCGCCGTTAGGAAGAACTTTTTCAACTATTCCTGTAACTATATTTCCTTCATAGTATCTTTCTTCAATGCCTTCCCATGGATTTCCCAGTGCTTCCCTGTAACTTAATGAAAGTCTCTTTTTCTCTTTATCTATACCTAAAACTTTTACTTCAACATTTTCACCTTCTGAAACAACATCTGAAATTTTACCTTTTCTGTTCCAGAAAATTTCTGATTCGTGAACAAGTCCTTCTATACCTGTATCGATTTTAACTGTAAATCCGAAAGGAAATATTTTCATAACTTTACCTTTAAGTATTGTTTCAACAGGATATTTTTCTTCTATTGAATTCCACGGGTCATCCTTAAGCTGTTTAATAGATACGGATATTTTTTTATTTTCCTTATCAAGCTTAATTATAACGCCTTTTACTTTTTCTCCTATTTTTAATACTTTTTCAGTTTCAAAATTCTTTTCCCAGGTTATTTCACTTCTCGGAACAAGTGCATTAACATTTTCATCAAGTTTTATGAAAGCTCCGAAATCTTTTATGCTTTCAACAGTACCTTCAACTATCATATTTTCTTTGAAATTTTCATATGCATTCTTAAGAATATCTTCAACTGCATCTCTTCTTGAAAGAACAACTCTGCCTCTTGAAAGAGAAATAACTTTCATTTTCTTTTCTTCTTTAGGCATATCATCAGTCGGTTTGAGATTTGAAAGTGAACCCGGTAAAAATGCTCTTACTGCGTTCTGTATAGTAACTATATAACCTTTTTTAACTCTTGTAACAAATTTTGCCTTTACTATCTGTTCTTCTTTAAGTTCTTCTCTTATTTTATCAGCAACTGCCATTTTTTCGGAAGCATCATTCATTCCTTCGGCATCGTTTGTTTTTGTTACTGTAACTGTTATTGATTCACCCGGTTTATATTCAGAAATATTTTTTATAAGTTCTTCTCTTTTTACAAATACATCACCTGTTGCAGGTAAAGCTACCCATACGCCGTCTCCTGAGATACTGGCTATATTCCCCTCAAAAACTTTACCTTTTTTTAATTCGTTAAAATCCTCTTCCTGTAAATATTCTTCAAATGATTTTTCTTCCATAGAAAAAAACCTCCCTTTTATATTAAGAAAAATTGCTTTTATCTAAATTTGCTAAAAGTTTTTTTATATCCCAGCTCGGAGTTGATGCTCCGGTGATAATTCCTATCGTTTCACCTTTGATATTAAAATTCTCTGTTTCATCCGGGCTTACTATATAAAAAGTATTTTTGTTAATTTTTTTTGATATTTCAAAAAGTTTTTTTGTATTTGAACTGTTTTTTCCGCCCATTACGATAACAGAATCAGAAACTGAGGCTATTTTAACAGCCTCTTTTTCTCTTTTTACAGTTTCTTTACAAATAGTATTCTTTATGATTATATCAGAAAATTTATTTATTTCAATTAATTTATCCGAAAAATCTTCAAACTTTTTTTCAGCAACAGTAGTCTGTGACATAACTGCTACTTTCTGATGAAAAATTATCTGCGGTTCTTTGGTAATAATGAGCATTTTTTCATCTGTATTACCTTTAAGTCCTCTCATCTCCGGATGCTGAACATCTCCGTAAATTACAAGAAAATATCCTTTATCCTGCAGTTCGCGTGCAATTTTTATAACATTTTTTACTATAGGACATGTCATATCCACAACTTCGCTGAAATTTTCCCTTAAGATTTTTTCTTCATTAAACGATATGCCGTGAGCCCTTATAATAACTGTCGATTCTTTGCTGTCTTCAGGAAGATTATCTATATCAGTGAACATTTTTATACCGTCTTCTTCAAGCTTCTTAATAACGTCGCTATTATGAACAAGTTCACCGTAAATATAAATATTATTTTTTTCAGAATATAAAACAGCATTTTCATAGGCTCTTTTTACACCGTAACAAAATCCTATTTCCTCAGCTAAAATAATTTTCACTGTTTTTTCTCCTCAACATATCTTTTTATTCTGCCGACAACATCTTCAACAGATAATGACGTTGTGTCAATTGTTACAGAATCTTCCGCCGGTCTAAGCGGTGCAAGATTTCTTAATGTATCCGCGGCATCTCTTTCATTTATTTCTTTTAACACCTCATCGTATTCAGCGGATATATTTTTTTCTCTTAACTCACAAAATCTTCTTCTTGCCCTCTCTTCAGGAGAAGCTGTCAAAAATATTTTAAACTCGGCATCAGGAAGAACAACAGTTCCTATGTCCCTGCCATCTATAACAGTGCTCATTTTGGAAGAAATACTTCTCAGTATAGAATTAACCTTGTCCCGTACTTCGCCTATTTTTGCAACTTCTGATGCGTACATACCGGATTCTTTTTTTCTTATCTGTTCGTTTATTTCTTCATCAAAAAGATAATATTTATCATTTTTTACTTCTATTTTTACATTTTTAAGTTCTTCGGTAAATTCCTGACTCTTTTTAAGCGGTATATTCTTTTTTGTCATATGATACCCTATAATTCTGTATATAGCCCCACTGTCGAGATATTTACATCCCAAAATACCGGCTATACTCTTTGCTATTGTAGACTTACCGGAACCGGCAGGACCGTCTATTGCAATATGAAACAATTTTTTCACCCTTTCGGCACTGTTAGAGTTCTTCAACAGTATCAACAATTCTTATTATTTTATCAAGTTTTGTCATTTCAAATATTTTTTTAACCTGCGGCTGAAGGCAGCAGAGAACTATTTCCTTAGCTTTTTTCTTTGATTCTTTTATAAGAGAAACAATTGAACCGAGTCCGGCGCTGTCAATATAACTTACTTCACCGAGATTAAGCACAATAAACTTTCTGTCAGTAATATTCATATGCTCTATTATTTTCTGTTTGAATGTCGCCGAATGATAAGCATCAACATCTCCGTTAACTTTTACTATAAAAGCTTTTTCATTTTCTTCGAAAGTTATTATAAAATCCACAAATATCCCCCCTTAATTTTTAACATCTATTTTTAACTCTTTAAGCTGTTTTTCATCCAAAACAGACGGTGCATCAGACATAGGATCTGATCCGGTAGCTGTTTTCGGAAAAGCTATAACTTCTTTTATAGAATCTTCACCCGTAATAACAGCAACAAGCCTGTCCATTCCCAAAGCCATACCGGCATGAGGAGGAGGACCGTATTTAAAAGCTTCTATAAGAAATCCGAATTTTGAATTTATCTGTTCTTCGGATAAGCCTATCATTTCAAATACTTTTTTCTGTATATCCTGTCTGTGAATTCTCACACTTCCGGAAGCCATTTCATATCCGTTTATAACAAGATCATAACATTGTCCGTTAATTCTCAGAGGGTCATCTGCATATTTTTCAAATTCATCAATTTTAGGCATAGTAAAAGGATGATGCTCAGCAACGAGTCTGTTTTCTTCCTCATCCCATGCAAACATAGGAAAATCTGTAATCCATGAAATGTCAAAACCCTTTGCTTTTTCTGTTTCTTCTCTTATAACAGTATTTCTCAGCTGTCCTAATATTTTATTTATAACTTTTCTTTCTCCGGAAAGCGCAAAAAATATGCTGTCTTCCTCTATTATACCATCATTAATTATCTCATTTATTTCTTTTTGTGCAATTTTTTTAATAGATGATCTCGGTTCTGCTTTATCCTTATCTTTTGCAATCCACATTAAACCTGCTGCTCCGAATGATTTTGCAAGATCAGTATATTCATCGAATTTTTTTCTTGAGAATAAAGAAGCTTTGTTTTTAACTTCAAAACCTTTTATGCACCCACCGTTTTTTATAACTTCCGCTATAAAATCCGTACAGTTATCCTTAAAATATTCTGTTATATCTTTAAGCTCCATTCCGTATCTTGTATCAGGTTTGTCAGAACCGTAAGTATCAGTTGCATAAGCATATGTCATTCTTTTGAAAGGAGTTTCCGGAATATATCCTATTGTTTCCTGAAAAACAGCTTTAACAACACCTTCTCCGAAATTGAGAATATCCTCCATTTCAACGAAAGATGCTTCTATATCTATCTGGGTAAATTCAGGCTGTCTGTCTGCTCTGAAATCCTCATCCCTGAAACATCTTGCTATCTGAAAGTATCTGTCAAATCCAGAAACCATAAGCAATTGTTTAAATATCTGAGGAGACTGAGGAAGAGCATAGAAATTACCGCTCTTTATTCTTGAAGGCACTACAAAATCTCTTGCTCCTTCAGGAGTGGATTTTGTAAGATACGGTGTTTCTATTTCCATAAAATTATTTTCGGAAAGATATTTTCTTGTTGCCTGCATTGCTTTATGTCTTATAAAAAGATTTCTCTGAAGTCTTTCTTTTCTGAGATCAAGATATCTGTATTTCAGTCTTGTTGTTTCTGCTATATCTTCTTCCCTGTTAACGTATATTGGCGGTGTTTCAGATTTTGAAAATATCTCAAGATCTTTGGCAAGTATTTCTATTTCACCTGTTTCCATATCACTGTTAACTGCTTCTGCGGGTCTTTCTTTTACTATACCTTTTATAGCTACTGTATATTCTATTCCGAGAGTAACAGCTCTTTCATATAATTCATTATTTTCATTTGGGTCAAAAAAAACCTGTGTTTTACCGTATCTGTCTCTTAAGAGTATAAATTTTATACCTCCGAGGTCTCTTATTCTGTCAATCCAGCCGTTAAGAATTATTTCTTTTCCGGCATCTTTTTTTCTTAGTTCACCACAGTTATTAGTACGCTTTAACAACAAAAACACCTCCGAATATTTTAAAAAATTCCTATTATTATTTTACCATCTTTTATGATAAAATAATAATAGTTTATAAAATTTCTGGAGGTGTTTCTTATGAAAAAAATTGTAATATTTATTTTTCTGCTGGTTCTGACTGCAGTAACAGCTTTATCAGCAACTTTTAAGGATGTACCTATAAATCACTGGGCATATGAAGCCATTGAAAGAATTTCATCTATAGGTATAGTTGACGGTTATCCGGACGGAACATTCAAAGGACTGGAAAACATAAACAGATACCAGATAACACTTATTATCTCAAGAACTATAGATTATATAGAACAGTCAGTTTCTCCTCTTACTGAAAAAGTTGCTGAACTTGACAAAAAAATGAAATCAATAAATGCACCGGCAACTGTTGATCTTTCTTCAGTAAATTCAAAACTAAGCAATCTTGAAAGTTCACTTAATCTGAATACTTCAAAAATAAATTCACTTTCTTCTGAAGTTTCCGAATTAAAAAATTCATACCAGCTTTTCAGCTATACAAATAACAAAGTTGCTCAGCTTGAAGAAATAGTAAAATCAATTGACACAACATCAATTTCAAACAAAATAAATATTGTCGATTCAAAAACAACAGAAAATTCAGAGAAAATAACTTCTCTTGAAACTCAGTTTGCAGATATTCAGAAGTCTTTAACAGGTCTTGACTTCAAAAATGATATAAATACTATATTCACATCTGTTTCAAACAATTCTTCAGCATTAGAAACACTTAAGACAACAGTTGCAGATAACGCTTCAGGATTATCCGCATTAACAGAAAAAGTTTCTGACCTTGAAAAAAATGTTAACCTCAGTAATGTTAATCTGAACACAAAAGTATCATCTGCTGAAAACAAAATAAATCTTATATCTACAGAACTTGAATCACTTAAAAATTCATTATCAGGAAAAGCTGATAAAGTAGATATTTCATCACTTAACACATCAATAAACTCAAATAAAGTTGCAATAAACGAAACAAACAGCAATTTAGCAGAAGTAAAATCCGTCAGTGATGATAACTCTTCAAAATTGACAGATCTTGGTAAAAAAATTGATGAAGTTTCCAAAAAAGCTGATGATGCAGCTGTAAAAGCAGGTACAAAATCAGGTTTTGATTTTCTTGATATAGTTCTTGCAGTAATAGTATCAGCAGGTGTTTCTTTCGCAATACATAATTTTGTACCTGTTCCTTAAATATAATAAAATAAAAAAATATTCCGTAAATACGGAATATTTTTTTATTTATAATACTGAAAAGTATTCTCTTTTCTGTATACTTCTTTTTTAGTTACAAGATAGTTTAAACATTTAACTATCTCTTCTGTATTTTCTGTATTAAAAAGATACACAGAAGCATATTTTAAATTATCCTGATCAATATTTTCCTCTTTAAGTATTCTCTTAAGATAAAAATTATCTATTGATGTTTTAAATTCCTCATAAGATCCTATTAAAGTTACAGGTGTTTTTAAAGATACATAATCGCTTCCGTCTTTACCTCTGAACATTCCGGAAAATTTAAGAGCCATACCGAAAGATCCTATAATTTTATTGGAAAGATTTATGTCATCTTTTGCCTTATGAAGTGCATCTGATATCGTAGAGACCTTTTTTTCGGTAAAAATATCAAAAACATATTTTGAAAATTTATCTCTGTATTCAGGATAAGGAAGTATTTTTTCATGTTTTATTTCCCATCGTCTCGGAGCCGGAACATAAAGTGTTTCATTTGGACCGGTTTTAAGTTTTCCTGTCATAACAATATTTTCAATAAATTTCTTAAGAGGTATTTTTGTATTTTTTATTATCCACTGATGTCTTGAATTCGCCATTTCTTCAAGCTGTTCCGCATTAAGAGGAGGAAAAGTCTGAACTGTAAGTCTTTCAAGAAATCTCATATAATTTTCTTCATATTCACTTAGTTCGTTATTTTCAAGTATTATACTTTTCTTAACCGAATTAATAACAGCTTCGGTAAAAGAATTTAATGATTTGTACCCGAAATTCGAATAATTAATATTCATTCCGGTTATTATTCTTCTGACAATAACTTCATCAGGGTTAAGACTTTTTTCATCTATTATTTTCATAATTTCTTCAACAACATCTTCGAAAGAATCAGTAGATGTAATTTTTTCGGATTTTACTATTTCCTCATAAGGAATATAATAATCCGCAGAAAGTTGCATATCCGAAGAAGTATTCTGGCTTCTGCTTATTACCGTAACTGATTTTCCGTATGTTCTGAGTTTTTTTACAAGAGGTACAAAATCAGCATCTCCTGTAACAAGAACAAAATTTTCTATATGAGTAAGAGAAAACATTGTTTCCATTGCATCAACAGCAAGTTTTATATCATTACCCTTCTTATTTCCGAATCCGTCTTCCGGCATCTCAATAAGTTCTATACCATGCCTCGAGAAAGAAAACATAGTTGCGGGATACTTTGACCAGTGTCCGTAAGCTTTACCTCCCACTACTTTTCCGTTTTCTTCAATTTTTTCAACAATAAGTTCAGGATCAACAGGTTGATTCTGATAATCCATAAAAATAAAAGTATTTTTCATCCCCTCAACCTCCAGTGGGTTAAAAAGCGCAGCTTAAGCCGCGCTTTTTTATTTTACAGCACTTACACATCTCGGACAAAGTGTAGGATGTTCTTTGTCTTTACCTACATTTTCATCTATTTTCCAACATCTTTCACATTTTTCTCCGAGTGCTTTTATTACATTTACTTTTGAAACTTCACCTTCAAATCCTTCGGAAACTTCAGAAATTTCAAATCCTGATGTTATGAAAATATCAGCCATAAAATTCTTATCATATTTACTTACGGTTTCATATATATCTTTATCTTTTATTTCAACTATTACGGATGCATCAAGGGAATTTCCTATAAATTTATCTCTTCTCTTCTCTTCAAGTGCTTTTGTTACATCTTCCCTGAGCTTAAGTATCTTTTCCCATTTTGCATTAAGTTCTTCGTCTATATAAGTTTCTTCAAAAACCGGCCAGGATTCAAGCTGAACAGTATCAAACTTTCCTGACCCTTCAGGAAGATAACCGTATATTTCTTCTGATGTAAATGTAGTAATAGGTGCCATAAGTTTTGTAAGAGTCATACCTATTTCATACATAGCCGTCTGGGCAGATCTTCTTAAAAGCGAATCCTTTTTCTCAGAATATATTCTGTCTTTTATTATGTCAAGATATATAGCACTCATGTCTATAGTGCAGAATTTATTAAGAAGATTATGAACTCTGTAAAACTCATATTTTTCATAATAAGCATTTACATTTTTTATAAGCTCATTAAGTTTCATCATAGCCCACTGATCAATTTCCTGCATATCTTCATATTTTACATAATTTTCCGCAGGATCAAAATCATTTATATTACCGAGTATATATCTTATTGTGTTTCTGAATTTTCTGTATACTTCAGCCTGCTGTTTAAGAATATCAGAAGAAATCCTTATATCTCCTCTGTAATCTGCTGAAGCTACCCAAAGTCTAAGTATATCAGCACCGTACTGGTCTATTATTTCCTGAGGCATCATTCCGTTTCCCGATGATTTGGACATTTTCTTTCCTTCTTCATCTTTTATAAATCCATGAGTAAGAACAGATTTATAAGGAGCTATTCCGTTCATTCCTACAGAAAGGAATATAGAGCTGTTAAACCATCCTCTGTGCTGGTCACTTCCTTCAAGATAAAGATCAGCAGGATATTTTTTAAGTTCATCTCTTGTATTTACAACAGACTGCCATGAAGCTCCGGAGTCTATCCATACATCAAGAATATCTTCCATTTTTTCATAAGTATAATTTTCAGAGGTTTCACATCCGAATCCTTCAGGGAAAAGAACATCTGTATCATACTTCCACCATGCATCTGTTCCTTCTTTTCTTACAATATCCACAAACTGTTCCATCATTTTTTCTGTTAAAATAACTTCTCCTGTTTCAACACACCTTACAGCTGGTATAGGTATTCCCCAGGCTCTCTGTCTTGATATACACCAGTCAGGTCTGTCAGAAATCATTGAAGTTATTCTGTTTTCTCCCCATTCAGGTATCCATTCCACTTTTTTGATTTCGTCGAGAACCTTTTTTCTGAGATCGTTATTATCAACAGATACAAACCACTGTTCAGTTGCTCTGAAAATTATAGGACTCTTACATCTCCAGCAATGCGGATATGAATGTGTTATATTTTCTACGGCAACAAGATTTCCTGATTTTTTAAGATCCTCTATAATAACTTTATTTGAATCCCATATTTTCATTCCTGTATATTTTCCGGCTTCTTCTGTAAATTTTCCCTGATGATCAACAGGAGAAAGAACAGGAAGTTTATATTTCAGACCTGTCATATAATCTTCGGCTCCGTGACCGGGAGCTGTATGAACAAGACCTGTTCCGTCTTCAAGAGTTACATAATCAGCAAGAACAAAAACGGATTTTCTGTCAGCAAAAGGATGCTCAGCAGATTTACCCTCAAGTTCCCTACCTTTAAATTTATCAGTTATCTCATATTTATCTATACCGGCTTTTTTCATAACTTTTTCAGCAAGTGATTCGGAAACAATCCATACTTCACTGCCGATGTTAACTTTTACATAATCATACTGAGGATTGACAGCTATAGCAACATTTGCCGGAAGTGTCCACGGTGTTGTTGTCCAAATAACCGCATATTCACCTTCACTCATTTTAAATTTCACATATATAGAAGGTGATGTATGATCATGATATTCAACTTCGGCTTCAGCAAGCGCCGTTTCACATTCTGCACACCAGTAAATAGGTTTTTTATTTCTGTATATATTTCCGCTTTTAAGCAAAGAATTAAGAGTTTCAAGTACTCCGGCTTCATATTCGGGTTCAAGCGTTATATAAGGTTTATCCCAATCAGCCGTAACTCCTAATCTT
This sequence comes from Thermotogae bacterium, assembly GCA_024233675.1. GTDB lineage: Bacteria > Thermotogota > Thermotogae > Petrotogales > Petrotogaceae > JACKPH01. Next base: position 190,455 of record JACKPH010000001.1, read on the forward strand.
TTAAAACCTTTTTTCTGTATTTCAACCTGTTTAAGTGCATATTCACGGCATATTTCCCTTATTTTCAGTTTAGAAAGCTGATGTGCTTTCTCACCGAGTTGTGTTGTAACTTTATGTTCTATAGGCAGTCCGTGAGTATCCCATCCCGGAACAAAAGGAGCTCTGAAACCTTTCATAGTTTTATATTTTATTACTATATCCTTAAGAACTTTGTTCAGAGCGTGTCCCATATGAATATCACCGTTTGCGTACGGCGGACCGTCATGAAGGAGGAATACAGGATTGTCTTTTCTTACCTCATTTATAACTTTTTCAATATCTGTTTCTTCCCATTTTTTTAATATCTCAGGTTCTTTCTGTTTAAGATTTGCTTTCATTTTAAAAGACGTTTCCGGTAAATTTAACGTGTCTTTGTATTCCAACTTACTACACCTCCGATTTAGCTTTGAATATTTATAATTCCAACAGATTTTGTATTGTGTCTTTTAATTCCGTTAAATCCATTGATTTAACAACATAGGCATCAGCCGCCCATGAGGCCATTTCACTCTTATAATGAGAATAAGCTGTGAGAAGAATTATTTTTTTATCAGAATATTTTTTTCTTATTTCTCCGGCAAGTTCAAGACCGTTCATATCAGGCATTTCAATGTCTGTACATATAATATCAAAGTTACTGTCTTCCTTAAGTAATGTAAGAGCTTTTTTTGCACTTGGTTCATCGGTTATTTCATAACCAGCATCCTCAAGTTCTTCTTTAATAAGTAATCTTACATTATCTTCATCATCAACAATAAGTATTCTTGCCATAATAACACCCTCCCTATTATTAAGCATAAAATTATTTCAAAGGAATTTCGAATTTAAATTTAGTACCTGTTTCATCTGATTTTACAAGATAAAGTTTACCCCCGTGTTCTTCCTCAATTATTTTTTTACATATAGGAAGTCCCAATCCTGTTCCGTGTGTTTTTGTTGTAAAGAACGGTAAAAAAAGTTTTTCCTGATTAGCCCGAGAAATCGGTTCTCCGTTATTTTCTATCTCAAAAAACGCATTTTTACCCTCTGTTCCGGTTTTTATATTTATTTTACCATTATCAGAAACAACTTCTATTGCATTTTTAATAAGATTTATTAAAACCTGTTTAATTCTGCTTCTGTCTCCGTAAACTTCTATTTTGTCATCTATCCATTCGGCATTAAGCGCTATATTCTTCTGGACAAAAAAATCTTCGAACATAACAGTTACATCTTTTATAACCTCATTAAGTCCGAGAAGTTCGAATCTCGGTATTCTTCCTCCCCGCGAATACTCAAGAATTTCAGAAACTATTTCCTCAAGCCTTGTCAGCTCACCTTTAATAATTTCGGAATATTTTTTCACAGATTCTTTATCATCTATTTTTTTATTCATTCTCGAAAGAAATCCTCCTATTACAGTAAGGGGGTTTCTTATTTCATGTGCAATTCTTGCTGTCATCTCACCTATTGCAGCAAGTTTTTCTCTTCTTTCGATTTCCTGCTGAAGAGCATCTACTTCCGTCACATCATCAAAAACTATTATTACACCTTCTATAACGCCGAGTTCCCTGTTCCAGAGAGGTGAAAACTGTATGTCAAAAATTTTATCCTCACCTGAAATATTTATTTTATACTTAGGATATTTCAGATTATTTTTAGTTTCATATATCTGATCTATTGTATTAATTATATCTTCTCCTATTATACCAGATAAAAATCTTATACTGTTTCCGAGAATATTTTCTCTCGGTCTTGAAAATAAAATTTCAGATCTCTGATTCCATTCAACTATTTTCTCATTTCTGTCAACAACAACAATAGAAAGAGCAAGATTCTGAAGAATATTTTCCTTAAATCTCTGATAATAATCAAGAATATTTTTCTGATCCTCAAGACTTTTTGTTTTCTGACGCAATTCCTCATAGTTCTCTATCATTTCAAGTGCGAGTCCTATACTATCCTGAAAAAGCCTTATTATTTCAATATCTATATAATTGACAGGAACCTTGTTTATTTTATTATCTACTATTACAACACCTTTTGTATCAAATCTTCCGGTAACAGGAAATATAAGAAATTCTTCAGTCTGTATTATTTCATAAATATCCTCAAGTTCTTCTTTTTTTATTTTAAGCATATGAGGAACAACATGAACAATCTGTCTTTTATTAACAACTCTTTCCAGAACAGGATGTCCTTTATAGGCAAGAACTTTATTTTCTACTTTTTCTGTCAGCTTGGTGGAAAAAGGTATCTGAATTGCTTCTTCCCTTAAATACTGAACAATATCACCGTATTTTATTGCCCTCCTGTTTGCCTCTTTCCATATCTGTTCGACATCATCATCATCGTCGGGTCCCATCCAGAGTTTAGGCATAAGAAACCCTCTTACTCTGTCTCTTTCAAGATACAAGGCTCTGTTAAATCTTAAACCTCTTCCCGAAGTAAGTCCCAGAAGCATTATTTTAATAGCATTTGATTTATCGTATGTTGATCTTATTGCCTGACTTATTTTATGCAGCGCATTCATTTTATCAAGCTGCTCTTTCTGCATTTTTATAAGATCTTCATGACTTTCTTTAAGATTACGGAGTTTTTCAATTTCATCCTTTAATTTACCGTAAAGATTAATTCTTGAAATAGCAAGTCCGAATCTTTTGACTCCGTCATTAAGAAATTTAAGGTCTATTTCATCAAAAAATTTATAAGGTCTGAACCCGTAACCTTCTTTTCTGTTGTATATACCTATTACTCCTATAGTTATATTATCAACATTAAGAGGAACATATATTGCTGATTTTATATCGAAATAAAACGGATTTTCATATTTTTCAAATTTATCCTTACCGACTATAAGAAATTCTTTATTTTCCTGAATAGTTTTTCCTTCATAAGAATTAGAAATATCAAGAAAAGTTGTTTTTAATTCGTCAGATTTAATACCTGATGTTTCGGAAATATATAGCTTGGAATTTTCAAATTTCCAGAAAAGTGCAACTCCTGCATAAAGCGAGTTTCTTATTTCTTCAAGAACCTGAAAATAAAGTTTGTCGATATTTACTGTATTTTCAATAATAGAGGTAAGTTTTTCTATAAAATTGACTTTATCCCTTAACTCATCTATAGCAAGATTCTCCATTACCAACTTAATAAGTACCGCAAAAGATTTGGTATTTTCATCTATAAAATTATAATCAAGTTCTTCACCGAAAATACCCACTGCACCTAAAAAAGAATTTCCGGAAAAAATGGGGTAAAGATTAATTTTTTCATTACCTAAAAACTCACCGTTTTCAAAAAAATATTCGGTTTTTTTATTTTCTATAAGAGCTTTACCTGTTCCTTCTGTTAAAGACATATGTATTTTATAATTATCAACAGATCTATCGTTAACAGAACTTCCCATAAGTTTAAGAACATTTCTCGGAGATTCGAATATAAATATAAAAACATCTCTTTTAATTCTTATTTTTATCTGATTGGCAATTTCACCGGAAACCGTTTTAAGTAAATTAGTAGGATCCTCATTTTCTATAATTCCCATTATATTTTCCATAAAATCCCCTCCCAAATCAATTATACCCCAAAATTCCCATTTATATAACAAAAATGTCTCCTTACGCAACATTACAGGAGACATATAAATAATTCAGTTAATACTGAAGTCCGAGAATTACGGAAAAAGGTGAAAAACCTGCACCTATTTTTAAATATCCTCCCCAAAAAGAGGTAAGAAGTCCCGCATTAACCCCTTTAACAGTATCAGCCGAAACATAAATTTTTGCTCCCCACGGACCTATTTCTGCCATAACTCTTGCCCCCGGACCTCCGGAAACAATTGCTCCGACACCGACATTGTAATCAAAGTCACCTATATTACCCTTTAAAAAAGGTAAATTTATTCCGGCAGAAAATCCCAAAGATGTTGAATTAGATATTTCTACAACTGTACAGAAATCCGCTCTTGCAATTTTAAGATCCGGCATAAAAGCCTGCACTGTAAAAATATCCTTCGCTGAAAAAACATTAACCGCCAAAATAAAAACAAAAATTAAAAAATAAATTTTTTTCACAGCAACACCTCCAAAGTTATTATATAAAATTATATCAAAAAAATTGATATTTATAAAAAAAATAATAATTTTATATTCAGGAAACATAAAACACTTTTAGTTAACAATCTTAACAATAATGTTGTTTTTTTGTTTCTTAACATTGATATTATAAAGGTGATATGTTACTGTTTTTTTACTCATATGAATAAAAAGGGGGATTTTGTATGAAAAAAGTCATATTAATGATTTCTTTGTTAACACTATGTATATTTGTACTCGGCGCTAATTTTCATATAGGCATCGTTACAGGTACAGTATCACAGTCAGAAGATGATCTCAGGGGAGCAGAACAGCTTATAAAAGAATACGGAGAAGTTGCCAACGGCGGAATAATTCAGCATGTTACATATCCAGATCAGTTTATGCAGGAAATGGAAACAACAATAGCACAGATAGTAGGACTTTCAGATGACCCGCTCATGAAAGCAATTGTTGTAAATCAGGCTGTTCCGGGAACAGTTGAAGCCTTCAGAAGAATTAGAGAAAGAAGACCCGATATATTACTAATAGCCGGAAATCCTCACGAAGATCCCGGAATGATAGCAGATGTATCAGATCTCGCAATAACCCCTGACAACGTTGCAAGAGGTTATCTTATAGTAAAAGCGGCAAATATGCTCGGTGCTGATACATTTGTTCACATTTCATTTCCGAGACATATGAGTTATGAACTTCTTTCCAGAAGAAGAGATATCATGAGAGAAACCGCAAAAGATTTGGGAATGAAATTTGTAGATATGGGTTCTCCTGATCCTACAAGTGATATAGGTATAGCAGGTGCGCAGCAGTTTATTCTTGAACAGGTTCCCACATGGCTTGAAACATACGGAAAAAACACAGCATTTTTCTGTACAAACGATGCTCATACAGAACCTCTTCTTAAAAGAATAGCGGAACTCGGCGGATATTTTATAGAAGCAGATCTTCCGTCACCTACAATGGGTTATCCGGGAGCACTCGGAATAGTATTTACGGAAAATGAAAAAGGTAACTGGCCGGCTATAATGAAAAAAGTAGAATCAGAAGTTATAAGAAGAGGCGGAAAAGGCAGAATGGGTACATGGGCTTTTTCTTTCGGATTCTCAACAACAGCAGCTTTAGGAGAACACGCAAAAAGAGTTATAGAAGGATACTCAGATATAACAGATTTTGATTCTGTTATGGAATCATATGAAAAATATACACCGGGAGCAGGTTGGAACGGTAGTTATTATGTTGATGCCAACGGAGTAGACAGAGAAAACTTTATATTAGTTTATCAGGACACATACGTTTTCGGTAAAGGTTATATGGGAATGACATCTATAGAAGTACCGGAAAAATATTTTGATATTCAGTAATATATGATGAGACGCTTAGGCGTCTCATTTTAAAATAATTCAGGGAGTGCTTAATATGGAAAATAATGTTATTTTAAAACTTGAAAATATATCCAAAGACTTTTTCGGAAATACTGTTTTAACCGACATAAATCTTGAAATAAAAAAAGGTGAAATCCTCGGACTTGTCGGTGAAAACGGTGCAGGAAAATCAACGCTTATGAAAATTCTCTTTGGTCTTCCGGAAATAACAGAAACAGGAGGCTATGGAGGAAAAATTATTTTTGACGGTAAAGAAGTAAACTTTTCTTCGCCTTTCGAAGCACTGGAATCAGGAATCGGAATGGTTCATCAGGAATTTTCACTTATACCGGGATTTACAACTACAGAAAACATTGTACTGAACAGAGAATCATTAAATAAAAATTTTCTTGTTGATATATTCAGCGAAAGAATGAGTACTCTCGACAGAGAAAAAATGAAAGAACGTTCGGAAAAATCAATAAAACGTCTCGGAGTAGAGCTTGATGAAAATATGATAATCTCGGAAATGCCTGTTGGTCACAAACAGTTCACGGAAATCGCAAGAGAAATAGAACGATCAAATACAAAACTTCTTGTTCTTGATGAACCGACAGCAGTTCTTACGGAATCAGAGGCTGAAATTCTTTTAAAAACAATTAAAAAACTTTCAACAGAAGGTATTTCAATAATATTTATAACACACAGACTTTCAGAAATAATAAGTGTCTGTGATACAGTTTCCGTTTTAAGGGACGGAATTCTTGTAAACACTGTCAAAACAGAAGAAACATCAAAAAAACAGATTACGGAATGGATGATAGGCCGTAAGATTGATTCAAAATCCGAAAGTACAGATAAAAAAGAGGAAAATAATCAGGAAATAATAATGAAAATAGAAAATCTGTGGGTTGATATGCCGGGAGAAATAGTACATAATTTTTCAGTTGATGTATATAAAGGCGAAATTCTCGGAATAGGAGGACTTGCCGGGCAGGGAAAACTCGGCATTCCAAACGGTATAATGGGTCTCTATAAAGCCGGCGGAAATGTTACTTTCAAAAACATAAATCTTGACTTAAACAATCCTGTCGCCTCTTTAAAAAAAGGAATTGCTTTTGTATCAGAAGACAGGAGAGGTATAGGTCTGCTTCTCGACGAACCTATAGATCTAAATATAGCTTTCACGGCAATGCAGATAAATAACGATTTTATAGTTAAAAAATTCGGAATAAACTGGGCTGACAGCAAAAAAATCAAAAAAACCGCAAAAGATTATATAGAAAAGCTTGAAATAAAATGTATAAGCGAAAAACAGACCACAAGACAGCTTTCGGGAGGGAATCAGCAGAAAGTATGCCTTGCAAGAGCATTTGCAATGAAACCGGAAATGCTTTTTGTTTCGGAACCGACAAGAGGAATAGATGTCGGGGCAAAAAAACTTGTTCTTGATACGCTCAGAAAATACAACAGAGAATTCGGAACAACAATTGTAATGATTTCATCAGAAATCGAAGAATTACGTACAATATCCGACAGAATAGCAATAGTAAGCGAAGGTAAAATTTCAGGTATACTTCCTCCGGAATCTGATCCTGTGGAATTCGGAGAATTAATGGTCGGTATAAAAGATGAGGTGAAGCAATGAAAGCAAAATTTGCAGAATTTATAGAAAATGCCGGTTGGCCGAGAATAATAATCGGCTTGTTTCTTTTATCATTATTTATAATGACACCTTTTGTAGGTTTAAGAATAGATAATTCACTTACCGATGTTATTGTAAGATTCGGAATGAATTCTGTTTTGGTACTATCAATGGTACCTATGGTTCAGGCGGGAACAGGTCTTAATTTCGGACTGCCGCTCGGAGTTGTTGCAGGACTTATAGGTGCAGTTACAAGCATAGAAATAGGAACAAAAGGTTTTCTTGGATTTCTTACAGCAATATTAATAGCAATACCTTTTGCTGCAATATTCGGATACGGTTACGGAAAACTTCTCAACAAAGTAAAAGGCGGAGAAATGATGATAGCAACATATGTGGGATTTTCTTCAGTTGCATTTATGTCTATACTCTGGCTTATTCTTCCGTATAAAAGTCCCGACATGATATGGGCTTACGGCGGATCCGGACTCAGAACAACAATAAGTGTTGAAAATTACTGGTTTAACGTATTAAATGATTTTCTTAAAATAAAAATAGGTAGTCATTTTGAAATTCCTACCGGAATGATTCTATTTTTTGCACTCATGTGTCTTATAGTATGGCTTTTTTTCAGAACAAAAACAGGAACAGCTATAACAGCAGTAGGTGCTAATCAGGATTTTGCAAGAGCAGCCGGAATAAACGTTGACAAAATGAGAACAATATCAGTTGTTTTTTCAACAATACTTGCAGCTGTAGGAATAGTTGTATATCAGCAGAGCTTCGGATTCATACAATTGTATCTCGGACCTTTTTACATGGCTTTTCCGACAGTTGCCGCAATATTACTCGGTGGCGCGTCCGTTCATAAAGCAACAATAACAAATGTTCTTATAGGTACTTTTTTATTTCAGGGTATATTAACAATGACACCTTCGGTAATAAATAATATAATACAGACAGATATGTCAGAAACCATAAGAATAATTGTTTCAAACGGTATGATTCTGTACGCCCTGACAAGAACAGTAAAAGCTAAGAAGGTGAAATCATGAATAAAAATTTAAAAAAATTTCTTATCAATAATGCTGTACCTATAATATTTATTGTATTCAGTATTATGGCAATTCCGGTTTCAGGATTTTCATCTGACTATCTTATACAGGAAATGATAATAAGACTCGGAAGAAATTCTTTCCTTGTTCTGTCACTTTTAATTCCTATAATTGCAGGAATGGGTCTCAATTTCGGTATTGTTCTCGGAGCTATGGCAGGACAGATAGGTCTGATTTTTATAACAGACTGGCAGGTAGCCGGTGTATCCGGAATGATTCTTGCAATGATAATTTCAACGCCTATAGCAATAATTTTAGGAACGCTCGGCGGTCTTGTATTAAACAAAGCAAAAGGCCGTGAAATGGTTACATCATATATTTTAGGGTTTTTTATAAACGGTGTTTACCAGTTAATAGTTCTTTACGGAATGGGAAAAATAATACCGATAACAAACAAAAGCATACTTCTTCCGAGGGGATACGGAATAAGAAATGCAATAGATTTAAATAATATAAGACGTGTCTTAGATGATTTAATACCTCTGAAAATAGGAAATATCTCTGTTCCGGTTGCAACCTTTATACTTATAGCTTTATTATGTTTATTTATTATATGGTTCAGAAAAACAAAATTAGGTCAGGATATGAGAGCCATAGGTCAGGATATGGAGGTTGCAAGATCTTCAGGAATAAATGTTGAAAAAACAAGAATAATATCAATAATAATTTCAACAATACTTGCTTCATACGGTCAGATAATATTTCTTCAGAATATAGGTACCATGAACACATATAATTCACATGAACAGATAGGAATGTTTTCGATAGCAGCACTTCTTATAGGAGGAGCTTCTGTTATAAAAGCAACTATACCGAATGCATTCGTAGGAATAATACTTTTCCATCTGATGTTTGTAGTTTCACCCCGTGCCGGAAAAGAACTTATAGGCCAGGCACAGATAGGAGAATATTTCAGAGTATTTATATCTTACGGAATAATAGCACTTTCACTTGCTCTGCATTCATGGAAAGAGCTTAAAGAAAAAGAGAGAAACAGAACAGCACTGAGAGAAAGTCTTCAGAAAGATGGGAAGGTGGAGTCATGAAAAAAAATCTGATACGAACAGCTCTTCTTCTTTTATTAATAATATTCTCTTTTTTTCTTTATTCAACAGGAAAAATCCATTATGTTTTCATTGACAACAAAACAGTAACATCCGAAGATAAAACATTCAGTGCTCTTGATAACGTAAGTGTATTCGTAGACAAAGAAGATTCTGTTGTAATTAAAAAAAGAATAAGAAAACAATTCAGCGTTTCCGGTAAAAATCACAAAATAACAGTAACTATAAAAGATAATGACGGAACAGAAATCTTAATTGAAAAGAAATTTTCATTAAAACTTTCCGAAAAGGCTATAATAAGTATTCCTTTACTTTATGCCGGAGAAGAAAACTGGATAGAAAAAGAAAAATTTAATCCTTAAAAAGTAATAAAAAATACAACTTTATGATTAAATAAAGTTGTATTTTTTATTAAAGATTTCTATAACATACAGTTTTTAAAAAGTCTGTTAAACTCTGATTCGGCAGACTCTTCTTATCAATAATAAGTAATTCCGGATTATTATATAAAACTCTTCATAAAGCTATTTTCCGGTTCTGACCTCCGGACATTCTGTTTCCTTTTTCACCTAAAACTCAGTAAGAAAATCTTACTCAGTTTACCGATATATCTCCGGATGATGTTTTAATAATTATTCTGTCTTCACTTTTTATTCTGTTTTCATAATTTTTTTCATAATTTTTCCCGTCTACTCTTATGCTTCCGGAAGAACTCTGTGCGGAAATTTCATATTGCTCTTTTTTTATAACAAGACTTATATCGCCTGATGATGTTTTTACATCACAGTTTCCGAAATCAATATAATTAATTTCTATATCTCCGGAAACACTTTCTATATCACCGTTTTCAGGAACTTTAAGCTCATCTGAATATATATCTCCTGATGTAGTTTTAATTTTTATTTTTTCGGTCAACGCTTCTGAAATATCTATATCACCGGAAACAGTTTTTAAAACAGCATATTCACCTTCACATTTTTCTATTTTGAGATCTCCGGACAGTGTTTTTATTTTAAATATATCTGATTTAATATAAGAAATATCTATATCTCCGGAAGAACTGTCAACATCTACACTTTCTATATCAAACTCACTTATGTTTATATCGCCTGAAGAAGAAGCTATACTGTAATTTGTTCCCGTATATGCACCGTAAAAATCCACATCTCCTGATTTACTTAAGGCTTCGGCTTTTTTTATATTAGAACTGTCAATATTGATATCTCCGGATAATGATTTTAAATAAGCTTCTTCAAAACCGCATTTTCTTATTTCTATATCACCGCTTTTGTTATCTATTTCAACAGTATGAGAATTCACACCTTTTATATAGCTATCACCGCTCATACTTCTTATACGTATATTCTCTGCTTCTGTTCCTTCCATAGCAATATTACCAGATGCAGAAGATATATCAAATTCTTTAGGTTTATAATTAATGTATATTCTCAGAATAGGTGCATATTTAAAAACACCGAAAAAATTGCTTACCGTTTTTTCAACTCTGAATTTAAAAACACCGTCTTTTATTTCCGCATCATATTCAAAATTTTTATTATCGTCTGTTTCAACTTCACAATAATTATCATTCTCGGTTCTGAGAATCTCAACATCAAAAAATTCAGACTTAATATCAAATAATTCTACGTTGTTTTCAAAATTTTCTTTTTTATTCATATTCTCACCCCTTTCATTTTATTAAATAAATTATACATTTTTTTAAGTATTTTGTCAAATTTTTTAAGTTAAATTTAAAATTATTTTTTATATTTTTATTTTTGTATATTTTTTTATTGTATATCTAAAGAAAATTAATTATTTTTTATATTTTTCTAAAAAATACAAATAATGCTATAATATATTAAAGATCACAAATGGAGGTATTTTATGTTTTTCAGCAAAAAAATTCTCAGTAATGTCAACTTTATTAATTTTTTAATTTCATTAGGAATTTATATAGTTTTTATTATATTTATAACGATTCTGGAATATTTAAATGTTCCCGCACAAATAACTTCTTCACTTAATATTTTTACAAACTCTGTTCTCTTATATTCATTTATATTTATAGTGCTTAGAAAATCTTCGGTTAACTTTAAAGAAGTATTTAAAAAGCCTGTATACGAACCAGAAAAATTTTTTTATTTCAAAATAATTTTTTCAGCATTATTTATAAATTACTTTATATTATTAGTAATTATTTTTATTCCCGCTGATGGCCAGAATTTTATAATAAAAGAATTAAAAAATAACAATTATCCTGAAATAATAAAAAAAACACAGCCATTTTTTACAGAAATTCTGAAATTTATACTTATAGTAATACTTGCCCCCATAAGCGAAGAAATAATTTTCAGAGGTTTTTTGCTCGGTAAAATAGCAAAACGGTTTAATATATATGCAGGTGTAATTATAAGTTCTCTTATTTTCGGATTTCTTCACCCTCAGTTTATTTCAAAATTTCTTATAGGTATAATATTATGTATAGTCTTTTTAAAAGCACAAAGCCTTAAAACAACTATAAAATTACACATGATCATAAATTTTGCTGCATATATTATTAGTTTTATAAATATTGACAATTTTTATGATAATTATTTATTTATAACATTTTTAATAATTGCACCAATTATATCGGCTTTTTATATATATCAGATAATATCAAGAAATCCTATAGGCTCATTCTCCGGATTATACAAAGAACCTGAAAAAGAAGGTGAAGAATGTACACTTTAAATAAAAACGGTACTTTTATTCTAAAAAACACAAAAATAAATTCAAATATCTATATAACTCCTTTTGCAACAGATACTCATATGCATCTTCTGAGTTTCGGTCAGAAACTTTCCGACCCGGATCTCGAATTTAAAAACGAAAACGAAATAAGATATATTCTGGAAAAAGAACTTCAGAAAAATCGTGATACAATTATTTTAAGGGGTTGGTCCGAAGAAACCTTCCGTCCGGAAAAAAATTTTTTAAACAAAATAAGCTCAGTAAAACCTATACTTCTTATAAGACGCTGCGGACACATAGGTATTGTAAATAATGTATTTTTTGAAAAATTTACATTTGAAAAATTTCCGCAATATATAAATATTTCAGAAAATCTTATAACAGAAAAAGCTCTTGAAGAATTTTACGAAAAAAACGGATATTATACAAACATCAGAGAGTCTTATGAAACAGCAAAAAATTATCTGCTGGCAAAAGGATACGGCTTTATTCATTCTGAAGATATACACGGAATAACTCCGTATGATTTACCTTACGAAAACAAAGAGCTGTGTATATATGAAAAAATAGCAGTAAATTCTTATAAAGAACTTGAAAATTATTACAGCCTCGGTTACTTCGTAAAACATCACTCTGTAAAAGTATATTTAGACGGTTCTTTCGGCGGAAGAACAGCATGTCTGAAAGAAAATTATTCAGACAGTTCATCAAAAGGCGTACTCACATGGGAAGACGAAGAACTTAAAAAAGTTATAAACTTCTGTGAAAATAAAAATCTTCATCTTGCAGCCCATGCAATAGGTGACAATGCAGCAGAACAGTTTATTTCCGTTAATGAAGAAGTAAAACCAAAACAGAATCACCGAATGATACATGCCGCAATGTTAAGTGATTTACAGATTCAGAGAATAAAAAATATAAATATTATAGCGGATATGCAGCCGGCTTTTATAAAATCAGATGAAAAAATACTCCCGGCACGTCTCGGAAACCGTATAAACATGACTTACAGATTCGGGGATATATATAAAAATAACATAAGACTTTTTCTTTCATCTGATGCTCCGGTAGAAATTCCGGATTGGGAAAGAGATGTTATAACTTTAAAAAATCTCGGACTTCCTTTAGATTTTATATTAAAAACTATATTATTATCACCGGAAAAGATTGATAATTTCAACAGAACAGAAAGCATCGAAAAACAAAGACTTATATTCCGGGAAAATCCTTTTGAAAATTTCACTTCACCGGAAAAGGAGATATCATAAAATGGAAAAAACATTCTATATCAAAGAAGCGGAAAAATTTCTTATGTCACATAATTTAAAAGGATCTCATGATGCGGAACATATACTCAGAGTTACGGATAACGCCTTAAAAATATCAGAAAAAGAAGGCGGAAACAAAGAAATAATAATAATATCATCACTTTTACACGATATTGCAAGATCAGACGAATACAGGAAAGAAATGAAAAGACTTAAGCTTGATCATGCAGACTACGGTGCAATTTTAGCAGAAGGGTTTCTTAAAGGAATAAATTATGAATACGTAAAAGAAGTTGTATATTCTATTAAATGCCACAGATATTCAAAAGGTATAATACCTGAAACACTTGAAGCAAAAATATTACAGGATGCCGACAGACTTGATGCAATAGGTGCTGTGGGAATATACCGTGTATTCACTCATAATCCTGATGAACCTATGCAGTTAAGAATTAATCATTTTCATGAAAAAATTTTAAACCTTAAAGACGGAATGAATACACAGACAGGAAAATTACTTGCCGGAGAAAAACATGAAATTGTCGCAAATTTTGTTGCTCAGATTGAAAAAGAAATGAAATCTGTTTACATTCCTGAATCCTTATAACAATCAAAAATGACACATTTTTAGCATGTGTCATTTTTTTATCCTAAATTACAAAATATTTTTAATTATTAATTACAAAAAATTATATATTTTCATTATGATAAAAAATATTATTAAAAATAATATATCTTTAATTGACAAATAAATAATCAAAAGTGTATAATCAAAATAATTAAAAACACTTGCAAATAAATTTTAGCATCAAATACCGAATTAATTATATAAATGAGGTGAACTATGAAAAAAATATTTTTAATTTTAATAACAGTTTTATTTTCATTTTCAGCTTTTTCTTTTGAAGTTAATTATATTATTCAAAAAAATTTCGATACCATGTGTATGGATGAAAAAAATAATGAAATGTATCTTTTTAACAAAACAGGTACTATGTATGTTTTAAACACACAGACCGGTAATATTTTATATAATAAAAAAATTGAATTCAGAGATAATTTCAGTATACTTTCACAAAACTGTTTGTTTTTCAGAGATAATATTTATCTTTACATAAAAACATATAAACGTGATTATGCTTATTTCTGTGTTTTAGACAAAAAAGGTAATATTATAAAAAGCAGAAAATTTGAGGATGGCGCAACTGAAAAAGATTTCAGTATAACAGAAAACGGAAATATAATTATTACAAGAGGAAATACTCTCTATTAACTCGATGAAAACTTAAATACTCTTTTTGATGTTTACGAAGATTATGTTTACACATTACCCATAGAATTCGGTAACAGAATATTTTCAAGCAATGCTCCCATTGCAAGTCAGCATTCAGGAGATATATTCATATACGAAAAAGACGGTACACTTTCCAGACATACAGAACTTGACGGATATACATATTTTACTTATCCTGTTACAGACAAAAAATTAAACACCCTTTATTATGCTGTTACACAAAAACACGGAATGACTAATTATGATGTAATACCAAGTAAAGTATATGCACTTAACGCGGACGGAACTATAAAATGGGAAACGGAAACTTACGGCGGGAATACAGAAACTGTACTGGATGAAGATCATAATCTATATGTATCTTCATGGAAAGAGTTTGGTGGTCCGAGCAGAATATACTGTATATCTCCCGAAGGTAATATTTTATGGTTTAAAGATATACCCTTAATAGGGAGAGTTCCTTTTATTTATGTAGTGGGTATAAGTTCCGATAAAACAGTATATTTTTTCTTAAGAAGTGATGCAGGTCATTTTTGTTCTCTTGACAAAGATATGAATATACAGATGTATGTTACGGGAGAGATATCTGAATTTATCATGGATAAAACAGGTAATTTATACCTTTTGGCAGGCAGAAAGTTTTACTGTTTTAAAGATGACAACGGAGGTTATGCTGATTCTGAATGGCCTATGGAATCTAAATCCCCTTCCCGTAATATATCAGGTGATTAAATAATCAGGTGCAGATAAAATTAATTTTATCTGCACCTTTATTCATCAAGAGAAAATAATTTTTTTAATTCTTCGTCGGAAAGTTTTGTTATCCAGTTTTCTCCTGCTGTTATTATGTTATCCGCAAGTTCTCTTTTCTGATTTATTATATCATTTATTTTTTCTTCAAATGTATTCATAGTTATAAATCTGTGTACTATTACATTTTTATGCTGTCCTATTCTGAAAGCTCTGTCGGTTGCCTGGTTTTCTACCGCAGGATTCCACCATAAATCATAATGAATAACATGATTTGCCGCAGTTAAGTTTAATCCTGTTCCTCCGGCTTTTAAAGAGATTATCATGATAGGATAATAAGGATTTTCCTGAAATGTATTTATCATTTTTTCTCTTTCCGAAACATTCAGACCTCCGTGGAAAAAAAGAGATTTTATATTCATTTCTTTTTCAAACATTTTTTCAAGAATGTATCCCATTTCTCTGTACTGAGTAAATATAAGCATTTTTTCATCCATTTCGGTAATATTTGCAACAAGTTGTTTCAATTTTAAAGATTTTCCTGAATCTTTCATTTCTGTTTTACCGTCTTTGAGGTAATTAGCCGGATGATTACATATTTGCTTTAATGCAGTTATTACTTTCAGAATGTTTCCCTGTTTTTTTATTCCTGTATATTTTCCTATACTTTCATCGAATTCCTTAAGAATACTTTTATATAGATTTTTCTGAAATTCCTCAAGATAAACATATTCATCAAAAACAATTTTTTCCGGAAGATCTTTTATAATTGTTTTATCTGTTTTAAGTCTTCTTATGAGAAAAGGTTTAAGAGAATTTTTAAGATTTCCGAGAACTTTCCTGTCACCCATTTTTTCTATTTTAAAAGCAAAATTATCGGTAAAATGTTCTTTCTTACCGAGATACCCCGGCATAAGAAAATCATATATACTCCATAATTCTATAAGTCTGTTTTCAACAGGTGTTCCTGTCATAGCAATTTTTTTGCCGGATTTAAGTTTTTTTACAGCAATGGACTGTGAAGTTACCGGATTTTTTATATTCTGAGCTTCATCTATTATTACAACCGAAAATTCTTCTTTTTCAAGATCTGATATGTCCCTTCTTATTACACCGTAACTTGTTATTATCACGTCAGTATTTTCCATCTGTCTTTCAGTTCCGTGATATACAGAAAAAGAAAGTCCCGGAGAAAATTTTTTTATTTCTTTAACCCAGTTTCCCATAAGCGTTGTAGGACATATTACAAGGGCTTTATTTTCAAGCATCTTTTTTTCTTTCATTTTCGTAATAACGGCTATTACCTGAACAGTTTTTCCTAATCCCATATCATCAGCTATACATACGTTAAAACCTTTTGAAAGATTTGTCCATATCCATCTGAAACCTTTTTTCTGATAATTTCTTAGTTCTCCTTTTAAGTTCTGGGGCAATTTTACACTTTCTATTCTTGTGAGATTATCTACAAAAATTTTTATATTGTTATCTGTTATTACTTTTATACCCATGTACTCTCCGGAAAGTAGTATTTTCATTATTTCTGTATTGTTCAGATTATCGGTATCATACATTGCTTTTGATATTTTATTTATTTCTGCTGAACTTATAAGTATATAATTATTGTTAAGATTTACAAGTCCTCTGTTTTCCTCAACTTTTCTTATTAATTTCTGCGGCTCTATTTCTTCTCTGTCTATTTTTATATAATATTTTATTTTTATACATTCCGAAAGATTATTTGTTTTTATTTCTTCGGAATTGGAAGCGCTCATTTTTATATACAGTTCAGGCGTTTTCATGTCTGAAATTTTCTGCGGAAGTATTATTTTTCCGTCAAGAAGGTTCATAACACTTTTTATTTCAAATATGAAATCCCCTATTTCAGAAAATTTAATAAATTTTTTATTTTTTGAAAAAATATCAGAAAAAATAACTGAGTTTGATGAAATTACAGAAATCTGTTTAAGTATATTTTCATTTCCGTCGTTGTTTTCTCCCGTATAATCCTTAAGCTGATAGGATTTACCATCCGTTTTATCTTCGGCAAAAAGTTCAACCGAACATATAGTGTTTGAATGTTCTCCTATTTTCACAGTTATTCTGAATTTTCCTTCTCTGAGACATAGCGGCTCAAAATAATTTTTTATATTTGTATAAACCTGATTATCCTGAAATCCGTCAACTGTAAAAACTTTGTTTCTGAAAAAAACATTTTCAATTCTTCCTTCACTTACTTTAAAATATTTTTCCGTAAAATATTTTATTATAATATCCGTAAGAATATCTACAGAATCTTCAACAGCGGGATATTTATTCCGCCATGATACAAATCCTCCGGGATATAACGAACATAAATATTTGTAATAGTTTTTTATACTTTCATTATGAAATATAATTTTGTATTTTATTATAAAATCTTTTTCGTTTATTTTCTGAGGATACGGTATAAATGAATTAGACATTAATATATTAATTACAAAAATCATAAGTTTTTTTATAAAATAAGTATATTTCCCGTCACGGTCAAAATTATAAAAACTCTGATTCTCCATAATTCCGAAAAATTCTTTCGGGGTAATTTCTTTTTTTAATTTTTCATCATTTTCATTCAGATATTTATCTTCTATATAAAATTTAAACTTTCCGTCATAAAATCTGCAATTTACTGAAGTATTTTCAAAATGCATATAGTTTTCTTCGGAAGATTCAAAATTTATATCATAAAAACAATTATAAAAATCCTTAAGAAGGCTTCCAAAGCTGCCTTCATAAAAGAAATCATTTTTCGGAAGCATATCTATAAATCTGCATATATTATATTTTTCCGTATAAAGTTCCGGCTCAGATATAACTTTACCGTACTGCTGAATATCATTATGCAGTTTTATATCATGACTTGTTTCTTTATAATCAAGTATTTCAAGGACTCTTTCTCTTTTCATTCCTTTAAGTTCAAAAAGAAGAAGCGGGTCCTTATCTATTTCGTTAGCTATTACATAAAAAACAGATGCAAGGTGTTTACACGGATTAGCTTTATCAGGACATGTACAGGAAGAATTAATATCAGACCACTTTTCAGGGAAAAAATTAATCTCAAGATTATCAAAGATTTCTTTCAGTTCAACAGGAAAATTACCCATAAGAAGCTGTGAGGAAAGATCACTTCTTGTTCTGAGAATACTTTCTATCATGTTCATTTCTTTTTCCGAAAAAGAAACAAGATTAAATTTCTGATCATAAACATAAGTTCCCGAAACCTGCGACAGCAGAAATCCATCCTTAATTTCTATTTTTAAAACCTTTCCGCCTCCGGCATAACTTTTTCCTCTCGGAAGACGGTTGGTGTATCTGTCTATATTTTCAAGCGATTTTATCCATAGGTTTCCCCACCATGTCTGCCCAAAAATATACTTTCTTGCCATATTTACACCTCTGAGTAGTATAATATTTATAGTTTATCATATTTTAAATATATTTTTATTAAGAAAAGGTGATATTATGGCAGGGTTTCAGAAAGATTTGCAGTACTATAAATTTTGTTCATACGGTTTTCTCAAAAATCTCAGGTTTTTTGAACCTTTTTTAATGCTCTTTTTTCTTGAGAAAGGCATGAGTTTTCTACAGATAGGTTTTTTATACTCAATAAGAGAAATTGCAACAAACATACTCGAAATACCTACGGGTATACTTGCCGATACACTCGGAAGACGTAAAACCATGATATTTTCCTTTATTTCATATATTATTTCTTTCTTTATATTTTTTATATCAAAAAATTACGGAATATTTATTATTTCAATGATTTTTTATGCTTTCGGTGAAGCTTTCCGTACCGGAACACATAAAGCAATGATTTACGAATATCTTAGATTAAAAGGCTGGGATAAATATAAAGTAGATTATTACGGTCACACACGTTCATCATCTCAGATAGGTTCAGCTGTTTCATCACTTATAGCCGCTTCAATAGTTTTTTACAGCGGATCATACAGATATATTTTTCTTTTTTCGGCAATACCTTATATTCTCGATCTTGTTCTTATGATAACTTACCCTAAAGAACTCGACGGTGATATAGTAAAAAGAAATTTTAGTGATATATTCAAATCTTTCGGAGATGTTACGGGTGATTTCATACTGACTCTCAGAAATCCGAAAATGATAAAAACTGTTATAAACAGTTCAGTACACGGTGGATTCTATGAAGCTGCAAAGGATTTTCTTCAGCCTGTTCTTAAAAATCTTGCAGTGGCACTTCCGCTTTTTGCGGCTATGGAAAATGAAAAAAGAACATCTCTTATAATAGGGATTGTTTACTTTTTCATATATCTTTTAACGGCAATAGGTGCAAGAAATGCCGGAAATATAGGCGGATTATTTAAAAATCAGCCTTTATATCTTAATTTAACTCTTATAATAGGTTTTTCTTTCGGACTTCTTTCAGGAATATTTTATAATATAAATCTGCTGTTTGTATCTATAATTTTTTATGTGTTTATATATTTAAATGAAAATATAAGAAAACCTTCCACTGTTGCATATTTAAGTGAAAGTATCAAAAAAAATGTACTTGCTTCATCATTATCGGTTGAATCTCAGTTTAAAACATTATTTGCAGCAATAATAACACCGCTTATGGGATTTTTAGCTGATAAATTCGGAGTAGGCAGCAGCCTTATAATAACTTCTTCAGTTTTAATAATTTTTACTCCTCTCTTTTCACTAAAAAAAGAAAAGACAGAAAACTGAAATAAAATAGAAAATTCTGTTTTCAACGATTAAAAAAATACTCATTTTCCTTTTCTGAAAGGAAAATGAGTATTTTTAAAATTTACCGAAAAACATTATTTCTATTTTTTGATTCCGAATTTATATTTTGTATAGCTGAAATATTCATCTTTCGCCTTTAAATAACAGTTTTTATATTTTTCAATATTCAGTAAATCAGGATAATTCTGTGTTTCGAGACATAATGCCGAATATTTTGAACACGGCCATTTATCATAAAGAACCATACTTGCGTCGAGTCCGTTTCCTGTATAAAAAACCACAACATTCTGATTTGTTGATATTTCAAGATACCTTCCTGATTTTTCATGTTTAAGTGTTATCTGTGAACCTGATACATTTTTCTTTAAAATAAAAGGATGGTCATATCCTCCGGCTCTTAAAATCTGTTCATCATTTTTATCAATACCTTCTGATATTTTTTTTAACTCTCTGAAATCAAAAACGCTTCCGGCAGAACTTATCTTGTTACCGTTCGGAAGCATTTCACTGTCAAGTTCACAAACATAATCAGAATTAACTGAAAGTTTATGACTTAATATATTCTCCTTAAAATTTCCGGAAAGATTAAAATATGTATGATTTGCAGGATTAAGAAATGTATCCCTGTCAGAAACAGCTTTTATATTAAGTATAATTTCATTATCATTGGTAAGAATATATTTTACTGTGTTTATAACTTCTCCGGGAAATCCTTCTTCATTATCATGACTTATATATTCAAGAGTAACTGAACATTCTTTTTCTCCCGTAAATTCAGAAACTTTCCACACAGATTTATCGTAACCTTTTTTCCCACCATGAAGTGTATGTTTACCGAAATTTTGAGTAACCTTGTATTCTTTATCATTAATTCTAAAAGTACCGTTTTTTATTCTTCCGGCTACTCTTCCTACTATAGCCCCGAAAAAAGGTGAATTTATTTCATAATCTTTTATAGAATTATATCCGGCTACCAATTCCTCACCGTCGGCAAAAGTTATGCTCTGTATAATAGCTCCGTAGTTTAAAACTGATATTTTAAAACCGTTTTTATTTGTCATTGTGTATTTGTAAACATCCTCACCGCCGGAAGCAACCCCGAAAAACTCTTTTTTAATACTCATTGTAACTCACCATCCCAATTAATATGTTTATAAAATAAAAATTTCACATTGTTAAAAAAAATCTTTAATAAAATTGACCATTATATTATATCAAAAAAATGAATAAAAAGATAGGTATACCTATCTTTTTATTGCATTTAATTCAGAAACACTTAATATCTGAGGTTCATAAGTTTCTCCGTATTTAATTAACTGGTTTAAAAATGAATTTATATGATTTACAGACCCTTTTTCAAGATTAGAAAAAACTAACTCTATATCAGCATTATCAACTTTTTCATAAAGATCTCTTATATCTTTTATATCAAGTTCTTCTATATAGGCTCCGACTTTAAACGCTTCAATAACAGATAAGGAACCTTTTTCTGTAAGTGTATTGTATGCTTCCTGAAGAATTTCATTCTGAAAAACTCCGATTTCATTTTCTTTTACCGGATCTTCTATATTATATTTTTTCAAAAGTTCCAAAACAGAATCTGTATGTGTCTGTTCACTGTCTGATATATTTTTGAAAATTTTTACGCCCCAGAGATTATAAAGATAAATATAAACATCATGAGCAAGCTTTTCTTCTTCTCTTAAAAAAACAAGACTTTCTTCTTCCTGCTGCGAAATTTCCTCATACGGCAAAAGATTTACATTAACTCCCCCGGCTGCATATAAAACACCAAATGCCATTAAACCAATAATTACCAAAGTTATTAATTTTTTCATACCCGTCACCTCCGTAAATGATATTTTCACTTTTATTTTAATATCTTTTTCTTAATCATATTATAAAAACCTCATAAAAATTATAAAAAACCAATGTGAATTTATGTGAAATTATTTTTTATAAGAATTTTTTCATTTGACATAAAAAGACTTTTTTTGTTATACTTTTTCCGGGAGGTGTTTAGTTTGATTTTGAAAAACAATAAAACTGAGGATTACAGTATAAAAACAGTCAGAAAAAGTGAAAACTTTAATCGTGAAGTGTTTGTGGATTTCCTGTACAAGTCACTTGAAGAATACGGTGATGACAGAAATTCCATTGAAGAATCTATTGATTATGCATTATCTGATTCTTCGGGAAAAGGTGGTTTTATAGTATGTATAAAATCCGTAAAAACAGGAAAATTTCTTGCAGGTGCTGTTATTAACAGAACAGGAATGAAAGAATATATACCGGAAAATATTTTAGTATATATAGCAGTAGACAGACACTTCAGGGGTAAAGGCTTAGGGAAAATTCTTCTGAAAAAAATTATTTCCCTATGTGAAGGCAACATAGCTCTTCATGTTGAATACGATAACCCGGCAAAATTTCTGTATAAAAAAATGGGTTTTAAAAGTAAATATGCTGAAATGCGACTCGAAAAAAAGGACTTGTAAAAGTCCTTTTTTATATTATAATAATAAAAAAGGCGGTGTACTATGGATATTATAATAAAAAAATTTTCTGAACTTACAAACACAGAACTGTACAAAATTCTCAAATTAAGAACTGATATTTTTGTAGTGGAACAGAATTGTCCTTACCCCGAACTTGATAATAAGGATTATGATTCATACCATCTTTTTTATAATTATAACTCAGAACCTGTCTCTTATGTCAGAATAATTCCGAAAAACATATCTTTTAATGAAATTTCACTGGGCCGTGTATGTACAAAAAAAGATTTCAGAAGAGAAAAACTCAGTTATAATCTTTTAAAAGAAGCAATAAATTTTTCCGAAATTTATTTAAAAGAAACCAGAATACGTATATCAGCTCAGTTTTATCTTTTAAAATTCTACAATCTGCTCGGATTTGTACAGGTTTCTGAAGTGTATAAAGAAGACGGTATAGATCATATAGAAATGTATTATGAAAAATGAATTTCTATTTTTTATAAAATTTCATTTTTAACTTTTTTTCAAAAAATAAATATATGATATAATATGTTTATAATGTTTATATTATGGGAGAAAATTATGAAAAAATTATTTTATATAATAATTATATCATTAATATTTGTTAACGTTTTTTTTATTAATGTTTTTTCTGAAAATATAATAAAAGTAAATAAAATAGAATATATTAAGGGCGATAGTCCTTTTTTTCAAAATATACCTGAATTTATTGTGGATTCTGATAATTATTTATGGAGTTCTCTGGATTCTGAAAGAAAAACTGTTTACAAAGCTCCGGACTCGGATTTTGCATGGTTCAGAATAAAAATACCTGAAAATACCGAAATAAATGCACTTTATTACGAAGGTATAATAAACTGGATGGAAATTTATGATTATACCGGAAATATGATTTACAGCATAATAGATCTGAATACACTGAAAAAAAATTATTTTAAAGGATTTCCATCTGATATTATAGAAATAAAAGATTCTTATTACGGTAATTATATTTATTTCCGAATGCAGACAGACAGAAATGATATAGGTTTCATAAACAATATTTACATGGGTGACGGTAATCAGCTGAGAAAATTTTCATATTTAAATTTACGGCCTTATATTTTTATAGGTGCTTTTCTATTAATCTTCGGAATAATTCTTTTATTTAGTGGTATTTTTTCTTTCAGATTGCAGAAAGGTATTGTATATTTATCTTTTCTTATGATAACAGTTTCTTTCTGGATACTCGCTCATCCGAATTATGCATTTATAAATTTTACAAATGCAAATCTTTATGAAATTCTTCTCGAATATTCAATTCCTCTCATTGTAATATTTAGCATAGGATTTTATACAATGTATTTTAAACGCGGATTTTTAAAAATTATGAAGTTTCTTTTTATATTGAATATACTTTATTTTATCTTTGTATCTTCTTTTGATATAATAAATACATTTTTGCTTAAAAATGATTTTCTTATAATATTCAGATTAAAAGGCTACTATTATATAGCTTTTGTGATTCAGGCTGTTTTTCTTATAACAGATTCACTGATAAATGCTTTCAGAAAAATAGACCTTTCTTTTTTTTATTTTCTCGGAATTACAGTTCTTACACTTACCGGTGTTTACGAAGTGCTTGCTGATATGAGACTTGTAGCATGGTCAAAACCTGTTATGCCCTTCGGATTTCTTTTTTTTATAGTAAATCTTGTAATTATTATTGCAAAAAGTTTTTATAATGAAAAAAAATCTTCGGAAAAAATATCTCAGGAATTAAAGGATAAAAATCTTTTACTCGAAGAACTATCTGAGGAAAAAGATATGTCGATAACTAAAATTTCCCATGAAATAAACAGTCCGGTATCCTCTATACTCAGTATGGCCAAACTTCTCAGCTCTGATAAACTTCCGGAAGACCGACAGAATGAAATTATAAATAATATTACTTCTAACTCATTAAAAATAAGATCTCTTGTTGATGAACTTCTTGAATTTTCAAGATTCAGAAGAAATAAAATAAACTTATCCAAAGATCTTTTTGATATAGGTGTACTTGCAAAATTTATTACATCATCATTAATTCCTACGGTTAAAAATGAAAAAATTGAAATTATAAACGAAATACCTGAAAATACTTTTGTATATGCCGACGAAAACAGAATTTATCAGGTTATTAATAATCTTATATCAAATTCTCTTAAATTTACTTCTTCCGGTTATGTGAAACTTTCAGCAGCTATTTCGGATGATAAAATAATAATATGTGTTTCTGATTCAGGAATAGGTATACCCGGAGACAAACTTGATATTATTTTTAAAGAATTCGAACAGCTTGAATATTCAGCAGAAGAAGGCTTAGGACTGGGACTAAGTATAGTAAAACATATTATGAATCTTCACGGAGAAAAAATATGGGTAAAATCAAAGATTAATTCCGGTTCTGAATTTTTCTTTACTCTCGAAAAAAATAAACCTTTATAAATAAAAACAGCAGAAAATTTTAGTTTCTGCTGTTTTTTTAATTCTTCATATTTTTCTTAAAAACTTTTACTGCAAGTATATAAATAACAACTGTATAAACAGCAATCCATATAAAATGTATAAAAAGTCCTGAATAATTACCGATCACAACACCTTTTACCAGATCAACAGCATGTGCAAAAGGCAATGCGTAACATATACTTTTCATTACTCCGCCTATTAAATTCAGGTCAAACCACATTCCGCTGGAAAGTGCTACTACTTGTGCAAATCCTGCAAATATTCCTCCTACCTGTTTGTCGTTAAACAAAGACCCGAGTAATATACCTATTGCTATAAAAAGCAAAGACACCGGAATAAGTACTATAACAGCATAAATTATATTAGCATTAAACTGCATACCAAGCGCAATTGAAAGTGCAAAGCAGCATACAGACTGTATAATGGCTATAAAAAGCATAGGAAATGTATAACCTAAAATATATTCAAAAGCCGAAAGCGGCGAAGAAAAAAGTTTATTAAGAAAAGAACTTGTTCTGTCTTTACTTATAAGCATTCCGGAAAAAAGAGATACAAAAGAAAAACTGAAAACGGCTATTCCGGATGTAAAATATTCTATTTTAAATATATCAACACCTATTTTATTCTGCAGAGCAGAAACGAATATCTGTAAAATCAAAGGTAATCCTATTCCGAAAGCTATACTTAAAGGATCTCTTATTATTTCTTTGCTGTTTCTTGAAGAAAAAACCGAAATATTCATAATTCATCCTCCTGTTCGGTAAGCATTAAAAAAACATCCTCAAAATTATCTTTACCTGTTTTTTCTTTTAATTCCTGAACAGTTCCTATCTCGGATATTCTTCCGCGGTTCATTATACAGATTCTGTCAGCAAGAGCCTCAGCCTCTTCAAGATAATGCGTGGTGAGAATTATAGTAACCTTTCCTTTAAGCGTTTTTATTTTTTCCCATAATTCCCTTCTTGCTCTTACATCAAGTCCCAAAGTCGGCTCATCAAGAAATAATACTTCAGGATCTGTTATCAGTGCCATTGCAATACTTAATTTTCTCTGCATTCCTCCGGACAGCGTTTTAGCTTTATCATTTCTTCTTTCACTAAGACTAAAATATTTAATCATATTTTCAGCTTTTTCAGATGCTGCATTTCTTTTGTTTCCGTATATTTCCGCTATGAATTTAAGATTTTCATAAACTGATAAATTAGGTGCGACAGCTGTTTCCTGCGGAGATACATTTATTTTTTCTTTAAAAGAATCATCTGATGAAACATCTTTTCCGAGAACAAAAGCTTTTCCTTCCGTAGGTTTTGAAAGTCCACACAATATCTTTATAGTTGTTGTTTTACCTGCTCCGTTCTGACCAAGAAGTGCAAAAAACTCTCCTTTCTCTATACTGAGTGTTAAACCATCAACAGCTTTCCTTTTTTTAAAAGCTTTTGAAAGATTTAATGTTTCTATTGCTTTCATTATTCTGCCTCCTCAGGGTTTTTCTGAACTTTAAATATATTTTCCGCAAATTCTTTAAAAACTTCATTTTTTACTATGGCTATTCCCTGTTTTTCATCAGCAAGAACTAAAAGTATGTCTCCGGGTTTTATGTCAAATATTTCCCTTACTCCCTTAGGTATGACTATCTGACCTTTTTCACCGACTTTTACTGTACTCATGAATTTTCCGTCAGGATATTTTTCTGACATTTTCCGACCTCCTTAAAAGTTCTATAAATTATACAAGTTATACAAGTTATACTTTTTGTATTTTTCTTACAAATTATAATAGCTTATTTTTACAGAATAATAACAAAAAAATGACACTTTAAAGTGTCATTTTAAACTATTATAAGATCTTTAGTATATGAATTAAGAACCTTACAGCCTTTTTCCGTAACAACAACAAGATCTTCTATTCTTACCCCTGTCTTTCCGGGTACATATATTCCCGGTTCAATTGAAAAAACCATACCGGGTTCCGCTATAATTTCAGAAACAGCGCTTACATCAGGATATTCGTGGACTTCAATTCCTATATTATGTCCCGTTCTGTGTGTAAAATATTCACCGAAACCTTTATCTTCTATATATCCTCTTGCAGCATAATCTATTTCGGAAAGTCTCAAACCGGGTTTTACTTTTTCTATTGCCCTAAGATTAGCTTCGTATACAGTTTTATATATTTTCATTCCTAAGTCATCAATATCATTAAAAAAAACTGTTCTTGTCATATCGGAACAATATCTGTTTTTAACGCATCCCACATCTATAATTACTGAATCTCCTGTTTTAATAACTGTATTATCAGATTCATGATGAGGTTCAGCGGCATTTTTACCGAAAGCTATAAGAGGATCAAAGGATATTCCTTCTGCTCCTACCGATTCATATATATCCGGTATTTTTTTTACAATATCTTTTTCCCTTACATCATTTTTAATGAGTTCTATCATTTTATCCATGGCAATATCATTGAGTTCTGAAGCTTCTGCCATTTTACGGATTTCTTCAGTATCTTTTATCATTCTTATCGTATCAATTTTATCGGAAAAATTAATTATTTTTAAATCATTTCTTTTTTCAATAAGTTCGAGAAGAAATTTTGCCTGCCATGTTTTTTCTACACCGATTCTGGCATTTTTCATAATCTGTCCCGAGAGAATATCTATAGGCTTATCGGTATCAGAATAATAAACAAAATTAATTTTTGTATTAACTGCAAAAAGTCTGTTAAGAATCATATGAAAATTTCCGTCTCTGTCAGCAATAAGTGCCATAAATCTTTCTCCGGGTTCTATCCATAATCCGGTAAAATAATAAAGTGTGTATTTTGAACTTATAATAACATAATCAAGATTGTTTTCTTTCATTTTTTTCAGAAGATTTTCATTTTTCATTTTTCACCTCAGATATTCTTTTATTTCGTTTATTTCCAAATCAAAAATATTGTCGAAAATATAATCTATTTTATCTTTATCACTCATTTTTATAAGCGACCTTATTTCTTCATCGTAGTCTGTTCCGAATTTTTTAAGAAAAAGTACATTTATTTTTTCCCTCAGTATTTTTTCCTCACCTATTTTTATTCCTTCTTCAATAAAAGAATCCTGTTTTTCTTTTATTTCATCAAAAATATTTTTTCTTTCATCTTCAAAAATATCAATTTTAAACATATTTTTTATCCTCACTTTCAACGAAAGATAAAATTCTTCGCCAAAATTAAAATAAATCATTATCAGAATTAATTTAAGAATTTCCGTACGTTTTTTTATTCTTTTATCTGTACATACAAAATCTATATGTTCATTCATTAAACTTTCATCATAATCTCTCATAAGAGGCATTGATATAAGAGCTAAACTGTTTATACCGCTTTTTTTTATATAACTGAATATTTCACCGGCAACATACTGATTTATTACTATATATTCCGGATTAAATTTAAAATTATCTGTAAGTATTATTTTAAGTGGTATTCCTTTTCCAAGATAAAAAATAAAATATTCCGGTACCTGTTTTGTATTAAGCATTATTTTCAGATAGTTTTCAGCTGATCTTATATTTTTTTCCGTACTGTTATCAATTTCAAATTCTGCAAAAACCGTTTTTCCTTCTTCTGTAGTAAAGCTAATACCGTTTTCATAACTTTTTTCATCAATATTAAATATATTTTTATCTTTTTTATTAATAAAAATAAGAATATCTTCAGGATTTATAACTTCTTTGATTTTTTTTATGTATTCATTTTCATTCATTTATCTCCCCCCTGTTTCCCTTATATATGAATTATACCAAATGAACAAAATTTTATTGCAAAAAAATTATATATTTTTATTCTCTGTTTATAATTTTATACTTTCTAATGTAAAAATAGCGTTACAAAATATTTTTTTGTAATATTTTTGTAGTTTTTAGTTAACTAAAATACTACAGGAAATAAAATGAGGTATAATATTAATAAGTTAAAATTATAGAGACTATTAATTATACTTGGGGGTAGCTTATGTCTATTACAAAAAAATCTTTTATAATAAATTTTCTTTTTATTTTTTCATTAATTATAACATCAATTTTTTCATATTTCAGAGGAAATCTCGACCTTATGAATATAGTCGTCATATTTGTTGCGCTTGCCTCATATTTTTACGGATTTAAAAAGTCTTTTATTTATTCACTTTCATGTACAATCACTTTTACAGTATTCCAGGCTGTTTTTCTTAAATATACAAGACAGGAGGAAGTTCTGAATGCAGTTATAGGAACTATGTTTTTCGGACTTTCAGGTGCTTTTTTCGGAATAATCGGTGATTCTGTAAGAAATAATCTTAAAATTAAAACTGATCTGTATAAACCTTTTACGTTCTCGCATTCTCTTGCGAGATCTGTCGGAACAGGTCTTATTATAATTGATTTAAAATACCGTCTTGTTTATATGAATGAAAAAGCCTCCCGTATAACAGGTTTTTCGGAAAAAGATCTTAAAAACAAAAATATTTTTGACTATAAAAACTTTTTTACGGAAAATGTCCCGGAATTTTTAAAACGTATAGAAAACGGAGAAACTATAGAAAAAACTTTTGATTTTAAAGATAAATCCGGAAAAAGAAAAAAGATTTTTTATACTGCAACTCAGCTCATAGAAGAGAAAAAATTCAAAGGGTATATAGTTTCTTTTTCCGATATTTCACAGCTTTACGTACAGCAGGAAACCATACGTGATCTATCTTCAATAAAAGATATTATGTATATAATAGCTCTTAATATCAATGAAAGTAAAAATACAGATGAATTATTTGTATATCTTTCCGACAGTCTTAAAAGCTGCATGCAGTACGATAATTTTTTCCTTTATTATATAGATGATGAATCAAAAGAATTTCTGATGAATTCTGAAAATATAAATTTCAAAAACTCAGTCGTAAATAAAATTACAGATAAAGACAGCGGTGTTTTCGGATATACTTTTAAAAATCAAATTCCGTACATTTCGAACAATACAAAAAAAGATAAATATTTTTCAGCAATATCAGAAAATATTAACTCTATAGTATGTGTTCCTTTAACTGCAAAAAGTTCAGTTGTAGGGGTACTTTCAATTGTTTCGGAAAGCCCGGATGCATTTACACAGTTAAACACTGAGCTTCTTTCTATAATATCATCACAGGTTGCAATATTTATAGAAAATAATAATATGCTTAAAAATATTGAAAAAAGGAAAAATCTTTTTGAGGCTATATTTAATTATTCAGGTGCAAGTATATCACTTCTCAACAAAGACGGAACTATCACCGATAAAAACAAAAAATGGGTAGAATTTTTCGGTAATACAGAAAAAAACTTTTTATCACTTTTATACGACCATAAAGATATTACAGGTGAAAATTTTTTCAGTGCTTCCAAAACACTAAGTTTTCAGAACAAATATATAAACTTCAACAAAAAAACATTTTGGGGAAATACTTATATTTCTCCTGTTAAATTCGGCAATACTGTTTATTATGTATGTATAATAATAGATATTACAGAAAACAAAGAGTATGAGGAAAAACTCATGCTTACTATGAAAGATCTTAAGGAAACTAAAGATCTTGCCACAAAACTGGCAGAACAGAAAACTTCTTTTTTTGCAAATCTAAGTCATGAGTTAAGAACTCCGCTTAACGGAATAATAGGTATAACTGAACTTCTTAAAGACACTGATTTAAGTGAAAAACAGACTGAATACGTAAAAACAATTACCGATTCATCGGAAACCTTAAAAAATATAGTTAATGATATATTAGATATTACAAAACTTGAATCCAAAAAATTCAGACTTAACTTTGAATATTTCAGTATTCAGGATCTTATAAACGAACTTAAAAATCTTTTTAGTCCTATTGCAGCTAAAAATTCCCTTTATCTTAATTTTTCAAAACAGTCTAATTTCCCACTTAATATTTATTCTGACAAAACAAGAGTGAAACAGATAATAAACAACCTGCTCAGTAACGCTCTTAAATTTACAAAAGAAGGCGGTGTTACCGTCGATTTTCAGGCTAATTACATAAATGATACCAATGTAAAAATAAAAATAATAGTTAAAGATACAGGTATAGGTATTTCCAGCGAAAATGTAAAAAAACTTTTTACTCCTTACGAACAGTTAAAATCAGAAATAACATCAAATTATGAAGGTACAGGTTTGGGTCTTTCAATAACAAAAGAGCTTATAAATCTTTTAAAAGGTACTATAGAAACAGAAAGTGAAGAAAATTCAGGCACATCTTTTATAGTAACCTTCGAAACATCTTACAATAATATACCAATTGCGGAATCAGAAGAAATACAGCCTAAAAATACTGATATAAGTATAATAGTTGCTGATGATAATTCTGTAAACAGAAATATTTTCAAATCAATGCTTGAAAAATATGAAAATATAAAACTTGATTTGTGTTCAAACGGAAAAGAAGTACTTAATCTGCTTGAATCAGACGATTATGATATGGTATTTCTTGATGTAAATATGCCTGTTCTTGACGGTGCTGAAACCGTGAAAATTATTAAATCAGGATTCAGAAAATCACTTCCTGTGATAGCTTTTACAGGAGCTGATTCAGACGTAAATGATGATATTTATCTTTTTGATGATTATCTCGGAAAGCCTTTTACAAAGAAAGATCTGTTTGAGGTCTTAAACAGAAATTCAGATACTGTCTCAGAGAAAATAAATTCATTAAAAGATGATCTCGGTATAACAGAAGAAATTCTTAAAGATATTATAATGGATTTCATTAATTCATACAACGAAACCTTACCGGAAATCGATTCAGCTCTTATAAATAAGGACTATACTACTGTTGAAAAAAAGTGTCATTATCTTAAATCTGCTCTTGGTTATCTTAACAAAAATTCGGGATATAAACTTCTTGTGAAAACAGAAAATATGGCAAAAAGCAAAGATCCCGAAACAGAAAAAATTTATAATTATTTTAAAATTTCCATGAATTCAACTATTTCCGAACTTGAAAAAATTAATTCATTTATTTCGGAAAATATTTTGGACTCTTAAGAAATTTATAACCTATACAATAAAATTATCTGTTATTTTTCGGGGGGCTTTATGAAATCCATTAAAAGGTACATTATGCTGAATCCTATTATTTTTCTTACACTTTTTTTTGTAATTTCCCTGACTGTTAACTATTTAAGTCTCACGGAAATTTCAAAATCCAAAATTATTGAAGAAAATTTAAAAGATCTTAATTCCGGAAAAAAGCTTATAGAAGCATGGGTTGATTCTGCAAAAAAAGAAAATTATATATTATCTCTTTCTTCAGAAGTAAAAAGCGGAGAATGGGATTATATGAAAAATTATCTTGTTTCTGTAGCAAATAATTCTGAAAATAAATATGCCTTCATAATGTGGATTGACCCCGAAGGCAATTATTACGGCACACATGGATTTAACGGTTATATAGGTGACAGGAGTTATTTTACGGAAGCAAAATCAGGTGTTTATAATATTGTTAGTGAAGTTATAAATTCACGCTCGATGCAGAAACCCGTTTTTGTTGTTTCCAATCCGGTTTATGACGGAAATAAATTAACCGGTATAATATCAAGTGTTATTTATTCCGATACACTTTTCGGGAAAGCGGAAGAAGTAAGTCTGAGCAATAGTATTTTTTCTTCTGTAATAAATTCGGAAGGCACTATTATATCTTCAAAAAACAAAAATTTTATTCTTAATGTTAATCTTAAAGATACTTCTCTGAATTATAAAAATCTTGATAAAGAACTTGAAAATTTAAGCAAATATGATTTAGGTACGGCAAAAATTATTTCTCCGGAAAATAACCGTCTTTATCTTTTTTACGTTAAAATAGACGGAACTCCCGGATGGGCTCTTCTGAATTTTTTACCTTATTCAGTTTTTACGGATTCTTCAAATAAAATTTTTATAATTTCATTTTCTGTTTCTCTTATTTTTATCATAATTTTTTCTTTTTATTTATATTTTACAGGAAAAAAGATAAACAAAAATATAGAAATTCTATCGGAAGATATAAAAATATTTTCAGGAAATAATTATAATATGCAGACTTTACCCGATACCAATATAAAAGAATTTCATTCTATAAATAAAAATTATTTAAAAATGACGGAAGAAATATATTCAAACATAGAAGAAATAAATGTAATGAACGAAGATTTGGAAAATACCATAACAGAAAATAAAATTTTAATTCAGAAAATATATGACCTTACAAATATTTTCCCTGAAATTATTTCTTTACAGAATAATGATGATTTTCTGAAAAAATTTTTTAATATAATTTATAACTTTATATCGGAGTGTGACCGCGGATTCGTTATTTCAAAGAAAAATAAATCACTTAAGTTTATTGATTCCCGCGGATATGATATACATGAAATAAGTTCTGCAGATCTTAATTATAATGATTTTCCGGAAGTATCAAAAGTAACTCTTATTCCGTATGAAAAAAATGCTTTTTTTTCTGTTTTTGAACATACAGAAGAGTTTATGATAATTCCTATATCATCCGATAAAAACAATTACGGATATATTTATCTTGATATAAAGATGATGAAAAATAAAAAATTTTCCCAGGAATCAGTAAATTTTGCCGAATATTTCAATAAAATTATAAAAGTATTTTTATCTTTAAACGAATTCAATTCAGAAGAAAGTTCTATACATAAATCTATAATCATCTCCGCTATAAGAAATATGGATGCGAATGATAATTACGAAAATCAGCATTCCGAAAATGTTGCGAATATTTGTCTGAAAATATCTAAAATTCTTAATTTTTCCGAAGAAAAAACAAACAGGCTTTACTGGGCAGCTCTCATACATGATTTCGGAAAACTGTTTATAGACAGAAGTATAATTAATAAACCGACAAGATTAACTCCGGATGAATACGAAATTGTAAAAACACATTCGGAAATTGCCTATAATATACTGTATGAAAATGAGTCTTTGAGGAATATAGCTCTTTTTGTAAAATATCATCACGAGAGATACGATGGTAAAGGTTATCCTGAAGGCCTTTCCGGGTTGGATATTCCTCTGGAATCAAGAATTATAGCTGTTGCTGATTCATGGGATTCAATGATACAGAATAAACCGTATAAAAGAAAAATGACTGAAGAGGAAGCATTAGGAGAAATGATTAATAATTCCGGCAGGCAGTTTGACCCTTTTCTTATTCAGATTTTTAAAAACAATATAAGTTATATAATAAAAAAGTAATCCGTTAAAAATCGGATTACTTTTTTGTGCCGTAAAAATTCCATATAAACATTTTGTCACCCTTAAAATGAAAATCTTTATTTTCCTGGGGATTGTCTATATATCCTATATTAGAAGAACTTATTCTATCGAAATATTTCTCAAAAACATTTGTATAAGTATAAAAAAGAATATTTTGAGGTTTTTTACCTATTTTTTTGGAAATCGTATAAAATGTTTTTGAATTTTCTTCAAAAAAACTATAAGCTCCGTACCATTTACAGTCGTTTTTAAGGTATTTAACAACACCTTCCACAGGATGATACTCTACTTTAAGTGCCGAACTCAGACTTCCGAAATAATCTATGACAACATCTGCTATTTTTTCAGAAAACGGTAATTTAAAATAATTTCCGGCTATAAAGATTATATTGATTTCAATTCCTGATTTTTCAATAATATTTTTTACCGATTTTATACTGTTTATATTTTCATCTGTCACTATGTAAGTATTTGAACTGTCAAAACAGTTGATTATATTTTTCAGAAAAAGTCCGCTTCCGGTACCTAATTCAAGAAATATTTTATTTCTGAAGTCTTCTCTTTTTATTTTTGTTATCATCTTTTCAAGAGAACTGTGCAGTATAGCTATATATTCAGGATTAACATTTTCAATCGTTTCTTTGTAATCAGAAAATGTCTTGCCTATTTTTCTTTCTATTCTTTCTGAAGTTTCAAGTATACCGTCATCTATTCTGATTTTATAACCGCATTTACATGTAAGTTCTCCGGAATAAATTTTATTATTCGTTATACTTGCCGAATTGAGCGTAAGTTCATTACCACAATCAGGACATTGTATGTATCTTAGAAAAAGAACAGGAAATCCTATTTTCATTTCTTTTTTATTTACTATTTCTTCTATAACTGCTAATTTTTCATGTATTATATTTTTTGAAATTCTCAGATTGCTCTCTTCCGATTCAATTTCTTTTAGTTTAGATTTTAATATATCATAATAAACTTCAAGTTCATCACGACTTATCAGATTTGTAATTCTTTTGAGAGATAATATTTTTTGTATTTCGGTAAGTGTAAATTTAAGTTTTTTCAGTTCTATTATTTCTTTCATTGTTTCAATATTATTTTCATCAAATCTGTACTGATTATTTATTTTTTGAGGATTAAGAATACCGAGATCTATATAATATCTCACGGTATCGTTTTTTACACTAAATTTTTTCGCAAAATCTCCTATTTTCATATATTCCTCCGATATTAAAAAGAAAGGATGCTAACATGATAAATTATAAAGTAAATTACGAAATTTTACAAGTTTTTTTAAAAAATCAGGGTATTAAAATTGAAAATTCAGCTCTTTATAAAAATGAATCACAGAAATCAGCTGTTATGTGTTATGCAAAAAATGAATTCAATGAATATCTTTTATTAAAAAGAATAAAAGAACCTTTTTCAGGTTTCCTTGTCCCTCCGGGAGGTAAGACAGAAAATAACGAATCAGTTGAAGAAGCTATGAAAAGGGAATATATGGAAGAAACAGGATTAGAATTAGACAATATAAAACTTTCCTGTATTACGACAGAAAACGGACCTGAAAATTATAACTGGATATTATTTATATTCACCGCAGATATTAAAAAATCAGAATTACCCGCATGTAATGAAGGAGAACTTGTATGGATAGAGGAAAGCTCTCTGAAAAATCAGAATCTTTCCGAAATAGATAAAATGATTTATGATTTTGTATTTTCCGAAAACCGTTATTTTGTAGATATTTCATATGATAGTGATAAAAATCCGAAAATAAACCGATCAGAAATTGTTTAAAATATTTGCGATAATTCCGAAAGATTCATCTTCTGTTTTTCTTAATTCCGAAAATGTTTTTGCAAGTTTTTCACGGTTAAATATTTTATAATTGCCTTTACCTGTAAAAGGATTTTCATTTGATATCTCCGTGAAAGTTTCACTTATAAATTTATAGTTTCCGAGAAGTTTATTTTCTATTTTTATTTCTGATGATTTTTCTGAAATTTCTTTTAAATATTGATATATATATTTTTTTGATTCAGAATAGACTTTCATACAGTAACAAAATCCGAAATCATTTATAATCCCTCCGGAAAGTGCATTTATTATGTTATCATAAGCTTTAATTCCGCTTCCGTAATAAGGGGATATGCTGTATTCTCTTTTCCATTCTTTTAAACCGTATTCAAGAGATTCTCTGTATGCTTTTTCTGTATTTATTTCAACAAATCCTTTTATATAATGCAGATAAAGATACGGTATATTAGAAACACCGAGATTATCATAAAGAAGCGGGTCTGAATTTCCACCGTAAACATCCTGAATAAAAAAAACCTTATCCGAATCATCATAACCGTATATTACTCCGAATTCCAGAACATTGCTCGGAGCCCATGCAATTACGGGAATACCTGCATTTAATGATTTTTTTATTTTTTCTGTGCTGTTATTTCTGTAATGAATAAAAGTATTGAGTTTACCGTCTGAATATATCTGATCGTATTCTGAAATAATGCCGAGTCTGTCCAGCATATAAAAATGACTGTTGCCCCAGTCATAAACAGTGGGTCCGCTCGCATCACATTTTGTACTCATAACAAAGTTAAAAGCCATACCTGAAATTCCCATGATTTTATAACAATCATAATTCTTAAATCCCGTTGTATCAAGACATACTTTTAAGCTCCCCATGAAAGAATTCCACATTGATATTTTATTTTTAAGATCTATTTTTAACATATTTTAATCACCGAAACCTTTAAAAATATTTTTTATTACGGAATAAATTTTATTTTTTAACCACAAAG
The DNA here is from genome assembly GCA_024233675.1 of Thermotogae bacterium. Classification (GTDB taxonomy): domain Bacteria; phylum Thermotogota; class Thermotogae; order Petrotogales; family Petrotogaceae; genus JACKPH01. Next base: position 227,671 of record JACKPH010000001.1, read on the forward strand.
GCTTTTCAATTTCAAAAGGAATACCGATAGACATAAGATTTGAAACAAGTTCGGATGAATTATAAAATTCTATTTTATATTTTCTTCCGTTTATTTCGGAAACTCTGTATTTTAAGAGCTTTTTATCAAATTCCCTCTCGAAAAGAACAGTTGCTGTATACGGTATTTTATAATTAAAATCAATATGTTTTTCTTTATATCTTTCCGGAAAATAATAACTGCATACATATATTTTTTCATTGGTAAGTTTTATATTTTTTATTCTGTCTATTCTGAAAGTTCTAAGATCTTCTTTCAGATGACAGTAACCTACAAAATAGATCTTACTGCCTATATTGAATATTTTGTAAGGTGATACTTCTCTTTCGGCACTTTCAAACTTTATATTTAAATAATCAATTTTTATTTTTATTTTATTTTCTATAGCTTCGCTCAGACTGTTAAAAATGTCTATATTTTCCTTATTTATACTGTAAACCGGGAATTTATTTTTTTCCGCGGTAATTTCTTCATCTCCGAGCATTCTTCTGAATAATTTTACTATGTTCTGACTGTTTTCGTCCTGAATTTTTGAATATTGTTCACTCAGAAATCTGAGAGCTTCTTTTTCTTCTTTTCCGAGAAAAAAAGACGGAAGCATAAAAGTATCATCAGAATAAATATACCCTTTATTTTTTTTTGAATATTCGATAGGAGCCCCGAGCGAATCTTTCATATATTCTATATCCCTGTAAACCTGTCTTCTGGAAATTTCAAATTTCCCGGATATTTCACTTATATCAGGATAATTTTTACTTTTTATTTTTGTATCTATCCACTGTATTCTGTGAAAATTACTCATATCACACCTTTTTGTTATATAAATTTATACCTGGATTATATCATAAATTTATACATTTTTCAAAAAATATGTAGTATACTTATCCGGGAGGTGATAAAAATATTAAATAAATTCCAGAAACTTGAAATTCTGAAGTCAGAAATACCTTCGGAAGATTTACTTACGGAAATAATAAAGTTGTTAAAAGAATTACAGGCTGATTCTGTTTTGGATAATATAGCCGAAAAATGGAATATAGATTTTTCCGAATATTATGATAAATAAATTACTTCTTATTACCATGTTTTTTTAAAAGTTCAGGTAAAAGTGTAATACTGAGAAAAGAACTTAATATCATTGATACCCACATAAGTCCTGTTAAATACGTGTGTATAAGGAGTGGTGAAAAAAGCATTACAGAAAAACCGGCTGAAAGTCCCAAAGCATTTGTAAGTATAGGTCTGAATACGTATTTAAGTGCTTCTTCTTCCGGATTCTGAATTTTTTTATTTTTAAAATATCTGTAAAGCGACACATAATGTATTGAATAATCTATTCCTATACCTATTGTAAGACTTGCCATAATACTGGTTATGATACTTAAAGGAATTCCTGTGAACCCCATAAACCCGAAAAGCATAACAAGCGTAACAGAAATAGGTACAATAGAAATAAGCGCTATTCTGAGATTTCTCTGAACAGCTACTATTATTATAAAAACAAAGAGAACCGCATAGAGCAGGGAAATAACCTGTTCTTTTACTATGCTGTCGTTCATTTCTTTTATAACAAAAGGTATACCGGCAGCATACATACCCGTTTCCGGAATCTTTTCCTCTATATAGTTCATAACCTCATTATTAAAATTTTTAGGAAAAATTACAAGTCTTGAAGTCTTTCCGTCTTCTGAAATAAAGTTAGAAATTGATTCTTTACTTAAATTTTTCATCATATTGAATATAGCTTTTGAAACAGCTTTGTTTTCAGGATAGTTTTCATTTTTATATATTGCACTGTTTGCGGATTTTATAATATCGTATACTGATATCACACCGTTTATGTTTTCTGATTTTTTAAGTTCTTCTTCAAGCTCAAGTATTTTTTCTGCCTGATCATAATCAAGATAATTTTTATCAATATCAAAAACAACAAAAACAGGTATTGTTTTTCCCGATATTTCGTTGATTTTTTCAAATGACTTTCTTACTTCAGTACTTTTTTTATAAAACGACAGTAAATTGAAGTCTGTTTTTACCATTGACATTCCTAAAAGTCCCGTAAAAATTATAAAAAATGTAATAATATATATTTTATAACCTCTGAAATATCCGTATTTTTTACCGTTAAAATTTATTTCCTTATTGTGTTTTCTTGGTTTTACATTTATTGTAAATAAAAGTGCCGGTAAAAATATCCATGTTGCAATTCCTGCAAAAAGTATTCCCATTGATGCATAAAACCCCATCTGTGAAAGAGCTTCCGACTTTATAAAAACAAGAGATATAAAACCGGCAATTGTAGTTACCGTTGTTAATATCATCGGTGACCCTACGGCTCTTAACGTTTCCTCAACAGAATAGCTCTTACCCTTCTTTAAATTGTCAAGATAATGTGATACGAAATGAAGACCGTCTGCACTTCCCATTACTATTATAAATATAGGAATAATAACTGTTACCATAGATATTTCTTTTATTGTCCAGCCTATAAATCCCAGTGTCCACAAAGCTCCAATTATTGCAGGAAACATTGAAAAAAAAGTAGCTTTTATACTTCCAAGCTGCATTCTGAAGAAAAACAAAACTGTTATTATTGCAAGAGGCGGAAGAAAAATTATTATTATCATTATATAATCAAATATTTTTACCTGAAGATAAGAATCTCCGGTAACTGTGTAATCATATGAATTTTTTTCAAATATTCCGTTTATATTATTTATTGTTCCTTTTGTATCAGAACTGTTTCCTGTTATTCCTATATAAACATATGTATCTCCGTCTCTCTTATTTATATAACCGTTTTTTTCCATCATATTAAGATAATTCTGAATTTTTGAAAAATCAGAATCCTTAAGATTTTCTGTTTTTATAAGTGATATCCCCACAGGTATTACATCAGGAATATTTCCCACAATATTAAGAACTCCTTCGGTATTTTTTATCTCGTCAGTAATTTTCTTAAGATTTTTTATCTTTTCCGTATTAAGATCACCGGGTATTTTAATCATATAAGAAATCTGCTGTCCGGAAGGATATTTGGAATTCATTTCATCAAGTTTTTCCATATAAAAAGAATCTTTAGGCATAAAAGGTGAAAAATCTGTATTTATTCTTATTTTTATTATGCCTAAAATAGAAATGACAACAGAAACAATCACAAAAAGAAGTATATATTTTCTGTTTCTTTCTGAAAATAGCGTAAATTTTTTATAAAAATCCATAAACTCACCTCATAAGAATGTATAATTTATACAAAGTATATTTTTAGGAGTGAAAAATGAAGAAAAGATTTAAAAAAATTTATGTTGAAATAACAAATTACTGTGATATGAACTGTCCTTTCTGTAAAAAAGATAATCGTTCTTTTAAAACGATGACAAAAGAAAATTTTAATGAAATTCTTGAAAAAACAGCAGATTTTACTGACTATTATAATCTTTACGTAAAAGGTGAACCGCTTATTCACAAAGATTTAGATGATATAACAGAAATGCTGTGGAAAAAAAATAAAAATACTGTATTATCAACAAACGGTTTTAATATAAAAGAAAAAACAGAAAATCTCAGAATGCTTGATAAAATATACAGAATAAATATATCTCTTCACAGCTTTACTTATGATAATATATATAAAAAATCTTTAGATTCTTATCTGAAAGAAATTTTGGATTTCATAACACTTTATAAAAATAAATTTTATATCTCACTTCGCCTATGGAATCAAAACGTTGAAAATTCAAATAAAGAAATTTTGGATTTTTTCAGAACTATTTATAATTTTACACCGGAAAATGTAACAAATTCCATAAAAATATCCGATAAATTATATTTTAATTTTGACAGCCGCTTCGAATGGCCTTCAGCAGAATCATCTCATTTCACTGAAAAAGGTTTTTGTTACGGGCTGAGAGATCATATAGCTGTTTTAAGTGACGGAAAAGTTGTTCCGTGCTGCCTCGACAGTGACGGTATAATCAATCTCGGTAATTTATACAGAGAAAATTTTTCTGATATACTTAATAACAAAAGAACTTTAAAAATATACAACGGTTTTTCTTCCGGAAATGCTGTTGAATTACTTTGTAAAAAATGTTCCTTTAAAGATCACCTAAGAAAATAAAAATATGCATGTTAATCATGCATATTTTTATTGTAATCTCTCATTATTATAGCCATCAAAACTGTATTTACAAATTTACCCTTTATAAAATCACGTTCCCTCATAAAAGCTTCTCTCTGAAAACCGCTTTTTTCAAGAACTCTTTCCGATGAAATATTTCCTTCTGTGATAAAAGCCTCTATACGGTTTATACCTATTTTCTCAAAAGCATATTCTGTAATTTTTTTTATTGCCTCTGTACCGTAGCCCATATTCCAGAATTTCCTGTTGAGGTAAAATCCTATTTCACATATGCATGATACATCATCAAAATTGCCGAGACATATTATGCCTATTACTTTTCTCTTATCTTTGTCAAAAAGCATCCATGTTATTTCTTCATTATTCTCATAATTTTCAATATACATGGAAATAAATTTTCTTGAAAAGTGCATTTCTGTCTGAGGATAAAACCAGTCATATTCAGCCACATAAGGATCTGATATTATTTCATAAATATCTTCCGTATACTTTAAATCGGGTTCTATAAAGACAAGTCTCTCAGTTTCCATGAAAGGAAAATTTTCAAAAAAATCTTTTTTTATAATCATAATATTCCCTCCCTGTCAGTATACTTAATTTTATAACTTATTTTGAAAATATTACTATAACTAAAGTATTGATTTATTTGTGACTTATATATAGTATAATTACCCGGAGGTGAAAAAATTGCTTAGATATACTTTAATAATGATAAAATATAAAGATGAATATCTTATGTTAAACAGGGAAAAGCCAAGTTGGATGGGACGATGGAATGGTACCGGAGGAAAAATAAAATATAATGAATCTCCTTTTGATTCGGCAAAAAGAGAACTTTTTGAAGAAACAGGAATTAAATATGAAAATCCTGAGTACAAAGGTATTCTAACATGGGTAACCGATAAAAACCAGATAATAACAGATAACGGTATGTATATATTCCTTGCCGAATTAAAAGAAAAACCTTTTAATGGTCCTTTAGAAACGCGGGAAGGTATACTTGCGTGGAAAAAATATCTCTGGCTTATGGATGAAAACAACGAAGGCACCGCAGATAATATAAAATATTTTATTCCCAATCTTTCAGAAAAAACTCTTATGGAATACAGATGTTTCTGGGAAAACAACATTCTTAAAAATGTTGAAATTTCAGAACTCGAAAAGAAATGGTATGATATAAAATCAAAAAAACAGACTGCCTGAGCAGTCTATTTCATATTAACAAAATCTCTCAAAGCTTTTCCTATTCTTTCCAAAAGAAGAAGCATATTTCTGTTTTTATTAAGACTTCTTATAATACTCCAGAAAAGCATTATCCCAAAAACAGCCCCTGAAGCATCGTATATAAGATCTGTCATTGTATCGTAAAGGCTGTTTTCCTGTGCAAGTCTGTATCCCGGATAAGACCAGAATATCTGATCAGATAAAAACTCCCCTATTTCCCACATTGTTCCGAGAGTAATTGCTATAGAAAAAGTAAAAATATTTATTTTCCATACAAGAGAATTAAGTTTCTGACGTGAAAATGTAAGTTCTGTTCCGAGTATTATAGGAAAAACTATCATAGCAAGCCACATTCCGCCTGTTATATGAAGTATATCATCGTAATATTCATAATTATTATAAAATTCAAAGTACATCCCGAAAAGACTGTGTGCTGTTATCTGTGCTATCGTAATAGTTCTTAGTTCTTCAAGAATTGTTGACTTTGTAACCCATTCAAAAATCCACGTAGAATATACCGCAACGGCCGCCATCATACAACCTAAAAAATGTGGCAGATTAAGACTCCAGAAACTCCCCACTACAGGTATCCATATAAGAAAAGAAAAAAGGACATTAAATCCTCTGAGCATTTTATAAGTAGTGGTATTACTGCTAAAAAGTGTTTCTTTAACTATTTTATCTTTTATAAGATAATCATGTATCTTTGAGAACTGTCTTTTTATATATTCTTTGACCTTCCGAACCATAAGTTTTTTCATAAAAATCCTCCCAAAATCAAAGTCATATATATAATATCATAAAAATAAGGCAGTAATAAATACTGTCTTATTTTTTTATTTTTGTATATATATTTTTAATTAAAAATGAAATAAGAAAAAAACCAAACATTGTAACTACTATTGAAGGTCCGGGAGGAATATTAAAATAATACGCAGCTATAATACCAAGAACAGAACTAACAGTTCCTACAACGGATGAAATTATAATCATATGATTAAGAGTACCTGCCCACATTTTAGCTATTATTCCGGGAGTAAGAAGTAAAGCCGTAACAAGAATTATTCCTATAATTTTTACCGAAGTTACAACAACAACAGAAACAGTCAGAAGAAAAAGAAAATTTACTGCATTAACAGGAACTCCGTATATTTTAGCCATTCTCTGATTAAAAGCATAATATTTAAGTTCTTTATTGAAAAGAATTACAGAAATAATTATTGCCGAAAATACAACAGCAAGAATTTTTATATCTGTTTCGGAAACCATAAGTATATCTCCGAAAAGATATCCGTCAATTTCAGGTGTATAGCCTTTTTTCAGTGATATAAAAATAACTCCCAGAGCCATTGAAAGAGAAAGCAAAATCCCTATTATACTGTTTTCGTTTACTTTTTGTTTTTTACTTACAAAATATATAGATAAAGCAAATATAACACCTGTAATAACAGAAACAAGGTTTAAATTCCACCCCATAAGAATTGCAAGTGCAATTCCGCCGAAAGCTGTATGTCCTGCTCCGTCACCTATAAATTCCATTTTTTTGAGAACTATATAATTAGAAAGAACCGAACAGCTTATTCCTGAAAGCAATGCCGCTGTAACCGCATAAACCATAAAATCATAGCTAAAAAGTTCAGTCATTTCTGCTCACCACTTTAAGAGGTTCATCTATATGGACAAGCATTTCAAGGCTATCAGAATATATTTTTTTAAAATCATCCCTGTTCATTTCACTTGTATTTTTGTGACAATGAAGAGTTCTGTTCAGACACATAACTTTATTTGTTTCGCTAAAAATCATTGAAATATCATGACTTACAAGAATAACGGTAATTCCCTGTTCCTCATTGAGTTTTTTCATAAGATTATAAAAAAGTTTCTGACCTTTTTTATCAACACCGGCTTCCGGTTCATCAAGTATAAGTATATCCGGTCCGGAAACAAGTGCTCTTGAAAGCATAAGTCTCTGATATTCACCGCCTGAAAGTTTACCGACTTTTCTGTTTTTAAGTTTATCAATTTCAAGAATTTTCATAACTTCCAAAGCCCTGTTAATATGTTCTTTTTTAAATCTTCTCAATATTCCGGTTTCTTTGTAAAGTCCCATAAGTACAACTTCCAGAGCTGATATAGGAAATGTTTTATCTATAAAATCATGCTGCGGAACATATCCTATCTTTCCTCTTATTTCGACATCACCTGTATATCCTTCGATTTCACCGAGTAATATCTTTATAAGAGTTGATTTTCCGGCACCGTTAGGTCCTATTATTCCGACAAAATCTTTTTTACTTATTTCAAAATTTATATTTTTTAATATAAGTGTATTTTCTGTTTCATATCCGACATTTTTAGCTCTTATTATAGTTTCAGTCATATCAAACACTTCCGTTTCTGCATTCTTTACATATACCTTCAAAATACAAAGTATGGTCAAGCACTTTAAATTCAAGATTTTTCTCTATATATTCCGCAAGTTTTTCTTCATAACACATATTTATTTTTTCAAATTTTTTACATTTAACACAGTAAATATAATGAAAATGACCTTTGCCCGAATAGTAATAAGTTACCTTATCAGAAAACACTATTGTTCTGATAAGGTTATTCTCAACAAAAAAATTAAGATTTCTGTATATAGTTGAAATATCATAATTTTTATCAAGCATTTCAAATATAATTTCAGCACTTACAGGCTGACTGTTGTTTTTAAAAAGCTCAATAATATCTCTTCTTGCTCTTGTAAGTTTTATTATACCACCTACTCATTTATAAAATTATAAAAATTATATTCATACAAATCTATTATACTACCCATTTTTTCATTTCCCAAAGGATCTAAAATTCCTGTTTTTATATTCATATTACCTGCTATTGCCCTTGCAGCTCTGTCACTAAGCTGCGGTTCTGTAAAAATAATATTTACATTATTATTTTTTGCATTATCCATTATATTTTTCATCTGTGAAGGAGTCGGATCTATTCCGGGAGAAACCTGTACAACACCGGCGGAAACAAAACCGTATCTGCCTGCAAAATATGCAAAAGAATCGTGAAAAGCCAGAAATGAAATATTTTTATTTTTTGATTTCATAAAAAAATCACTGTCAAGTTCTTTAAGTTTTTTTATCAGCTTCTGTGAATTTGCATAATACACATCCTTATCAGAAGGATTAACCTCTGAAAGAACACTGTAAATCTCAGGTATTATATATTCATACATAAAATAAGGACTTATCCAGACATGCGGATTAAAATTACCGTGATGGTGATCAGCAGAATCTTTTTCGGAATCATCATCCTCATCACCTATAAGCTCATCTTCCGGTATAAATTCCCCGAGTTCTGAAATTTTTATACCTCTTTTTTCAAGATTATTAAATACTTTTTCTATGAAAACCTCAGCACCGAGACCGTTAACAAAAACAGCATCACTCGCATAAAGTTTTTTCATATCATTTATTGTAAGAGAATATGTGTGCGGACTCTTACCTTCCGGAATCAGAAGATTTAAAGAATCATTTTCAGCTTTAATTTCATTGATTACAAGATAATACGGATATATTGATACCGATATATTAACAGCATAGGTAAAAACTCCGAAAATCATTATAATAAGCATTATAAAATATTTTTTCATATTTTTCCTCCTAAACGCAAATAAAATGTATTTGCAAATCAATTGCAAATACATTTTATCAAAAAAAACGTTAAAATTCATTTAAGTTTTTTAACGTTTTTATTGTTTTATATTAACAATCAGTATCTTTTGATATTTCCGGTAAACCCGTTAATTTTCTGGAATAATAAAATTTAAACCACACAGGCAAAACTATTCCTTTGAATATACTGCTTATACTGACAGCCCACCATACAGAAGTAACATCTTTTATGAAAAAATAGGAAAGAAATATTGCAAACGGTATTCTTAATCCTGTAAAAACTATACTTACAAATGAAGGCGGAAAAGTATTACCGAGACCGTTAAATACACCCTGTGTTGTAATTTCGGACATCATAAACATTTGTGAGACAGCTAATATTTTAAGATATATTATTCCGTATTCGAGAGCATCAGTTTCCGGAAGAAAAAAAGAAAATACAGGTCCGCCGAAAGCAATAAAAACAAAAGTAACCCCTGCTCCTATAACAAAACTTATAAAAAGCGTTGTTCTGTAACCTTTAATAATTCTGTGAAATTTTCCGGCACCGAAATTTTGTCCTGTAAAAGATCCTAAAGCTGTTGAAAAACCTCCTGCCGTCATCCATGAAAGTGATTCAATCTGTGATCCTACACTCTGAACTGCTACAGGTACCGCTCCGTAATAAGAAACCATTCTTGTAAGAATCATTGAAAAAATACAAAATGCGCCGTTCTGAAGTGTAACCGGAAATCCTATTTTAAAAACCTCATAAAGGTCTTTTATTTTTATTTTTACAAAAAATTTCATATTAAAAAGTTTTTTTATTTTTGTATTAAAAAGAAATAAAAATACCAAAAAAACAATTAACTGGGAGAAAACAGTTGCAAGCGCAGCTCCTCTCACACCGAGTTTTAAAATAATTATGAGAACAGGATCGAGAACAATATTAAATGCTAAACCTATTGTATTAACAAGAAAAGGTGTTCTTGAATTTCCCATTCCGTTATAAATTCCCGAAAATGTAGGTGTTAAAAATGAAAAAAGAAATCCTGCTGATATTATTCTTAGATAATCAGAAGCCATTACATATATGATTTCCTCATCAAATTTAAAAAATGTCAGAAGATTTGAAGCAAATAAAGCTATAAAAACAGAATAAATTATACCTATAACAGCAGCGGTAAAAATATTTGTTCTTATAAAATCCTGAACTTTTGTGTAATCTTTTTTACCGATACTTCTTGAAACTGTTGTTTCAGAACCTATTTTGGTAATCATAACAAGCGAACTTGCAAGCCACATAAAAAAACCTGCTGTTCCTGCCGCAGCAACAGCACGACTTCCTACTCTTCCGAGCCATATCATGTCAGTAAGATTATATGCCATCTGAAAAAGAGATGTCATCATTATAGGAAAAGCCATTTTTGAAAGCTTTTTTATTATACTTCCTTCAGTTAAATCAATTAAATTATCCATATATTCCCTCCGTCAGATCATTAACATTATAATTATTAAGTTCATTTAAATCATCAAAATAATATTAATTTTACATTAAATATTTAAACTAAAATAAGTAACTTTTAAAATTTATTTTTTACAGTTATATTATGATAGAATATAATAAATATATCGGGGGTGATTTATGAAAAAAAGTATTGCGATAATAGGTGCCGGTGCTGCCGGACTTGCATCTGCGGTAAGACTTTTAAAAGACGGTTACAACGTTGATATTTATGAAAAAGAGAAAACTGTCGGAGGTAAAATGAACAGAATTGAAGAAAAAGGATTTAAATTTGATGTTGGTCCTACAATTGTTATGATGCCGGAAGTATACAGAGAAGTTTTTGAATACGCAGGAAAAAATCCTGATGATTATATATCTATGGAAAGGCTTGATCCTATATATTCTCTTCAGTACGGAATCAACGAAAGATATACGGTCTCTTCAGACCTTACAAAACTTACGCCTTTTCTCGAATCACTTTCGGAAAAAGATGCGGAAGGATATTTTAAATACATATATTCAACTTATAAAAGATATTTAATAGCAAAAAATTATTTTATAGAAAAATCATTCAGATCGGCAAAAGATTTTTATAATCCGGAAATGTTGGTAAAAGCATTACAGCTAAAAACTTTCAACAATGCCTACAATGAAATTTCAAAATATGTAAAAGATGAAAAACTAAGAAAAATGCTCAGTTTTCAGACTCTTTATATAGGCATTTCACCGCATAACGGCCCTTCCATATATACTATAATTCCCATGATAGAAACAATATACGGAGTATGGTATATTAAAGGCGGAATGTACAGTATGGCTCAGGGAATGGCAAAACTCATAAAAGAACTGGGAGGAAATATATATACGGATTCTCCCGTAGAAGAAATAATAATTAATTCAGGTAAAGCAACAGGAATAAAAACAAACGGTATAAACAAAAATTATGACTATATAATAGCAAATTCCGATTTTCCTTATACCATGAAAAATCTAATAAAAGATATTAAAAACAAGAGAAAATATACGGATAAAAAAATAGACAGTATGGATTATTCATGTTCGGTTTTTTTAATGTATTTGGGTATAAACAAAAAAGTACATTCTGCAGAAGTTCATAATATATCTTTTGCCGATGATTTTGAAAAAAATATTTCTGATATTTTTGAAGGAATTGATCCGAAGGATCCTTCGGTTTACGTTCATGTTCCTTCAAAAATTGATCCCGGAATGGCCCCTGAAGGAAAAGAATCTCTTTATGTACTTGTACCTGTTCCGGAATTAAAAACGCGTGGAAAAAAATGGACTCAGGAAGATATTAAAAATTATAAAAAAATAGTATATAATAAAATGAAATCAATGAAAGGCTTTGAGAATACAGAAAATTTTGTTGAAGTCGAAAAAATTTATACGCCCAATGATTTCGAGGAAAAATTTAATGCTTATAACGGTGCAACTTTCGGACTTGCGCCTACTTTAATGCAGAGTAATTATTTCAGACCGCATAATAAATCTTCCTACACAGATAATTTATATTTCTGCGGAAGTTCCGTACATCCCGGAGCCGGAGTTCCTATCGTTCTGACATCAGCAAAACTTGCAGTATCCGAATTGGAAAAAGATGACAGGGATTCATTATGATGAATACAGATTTTAAATACTGTGAAAATTTAATAAAAAAAGAATCAAAAAGTTTTTATACCGCTTTTTCTGCGTTACCGGAAAAAAAAGCCTATGCTGTTTTTTCTGTTTATGCTTTCTGCAGAACTGCCGATAATATTACCGATAATGAAAAATCTGCAGAAAAACTTCTCATTTTAGAAAAAGATCTTGAAAATTTTAAAAACGGTATTATAAAAGAAACCCCTGTTTTCAGAACACTTAAATGGGTTTTTGATAATTTCGGACTATCACTAAAACCTTTTTTCGGAATGATAAACGGTCAGAAATCTGATATTTTCTTTAAACAGCCTGAAACTCAGGAAAATCTTGAAGATTACTGCTACAATGTTGCAGGTACAGTAGGTCTTATGCTGAATCCCATACTCGCAGAAAAGAATTATCCGAAATTAGAAGACGCTGCTGTATATTTAGGAAAAGCAATGCAGCTGACAAATATACTTAGGGATCTGGGAGAAGATTATGACAACGGAAGGATTTATATACCGAAAGATGTAATGAAAAAGTTTAACTATAATGAAAAAGATTTTAATCTTAAAATATCAGATGACAGATTTATAAAATTATTTGAATATGAAGCACAGAAAGCCGATTTTTTTTATGAAAAATTTTTTGAATATTTTGATTTATACGATGAAGATTCAAAAATACATCTGAAAGCTTCAGCTGTAATTTACAGGGAAATTCTTAATAAAATACGGAAAAATAATTATAATTCAATGAAAAAAAGAAATTATCTTTCTCTTTCAGAAAAATTAAAAATCCTAAATACTATAAAAGGCGGTTAAAAATGAATTTAATTGGAATTTTAGTTTCTGTAATTTTTGTTTTTGCAATCATTTTTATATCAGATATTTTTTCAAAAAAAGGTATATTAAAAGAAGAAGGCTCAAGAAAATTCATACATATAGGTGTTTCTAACTGGTGGATTATAGCTATGATATTTTTCAAAAGTAATATATATGCAGCTGTTGTCCCATTTTTATTTATAATAATAAATTATATTTCCTACAAAAAAAATATATTTAGCTCAATGGAAAGAAATTCTGAAAAAAACAGTCCGGGAACAGTTTTTTATGCAATTTCCCTATTTATACTTTCGCTTATAACTTTTTCAGCGAACTCTTCACCGTATATAGGTGCCGCAGGAATTCTGACAATGGGATACGGAGACGGATTTGCAGCTATTTTCGGAAAAAAATTCGGAAAAAAGAAAATAAAATTTTTAGATTCAGAAAAAAGCATAATAGGTAGCCTTTTTATGTTTATTTTCACTTTTGTTATAATTTTTATTTTAATGTCAGTTTCCGGTATTTCAAACAGATTTTTTGTCCCTGTGCTTATAAGTTTTGTTGCAATGTTAACAGAACTGTTTTCACCTTTCGGAACTGATAATTTAACAGTTCCCCTTCTGGTTTCCTTTATTTATTATATTTTTAATTATTGAAAGGGTGATTTGTTTGCTTAAATTAATTTTAGGATTTTTCTTTAGTTTCATAATCTCATTTTTTTCTTACAGAAAAAAATCACTTACTCTTTCAGGATTTATTTCGGCAACTTTTCTCGGAACATCACTCTATTTTTTCGGAGATATAAGATTTTTCGTTATTTTAATTTCATTTTTTGCATCTTCGAGTATAATAACAAAATTCAAAAAAAATCTGAAAGAAACACCTGAAGAAATAACGGAGAAATCCGGAAACCGTGATTATACACAGGTTATTTCAACAGGTATAATTCCTCTTATATTTACGGTTTTTTATTATTTTACAAAAGATATTTCTTTCATTATAGGATTTGTAACCTCTGTTTCAGTTGCAAATTCAGATACATGGGCATCAGAAATAGGTGTTTTAAGTAAATCTGACCCTATATCAGTAATAAGTTTCAAAAGAGTTCCCAGAGGAATTTCAGGAGGAATTTCAGTTTTAGGGCTTATTTCTTCTTTTCTTGGTTCAGTTTTCATTTCTGCCGTTTTTGCCATTCTTTTTCACGGAGAAAGCAGAGTATTTTTAATAAGCTTTATAAGTATAACAGGAGGTTTTTTAGGCTCTCTGGTCGATAGTATTCTCGGAGCTTCTTTGCAGGCAAAATATATATCAGCGTCAGATAAAATTACTGAAAAAAGGTTTTCAGACGGCAAAGAAAATAATCTAAAAAGCGGTTTAGCTTTTATTAACAATAATGCTGTTAATTTAATATCTTCAGCAGTAGTTTCTGTCTCAGCAACAATGATTTTTGTTAACATATTATGATTTATATAAAATACCGGTAAATTTTGTTTACCGGTATTTTATATATTTTTTTATAATTAAAAGAATTTAATATATATTTAATAATAAATCCCTATGAAACAGTTTCAGGATATTTATGAAAAATTTTCATGATTCTTGTTTCATGATACAATTTTTTCGGATGGGTAAAACTAATCCTAACTCATAAGGGGGGTAAAAGATGAAATCTTTTTGGCGAATTTTTTTAGTACTAAGTATAGTAGTTTTAATGTTCAGCATGTCTTTCGGTGCTACTTATGACAGAAGTAAAACTCTTGTTGCCGGTGGCGGATTGTGGAACACACCTACAAACTGGAATCCTTTCACACCATGGAATGCAACAACAGGAACCGTAGGACTTGTTTATGAAACATTATTTACATATGATCCTTTAACAGATAACCTAAGACCATGGCTTGCAGAAAAAGGTGAATGGGTATCAGATAGTGAATATCTAATAACTTTAAGAAAAGGTATTACATGGGTTGACGGTAATACATTTGACGCAAATGATGTATATTTCACATTTGATATTTCAAGAAAATACGAACTAAGTTATTCTAATATATGGAATTACATTTCTGATGTTCAGATTGTAAGTAAATATGAGGTTAAAATAATTTTCAAAGAATCAAGATATCATGAATGGTCATATTTTTTATATCAGCAGCCTATAATGCCTCATCACGTTTGGGAAAATATGTCTCAGAGTGAATTACTCGAAACAGCTAATAAATATCCTATGGGTACAGGTATGTATAAATATGAATCAGTTGGTGCAGACAGAATGGTATGGGTAAGAAATGACAACTGGTGGGGAAACAGTCTTTTCGGAAAACCAGGTCCTGAAAGAATTGTTTACATGCAGATATCAGGTAATAATGTTGCTTTAGGTATGCTTATGAAAGGCGAACTTGATGTTTCTAACTTCTTTATTCCGGGTGTTCCGAAAATAAAATCTTTCTACGGATTAGAAACATATTATAAAGATGCTCCTTATATGTTACCGGAAAATGTTGCTATATTATTCATGGACGATAACAAAGAACCTATGAACGATTCTAATTTCAGAAGAGCTGTTGCATTTGCAATAGACACAAAAATGATAGCTGATAAAGTTTATGAAAGCCAGGTTCAGCCTGCAGGTCCTACAGGACTTATACCTATAGATTCATGGAAATCATATGTTGATACAAAAACTGAAACTGATTACGGATTCTCTTTTAATCCCGCAAAAGCAAAACAGATTCTTGCGGAAAACGGCTATAAAGATATAAACAAAGACGGTTTTGTTGAAACTCCCGAAGGAAAAACAATAAGTCTTGAACTTATTGTTCCTAACGGCTGGACAGACTGGATGGAAGCAGCAAAAATAATGGCAACAGGTTTAAGAAATGTTGGAATAAACGTTACAGCAAAATTCCCTGATTATTCTGTTTTCTTATCATTAAGACAGAAAGGCGGATTTGACATGCTTATAGATAATGCAAGTTCAAGTGTTTCAAGAACTCCTTGGACATACTGGAACTGGGTTGCTTCAAACAGAATATACACAGATGAAATAACCGCAGGTAACTGGGGAAGATACGAAAATAAAGATTTATTCCAGAAAATAGTAGATTTCAACTTTGCAAAAGACGGTTCTGCCGAAAGCAAGAAAATTGCTGCAGAAATTGAAAAAACATTGTTAGAAGATATGCCTTCAGTACCTTTATGGTACAACGGTATGTGGTTCCAGGCTTCAACAGCTTACTGGACAAATTATCCTACTGAGGAAAATCCTGTAGGTTATCCTAGTACCTGGGGAGGAAAATGGCAGATCGGTGGTTTAGATATGCTTATTAACTTAAAACCTGTAAAATAATTTATTAACAGGCTCCTCGGAGCCTGTTTTATTTAGTAATAGTTTAAAGGAGGACGAGATGGGCAAATATTTAAGAAAGAAACTTATAATATACCTTATAACATTTTTCTTTGCCGTAACCCTTGACTGGGCAATTCCGCGATTTATGCCGGGAGATCCCATTTCTATGTTACTTGCAAGATTTAACGGACTTGAAAACAGCAGTGATATAGTAAGAAGTACTTTTACTAAATCTTTTGGTTTAGATCAACCGTTAATAACTCAGTATTTCGGCTTTTGGAAATCTTTGTTTACAGGTGATCTTGGAATAAGTATATATCTTTATCCTAAAAAAGTATCTGAAATAATATCTCAGGCACTTATATACGATATACTTCTTCTGCTTCCGGCCATTCTTCTCAGCTGGATAGTCGGGAATAAATTAGGAGCGAGATCAGGTGTAAACAAAAAAGTTGATAATATTATGATGCCTTTCTTTTATGTTTTAACTTCTTCTCCTTATTTCTGGTTTGCTGTTCTGCTCGTTTTTTTCTTTGGGGTAAAACTTCAGATTTTTCCGGTTAACGGGGCATACAGTAATATAATGATTCCGGGATTTAATATTCAGTTTATACTTGATTTTTTATACCATTGGGTATTACCTTTCTTATCACTTTTTATGGTTATGCTTGGCGGATGGGCTATAGGTATGAGAAATATGATAATTTATGAAATGGGATCAAATTATTCAAAATATATGGAATCACTCGGAAGTTCAGAAAAACTGATAAGAAAATATGCTTTCAGAAACGCTATTCTTCCGCAGGTTACAGGTCTTGCACTTCAACTCGGTACTATAGTGGCTGGTGCTTTTACAACAGAAATTGTTTTCTCTTACCCGGGAATAGGTTATATACTTTTAAAAGCTCTTTTAAATCAGGATTACTTTCTTATACAGGGCTGTTTCCTTTTCATAGTAATATGTGTACTGGTTGCTAACTTCCTTGTTGATATAGTATACATGCTTATTGATCCGAGAGTACGATTTTCTTTCTCAGGGGAGGTCTAATAATATGAGTTTTATTGATAAATTAAAAAAGAATGATAATCTTTATTTTGCTTTGAGAAATAAAAAAGTTATTATCGGTGCTGTCATTTTTTTAGCACTTCTTATAACAGCTTTAATAGGACCTATAATAGCGCCTTATGATTATGAGGAATTCGCAGGTGCACCTTATGCAAATCCTTCCTTTCAGCATCTTATGGGTACGAGTATATTCGGAAGGGACGTTTTTTCACAGGTTTTATACGGTCTGAGATCTACTTTTGTTGTAGGTTTTGTAGGTGGAACACTCGGAACTGTAATAGGATTAATCATAGGATTTTTTGCAGGTTACAGAAGCGGTTCCATGCTCGATGAAATTTTAATGATGATGACAAATATATTACTTGTTATACCGACTATAGCTCTTCTTATAATACTTTCGGCTTATCTGCCTTACAGAGGGGTTATAACACAAAGTATGATAATAGGCTTTACTTCATGGCCATGGGTTGCAAGAGCCGTACGTTCTCAGACTCTTTCGCTTAGAAACAAAGAATTTGTAAATTTATCGAGAATATCAGGAGCTTCAACTTTTAAAATAATTAAAGATGACATAGCTTATAATATGTTTTCATATGTTTTTATGGTTTATATTCTGCAGTTTGCCGGTGCTATACTTACTTCTGTAAGTCTTGATTTCATAGGACTAGGACCTACAAAAGGTATATCTCTCGGACTTATAATGCAGGATGCCGTAAACTGGAATGCTATACAGTTAGGTATGTGGTGGTGGGCTATACTTCCCGGAGTTGTACTTACTGTTCTTGTTACTTCGCTTTATTTTATAAATACAGGACTTGACGAAGTTTTCAATCCTACACTGAGAGAGATGTGATAATATGACTGAAAAAATACTTGATGTTAAGGATCTTAAATTATATTATAAAACACTTAAAGGCTATGTTAAAGCAATAGACGGAATTAATTTTGATATAAAAAGAGGTGAAATTCTCGGTATTGCGGGAGAATCAGGATGCGGTAAATCTACACTCGGAAACGGACTTATTCTTCTGAAAAAACCTCTTAATTATATTTCCGGTCAGGCAAACCTCAACGGAAAAAATATAATGAATTTAAAAAACAAAGAAATGAATACTCTAAGATTTAAAGATATTTCTATTATTCCTCAGTTTGCAATGGATGCATTCAGTCCGACAAAAAAAATTAAAACTTTTATTTCTGATATAGTTTCACAGCATAATATAAATCCGGATGAAAAATTTTTTGATAAAGTTCGCGAGAGACTTGATATGGTAAATCTTAATCATTCAGTTCTCAACAATTACTCAATAGAACTTTCCGGAGGCATGAAACAAAGACTTGTTATGGTTATTTCAACACTTCTTGACCCCGAACTTCTTATATGTGATGAAGTAACTTCGGCTCTTGATGTAAGTTCACAGAGATTTGTCGCTAATATGATAGGTGACTTCAGGGATAAGAAAATAATTGGTTCAGCTATTTTTATAACTCATGACCTTTCTATTCTTTATCAGATAGCTGACAGAATCATGGTTATGTATGCAGGACATATTGCTGAAATAGCTGATTCGGACACAATAGTAAAAAATCCGAAACATCCTTATACAAAAGCACTTATATCATCACTTCCGAAAAATGATGTACAGTATAAAGACGAACAGTTAAGCGGTATTGACGGAACTCCTCCTAATCTTCTGAATATAGGTGAAGGATGCCGTTTTAGATTCAGATGTAAATATGCAACCGACATATGTGCAAAACAAACACCTGTTCAGGAAGAAATCTCTTCCGGTCATACGCTTGCATGCTGGAATTATAAAAAAGCCGGGAGTGATAAAAATGTCTGAAACTATAATGAAAATAGATCATCTTCAGAAAGATTTTTCAATTGGTCTTATGTCTAAGAAAAAAGTTCACGCAGTAAACGATGTTTCGTTTGATATAAAAAAAGGTGAAATAATTTCACTGATTGGTGAAAGCGGAAGCGGAAAAACAACTATAGGAAAATTAATTCTGAGACTTCTGAGACCTTCTGACGGTCACATATACTACAATGACAAAGATATAACAACAGATTACAAAAACAAAAGAGATTATTACAAGAAAGTTCAGGGTATTTTTCAGGATCCTTTTGCTTCCTTTAACCCTCTTTTTAAAATAGACAGAATATTTGATATGATTTTCAAAAATTTTATCGAATCAGATAAAAATAAAAAAGAAAAAATAAACGATGCACTTAAATGCGTAGGAATGAATCCTGAATTTATACTGAGAAAATATCCGCATCAGCTCAGTGGCGGACAGTTACAGAGGCTTCTTATTGCAAGAGCGCTTATAATGGATGTAGATGTACTTGTGGCAGATGAACTTATAAGTATGCTTGATGCTTCAACAAGAATAGACGTTCTCAATCTTCTCGCAAGTATATGTAAAGAAAAAGGTATGGCTGTTCTTTTTGTTACACATGATCTTTCTTTAGGATATTATATAAGTGACACAACTCTTATAATGCACAGAGGAAATCTTGTTGAAAAAGGTAAAACCTCTCTCATTTATAATAATCCCGTGCATCCTTATACACAGATGCTTTTGAAATCTATACCGGACATAGGTAAAAGATGGGATAAAAATGAAAAATTTTTACCTGAAGATATAAATAAAAAAATTGATGATTTTTATAAAAACTCAGATATCAAAAAAGGTTTTATTGAAGTCGAAGACGATCACAAAGTGCTGTTCAGTTTATAAACAACGGGAGGGGTATCAATGTACAGATTTAAAGATAACTTTTTTTGGGGCTTTTCCGTTTCGGGTTTTCAGTTTGAAATGGGTGACAAAGAAGGTAAAAATACTGATAAAAACACTGACTGGTATAAATGGGTAAATAACAGACTAACTGTTTCAAACGGTATAGTAAGCGGTGACTATCCTGAAAACGGTCCTGATTATTTCACTTATTATGACATGGATCATGAATATATGAAAGATATGGGCTGTAATATGCTGAGAACAGGTATAGAATGGTCAAGAATTTTTAAGAATTCAACTGAAAATGTAAAAGTTGCCGTGGTAAAAAATAATGATGATATAGTTAATATTGAAATATCAGAAAAAAATATTGCTGAACTTGATAAACTTGCAGATAAAGAAGCAATTGAAAAATACAGGGAAATTTTTATAAATGCAAAAAATAAAGGGATGAAAATATTTCTTAACCTGTGGCATTTCACACTTCCGTTATGGATTCATGACCCTGTTAAAGTTAATAATTTCAGGGAAGGACCTTTTGGATGGGCCGATGATAAAATTGTTGTAGAATTTGTAAAATATGCGGCTTTTATAGCTTATAAATTTAATGATATTGTTGATTACTGGTCGACGGAAAATGAGCCACGGGTTGTTTCTTCTCTTGGATATATTGAATGTAACGCAGGTTTTCCGCCTGCAATAATGAATGAAAATTTTTACGTAAAAGCTCTTAAAAATCAGGCACAGGCTCATACAAGAGCTTATGATGTAATGAAAAAATTTACGGATAAACCGATAGGACTTATATACGCTTTCACATGGGCTACTCCTCTTAATCCCGAAGACTCATGTATAATTGAAAGGGCTATGTATGAATCATCTTATTATTTTATGGATATGATAACAAAAGGTCTCTATGATGATGATTTGAGCGGTAAACAGCGATACCGTGAAGATATGGATAACAGATGTGATTTTATAGGTATTAACTACTATGCAAGAACAATGTTTACAAAATCGGAAAATGGCTTAAAATCTGTAAACGGATACGGTCAGGCATGTACAGGAATGGAAAAATCATGTGACGGACGTCCTGTTTCCGATATAGGCTGGGAAATATACCCGGAAGGACTTAAATATGTTCTTCTTGACCTTCAGAAAAAATATGAAAAACCAATGATTATAACAGAAAACGGTATTTCGGATACCGAAGATATATGGAGAAAAAATTATCTGATAAGTCATCTTATAATGGCTCATCAGGCCATTGAAAGCGGAGCTGATCTTTTCGGATATCTTCACTGGAGTTACTCTGACAATTATGAATGGGCTAAAGGACTTCAGAAAAGATTCGGAATAATAGGTATAGACTTTAAAACTAAAAAAAGAACTCCGAGACCTTCATATTATCTTTTCAGGGAAATAGCAAAAAACAACAGCATACCTGATGATATGACTGATTTTGCAAAATTTCCGTATAATTATCTAAAATAGACTCCGAATATTTTCGGAGTTTTATCCTTTAATCAGAGAGGTGAAAAAATGGCCACACTCCGAGACATCTCAAAATACTCCGGAATATCTATATCAACGATTTCAAGAGTATTAAACGGAAACACTAATGTTTCAGAAGAAACGAGAAAAAAAGTTCTTAACGCCATAAAAGAATTCGGATACACAAGAACAGATATGCTGAAAAATTCATCAAAAAAAACAATAGGTGTACTTATACCTAATGTCAGAGGTCAGCATTATAACCTTATTGCCGACGGAATAGAAAAACAGCTTCTGGAACAGAATTACGAAATGTTTCTTACCACCACAAACAGTCTGTTAAAAAAAGAAATAGCAATACTTGATGAACTTCTTCTGAGAAAAGTTGACGGAATAATAATATGTACTTCAAAAGAAGATGATAATTATATAGAAAAACTTATAAATTCCGCAATACCTGTTGTAGTTGTAGACAGAAAAGACAGCGAGATTCAGATAGATTCTGTCAGTATAGACAATTATAATTCAGGAATACGTTCCGTAGAATATCTTTACTCGATGGGACACAGAAAAATTCTTTTTATAACAGGTGACCCCGGTATATACTCTTTTTCCGAAAGAAGAAAAGCTTTCATAGATTACTCTTATAAAAAGAAAGATCTCGAAATATATTTTGAAACCGGTGGTTATTCCGCAGAACACGGATATAAAGCTACCAAAAAATATCTTGAAAACAGGAAACTTGATGTAACGGCAATATTTTATACAAATGACTGGCAGGCAATGGGCGGAATAAAATGTCTTCACGACCACGGTATAAAAATACCGAAAGAAATTTCCGTAATGGGTTTTGATGATGATTTTTATTCTTCATATATTTTTCCTGCCTTAACAACTATGGCGCAGCCGAGAACCGAAATAGGAATAAATGCGGCAAGTCTTCTTATAGAAAGAATAGAACACAGATGTAAAAGCAAAGTAAAAAGAAAAATTCTTCTTCCTACCGAACTTACGGAAAGAGAATCTGTTCTGAATATTTCTTCGGGGAAGTGATTTTATGAATCGTATAATACCTATAAATAAAGGATGGAAAGTTGAAAACAATGATAAAACAATGAAATTTTCAGCTGATATGCCTTCAACTGTTTTTGAAATTCTCGAAAAAGAAAATATAACTAATATTTTTTACGGTAAAAATGAAAAAAATACTGCATGGATATACAATGATTCCTGGTTTTTCATAAAGGATTTCGATGCAGAACAGACTGATATAGAAAATAATACTGTTTATTTATCTTTCTACGGAATAGATACATTTTCAAATATATATATAAATAAAGTTTTTGTCGGAAAAACAGATAATATGTTTTTAAAATATAAATTTGAAATCAATAAATTTATACATCCCGGTAAAAATACCATCGAAGTAGAAATTGAAAGTCCCGTAAAAAAAGCGGATGAAATAGATGATGTACAGCTTAAAATACATAAATTTTCAATACCGGGTGTTGAAAAAATAAGAAAAGCTCCTTATTCTTTCGGTTGGGACTGGGGTCCGATAATTCCGGATATGGGAATATGGAAAGATGTTGAAATAGAATTCAAAAATACATTTTCCATACCGGATTATTATCTTACAACAGACTATGATAATGAAACAGATACAGGATATATTAATATAAAATTTGACGCAGAAGCTCCTGAAAACTTTTTTTACAAAATAATAATAGAGAATCCGTCCGAAAAAAATATATGTTCTGAATTTATAAAAAAAGAACTTCACATCAAAATAAAAAATCCTGATATCTGGTGGATAAAAGAACTCGGAACTCCTAATCTTTACAGACTTAAAATAGAACTTTATGATTCAGGAACCCTTTCAGAATCTGCTTCTTTCAGTTTCGGTATAAGACGTATAAAACTTGTAAAAAATCCTGATCAGTGGGGTGAATCTTTTTATTTTGAATTAAACGGAATACCTGTTTTCGCTAAAGGTGCAAATTTTATTCCTACTGATTCTGTTCTTACAAGAGGTAAAAAACTATCTCTTTATAAAAAACTTGTAGATGATTCCGCAGAAGCTAATTTCAACATGTTAAGATTATGGGGCGGAGGAATTTATGAAGATGAGGAACTTTATAAACTTTGTGACGAAAAAGGTATTCTTCTCTGGCAGGATATGATATTCGCATGCAAACCGCAGCCTCTTTACTCAGAATTTACGGAAAATATAAAAAAAGAAACTGAATACAACATAAAGAGACTTAGAAATTTTACATCACTTTCAATATGGGTAGGAAATAACGAAATAGAAACCGCATGGGCAGACTGGGGAT
The DNA here is from genome assembly GCA_024233675.1 of Thermotogae bacterium. GTDB lineage: Bacteria > Thermotogota > Thermotogae > Petrotogales > Petrotogaceae > JACKPH01. The sequence goes on from JACKPH010000001.1 coordinate 251,684, forward strand.
GGAAATATATTTTTGAGGAAAAATTCATGAAAAAATATACAGAAATCTTTGAAAACATACTGCCTGATATCGTTAAAAAATATGACCCCGAAAGATTTTACTGGCCGAGTTCACCTTCCGGCGGCGGAAATTTTATAAATCCTAATGATATGAATTCAGGAGACTCCCATTACTGGGAAGTATGGCATAATTCAAAACCGCTTACCGCTTACAGGGAATTTAATTCAAGATTTATGTCTGAATTCGGTTTTGAATCATTTCCTGATATAAAAACTATAAAAACATTCTGTGAAGAAAAAGACTTCGATTTTTATTCGGAAATAATGGAAAACCATCAGAAAAACGAAGCCGGAAATAAAAAAATATTTGATTACATGAACAACAGATTCAGTATACCGAAAAAGTTCGCAGATCAGGTAACTGTTTCACAGTTAACTCAGGCAGAAGCTATGGAATACGGAGTAGAACACTGGAGAAGGCTTAGAAATGATAACAGATGTATGGGGGCTCTTTACTGGCAGTTAAACGACTGCTGGCCTGTAGCAAGCTGGTCAAGTATAGACTATTACGGAAGATGGAAAGCATTACATTATTTTGCAAAAAGATTTTACAGTACATTACTTCCGAGTATTAATGCAGAAAATAAAAGTCTGGAATTCTGGATAACAAATGATTATTATACAGACAGAAAAGGAATTTACAGTTATAAAATATTTGACATCAGCAGTAGGCTTATTAAAGATTTTTCTTCTGAAATAACAGCAAAAAAACTTTTTTCCGAAAAAATAGCAGATATTCCTTATAACGGAGAAAATCTTTATATTTTCTGCAGTTTTGAATCAGAAGGAAAAATTTACAGAAATTCAAAACTTACGGCCTCACCTAAAGATTATCATCTTACAAAACCTGAAATTAGCTTTAAACTTGAAAAAACCGGTTTTTGCAGCTATACATTAACTTTGAAATCGAATAATATTTCTTTGTATACATTTATAGAAGCTGACTTTGATTTCAAAGCCTCAGATAATTATTTTAACATGTACAAAGACCAGGAAATAATTCTTGAAATACTCACAGAAAATGATTATGAAAAAGATTTTCTGTCACAGAATATTTTTGTTAAGTCATTATACGATCTTATATATTAAATAGGATCCCGTAAGGGATCCTATTCTTTTGAATATTCTCTTAAAAATCCGTAAACATCTATATCTACAACACCTTTTCCCGGCCAGAAATTTCCCTGCTTTATACATCCTTCAAAAAGAAAACCGTTTTTAACAAGAACATTTGCCGATGCCTTATTCTGAGGCATAACCTCAGCCTGAATACGATTTATCTCAGTATATGCAAATAAATATTTTTTAAGTACTTTAAGTGCCTCTGTTGCAATTCCTTTTCCCCAGTATTCTTCGGCAAGAAAATAACCAACTGTACACATATTTACCTTTTCTTTAAAATTCATTAATTCAATAATTCCTGTAAGTTTCATACCGGATTTTTTTTCAAATATACCGAGTTTTATATTCAGTTTTTTATTAAAATCTCTTTCAAAATGTCCTATCATTTTTTTTACAGTATTGTAATTTTTTTTAGGAATAATTCCGCAGTATTTAAAAACATTGCTGTTACTGTAAATTCTGAAAAGATCATCAGAATTTTCTTCCTCTATTTTTTTTAATACAAGTCTTTCCGAATCAACATACGGATATTTTCCGAATACATTGTTAAAATTCATATTTAACCTCCGGTAACATAAAATTATTTTTTTATGTAGACATCAAGCTGATTAAAAGGTATTTCTATGCCGTTACTGTCAAATTCATTTTTGATTATTTTTGCAATTTCAAACTGAGATCCGAGAAATTTATCTTTTTCAACCCAGTATTTTACGGAAAAATCTATAGAAGATGCCCCGAATCCTGTAAAAAGGATAACAGGATTATGATTTTCATCTTTATAAAGTTCAGGATAAGAATTAACCGCTTTATTAAGAAGCTCTAAAACTTTTTGCAAATCACTATTATATGCGACACCAACATTTATTTCATTCCTTCTGAATCCCTGAGGCCAGAAATGAACTATTGTTGACCCCCATACAACTTTACTCGGCATATTTATGGATTTTCCGTCAAAAGTATTCATATGTACATGATTTAATTTTATTTCTTTTACAACTCCGGAAGTACCGTTTATATCGACAGCTTCCTCTTCTACAATGAGCTTATTAACCATTATAAGAATTCCGCATATCATATTTTCAAGAGGTTCTTTAACGGCGAGACCTATAATGATACCGGAAACACCCAGTCCTGCAAGTACAGGAGCAAGATCCTTAAAAAGCACTGATATTATTATAAAAACAGCAAGAGAATACATAGCAAGATTTATAAGAGTTTTCATAGTATTTTTATACTGCAGATTTATTTTTTCCGTTTTTTCGGATACTTTCAGAATACTTTTATAAATTATTTTACCTATAATTTTTGCAATAATAAAAACTATAATACTTATACCTATCCTCACAACCCAGTCAATCAACAAATTAAAATCCATAATATTCCCCTCCTAAAACCATTTTTTCTTTTTAAAAACCAAAAGCATAATAACAACTATAATAACCATTATACCTACAATTAAAGGGTATCCCATATGCCATTCAAGTTCAGGCATATATCTGAAATTCATTCCGTATAAACCCGCAAGAAAAGAAAGCGGTATAAAAATAGTTGAAATTATAGTAAGAACCTTCATTATTTCATTCATTTTATAACTTATTGCGGAAAAATATATTTCTGTAAGATTAGAAACAGTATCTTTTAATATTTCCGTATTTTCAGAAAGCTGTGAAACATGATCGTAGAGATCCCTGTAATATTCCCTGTTTTCACTTTGTATATATATATTAAGATCTGCTCTTGAAGAATAAAGTGTATCCTTAAGTGTACTTATATTACGCTTAAAATAAAGTATTTCCTGTTTGAGTCCCTTTATTTTTATAAGATCCTCCTTATCGGGGTCCATGTTTATAGAATCATCAAGCATTTCTACCTTTTCAACTATTTCATTACTTATGATAAAATATTTATCAACAATAACATCAAGAATATAGTAAAGCAGAAAGTCATTTTTTTTGCCCTCTGTTATGACTTTCTGATCATAAAGTCTTTTCATGAGTACTCTTAATGATTCCTGAACTCTTTCGTTAAATGTTATAATGGTATTATCGGTAAAAATAATACTTAACTGTTCGTATTCATATCCTATATCTTTTTTGTTGACAAGTTTAAGTACTATATATATATAATTATCATGAAACTCTATTTTATTTCTCTGATTTATATGAAATATATCTTCTGTAGTCATCTGATCTATATTATAATAATTACATATTTCCGTTATTTTTTCATAATTATTAAGTCCTTCTGCATTTATCCATCTTAAATTTCCGTCAGAATGTTTTATAAACCCGTTTTCCATATAAGCAGTATTTTTGTCTCTGCTAAAAGTAAAGACAGAAGTATTTATATTCTTATTTTCACCGGTATAAACCGGATTCTGACTTTCGGAAACATCTTTTTTATAAAGTGATTTCAAATTCACTTTCAAAATATTAGCCCCCTTTCACGGCAATACTAAAATTATACCATATACAAAGGAGTATAAAAATGACACTTGAAGAATTGTTTAAAAAATATCCATCAACACTTGAAAAACGTTTTAATAATTTTGAAAAATACACCTCAAGACAGTATATTTCAAGATTTCTCGCAAGATATGAGCTCTTTAAAAAAATAGAAAATGTTAAAGGAAACATTATAGAATGCGGAGTATATCATGGAGGAGGACTTATGGCCTGGGCAAAATTATCGGCTATAAACGAACCTTATGCACTGTACAGAAAAATAATAGGTTTTGATACCTTTGAAGGTTTTCCGGAAATATCGGAAAATGATTTTTCCGTATATAAAAACAAAAACCTTAAAATCAATTCAATGAAGCCATCTTATGATACCTATGATGAACTTAAAGATGTTATAAACATATACAATGAAAACAGATTCCTCGGAAATTTCGAAAAAGTTGAACTGATTAAAGGAAATGCCACGGAAACAATACCTAAATATATAAAAGAAAATCCTGAACTTACAATAGCACTTTTATTTGTTGATTTTGACCTTTATGAACCGACAAAAACAGTTTTGGAATATCTTTACCCGAGAGTGGTAAAAGGCGGAATTGTTGTTTTTGACGAAATAAATATGAAATTGTGGCCCGGAGAAACAAAAGCAGTCATTGAAAAATTCGGAAATTTTAATTCAGTAGAACTTAAAAAATTTCCTTTTGAACCTAAAATTTCTTATTTTCAGGTATAAAATAACTTTTTATTTTAATGTTAATTTATTCATATTTAAAAAAATAACAGATTTTCACAGATTTTCAACAATATTTTGAAATAAACGGTCAGAATATAATCAAATTATATTTTGAATATATTTTTTTATATTTTATAATTTTGAAGAAAACTTTCAATATTTTTTAAATAAAAAAAATTATTTTCAGCAAAAGGGGGCTTTAAGGTGAAAAAATTATTTGTTTTAATGATGGTATTTATTTTATCGGTTTCTGCAATTGCAGAAATAACTTTTTGGACAACAGAGACAGAATCGAACAGACAGACAAGAATAAAAGCTTTAGCTGCTATTTACGAAGCTCAGACAGGTGTAAAAGTTAATGTTGTTCCTATTGAGGAAAATGACCTTATGACACAGATTCCGGTTGCAAAAAACTCAGGTACTCTTCCGGATGTTCTTGAAGCCGGTATAGAACCATTACTTCTTCTTTCTTCGGAAAATTTTATGGATCAGAATTTAAACACAGAAATAGTTAACAGTTTCGGCGATATTTATCCCGGAGCAAAAAGACTTTTAAGCGATGCATCCGGTTCATCTTTTGCAGTACCTTTTCATGCATGGGTACAGGGTTTATGGTACAGAAAAGACTGGTTTGAAGGAAGAGATTTAGGTTTTCCTTACAGCTGGCATAATATTCTTACCGCAGCAAAAGCTTTAAATGATCCTGCAAACGGTGTTTACGGAATTATTATTCCTAAAAAGGCAAATGCATTTACTCAGCAGGTTTTTACAGAAATAGCTCTTGCTAACGGTGCAAGACCTATGGATGCTGATGGAAATCTTCTTCTTGATTCACAGGAAATGATTGAGGCTTTCAGATTCTACAAAGAACTCGGAAAATATTCAAAACCAGGTTATACAGATGTTCTTGACGCTTTAAAAGGTTATCTTTCAGGAGAAACCGCTATGACATTTTACTCTACTTATATAATGGATGATATAGCTGTGGAAGAAGTTCAGAAATCAAGAATAGATAAATTTGATGCTGATCTTGTTGTTAATACAGGTTTTGCAAATAAAATGATCAACATAAGGCCTACATCATACGGTCAGATGGTAGGAATAGGTGTTCTCAGTAATTCAAAAAATAAATCAGATGCCGAAAAATTTATAAAATTTTTAATGTCTCCGAAAAACTATGTTTACTGGCTTCATATGGCTCCGGGAGGAATGAATCCTACAAGAAGCAGTGTTGCCGAAAGTGACGAATTCTTAGACAATCCTATACTCCAGAGATACGGAAAAGCCAAAATTGCAGAAATAGTAGCTGCTCTTGATGAAGTTGAAAGATTTGAATTTATAGAAGGTAAAGTTCTTACTGATATGAGTAAACTTGATTCAAACTTCGTCATAGGTAAAGCCATAAATTATATGTTTGCAAATGACTGGACTCCTCAGCAGACAGCAGCATGGGCTCAGGCAGAAGCTAAAAGAGTTTTAGGAAAATAAAAGGGGGTTTCCCCTTTTATTTTTTAAAAACAGGAGGTAAAAAATGACATTTTTAAATAGATATTCCCCTTTAAAGAAAAAAGAAGCTATTTTCGGTTGGAAACTTGTTTCTCCGACTGTAATACTTATTTCCGTTCTTATACTTTATCCGGTGTTTTATAATATTTATCTCAGTTTTTTTGATGTATCTCTTTCTATAGGTTCAGAAAATAAATTTGTAGGACTTTCAAATTATATAAATATTCTTAAAGACTCAACTTTCTGGAGATCTTTCGGAACAACTGTTGCATTTACACTCATCACTGTAATAGGAAGTATTTTACTCGGTCTGGGTGTTGCACTTCTTATGAATAAAAAATTTTTCGGACGTACACTTGTAAGGGCACTTCTTCTGCTTCCATATGTAACTCCTCTTATTGCAATAGTTTTTTCATGGAAATATGTTTTGCTTCCTATAGACGGGCCTCTTACAAAATTTCTTACTTTGTTCGGATTCAGTTCAGGAATGGATATAATAAATGATCCGAATAATTCTTTTATAGTGGTATCTATATTCAATATATGGAGAAATTTTCCTTTTATTTATTTAATGATTCTTTCAAAACTTCAGGCAATAAATGAGGATTATTATGAAGCTGCGGAAATTGACGGAGCAAATTCATGGCAGAAATTTCTTCATATAACTCTGCCGGAACTTTACTTTGTTATAGGTTCTGTTGCACTTTTACGAGGTATATGGAATTTTTATAAATTTGATGAAGTATATCTTATGTCAAAATTTGCAAATACATTACCAATATATATTTATGAAAAAGCATTTACCGGTGTTCCTCAGCAGGGTGTAGCTGCCGCTATCGCAACTCTTCTGTTCCTTTTTATGATGGTTATAATAGGCTACTATGTCAGGAAGGTGCTAAAATGGTAAAAAGAAAATCTCCTATAAAAACATTTTTATTTTATTTTGCTATATTTTCCCTTGTAATATTTGTAGTATATCCTTTTGCCTGGATGCTTTCAGTTTCATTCAGATATGATTCTGATGCTTTTGATTCCGGAATAATACCGAAAAGACCTACAGTTAACGCATATATGGAACTTTTAGGTCTTAAGGAATCTATAAGAGATGAACTTTCAAATGAAGAAAAACAATTACTCGATCTTATAAAAGATTTACCCGAAGAACAGCAAAAACCTGTATTGGAGAGGATTTATTCCCAGAGGAAAAAGGAAGCTTTTCCTTTTCTGAGATTTTTTCTTAACAGTCTTCTTATAGCCGGACTGAGTTCGCTTGTAAGCGTAATAATATCTGTTTTCGGAGCATATGCTTTCAGCAGAATTGATTTTCCCGGCAGAGGAGGCGTTCAGAAATCTGTTCTTCTTGTTTATCTGTTCGGTGGAACTATACTCGCCGTTCCGCTTTATCAGATATTTGTAAAAATAGGCATGACAGGAAGCGGTTCAAAAGGTCTCATTTCTCTTTTTGTAATATATCTTGTACAGACTCTTCCTGTTTCACTTTATATGCTCGGAAATTATTTCAGAACAATACCAGAAACAATAGAAGAAGCTGCAATCATCGACGGAAGTTCACGTCTCGGAGTTATAACAAAAATTATTATTCCGCTCTCACTTCCGGCAATAATAACAGTTTTTATATACGCTTTCATGATCGGATGGAATGAATATCTTTTTGCATCAATATTTATAAGACCATATCCACAGTTTTATACACTTCCTGTTGGACTGAATGAAATTTTTTATTCTGATCATGCAATATGGACAAAAATGATGGCAGCTTCCGTAATGACTTCTATACCTGTTATAATATTATTTATGACAATGGAAAAATATCTTGTCGGCGGACTGACAGCCGGCGGTGTCAAAGAATAAACTAAGAAGGTGACTTTATGGTTATTAATAAGATAAAAGGAATATATAAATCTCTTACAAAATCAGAAAAAAAAGCAGCAGATTATATAATTCAGAGACCTGATGACGCAATACACTACAGCATAACAGAACTCGGAAACTGGTCCGGTGTAAGTGAAACTACCGTATACAGACTTGTAAAGAAAATCGGTTATGAAGGCTATCAGGAATTTAAAATAGATCTTGTTAAAGAACTCAGTTATCCGGATGCTGAAATATCACAGGATAACGATATATTTGAAAGTTACCATAAAAAAATCTCACTCATAATAGATACTATAAATAAAAATCTTGATAAAAATCTCATAGAAGAGATTGCCGACAGAATAGATAAAAGCAGAAAAATAATTATACTGGCAGTCGGCCGTTCATATCCTGTAGCTCTTGATATATCACTAAAACTAAATTCCCTGGGGTACAGCGCAAATGCTTTTTCTGATCCTCATATGCAGGTTATTGTGGGGGCTAATCTGACTTCGGAAGATACTGTTATTGCAGTAAGTCATTCCGGTTTTATAAGAGATGTTTTTAAATCCACTGAAGTTGCAAAAAATGCCGGTGCCTATACAATAGCAATAACATCAGGTGTAAGATCACCTCTTTCTTCGGTATCGGAAAAAGTTCTGTACACAGTTGCGGATTCACCGAATGAAAATGAATTTAAAGAAACAAGAATAGGTGAAACTTTTATTTTTGATCTTATATACAATCTTCTTCTTAAGAAAAGAAATCTTGAAAAACATTTTGAAAATATAAGTAAGGTAATAAAACCTAAAAAATTTGATAAATAGGAGTTGTTAACCTGTGCAATCAAATAAACTAAAAGAAATAAAAGAAATTCTTTCATATATTTACCCTGAAGATTATAATAAAATTTATAACTCTGTAAAAGAAAAAATAAATCTCATTAATACAGAAAGAAAAAATTTTTATAAACTCTCAAACAACGATTCAATACTTATAACTTATGCGGATAATTTATACCGTGAAAATGAAAAAGGTCTGAAAACACTGAATGATTTCTCTGAAAAATATTTAAAAGACTCTGTAAATACAATTCATATTCTTCCTTTTTTTCCTTATTCTTCCGATGACGGTTTCTCAGTTATAGATTATAAAAAAGTAGCTGAAGGCAACGGAGACTGGAACGATATTGAAACACTTTCAGAAAAATACAGATTAATGTTTGATGCTGTAATAAACCATGTATCAAAAAAATCTTCATGGTTCAGGGAATATTTAAAAGGAAACAGCATTTATGAAAAATATTTTTTAGAACTTGAAAACACAGACGGTTTTAATAATGTTGTACGTCCCAGAACTCATAGTCTTCTCACAGAGTTCAAAACATCTGACGGCTATAAAAAAATCTGGACAACTTTCAGTGAGGACCAGATAGACCTTAATTATAAAAATCCTGATGTTTTATCGGAAATAATAGATATACTTCTTTTTTACGCTGAAAAAGGCGCAAAACTCATAAGACTTGATGCAATAGGTTTTCTCTGGAAAGAAAAAAATACTTCATGTATACATCTTGAAAAAACACATAAAATAATAAAACTTATAAGAAAAATTTTTGAATTAACTTACAGCGATGTTTTAATAGTAACCGAAACAAATGTTCCGCATGAAGATAATATAAGTTATTTCGGGAACGGAAATGATGAAGCACATATGATTTATAACTTTACACTTCCGCCTCTTCTTCTTTATACATATTTCAAACATGACAGTGAAATTTTTTCCGAATGGCTGAAATCAATAAGCTCACCTTCGGAAAATACCGCTTATTTTAATTTTCTTGCTTCACATGACGGAATAGGCCTTAGACCTTTAGAAGGTATAATTGATGAAAAAAACATAGAAGATCTTACAGAAGATATTAAAAAACACGGAGGTCTTGTTTCTTATAAAAATAATCCTAACGGAACAAAATCACCTTATGAATTAAATATAAATCTTTTCAGTGCCTTCGTATGCAGTGATACAGAATTAAGTATAAGAAAGTTTATTTCAGCATATGCGATTGCATGTTTTATACCGGGTATTCCGGGTATATATATACATTCTCTGTTAGGCTCAAAAAACTATTATAAAGGAGTTGAAAATACCGGACAGAACCGTTCTATAAACCGCGAAAAACTTGATTACATAAAATTATCCCGGGAACTTGAAAATAAAGAATCAACAAGATATAAAATATTTTCGGAAATGAAAAAACTTTTGAAAATCAGAAAAAATAATAAAGAATTCGATCCTTTTACTCCTATGGAAGTTATAAAATCCGGGAAAGATATAATATGTTTTGAACGTGACAAAAGTATAAGATTTATACTGAACATTTCCGAAAAAATCAAAAAAATCGATATAGACGGAGATTTTTCATACCATGAAAATAATATAAAAATTAAAGATTACGTTATTTTAAAGCCATATGAATTTATACTCCTGAAAAGGGACTTAAAGACGGTTTGAAAAAACTTTAAAATATAGTATAATCTATAATGATTTTTATTTTTGAGGTGAACAAATGAAAAAGACAAGAAAATTAATAACAACAGGAGTATTTGTAGCATTAGGAATAATATTTCCGCAGATATTTCATTTAATAGGCGGCAACAGTGCCGGAGGAATATTTCTTCCTATGCATATACCGGTATTCCTTGCCGGATTTATAGCAGGTCCGTTGTCAGGACTTATAACAGGATTACTTTCACCGCTTATAAGTTTTCTTCTTACAGGAATGCCACCGATGCCTATGTTACTGTTAATGCTTTTTGAGTTGCCAGCATACGGAATAAGTGCCGGTATACTTTACAAAAAGAAAAAAATGAACATATATTTAAGTCTATTAATGGCAATGGTTATAGGAAGATGTTTTTATTCAATAGCGATATTTGTTCTCGGAAAAATATTTATGCTGAATATTCCTGCCGGCATAAGTGTAACCGCTGCATTCTCTACGGGTATACCGGGAATAATAATACAGATGCTTTTAATTCCTGCTGTTATAAAAATACTTGAAATTAAAGGCCTTCAGAATGACTGATATTGAAAAAGCAAAAAAAATGCTCAAAGAAAATCCTGATTATACAATAATTTCCGTAAAAAATGGTGAAACAGTTTTCTGTTCATATGAAAAAGGTATACGTCCAATGATAAAACTGATAAGAAACGGTAAAAATCTCAAAGGAACATCTACTGCCGACAGAATAACCGGACGTGCTGCAGCATTTCTTTCAGTAAAAACAGGTATAAAGGAACTGTATTCAGAAGTCATCAGTAAAAAAGCCTTTGAAATTCTTAAAAATTACAATATAGATTTTTCCTACGGAATAGTTTCAGAAAATATATTAAACAATGATAAAACAGATATATGCCCTATGGAAAAAGCAACTCTTGATATAAGTGATCCAGATAAAGCTTATGAGGCACTTGAAAATACAATAAATATTCTTATGAATAAAAAGGATGTATAATTAATTTATACATCCTTATTTTTATTAAAATTTTTTATTCCAGGTTTAAAAAAATATTTGTTGATGTATAATAGTTAATATAGCAAACTAAAAAAAGGGGGTAACTCATGAAAAAAGTAAAAATAGACGATTTTACAAATTACAAATTCCTGTCAAATCCGAAATATTCTCCCGACGGTTTAAAAGCTGTTTTTATACAGCATCAGGCAGATATTGAGGAAAACTCTTACAAATCTTATTTATGGCTACTTGATACAGAAAAAAATACATATAAAAAATTAACTTCCTCAGGTTCAGAAAGTACTTTTTTCTGGAAAGACAATGAAAATATAATTTTTACTTCAGGACGTATAAAAGATGAAAAATTTGAAGGTACAAGATATTTTAAAATTTCCGTAAATGGCGGAGAAGCAGAAGAATTTATGAAAATCCCCATAAAAGTAAGTGATATAAAAGAAATTTCGGAAAATAAATATATACTTACAGGAAATTATGACAGATATATGGAAGGTAAAAATAAAGATGATGAAAAAGATTATAATGTTCTTGAGGAAATACCTTTCTGGTCAAACGGAAGCGGTTTTACATCAGGAAAAAGAAACAGACTTTATATTTTTGACTCTGAAAAAAATGAATTAACACCTGTTACTGACGAATACACTTCAGTCGGAAGCTTTGATATAAAAGGCAGTAAAGTTATTTATACTTCTGTAACTTACAGAGATAAAATGCCTCTTACAGATGATGTTTATATTTTTAATACAGAAAATATAAAATGTGAAAAACTTGAAAACATTTCAGATTTTTCTGTTGCAAAAATAGTTTTTTATGACGAAAATACTTTATTAGCAGTTGCTTCTGATATGCAGAAATACGGAATAAATGAAAATTCAAAATTTTATAAATATTCATTAGACAGCCAAAAATTTACCTGTATTACTCCGGAACTTGACATTTCACTTTGGAATTCAGTAGGTTCTGACTGCAGATTCGGCGGTGGGGAACAGCAGAAACTGAAAAAAGATTTTCTTTATTTTACAACAACACAGACAAAAGACAGCCATCTTTACAGAATAGATATTGAAGGAAACACAGAAAAAATAATCATAAACGAAGGTACTGTAGACAGTTATGATATTTACGGAGAAAATATTATATTCGCAGGATTCAGAGGATTAAATCTTCAGGAAATTTATACATTCAGTATGGATACACAAAAAGAAACAAAAATAACATCATTTAATTCATTCATTGAAGACTATTCTCTTTCAAAACCGGAAAGGCTAAGAATAGAAACAGATACCGATGTTTTTATAGATGGTTGGATAATGAAACCTGTAAATTTTGAAGAAAATAAAAAATACCCTGTTATACTTGATATTCACGGAGGGCCAAAAACAGTTTACGGTGAAAATTTCTTTCATGAAATGCAGTACTGGGCTAATGAAGGTTACGCTGTTATATTCTGTAACCCACGCGGAAGTGACGGAAGAGGCAATGAATTTGCAGATATAAGAGGAAAATACGGAACAATAGATTATGATGATATAATGAAATTCACAGAATTCTGTACAGAAAATTATTCATTTTTAGATAAAGATAAAATAGGTGTTACCGGTGGTTCATACGGAGGCTTTATGACAAACTGGATAATCGGACATACAGATTTCTTTAAAGCAGCAGCTTCTCAGAGAAGTATATCAAACTGGATTTCAAAATCTATGATAACAGATATAGGCTACTACTTCGTAAAAGATCAGCAGGCAGGAGATCCATGGGAAAATGTGGATAAATTATGGTTCCATTCTCCTCTGAAATATGCCGATAAAGCTAAAACACCTACACTTTTCATACATTCGGATGAAGATTTAAGATGTTATATGGCAGAAGGATTTCAGATGTTCAGCGCACTGAAATATCACGGAACAGAAGCAAAGTTGGTTCTTTTTCACGGAGAAACCCATGAACTGAGCAGAAGCGGAAAGCCGAAACACAGAATAAGAAGACTCAAAGAAATTACAGAATGGATGGATTTATATCTTAAATAAAAAAGTATTTCCTTTCGGAAATACTTTTTTTATTCTTCAAACACTACATCTATTTTCATAGGTATTTTTTGTGCTTTTCTATCGGTATAATTTATTATATATTTTGCTTCATTATTAAAAACGAGAGCTTTTGTAAGTTCTACTTTTAAAATACATGTTTTGGGATCATTTTCATTAACATGTCTGTCATAAAAAGCAGAAAATATATTTCTGACTTCATTTCTTATTTCACTGTTTTTTTCTTCTTTCGGATTTCCTATATTTTCACCTTTCCCCCAGAATACAGAAAGATTTCTGCAGAGTGAAACATTGGAATTTTTTTCTATTTCTTTCATTTTATTTGATTCCCCGTGACTTGTTATATAAATGTTTCCGTCTTTATAATATGCGTCTACATTTCTTACATTTGTACCGTTCCCGGAAACTGTTGCAAGTGCCATTATAACATCGTGTCCGAATTGTTTCTTCATTTCCGATTCGGCTGCTTCAAAATCTGTCATATTATCTCTCCCTAATATTTTTTTATTTCATGAAAATCACATATTTCAATAAAATTACAGTTTGAACATCTTTTTCCGGGATTAGGCTTAAAAAATATTTCTTCTTTAGGTTTGTTGATATCGGGATTTTCAAGATATCGCCCGAGAATTTCTTCGGAGGTTTTAATATATTCTTTTGTTTTTGTGAGTTCGTCTTCTGAAATATTTCTTTTATAGCTACTGCCGTCATTTATATATTCATTTAAACATATTATATTATCAGCTTTTATTTCCGGAAGTTTCTGACCGTATTTTTCAATAAAGTACATAATGTATACAGCCATCTGAAGATCATTTTTTTCTTTGTCTTTTTTACCTGTTTTCCAGTCACCTATAAATATTTTACCGCTGTTTATATAAAGGGCATCTAATATTGCATATATTTTAATACCGTCAAAAATAAAATAATTAAAATTTTCATCATCAAGTTCTATTATTTTTGTATTAGCAGCTTTTAAATTTTTATATGTTTCTGATTCCGTAAGATTAAAAACCGAATTTTTTACTCTTTCGGTAATTTTTACGGCAAGCTCTTTACGGTCTTTATTATCGTATAAGTTATAATAATATTCATGAAGCATTACAACTTTTTTAGGATTTGAAACAAAATACTCTTTTTTATAAAAAGATTCTTTTGTTAAATGACGGAGTTCAGTTATTATATCATTAAATAATTCTTCAGGTTTTTTTTCAATTCCGAGAATATTTTCCTTTATTTTTCTGTGTATTATCTCACCGCTGAGAGCATACATATTCGTTATCTTTGTAAGTCTGTATATATGCTTAGTTCTTTCTGACGCATCATATTCCCAGCCGTTCCATCCTCCGTAAACCGAAAAATAATATTTTAATGCACAATCCCTGAATATATCCATTTTTGATACAGACCATGATTTTTCCGGGTATTCTCTTCTTTCGTATCCCATTATTTTCTCCTGACAATAATATATTAGTATATATTATTATACCATGAAATAAACAAAAGTATCCGGTTTTTATAATTAAAAACCGGATACCGTATTTATTTTTATTTAATTTTAAATTTTTTCACACTTAAATCCATTCCGTCGGCAAGTGCTGAAAGTTCCTGTGCACTGGCACTGACATGCTGTGCTCCTTCGGATTGTTCGTCTATTGCCTGTGACATATTTTTTATCTGATCGTTTATTTCACCTACCAAAACTGCTACTTTAGTCATTGCTGCACTCATTTCCTCTGACGACGCACTCTGTTCCTCGCTTGTTGCTGTCATATTTTCTATCCCTGAATTCATGGTATTTACCATATTTTCTATTTTTTCAAATTCATGTGATATTTTTTTCATTTCTTCATCTATTCTTTCCACAACAGATGCATTTTCACTTGTTGCCCTGTTTACCTCTACTGATTTTGTTTTTATTTCACCGAGCATACCGGCAATCTGTGATGTGGCTTTTGAACTTTCTTCTGCAAGTTTTCTTATTTCATCTGCAACTACGGCAAATCCTCTTCCTGCTTCCCCGGCACGGGCTGCTTCTATTGCTGCGTTTAATGCAAGAAGATTTGTCTGTTCTGTTATGGAATTTATTGTTTCTACTATTTTACCGACATTTTCAGATCTTTCGTTAAGCTGCTGAGTATTATTAAGTGTAATTTTTGATTTTTTCATTGCCTCATCTATGGTAACGGAAATTTTCTTTATAGATTCAACACCGTTAGATGCTGCCGTTAATGTTTTTTCTGCCGCCTGGCTAAGGTCCTGTGCTGATTTAGAAACCATCTGAGCACTTGCTGCAACTTCCTCAACTCCTGAAGTAAGTTCTTCTACATTAGCACTTGTGTTTTCGGTATTTTCGGAAATCTTTGTACTCTGGCCTGCAAGTTCCTCACTTCCGGCACTTGTTTCCTGAGAAACAGATGCAAGCGACTGACTTGAATTATTTATCTGAACAGAAAACTCTGAAATTTCTCCGAGAATACCTTTCAGGTTTTCAGCCATTACATTGAGATTTTTAGCAATATGTGATACCTCATCGTATCCTTTTTCTTCAAATTTTATGGTTAGATCGCCTTTACCGAATTCGGCAATATTTTCCGTTATTAATTTTATTCTGTTTTTTATATTTCTCCCTATAAAATATAAAATAATAAATATTATAACAAGTATAGAAACAAAAAGTATTAACTGTTTTATAAATTCGGAATTTGTTTCTTTCCTTACATCGTTTATATATATTCCTGTTCCTATAAACCAATTCCAGTCAGAAAAAAGTTTAACATACGAAAGTTTCGGAACATTCTTTTCTGTTTCCGATTTGTCCCATAAATACTCGTACTTTCCCTGACCGTCTTTTCTGATAAGGCTAATCATATCTTTCATTATTTCTCTTCCTGTTGCGTCTTTGAGTGCTGAAAGATCCTGCCCGACAACAACATTTCCGAAAGGTATTGTATTCTTACCTTTCATATCATAGCCGAAAAAATAATTTCCGTTGTCAAATTTCATAGTGGGTACAATCTGCTGAACAGTTTTCTGAGCATCGGCAAGTGTCATTTCACCTTTTTTTACAAGAGCTCCGTAATACTCAAGTGTTCCGTAAGCACTGTCAACCAAATCAGTAAGTCCTTTTAATTTACCGTTGTAAATATTTTTGTATGTTTCGTTATAGCTGTTAAACAAAATAATAATTCCTAAAACCACTACCAGAATCAAAGCCGGAATAAGAAATTTCTGAGATATAGAAAGCTTCACCTCGGCACCTCCATAATAATAATTTAATATATTTTAATATACATAATAATTATATCACTGAAATTGTTGTTGTCAAGCAAAATTGTAACACTTTGTGATAGTTTCCTCTATGCAGCATAACGAGTTGCATGAGGAGTGCGACCACCATTATGTGTATGTGGTCTTTTATGATTATATTTTCCATAAATGAATTCTAAAGTCTTCTGATCTAGCTCTGCATCTGATGTGAATGAATAAAGATAGTAGAATTCATTTTTGAATGTGTTGTAAAATCGCTCCATTGGAGCATTGTCATAAGGACATCCAGCACGACTCATACTTTGTTGCACATGATTTTTTTCACAGAATTCATTGAATTCTTTTGATGTATACTGGCTTCCTTGGTCTGAATGCAGAATTATTCCTTTTCCTGGTTTATGTACGTCTAGTGCTTTCTGAAGCGTTGCTATTGCTAATTCTGCAGTTATATTTGATCCATTTAATGTAGCAACGGCACTGCGATCAAAAAGGTCAATAATTGAACAATTATAGCGCATGGAACCGTTTGGTCTTGGCATATATGTAAAATCAGTACACCATACTTTGTTTGGTTCTGTTACATTAAATTCTCGATTGACTAAATTAGGAAATACTTTGTTGGCTTTTCCCTTTTTGTATTCTGGTTTTTTACGTCTGACAATAGATTGTAAGCCTAGTTCGTGCATATACTTAAAAATTGTAGTATATGAGTAAATTATATTTTCCAGAACCAGATAATTACGCATCATTCGGTACCCAGGAACTCCATCGTTCTCGTGGTATATTTCAACAATCCTTCGTTGTACGGATGCTTTGATTTTCCTATACTCTGATTTACGATCTTTCAAGTAATTGTAATAAGCATTTGGACAGATATTAAACCTTCTGAGAAGCCATCTGACACCGAATTCTGGAGCGTGTTTTTGAATAAACTGGTACTGCGCTAATCGATTTCCTTCGCAAAGAATGCCGCTGCTTTTTTTAGGAATTCATTTTCCTTTTTTACCTCGGCTAATTCTTTGCGTAAACGATTAATTTCGGCATATGAAGCATTTTCCTGCTGGATGTTTTCATTTGTTTGGCATTCTTTGCTGCGCTGAGTTAACCAGTATCTTAAAGTTCCTTTACCAAGATGATATTCTTCGGTAAGACTTTTGATTGTTCGACCTTCCTCCAGATGAAGGCGAATGATTTGTTCTTTGAACTCAGGCTCATACTTAATTTTGTTTGACATTGTAACATCTCCTTGTAGTTTGAATTATATCAAACTATCACTTGGTGTTACAACTTAATTATAGCAGGACAAATTGTATGAATTACTTTTTTTCTCCGTAAGAACAACACCATATAATTTTTTCCGAATCTTTTTCAAAAAAATTTTCAATTTCACTTTTATCGTAAAATCTGTATAAAACAGGTTTTTGTTTTATTTCGTAATATCTTTCTATATTTTCTTTTTCATTTTCATATAAAAAAAATTTTTCATATTCCCTGTTTTCTTTTTTTATTATTCCTCTCTTTTCTACGGCCAAATAATTTCCGTAAATAATAGTTTCAGGATTTACAAATTTTTTTAAATATTTTATGCTGTCATCCTTTAAATAAAGATTAAAATTTGTTGTACTGAAAATATCAAGTATAATATCGGCAGACTTCTCCTTAAAAGGGCATTTTCTTATATCCGTGTTTAAATATATTATGTCAAAATCAACATTAAGAGCTTCTATTGTCTTTTTAACAAACATTATGTTTTCGAAAAAAATATCAGTTACCACGAATACATTTCCTTTTTTTATTTTATCAAGTATACTGTAAAGAAATATTCCCTGGCCTGTTCCGAATTCAAAAATAATTTTATTTTCAGCTTTTTCAAAATCATAAGAATTTATTACCCATTCTTTTGCTTTTTCGGTATAGCTTATAAATTCCGTATTATTTTTTTCAACATAATAGGAAAAGAAATATTTATAATAATTTTCTCTCAGATCACTGCTGTTATTCTTCTGTTTTTCAACAAATCCGAGAAATTCATCGGAAAAATTTTCTTTGTATATATTCATTGCTTCATTTGTTTTTATTATTCCGTCAATAATTTCAGCACTGTATCCGCACTGGCATTTCAGAATACCGTTCATAACCTCGCTGTTTAAAATGTCAGCTGAATTCAGACGTAGATTTTTACCGCATTCCGGACATGTAAGAAGACCGAGATACTCTATCTTAAGACCTCTTTCAACCCGTTTAAAAGTCTTTTTCATGTTATAAAGTTCATTTATAAATTTATCAATATCTTCAATTGCTTTGTTTATATTTTCATTTTCATCCCTGAGATTTTCTTTTTTCTTTCTGAGAATATCTATATAAAATTCAACTGAACTTTCCGATTTAATTCCGGAAATTCTCGTCATAGACATTATTTTCTGTATTTCGGAAACCGTGAATCTTAATTTCTTGAATTTTATTATATATTCCATGTCATTTATATCGTTATCATCAAAAAAATACTGACCGTTAACCTTTTTAGGTATAAGCATTCCTGTTTCAATATAATATCTGACAGTGTCTTTCGATACAGAAGCTTTTTTACAGAATTCACTTATTTTCAAAAAAACCACCCCCGTAAATTCTATCAGATACGGAGGTGATTTTATCATGCAACAAATAATTTTACAATAACAGGTATTGTTATAAGTGATAAAAGTGTTGATATAAAAACTATCTGGGAAGCCAATTCCGAATTTCCTTTGTACTCTTCCGCAAGAATAGCTGAATTAGCCGCAACAGGCATAGCTGCCATAATTATAGGAATACCGGCCATAAGATATGAAAGATTAAAAAACTTTAAAGCCCACCATGTAATAAAAGGGATTATCAAAAGTCTTAAAAGACTGTAAATATAAACTCTTACATTCGAAAATATTTCTCTTACATGTACTTTTGCAAGAAGTCCTCCTATAACGATCATAGAAAGAGGTGTTGTAACAGAACTAAGCAGATCAAGAGTTCCGGAAACAGCATAAGGAAGTTTAACCGGTGAAATAAAAACAAGAACACCTATAACAACCGAGATAATTCCGGGATTTATTATCATTTTTCTGTTGAATTTAATTCCGCCTTTTTCGGCAACATAAAATATTCCTGCCGTAAAAAGAAAAAAATTAAAAGGAAGATTATATATTGCGGCATAAAAAAGTGCTTCAGATCCAAAAACAGCATTTATAACCGGGTATCCCATAAATCCGACATTTGAAAATACAAGTGCGAATTTATATATACCTTTTTCAGAAGATTTACCGCCGAATATTTTAACAAAAACAAATGCAATTAAAAGTGAAACAGCATAAAAAACAACAGCTATTATAAGTGTTGTTAAAACATTTCCAAGTATTTCGGATGAAAACTGCCTGTTCATACTTGATATTATCATAGCAGGTAATGTAATATTAAGAACAAGATCTGACATTCCTTTTATAACCCTGTCATCAAACATCTTTATTTTTCTGGCAAAATACCCCAAAATAATAAGAAAAAATAAAATAAGTATCTGGTTGAATATTACAACATAATCCATAAAACACCTCAAAGAATTTATTCTTTATTTTTTTAAATTTTTAAATATTCTCAGATAAGACGGCATTTCAACCTCTCTTCTCCTTGAGGATGATGCATTATTAAACAAAAATCCCTCATATCGGAAAGGTTTTTCAAATGCTTTTACATTAGTAAGATTAAGAAGCGAATAAATCCTCAGAATAAAACCTATAAGAAACATTATCTGTATACCGTGATATTTATCTCCTAAAATATAAAAATATTTTCCTTTCATAAGATTTCCCGAAATTCCTCCCAAAAGAGAAGCGCATATTGCCGAAATTCCCGAAACAAAAGCATATGCCCCCACATAATTTTCAGCAGGTTCTTTTGAAGTTTCAAGAAGAAGATTGAAAAAAGCAAGATTTATGGCTGTCCACGCAACAGCGGAAAAAATACTTTCAAACATAAATATACTTTTATAATTATTTTCAGATGCAATAAAAAATATAAAGGGACTTAAAGAAGCTATTGCTATACCCATTATAAGAACATTTTTATTTCCGAATTTATCGACAAGTTTCCCGTAAAACATATAAAGAACAAGAGATATTATACCGGAAAGAATGCTTAAATTACCCAAAAATTTATATGAAACATTTAGAACATCTATCTGATAATAAGAAAAAAACGGTCTTGTAAATTCAATGGTAAATGTCCATATAATTACAAATTTAAGAAATACTTTATATTCAGGATCTTTAAACGGTGTTTTTAAATCTATTTTTGTTCTTGTTTCATTTTCTTCTTCCGGAATATCATGAAAATACAGCATTATAATTGTAGAAATAGCAAGAACAGCCATGATAAGAGTTACCGTAAGAATTTTACTTTCATTTTCCGAATTAAGTATATTTGAATAAACAGCTGTCATAATTATTGAAACAAAAGAACTGAAAACATTTCTCACACCGAAATATTTTCCTCTTGATTCAGGAGGAATTATTTTTTTCATGGCTCCTGTCCATATGTTACCGGTAAATGCTCCTATAAAAGAAAATGTAGCCATAATAAGTATTAAAAGATACGGATTCTTAAATTTAAATATTATAAAAGCGGGTATAAAAAGTATCACATTTCTGGCAATAAAAGCACTCAGCATAAGGCTGGATTTTTTGCTTTTGGTCAGCTTATGAAAATAAGGTGTAAATATCTGCATCATCTGTGCCACAACAGGTATTGAAGAAATAACAGAAAGTTCAAACGGCCCTGCTCCGAAATAAAGAGCAATGGCAGTTATTATAAACCCCTGCGTTCCTATGTAAAAACCGTTATAAGTTGCCCCCTCAAGTACCGCAAACTTCATTGTTTTATTATATTTCATTTCTCACCCCGGAATTCATTATTAGTACTATAATAATAAAGTAATTATAAAGTATAATTACCGTATGTTAATATTTATATGTAATTACTGTTTAATTTGTGATATCTCAAAAAATATTTTATGTTATAATTAATATAAAATAAATAAATTATTTTTTAAAATAATATTACAGGAGGTTATTATGAATGTTTTTCTTTACGGTTCGCTGGCAAGCTTAATTGCAGGTATGGCTACATCACTCGGGGCAATTCCTGTACTATTCATAAAAAAACAACTTAGCGAAAAACAGCTTGATATGTTTTTAGGATTTGCAGCAGGTGTAATGCTTGCAGCCACGATGTTTTCACTTATTGTTCCCGCGATAGATATAGGCGGACCTTTAATAATGATAATAGGGGTTATCTGCGGTGCGGTAACAATAGATCTTTTTGATCATTTTTCACCCCATGAACATTTCATAAAGGGCCATGAAGGTCCGAATTATAACACAGTTAAAAAAGTATGGCTATTTGTAATTGCAATCACCCTGCATAATTTTCCTGAGGGTATGGCTGTCGGAGTAAGTTTCGGCGGAGATATGGTAAAAAACGGTTTAATAGTTGCCATTGCTATCGGAATACAAAATATACCCGAAGGTACAGCTACAGCCGTTTCTTTCTTAAAAGCAGGATACAGCAGAAGGCAGGCTTTTAAATGGTCTATGTTTACAGGTCTTGTTGAACCTATAGGAGGTCTTTTGGGAGCGTCTCTTGTAGTTCTTATAAAACCGGCACTTCCTTTCTTTTTAGCATTTGCCGCCGGAGCAATGCTTTATGTAATAAGTGACGAAATAATTCCTGAAACACATTCACACGGAAATGAAAGAACAGCAACATTTTCTCTTATTATCGGATTTCTTCTTATGACTGTACTTGATGTAATGCTCGGATAAATATAAGGCTAAAGCCTTATATTTTTTTCGAGTATTTTTCTCAGTGTTTCATAAGAATAATATTTTTTACCTATTTCAAAATTATTATTTAAAATATCTTTAGTTTTTTCCGAAAATAAAAGTTCTGTTATTTCAAGAGAACATTTTTTATACATATTTTCGCTTACAGCGAAGAAACCGTTTTTATTAAATGCATTATCCCCCAGACTTACTGTTTTAAATCCTGTTTTTGCTATATCGGACTTATAAACCGGATATTCATATATAAGAATAGGTTTTTTTGCAAAAACAGCTTCAAGAAACTGATTCCCGAATCCTTCCAGAATACTCGGATATGTTATGAAATCTGATACGGTATAAAAATCCCAGAGTGAAAACTTTCCGTCTTCTCTTTCATCAGAACATATAGCGGAACAGAATTTAAGATTAACGCCTTTTTTCTCTGCAAGCTTTAAAAGCTCACGTGAATAATCAATTTCTTCTTCAAGCCCCGGCAAAACAATATAAACAGCTGTTTTTTCAGATACGGTTTTTCCGGAATATGTTTTCCTGCCTGTATATTCTGATATTTTTTTATTAAATTCAGCTACAGTATCTATTGCCATTTCTATACCTTTTCTTCTGACAACTCTTGTAGCCTGAAGAAAAATAATGTCATTTTCCGGATTTATTCCGAGAATATTATATATCTCATGATTATAATCATCCTGTATCCATTCATCTCTGTCAAAATCAAATACATTAGGTATTATTTCTGATTCAGCCTGTTTTTTTTCAAAAAGGCTCTTTTCTGCTATTGAATTTATAACTACATGCTTTATATTATCAGGAGGAAAAAATTTTTCAAGCATTTCAGAAACTTTTTTACTGTTTACAGTTTTATAATAATCCCTTTCCCAGTAAAAATCATGATGATGTCCTATAATTTTAATTTTATTATGTTCACAAAAATCATAAAGTGCAAGTGCTGCCGGTATATTATGAGCAAGAGAAAATAAATTATTAACTATAATTAAATCAAAATCTTTTATAATATCTAATTCAGAATATATTTCTTTTTTCATAAGATTTATTTCAGAAAGAATTTCTTCTTCCGGTTCTCCGTTTTTTTCAAATATACGGGATTTTAAAATAAGATTTCTCCTGTTTCTGTACGCCAGTGAAGGTATATTCAAAGCATTCGTGTTTCCTGTTTCACCTGCTATAAGAAATACTTCATGCCCCATATTTTTAAGAACTGTCTGCCATTTCTCCATCTCAAGGGAAACTCCGTCTGTTTCACCTACTCTGTAGTGAAGTAAACCTATTTTCATTATTTCACCTCTTTTGTTGAAAATATTCTTTTTAATTATAAAATAAAAAATAATTTTTCTTAAATTTGTTTTGGGATATTTTTAAATAATATAAAAGAAATATTTATGCTTAACCTTTTATTTCTTTTATATTCTCTTATATGTTAAAATATTTATAAGGAGGGGATTTTTATGGAAGTATCCGCAATATGGCAGGATAATCTGTCAAAAAATATGTACTATAAAGAAAGACCAAATGACAGCTGGCATAAAAAAGATACTAATTTATCTCTTTTATTTGAAACAAGAGAAAAGGACCTTATAAAAGAAATACTTATGAAAAATAAAATATATACTTCATCTGTAATTGAGACAGATGATTCATGGCATGATATTTTCGGCAGAAAAATAACAAAAATTGTTTTTGAAAAAAATGTATTCTACAGAAATATACTGAACACGGTTAATGAATTTGAAAGTATGGGAAAGAGAATTTACGGTTTTAACCTTCCGGATATTTTTGACGGTGAAATTTCAGATAATATAAAAGATAAAAGAATATGGTTTTTGGATATTGAGGTAGAAGAATATGATTTCACACCGAAAAAAATACCTATATCGGTAAGAGCAGACGGAACTATTATATCAATAGTTTTTTATGATTCTTTTTTTAAAAAATACACATCTTTTGTTTTAAAACCTATTCCTAACAAAGATTATGATTATGAACGATTTTCTTCGGACAGTAGATCTACCGTTTACTTTAATTCAGAAGAAGCTTTACTCATTCATTTTAATAAAACTCTGAAAAAATACTCTCCTGATATAATATCGGGATGGTATTCCGACGGCTACGATATACCTTACATCATAAACAGATCAAAAAAATATAAAATAGATATTTCGGCAATAGAAAAACTGAAGCCTTATTCTGATTTTTTTGAACGTTCAAACGGAACATTTTACAGAAATACAATACCCGGAACAAACTTACTTGATTATATGGATCTCTATAAAAAATATGTTCCGGTTCAGCCTTCATCATATAAACTTGATGCCGTTGCAGAATTCAATTCAATTGAAGGTAAAACGGAAAGCAAAGGGTTTTTTAATTACAGAAAAGACTTTGATAAATTCATGGAATATATTTTCAGGGATGTTGAAATTCTCGTTGAACTTGAAAAAAAACTGAATCTTATAAGTTTAATCTGTGGTCTTCAGTCAGTAATAAAAATTCCGCTGAATATGTTTTTTGCAAATTCTTCGGCAATAGGTCATTACTTAAGTCAGTTTTTAAAAGCCGAAAAGAAAACCTTCCAGAAAGAAGTATATGACAAAGATTATTATGATAATGTTCTTTTTGAAGGTGCAACCGTACTGCAGCCAGAGGACAGAACTTATAAGAACACCGTAGTTCTTGATTATGCATCGCTTTATCCTAATATAATAGTAACTTTTAATATTTCTCCTGAAACTCTTGTTTTTGACCAGACATTTTCATATGATAATTTTGATCTCGGTCATACTCTTACCGAAGAGGGTAAGGAATATTTACCGTTTAAATACAGACTTGATAAAACAGGTGTATTACCTTCACTCATAAAATATCTGCTTGATGAAAGACTAAAATATAAAGCATTAAAAAATAAAACAGATCATGATGATCCTATGTATACTATTTACGATATAAAACAGAGTAATTATAAAATACTTTTAAACAGTATGTACGGTGTAATAGGTTCCGAAAGATTTCCACTTCATGATAAACGTGTCGCAGCTTCCATTACGGCAGGTGCCAGAGCTGCTTTAAATTATATGAATACAAAACTCGACGGAAATGAATTCAAAAATGTTCTTATAAACGGTAAAGACGTAAATTTTAAAACAAAAGTTATTTATTCTGATACAGACAGTTCTTTTAATGTTATCGAATCCGATGAGTTTTTAGACGAAAAAGATCTTGAATTTATAGGAATTTATCTTTCTGATTATATAAATAAAAGTATAGAAACAGAATTTGTAAAAAAATATTTAAACGGACAAAACACTATTACAGAATGTACTTTAAGAGTTGATACCGATAAAATATTTGAAACCGTAAAATTTTTCGGTGTCAAAAAACGTTATTTCGGACTTGACCACAAAAACAATATAATTACACACGGAGTTGAAATTGTAAGAACAGATACTCCTCCGAAAATAAAAAATATACTTTCGGATCTTTTTATAAAATCGATTAAAGGTAATTTAAAAGAAGAAGATATACTTAAATACTTCAGGGAAATAAAAACATATGATATAGAAGATATTGCTATATCAAAAACAGTAACAAAAAGAGATTTTACAAAATACAGAACAGTTCCTAATCATGTAAGGGCTATTATGCTTATGAAAGAAATTTATAATTATACATATGATTATAATGACAAATTAAAATATTTTTATATAAAATACAGTAATTTTTCAAAAATGCCGAAAGTTGCGGAAATTTTTAATATAAAAAGTAAAATCACATCAGAGCAATACGTTTCAGCATGCATAGAAGATAAAGATACTGATGATTTTAAAAAAAGACTTGCATCGGAAAATCCTGATTTTTCAATAGATTATTATACTTTTTTTGATAAAAACATTCTTGTAAGACTTGAACAGTTCTCTGAAAATAAAGAAATAACAGAACAAGTAAGAAAAGTACTTTTAAAGGAAGAAAGAAATATAATAATGTCAACGCAGCTCAAATTATTTTAATTCATTAATCAAAGAGGTGTATAAATGAAATCATTCAGAAAAGAATTATGGTTTAATACTTCTTCAAGACGTGAGTTTATAAATATCACGCCTGATGTTGAAAAATGTCTTAAGGAAAGCGGTATAAAAGAAGGTATTTTACTTTGTAATTCTATGCATATAACTTCAAGTATTTTTATAAACGACGATGAAGCAGGATTACATATGGATTTTGAAAACTGGTTAGAAAAAACAGCACCGGAAAAACCCCACAGTCAGTATAATCACAATGGTTTTGAAGACAACGCCGATGCACATATAAAAAGACAGATAATGGGGCGTGAAGCCGTTGTAGCCGTTACAGACGGAAAACTTGATTTCGGACCATGGGAACAGATATTCTACGGAGAATTTGACGGAATGAGAAAAAAAAGAGTTCTTATAAAAATAATAGGAGAATAAAAAAAATTACGGATAAAAATCCGTAATTTTTTATTCGAAAATATCAATAAAAAATTCATATCCGAAAACTACTTTTATATTATCATAAAGAGTAAATTCTTTTAAATTATCATAAGGAATATAAAACCTCATTCCTGCAGTAACAGCCGGATTCTCCGCTTTCCATATAACTCTTTTAAAAATTTCTTTGCCGAAAATAGTGAAAATACCTTCATTTTTATTTTCTGTAAAAAAATTAAGAGATTCAAAATTAAAATACTGATCATATTTTTCATTACCGGAAAATAAAAAACCGAGTTTAACATTCAGTATGTATTCTAAAATATATTCATCAGAAGAATAACTATAACCTTCCGAATAAACTCCCATTCCTCCGGAAACCCAAAAATTAATACCTTTTCCGTGTAGTCCGCCGGAACAGAAAACCGAAAGACTATTTTTCATAATTCCTTTATTTAAAGTTAAAGAAAAATCAAATAATTCCGATTTAAAAATGTCAGTTTTAAGATAACTTCCTTCTGAAATACTGACTCCTGTTTCCATGAAATCAAATATTCCCATTTTTAATGCCGAATATTCTCTATCCATGTATTCATATTTTATTTCACCCTGTTTAAGAACACCGGAATATCCGGAAAACTCAAAAAACTCAGAAAACAAAAAAACCGATGACAAAAAGAAACTTAATATAAAAAATATTTTTTTCATAAAACACCTCAGTTAAATAATAATTCTGTTTTATTGTAATTCCATGATCTTTTAAGTTCTGCCTGATTCTCAGAATATGCTTTTTTATTTTTTTCGCTTCCCTTTAAATAAATAACAAAATTCATGCCGTTTCCGTCTCTTTCCTGTGCAAACTGTTTTATAAAATCATTAGGACTGTAAAAAATTTTACCTTTTACAAATCTTAGTCTGAAATTTATATCATTTTTATATATATTATAAAGCATTTCCGAGCACAGAAGTTCATCACTGTTATTAAAATCAAAAGAATAGTCATAAGGTTCTCCGTAAAATTCAAATGATTTAATTATTGCCTTAAATTTCTGATTTTTTGTAAGTTTTGGCCTGAGTGCGGCAAAATAATCAGAAATAAACATATTATTAAGCGGTGTAAGAACTACTCCCTTTGCAATTGATTCTATTATTTCCGGGTTGTTATCAAGATAATTTTCATATATTTCAGGAAATTTTTCGGCAATATATTCACTGAATTTCTTTCCTTCAAGTTCTTCCTCGCCGGAAAAATAATTATCAAGTTTTTCAAGACTTCCAAGATATAATCCCGAATGAGTCCAAAAACCCGGTATTCCTCCGTTAGTAAGCTGCCAGTTATTTCTTCTTACAAGAATATCTCCCGGTTCAAGCATATCACGGTGATTATTCATCTGTTCTTCAGTTATAAATTTTTCTTTTCTTGATGTGAGCTGTTTCCCGGTTATAGATACCGCAAACGCTTTCTGTATAGGGAAAAATATACTTTTTGACATTTCCTCATATTTTTCATAAATACCTGTAACAGCTTTACCGGCTGTATTATAAATATTAAAAGAAAAAACATTGGAAAATGAAAGAAGGAAAGCAAGAAAAAGCATCATATTTTTAAACGATATCTTTTCTATAATTTCTATTTTTTTAATTATAAAAAATAAACATATAAACAAATAGATTAATCCTACATAAAAAAGAACAGCAGAAAATTTTCTTCCGTATCCCATCATGAAACCTGTTCCGCATATTATTGATGAAATAAGAAACATATAAAGTGAAGATTTTGCAAAATCACTTATTTTATATTTTCTGTCTTTTATTTTTACTATATTTTTTATTATATTTAAAACAATAGTTTTAATTAAAAAAATAACAAGTGCCGAATAAAAAACAATATCAGAATATTTGAAAATTATATCATTAATTATTGTCTCACCTTTAAGTAAAAAAGAAAAAACCATCATCATAATTAAAACTATATTTATTTTTTTGTT
Organism: Thermotogae bacterium; assembly: GCA_024233675.1. Lineage (GTDB taxonomy): Bacteria > Thermotogota > Thermotogae > Petrotogales > Petrotogaceae > JACKPH01. The sequence goes on from JACKPH010000001.1 coordinate 280,610, forward strand.
CATATTATTTCCCCCTGTTTATTAGTGTACTATAATTTTATAACACTATAATACACAAACTCCTTTATGTTTTCATGAATGAAAAATTAAGAAATATTTATATTATTATACATCTAAAAACAGAATTTTATACATTAATCAAGAAATCTTTTCATAAACGAGGCTATTTGTTTGTAACTTCTTATACCAAAATAATGTGATTTATTGACAAGTATTTTATTCAGTGCATATTCTGTCTGTTTCAGATAATTAATGTATTTATCGTATTTACCGTTTAAAAAATAAATATTACTTTTATTTACTGCTCCCGCAAAATCCTTTTCAAAAGATAATTCTGATTTAATACTTTCTCCGGCATTTTCTGATAGAACATATCTGTATTCTCCGTTAAGAAAAACATCATAAGGATTATATCCCGAATAAAATGAAATATGTGTATCTTTACTGTCCAGATAAAGAAAATTTGCTATGGTAACAAATCCCCCTAAACTGGTTCCGGCAAGTATAACTTTTTCATATCCTGATTTTAAAATAACTTTTGCAATATCATTCATTAAAATAGCACTTGATGCTATAAGGCCTGTAAAATTATTTATATCTCTAAGTTTCTTCATATAAATGTATTTATTGGTATGAAATGCACCTCCTATAAGTCCTATGTTAACATCAAGATATTTAGATATCTTAAAAATAGCTTTTTCAGGAGGAATCTCATTATTACTGTGATGATAAACGAGAAAAACCCTGCTGCCGGATTTTTTAATTCTTCTGTAAAATGGATTAAAATTATATTCTTCATATTTAATATTAAAATACTTTCTTTTATGATTTTCTATATCTATATTGTATAAATCATATTTTTTTTCTGCAAATTTAATTATCTCACTGACACTTTTTCCGTGAGAATTATCCGCAAAATATTTATTTTTTCTTATTATTCTGCTGTAAAGATAAGCATTTGCAGTATCAAAAAAACTCTGTATATTCATAAAGCACCACCGCTGTCTTAAAAAATAACGTGCCGAAGCACGTCATTCTGTTATTAAAATTTAAACCTCATTATTTCATCTTCAAGTTTTTTACCCATATCCATAAGACTGTCTGAATAATCACCTATTTTCTTAATTTCATTATTCTGATCTTCAAGTTCACCGTCGGCTTCTTTAATTTCACTGTCTATTCCTGAAATTACCCTGGCAACTCTTTCTATTGCAGCACTCATTTCCTCGGCAGAAGCACTTTGTTCTTCACTTGTTCCGGTAAGATTTTCTATTCCCTGATTAATATTTATTACCATTTTTTTAATTTTTTCAAATTGCTGGGAAACTCCGTCCATTTCAACATCTATCTGAGAAATTATCTCTACAACTCTGTCTGTTGAAACCTTTACAGTGTCGGTACCGGAATTAACTTCCTGAAGTATTTTTGATATTTCCTCTGTAGCCTTTTTACTTTCTTCCGCAAGTTTTCTTATTTCATCGGCAACAACGGCAAACCCTCTTCCGGCTTCTCCGGCACGGGCTGCTTCTATTGCTGCGTTTAATGCAAGAAGATTTGTCTGTTCTGTTATAGAATCTATTGTTTCTATTATTTTCATAACATTTTCCGATTTTTCTTTAAGCATTTTAACATTATTTTCAGTTTCAACAGACTGATTTTTTGCTTTCTCTATTGTTCCGTTAATACCTTTTATGGATTTCTCACCGACAACAGAAGCATTTTCAGTTTCGGCTGAAGAATTGTTAAGTTCCTGAGCTGCCGCAGATATACTCTGAGAAGCATTGGCCATCTCCTGAACAGAACTGCTTATTTCTTCAACTGATGCACTTACATTTTCTGTTTCATCAAGTATTTTTTTGAATTTTTCTCCTATATCCACACTCATTTTTACAGATTTATCTGATATTTCATTAAGATTTTTAGATGTTTCATTTACAAGTCCTGATGCAGTTTTTATTGAATTAACCGTTTCAACAAAATTATCAGCCATACTGTTAAATGACTTTGAAATCATTCCGAATTCATTCTTTGCCTTTGATTCATATTTCACTCTGAGATTTCCCTTACCGAATTCATCGAGAGAAGAAGTAAATTTTTTGATAGGTTTTGATATAGATTTTCCGAAAAAATAAGCAACAAAAATTATAATAACCGATCCTAAAATTACTATTATAAGTATATTTTTTATATAATCATTTAAATCTTTTGCAACTTCGTTCTTAGGAACTACTGCAAAATAAATCCATCCGTTTCCTACTTTGTTATAAGTCATTAAATTATTACCGTCAGAGTAAATTCCCCTTATATCAGAATCTATCCCTTTTAAGATTTCACCGGAAAGAGTATTTTTTACATTTTTACCTGTTTCTTCATCCGGATGATATATAACATTATAATTTTCATCTGTTATAAAAGAATAACCGCTGTCATAAAGTTTTACATTTTTTACAAGGTCATTTATAAAATCAAGATTGAACTTTATTCCGACAACACCGATAAATTCATTATTTATAAAAACCGGATAAGAATTTATTATATAACTGTAAGCATTTTCATCATCATAAAGAATAGGTGACCAGTAAATATCACCTGTTTCTTTAGGTTTATAAAACCATTCATAAGAAGTGTTTGTCTCATTAAAATCAGCATCATCCAATGTAGGACTTTCCATGTACTGATCTGTTTCAGGATAATAAAGAAGCGAATATACTTTTTTATCCCTGAACATATCGGGATTAACATATGCAAATATCTCATTTTCCCCCTCTATGTTTTCAGAAAAATCTTTTACCATGGGTTTAATTTTTTTAAGATGATTTATTACTACTATATTTGAATATTTGGCAATAGAATAATCAAATCCGTTAAACGCGGACATGGAAAAATCTTTTATAACTATACCCGATGTTGTAAAATAATTCTGAATTTTATCAGAAACATTATTTGCAACATTTCTCATTTTTTCGTTTGAAGAGTTTTCCAGAACTGAAGATATCCTGTAAACAGAAAAAACTGTTACTGTAATAGTAATCAATAAACTAAAAGCAATAAAATAAAGTATAACTTTATTTCCTATACTTCTCACTATATCCCCTCCAATAAATTCTATTATAGTTTTTTTACCCGTATTCTCACCCAGGGAATATGTATTTTTCCGTATATATTATATCACAGGAATAATTTTTTTAAGTTTTATTAAAAAACAAAAAATTATCTCTAAACGTATATATTTATTTCTAAAAACTACAAAAAGGAAATATAAAACCTATTTAAATTAATTTATGTTTAAAAAAATTAAAAACCTTAATATTTTATAGACTTTATTTACATTTCAGAGATTAATGTTAACTATCTGAGATAGAAGTCGATTAATCCCTCAGAAATTTGATTATACTTTTTTTTCTTCTTTAAAATACTTTATTTAATGGTATACAAACCTCATGGAAATATGTATCATTATAAATGTATGTATGAAATTTTTTTCAAAGGAGGAAAAATCATGTATAGAATTGCTTTATGGGGCTTTGGTGCCATGGGAAGCGGAATCGCAAGAAATATTATAAGTAAGGTTGATCTGAAACTGGTGGGAGTTCATGACTCCAGAGTTGATTATGTAGGAAAAGATGTAGGAACACTTTTAGGACTTGAGGAATGCGGTGTTAAAATTAACGGTAATCCTATGGAAATGATAGAATCATCAAACCCTGATTTAGTTGTAATAGCAACAAATTCATTTGTAAGTGTTGTAAAAGATCAGATAGCATCTGTTGTAAAAAAAGGCGTAAATGTAATAACAATAGCTGAACAGATGGCTCATCCTTTCTTTACACATCCGGAAGAAGCCGAAGAACTTCATAATTTAGCAGTAAGACACGGAGTTACAATTTTAGGAACAGGTGTTAATCCGGGATTTGTTCTTGATACTCTTGTAATTGCACTTACAGGTGCAGCATTAAATGTTAAAAAAATAAGAGCTGCAAGAATAAATGACCTTTCACCTTTCGGACCTACTGTTATGGAAACACAGGGCGTAGGAACTTCTAAAGAAGCTTTTGAAAAAGGTATCGCTGACGGTTCTATAGTAGGTCATATAGGTTTTGAACAGTCAATATATATGATAGCTGAAGCAATGGGTTGGACAATAGACAGAATAGAACAGGAAAGAAAACCTATAATATCAAACGTTTTAAGAGAAACAAAATATGTAAAAGTAGAACCTGGTATGGTTGCGGGATGTAATCATACAGCCAAAGCATATATGGGTGATGAATGTGTTATAGAACTTGAACATCCGCAGCAGGTAAAACCTGAACTTGAAAAAGTTGATACCGGAGACTATATTTGGATAGAAGGAAATCCCGATCTTTCACTATGTATAAAACCTGAAATTCCGGGAGGAAAAGGTACAATAGCAGTTGCAACAAATATGATTCCCGCAGTTATAGAAGCGGATGCAGGACTTTTAAGTATGTCAGACTTACCTATACCGAGAGCTTTAATAGGAGAATTATATAAATAATAAGACGGCTTTAAGCCGTCTTTAAAAAGATTTGGAGGAATAATTATGACCGCTAAAAAAGGAGACTGGGTACAAATATATTTTGTAGCTCTTACTCCGGCAGAAAGAGCTTCACATTTACCGGAAGATACCAAAAAAGTTCCGCTTGAAGTACGAATAAAAGGCTTTCTGGAAAACGAATGTGCAGAAATCGGCGATAATGTCACAGTAAAAACTTTCAGCGGAAGAACTGTAAGCGGAAATCTTGTTGATATTTTACCTTCTTATAAGCATAATTTCGGAGCTCCCGTACAGGAACTTCTCAATATGCACGAAAATTTATGGAATATATTAACAGAAGGTGAAAAAAATGAATAATTCCTACGATGAAGTTATGGCAAGAAAAAATGAAATAATGAAAAAATCAATAGGTGTTGATTATTCAGATTTTGAACTACCCGGAATTTCTTTTGATTATGAAAAAATGATGAATGAAGCCGGATATTCAATAGAAGAAATAGCAAAAATACAAAATGAAACAGGTGTGGGAAACACTCCTCTTGTGGAACTTAAAAATATAAACAGGCTTGTAAAAAAACTTTCAAAACCTGGATACGGTGCAAGAATATTCATAAAGGACGAAGAAAAAAATCCTTCAGGTTCATTTAAAGACAGAAGAGCTTCCGTAAGTGCATACAAGGCAAAAGAATTAGGTTATAAAGGAATAATAGCCGCAACCAGTGGAAATTACGGTGCAGCTGTTGCTTCACAGGCAGCAAAAAAAGGCCTTAAGTCTATAATTGTTCAGGAATGTTATGATTCCAAAGGAAAAGGTCAGCCTGAAATTATAGAAAAAGCAAGAGCATGTGAAGCTTACGGCTCCGAAGTTGTTCAGATATCAGTAGGACCTGAATTGTTTTATTATTTTCTTCTTCTTCTTGAAGAAACAGGATATTTCAACGCATCACTTTATACACCTTTCGGTATAGCAGGTGTTGAAACACTCGGATGGGAAATTGCACATCAGACTAAAGAACTTACCGGAAAATTTCCGGATGCTGTTGTATCAACACATGCCGGAGGCGGTATAACAACCGGAACTGCAAGAGGTCTTAAAAAAGCAGGTGCATCCGACACCAAAGTGATAGGTGCATCAGTTAATCTTACAGGACTTCATATGGCCTCTGATAAAGATTTCAACAAAAAATCATTTACAACCGGTCATACAGGATTCGGAATACCTTTTGCAACTTTTCCGGACAGATCGGATGTTCCGAGAAATGCCGCAAGAGTATTGAGATACATGGACAAATACGTTCTGGTAACTCAGGGAGAAGTATTTTACGTTACAGAAATGCTTGCCGCTATAGAAGGTATGCAGAGAGGTCCGGCCGGAAATACATCATTATGTGCCGCATTTTCTCTTGCTCAGGATATGCCCGAAGATTCTGTAATAGTGGTAAATGAAACAGAATACACGGGAGCCGGCAAATTACCTTCCGCACAGCTGACTTTTGCAAAAGAAAACGGAATTGAAATAAAAACAGGAGATCCCGTGAAGGAAGATTTACCCGGAAAAGTAATAACTATACCTTCACATCCTTCTCTTATAAAACATATAGATTACCCGGTGGATGAGCTGAGAAAATCTTACATGAAACAACTTATTAAAAGAAATGAAAGAACCATATTTACTTCTGAGGAAATTAAATATCTTTGTGATGAGCTGAACATAAACAAAGAAAAACTTGAAAATATTATTTCCTCAGTTGAAGTTTAGGAGGTATTTATGAAAGAAAGAAATGATGATTTTGAATTAAGAGCAAAACATCTGCAGGGGATGACAGATGAAGAGCTTGATAAATATTTCTGGGAATTAACGGAAAAAGTTGTAAATCCTCTTGTTAATCTCGCAGAAACTCACACTTCACAATCTATAGAACGTTCAGTACTTCTGAGAATGGGTTTTAATTCTCTTCAGGCTTCAAAACTCGTAGACAGAATATTTGAAAAAAATCTGCTTTCAAAAGGAGCAGGAAATGTTATTTACAGAGTTTCAAAAGAATTAAATTCAGATATTATAAAAACCGGTACCGAAATGGTAGACGGCAAACATTGGGAAATAGCCGATGCCCTTTTTGAAGGGAGTGAAAAGTAATGGAATTAAAACCTAATGAAAAATTAAATATAAACGAAATAATGAAAGATCTTGAAAATTATCATCCGAGAAGAACCGGCTGGGCCTGGAGAAAACATCTTCCTGAAGGTACCAAAAAATATGATTTCGAATATTTTCAGATAAGCGAAGATTTAAAAAATTCTGTTCCGCTTCCTTCTGCTCATTATTTCGGAGGAATTGACCCTCAGCCTGATGAAGTAATAACATCAGAAATAGCTTCCGGAAGATTTGAGGAAGATATAAGAAGAATGCGAATGGCTGCATGGCACGGAGCAGACCATATAATGGTTATAAGAACACTCGGTCAGAGTCATATAGACGGACTGATAGAAGGTACTCCTGAAGGAATAGGCGGAATACCTATAACAAGAAAACAGCTCAGAGCCTCAAGAAAAGCATGCGATATAATTGAGGATGAAATCGGAAGACCTCTTAATTTTCATAGTTATGTATCAGGTGTAGCAGGTCCGGAAATAGCTGTTCTTTTTGCAGAGGAAGGTGTGAATGCAGCTCATCAGGATCCTCAGTACAATGTACTTTACAGAGGTATAAATCCTATAAGATCTTTTGTTGATGCCGCAGTTGCAAAAAGAATAATGGCAGGAGCGGATATGCTTCAGATTGACGGGGCACATAATGCAAACGCCTCAGCAAAAAAAGCCTGGAATGTAATGCCGGAACTTCTTGTTCAGCATGGTATTAACTGTCTTTTTTCAGTTAAATCAGGAATGAAGAAAGGAAATATTGCACTTTCTACAGTTCCTCCCACAACTGCACCTTCACCTGAATTCAGAATGAATCTTGTTTATGCTCTTACACTAAGGGAAATATTCAGCGGTTACAGATTCAGAGCTCAGATGAACACAAGATATATAGAATCAGATCTTTTTGATGCAACAAGAATTCATGTGCTTAATTCGGCACTTTCAAGACTGACCTCAGCCGATATACAGTCTACAATAACTCCTGATGAAGGAAGAAATGTACCGTGGCATATAAATTCAATAAGAGGTGTTGAAACAGCAAAACATGCTCTTGTATCAATGGACGGAATAAATCAGTACGTTAAAATAAACGAAGAAAAAGTACGTCCGGAAATAAGAGAATTAAAAATGAGAGCAATACTTATGCTTGAAGAAATGATAGAAAAAGGCGGATATTTTGAAGCTGTTGAAGATGGTATGCTTGTTGATAACGGATTTTATCCGGAAAGATTCGGAGACGGAATCGCAAGGCCGAAAAACGGCGGAATAGGTGCCGGAACTGTTGTTCCGAGAGATAAAGATTACATGGCTCCTGTTTCTGATCACTTCGGTTATAACAATCTTCCGGAAAACATAAAAAGAGGCGATGAATTAATAGGCGGAGATACTCTGCATAATCATGAAAAAATACAGTATATAGATGAACTTGATGAAACAGACAATGCAAACAAAAGACTTGAGGAAATAGAAAATTATAAAAAACAGGGTCTTATAAAACCTGAAGTAGAATGGAATTATGACGGTTGGATACAGATTGATATGACAATTCCTGAAAGCGAGGATTATGCCGAAGCTGCTGCCATAGAAATATGTAAAAAAATGGGACTTGAAGATCCTCAGTTAATAAGTAAAACTGTTTTGCATCCTGCAGAAGCAACATATGTTGAAATGAAAGGTAAAGTTCCTTTCTTTGTAAAAAAAGATGAACTTGTACTTCCTAAAAAACCTGAACTTGTTGCAAACGAAGTTTTATTTGATTTCTTTAAAAACAGACCTACAAAAGTTGTAGCAGGAACTGTAGGTAACGACGAACATAACGTCGGAATAAGAGAAATTCTTGATATAAAACACGGAGGAATTGAAAAATACGGTATAAAATATACATATCTCGGGACATCAGTTCCGCCTGAAAAAATGATAGATGCGGCTATTGAAACCGGTGCAGATGCAATACTTGCCTCAATGATAGTAACACATAACGAAGTTCATACGGAAAACATGAAAAAACTTCATGAACTTGCAATAGAAAAAGGTATAAGAGATAAAGTAATGATAATAGTCGGCGGTACTCAGATAAGTAATGATATGGCACTTGAACATGATATGGACGCAGGTTTCGGAAGAGGTACAAAAGGTACACATGTAGCAACATTTATATATAAAAAACTATCAGGTAAATTATAAAAAAAAACATGAATATCTTTTAGATATTCATGTTTTTTTAATTACCTGAAAATTTTCCTTAATTAGGAAACACTTCCTGTTTATCATCTATAACACCGAAAAAACCGTATTATTTTTCCGTAATAATTAAAGATGAACTTAGCAGAACAGAAAATTTCTAACAGCAAAAGAGTAAAACCAACTCCCTGTATTATATACTCTATATTTGAAATAAATCTCCAAACAAATAAAAAATAATCCGTAAAAATACGGATTATTTTTTATTTATTATTTTATCGGTATAACAACAGGTAAATCCATAGCCTGACGGTATCCGGGCTGTGCATTTACAACTGCCGGTATTATATTAACTGTAGGTGCGGCACTTGTAACATAACTCTCATCAAGAGGCATCATACCTTTTAATTCAACATCAATATTTCCCGGAAGTCCTTCTATATGAATTTCATCATGTATTGATGGTTCTTTGACAACATCATCACAGATTTTATGTACATATTTCAGTGTTACTGCTTCTTTACCGTCAACAATACCTGACATTGTAAATCTGTGTCCGCATATTGTACCTTTCCTGACCGTACCGAAAACAGGATGAAGATCTTCCGGAGCGGTAAATATTTCATGTGTATTTCTGACATCATCAAATTTAAATCCCAGTCTTTCCCCCATTTCATAAACACCGGAAACATAATAAGAAACTATTCCTGCTTTTAATCTGTCTTTCGGAAATTTCTCCGGATCCACACCGTAACCAAAAACTTTTACCCAGCCTGAATTATTGTGCTGATCATCTTCACCGCTTTCAACAAGAATTTTATCGACACGTCCCATAATTCCGCTTATTACCATAGGTATATAACTTGCATACGCACCCGGTAAAAGTCCTGAAGGAAGATAAGTTACACCGTTTTCTTTTGCACAGTCATCTATCATTTTAAAAAGATCAGGCGTAAGTACCTGTGAATAATATATAGGTATAGTAGTTATTACATTTTTCTTAGCTTTAAGAGCTTTACACATATCAATAGCACTCGGTGTAAATCCTCCTTTTTCATCTCTGACAAGAGGTGTGTAATTAAGAATTACATCGGCATCCGTTGCGAAAACTTTATCAACATCATTACTTACAATTACTCCTGATTTACCGAAACCGAATATTTCACCAGCATCTTTACCTACTTTATTAGGATCAAGATCTATAGCACCTACCAGTATTAATGATTCTTTTTCCATAACCATTCTTATTGCTGCACGTCCTACATTTCCGAGACCCCATACAATAACTTTGTACTTTTTCATTTTTCATAGCCTCCAATAAAGTATTTTTGTCCGAACTGAAACAAATATATTTTAATTTTTATATTATGTATTCATTATATTCCACCAAATTTATAAAATAAAATGATATGACTTAACCTGAGTTGTTTTTATTGTTCAAAAACACTTCAAATGTTTAAAATTCTTTTTATTTTTAATTTTTTCACATAAAAAATTAAAGCCATCTCTCAGTTTTACAGAACTTTTACTTTTTTATATCAATAATTTACATTGACACGGAGTTTACACTATATTGTAAAATTATTACTGACACGGGGGGTGATAATATGAATACAAAATACTGTGCTAAAAGGCGAAATGAAAAATTAAAAACAGAAAATGAAATTACAGCTCTTATTGAACTTACAAAAACAAGGTTTGGTTTCTGATAAACCGCGGAGGAAAAAATGAATGAATTTTATATAATCAGTTATTTTTATAAAAACACATACACAAAATCAAAAAAAGAAAGCGAAAACAGACTTTTATTGTGGTTAAACAAATCGGTTTCAAAAAAATAAATATTTTTCCGGATGCTCAGGCATCCGGTTTTTAAATGTTAATATTTTTTAATTTAAAAGAAATATTTTTAGTATAACATATGTACAGTTGTACATATATTATATAAGGTTGTGATGAAATGGAAGAATTTTTAAGATATGAACATATGAAAGATGAAATTCCAAAAATAAGTGATTTTTATAAAATCATGGGCGATGAAACAAGGCTTGAAATAATGTTTTTGCTTATGGAAGCAGAAATGTCGGTAGGAGAAATTACAAAAAATATAAACCGTGATCAGACAACAATTTCACATCAGCTCAGACTAATGAAAAAATCAGGTTTTGTTCTTAGTACAAGACACGGAAAATATATTTTTTATTCTCTTGATGATCATGTGAAAAATATTATAAAAGACACTTTAAGACATCTTAATGAGGTGGGAAATGAGGAAAAATGAAGCTATAAAAGTTACAATGACTGGATTTTTTGTAAATGTTTTACTTACTGTTTTCAAGCTTTTTGCGGGAATAATAGGAAACAGTAGTGCTATGATTGCTGACGGTATACATTCTCTTTCTGATTTTGCTTCGGACATAGTTGTTATGTTATCATTTAAAGCCGCTGAAAAACCCGAAGATGACGGACATAATTACGGTCACGGAAGATTTGAAACACTTTCCGAAATAATAATAAGTATTATGCTTATAATATTAGGAATAGGTATAGCCTATACAGGTACAACAAAGATAATTTCCGTTATTAACGGTGAAGAATTAAAAACTCCGGAAACAATAGCTCTTTATGCGGCACTTATTTCCGTAATATCAAAAGAATTACTCTACAGATACACAGTATCAGTAGGAAAGAAAATAAATTCAAAAGCAGTTATAGCAAATGCCTGGCATCACAGAACAGATGCTCTTTCATCTGTAGCAACAACAATAGGTATAGGCGGTGCGGTTTTTCTCGGAAAAAAATGGATAATACTCGATCCTATAACAGCAGTTATAGTAAGTATTCTGATAATAAAAACCGGAGCAGAAATACTTAAAGATGCAATGAATGAATTTCTCGAAGGTGCTGTAAGCAAAGAGGAATATAAAAAAATAAACGATATAATAAATTCTGTTGACGGTGTTTTTGATCCTCATGATATAAAAACATCAAAAATAGGAAATAAAATATCTGTAGAAGCTCATATAAATGTAAAAAAAGATCTTACTGTTGAGGAAGGTCATGAAATAGCAACAAATGTTGAGGAAAATCTGAAAAAAGCCTTCAGCGGAAATATTTATACATCAATACACGTGGAACCCAAATAAAAAACCGGATAAATGATATCCGGTTTTTTATATATGTACAGCCCATCCTTCAAGACCGCGCATTGCTTCCATTACAGCTTCAGATACAGTAGGGTGTGCATGTATCATTTCCGCAATATCTTCCGGAAGAAGTTCTGCTTTCGCCGCAAGTATTATTTCATGAATTATTTCTGTTGCATTATATCCTACTATAACTGCTCCGAGTATTTCATGTGTTTTCCTGTCTGCAAATATTTTTACATTTCCTTCACTTTTTTCTGTTGCAACTGTTTTTCCTGCACCGTAATAAGGAAAATCCGATTTTATATAATCTCTTTTATTTTCTCTGAGCATTTTTTCAGTCATACCGAAACTTGCTATTTCAGGTTCACAGTATATTGCTGATGGTATAAGCATATTATCAAGTGTATTCTTTGGACCGTTCTTTATATTCAGTACAGCAATTTCCCCTTCTTTTGAAGCAACATGAGCAAGCTGAGGAGTTCTCACTATATCTCCTATTGCATATATACCTGATATATTTGTCCTGTAATATTTATCTGTTTTTATATAACCTTTTTCTGTTTCAACACCTATTTTTTCAAGATTTATTCCTTCGGTATTGGGTATTCTTCCGGCTGCAATAAGAATTTTTTCTGCCTGTATGGTTTTTATACTTTCGTCTTTCTTATTTTTTATACTGACATAATAGTTTTTTCCTTCTTTTTTATATTCTGTAATTTCAGCAGAAGTCATCATTTCTATGTCTCTCTTTCTGAAACTCTCTTTAAGAATTTTTACGGATTCCTCATCTTCGGAAGGTAATATTCTGTCCATTACTTCGGTTATATAAACCTTTGTTCCGAATGCATTAAGTATATGGGCAAATTCTGTTCCTATAGCTCCGCTTCCCACTATAATAATACTTTCGGGTATTTTTTTCATCATAAGCACTCCGGTTGAAGATAGTATATTTTCTTCATCAAATTTAAACATATCTATTTCACGCGGTCTTGATCCGGTTGCTATTATTATGTTTTTAGCGGTATATTTCTCTCCGTTAACAGAAACAGTATTTTTATCAGTAAATTGTGCATAACCTGAAATTATATCAACCTTATTTTTAGTGAGAAGATATTTTACTCCTTCCGAAAGTTTTTCCGCCGCTTTTCTTGATTTTTCCCAGATTTTTTCATAATTAAAACCGCTATAATCAATATTAATTCCGAATTCTTTAAATTTTTTAATATCAGTAAATTCATTTGCTTTTTGTATAAGTGCTTTTGAGGGTATACAGCCTATATTTAAACATACACCTCCGAGCTTTTCTTTTTCTATAACCGCTGTTTTCATTCCGAGCTGCGAAGCTCTTATAGCCGCGACATATCCGCCGGGACCCGCGCCGATAACAATTACATCATAATTCATATTTTCACCTTCTTACATTAGGGAAATTATAGGATTTTCCATTATTTTCTTCAGATAATTCAGAAACTCAGCACCGTAAGCTCCGTCTATTACCCTGTGATCACAGGAAAGAGTTATTTTCATCATAGGCTTTATTGTTATTTCATCTGTTGCTTCATTCACAACAGCTGTTTTTATTGTTTTTCCGACTGCAAGTATAGCTGATCCCGGAGGATTAATTATTGCTGTAAACTCTTCTATACCGTAAGATCCGAGGTTACTTACCGTAAATGTGGAATCCGAATATTCTTCAGGATCAAGGGAATTATTCCTTGCTTTTTCTATAAGATATTTAAGTTTTTCATTTATTTCTTTTATACCGAGCTTTTGTGTATTTCTTACAACAGGTGTTATAAGTCCGTCTTTCTGCGCAACTGCAAGCGAAATATCCACGGATCCGTGAACAGTTATAAAATTATTTTCCCATGTTGAATTTATCAGAGTATATTTTTCTATAGCCTTAGAAACAAATTTTATTATGAAAGCATTTATATTTATTTTTTCTTCTTTTGAATCATTTCTTGTATTTAATATATTTGTCATATCCACAGAAACAGTAAGATAAAAATGCGGAGATGTATATTTTGATTTTGAAAGTCTTTCCGCAATTACTTTTCTTTTTTCGGAAATTTCTATTTTTTTATCTTCATATTTTTCCTCATAAATATTATTTTCCCGGTAGTTCTCAACATCTGACTTTATTATTCTTCCGCCCGGACCGCTCCCCTTTATTTTATCAGTTCTTATTCCTTTTTCATTTGCTATTTTTCTGGCAAGCGGTGATATTTTTATTCTGTCTGTTTTATTTTCCGTAATTATATTAACGGATAAATCTTTTTTTATTATTTTTTCAGTTTCATTTTTTTCATTATTTTTATTTATTTCTTTCAGTATACTGTCTATATTTTCACCTTTTTCACCGCATATTGCTATGATATCTCCGACTGAAGCTTTTTCTCCGTTACCGGTAATTATTTTAAGCAAAACACCTTCATTCATGGACTCGTATTCCATAGTTGTTTTATCGGTTTCAACATCACAAAGAACCGTTCCTTCCTTAATCAGTTCTCCCTCTTTTACTTTCCATTTTGCTATTTTTCCTTTTTCCATGGTAGGTGAAAGTGCCAGCATGGGTATTTTTTCTGCCATCTTTTCCGCCTCCTATAAATACATAACTTTTTTTACCGCATCTATTATTTTTTCAACAGACGGCTGTGCAAAAATTTCAAGTCTGTGATTATAAGGCATCGGTGTATCTTCCGAAGTAACAATTTCTGCAGGTGCATCAAGATAATCAAAACAGTTTTTTGATATTAACCACCCCAAATAAGATGCAACACTCACAAAAGGCCAGGATTCATCAATAATTACAACTCTGTTTGTTTTTTTTACAGATTCATAAACAGTTTTTTCATCCAGCGGTCTTATAGATCTGAGATCTATTACTTCTGCATTTATTCCTATATTCTGAAGTTCCCCTGCAGCCTGAATTAATATTTTCATAGGCTTGGAATAAGATATTAAAGTAACATCGCTTCCTTCTTTCAGAATATTTGCCTCTCCGAAAGGAATCAGTATTTCTCCCTCTTCAACATCACCTTCCCATGAATACATTAATTCGCTTTCAAGAAATATAACAGGATTATCATCCCTTATAGCTGTTTTAAGAAGACCTTTTGCATCTCTCGGTGTAGAAGGTGCAACAACTTTTAAACCGGGAACATGAGCAAAAAAAGTCTGAGCTGCCTGAGAATGCTGTGAACTTAAATATTCAGCCGGTCCGTTAGGCCCTCTGAAAACTATAGGTACTTTAAATTTTCCGCCTGACATATAAAGCATTTTTGCTGCATTATTTATTATCTGATCCATGGCCTGAATAGCAAAATTAAACGTCATAAATTCAACTATCGGTCTTAATCCTGCCATTGCTGCACCTATTCCTATTCCGGCGAATCCTTCTTCGGTTATAGGTGTATCTCTGACTCTTTTATCGCCGAACTTTTCGAGCATTCCCTGACTTACTTTATATGCACCGTTATATTTTGCAACTTCTTCTCCCATAAGCAGTATATTATTATCTCTATCCATTTCTTCGTCCATAGCCTGTTTTAATGCTTCTCTTATAGTTATTTTAGGCATTTTTTACCCCCCTTAAATAAAAATATCAGTATATAATTCGTTCAAATCGGGTTCAGGACTTTCCTCAGCAAATTTAACCGCTTCTTCAACGGTTTTTTTTGCATTTTCATCATATTTTATATACTCTTCTTCGGTAAGAATATTTTTTTCTGTCATCTTATTTTTTAATATTAATATCGGATCCTGATTCTGATAATTTTCAAGTTCTTCTTTTGTCCTGTATTTTGCAGGATCACTTGCAGAATGACCTTTGTATCTGTATGTTTTGGCTTCAAGAAGAACCGGAATACCGCTTTTGGCTTTTTCCAGAGCTTTTCCTACAGCACTATAAACTTCGGTTACATCCATACCGTTAACCTGTTCACCGTACATTCCGTAAGAATTTGCCATAACAGAAAAATCCTCTACGGAAGAAACTCTTTTAAAATCAGTACCCATACCGTACTGATTATTTTCACATATATAAACAACCGGTAAATTCCAGATTTTTGAAAGATTGAGTGCTTCATGGAAACTTCCCTGATGTATTGCTCCGTCACCAAAAAAACATAAAACCGCTCCGTCTTCTTCAAGATATTTTATTTTCAGTGCTGCTCCCGCCGCCAGTGGAATATGTGCTCCGACAATTCCGTTTCCGCCCATAAAATTTAATTTATCATCAAAAAAGTGCATTGACCCGCCTTTTCCTTTAGAACACCCCGTAATTTTTCCGAAGAGTTCAGCCATAAGTTCTTTTGGCTCTAATCCTGCTGCAAGTGCATGTCCGTGATCTCTGTATGTAGTAAATATATAGTCTTTTTTTAAATCCAGTCTGCTTATTGCACCTACCGCAACAGCTTCTTCACCTATATAAAGATGAAGAAATCCCCCTATTTTTCTTAATCCGTACATTTGTGCGGTTTTTTCCTCAAATCTTCTTATAAGTATCATTTTTTTCAGCATTTCTGTCAGAAGCTCTTTATCAAAATCCTCTATCTTATACATATTACTCACCCTCCAGATTTATATATTCAAAATTTCCTTTACCGGGTATAAAATATTTATAAGATTCCGCTTTTGTTTCAAGAATAATGTATTCCGTATTTTCTTTTAATTTCCAGAAAACATTAAGTCTGTGACCTACTATTTCCATTATTTCATTTTTCAGTGCGGGATTATTGATTAAAAAAGCAGTACCTTTTATATTCAGTATTTCGGTTAAAGATCTCGTCTGAAACATCCATTCGACTTTAAAATTTTTTTCTATGTGTAAAGTCTTAGGAAAATCAGGAGATGTTACAGCATATATATAGTCAGGTTTTCCGGGAATAAAAACAGGACTCATCCATCTCATCGAAGGATAACCGTTTGTGTCTAAAGTAGATAAAAGAGCTGTTTTTGAATCTTCAAGCAAAGAAAGTGCTTTCTGATGAAATTCAAACTTTTGCATTATTTTCCCTCCCTTTTAAATAATCATCAAAATATGTATTTCCGTATATTTTTCCGTTTTCTACATAAAAATCATTATTATCTATTTTTACTCTGAAATTATTTGTATATCCGTATATCCATTCCTTTGACAAATAATATTTTTTCCGTTCATAATAAAATGTTTCTTCAGGAGTTTCTGTATTAATATATTCTGTAAAATTTCCGGAAATTATTTTTATTAAATCTTTTACCGTTATTTTCCCGAGATAACTGCTTATATTAGCAACTTCACTTTTTTCAGATCTTACTGAATTGTCTTCAGAAATAATATAATCATAATTTTTTTCAAGACTTTTTTTCATAATATCCAAATCCGAATCTACAAGAAGCGTAAAATGTCTCATTTTTTTGTATTTTGATATTCGGAAAGCACTTCCGGAAATTTTTTTATTATTAATAAAAATACTTTTTTTTGAATTCTGAAAATATTTTAAACCTAAAATAAAAAAAAGTTTTTTTATAAATAAATCTGATTCCTTATAAATATCATATTTATTATCAGTAATAAAAGAAAAATTAAGATTTCCCATGTCATGAAACACTGTTCCTCCACCTGATTCACGCCTTGAAAGATTTATCCCGTTCTTTTTTATATACTCAAGATTAACTTCATAAAAAGGATTCTGATGCTTACCTATTACTACGGAATTTTTATCAGTATAAATCATTAAAAGATATTCAGACGATCCCGGGCTGAAAAAATAATTTTCTATGGCCATATTTATGTAAATATCATCAAAAGAACTGAAATATATATATTTTTTCATTTTTCCCTCCGAATTTTTATATTTTAATTATACATTATTAATACAAAATTAAAAAACATGTTCATTTTTTTATACTGAAGGACTTGTCTTTTATAGAAATAATAATAACGATTATCGTTTATTTTTATAATTTTACAATTTTAAAAAATATCTGTAAGCATTTTTTACAGCGCTTTTTTGTTTTTTGTAACGTAAAAGAAATATTAATTTTTTTATTTTAACAAAAAATAACATTTTTAATATTTATTTTATATATTTAGGAATAACTTCCTTTCTTTAAACTTAAACAGAAAAAAATAAACTTTTTTTAAAAACCAAAAAAGTATATAATGATATCGAAATCGATTTCGAATTGTATAATACTCTTTTAAAAGGTATTTTGTGATTTGATATGTATCGATTTCTTAACGGGAGGTAATATTTTATGGGCAAGGAAATAAATTATGATGATATTGCGAAAATTTCAGGAGTATCCAAGGCAACTGTTTCAAAAGTAATAAATAATTATTCCGGTGTATCGGAAAAATCACGGGAAAAAGTTATAGATGCATGTAAAAAACTTGATTATACACCAAATTTTCTCGCAAGAAGTCTGAGGCTAAATAAAACAAATTCAATAGGTTTAATTGTACCTGATCTTTCTAATCAGTTTTTTTCAAGATTTTCAAAAGGAGTTCATCAGGAAGCACTTAAAAACAATTACACTGTTTTAATAGGAGATTCTCTTGAATCTTCGGATATAGAAAAAAAACTTGTAAAAGAATTTTCAGCAAGAAAAGTTGACGGTCTTATTATTATTTCTACAAATCAGAATAATAATTACCCTAACAGCCAGATACCAATTGTTTTTTCGGACAGACATGTAGAAGGTGCAAAAAATGAAATATTTTCAAATAACTTTTTGGGTGGGTATAAAGGAATGGATTTTCTTGTAAACAGGAAAAAAAGAGAACGAATACTCATACTCTCCGGTCCGAAAAGATTTCAGACAAATCAGCAGAGACTTTCCGGATGTGTGGAATTCATACTTAATCATAATCCCGGTGTAAATTATGAAATACGTGAAATAGAAACTGTTGATGTTGAAAATGCCGAACTTTACGCTATAAAAAATTTTCAGTTCATAAAATCTTTTGATGCAATATTTGCTCTTAGTGATCTTTTAGCTCTCGGAGTAATGAAAGTTATAAGAAACAAGGTAAAAATTCCGGAAGATATTTCTGTCTTAGGTTATGATGATATAAAAGAATGTGAATATGTAACCCCGGAACTCTCCTCGATTCATCAGAAGAAAAAAACTATGGGTATTGAGGCTTTTAATATGATTTTATCTTTAATAAACGAAGAAAAATTGTCTAATGACAAAATAGTTTTATCGGTGGATGTAATTGAAAGATCATCTACTTAATTTGAAGGAGGTATAGGGATGAAAAAAGTTATTTTGTTTATTCTGGTGTTTGTTTTTACTCTATCGGCATTTGCAGGGGATCAGATACTTAATGTTACTTCTGACCTTAAGGCTTACAGAAAAAATAAAAAATGCAGGTATAAAAGCCGGTATAGTTTTATCTCCGGTAACTCCTGTAGAATATATAGAACTTCTTCTCCCGAGACTTGATATAATAACTGTAATGACTGTTGATCCCGGATTTGCAGGTCAGAAATTTGTAAA
Source organism: Thermotogae bacterium (assembly GCA_024233675.1). Lineage (GTDB taxonomy): Bacteria > Thermotogota > Thermotogae > Petrotogales > Petrotogaceae > JACKPH01. The sequence goes on from JACKPH010000001.1 coordinate 300,092, forward strand.
AGAATCATTGATGAAATTTGATCAACTTAATGAATTAAAAATTAAAAACGGTTATAATTATGATTTAATGATAGACGGTTCGGTTAATACAAAAACTATCGGAGAAATAACAAGTCATCCTGTTGATATACTAATACTCGGAAGCTCCGGCCTTTTCGGAGACAGTGACGGATATAAAAAAGCGCTTGAGAAACTTAATAAATTAAACAAAAGACTTTAGGAGGTATTTTATGAATTCCCATACCGTATTTAATTTTGAACTTACAGAACTGCAGAACCCTACTGATATTTATATAAAAAGATTATCTGATTTAAAAGATTATTATGAAGATGTTCCTAAAGAACTTTCCGCTGAAAACCCCATACTTTATATGGTTGAAAAATTCGATAAAAATAATTCAAAAGGTCATCTTATAGTATCAACCACAACAATTTATTCAGGAGTTGTAGGAAATGAATATTATTTTACAAGCGGTCATTATCATGCTGAAAAATTTTCCGAAATTTATTTCTGTCTGAGCGGAACAGGACTCGGACTTCTTAAAAACAAAGATGAGGAAGAAGTTGTGAATTTTTCAGAAGGTACAATACTTCATATAGATTATGAATGGGCACACAGAATAATAAACGTAGGAAAAACACCGCTCAAATTTATGTCTGTTTATACTTTTGACGGTGGTTTTAATTACGGAAGAATCATAGAAGAGGGCGGATTCAAAACGAAAATACTTAAAGATAATGACGGATTTTCTGTTGAGAGAAGGTGAATCCTATTAAAGACAGAGTTATAGTTTTTGATGTCGGTGGTACAAAAACGACTTACGGAACTGTTGAAAATGCTGTTATTTCAAATTTTAAGAAAGTGAATTCAGATATAATAAATAAAAAAGGTGTTGATTTTTTTACAGAAATTATAGACAATACTGAAGGCGGTATATCCGGAATAATAATAGGTGTTCCTGCCGTAGTGGATAATAACGGAAAAATACTTTCGGCACCTAATTTAAAAAGTATAGAAAGGCATAATCTTAAAGATCTACTGAAAGAAAAATATTCCGTTCCTGTTTTCATAACACGTGATGTAAACCTTCAGCTTTTCGGTGAATATTCAACATTTTATAAAGATGACTACAGCAATGCTTTGGGTATATTTATAGGTACAGGGCTCGGTGCCTCTGTAATAATTAATAAAAAAATATTTACCGGAATAAACGGAGCTGCTGTTGAAATCGGTCATGTAAAATATCCGGCAGGCAATAATATAAAATGTAACTGCGGAAAAACAGACTGTATAGAACTTTATTCATCAGGAATGGCTTTGGACAGATACATAAAAAATTATAAAGAAGAAACGGGAAAAGATATTACAAAAGAATTCTTTTTTTCCTGTGATGATAAAGATCTGGATAAATACAAAAAATTATTCTTTGATTCTCTGGTTTTTTCTGTTTCAACACTTGTAAATTTATTCGATCCTGGCCTCGTAATAATAGGCGGAGGGGTAATAAATGCAGATAAATTTCCTTTTGACAAACTCGTTGATCTTATAAAATCAGATCTGAGAAAACCCTTACCGCTTGAAAATACAGACTTCAGACTTTCTCAGCTTAATTATGAATCAAATATAATAGGCGGTTATTATTTTTTTAAAAGTATAAATTTATAAAATCACGGACAAAAAATCTTTTAGGTTTTTTGTCCGTATTTTTATAGTATAATTAAAATAATTTACATTATATTAAGGAGGGGTAATATGAAAAAAATATTTATCACTTTTTTATTCATCGTTGCTATTGTGTTAAGTTTCTCGGAAAAAGGCGTGGGAGTATATTCCGGATATCCTGAAAACGGTGCTTACGGAAGATTAACAACAGATTCAGGTTATTTAGATGGAATACTTTCTTATAATCTGAGTTTCGGAAGTATAGGTGCTGCCGGTGATTATATGTTTAAAAGTAATTTTGTAAACAATACATTCGGTTGGCCTTTTGAAACACATTTCGGTGGCGGTGTTTTTTTAAGATTAAAAAATTTTACTTCAATTGCAGCCGGTTTAAGATTTCCTTTAGGCATAGATTATAATATTCCTAAAATTGAACTTTCAGACGGTTCTTATTTTAATTTACCGATTACAGTATTTGCAGAAATTGTTCCTTCGCTAAAAATAATCGATTCATTTGATTTTGAAATTTCAATTTCCGCAGGTGGTGTTTATTGGTTCTGATAAAAGGCTTAATAAGCCTTTTATCTTTTTCTGAAATAATCTCTTAACTTTAAAACAATAAATATAATAAATACTATAGGCAGTATTACTATAAAAATTCTGAAAGCTATATAGAGAAGAAAAACAGAAATAATTATAGCTATTGCTATGTATACGGATAAAATAAGATATCTCTTATTCTGATCATTCATAATATCACCTCTCAGCAAAATATTCTTTAATTTTTTCAGATGTATAATCTATTTTGTTTTTATCTATCCAGTAATGCGTTACAAATCTTAAATATCCGTTTTCTTCGGAACTTATTTTTATTCCGTTTTTTAAAAGAAATCCTATAAAATCATCACAGTTATATTTTTGTTTTACCCTGAAAAAAACCATATTTATATGAATACTTTCCCTGTCAACTTCTAAAGCATTAATTAACGAAAGTTTTTCCGAAAGATAAACGGCATTTTCATGATCTTCGGAAAGTCTTTCTGTCATTTCTTCAAGTGCAACTATTCCGGCAGCCGCAATTATTCCAGACTGTCTTAATCCTCCGCCCATAATTTTTCTCTTTTTCCTGGCCATGTCTATAAATTCTTTTTCACCGGTCAGTATAGATCCTACAGGTGCACACAGTCCTTTTGAAAGACAAAACATAACAGAATCGGCATATTTTGTAATATCTTTTACATCACATCCGAGTGCGGTGGCGGCATTAAAAATTCTTGCACCGTCAAGATGTACTTTTAAATTATATTTTTCCGCCAGATTATATATTTCACTCATATTTTCCAAAGGTACAGTATAACCTGATGAATGTGCATTTTCAATACATATAAGTGCTGTTTTCGGATAATGAATATCTTCAGTTTTTCTTATTTTGTTGTCAATTTCATTTATGTTCAGTCTGCCGTAAGGAGCATTTACTGTTCTGAGCTGAGCTCCTGCTATATAGGCTGAAGCTCCTGCTTCATGCTGAACTATGTGGCACTGATCTCCGAGAATAACTTCTTCTCCTCTGTTCACATGTGTAAAAAGTGCAAGCTGATTTCCGAATGTTCCGCTGGGAACAAAAAGTGCAGCTTCTTTACCTAACTTATATGCAGCTTCTTTTTCAAGTCGGTTTACAGTAACGTCATCCCCGTATACATCATCACCAACTTCTGCATTATACATAGCTTTTCTCATTTTTTCGGTGGGTTCTGTTACCGTGTCACTTCTGAAATCAATATATTTCATATTTTCATCTCCGTTCATATTAATTTATATACTTTAATTATAACAAATGAAATCTTATATGATAATGTTATTTTAATATTTTTTTATTATATAATTAACTAAGGGGATGAGGGGGGATTTTTATGGATGATTTTAAAATATCTTATAAAGATTTTTTTGAAAACAGTAATACCATGATGTATATAATTGATCCTGATACCGGAGATATTATAGACGCAAATCTTTCAGCAAGAAATTTTTACGGTTATTCTCATGAGGAAATCAGATCTATGAATATTAATGAAATTAATATTCTTACTGACGAGCAGGTAAAACTTGAAATGCAGCGTGCCAAAACCAGTAAAATGAATTATTTTGTTTTCAAACATAAAAAAAAGGATAATTCTGTAGTAAACGTAAAAGTATACTCAACTCCCGTAAAAATAAATTCAAAAATCTTTCTTCATACAATTATTGAGGATATAACTACAGAAAGTGAAATGCAGTCAAATAATATTTATATGAAAAATATACTCGATAATATAGTAAATTTAGTACCTTTTATGATATTTATATCAGATGAAAATTACAATATATTATTTTCAAATATTCAGTTCAAAAAATTTTCGGATTCTGTTATAAATCTGGAACTTATAAAAAACAAAAAAGTTTTTGATGAAATTATTAATACAATTCCGGAAATCACACAAAAAACATTAAAATCAAAAAAAGGCAACATAAACTTTCAGAATTCCAGATTTTTTTCATATACATGCACATATATTAATTATTTCGGGAAAAATTCATGTCTCATTGTTTTATGGGAAACAACAGAATTAATAAAATATGAAAAAATAATCGAAAATCAGAACAAAGAACTCAGCAACAAATATGAACTTCTCGAAGCGGCAAGTGAAGAACTCTTGGCTTCAAATGAAGAACTAATTGCTCTTAACGATGAACTGGATTATCTCACAAAAGAAACTACAGAATTAAATGAATTTATGAAAAAATTAATAGATTTATCAGATAAAATTCCCGATATGAATAAAAAAAGTCTTGAGGAATTTATCTCTTTTCTCTTTGATTATCTTTTTAATATTATGGGAGAAGGTGATTACGGAAGCTGTTGGATTTTCAGAAACGGTTATGTCGATTATGTTAAATCGGTAGGACACAATAATGATTTTCTGAAAATGGATAAAATTCCTGAAGATTTTTTTAATTATACCTTTGTAGAATCTTCAAAAATGATAAAACACATTAAAAATCCAGGTGAAAAACTCAGAGATATTTCAGAAAAATACAGTTATTTTGCAAAAGGAACAAAACCTATAAAAGAAATTATAGCTTTTGACCTTTACTTTAATAAAAAGAAAATATGCGGATTCAGTATAGATATTGCCGAAGAATCAGACAATGTTTTTACTTCAAAATCATATGTAAAAATGGAACTTTTCAGAACAATTGCAGAATCATATCTGCAGGAATTTCTTTACAGGTCTGAAATCATTAAAGCCAAGCAGGATGCGGAATATGCAAATGAAATTAAATCAAAATTTCTTGCAAATATGAGTCATGAATTAAGAACTCCTCTCACAGGAATAATAGGAAGTCTTGAAATTCTTGCTGATTCTGATTTAAAAAAAGAACAGAAAGATTTCATAAAAATGGCTAAATCTTCTGCTCTGGGCCTTGGAGATGTTCTTAATGAAATTCTGGAATTTTCAAAAATGAAAGCCGGAAAAATAACTCTTAAAAATGAAATATTTAATTTTGAATCCCTTACGGAAGAAATACACAATACATTTATAAGCATAGCAAAGAAGAAGAATATAGATTTTTATTATGAATTTCTGACTCATGAAAAATTTTTTTACGGTGACAGATACAGGATAAAACAAATACTTAACAACCTTGTCGGAAATGCTTTGAAGTTTACTGATACGGGTTATGTAAAAATAATAATATCAGATGAAAATAATTTTTTTACCGTAGAAGTAAAAGACAGCGGAATAGGCATAGACAGAAAAATAAAGGCAAATATTTTTTCTGAATTTGTACAGGGAGATAATTCATATATAAAAAAATATCAGGGAACAGGTCTGGGATTAAGTATAGTAAAAGGTCTTATAGATCTTATGAACGGCAAAATAACATTTGAGAGTGATTTGGGTATAGGAACATCTTTCAGAATTTATTTACCTCTTCTGAAAACAGATCAGAATAAAAATCCTGAACCTTATGAATATTATCCTTTTTCAAAAGGTCTTCTAAGCTTTCCGGCATGTTTAATAGTTGAAGATAACGGTATAAACAGACTTGCTTTTAAAAAAATAATAGAACCGTATTTTAAAGATATATATATACCGCCGAAAATGCCTTTGAAGGTTTAAAAATACTTGATGAAATAGATTATTCCGCAGATATTATATTCACAGATATACAGATGCCGGGTATGAGCGGTTATGATTTTGCAAAAGAAATAAGAAATAAGGGGCAAAATATTTTTATAGCAGGAGTTACGGGATATGATTCCGAAGATGACAGACAGAAAAGTTCAGATTCAGGTATTAACTATATAATAAAAAAACCGTACACAAAAGAATCAATAACAAAATCTTTATCAGAAATTTCCGAATTATTAGGAGGTGCTTAATGTATTTAGAGTATGATAAAATTAATATTGATAACATGATGATTTTTAAGTGCCACGGTGAACTTGATATATACCATAGTCTTGATTTCAAGGAAGAAATAAAAAAAGAAATTAAAGATGATTATTTTGATATTCTTGTATTAGATTTCAGCGATATACGCCATATTGACAGCTCAGGAATAGGAAGCCTTGTTTCTGTTTTTAAATTTATAAATGAAAACAGGAAAAAAATGTATATGACAGGACTTAATAAAGATGTTAAAAATATAATGAATATAACAAATGCTTCAAAATTAATAAAAATATTTGATACTTTAGAAGACATAATAAAACCAGGAGGTAAACATGACTATTAAAGAATTTTACAAAAAAATCAGGGATTATTTCGGAACAGAAGTTACAGGAAACATAAGCTTTATTCTCGTAGACAGAAATGATACACTTTCTGAATCAGAAACACTTATATGCCCCGACAGTATAACAGTAGACAATAAATACATAATTATAACCGAAAAGGATTTTAATGACAAAAAAAGTACTATAAAATTTTCAGACTTTCTAAGGCTTACAGATATAGATTTTGACAGAGAAGTTGTACTTAAAGATCAGAAACATTCATTTTATACAATTGATGAAAAAATTGAATTCATAAGTGACTCAAATAATTCAATAGTTGAAGTTCCGGTGGAAAATTTTATAAAATGTGATAATAACTGATTTTTAAATTCAAAATAAGATGAACATATAATGTTCATCTTATTTTTTTAAAATTTCAGATATATTTTAAATTCTTCTTATTTCCAGTTAAATTTAATATGTTGATGATATAATTATAATAATCAAAATTTTTTCCGGTGGTGAAATAATGAATGTTCGTAAAATATTTACACTTTCTGTAATTATCATGTGTTCTTTTCTTTTTTCGATGAACACTGATTATAATATAAAAGGTTCTTCGGAAAATACTTTAAAAAAAACAGATATTTCTTTTTATATAAAAAATTCCGGAGTAACAGATTCTTTTTTCAGAATATATAAAGATTATAATGAAGATTCCGTGAAACAATTCAGGGCTAATTCTGATTATATAGCAAAAGTACTTACAAATTATAAAAAATCAGAAAATTTATCATCATATTCGGAAAAAATAAATCTTTTCACTGAATCAGAAATAAAAACTCTTATTTCTTATTCTGATATTGATGAAAAATTCTATACCTCTGTTTATTACGGCAAAGAAACTCTTTATTACATATTTCGGGATATACAGTCTTTTTTTCTGAAAGCAAAATATGAAAAAAATGTTGTATACATGTATAACAGGATAATAAATAACTGGACTTATTTAAGTATAAGAGATTATTTTTACAGTGTTTTTTCGGAATATTATTCAGGAAAAGGCCTTTTTTATATTTCTTACAATCTTTCTGAAAATATCCGTGACGATTTTTTAAGATATTTCACTCAGGAAGATATTGTTATGAGCCTTTCCGGAAAAGATGATAAAATACTTTCGGATATAATAAATAAAATGGAATTTGATTTTGTACGTGATCAGATAATAATAGAATTAATAGCCGATATGCCTGATTATTACAATATATATTTTGACAAAATTACAGATGACTCAAACAAAGTAAGACTTTTCATGAAACTAATGGATAAATATTACGGAACATCAAAATATTCACAGTACGAAGCACTCATGAAAAAATATCTGAATGAAGTTTCTGAATACCCTGACTATTCATCTCTTCTGAGAGAAATATCGGAATTTTATGTTAATCATCAGAAAATAGAAAAAGCACTTATTTATACAATGATGATAAAGGATAACTTCTTCAAATCAGCTTCATTAAGAACTATTTCTTATGAAATGTATAAAAACAATGACAGTATATATGAAGAAGTTTTTAAACTCTCTCTTAAAACAGCATTTCTTGATCCTAATAAAAAAACAAGAATCTCTTCTCTGAAAGAAAGTCTTGTTTATTCGTACAAAATGAATACCGGTGATACTTATGAAATAATGGATTATTTTGATGATTCGGAAAAAAACAATGCCGTTGTTTATTTTATAAATAATGCAGATCCTGATAAAAAAACACTTGAAAAAATGCTTACTTATCTGAAAAGTGATTATGACATATACTATAAAATATTCACCGGATCTGAAATAAACTTTGAATATATAGACGATATTGAAAAACTTGATATGCTTTTTTCTTTTTTCATTTCAGAAAATGATTTGGATAATTCTTATAAAATACTTCAGAAATATAAAGAAATGAATTATGTATTTTATGATAATAAACTGGTTGTTTTCTTTAAAAAAGTTATGGAATTAGGTCTTTATTCCGATGAAAAATATGTTTTTTCTGACAATGATCTTATTTCAAGATTTTTCACGGCTTATAACTTCATAATAGCAGAAAATCAGGGTATAAAAGATAAAGTTTTTTATAATAAGCTTGTTGACAGATTTTATACATTCTTTAATTAAAAAAAGGCGATACGTGAGTATCGCCTTTTATTTCAGGAATAATTCGCCGAATTCGGCAAAATTACTTACTTTATAATCATAATCAATATCAAATAAAAATTTATCAAAATCAATAAGACATGTTTTTATCCCCGTAGCCTTTCCGGCATCAATATCAAGTTTTCTGTCTCCTACAGTTATTGTCTTAGCTATATCAAGATTATGTTTTTTTATTATATGAAAAAACATTGCCGGATCAGGTTTAGATTCAAGACCTGTATCAGGAGTTATAATATCATAAAAATATTTTTTAAAATCATAAAATTCAAGAATAGGTAAAAGTGTGTTTTCATTTCTGTTGGTTAATATATAATTTCTTCCGCCTTTAATTATTTCAGCAAGAATTTTTTCAGCATTTTCAAAAGGTTTCCTCTCTTTAACATCTATTCTTTCAAGAGCAGAATGAATATTCCCGGCAAATTCCCCGTCCGAAACACCGTATTTATTCATTGCATTTTCCACAGCATAATAAAGAGTATATTCCTTTGAATCTCTGTATATTTCATTCATTTCCGGATTTACACCGTGATCTTTAAAAACTTTTTCAATGGTTTTCATTGTAGAGCCGTATGTATCGAATAATGTTCCGTCAAAATCCCATATATAGTTTTCATACCTCATTTGTTACCTCCGGTCATGACTTTAGTAATAAAAATCCAAAATCATAATAATGTATAATTTATTCATAAGTAAATCCCCAAAACCCCTTATATGCAATAGGCCTGACGGCCTATTATTTTTTTATATTATTTCAGTTTTATATATTTTTTTAAGTTCTTCTGTTTTATCTGCATATAATTTATTCTGTTTCATGGCTGTCATCTGTCTTTTAAGTTCTGGTTTAACTTCTTCGTATGAACTTACTGCAGGTTCTTTCTTTTCCGTTACCATAATAATATGATATCCGAACTGAGTTTTTACAGGATTTCCGACTTCATTTAGATTCTGTTCAAAAGCTGCATCTTCAAATTCTTTTACCATTTGTCCCTTTCCGAAAAATCCTAAATCTCCTCCGTTTTTTCCTGACGGACATGTTGAATATTTAACAGCGGCCTCTGCAAAATCCAAACCATTGCTAATTTCTTCAAAAATTTCTTTTGCCTTATCTTCATCAGATACAAGAATATGACTTGCCTTAACCATTTCAGGATTTTTAAACATTTCTTTATTTTTTTCATAATATTCTTTAACTTCTTCATCTTCAACATTTACATCTTCAAGAAAATTCTGAACAGCTATCTGAGTAATAATATTCATTTTTGCTTTTTCAAGTTCACTTTTAAATTCTTCATTATTTTCTATATTGTTATCCAAAGCTTCAAGATAGAAGAGTTTCTGATTAATAAGCTCATTGATTATAGCCTTTTTTCCTTCTTCTGATTTAAACTGAGCCGCTCTCTGCGGACCTAACTGCTGAATAAGCATATTAACTTCATTTTCTGTTATTTCTAAACCGTTTACTTTTGCAACTACTTTATTTTCCATTTTTACAACTCCTTTTTTTATATTTACATTTAATATTATCACATATAAACATTAAAATATATTAAAAAAATTTTAAAAATCAATATTACGACTATTTATAAGTATTTTCTGACTTTTTATCAAAAAAGAAAATACTTATATAAAAGAAATGCTAAAATTATAACAGAAATAAAAAGGAGGTTTGTATATGAAAAAAATAATTTACTGTATTATGTTTATATCGTTACTATATATTTCATCTTTTTCTTCGCTGCTGGGTAACAGAATACTGGAAGACACTGTACCTGTATCCGGAATATCAGATTTATCAGCAGACCTTATAGTTGCCGATCTTACGCTTTCCGGAAATGGTAATAACACTATAAATTATAAATATGAAGATGACAATGCATCAACATTTAATATTTCAAAAAGAAATTCTTTAATATACATAAAAGAGGAAAAAAAGAGTTTTTTCGGTCCTATAAGCGGGAAAAATAAATTTTTTTATGTTTCACTCGAAAACTCTTTAAACTCATTTGATTTTTCGATGACAACATCAGACCTAATCGTTGAAAATATTTCTGTTGAAAAAATAAGCGGAAAAATAACTACCGGTGACGTAAAAATTTCATCTCTTATTTCTGATAATTCTGACATAAAAACAACTACCGGAAGCATAGAAGTTTATAAATCAGATTTTGAAAACTTAAGACTTGAAACAACTACAGGAAGAATATCCACAGAACAGATAAACACAGAATATTTATATCTGAGATCGACAACAGGAAGAATATATGCTAATCTGAGTAATACCCCGGAAGAAATTTATATAAAAGCAACAACAGGCAGCATAACTCTCGAATTACCTGATATAAATCTTTATTCCATAGAATGCACGGCAACAACAGGAAGAATAGAAGTCGGAAATTATTCTGTAAAAAAACATTTTTATAAAGACGGCGGAAAATATAAATTAAAAATAGAAACAACTACAGGAAATATAAAAATAAAATAATGTGTGCTATGTAAAATTTAACAGTAATGCGTACCCGGTAAAATAGACAAATTATTTTACCGGGTACATTTTTATTATATAATGAAAAATAAGCTTTTCTGCTTTTTATTTACCTGTTATGCACATTATAAATGCATTTTTTTATATTACATTATTTCACAATCACCACGGGTGTATTAATTGTTCACATAAAGATTTCCTTATAGTGATAAGTATTTTACTTTATTTAATATAAATTTGATATAATATATTCACAATCTTAATATATTTACTTTAAACTTAGTATGTTAATCTTTCCGGAAATTGATTATAATGTCGTTTATTGGCGCATAAATATATATATTTTAGAAAGGAAGAGATATTTTGAATACCCTTGAAAGTTTTAAAGAGTTGGGAATTTCCGAGTTTATAATAAAAGCACTTGAGAAAAAAGGATTTGAGGAACCGACTCCTATACAGAAATTAACAATTCCTAAATTAATGGAAGGTAAAATTGATTTAATAGGTCAGGCACAGACAGGTACAGGAAAAACCGCAGCTTTCGGTATACCTTTAATTGAAAAAATAGAAGGCGGAGACAGAGTTGTAAAAGCTCTTATTCTTACTCCTACAAGAGAACTTGCTATACAGGTTTCAGAAGAACTGAATTCTCTTAAAGGCAAGAAAAAATTATCTATTTTCCCTGTTTACGGCGGAGCTTCAATGGAAAATCAGTTTTCAAAACTAAGACACGGTGTTGACATTGTTGTAGGTACTCCCGGAAGAGTTATAGATCATCTGAACAGAGGAACTCTTGATCTGTCAGAAATAGACTTTTTCGTATTGGATGAAGCCGATGAAATGTTAGATATGGGATTTATAGAAGATGTTGAGGAAATTCTTAAAAAAACATCTCCGGAAAAACAGATGCTGTTTTTTTCCGCAACTATGCCGACAAGAATATTAAGTCTTGCAAAAAAATACATGAGAAATTATGAAGTTCTCAAAGTAAAAGAACAGCAGCTCACAACAGATCTTACAGAACAGATATATTTTGAAGTAGAAGAATCAGACAAATTCGAAGCATTATGCAGAATAATAGATATTGAAAAAGATTTTTACGGACTTATTTTCTGCAGAACAAAAGTAGATGTAGATAACGTTTCAACTCATCTCTCAGAAAGAGGTTATTCTTCCGAAGCATTACACGGTGATATTTCACAGTATCAGAGAGAAAGAATACTTAAAAAATTCAAAAACAAAAACATAAATATTTTAGTAGCAACAGACGTTGCCGCAAGAGGTATTGATATAACAGAACTTACTCATGTAATAAATTACGCACTTCCTCAGAATCCCGAATCATATGTTCACAGAATAGGAAGAACAGGAAGAGCCGGTAAAGAAGGTACAGCAATAACTTTTGTAACTCCTTCCGAATACAGAAAACTTATTTTTATTAAAAAATATGCAAAAACAGAAATAAGAAAAGAAAAAATACCTGAAATCGAAGAAGTTATAAACACAAAAAAAGAAAGAATAAAAGATGATATTACTTCTATAATCGAAAATAAAGATTTCAAAGAATATTTAAAAATTTCCGAAGAACTTCTGGAACTCGGTTCTCCTGAGGATATTATCGCATCTCTTATAAAATATACCTTAAAAGATGAACTCGATGAAAAATCATATTCTCAGATAAAACCGGTATCAGTTGTAAACAAAAGCGGAAAAACAAGACTTTTTGTTGCTCTCGGCCGTTCGGCAGACATGACTCCGAAAAAGATTGTAAACTACATTAAAGATGAATCAGGAGTAAGCGACAGACTTATAAAAGATGTAAAAGTTTTTGAAAACTTCTCATTTTTAACCGTTCCTTTTGAAGAAGCGGAAATTATTCTCGAAGTATTCAGAAAGAAAAAACGAGGAAGAAAACCTATAGTAGAAGTTGCAAAAGAGAAAAAACAATAATTAAAAGGGACTTTATGTCCCTTTTTTTGTTACGGAGGCTCTTATGAATTTAAAAATTTTTGATACAGGAATAAAAGATCTCATACTTATGGAAAACAGAAAAATCACTGACAGCAGAGGTTATTTCTATGAATCATACAATAAAAAAGATCTTGAAAATAGCGGAATAGATATAAACTTTGTTCAGGATAACATATCGTATTCGCATAAAAATGTTCTGAGAGGTATGCATTATCAGATAAATTTTCCACAGACAAAATTAATACATGTAATAAAAGGTAAAAGTTTTGATGTGGTTATTGATTTAAGAAAAAATTCAGAAACATTTTGTAAAATATTTTCGGCAGAACTTTCAGATACAAATAATTTAATGCTTTTAATTCCGAAAGGCTTTGCCCACGGATTTCTTTCTGTTTCTGATGAAGTTATATTTCACTACAAAGTAGATGACTATTACAAAGGACTATACAGTTCCGGATTTTTGTGGAATGATAATTATATTAACATAAATTGGAATTTAAACAAATATTCAGTAAAAGATGTTATAATTTCAGAAAGCGACCGAAATCTTCAAAGTTTTGAGTCTTTTGTAAAAAATCTGATTTAAAATCAATATTGGGAGGGGAAAAATGATAGGAATAATTTCTGATACTATGAGTGATGTTCCGTCCGAAGTTCTCGACAGGGATTTTTTAGCAGTTGTTTCGGGAAAAGTTATTATCGATGAAAAAGAATACCGTGACGGCGTAGAAATAAAAAATGAAGATGTAATCGATTTTATGGAAAAAGGCGGATTTCCGAAAACTTCGCTTCCTTCATACGGAGATATAGTAAATTCATTCAAAACTCTTATAAAAAAAGGTTATCAGAAAATAATAGCAATAAATGTTTCAAGCGGTCTGAGCGGTACATATAATATGTTCAGAAACGTTATAAAAGATCTGAAAAAAGAACATGAAAATGTAGAAGTTGAGCTTATAGATTCAAAAAGTGTTTCTGTGGGTTCCGGACTTCTGGTGTATAAAGCAGTAAAAATGGCAGAACAAAATCATGAATTTCCTGATATTATAGAATCTGTTAAAAATTCTATAGGAAATAAAATAAATATTATGTACACTATACCCACGCTTAAATACCTGAAAGCCGGCGGAAGAATAGGAAAAGTATCGGCAACAATAGGTGACTTTCTGAATATAAAACCGGTAATTTCGGTTAACAGTGACGGTATTTATTATACAGTATGTAAAGAACGTGGAGTTAGAAAATCAGTTTTTACTATGTTTGAAAAAATTAAAACATGGATAGAAAATGATCCTATAGACGTAATATACATAGGAAGAACAGATAATACCCCTGAAACTATGGAATTAATAAATGAAATAAGGCAAAAATTTCATGATCTCGGATTTGAAAAAGAAAAAATTAAAACAGATCAGATAAATCCGTCTTTGCTGTGCCATACAGGTAAAGGCCTCATAGGAATAACAGTTCTGAAAAGTTAAATAATCTCCCAAAAGGAGATTATTTTTTATTTACAGAACAGCAAACATATTTTTTACATTATTGTAAGAAAATGTGTTCATAACGGTTAATTAATTGAAATTGTTTTGAATGTATAATTTTGCATGTTTATATTTAATTGAGGGAGGGTCAAAGTATGAACGGAAGCAACATTAAAGTGAAAAACGTCAACAAAATTTTTGATGATTTTTACGCCCTTAATGATGTTAATATTGATATTAAAGCCGGGGAATTTTATTCACTATTAGGTCCGTCCGGGTGCGGAAAAACTACGATTTTAAGGATGATTGGCGGTTTTGACGAACCTTCTGATGGTATTATCTATCTTGATAACACAAATTTACTTGAATTACCACCCAACAAAAGGCCGGTAAACACAATTTTTCAGAGTTACGCTCTTTTTCCGCATCTTAATGTTTATGAAAATATTGCATTTCCTCTCAGACTGAAAAAATACTCAGAACAGGAAATAAAAGAAAAAGTTCAGAAAAATCTTTCTCTTGTAAAACTTGAGGAACATATTTACAAAATGCCTTCACAATTATCAGGAGGTCAGAAACAACGAATAGCTATAGCACGTGCACTTGTCAATCAGCCTAAAGTACTTTTGCTTGACGAACCTCTCAGCGCTCTTGATGCACAGCTGAGACAGCATATGCTTTTGGAACTTGACTCTATTCATGATGAAGTAGGAATAACCTTTATTTTTGTAACTCACGATCAGCAGGAAGCGCTTTCTGTTTCAGACAGAATAGCAGTAATGAATGAAGGCAGGGTTTTGCAGATAGGATCTCCTTTTGAAATATATGAAACACCTGCGGATAAGTTTGTTGCTAATTTTATAGGTGAAACCAATTTCATTAAAGGAAAAGTAACTGAGGTTATGGATAAATATGCAAAAATCAGTTCAGAAAATGTCGGGGATATATATGTATATCTTGATAAAAAAGTTGAAAAAGGTTCAACTGTGCATGTTACAGTAAGACCTGAAAAAATAAGAATCACAAAAGAAAAACCACAAAATTTACCGGAAACTTTTAACCTTTTTCGCGGTAAAGCAAATAAATTGATCTATAAAGGCTTTCAGACCAATTTTTTTGTGGATGTAAATGAAAAATTTACTTTTAAAGTATTAAAACAGCATGCGAGATATATACTTGATGAGGGAATAATTAACTGGTATGAAGATGTTTATATCTGGTGGAACGTAGATGACGGTTTCATTGTGGAGGTCGAGCAGAATGAAGGTTAACTACGGAACAAAATATTCACTTCCCATGCTAATATGGCTAACACTTCTTTTTATTGTCCCTTCGGCAATAATAATAATGTTCAGCTTTATGGAAAAAAATCAGTACGGCGGAGTTAATCCTGTTTTTTCTCTTCAGGCTTTTAAAGATCTAATGAATTCCGCTTATTTTAAAATACTTTTAAACACGATATACATTGCTGTAATGTCAACAATTTTCACTTTACTTCTTGCTCTTCCTTCTGCATATTATATGGCGCGAAGTAAATATAAAAGTTTTTTAATGCTTTTAATAATTATACCTTTCTGGACAAATTTTCTCATACGTGTTTATGCATGGATTGCAGTATTGGGAAATAACGGTTTTATAAATCAGTTTCTTTTAAAAACAGGATTAATAAAAGATTATATAGGAATGTTATACAACAACAATGCAGTTATTCTTGTAATGGTATACACATACCTTCCGTATGCTATATTACCGCTTTATGCAATAATAGAAAAATTTGATTTTTCACTTCTGGAAGCAGCAAGAGATCTCGGTGCATCAAAAAGTCAGTCTGTTTTCAGGATTTTAATTCCTAATATAAAAAGCGGCATTATTACTTCTCTGCTTTTCACTTTTATACCTGCTTTCGGTAATTATGCAATTCCTCAGATAATAGGTGATAAAAACACAAATATGCTGGGAACCGTTATAGCAAGAGAATTAACAACGGGAAGAAACTGGCCTCTGGCTTCGGCAATATCAATGCTTCTTACCCTTGTTACCGTTATAGGTGTTCTTGTTTTTACTTCTAAACAGAAGAACATAAAGAAGGTAATATGATGAGGAAAAAAAGCTTTTCATTTTCTCTTTTCGTATTTGTTCTGACAATGATTTTTTTCTATACTCCTATAATAATATTATTTGTTTTTTCTTTTAATTCATCAAAAACAATGAATTGGCAAGGATTTTCCCTTGTATGGTATAAAAAACTTTTTACGGATTCCGCGGATATATGGAGATCTTTCGGAAACAGTATTATTGTAGCTTTAAGTTCTTCAGCCGTAGCAACTTTTATAGGAACTCTCGGGGCTATAGGTATAAGATGGTATAAATTCCGCTCAAAAAGATTTATTGAGATTATTTCATATCTTCCTTTGGTTCTTCCGGATATAATAATCGGTGTTTCACTTTTAATAATGTTTTCACTTGTAAAAATAAAATTATCGCTTTTCACAATTTTTCTGGCTCACGCCACATTTAATATACCTTATGTTTTATTTATTGTTTTATCAAGACTTGACGAATTCGACAGCACCATTCTGGAAGCCGCAAAAGATCTCGGTGCCAGTGAAATTCAGACTCTTCTGAAAGTAATAATACCAATTTCCGTACCAGGTATTATTGCAGGATTTCTAATGTCGATGACACTTTCTCTTGATGATTTTGTTATTACTTTTTTCGTTTCCGGGCCTGGCTCAAGTACTTTGCCTTTACACATATACTCAATGATAAGATTTGGCGTTTCTCCTGTAATTAACGCTATTTCAGCAGTTATGATTATCGGCACTATACTTCTGGCAGTTTTGACAAGAAGATTTTACAAGTATATGTTTTAACTTGAAAGGAGAGGGTTATATTGAAAAAATATGTTTACTTTTTATTGGTTGTTGTTTTTATTTTTATTCTTACAGGTTGTTCCGGCTCAAAACAGAAACTTTATATATTTAATTGGTCTTATTATATTCCGGATGAAGTAATTGAGAATTTTGAAAAAGACTTTAATGTTGACGTGGTATACGATGTATTTTCCTCAAACGAAGAAATGTTTGCTAAATTAAAATCCGGTGGTACCGGTTATGATATAGTATTTCCTTCAGGTGATTATGCATCAATAATGATAAATCTCGGTATGGTTGAACCCATAGACTTAAACAATATACCTAATTATAAGTATCTTGATAAGAGTGTTCTTCAGAAAATAACTTTTGATACGCAAAGTAATTACTCAATACCTTATATGATGGGCGGAACAGGAATAGCCGTAAATACAAAATACGTAAAAAATTATGAAAAAGACTGGAATATATTTCTTGATGAAAATTTAAAAAATAAAATGACATTGCTTGATGACATGAGAGAAGTATTCGGAATTGCCCTTAAACAGCTCGGATATTCCGTTAACACAAAAAATACAGATGAATTAAATGAAGCAAAAGATTTAATAATGAAATGGAAAAAGAATATTTTAAAATTTGATGCGGAATCATTTGCAAAAGGTTTTGCAGCAGAAGAATTTTATGTTGTTCACGGTTATGCGGAAAATATTTTTCTTGAACTTGAAGACAAATCAAACGTAGATTTTTTCATGCCTGAAATAGGCGGACCTATGTATGTTGACACTATGATGATATTAAAAGGATCTAAAAACAAAGAACTTGCGGAAAAATTTATAAATTATATACATGATCCTAAAGTATATGCACAGATAGTAGATTATCTCGGTTTGCCGTCAATAAACACTGAGGCAAGAAATTTAAGAACTACAGTTCCTTATTATACTATTGATGATCTTAAAAATTCTGAATTCAAAGAAGATCTCGGAGATTTTCTATCAGTTTATAACAAATTATGGCAGGAAATAAGAGTTGAAAATTAAAAATAACCCGGAATATTTTTATATTCCGGGTTATTTTATTCTTCTGACTGATATTCTTTAAATCTGAGTGTAAAAACTGTTCCTTCATTGACTTTTGAATTTACACTTATATCTATGTTTAATTTATCAGAAAGCTTTTTTGCAATGGAAAGTCCGAGTCCGTGACTTTTATCTGTCCTCGAAGTATCAACTTTATAAAATCTTTCAAAAACTTTCTCAAGCTTTTCCTGCTCAATTCCTATACCGTAATCTTTTATATTTATAATATTATTTTCCAGTGTTATATCTATTCTTTTTTCATAAGGAGAATATTTAATTGCATTTTCTATAATAGTTTTAAGTATTATTGAAAGATATTTTTCGGAACTCTGAACCGTAAAATCCTTACCGTAAATATTTATAAGAATATTGTCTTTTCTGTACATTTCCAGAAGATCCTTCAGAACAGAATAAATTGA
Source organism: Thermotogae bacterium (assembly GCA_024233675.1). Lineage (GTDB taxonomy): Bacteria > Thermotogota > Thermotogae > Petrotogales > Petrotogaceae > JACKPH01. The sequence goes on from JACKPH010000001.1 coordinate 319,028, forward strand.
TACTTCTACAAGTTCAGGCTCAAATTCAGGTTTTGTAAGTATTAAAAGTTTTTCTACCATATCTTTGAGATAATCCGCTGATTTTTCTATATTATATATTGATTCGTTAAGTATATCCTCATCTTTTGCTCCCCATCTCTTAAGCATTTTTACGTAACCGTTTATTGAAGTAAGAGGTGTACGCAGTTCATGTGAAACATCAGATACAAACTGTTTCTGATTATCATATGCATACTGAATTCTTTCGAGCATGGAATTAAGTTTAAGGGCTAAAACATGAAACTCAAAATATTCCTGTTCCGGTATTCTTTTTTCAAGACTGTCAACATTTATACCGCTTATTGTTTTTGATATACTTATTATTGGTTTCAGAGTTCTTTTCGCAAGAAAATAAGACACTATGAGAGAAAAAAACAATCCTGCGAATATCATAAATATGGAAATTTTGTCGAATGTCTGTATAAAAGCAGTATATTCAAAAGAAGGTCCGCCTATTATAAGCTTTGATTCCTGAAAAGCAGGAATCTCAACAAATATATAATAAAGACCCTTGTCCTTATATAAAAAAGGACTTTTCTGTATTTTAAAATTTGAATTTATTATACCGTAAGGATCTGATATAAGCTGCTCATCAAGAATTACTATTTTGTTTGACAGTATCATATTAGCAATAGTATTATTACTTTTTATAAGTCTCTCCAGAAAATCAAGAACTGACTTTTCACCGTTTTCTGAATTATTTTCAGGAGTTTTTTCCTGATTAAAAGATCTTATACTCAGAGTAGGAGCACTTATCTGATTAATTATAATATTACTGTATGTTTTTAAAGTTGATGATGCAACAATAACTCTTAGAGAAAATATAATAAGAGTTATTACAATAAGAACTGTTACGGTAAATAGTATAGTCTGATTGATTACTGCACTTTTTTTACTCTTCTCTGATAACGTATCCGACACCTCTCACGGTTTTTATCTGTTTACCCGTATCTCCTAATTTTTTCCTGAGATAATTAGCATAAACTTCAACTATATTCATATTTTCTTCATCAGAATAACCCCACACTTCTTCCATAATTTTTTCTTTGGGCACAACTATGTTTTTATTTATAAGAAGTGTTTTTAAAATATTAAATTCCGTAAGACTCAGATGTATTTCCTCATTATCAACATATATCTGCATTCTTTCGGGAAACATCTCTATATTATTAACTTTTATAGCTTCTTTGGATTTTCCGAGCCTTCTGAGAAGCGAATATATTCTTGCAAAAACTTCTTCTATTTCAAAAGGTTTTGTTATATAGTCGTCGGAATTTTTAAGACCGGCAATTTTATCATCAAGTTCACCTTTTGCTGTAAGCATAATTATTCCTACATCTTTATCATATCTTCTTATTGCTTCCGCAACTTCAAATCCGTTTCTCAGCGGAATCATTATATCTAATAATATCACGTCAGGCTTAAAAGTTTCATAAAAATTTAAGGCTTTTTCTCCGTCTTCGGCAACCTTTACATTGTATCCTTCATGTTTAAGTTCAAGTTCCAAAAGTCTTGATATTGATTTATCATCTTCGACAACAAGTATATTAAACATTATCTCACTCCTTATATTTAAGAACAACGCCCTTTCGGGCGTCATTTAAAATTGAATATTTATATAACTTTTAAGATTTACATTGAAATAATTATCCGTTTTCAGTTCAAAAATAAAATTGCTTTTCATGATTTCCGCATTAATGTTTATATATACTTCCGGTTTTATAAAGAAATTACTCAGATCATAACTTATATCAACCATACCGCCGAAATCAATACTTTTTATAAAATCATAATTTTTAACAAAATTCCAGTTAAGTCCGGATTTATAGAAAAAACCGTTAAAATACGGATTTATCTGGGAATTTAAAAGTGTAAAACTACTTATTATTCCGAATTCACCTTTCATGGCGAAAGGATCAAAATTTTCCGATTCACTTACAGAAAGGTATCCGTATATTTTGGAATCATTTACTTTGTTATATACTTTAAGATTTCCTGTCATATCTGATAAAATATTACTTTTATAGAAAACACTGAAAATTTTCGAAAAATCACTTTCAAATTCAACATAAGACTGATTTATTTCAGAACCGAAAAAATAGCTGAATTTATTACCGGATGATGCATAATTTAACCCTGCATTAACCTTCATAAAAACATCCTGCTGATTCATAAGTGATGCTTCATTTTTTTCTTCGACTATAGTATTAATAAGATAATATTTCCCTCCTATAAAAAAAGCTGAAAATATTTTATCCCCTACATTTGCCGAAGCTTTAAGATTCTGTATTACATTATCATTTTCTTTAAGCTCGGTATTTATTTCATAATTTGAACCGTCTATGGATATATCAAAATTTATCGAGTTATAAGAATTAGTAAATGAAAAAGAAGCATAATTAACTGTTTCTATAAATCCTGTCTGCCTTAAAGTTGTAAGTCTGGTGAAGTTTTTATTGATAAATTTAATAGAATTCGAAAATTTTATCGGAAAATCATAATTGTTAAGATTCTGTATTGCAACATAAGAACTTTCAGAAACCTCATAAATATTATAAAGTAAAATATATCCTTTACCGAGCTGATCAAGTTTCTTTATATTCTCTTTTATTTTTGCCGAAAGAAAATCCTCACCGTATATAACAACGAAATCAGTACCTTCTATATATTTTGCCCTTTCGCTGTAAATATCAAGAACATTTTTTATATTATCAGTTGTTATATATTTAAGTTTTATAACTTCGGGTTTATTTAGAAAAATAGCTATATTACTTGAACTGTCAAGTGCACCTACAACATATATTCCTTCTTCTACTTTTTCATAATCATAAATAGTATTGTAAAGCATTAGATCAAGAGCACTTTCAACAGAAAGACTTCTCACCGAAAGATTTACCGTTCCTTTAACTTCCGGCCCTACTATTATATTTACACCGGCATCACCGGCAAGTGTTTCTATAGCCTCTTTAAGGCTTACATTATAAAAATCTATATCTACTGAAAAAACAGCTACTGAAATTAAAAATAATGAAATAATAATTATAACCTTTTTCACTGAATTTCACCACCTGATGCATGACATGTCACAAGAAATATAAGCTGCTGTTCTATTTCTTTTTCCTTAACTGTTTTAAAAAGACTTCCTATTCCGGGAATTTTTGAAAAAATAGGAACACCTATTTCACTTTTCGATGTTGTGGAATAATTAAAAGCCGCAACTGATGATTCTTCATCAAGATTTAAAACAATATTTGATTTAAGATTATTTGAAATAACAGAATCCTTAGAAGGATCTATACTTCTTATATCATTTAATTCTATATTCGCATCAACTCTTATTTTTTTACCTGTCATTAGAAAAGGTGTCAGAGTTATGGTAAATCCGGTATACTTTTCTGAAGTCTTTCCGTCAGTTGATGTAGTAATATAATCACTGAGTTTTCCTGCAAGAGATCCTTCATCACCGGAAAGAACATTTATTTTTGAATTAGAAACAACCTTAGCTTCTCCCTCGGATATGGCTTTTTCAAGCATAAAGGCTATATCCGTGGAGCTCATCTTATAAAAAAGTTCAAGGTTATTTTCATCTATGCTTACATGCTGATTCTGATTATCAAAAGGATTATTAGCAGATACATAAGGAGAGGTTATCTGTAAATTTTTAAGACTCCATTCCTTAAACTTAAATGTATCTATCTGAACAACTTTTATTTCAACTAATATCTGAGCTTTACCTATATCTATTTTTCTTATTGTGTTTGCTATTGTACCTGCAATTTTAGGCGGTGCATTTATAACAACCATACTGTCTTCACTGGTACTGTAAGAAACAAATTTCTGAAAATACTTCGGTAAAAGTTCATAAAGTGCTCTCGGCGTTATATGTCTTGTTTTCATTACATATGTATCATTAAGATGTATAGATGTTCCGCTTGAAGGATCCGGAACCCCTACAAGTATATAATCATCTATTTTTTTCCATGAATAACCGAAAGGCATTAAAATCATGTCTATAATTTCTTCAAGTGTTTTATCATAAATATCCATAGTTACATATCCTATTACATTAGGATCAGCTATTATTGTAACCCCACTGTCAAAAGATACTGTACTAAGTGCTTCTCTTATATCAGTCTGAAAAAAAGATTCATTGTAAAGTTCTCCTGCCGAAAAAGACGTTAAAACAATTCCAAGAAAAATAATAACAGAAAACATTTTTCTCATAAGATCACCTTCTTATTAGAAATATGGCTTAAAGCCATATTTCTATCAGAATTTAATTGTAATATTTTTTGAATCATAAATTTTATTTCCGTTTGAATCTATCTGTCTTAAATATTTCAGTGTAAGTATTATCTGATCTACATTTTCTTCAAGAGGAATATCTTTTTCTATATTTATTTTACAGTCAGGATAAATTGTACTCATTTCAGAAACTTTAATATCCTCACCTACTCTTTCGGAATTTGCCGAAATAAGTTTTATAGCATTTATTTCATAGTCAATATAAGAATTTCCTGTGTTCTTTAAGGTAATATATATTTTACCGTTTTCTCCGCTTTTCATAACTTTTGCATCAAGAGTTTCAAGATTCCATGTATTTTCTCCGAAATCAACAATTATAGGAATTCTCATTGCTTTTTCAAGAGTCTTTGAATTGAGTTCTCCCTTTGCATCGATATCAAGATATCCGAAATACTGTCCTGAATATTTTGTTAAATCAGATCTTCTGTAATCAGATGATACTGTAAGACTGTTCCCTCTTTCTGTATAAGCCCTTGCATTTATCTCATTTCTTCCTTTAAGCGTTACAAATGAAGGGTCTATTTTTCTTGTGTATTCTCCGTCAAAACCATCTGCAGAGAAATTATCTATAATAGCAGCGGAAACATTTGCATTTACATAATCATTGTTTAAAATATTTATTGTTGTATACTGAGGATTTACCTGAATACCTCTTGCTGTGGATCTCTTTTCATTCTTTATATAAATTTCTTTAAGATCTGTACTTATATAAAGTGATTTTCTGTCATTCTCAACTTCCGCGGGTATAATAAAAGGTATTTCATAATTCATTTTTCCTTTGAAATAATTCTGATACCCGTAGTCAAAAACCATTTTTATCTGATATTCTCCCGGAGGAAGAAGTTTTTCTATCTGAAAGGAAATATCCCTTGATTTCTGAGGTGTAATATAATTACCTTCATTTTCAGGTATATCTATTGTTGCAAGCATTTTTTTAAGATCATTTGAAACAATATCAATTCTTCCGTAAGTATTTGTAAGCCAATCACTCGGATTATAAATATTAAGATCAAGTTTTATTCCTTTTAATTCACCGTTTTCTTTTACCATTGTAGGTGTTGCCTGAGAAATTTCGACTTTTTCTCTGTTACCCTGACCTGTTACTATCAGATGTACAACTGCTATAAAATTCATTTTATATGCAATCTGACCCGTTGTTATAGCATTTGCCGAAGAAAAATTAAATCCTACAAAATAACTTCCTGCTGCGGAAGAAGGTACTTTTACGGTAAACTGCTGAACACTTTTCTCACCGGGAAGGACAGAAAGTGTTGACGGATACTGAATCCAGTCTTCAAAACTTCTTGAATAACTGTCATCTACAACCCATGCAGGATTTTTAGAATCAATATAAGCTCCTCCTACATCAATATTTATATTTTCTGTTGTCTGTCCGTCATTTGTTGTAACAAATTCTATAAGAACGTCACTACCTGGATTTGCTTCTATTGTCTGAAGAAGTGGCTGAATAATGAACGGAAAAAAAACTGCTGAAAAAATCAAAAAAGTTAAAATCAGTCCGTATTTTTTCATGTTAAACCCCCTTTTACATTTTTATTTTTAACATTTTATATTATATCATTTATTTTTGATAAAAATAAAAGGGGCTAAAGCCCCCGATTTATTTATATTTAAAATCTTATAGATGGAGAAAAAACTACTTTGTATTCAAGATTAAGTTCTTTGGAAGGTCTGAAATCTTTTCCTATAAGAAAAGAACCGTAGATACCGTATTCTTTTACGCCTTTTGAATAAGGAACAGCAAAAATAACACTTTTATCCTGGTCATTGTTATCCTGAACAAAACTATTGTCCTTTGAAACTTTTAATCCGTAAAAAGCACTGTAAATATCACTGCTTGTTGTACCTTCAACTATTGAAAGATCAACTGTAACCGCTTCGTTTGATTCAAATGAAAAAGATCCTAAAAATTCTCCTGTACCCGGCTGTTCATCGTTACCGTCAGAACCGTTACTCCAGTTTGCATAATACTGAAAATCAAGAGGAGTTTCTCTCGGGTAAATACCTGCTGCTATCCACTGATAAACTCTTACAGTAACGCTCGCATCAAGAGTTAAATCAGCGTTGCTTTTGAATCCGTTCTGAGAACTTCCGGCAAATCCTACTGCCATTATAAGAATAAAAATGCTTATAGTTAATAATATTTTTTTCATAATAACACCTCCGGTGTATTCTATTTTATAAATAAATGATAAAAAAAAATAGTAACAAAAAAAGCCTTAACTTTAATTTTTTAATTCATTTTTGTTGCAAAAGAGTTAACAGAATTATTTCTTTTACTTTTTATTAATTATGGGAAATTTTATTTTTTCGTATTATTAAAAATATTCTGATATAATAGATAAAAAACGGAGGCGGATATGAAAACATCAGAATGGCTGAAAAAATATGATATAACACTTAAAAAAAAATTCGGACAGAATTTTCTGAATTCAAATAATATTCCTTTAAAAATAGCAGAAAAATCAGGTCTTACAAAAAATGATTATGTAATAGAAATCGGTCCCGGTGCCGGAACTCTTACGGAAGAACTTTTAAAATCAGCAGAAGCAGTTCATTCATTTGAAATAGATTATACTCTTATACCTTTACTAAAAGACCGTTTTAAAGATTATAACAATTTTATACTTTACAATATAGATTTTCTTGAATACAATTTATCGGAATTCAACGAAAAGCATCCGGTTTATATTGCCAATATTCCTTATAATATATCTTCTCCTATTCTTGAAAAAATATTTACCGAAACCCCTGATTTCAAATATGCTGTACTAATGGTACAGAAAGAATTCGGAGAAAGAGTGGCTGCAATATCAGGAAAAGACTATTCTCCTTTAAGCATTTTTGTTCAGACTTACTGTAATGTAAAAAAACTTATAGATGTACCTTCTTCCAATTTTATACCACAGCCTAAAATAGATAGCGTTGTAATAAAGCTTGAACCTCATAATTTATACGGAAAAACCGACAAAAAATTTTTTGATTTTGTACACAGATGTTTTTCACAGAGAAGAAAAACAATAAAAAATAATCTGAAAAATTTTTGCGGAAATTCCGATGAAATTCTTGATAAACTTGAAATATCACCTATGACAAGACCGGAAAATATTTCTGTCGATAATTATATAAAAATGTTTGACCTGTATAAAAAAATGAACCCTTAAATAGGGTTCATTTTTTATTTCATAAAAATTTTTATAAAATATTCTTTTTCTTTTCTATAGTTTCCGTAAAAGCAGCAAAAATCGGATGCGGTTTATCTACTTTTGATTTATATTCAGGATGATACTGTATTCCGAGATAAAAACTATTTTCTTTAAGTTCAACGGATTCAATAAAATCAGATTTTCCGCCTATGATAAGTTTGTTTTCTTTATTTTCATCATCCGGGAAAGCATACATTTCCTTAAAATCATCATAATTAGCTTCATATCTGTGTCTGTGTCTTTCAAAAGTTTCTTTTTCACCGTTGTATATTTCAGAAAGTTTTGATTTTTCAAGAATTTCTGTTTTCTGTGCTCCGAGTCTCATTGTTCCGCCCATAGAAAGAATCTTTTTCTGATGTTCCATAATATCTATAACAGGGTATTTTGTTATTTCATCAAATTCTGTTGAATTAGCATTTTCATATCCCATAACATTTCTTGCAAATTCAATAATCATTGTCTGCATACCGAGACATATTCCGAGAAGGGGTACATCATTTTCCCTTGCATATTTAAGTGCCTTTATTTTACCCTCTATTCCTCTTTTGCCGAATCCTCCAGGAATAATTATTCCGTCATATTTTGAAAGAAGGTTTTTTACTCCTTCATCGTCAATTTCTTCAAGATTTTCAGCATCAACAAGTTCCGGTTTTTTATATCCGCATAAAAATATACTTTCAATTATACTCTTATAAGCGTCATCAGTTCCCAGATATTTTCCGACTATGGCAATTCTTACCTGTTTAAAAACTTTTGGACAGCTCCATTTGAAAATACCGTTTATTTCCAAATTAAGTCTCTGAGCTATAAGTTTATGTACATCCATTCTGTAAAGCTGTTCGGGTACTTCATAAACATTTTTAAGATCCGGAAGATTTATTACGTAGTTACTTTTAACACCTCCGAAAAGAGCAACTTTTTCAAGACTTGAAAAGTCAATTTCTCTTTCTGTTCTTATAACTATCATATCAGGATGAATTCCTATTCTTCTTAATAACTGAACAGACTGTTGTGTTGGTTTTGTTTTAAATTCATTCGTAACATTAAGATATGGTACAAAAGTTACATGAATGAACATAAAATTCTCGCGTCCTTCTTCTATTGAAAGCTGCCTTACAGCTTCAAGAAAGATCTCTCCTTCTATATCCCCTACAGTTCCGCCTATTTCGACAAGAAGAAGATCTGTCTCTATTTTTTTTATTCTTGATTTAATTTCCTCTGTAACATGCGGAACCATCTGAACAGTACCGCCGAGATATTTTCCTTCTCTTTCTTTTTCAATAACTGTTTTATAAACCTGTCCGGCAGTCATGTTATTGAACCTTTTCATATCAATGCCAAGGAATCTTTCATAATGACCTAAATCAAGATCAGCCTCGTATCCGTCTTCTGTGACAAATACCTCACCGTGCTGGTTGGGATTCATGGTTCCTGCATCAACATTAAGATAAGGATCAATTTTTAAAGAGTTAACATTAATTCCGTTCTCTTTCATTATTCTACCGACAGAAGCAGAAAGTACACCTTTACCTATACCGCTTAAAACTCCTCCGGTAACAATAATATATTTTTTTGCCATAATATACCTCCTTAAAAAATGAAATGAAAAAGGGGGAGCCAAGCTCCCCCGTATTAACGGTTAATCTTCATCAATATCTAACTTCGAGGCAAGAGCCTCAACTGCATCTTCAACTGTCTGAATTTCTTCTATTTCATCATCTTCAATACTTACTCCGAGTTCAGACTCAAAAGCCATTGTCAAGTCAACGAGTTCAAGAGAATCAGCATCAAGATCGTCCACAAAAGACGCTTCAAGAGTTACGTCTTCCTCATCTACGCCTAAAGCTTCAACTATAATTTCCTTGACTTTTTCAAATAATTCTTCTCTTGTCATAAAACAACCTCCTGCCGTTCTTTTTATCAGAACAAAAACTTCTCATAAATTCGAATTAATTATATGTATTATATACGGCTTTGTCAAGTCATAAACCTACAGATATGTTAATTTTTGCTGAAATTCCCTTTAAATTAAAAAGATTATTTATATCTGAAGATTTTGTACCTGCTGCTATATATAGTTCAACGGCATGTAAGTCTATTCCGAAACCGGTTTCAAGTCCCCAAGCACTGTTAATATTTGTAAAAGAAAGATGATAAGGAATAATACCGAGTAATCGTCCCTCTGCGTAAGTTCCCCAGTCAAAAAGTATTTCTTTATCAAAATAAACATCGGCAAAAGGCGTTACATCAAAAAATAAAACCGGTAGTTTAACAAAAGCCGAAGCTTTTAGAGGCATTTTATATTCCATATTAACTTCTTCAGTATCCTCAAATGAAAAATTACTTGAAGTATCGTATTCTCCTGTTCCGAGAAGATCTGTAGCAACTGCACTGATATCAAATTTGGCAACAAGTTTTTTATCAAGTACAGCAGGTCTTAAAACTATATTTCCCAGAGAAATTCCGAAATACGGACTGTCATTTTTAACTCCGACAAAATCTATATCAAATTTAATTCCGGAATTACCGTAAAGTTTTTCAAGAATCATTTCTTCACTTACAGCTTTGATTTCTTCTGAATTGAAAACTGAATAAACAGGTATTTCACCTATTGCTCCGGATCCAACTCCGCCATTTTCTGTATTAAAATATGTATTATAATAAGCCTCAGGATCAGAGTAAATAAGAGGTAAAAATAAATCACCCGATATACCTATTCCGAAATTGCCGCTGTTAATTCCCGCATAAATTCCTGAGGTTAATACGGTATTCATATCTACTGAACCGCTTGCCTGAATATTTTCACCTATTTCATTACCTTCGGAAATAAATTTTAATATCTCATTAGGTATTTCTATTTTATTTTCTGTATTAATATCAGCTTTAAGAGCTAATTTAATTCCGAAGAGATTAACTTTGGCAAAAGATTCTGCGTATGCGTTTAATCTTATTAATCCGTTACTTCCGTTTAAACCTGAATAAATTTCATTAAGATCTATAACATACTCCGTTTCATTCCTTTTGCTGTATAAATCCAAAAGATCTATAAGATTCTCTTCGGCAAAAAGATCGGCGGAAACTCCTATATCTAAAATATTTCTTTCGGAAAAATTAAACATTACGTTATTATTTGAAACCGCATTATCCGTAAAAGTACTTCCGAAATAAACTGTACTTAAAATTGCCGTTATAAGAATAAATATTATTTTTTTCATATTAATCATCTCCTTATTGTCCGATATTTACGGAATAGTTTATATCTGTATCAAAAGAGATGTAAGCATTTTTTATCTCTACAGAACCGGCAGTATTAATACTATAGTCTCCCTGCGGAATTAATATTCTTAATTTCACTTTAAAAGGAACTGTATTTTTTATTTTTTCAACAAGTGCCGAAAAATCTATTCTGTAACTGTGTTCTCCTTTAAGAATCTGAATATCTGATTCCGGAGTATCGGCATTGATTACGAAATCTGAGAAAATTTCATATTTTTCTGTGCTTTCATCATAAAAAAGAATCTGTGCCTTTGCAGAAATTCCTGAGGTATTGTCCACATTAAAATTAAGTTCTAATTTTTCCAGGGAATTAAGAGCTATATACATAGGATCATCTTCAGTTAATTCTTCTTCTCTTCCCAGAATATCATTATCTCCGAAAGATATATCGTCTGTAAGTGTTGCATCCTGTGTTACTTCTATATCAAAAGGAATTTCAACTGCAAATTTTGTGCTCGGTGATTTCTCAGTTTCACCTGTTAACTGCGAAAAATCCACAGTCTGTCCAGTTATATCCAAACTGTATCCTATTAAAAGCGGATCATTATCTTTCATTTTTGATATACCGTTAATTATATCTTCAAAGTTATTTATATCTATTATTATTTTACTTCCTTCAACTGACTGGGTTCCTATATGCTCATTATTATGAAAATTACCCAGAGAATCTATATATGTTGCGTAAAGTGTTATATCAGGATTAAGACCTGATATCCCTTCTACATTAAATGTAAGTGTTGCCGGAACATCCTTTATTATAACGTTTTTCAGAAATTCTATATTTTTGAGTTCTGAAAGATTTGATGAAATATCAAATTCTCCGGAAGTAGATACATTGCTTATTACAGCGTTTCCTATCTCAACTCCGGAAAGTTCGGCATTTCCTTCTATAAAATATTCTTTTCCCGGTTTTACATCACTAAGTGTAACATGACTTCCGTCATAACCGGAAGGTGAAGCATCAACAGAAAAATCAAATGTATTTATATTTGAAAAATCTATTGTTTTATTAGCAAAATCAATTGTTTCTGTTGCACCCGAAGTTTTCGCAAAAGTAAATGTAGTGTTTATTCCCAATGCTTCAGAAAAAACTTTTGCTTTTATATCAACAGGAAGCTGATTGTTTATATAAATTTCAAGACTTCCGGATTTAAGTGTAACCGATTCAAGCATATCTTTAGCCATGTCAGGAAGTTCTGTTGATATATTTTTTGATATATTAAGTCCGCTCTGATTAACTGTAAGTTCCGAAAAATCAATATCATTATATGTATTAAAAGTGATTTCGCCGACCGGCGGAATATCAAAGTCAACAGTGTTAATTATTATATCTATATCGCCGTCAAGAATTGCTCCTCCGAGATCAAGAACTATATTACCTGCCGATATATTAAGCGGTATATGAGCACCTGTTCCGGTTGAAACATATCCGTCAACACCTTTAAAATCAACGTCAGAATCTATTATTATAGATGAGGTTGCACCGAATGTTGCACTGACAAGTTCTGAAGGTTTTGCTATATTCTGATTAAGATTAACTTTAGCACCTTTTAAGGAGCTTATTGAAATAACAGGGTTAATTCCGGCTATGAATTCATCTTCTGTATCATTAAGAGAAAATTCAGCATTTTCACCTGATATTAAAACTTCAGTATCTACTATTATATCCTGCGGTAAAATTTCTTTGCCGGAAAGATCTATAGTATCGTTATCAGAATTTATTGTCTTCTGTGCAATTATTTCATTATTCTGTTTAAGTGTAATTTTAAGTGATTTTGAAATTCCGGTCCATGAAGAAGGAATTTCCGACATAACATTTATACTTCCGTCTATTAAAGCTGTTAAAAAAGCCGTTGAATCAATTCCGAGAGAAATTGTTTTCGTATCGTTTGCAGAATAACTGAAAGATATACCTTTTGCAGCTTTTACAGTTGATGACGCATCAAAAGAAAAACCGAAAGAAAGATCATAATCAGTAATAATATCTTCAACAGGATTTGTTCCGTTATTCTGAGTATTTATTACAAAATCTACAGAAATATTATTGCTGAGTACTTTACCGGAAAGCGGAAACTCAAGAACGGCATTTCCGGATTCAACATTTACTGCTCCAAGAGAGTTTATATTACCGTTTATAACTCCGTTTACAGATACAACGGCATCAGGGGAAACTATTTTTCCCGGATTTATATCTATATAGAGTTTGCCGTCAGAAAAAGTTATTGAATCAAAACTGCCGGCTGTAAAAGCTACAGTAGTTGAAACCTCTGTGCTTCCTGTAGGTATTACAAGTCCTGTAATATTTTGACCGGGTATAGCTATATTATCCGGAATAACTACAGGATTAATATTCTGGGAAACACTTACGGAAGAAATATTTCCTATTTTCGTAATACTTACAGGTGAAATCTGTAAATTATTTCCCAAAGACGGCACAGACACTGAAATTTTGTCAAAAGGCTGTGCTATGTTTTCAAAATCAAGCGATGTATTCATAAAATCATTAAAATCGATATTAAAAAGATCAGTTGCATACCTTATTGTAAAAGGATTTTCAGAAATAATCTCAGCACCGGGAAGAGATTTAGTAAGCTCATCTTTTATATCACCTTAAAAGTACTCACTATTATAGTGGTAGCCCCTATAGGCGCCTGAATCTTCGGATCTGTTTTAATTTTAACCGTTTGTAAGTTACACGAAGTAAGAAATAATGCTAAAATCATAATAATCATTAAAGAAAATAAAATGTATTTTTTCATAAAAGCACCTCCTATTTTTATTATAAACTTTAAATCTATACTGTAAAAATTAAAAGATTAAACGGTATATAAAGTGTATAAGCTGTCATTTAAAAATATTTTTTGTCACTGACTGTTTTTATAGATTTTATTATATTCTCCGTATCTTTGTACATAATTTTTATGGATTCATTGTTTAAAGGATACTGTTTCTGTATATCGTTAAATTTTTTAAGTACTTTTTTATTATCCTCGGGATATTCGAGTGTATTAAGATATTCCTGTATTATGGTAAAAAGCTTTATAAGAAACTCATGCTCGGTAGAAATCATTTCATACATATTTTCACCGTTCTGATACATAACTACGGTATCATAAAGCTTTTTTTCATTTTCTTCTATAATTCCTCTGTAATAATCATAAATATCATTAAATTCATTTATTTCATATTTTGAATCATCATTGACAACAGCTTCTATAATATTTTTTCTTATTCTTCTGAAAATAAAATAGTTAACGGGTATTATAAAAAGAAATAATATGAGAACAAATATAAAAATCAGATGAGGTATAAAACTAATTATTAAATTTCTGGTATAATTTTTTTTGAAGAGAAAAAATCTTATTCCCAAATCATTTATATTGTAATTAATAACATAACCGTCTTCAAAATCAGAAAGTATTTTTGAAGATACGAGTATCTTAGATGCTTTTATTTTTTCATATGTCTCAATATCACCGTATATAAAATTACCTTTTTTATCGGCAAAAAAAGAATTTTCAGTTTCAAGATCGTCCTGTACCTCTTTTATAAGTTTCTGAGTATCAAATAAGAATTCATAATTCGCATAAAAATCCATATAAAAAACTACAATATTACCTTCCTGGTCGATAGTATAATTTAAAATAGTATCAGAAATTAATTCATTATTCATTACAGATATATTATCGTTTATATCTTTTGGATATATATTTCTTTTTAAAATAGGCCCTATTTCGAAACCTTCTTTTAACGATTCATTAACATATTTTGTAATAATTTCGTTTAATTTTAAATTAATGTTTGTTATTATAGACTTTGAATAATTGACAAAATTCTTTTCATCAAATTCGGTTCTGAGAAAAAACAATACAAAAAATACGGCACTTATAAAAATAACTATACTTATTATGTTTACTGTTATAAGATACTTTGTTATTTTAATATTTTTTTTCAAATCAATCACCTCTGTTTTATAAAATTATATCAGATAAGGAGGTTTTTCTGTGAATTTCTATGAATTATATTTAAGATCTTTTTTTGACGGAAACAAAGACGGAATTGGTGACTTTAAAGGTCTTAATGAAAAACTTGATTATTTTACGGATTTAGGAATTGATACTGTATGGCTTCTGCCTATAATGACTTCTCCGGCATTTCACGGATATACTATTTCCGACTTTTTTAACGTTAACCCTGCCTACGGTTCTATTGAAGATTTAAAGCAATTGTTAAATAATGCTCATAAAAAAGGTTTAAAATTCATACTGGATGTTCCGGTTAACCATTGTGCCGTAAATTCGGAATGGTTTCAGAAAGCACTTAACGGAGATAGCGAATATACCGATTATTTTCTTTGGGCAAATGAAAAAACCGATACCGATGAACCACGTCACTGGGGCGGAGATAAAATATGGCATAAAATAAAAGATAAATATTTTTACGGATTATTCGGACCGGGATCTCCGGATCTTAATTTTGAAAACAAAAAGCTTTGGGAAGAAATGAAAAATGTATTTAAATTCTGGCTTGATATAGGTTTTGACGGATTCAGACTTGATGCTGCAAAACATATTTTTGATTATGATTCTGAAAATATGATTTTTAAATATCAGCATGAAAAAAATATAACTTTCTGGAAAGAAATGTTATCCTATATAAAATCTTTAAAAGATGATGCAATAATAGTAAGTGAAGTCTGGGATGACAGTTCTGTGGTTAAAAAATATGAAGGTGTTTTTGAAATAGGCTTTAATTTTCCTTTTTCTTACGATTTAAAAAATTCCGTAAAAAAAGAAAGTCCTTCTGATTTTATAAAAGGATTAAAAAATTCTATGCCTGATTATCTTTCCGAAGAAAAAGAAATAAAGACAAAATCAGGAAATTTTTTGACAAATCATGACATGACAAGACTTGTGTCGGAAATGGAAAATTCTCAGGAAAAAGCGAAACTCGCACTTAGCATTCTTTATACGCTTCCGGGTTACCCTTTTATTTATTATGGTGAAGAAATAGGTATGAAAGGTATTCTTGAAAGTGTTAATTTTACCGAAGACGGCGAAGAACCTTTCCAGTGGTATGAAAACGGATTCGGACCGGGTCAGACGGAATGGAAGGGTTATAAATTCAATCCGCCTTATTCAGGTTTTTCAGAAGAATCAGAAAAAAAAGAAGAAAATTCTATGCTTTCACATACAAAAAAGCTTCTTAAATTCAGAAAAGAAAACCAATGGATAACTGATTCAAAAATAAATATTATCAAAGAAAATGAAAATATGATAGAATTATGTATATATAACGGTAAAAAAAATTTTATATGTATTTATAACTTTAAACCTTTTGAATTAAAAATTGAAACATCTTCTGATATCATTTTTTCAGCAGGAAAAACTGAAAAAAATTACAATTCTTTATTATTGGGGCCTTATTCTATGGTGGTTGTTGCCGGCAAATAAGGAGGTTTTATATGAACAGAAATACTTCAAAGTTGTTCGTATTAATTTTTATTTTTATTATTTTATGTACTGTTTCATTTTCTGATAATACTGATCCTCAGTCAGAAATAAAAACAAGAACATTTCTGACAGATTTTATATCCAATCAGTACAGAATAACAACAGGTTCAGACCTATCAGTAAGTCGTCTTTATGATATTGTTGACGCTATAATACTTTCAGCCGATACATTCGGAGTATCACCGCTTTTGATAGCAGCTATTATAGATACGGAAACAAATTTCAGAAATATAATAGGTCCTCTGGGAGAACTTGGATATATGCAGGTAAGACCGGGAACAGCAGCTTATGTTGTAGAAAAATATAAAAGTAATTTTGAAACTCTCGGTTACGGAAATTCTGACAAATCATGGATAGAAAAAAGACTTTTAACCGATACAAACTATAACATACTGATAGGAACAGCATACGTAAAATATTTAATGGGTAATTACAGCGATGATATATACAAAGCAATAGGATGGTATAACGGCGGCGGTAATGAAATTTATGCAAGAAAAATAATATACAAACTCGCTGAAATATCAGCAAATTACCCGACAATATAAAAAACCGGAATATATATTATATTTCGGTTTTTTATTTATATATTTTTCCGGAAATATACTTAATTATGTATTGACTTTAACATTATGTCAGGATATACAACCGGATTTCTTTTAACAGTCCATACAGTATATACGGATGTGTTTCGGATAAAACGGGAACAAACAAAGGAGCACTATATTCTTCAGATGTGACAAAAATAAGTCAGCTATACTTACAGATTATCTCCTCAGACCGGAGAAAACACAAAAAAACAAAACTATTCTCCTCAATTTAAACTTTTATACGGTCATCTTTGGTGGATTATTGAAGAGGATATTTCATTTGCATCTCCCGGAGACGAAGAAGATATTATTTATTTCAATAAAAATAACAATATAGTAATTTCGGTTGCATCTAAATTTATAAAAAAATCAAAAAACCCGGTAGACATTATTAAAAATATATTAATCCTGTCTTTTTAAAATAAATACAGAATAAAAATAATTCTTCTGTATTTATTTTTTTGCAAATTAAAAATAAATATGTTATAATTCACTTAGTGAATGAATAAAAAAGGAGGTAAATATGTTTAATTTTGAAGATTATAATTTTTTTAATCCTTCTCCTAATTTTCGTGAAATGCTTATTCTACAGCTTATATCAAATAATTCCGAAATATCACAGGAAACACTTGCAAAAAAAGTAGGAATAGTTCCTTCAATGATAAACAGATATTTAAAGGATTTTGAAGAAAAATCCTTTATTATAAAAACGGGAGAAACAAGAAGAAAAATGAATTATGAAATAACCGGAACCGGTGAAAAAAGACTTCAGTTTCTTATGGTATCTTATATAAACGAAGTATCAAATATATATTCACAGACAAAAAAATCTTTTGAGAAAGTTTTTAATCTTATAGAACATAATAATTTTAAAAATATAATTCTTTACGGAGCCGGTGTTGTCGGAGGAATAGTACTTAAACTTCTTATGAGTGAAAATTTAAATGTTGTCGGATTCACAGATGATTCTCCTTCCAAAACGGGTGAAAAACTTCACGGATTTACAATATTTGAACCGGAAGAAGTTTCAAAACTTAATTATGACGCTGTAATAGCGGCTTCATTCAAGCATTCTTCGGAAATAGCCGAAAAAGCCAGAGAACATAATCTGAAAAATATTTATGTTTTTAAAATAGACGAAACAGGTACTGTTTCTATTTCAAAGGAGTGGTAAAAATGAAAGTTCCTTTATTCGATCTGACACGGCAGTACAAAACTTTAAGGAGCGAAATAACCGAAAATATAGATAATATATTTTCCTCAGGGAAAGTTATAATGGGGGAAAATGTAAGAAATCTTGAAGCTTCCGTGAGCAGATATATAGGTTCAAAATATGCAGTAGGTGTTGCAAACGGTTCTGATGCACTTGTAATATCAGTTCATTCTTTGGGTATAAAACCCGGAGATTATGTAATAACAACACCTTATACTTTTTTTGCAACTGCAAGTGCCATAACAAGAAACGGCGGAATTCCTATATTTGCGGATGTAGATCCGGTTTATTATAATATTAACCTTGAAAAAACAGAAGAAATATTAAACAATCATCCCCATAAAGAAAAGATAAAAGCAATTATCCCGGTTCATCTTTTCGGAAAAACAATAAATCTTGAAAAACTCAGACAGCTTAAAGAAAAATATAATGTAAAAATAGTAGAAGACTGTGCACAGTCTATAGGATCGGTATGGAAAAACGAAAAATCCGGTACTGTTGGAGAATTCGGAACTATTTCTTTTTTTCCGACAAAAAATCTCGGAGGCTACGGTGACGGCGGAATGATTATAACTTCTGATGAAGAACTTTATAAAAAAGCCTCAGTATTAAGAGTTCACGGAGCCTCTAAAAAATATTACCATGAAGAAATCGGTTATAATTCAAGACTTGATGAAATACAGGCTTCCGTACTATGCACAAAATTAAAACATCTTGATTCATACACAGAAAAAAGAATAAATATTGCAAAAAAATACAAAGAACTATTTTTAAACGAAAAACTTGATGAATTCATTGATTTTCCTGATTATTATGAAGACAGATCACATGTTTACCATCAGTATGTAATAACAGTAAAAAATGAAATAAGATCAGGACTTGAAAATTACTTAACCGAAAATGAAATAGGTACATCTGTATATTATCCTAAAGGACTTCATCAGCAAAAATGTTTTGAATATCTCGGTCAGAATATTCCGGGGAAATTTCCGGTAACTGATTTTGCAACACAGCATAGTCTTGCACTTCCCATATTCCCGGAATTAAGAGAAGATGAACAGGAATATGTTGTAAAAACAATAAAAAATTATTTTAGGGGGTAAAGATATGAATCTTTATGAAAAAATAACATCAAGAACTGCGAAAATAGGTGTTATAGGTTTAGGATATGTAGGTCTTCCTCTTGCTGTAGAAAAAGCAAAAGCAGGATTTACAGTTATAGGTTTTGATATTCAGGAAAATAAAGTTGACATGGTTAACAAAGGTATAAATTATATAGGTGATGTTGTAAATGCAGAACTCGAAGAAATTGTAAAATCAGGAAAATTAAAAGCAACAAATAATTTTGACTTTATAAAAGAATGTGATGCCGTAATGATATGTGTACCTACTCCGCTTGATAAATTCAAACAGCCTGATCTAACATATGTTGTAAATTCTACAGAAGAAGTAGGAAAAAGAATACACAGTGATATGCTTGTTGTACTTGAAAGTACAACTTACCCGGGAACAACAGAAGAAGTAATGGTTCCCATACTTGAAAGAACAGGTTTAAAAGCCGGTACCGATTTTTATGTTGCTTTTTCGCCTGAAAGAGTGGATCCCGGAAATATAAAATTTAAAACAAAAAATACACCTAAAGTTGTCGGAGGTGTTGGACCTGATTCAACAAGACATGCAAAAGCTCTTTACGAAAGTGTTCTTGATGCCGAAGTTTTTGTAGTTTCGAGTCCAAAAGAAGCAGAAATGGCAAAAATACTTGAAAATTCCTTCAGAATTGTAAATATAGCTTTTATAAATGAAATGGCTGTTGTAGCAAAAAAAATGAATATAAACATCTGGGAAGTTATTGATGCGGCAGCAACAAAACCTTTCGGATTTATGCCGTTTTATCCCGGTCCCGGTGTAGGCGGTCACTGCATACCTATAGATCCTTTTTATCTTACATATAAGGCAAGACAGTATGACTATCATACAAAATTAATAGAAATGTCCGGAGAAATAAATGATGCAATGCCGGAATATGTTGTTGAAAAACTTATGGAAGCTTTAAACGAAAAAAAGAAATGTCTTAACGGAGCAAAAATTGTTATGCTCGGAATAGCCTATAAAAATGATATAGAGGATATGAGAGAATCTCCTGCTTTAAAAGTTCTTGAGCATCTCGAAAAAAGAGGTGCTGATGTAACAGTTGTTGATTCATGGGTTCCTCAGTTCAGATGGAATGACGGTATAATAAAAACAGAAAAAATTACAGATGAACTTCTGAGTTCTGCAGACGCTGTTGTTATAACAACAGGTCACACAAATGTAGATTATGAAAATGTAATTAAAAAAGCAGACATAGTATTCGATACAAAAAACATAACGAAAAAACTAAACTGTGATAAATCAAATGTTATTTTACTCTGAGGAAGTGATAAAATGATTAAAATGGGTTTAATCGGCTGCGGAAGAATAGCCTCCAAAAAGCATACTGAAGCTGTTATAAAAAACAGTGATATCGTTGAACTTACCGCAGTATGTGATATTGTAAAAGAAAATGCCGAAAAACTTGCCGACATAATAGAGAAAAGCGGTTTAAAAAGACCTCTTGTTTACACGGATTATAATGAAATGACAGAGAAAGAACATTTTGATTTTGTCACAATAGCAACAGAAAGCGGTAAGCATCATGATATATCAATGGATGTTATGAAAAAAAATATAAATGTTCTCACTGAAAAACCAATGGCTCTTTCAACAAAAGATATGGATGAAATGATAGATTTTTCGGAAAAAAACGGGCTTAATCTCGGTGTGTGTTTTCAGAACAGATTTAATCCTCCGGTACAGGAATTACGAAAAAAAATTGAAAACGGTGATTTCGGTAAACTTTTTCACGGACAGATATCTATACGCTGGAACAGAAATATTGATTATTATAAACAGGCTCCCTGGAGAGGAACATGGTCCATGGACGGAGGTACGCTTATGAATCAGTGTACTCACGGAATAGATCTTTTAATATGGACATTCGGAGGAGAAATAGAAGAAATATCAGGTAAAATAGCAAACTTTAATCACCCGTACAATGAAGCCGAAGATTTCGGAAGTGCGGTCGTTAAATTTAAAAACGGATGCATCGGTATAATAGAAGGAACTGCAGATGTATATCCGAAAAATCTTAACGAAACTCTTTCGGTTTTCGGAGAAAACGGATCAGTTGTAATAGGCGGACTTGCAGTAAATAAAATTGAAACATGGAATTTTCAGAATGAGTCCGGTCATCCTTTCCAGAATCTTCCTGATCCCGAAACTGTTTACGGTGAAGGTCATGTTCCGCTTTATAAAGATTTTATAAGCTCGTTAAATGAAAACAGAAAACCTCTCGTCGACGGAAGAGAAGGTAAAAAAGCTGTTCAGGCTGTTCTGGCAATTTATAAATCTTCAGAGGAAAATAAAATTATTAAATTTCCTTTTGACTTTTCAACAGATGAAATGAAATACTACCTTTAAAGGTAGTATTTTATTTATGAAATATTTTACAAAAAATTTATTTACAAATTAAGATTTTTGTGATATAATTATAAATGTAATATTAATCTGAAGACCTTTTTAAGGTCTATTTTTTTTATCTGATTATGCCTCTTCTGCTATTGGTTTCGGATCAAAAGTTTCATCCGGGGCTACCTTAAGAAATACAACAACCATAAGTGCGGAAGCTACACTTGAAAAAAGCATAAGCTGATATCCTTCCATAAGATCCAAAAGTATTCCGAAAATAAAAGCCCCTATAGGAACCGCTCCCTGTGCAATTAACGCCAAAACTGTAAAAACCCTTGATCTTAAATTTGCCGGTGTCATTTTCTGAAGATTTGTATTTATAGGTATATTAACAAAAGCATTAAATAAACCTATTACCATCATATTTATATAAAGAATTATAAAAAATGTCCATGATGCTCCTCCGAGACCGCTGACAATCTGCGGGAAAAAGAGAACTGAAATTACAAAAAATATTAATGATTCAGCTATAAGTCCTATAGACATGGATTTTTTACCGGTTATTTTAGAAAAAACAGTAGCTATAAGAACACTTCCTATAAGAATTCCTACGGTGAAAGCAGATTCGGAAATTCCGTACTGCTGACTTGAAAATCCTATTTCCTGTCTCATTATATACGGAAATACTATCATAAAAATAGGTGCTAAAAGAAAATTAGAAAACATTGCAAATACAAACAATTCTTTTAACCCCGTTTTTCCTTTTATAAAAAGTAATCCTTCTTTTATATCTGAAAATGTTGATTTAACTGTTATAACAGTCTTTCCCGAAAAATGAGGTTTATATGTTATAAACAATTCGCTAACTGCAGATAAAGCAAATGAAATACCGTTAATAAGGAATACAAGTTTTATACCGCCGAATCCGTATATAATACCGCCGAGAATAGGTCCTATTATATTTGATACACTTGAAATAGACGAATTAAGTGAATTGGCTTTTGTAAGATAATCCATAGGTACAAGATCCGGAAGCATAGCACCGGTAGAACCTGCAAAAACACTATCTATTATTGATATAAAAACCTGTGCGGTAAAAAGATAAGTTATATTCATCCATCCTTCATAAGCAGAATAAGCCATAAAAAGTATTATTACTCCCCTTAAAAAATCCATATTAACCATTATTTTTTTTCTGTTCATCCTGTCACCCAAAACACCTGCAAATGGTGCCGTTATAAGACTCGGAACCATATTAAGAAGAGAAAATACTCCCATAAGTGTACCTGAACCTGTCTGATCAAGTATGTAAAGCGGAAGCGCAATCATCTGTATACCGCTTCCTATAAGCGATACTAACCTTCCGAGAGAATAAAGCCAAAAATTTTTTCTTTGCTGACCGTTCATAAAAACACCCTCCTTCAAAACCTTCTATTAAAAATTTTATTATACGCAGTATAACCATTGTCAAGTTCTAAAAAATACTTTTTAGGTTAATTGTATGAAAAACTTCGGGTCAACTACATTTTTTACAATTTTTCTGACTTTTATTTTCACTTATTAAAAATTTAAAAGTTCTTTTTAATATTTTCAATAATATTATAAACTATATATTTAAAAAAATCAAGTATTTTTTAAAAAAATTAAAAAAAATAATAATTTTTATATTTTTATTAAAAATATTAATTATAAACGTGATTTTTTTAAAGTTTAAATTATTGTTTTATATGTTAATTTTTACAAAAAAACTTTTTTTACCCAAAATATAAACATATAATATAAATAGATTTACTGTATGGAGGCTGATAAAATGGATGAAATTTTGATTTCAAAACCTATTTTTTCTGAAAAAGTATGGGGAAGTGAAGAACTGAATAAACTGTTCGGCAGAAAAAAAAATGAATTTCCTCTCGGTGAAATCTGGCTTTATTCTCCGGTTGAAAATAATGAAACCGAACTTTTCGGATTAGAAACAGGTAAATATTACGGTAAACCTTCTGATATTTTTCCTGATTTTAAAATTCTTATAAAACTTATTTCTTCTTCAGAATGGCTTTCTGTTCAGGTTCATCCTGATGATAAAACAGCTGAAAAACTTGAAAATCAGGAAAACGGAAAATCAGAATGCTGGTATTTTTTAAGGGATGGCGGTCAGATAAAAGTATCAAATGAAAATGAAAAAATTCTGAAATCACTTGAAACTAATGATTTTTCAGATTCCCTTAAAGACAGAAAAATGAACAAAAATGATCTTATTTATATTCCTGCGGGAACTGTTCACACTCTCGGACCGGGAAGTTTTATGCTTGAAGCACAGCAGAGTTCCGATCTGACTTACAGACTTTATGACTGGGGACGCCCACGTGAAATTCATATTGAAAAAACAAAAGAAGTTCTTAAAAATGTTCATACTTCTTATTCTCTTATGAGAAATACAGACAACATAGAAACAAAATATTTTAGTTTTCATTCCGTTGAGGATACCGAGGACAGTCACGGAATATTTGTATCTCTGAAAGATTTCACCACTGTTATTCTCAGCGAAAATCAGAATTACTTTTTCAGCGGAAAATGGATTAAATATACAGTATAATATTTTCAGCGGAAACAAAATCAATAATACTTATATAAAATAAAAAGGAGGGATTTTTACGAAAAGTTCTGAACTTTTAAACTTTACCAAACTCTTCAGATTCGGAAACCCGTTTAAAACAGACGCTGTAATAATTGATACCGATTCTCTTAATTTTGAGGAAAATGTTCCGGCAGATATTTCTGTTGAGGCTTATGAAGAAGGCTATACTATTACTTACGAAATGGATAAAAATGACAGAATATACGGCCTGGGCGAAACACTCGGAACTCTTAACAAAAGAGGGAAAAAATACAGATTTTATTCAACAGATGATCCTATGCATACACCGGAAAAAGAAGCTCTTTACGGAACTCATCCTTTTATGATAGTTGACGGAAAAAATACCTTTGGTCTTTTTATTGATTTTCCGGCAGAACTTATATTTGATATAGGGTATGAAAATATTAATACTCTTAAAATAACAGTTACCGGAAAAAATTTTGACCTTTATATTTTTGAAAATGAAAATAAAAACAGTATAATTGAAGAATTTTTAAAACTTACAGGTACTCCTTTTCTTCCGCCTAAATGGGCCTTCGGTTTTCAGCAGTGCAGATGGTCTTATCCGGATAAAGAAAGTGTAAACAATATAGCTGATAATTTCAGAAAAAGAGAAATACCATGTGATGCTATTTATCTCGATATAGATTATATGGAAAATTACAAAGTTTTTACAGTTGATAATAATAAATTCCCTGATTTTCCGCAATTTGCCAGGGATATAATGAAACGCGGATTTAAACTTGTTCCTATAATTGACCCAGGTGTAAAAATAGAAGACGGATATAACGTTTGTGATGAAGGTGTTAAAAACGGTTATTTCTGTAAGGATAAAGACGGAAAAGATTATGTAACAGCCGTATGGCCTGGTCTTACATATTTTCCTGATTTTCTGAACAGTACTGTAAGAAACTGGTGGGGTAATCTTTATAAAGATTTTAACGACATCGGCATAAGAGCCTTCTGGAATGATATGAATGAACCGGCAATTTTCTACACTCCTGATAGCCTTAAAGAGGTTTCCGATATACTGAAACAGAATTCCGGAAATACCGATCTCGGAATAGAAGCCTTTACTGCCAAAGATAAAATGCTTACAATGGCAAACAACAGAAATGATTATAAAAGCTTTTACCAGAAAGATGAATCCGGAAATATTATAAATCACGATGACGTGCATAACCTTTACGGTTTTAATATGGCAAGAGGTACTGCCGAAGGACTGATGAATCTTGACCCTGAAAAAAGATATTTTCTTCTTTCAAGAAGTTCTTATATAGGTCAGCAAAGATTTTCATATATATGGATGGGTGACAATTTTTCATGGTGGGATCATATGCAGGTTCATTTCAGAATGCTTCAGAGTCTTAATATGTGTGGTTTTTTCTATACCGGACCTGACATAGGCGGATTCGGAGGTAATTCTTCTCCTGAACTTGTTATAAGATGGATGCAGCTTGGTGCTTTTACACCTCTTTACAGAAATCATTCAGCAATAGGCACAAGAAATCAGGAGCCTTGGGTTTATGATGAAGAATCAAACGATATATTAAAAAATATAATAAGATTAAGATATGCTTTCATGCCTTATGCTTATTCCGAATTTAAAAAATCAACAGAAAATCTCAGTCCTTTTATAAAACCTTTGGGCTTTGTTTTTGAAACCGACAGAGCAAAAGATGCGGAAGACCAGTATATGTACGGTGACTCTTTAATGGTTGCACCGGTTTATACTCCTAATGCAAGAGGAAGATACGTTCATCTTCCCGAAGTAAAATGGCTCAAATGGACAGCATCAAAATTTGAAGACAGAAATATGACTGTTTATGATTCCGGAGATTATTTTATAGACGCCAATCTGAATGAAATTCCGTTATTTATAAAAGAAAATTCTTTAATAGTACTTGAAAATCCGAAGCAGTATACAGGTGAAAAAGAAACAGAAAATCTTTATATAACCGGATTAGTAACTGAAGAATCTGAATTTACATTTTATGATGATGACGGAGAATCAACAGGCTATAAAAACGGAGAATACTATAAAATAAATATAAAAATTTCAAAAACAGAAACAGAGTTTGATGTAAATGTGGAAATAGATGATACAGAAGAATATCCATGCACAATTAAAAATATTTTCTTTGAAATATATGATGAAACAGGAAAAAAATATACAATGGAAACAAAAATAGACTAAAAAATATGATACAGCTCAGCTGTATCATATTTTTATTATTCAATAACAAAAGTATATATTTTAAAAGGTTTATATTCTAATTCAAATGACTTTCCGTCTGTTTTTAATTCTATTTTGTTATTTTCAAGAATATTTGCCATATATATTTTTTTAAAATCCCTGTTTATTTTTATTTTTGCCTTTCCGGAACTTCCCGCTGTTTCGGCAATCCTGAGAGTAAATCCGTTTTCTTTTCCCCTTTTAAATGCCAGAACTTTAAGAACTTCTGTGCTTATCTCAAAAGGGTTTAAATTTAAGGCATAATTAAAAACAGTTCTGAGATTATTGTTCAGTTTTTCGGCTTCTCTCTGAACATCCATAATATCATTTCCGTAATGAGGAAAAACGGAATAAGTAAATCTGTGATTTCCCTCATCCGCAAAATAATCAGGATATACAGGACTTCTCATAAGAGTTAATGATATTTCATTATGATTAAATTTATACCCGTACTTACAATCGTTTAAAAGTGCGTATCCGTAACCGTATTCCGAAATATCTGCCCATCTGTGTCCGATAACTTCGAATTTTGCATCTTCATAATCAGTGTTTTTATAAACGGATCTTTCATTATATCCTGCGGATGTATCTGTTTTTACATGTGATGCATGAATATTAAAAGGCATTTTAACTCTCAGCATAGTTCTTCTTGAATGCCACTGTAATTCTGTTATTATATCTATTCTGTTTTCCTTTAAAACATATTTCTGGAATATTTCACTTCCTTCGGATTCATATTTCACTTCAATAATCTCTCCGGAATATTCTGATTTTTTTATTTCTTTTACCTCCGGCGATACAGCATATTTTTCATAATCATGATCAATATCCCATGCATCCCATCTGGTCGGAATATCCTTATACATAAAAAGTATATTTCCTCTTTCCTCAAACATTTTTCTTCCGTTTAATTTATCGGTAACCTGAAAAGTTCCGTCAGAATTTACCTCTAATATAAATCTCCTGTTCTGTATAACATTTCCTTTCTTTTCTTCTTTATAAAATACTTCTTTTTCCTCTGAAACATTAAAAATTCTGCTTTCAAAAGGATTTATAATTTCATTTCCTTCGTAAATATACTCATTTTCTCCTGTCCTTTTAATTTTAAAAGGGTTGCCCTCCGAATCCTTAATTATTCTTCCGCCGGTTTCTGCGGTAAACTCAATTTTTCTTTTATACGATGTACTGTTAATAACACTTATGATATTTTCTGATTTTCTGCCGTATTTTTTAAGAATTCTTTCTATTATTTTTTCGGATTCATCACATACATATTTAAGTTCTCTTTCGGCATCGGCATAAACTTCTTTTATCGAAGAACCCGGTATAACATCATGAAATTCAGAATGCAGCAGTATCTCCCATAATTTTTCTGTTTCTGATTCCGGATATTCAAAAAAATCCGAGAAAACGGATGAATAAAATTCTGCCTGATAAATTTTATTTTCTGCTAATTTATGTAATTTTTTAGTTTCGGCCTGTGTTGTAAATGTACCACGGTGGAGTTCAAGATAAAGTTCACCGTCCCATACAGGAAGTTCATTTTTTATATTAATATTTTTAAAAAAATTATCTACAGTATCTATTTTAAGTTTAGGAACTCCTGCCCATTCACTTAAAAAACCGTATCTTTCAAGCATATCATCCGAAGGACCTCCTCCTCCGTCACCGTATCCGAATGAAAGAAGTGTTTCTGAAACCTTATCTTTATCACGGTGATTTTCCCATGTTTTTATAAGTGTTTCAGGATTTGTATTTCCGTTATATCCGTCAAAAGGATTGGCAAAAGAAAAATATAAAACTTCAGATCCGTCTATTCCGCGCCATTTACAAATATCATAAGGAAATTTATTTTTCTCATTCCAGTTTATTTTTATTGTTACAAAATTTTCTATTTCAGCTTCTTTAAGTATCTGCGGAATTAATGAACTGAACCCGAAAACATCGGGAAGCCAGCAGGTTTTATTTTTTATGCCGAATTCTTTTTCAAAAAAATTCTGTCCGTAATAAAACTGTCTTATAAGTGATTCTGCAGAAGGTATATTACAGTCGCTTTCTACCCACATTCCTCCTGAATTCTCCCACTTTCCTTCTCTTATAAGCTCTTTTATCCTGCCGTAAAGTTCAGGATAGTTTTCTTTTATATCTTTGTACATTTGTGCCGAAGACTGACTGTATTTAAAATCAGGATATTTTTCTGTCATTCTTACTGCATTAGAAAATGTTCTTGCAATTTTTCTTTTTGTTTCTTCATAAGGCCATAACCATGCATAATCTATATGGGCAT
This sequence comes from Thermotogae bacterium, assembly GCA_024233675.1. Classification (GTDB taxonomy): domain Bacteria; phylum Thermotogota; class Thermotogae; order Petrotogales; family Petrotogaceae; genus JACKPH01. The sequence continues at coordinate 347,835 of JACKPH010000001.1, forward strand.
GTCCTATAAGATTAACTTTACCTTTTTTTGGATATTCCGATGTAATTTTTTTCATAAATTTATCAAGATTTGCGGCAGAATATAAAATACTCTCCCTGTCTTCATTACTCAGTATAAGTCCTCTGTTTTCCTTAAATTTTTCCGGATTCCATATTCCTGTTACTCTGCTGAACAAAGAAATATTATCATGAGTTGCGGAAAAATAATCCGCAGTATTTCTCGGAATATGAATTTCTGAAATACTTTTATCGAGCTGATTTTTTATTTCCTGTGATAATGACTCATCACTTGTTGCTGTCATTATTTCTATTGCTGCCCTGAACATTTCATATGCTTTTAAAATATATTTATCTTTATACACTATATCTGCATAACTTATACAGGGATGATTCTGGTGTTCACCGAAAAGCTTTTTAGGCACCGTCTGCAGTTCTACAGTATGAAAAGATGAATCCGCATATTTTGTTATATCAATATCTCTGTGAAAAGGATTAATTTCACCATAGGGGAAATCATCTATTATTACAAGGCTTTCTCCGCCTGTCCATATCTCAAGGTATACTGTTTCATATTCCTCAGGAATTTCCGCTTTTATTTCAGTTACGAAATAAACGGGAAAATCTTTAGAATCCCATTCAAATCCTTTACTTACAGATATTTTCTCATGTGAATTTTTAAAAATAAAATTTTTTATTTCTTTCTTCTTTATCACTGCATACGGAAGAAATTCATTTATCATAGCCATATATCTTTCTTTTATTTTTTCCGGTTTCAGATACATTTTTTACCACCCCGATTTAAATATATGTCTGTAAAAAAAACGGGTTACCCCGTTTTTATTCATCCTTACCCAGTCTTGCATTTATTTTGAGTTCAGTACCGTTATAAATTTTTACAAAATTTTCTATATGTTTGGGCAATATTAGTATAAATATGAAAAAAATAAGCTTTGTGTCTATTCTGAGAAAATCAAAAAAAGAAACAGCATAAACCATAAAAATACTAACAACATTTCCGAGACCTATATATTTTGTTGTAAGTGTAACTAAGGCAGAGAAAACAAAGAATAAAATCCCGGCTATAGGATTAGAAGCCGCCATTACACCCCAGGCTGTAGCAATACCTTTACCGCCTTTAAATTTAAGAAATATACTCCAGTTATGCCCCGCTATTACAAGAAGTGATCCGAGAATAACGTAAAAATTGTTTAAATGCATAATCTGAAAAGCTGTAAAGTAAACTATAAATCCCTTAAAAAATCTCCTATGAAACAAAAAACACCGACCTTAAAATTTGTTGTATAAACAGCATTTGAAGCCCCTACATTTTTTGAACAGTACTGCCTTACATCCATACCCGTCATAAGTTTAGGAATAATATAACTAAACGGTATACTTCCCACAAGATAAGCCATAATCAAGAATAAAATATTCATAAAACCAACTCCCAAAAGTTTAAGATATAATAAGAAAAGTTAACTATATTATACTATATTTTTTAACAGTAAAGAAATACTAAAATTTATGAAATGATATCATTAAAAGCATTCTTAACTTCTGAAATAAATAAATCTTTTTTCTTTTAATTTAAGAAATTACAAAAATTTATTTAATCATTACAACACACTATCGGAGTATAATTAATACAGATTAAAACACGGAGGTATATTATGTTTGAAAATGAAAAAAATTCTCTTATAAAAACATGCAGGGATATTTCCGCTAAGAAACTGACTGTAGCTACATGGGGCAACGTAAGTCTCAGAGTTTCGGAAAACAAATTTCTTATAACACCGAGCGGTATGGATTATAATTCACTTATCCCTGAAGATATCGTTCTTATGGATTTTGAAGAAAATATAATTGAAGGCAGCAAAAAACCAAGTGTAGAATATTTTATGCATCTCTGCATATACAGAAACAGAAAAGATATAAATGCCGTAATTCATACTCACGCAGTATTTTCAACCGCATTTGCACTTAACAGAATACCGGTTCCTCCGGTTGCCGAAGAAATGATACAGATTATAGGTGAGGAAATTCAGTGTGCTGATTACGGACTTCCGGGAAGCCGTCAGCTCGGAGAAAATGTTGCTGCCGCACTCGGAAATAATTTTGCAGTTCTTATGGCAAGTCACGGCGCTGTATGTGTAGGTAAAGATTTTCAGCATGCACTTAAAATTTCAGAAGTTCTTGAAAAAACATGTCAGACAATAATATATGCAAAAATTCTTGGTAATCCTTATATAATCCCTCATGAAGAATGCGAAGCTATGATTGATTTTACAAAAAATAAATACGGTCAGAAATAATATTATAAACAAGTTGCATATACAACTATTTCGTTACTTAAAATAGTTGTATATGCAACATTTTTTTATTATCATATTTGTGAAATAAAAATTATTTATACAGGAGGATTTATGTACAATAAAATATTTTTCAGAAAAATTTTCTGTCTTTCACGTCTCACACACAAAATCTTAAATCATGGTTCTGATGATAAATTAATAGGTTCCGGTCAGTTTTCATTTCTCATGTTTCTTTTCAGACACGGTGACGGAAAAAGTCAGTATCAGATATCGCAAAATCTCAATCTTGACAAAACAACAACAACAAGAACACTAAAAAAACTTGAAGATAAAGGATATATACGTAAAGAACATGATAGTGAGGACAAAAGAATTTTCAGAATATATCTGACAGAAAAAGCATATTCTGTTGAAGAAAAACTCAAAGACTACTCCGATTCGGTTTATACAAAAATAACAAAAGATATATCTGAAAAAGATCTTGAAATATTTATGAAAGTTACGGATCAGATAATAAATAATATAAAAATTTATGATAAAACGGAGGATTTTTAAATGGATAACAAAAAAAATATTTTAGACACTGAACATGTGGGAAATCTGCTGTTCAAACTCGCTTTTCCCGCGACTGTAGCCATGATGGTACAGGCTCTTTATAATTTTGTGGACACAATATTTATAGGTCGTGGTGTAGGTACTCTGGGTATAGCAGCTATATCAATAGCTTTTCCTTTTCAGATGATTATAATGGCAATATCACAGATGATAGGTATAGGCGGTGGGTCTATAATATCACGACGTATAGGCGAAAAAAACATTGCCTCTGCGGAAAAGGTAATGGGAAATATATTTTCCACAGTAATTTTATTCGGAATTTTATTTGCTGTTCTGGGAAATATATTCATGGATAATCTTCTTATACTTTTCGGTTCTACTCCGGAAATATTTCAGTATGCAAAGGATTATCTTTCAATAATAGTTTACAGCAACATTTTTTTCGGTTTCGCCATGGCAAGCAATAATGTAATAAGAGCACAGGGACATGCAAAAATAGCAATGATTTCAATGCTTATATCAGGAATTTCCAATATATTTCTTGATCCTGTTTTTATATTTGATAAAATAGACCTTAAACTATTTACAATTCCCGGTTTAAATCTCGGCATAGCCGGTGCTGCTTATGCAACAGTTCTTTCTCAGGTAATAGGTGTTATATATATAACAGCGTTTATTCTGAGCGGAAAAAGTTTTCTTAAATTCCACATTAAAAATCTTAAACCTGATTTTAAAGTTATAAAAGAAACTTTTGCAATAGGTTCAGCTGCTTTTGTAAGACAGGTTTCAGGTTCAGTTCTGACAATAATTCTGAACAATCTTCTCAAAAATTACGGAGACTCATCATCAATAGCTATTTACGGAGTTATAAACAGGCTTACAACGTTTGCATTAATGCCGCTTTTCGGTATATCCCAGGGATTTCTGCCTATTGCCGGATTCAATTACGGAGCAAAAAGATATAACATGGTAAAAAAATCGCTTTTTATTACAGGTATAACAGCAAGCGTTTTTTCAACTGTAGGTTTTGTTCTTCTTGAAATATTTCCGAAACAGCTTATATCTATATTTTCTCCGGATACACAGCTTATAAATGACGGTTCTGTTGCGGTAAGAATTGTTGTTGCTGTACTATTTTTAGTTGGTTTTCAGGTTGTCGGATCATCACTTTTCCAGGCAATAGGTAAAGCAGCCCCAAGTCTTCTTCTTTCAATGTCAAGACAGATTTTATTTCTTATACCTCTGCTTTTCATATTTTCAGGATTATTCGGTTTAATAGGAATATGGATAGCTTTTCCTATAGCAGATTTTCTTTCCTCTCTGCTCACAGGTTTTTTTGTTTTTTCTGAAATTAAAATTTTAAACAGACAGCATAAAGAATCTGTTCCTAAAAATATATCAGAAATAAAAGAAAGCGTTTAATATCTTTGTGATAAAATATATTATAAAAAGATAAGAAGGCGATACTTTGAAATTTATATTCGGTCCCGTTCCTTCAAGAAGACTCGGACTTTCACTTGGAGTAAGTCCTATACCCAAAGGACATTGTAATTATTCATGCATTTACTGTCAGCTTGGCAGAACATCGGCAATGACAAATACGGTAAAAAGTTTTTTTAATCCTCAGGAAATTGTTGCCGAAGTAAAAGATTATATTTCCAAAGATTTTAAATTTGATGTAATAACTGTTGTAGGTGAAGGAGAACCTCTCCTTTACAGGGATTTAGACATAATAATTAATGATATTAAAAAAATTACAGAAAAACCTGTTGCGGTAATAACAAACGGTGCTCTTTTATACGAAAAATCAGTACGTGAAAACATTAAAAATGCAGATATAGTTTTACCTTCACTTGATTCACCTGATAAAAACACCTGGAAAAAAATTAACCGTCCTTTCGGTAAAATGAATTTCGAAGATTCTGTGAACGGTATTATAAAATTTTCTGATGAATTTAAAGGTCAGATATGGATTGAAATAATGCTTATAAAAGGTATTAATGATGACAGGGAAAGTATATTAAATTTTAAAAATATTCTTAAACAGATAAAATACGATAAAATTTATATAAATGTACCTCTTCGTGCCCCTGCAGAACAATGGGTTGAAATACCGGAAAAAGAAAACCTTGAATTTGCGGTAAAAACTCTCGGTGCAATTTCTATGGAAAATATTAATTCCGATAATTTTTTCAGTGAGGAAAAAGATGATATACAGGCTGTTATTTCAATAATAAAAAGACATCCTATGAATCAGTATGAAATAAAAAGTTTTTTGGAAAGCAGAAAAAACAATTATCCTGAAGTTATAATCTCTGAACTTGAAAAAAACAGTGAAATATCAGTTATAGAGTACAAAGGGTACAAAACATACAGATTAAAATAGCCGGCACTTTGTGCCGGCTGTTTTTATTTTGTTATATAAAGTCTTAAAATATTTTCAAGTATATTTTCAAGTAATGCGGATGTATTTTTCATTGCATATTCAAGTTCCATGGGTCCTGATGTTATACTGAAAACCGCAGAAACTCCTTTTTCATAAGCTTTATTATATTCACGTCCCATATTTCCCGTAATAACAACAGAAGGAACTCCGTATTCCTTTGCAAGTTTTGAAATTTCAACAGGAAGTTTGCCGTTTACACTCTGATAATTAATTTCGCCTTCACCTGTTATGACAAGATCAATGTTGTTATTCTCAAATATATTTTTAAGTCCGAGTTCTCTTTTTATTATATCAAATCCGGATTCCGGCTTTCCGTTAAGAAAAGCCATAATTCCTGCACCGAGTCCTCCTGCAGCACCTGAACCCGGAATTTCCGAAACATCTTTCCCGAGATATTTTTTTATCATTTCAGAATAATTTATCATCGCTTTATCCATTTTAATAACTGTCTCTCTGTCTGCTCCTTTCTGCGGACCGTAAACAAAAGATGCTCCGTTTTCACCGTAAAGCTTATTATTAACATCACAGGCAATTATAAATTCCGTAAAATCTATTCTTCTGTCATGATTTTCCGTTTTTATAATCTTAAGTTCAGAAAGTCCCTCAGCACCGTAAACTATATCTTTTCCGTTACCGTCAAGAAGTTCAAAACCCAGCGCCTGCATTGCTCCGGCTCCACCGTCATTTGTCGCACTTCCGCCTATACCTATAATTATTTTACTGATATTATTATCAAGAGCATCTTTTATCATTTCTCCGGTACCGTATGTTGTAAGATTCCATGGATTTCTGTTTTCTTTTTTTACAAGAGGAAGACCTGAAGCCTGCGCCATTTCTATAACAGCTGTTTTACCGTCTCCGAGTATTCCGTAGAAGGCTTTTATTGTGTTTCCGGAAGGATCTTTTACATATGTATATTTAAGACTTCCTCCGGTATTAATAACAAAAGCTTCAGTTGTACCTTCTCCTCCGTCCGCAAGAGGCATTTTTATAATTTCAATACTTTTATCAACTTTATTTGCAGTTTTTTCCGCAATTTCACAAAACTGTGCCGCTGTAAGACTACCTTTAAAACTGTCAGGTGCTACAAGAATTTTCATACTCTACCTCCGTATAACTGTTTATTAAATTATACCTTTTTAGATTAAATATATAAAATGGTATAATATTTTAAATAAAAATTACGGAGGCGTACTATGAAAATAAAAGATATTATTCCTGTTGCTCTCGGTAAAGAAGTTCCGGATATTCTTCTCACAAATCTGAAACTTCTCAATATTTTCAGCGGAAAAACAGAAGAAACATCTATAGCTCTCCATAAAAAAAGAATTGCGGGTATAGGAAATTACAGCGAAGGTAAAGAAATTATAGATTTAAAAGGCCAGTACGTTCTCCCGGGTTTTATTGATGCACATCTTCATATAGAAAGTTCTATGCTTTCACCGAGAAGATTTGCAGAACTTGTTCTGCCGTCAGGAACAACCACAGTAATTGCTGATCCGCATGAAATAGCAAATGTAATAGGAATTGACGGACTGGATTATATGATAAAATCAACAGAAGGTATTCCCCTTAACGTTTATATAGCAGTACCCTCAGCAGTTCCTTCAACAAACCTTGAAACATCTGGAGCAAGACTCGGTCCGGAAGATATAATAGGTTTTATAGATAATCACCCGAGACGTGTAATTTCACTCGGTGAGGTAATGAATTTTCCCGGTGTATTAAATCTTGACCCGGAACTACTTACAAAAATTGAAATACTACGTCATAAATATAAAAAAATAGACGGTCATGCACCCTTTGTAACAGGGAAAGAATTAAACGCATATATAAACGCCTTTATAAAATCCGATCATGAATGTACAACGGTTGAAGAAGCTCTTGAAAAAGTCAGTAGGGGTATGCAGATTTTTATACGGGAAGGTACTGCTGCAAAAAACTTTAATGAACTTATAAAAGCCGTTAATATAAACAATCATCAGTTTTTTTCATTCTGTACCGATGATAAGGATCCGAAAGATATTTTAAGCGAAGGTCATATTAACTATATGGTTAAAAAGAGTGTTGAATACGGTTTAGATCCTCTTGTCGCAGTAAGAATGGCCACAATAAATACCGCAAAATATTTTAATCTCAGAAGTATGGGAGCAGTTGCACCCGGATACAAAGCTGATATGGTTGTGGTAGACAATTTAAAAGATTTTAACATAAATACTGTTATAAAAGATTCAAAAATTGTTGTTGAAAACGGAAAACTTTTATCAGAAGTAAAAGGATTTTACAATGAAATGCCTTCAAAAATAGGAAATGTAATTCTTCCTGATTTCAGTGAAAAAACACTTGAAATAAAGGTAAAAGGTAAAAAAATAAGGGTTATAACTCTTGAGGAAGGATCTATAATAACAAAAGAAAAAATAGAATATCCGAAAATTTCAGGAGGAATTGCCGTTTCCGCTCCTGAGAGAGATATTATAAAAGTTGCGGTAATTGAAAGACATAAAGGTTCGCATTTTTCTCTGGGCTTTGCTCAGGGGCTCGGAATTAAATCCGGTGCCATAGGAACAAGTATAGGACATGATTCACACAATCTCGGAATTGCAGGAACAAATGATAAAGATATGATTATTGCCGCAAAAAAATTACAGGAAATGAACGGAGGACTTGTAATAGTAAAAAACGAAAAAATTCTCTGGTATCTTGAACTTCCTATAGGCGGTTTAATGTCAGACAGAAAACCGGAATATGTTGTTGAGATTCTCTCGCAGCAAAAAGATGCTTTAAATGCAATCGGATGCAAAAAAGATATTTTTATGACACTTGCCTTTATACAGCTTCCTGTTATACCCGAAATAAAAATAACAGATCTCGGTATTATAGATGTTGCAAAACAGAAAATTGTTGACCTTTTCACAGAATAAAAATAACGTAATTATTAAATATAAAACATCCGGACATAAATTATGTCCGGATATTTTTATTTAAAAGTCTTTCAGAAGACATTTTATATATAAATAAGTCCATTTCATACAATGAGAAAAGTATTTTTTTTTTAATATTGTAAAATATAAATGTAAATCTATTTAAGGAGCTGAAAATATGAAAAAAATATTATTATCTGTTATACTAATAACTTTTGCATCAATTTATTTCGGAGGTTATGACTATCATAATGAAAATGATTATGATACTGATTATTATGAATATAATAATGAAAATGATTACTACACTGATTATTACGGATATAACAATGAAGATGATGAATTATATGACAAATATTATTCCGACAATAGTCCGAACAACTACGAAATTAACAAAGAAAGCGGATCATCCGCAATTTTCGGAATAGGTATTACATCACCTCTTTTGGGTGAAGAAGATAACATATACATAAATAACAGAAAATATACAAGACAGATCTCAGGAATAAATATTCTTCTGGGTTTTACGAACAGAAAATATATAGGAAAAGGATTACCGGAAAACGGAGGATCTTTTTATGTAGAATACGGAACGTTCGGATTTATTCTTCCTTATGTTGGCTTAGGAATGGATTTAAGACTTGAATCCGCAATTATAGGCATAGGATTCCCGGATATTTTTCATATAAATATGTCATTCTGAAAATAAAACTCCCGTCAGGGAGTTTTATTTTACTACATTTCTTTTCAGAGAAAACCATTCAAATGCTCTTTTTATACTTTTATCCCAGTATCCCCATTCATGCGTTCCGGATGATTCTTCATAAGTCAGATTAAGTCCGTATTCATTTGCGGTTTTTTTAAACTCCGCATTAATATCATAAAGAAAATCTTCTGTACCGCAGCACTGATAAAATCTTGTATTCTTTTTATTTTCAGCGGAAAAATTCTTAATATTATAAATAAGATCATCCTTTGTATTTTTTCCGCTTTTACCGCCGAAAATATTAAAATACATTTTATCTCTTTTAGTATCCCCTTTAAATTTCTGAAAAAGATCTTCCATAACAAGTGCTCCGGAAAAACTTGCGGCTTCACAGAAAGTATCCGTCATCAGAAGTCCGAGTTTAAAACTGCCGTATCCTCCCATTGAAAGACCTGCAGCAAAAGTATCCTCACGTTTTTCCGACAACGGGAAATAATATCTTGAAACGTTTATAACCTCTTCACTTATATAAGTCCAGTAATCTTTTCCGTAAACCATATTACAATAATAACTATGATCAGCTGCAGGCATAACAACAGCAGTAAGATTATCCTGAGCGTATCTTTCAACAGATGTTCTTCTTACCCATGCAGTATGATCATCACTTAGTCCGTGTAAAAGGTATACAGTCTGAAATTTCACTTTTTTATCCATAAGCTCTCTTGAAATATCCGGTAAAATAACATTAATACTGCTTCCAACACCAAGAACTTCTGAAAAAAACTTCATTTCCAAAAAAGCCATATAAACACCTCACAAATTAAATATATTTTTCAATTAACCCCGTAAAAACTTTTATAAAATTATCATCATCTTCTTTTGTTCTTTTTTTCGGACCTTTTGTATATTTACCGCTTTTTCTTGTTTTCATACCTATATGTCTGTTCATAAGCATAGAATCTATGTTCATACTGTTATATATAAGGCCGGAAAAACTTACAGGTATGGTTTTTTTTGCAAGTGCCATTGCAGCGAGACCGTAATCATTTGTCACTACAATATCTCCCTCAGAAGAATGATTTACAATCTGAAAATCGGCAACATCTTTTCCTGATGCAACATTAAAAACTTTTACATAATCAGAATTATAAATATGGCTGTCGTTTATAAAAAGATAAACATCAATATTAAATTTTTTTGAAATACTTATAATAATATCTTTTACGGGACATGCATCTCCGTCTACCAAAACTTTCATATAATCACCCTTAAAATAAATTTATATAAATTATAACAGGACAATTCTAAAAAGAACTGTCCTGTTATATTAATTTTATTTATTTTTTATCCATTCATTTATTTCTTTTTTGCTTACAGTTGCAAGAGCTATATAATTATCGGCTCCGCCGTAATAAACAAAATATTCGTCACCGTACTCAACAATTGCATCAGAAAAAACTACAGACGGTACTCCGCCGAATTTTTCCCATGTTTCTGTAGGTTCAAGAGCAGGAATATCACTTCTCTTAATAATTTTTGTAGGATCTTTATAATCAAGAAGCATAAAACCAAGTCTGTAAACAAGTCTCGGACCTTCTCCGACACCATGATAAAGAACAAGCCATCCTGCATCTGTTTTGACAGGTGTACCTCCTACCCCTATTTTTACATTATCCCACATATCTTCTCTCGGAGAAGCTATTTTTACATAGTCACCCCAGTGAACCATATCATCTGAAAAAGCAAGCCACATATCAGGTTCTATTCTGTGAAACATCACATATTTTCCGTTTATTTTTTCAGGAAAAACTGCCGCATCTTTATTAGGTGATTCCGGAAGAACTATTCCGTATCTTTCCCAGTTTATAAAATTATTAGTTGATGCAAGTGCGACTGAAATATTTTCCGGTGAATATGCTGTATATGTCATATAATATTTACCGTCTATAAAAGTCAGTCTCGGATCTTCAACACCGTACATCTCATTTGTTTCCTGTGGTTCAAAAACAGGTTTCTCCATTCTGTTCCACTTTATACCGTCAGGACTTACCGCATATCCCATTCTTGAAACCATATCCGCACCCTGTGCCCTGTAAAGCATATGAAATAATTCTCCGTCATAAACAACAGCAGGATTAAAAACATATTTTGATTCCCAAAGATGCATAGGATTTGGTGAAAATAAAGGACTCTGGGGATGTCGTTTTAAAATTGGATCCATACAAAATACACCTCTCATTATTTTAAAGTAATTGATATTCCTTCAAGATAATATTTTCTGAAAGCAATAAATATTATAAGCATAGGTAAAGTCTGTATAACAGAACCCGCAAGTATAGGACCGACATAAGCTCCGTACTGAGTATTAAAACTTGCGAGCAAAACCGAAAGCGGCATTTTATTATAATTTCTTATTACTATAAGCGGCCACATAAAATTATCCCATATACCTATAAAAGTAAAAAGAGATACAATTGAAACAGCCGATTTATTAAGCGGAAGCATTATTCTGAAAATTATCCACAAATCCCCCGCACCGTCAAGTTTTGCAGCCTCTATAAAATCATTCGGTGTAGTTTTAAAACTCTGCTGCATCATAAATATTCCCCATCCGCTTATCATACTCGGTACTATAAGCGCCGTATAAGTATCCACAAGATTAAGATTTCTTATGAGAATATACATAGGTATAGTAAACATAAAAGCCGGAAAAACCATCTGAAAAATAATAAAATCTATAATTTTCTTTCTGCCCTTAAATTCAAGTTTTGCAAGTGCATAAGAAACAAGTGCCGAAGTAATAACAACAAGAAAAGTTACCGTAAACGACACAAAAATACTGTTAAAAAAAGCTCTTATAAAAGGTCTGTCCATTTTATCAGCCGAATTAAAAATAAACTGATAATGTTCAAGTGTAAATTTTGTCGGAATAAAATTATTGTATATCTGATCAGACGGCTTTACTGAAGATATAAAAAGCCAAAAATACGGATAAACCCATACAAGTGCGAGAAAAATCATTACAAAATGTATTATAAAACTGTTTATTTTCGATTTCATGTAAGACTCACATCTCTTTCGACAATCTTTCTGGTAAGCCATATAATTCCGAAACTCATAAGTGCAACTAAAATAGACATAGTAGCAGAATATGCCGGATCCATTTTCTGAAATGCCGTTGTATACATAAGCATCATAGGAGTAAGCGTGCTTCTCAGAGGTCCGCCTCCGGTAATCATATACGGTTCGGTAAATATTCCGAAACTGAGAGTTATTGAGAAAACAAGAATCATTACTATAGACGGATTAAGAAGAGGCAGAGTAATAAATCTGAACTGTTCCCATCTCGTTGCACCATCTATTTTTGCAGCCTCATAAACTTCTTTCGGTATGGAATTAAGTCCCGAATAAATAATAAGTCCGTAATATCCGACAAACTTCCACACAACTATTATTACTATTGAAAATAAAGCCCACTGTGGGTTTGTAAACCAAGGTATTCTTACTCCGAATAATTTATCGAGCATCTGATTAAGAGGTCCGTTTTCGGAAAACATCTTTGAAAACATTATAGAATAAGCAACCCCGGAGGATATATTTGCAAGAAGAAAAGCAAGACCTACAAATGTTTTACCGTATTTAAGTCTTTTCATACCCATTGCAAAAAGTAAAGATCCCACAAGAACCAAAGGTATAAAATAAAGCATGAAATTCATTATATTCAGGAATGATTTCCAAAAAACAGGATCATTAAAAAGTTTTAAAAAATTGTATATACCGTTAAATTTAGGACTTCCGAAATATTTCCATTTTGAAAATGCAAGAACAAAAAGCCATACAAAAGGATATCCCCAGAAAATAACAGAATATATTACGTATATAGAGGAAAAAGCTGCTCCTTTTCTTGCATCTCTCCGTTTTAAAGTACTTTTTGAATTCATATTAACACTCTCACCATAATAATTTATTTATTTTTTTTGCAGCATCTTTTATAGCATCATCAGAAGTCTTTGTCCCGTACATCATAGGTTCTATAAGACTTACTGTCATTTCATCCTGAATATCAACTGTTTTTGTTGTCTGAGCAGGCGGTATTGCATATTTTACAAACTTTGCATATTCCGCTGCATAAGGATTCTCTTTAAAAAAGTTTTCAAATAAAGGATTCTCAAGCAAATCCTCTCTTGCCGGAGGCATCTGTGTATATTCAAGCCACATGCTGTCAAAATCTTTCTGATTAAAAATCCATTTTACAAATTCCCATGCTTCTTTTTTATGTTTACTTGTTTCAAAAATTACAAGTCCTTTAGAATCCGCAAAAGTATAAACCGGTTTATCTGCAGGATAATTATCCGGTACAGGTGCAGGAGAAAGTACTATATTGTTATAAACATCAGGAAACTGATTTTTTGCGTAAGCAATTTCCCACGGACCTTTAAGAGAACCTACTATATATCCTTTATAAAATGCCGCATCACCAAGATCAACAGCAGTCCATTTATTTTTAAACATAGTTTCTATAAACTTTGCAACTTCCTTACCCGTTGTTCCGGAAATATTTGCTCTGTATCTGTCAAGATCAACATAAGATTCTCCCTGACCGGCAGCATAAAAATAAGTTATGTAATCAAACCATCTGTCATTCCAGTTTCTTCCCTGAATAACCCTTATAGAAAATTTATCTGAATCTTTTGTGCTAATCTGTTGTGAAAGTTTATAAATATCGGAATATGTTCTCGGAGGATTATCCCAGCCGAGTTCCTTTAAAATATCCTTTCTCCACCACATAAGAACTGAATTTGAATAAAGCGGTATTATATAAGATTTGCCGTCATATTCCCATGACTTCATTATATTTTCCATTTTCCTGTTTTTAACAAGATCTCCGAACCCCGGTAAAGAGCTCATCTCATAAAGAGCACCTATTTCCGAAAGCTGTGCGGAAAAACCGGAAAAAATATTTGTACATACGTCAGGAGCTCTTCCGGAAGCAACAGCTGTAAGAATTGCCTCTTCGGAACTTCCGGCTGCCGGTATTGTACTCCATTCTATTTCCATATCACCGTTCTGAGAATTATATCTTGAAACCATTTCTTTCCAGAAAGCTTCCTGATTAGGATTAGGGGCTGTCCAGAAAACAATTTTTGTTTTTGAAAAACTTATAGTTGTTAAAATTATAATGAACAAAACCAGAAACTTATTTTTCATCTTTTTTTCCTCCCTTTGTTGTTTCTCTTTCAACAAACTCCGTAAAAACAGATGACATAACGGGATGTATATTTATACCGTTTATCAGTTCCGTAATTCTGAGAGCTGCATTATTCCCCATTTCATATTTAAAAATTTTTACGGTGGAAAGTTTAGGATTTGAAATACTTGACTTTATAATATCATCAAAACCTATTACCTGAATATCTTCAGGAACTTTTATTTTCATGTTCTTTAAAAGTTTTATAACAATAAGAGCAACCGGATCATTAGATGCAAATATAACTTCGGGATTTTTTGAAAGGACAAGATTAAGTGCATATTTTATACTTTCTTCCGTCTCATCGCATTCAAAAGTTTCAGGCATAAGACCGTTTTCTCTCATGGCACTTTTATATCCGTCATATCTGGTTTTAAAACCGTAATAGGAAAGTGAGCCATGAAGATGCACTATTTTCTTATAACCTCTTTTTATCATCTTACTTATTACAAAATAAGAACCGTCAAAACCATTACTTGTTATACAGTTATAATTCTTTCCGGGAATATAATTATCCAGAAGAACCACAGGAATATTTACATCTTTAAAATATTCCGGAATAATAGATATAAGCAGTGTAAGCAACAACAACGGAATTGTAGGTTATTCACAGAGAAAAGACGGGAATTTTGATAACCCCGAAGGAATAATAGGCGCAAGTTATTCGTATGATGCGTTAAAAGAAAAAACAGATAATTTCTCAGTAAGTTATGACGGAGCTTTATTAAAATTTTATCCGGGAGAAAAGGATAATTTTGTTGCGGCATCACAAATATTAAATCTAAACATTCCCATCAATGGTAATAATTTATACATAGCCGGTTCTTCCGACCACGGCTCATACACTTCAAAAATAATAACAGAATACACAGACGGAATAACTCAGGAAAATACAATAGGTTTTTCTGACTGGTGTCAGTCTCCTCAGTACGGAGAAGATATTCTTATACAGTTTGAATACAGATATAACAATCTCGGAATACAGGAAAATATAGGTCCTAAAATATTTGTAAACAAAATAAAACTCATACATTCTGAAAAAATATCAAAAATATATTTTACTTCACAGCCTACAATGCATATTTTTGCATTAACAATAAAATAATCCGGTAAACCGGATTATTTTTTATTATTTATAATTTTAAGCGATTCAGATGCTTCTCTTCTTATAAGATTATCTTCATCGTTTACCGAAATCTTTCCGAGAATATTTTTTACTTTTGTATTATTAAAACTTCTGAAAGCTCTTACAAATTTCCATCTGCATATTTTATCATAAGAAAATTTCTCAGAATACTCATAAAATTTTTCAAAATAATCCTCACACTTTTCATCATAAAAACATATAAAACCTATAGCATCAACAGCCTCTCTTACTTTCGAAATACTGCCTTCCTCAAAAACTTCAAAAATCACAGGAATAGCCTGATATCCGGCATGAGCAAGAGTCCTTGCAAAAATATCCCTGGGAAGGGGATAACTTTTTTTACCGAAAAGTTTTTCCGGGATTTCATTATACTGATTATTTCCCGAAAAACCGAGATATTCTGTAATAACAGAATAAAATTCTTCCGGAGCCTCAGAAAGCAGACTGCATATTTCTATTTTTGTATAAAGAGCTTTTTCCGAAACCAGCATTTTACATAATAAAGAAACTGTATCGAAATTCAAATCACATTCATCCGATATAATTCTTACAGCTGCAGTTCTTTCCGAAGAAATTTCAGATTTCAGATAATCATATACATTACCGGACTTTTTAATTAATTCGGTTTCATGTTTTGTTGTATAACCTCTTTTTTTAAGTTCTTCCATCGTACTTTTCATATTGTCCTCCTCATTTCATATACAAATATACCATTATTTTCAGCATTTTAAATATTTTTGTCATAACTTAAATGTATAATTAAACATATATACAAAATAATAATTAAGGGTGATCAGATTTGAAAATATCCGAATTTATATTCAATACAGGTGTACTTCACAAAGTATCAAAACCCCAGAGATATTTCGGGGGCGAATACAACGAAACAAATAAAAAAAATGCGGAAGTAAAAATAGCAATGTGCTTTCCGGATTTATACGATGTAGGAATGTCTCATACCGGTTTTCATATACTTTATAATACTTTTAATTCGGTAAAGAACACATCATGTGAACGTGTTTTTCTTCCTTGGTTCGATATGATAGAAGAAATGCAGAAATACAGTATTCCGCTGTGGTCGCTCGAAACACTCAGACCTGTAAAAGAATTTGATGTTCTCGGAATAACTCTGCAGTATGAATTAAGTTATACAAATGCGGTAAAAATAATTGATCTTTCGGGAATTCCGGTATGGGCAAAAGACAGAACAGAAAACGATCCTATAGTTCTTGCAGGCGGGCCATGTGCATCAAATCCCGAACCTGTCGCTGATTTTTTTGATGTAATATTTGTAGGTGACGGTGAAACAGCTGCTGAAGAAATATCCGAAATAATTTCAAAAAAAATAAGCAGAAAAGATAAATTAAAAGAATTTTCAAAAAAAGAAGGTTTTTATGTACCGTCTCTTTATAAAACAAAAAAATCAGAACGCGGACTGATAATACCTTACACTGATAATAAGGAAATACCGGATAAAGTAAAAGCAAAAAAAGTTTATGATCTTAATACAGTAGAATTTCCGGACAGTCAGATAGTATCAAATACAAGACTTGTACACGAAAGAGCTATTGTTGAAGTTATGCGCGGATGTAACCGCGGATGCAGATTCTGCCATGCAGGAATGTATTACAGACCTGTAAGGGAAAGAAATGCAGATACAATATCAAAAAAATCAATAGATTTACTGAAAAAAACCGGCTACCCGGAACTTTCATTACTTTCTCTCAGTACTCTTGATCACAGCAATCTTGAAGAAATGGTTGACAATATGCTGCCTTTCCTTGAAGAAAGAAAAATAGGTCTTTCGCTGCCTTCAAGCAGAGTTGACAAATTCGGTCTTGAAATAAGTTCAAAACTGGATACCGGAAGAAAATCCGGTCTTACTTTTGCACCGGAAGCCGGAAGCCAGAGAATGCGCGACAACATAAATAAGGGAATAAATGAAGATGAAATAACAGAAGTTATAAAAACAGCAAAAGAAACAGGCTGGAAAAAAGTAAAATTATACTTCATGATAGGTCTTCCGGGTGAAACAACGGAAGATATAGAAGAAATATGTGCTCTTGCAAGAAAAATAAGAAAAGAATCAAGAATGAGAGATATAACAGTAAATGCCTCAATTCTTGTTCCGAAACCCCATACACCTTTCCAGTATGCAGAATTCTGCGGTACAGATGAAGCTAAAGAAAAAGCAAAAATTCTTTCGGCTCTGAAAAAAGAAAAATTCACAGTAAGAATTCATGATGTATACGAAAGTTATGTGGAAGCAATATTTTCAAGAGGTGACCGTAATCTTTCAAAAATAATTTATGATGCTGTATTCAAAGAAAATGCAATATTTCAGCAAACTGAAGATAATTTTAACTTCAGGGCATGGGCAAGAATATTTAATGAAAATGATTTTGACTCATCAGTATATTTAAAAGAATTTTCCACAGAAGATGAACTTCCGTGGAACATCATAGATATGCTTATATCAGAAAAATTTTTCATTTCGGAATGGCAAAAATCAAAAGAAGAAATTCTTACGCCTGACTGCAGATGGAATAAATGTTCCGTATGCGGTGTATGTATAGAAAATGATTATAAAATCTGTAAAGAAAAATAACAAACCGGTTTTTCCAATGGAAAAACCGGTTTATTACATAATTTTTGTTTTCTTCCATAAAGTTTTATAATAGTCATGAATATAATTATACTCACCGGGAAAAGTTATATCCTGAATAAAAATATCTTCCTGCCAGTGAAGACCTTCTATATTATTTTCACTTTCACCTATAAAATCCTTGACATTCTTTATGACAAAAAGTTTTTTTATTGAATCCGCATCGTATTTTTCATCTTTTGAAGCTTTAATTACAAAATTAAAATAACTTGAATATAAAAGAAAAGGTCCTATTTCGAATCTCGGAACATTATTAAACTTTATACCGAAGAATCTAAGAAATTCCCTGCCTTTTTCATTTATATTTATACTTCCCTCGGTTACAGTACCGAAAAAATCATTTTTATCCTTTACAAAAATATTTATAGAATATGCATAAGAATTCTTACTGTCAAAAACTTTTACAGTTTCTTTCCTGTCAATTTCCTTAAGAATATTTCTCAAAATACCCCCTCCACCTTTTTATATCCATATATATTATACATTATTAATTAACCAAATTGTTATATTTAACATTAAATTTACAAATAAATTTAATTTTAAATTATATAATATAAATATGATATTATTTATCTATAACAATAAACGGGAGGTCTTTATGACAAAACCTTTATATATTGAAATATCAGAAAGTTTAAAACATATGATAATAACCGGTCAGTTCAGCATAGGTGAAAAAATTCCCGGAGATTATGAATTAATGAGGAAATATACAGCAAGCAGGCATACAATAAGAAAAGCCATAGATATACTTGTAAACGAAGGATACCTGATAAGAAAACCAGGTCTCGGGACATTTCTGTGCCGAAGAAGAAAAACAGATTCTTTCGAAGAAATTGTTTCTCTCTCATCAGAAATAATTGCAAGAGGTTTTATACCTTCATCAAAACTTCTCAGTTTTAACGAAGTTCCGGCAACGCCTGTAATAGCAGATAAAATCGGCTGCAAAACAGGAGAACCTTTATATAAAATAGAAAGATTAAGATTCGCAAACGAACTTCCTTTTGCATACGAAGAAACATATCTTATAAAAAAATATACCGGCATAATAACACCGGAAGAAATTCCTGATTCAATGTACGAATATCTTACATATAAAAAAAATATTATATTCACCAAAATAATGCAGGAAATAAAACCTATGATGCTTGAAAATGAAATAGCAAAACTTATGGATATTCCTGTTATGCCGGTAATAAAACTTGAAAGAAACATATTTAATTCCGAAAATATAAATTTTTTCTATCTTACTTTTATATTCAGAGGAGACATGTACTCCATAAAAAGCGAGGTAAATTTACAATAATCCCCTAAAAAGGGGATTATTTTTTTAAATCATTATAAAAAATTTATTTTTGATCATTCATCATTTCTCCGTCTGTTATAAAAAATTTTTTATCAGCATATTCGGAAATTTTAACATCATGAGTAACCATTATAATAGTACTTCCTGTTTCATTATTAATTTTATTCAAAAGAAAGGTTTTGGGAAAGAATTTGTTCAAAATAATTATAAACAGACTTATCTTTGTTTTCCTCGGTTATTTCAGTAAGACCGTACCCTGTTTTGTCATAAACTTTTCCTTCATTATCTAAAATAATAGTAACAGGAACACCGTAAATATTCATTCTGTATAGTATTTCATGGTCAAAGGATAGAAAAACATTTTTCTCATTTATATTTTTTTCTTCTATAAATTCTTTAATATCTTTTATATATTCATCATAATTGTAATTTTCAAATATATTTTTACTTATGTCAATACCATAAAAGTCATATGTATCTTTTATATTTTTGACAAATGTGTCCGAGTAAACATCAAATACAAACTTTACATTAACTTTATCACCGTATTTTTTTATTATTTTAGTCATAATATCCGTTACCGCTATACACGGTGGACAGCCTTTATCAACAAAAGATAATATGGTAAATTTTCCGTTATTATCTGTAAATTTTACTTTTTCACCACTGAGATTATAAAATATATCATCATTAATAATCTTTTCTCCTATATTAAAATGATCTATTTTTCCGAAACTATTTTCCAGATCTGAATTATCGGAAAAAAGTTTTAAAAGTTTTTTTATTTCCCTACTGAAAAGTTTCACATCTCCCGGAAAAATATATTTTACTTCGGATTTATCCAAAAAATAAATTAATTTCTTACTTTTTGTATTTTTAAGCCATTCAAAAGAAAAATCCTCTGTATTCTGAAAAATATTTATATTTTTATACTTTTTTACTTCTTCATTATTTTTTTTATCAAGAATATCGTCGAAAAATACTATTATTTTAATATTTTTAAAATTTTCCTGAAACCGGTTCAACAAATTTAGCTCTATTTCCCAGTTACATGATGAACAGGTTGAATATCCTATTTCATAAATCATTATTTTATCTTCGGAATATTTTTCCAAATTTACTCTATTTCCTTCTAAATCCATGACATCATAACTTTTATTAAGATATATTTTTTCTCCTATTTCAATAGAAATTGTATCTTCCCAGTCACTTTTAAGCACTATTCCATCCGAAAAATCATAAAAATTCTTATCTTCATTTAACTTTTTGTACACAAAAAAAACGCACAGCAAAAGAACAATTATTATTAGAAAAATAAATAAAATACTTTTTTTCTTCATAGCTATCTCCTTTTATTATTTCAGCGCTCAGTTAAAATAACTTACAAATATTTAAAATTTTAACATTAACTTATTTTCATCAAAATAATACACTTTTGATTAAATAAAGTCAAATGTTAAATAAATTATTTACCCAACAACAAATTAATTAATTTTTTAACTATTTTTTAATACTAAATAAAAATTTTAATTTCGGAAATATTTTTTGATAATTCTGTTTTACCTCTATTTTTCTTATTATTTGCTCTTATTTCTCAGAAATCACAAATATCGGGATTTGTTTTATTATGTAACAAAAAATATAATTTAAATGTATTTAATGTCCGTACATTCAATACATTTGTGGAGGTATAATAATGAAAAGAAAAATTGATATTTATCTTAAAAAGAACATAGGGAAATCCGCAACTTCTTCAGAATACAGAAAATCAATACTTCTGGAAGGTGAAGCCGATTCCTGGAGTAAAATTATTTCCGCCGGTAAATATGCGGCTAAATTCGGATATAAAGGAGTTATAAATAAAATTTCACTAAAAGGTTTTTCTGAAGATTATATTTCCAAACCTGATTTCACAGACGGAAAATTTAATAATTATAATACAGATGTTCTTATAATAGGCGGCGGAATAATAGGCTGTTCTATTGCAAGAGAACTTTCAAAATATAATATAAATATTCTTTTAATAGATAAAGAATCAGATGTTGCTTATCACACTTCATCAAGAAATGACGGAATGATACACCCGGGATTAGTTCCAAAACCGGGAACAAAAAAGGCTTTTTATAATGTCCGCGGTAATTATCTCTGGGAAAAAATATCAGAAGAACTTGACATAGAACTTCACAGAACTGGTTCCGTTATCACTTATGATAAAAAATTTCTTAATATAATAAAACCTTTTTTAAAAATGCGTGCTGATAAAAACGGTGTTCCTATTGAATTTCTTAATAAAGATGAGGTTTTGAAATATGAACCTTTTTCATCTGACGATATAGTAGGCGGTATAAGACTTCCTACTGCAGGAATTGTTTCTCCTTACAAAGCAACTGTCGCATATGCGGAAAACGCTGCTGTAAATGGTGTTGTTTTCGGTTTTAATACATTTGCCGAAAAAATAAATACAGTAAACGGAGAAATAATAAGTGTAGAAACAAACCGCGGAAAAATTTTACCGAAAACCGTAATAAATGCTGCCGGAGTTTATTCTGACATAATAGCCCAAATGGCTGGCGATATGTTTTTTTCAATTCATCCGAGAAAAGGTCAGATTGCTATTTTGGATAAAAAATACGGTAACTCTCTCTACTCAATTCTGAGCCGTCCGAATCTTAATTTTCATTCCGATACAAAAGGCGGCGGTCTCGTAAAAACTGTAGAAGGAAATATTCTTGTCGGACCTTCCGCAGAAGAGATTCCTTACAGGGAAGATTATTCAACAGATTATAAAACAATTATTTCGATGATATCGAAACATGAAAAGGCTTTAAACAGAATAAATAAAAATCAGATTATTACATATTTTTCCGGAATACGTGCCGCAAATTATGAAGAGGATTTTATAATTGAAAAATCAGATTATATTAAAAATCTTATACATGCCGCCGGAATACAGTCTCCCGGAATAGCTTCAGCACCGGCAGTATCAGAAGAAATTGAAAAATTAACCGTTGAAGTTCTTTCTGTTTATAAAGAAGTAAAAAGAAAAGATAAATGGATAAACAGACGTTTTTCATCGCCTCAGCCATTAAAGCTTTCGATTAAAGACAGAGGTAATCTTATTTTAAAAAATCCTGATTACGGAAAAATAATATGCAGATGCGAGGAAATAAGCCGTGGTGAAATTATTGATGCTCTTAAGTCTCCACTTGAAATATCAGATCTTGATTCTGTAAAAAGACGTACAAGAACAGGTATGGGAAGATGTCAGGGAGGATTCTGCACTCCTCTTGTTATGCAGATAATATCAGAATTTAAAAACGAACCGTTAAATTCAGTAACAAAGAAAGGCCATACTTCTTTTATTCTGGGTGAAAAAACAAAGGAATTTACCGGAGATGATTTAAATGAAAAAGTATGATGTAATTGTTGTCGGCGGAGGACCGGCAGGTCTTGCAGCAGCAATAAGTTCCTCAGAAAATGCAAAAACACTTTTAATTGAAAGAGAACACCGGCTCGGTGGCATTTTAAAGCAATGTATTCACGACGGTTTCGGAATTATAAAATTCGGAGAAAAGCTCTCCGGACCTGAATATGCTGAAAAATACAAAGATATGGTTAAAGAAAAAAATATAGATATAATTACGGATTCTTTTATAACAGATATAAAGAAAAATGATAAAACTTTTTCTGTAACAGTAGTAAACAGCTCAGGAATATCTCAGTATGAAACCTATTCCGTTGTTCTCGCAACAGGCTGCCGTGAAAGAACAGCAAAACAGGTTTTTATAAACGGTGAAAGACCTGCCGGAATTTATACAGCAGGAACAGCACAGTATTTTACTAACATACTCGGTTACTTACCCGGTAAAGACTGTGTTATTCTGGGAAGCGGCGATATAGGTCTTATAATGGCCAGAAGACTTACTCTGGAAGGTGCTAATGTAAAAGGTGTTTTTGAGGCAAAGTCAGAACCTTCGGGACTTATGAGAAATATTGTACAATGCCTTGAAGATTATGATATACCTCTCGAACTTTCAACAACTGTTTCAAGAGTTTTCGGAAAAGAACGTGTTGAGGCTGTCGAAACTGTACGGGTTGATAAAAATATGAATTATATTCCCGGAACAGAAAAAGTTGTAAAAGCCGATACATTAATTTTATCAGTAGGTCTTATTCCTGAAAATGAGATAGCTGAAAAATTGGGTATTTCTACAGACATTAAAACCAAAGGTCCTTTTGTTGATAATTCTCTTATGTCAGTTAATGTTCCCGGGATTTTCTGCTGCGGAAATGCACTGCATGTTAATGATTTAGTTGATTATGTTTCCGAATCAGGCGAAACAGCAGGAAAAAATGCAGCATTATATAAGAATACAAACAGAAAACTTACCAAAATTATTATTTCTGATGAATTTATGTATTGCGTTCCTCAGTATATAAATTATGAAACTGATGAAAAAAATATTATTTTTTATATACGTGTTAAAAATAACTGTAATAATGTAAGAATTATTATAAAAAACGAAAGAGATGAAATTGTTTATTCAAGGAAATACATCATAATGAGGCCTCCTGAAATGGAAAGACTTGTTATCAATAAAGAATTATTTAAAAATACTTCTTTTATAAACATTTCCCTTGAAAACGGAGATGATAACATATGAATATGTACTGTATAGAATGTCCCAACGGATGTTTTATGGAAATAACCGACTACGAAGGAAAGATAACCGTGACAGGTAATAAATGTAAAAAAGGCTATGTTTATGCTTTACAGGAAATAACAGCACCCATGAGAACGGTATGTTCAACTGTAAAAACATGTTTCAGAAATATTCCGAGACTTCCCGTAAGAACATCAGGAAGTATACCGAAAGAAAAAATTTTTGAAGTTATGAATGAAATTAATAAAATAACAGTTTCCGAAAATGTCAGTATAGGAGATATAATTATTAATAACGTACTTAACACCGGAGTTGATATTATAGCAACTTCAAATACGTATGAAAGTTAGGAGTGATTATATCGTGGGGGAAAATTACGTTCTTGCAGTAGACTGCGGAACACAGAGTATCAGGGGTATTATTTTTGATAAAAAGGGTAACATTATTGAAAGTGAAAAACAGGAATTTAAACCTTATTTTTCTTTACAGGCCGGGTGGGCCGAACAGAATGCAGATGTTTACTGGAATAATCTATGCAAGGTTACAGGAAAACTTAAGGAAAAAAATCCGGATGCACTGAATAATGTTATTTCTGTTGTTATATCGGCTTTAAGAGACAGCGGAGTCTGTGTTGATAAAGAAGGAAATCCTTTAAGACCGTCTATTATGTGGCTTGATCAGAGAATGGCTAAGTGCAGAGCTCCTCTTTCAAAAACACACAGAACAATGTTTCTTGCTGTCGGAATGACAAGAACAATAAATATAACAAGGAAACAGGCAAAAAGTAACTGGATAAAAGAAAATGAACCGGAAATATGGGAAAAAACATATAAATTTTTACAGATATCCGGATATCTTAATTTTAAACTAACCGGAAATTTCAAAGATTCATCCGCCTGTCAGATAGGTCATATTCCTTTTAATTATAAAAAATTCAAATGGGAGGAATCCTCTTCAAGCTGGCGTTGGGATGTTTTCGGAATAGAACCTGATAAACTGTGTGAAATAGTTTCACCGGGAGAAATACTCGGCTATATAACAGAAGAAAGTTCAGAAGCCACAGGTCTTAAAAAAGGGTTGAAAATTCTTGCCGGAGCATCTGACAAAGGATGTGAAACTCTCGGATGCGGCTGCATAAAAGAGGGCTGTGCCAGTATTTCATTCGGAACAACTGCAACCGCACAGATAACAACAGATAAATGGATAGAACCTTTAAAATTTATGCCTTCATACCCTGCGGCAGTTCCGGAAAAATATAATCCGGAAATACAGATTTACAGGGGATACTGGATGATAAGCTGGTTTAAAAAAGAATTCGCGGAAAAAGAAGTGGAACAGTCAAAAAATATGAATATTTCTGCGGAAGAACTTTTAAACAAAAGACTCTCTGAAATTCCTCCGGGATCACAGGGACTTATACTGCAGCCTTACTGGTCCCCCCATCTTACAAAACCTGATGCAAAAGGATCTATAATTGGTTTCAGTGATGTACACACGAGAATACATATTTACAGGGCTATAATAGAAGGAATAAACTACGGTCTGATGAACGGAATTGAAAAATTAGAAAAAAAATCAGGAATTCCCGTAAAGACAATTATGGTTTCAGGCGGAGGTTCACAGAGCGATGCAATTTGTCAGATAACAGCAGATATGTTCGGAAGACCTGTAAAAAGAATTCATACACATGAAGCAAGTTCTCTCGGGGCAGCAATTATAGGATTTGTTTCCGAAGGTCTTTACAAAAATTACGATGATGCTGTAGAAAATATGGTCCGTTATGAAAAACAGTTTTTTCCGGATTATGAGAATAACAGAATATATAAAACCCTGTATTCAAAAGTTTACAAAAAACTCGACACTAAACTTAAATTTTTATATCTTCATATAAGGATGATTATTAATTATCCTGAATGGTAAAAAAGGGGGAAATTTAATGTCACATCCGTACAAAGGATTTGAACCGAAGTGGTATACAGACAAACCACCTGAAAAATCTTACAGATCATTGCTGAGATGGGGAAGATGGGATGATTATAAACATCCGAACGAAAGACTTTATAAACTTATGAAAGAAACTTTCGGTCTTACAGATAAGGATTTCGAATCTCCTAAAACTCTCGGACTTGATATAATAGAAGATAATGTACCTGTAAATATGAGTCAGGAACATATAAACTTTTTTACCGATATTCTCGGTAAAGAAAATGTAAAAAAAGATACTTATACAAGAACTTCAGTTTCCTACGGAAAAACTCTTTATGATTCTCTCAGATTAAGGGAAAAGCTTATAGAAAATATTCCTGATCTTGTACTGTATCCGCGGAATCATGAAGATGTGGTAAAAATAGTTAATTACTGCGATAAAAATAAAATTCCTGTATATGTTTTCGGTGGCGGTTCTTCTGTATGCCGTGGACTTGAGGCTGTTAAAAACGGTGTTTCACTTGATATGAGACCTCACATGAATAAAGTTATTAAAATATCAGAAAAAAATCATACAATAACTGTTCAGCCGGGAATGCAGGGACCTGAACTTGAAAATTTTCTTAATAATGCAGATACACTTTTAGGTACAGATAAAAAATATACCTGCGGTCATTTTCCACAGTCATTTGAATATTCTTCTGTCGGTGGATGGACAGTTACAAGAGGTGCCGGACAAAATTCAACTTATTTCGGAAAAATAGAAGATATTGTCATTTCACAAAAATATGTAACTCCATCCGGAGTCATAGAAACCAAAGAATTTCCGGCTGCCGCTACAGGTCCTGACCTTGATCAGATAATGATGGGAAGCGAAGGAACTTTCGGTATTCTTACCGAAGTAACACTTAAAATTTTTAATTATATGCCTGAAAATCACAGAAAATTCAGTTTTATATTCAGAAATTGGGAAGATGCAAAAGAAGCTTCAAGGGAAATAATGCAGGGACAATTCGGATATCCTTCTGTTTTCAGACTTTCAGATCCCGAAGAAACTGATGTTGCAATGAAACTTTACGGAATAGAAGGTACTTTTATAGATAAACTACTTTCCGTAAGAGGTTATAAACCTATGGAAAGATGTCTTATGCTTGGGTTTACCGACGGTGAAAAATCGTTTACAAAAGTTGTGAAGAAAAATATTAAAAAAATATGCAGAAAATATAAAGCTATGTATACAACCGGTTATGTAACCTCAAACTGGGAAAAAGGAAGGTTTAAAGATCCTTATATGAGAGATGACCTCAGTGACTTCAATGTTATGCTTGATACACTTGAGTGCACTGTAAACTGGGAAAATCTTGAAGAAATTCATACCGGGGTACGTAAATACTGCCATTCAAGAAAAAACACAATATGTATGACCCATATGTCTCATTTTTATCCTCAGGGATGCAATCTTTACTTTATTTTTATAGCAAAAATGAATACAAAAGAGGAATACAGAGATTATCAGTACGGTATACTGGATAATATACAGAAATACGGTGCAACGATGAGTCATCATCACGGAATAGGAAAAATGATAGGTCCTTGGCTTGAAGCCCAGACAGGGAAAAATGAACTTGATGTAATAAGAGCACTTAAAAATCATTTTGATCCAAACGGAATAATGAATCCGGGAGGAACTCTCGGACTTGATCTGGAAGAAAATATGAAGAAAAATTTTATAAATAAAACTGCTGAATAAAATTCAGCAGTTTTGTTTTTTAAAGTTTAAAAAATGCTATTTTTGAATTAAGATTTTCAGACATTACCGCAAGATTTTCAGCACTCTGACTTATCTGCTTTGAGCCTTCTGCCTCTGTTTTTATAGTGTTTGCGGATACCTCAATATCAGAACTTATATCAGAAATTATTGATGCAACTTTCATCATGGCAGCACTCATTTCCTCAGCGGAAGCACTCTGCTCCTCACTTGTTGCCGTAAGATTTTCTATTCCTGTATTCATAAATTCAACCATTTTCTTTATGTTATCAAATTCATAAGAAACTGTTTTCATCTCTTCGTTTATTTTTTCAACAATTTCAGAACTCTGTTCTGTGGACTGATTAACTTTTTTTGTTTTATCTTTTATTTCACCGAGCATTGATGAAATCTGTTCAGTAGCTTTTGAGCTTTCTTCTGCAAGTTTTCTTATTTCATCAGCTACAACGGCAAAACCTCGTCCGGCTTCTCCGGCACGGGCTGCTTCTATTGCTGCGTTCAGTGCAAGAAGATTTGTCTGTTCTGTTATAGAATTTATTGCTTCTATTATTTTTCCTACATTCTCAACTTTTTCAGTCAGTGTGTTAACGTTCAGCTGTGATTCTTTGGATGCTTCTCCTGCTTTTGAAACATTATCGGCCATTATTTCTATTGTTTTACTTCCTTTTTCGGCAGAATCAGTTGTTTTTAAAGCGGATTCATTTAATTCCTGTGCTGATTTTGAAACCATCTGAGCACTCGCAGCTACCTCTTCTATTCCTGATGTAAGTTCCTGTATATTGTCAGAAGCATTTGAGGCATTTTCATTTATTTTAACACTCTGCTGCGAAAGATCTTCCACACCGGAACTAAACTCTTCAGATATTGACGAAAGTTCTTCAGATGATGTATCAACACTTTTTATCGTATCTTTTATCGCAGACATAGTTTCTTTTAGTTTTAAGGTCATATCGTCAAGTGAGTTTTCTATATATGCAATTTCATCTTTTCCTTTGGTTTTAAAAACAACTTTAAGATCTCCGGATGAAAATTTTTCAATATTATCTTTAATATTTTTAAAAGCATTTCTTATATTTCTACTTATAAAAAATGTTATCACACTTGCAATTATTCCGACTATTATAAGCATTATAACAGATAATCTTATATGGTCTTTAACTCCGGAAAACAGTTCTGATGATTCAACTTCAGTTATAAGTCCGTATTTATTATTTCCTATATTAAGTATTGTGTACATACCCACTACATCTCTGTTGTGATAATCTTTGTATATATTATAGTCAATATATCCGGAATCAGATTTATTCGAATTTATGTCATTAAGAGCTTTTGTATCAACTTTTGTTTCAAAAGGTACTGCAGCGGAATAACTCTGAGGTGATGTAATAAGAGTACCATCCAGTTTTACAATATATACGTCAGCAGTTTCTCCCATAAGATGGTAATCTTCGTTAAGTTTTTCCGAAAGCATAAATGTCGGGACAAATGAAAAAACAACACCTTTTACATCTCCGTCTTCCTTAACAGGAGAATAATAAGCAACAACATAACTGTTTATCTGATCATTACTGAAAAAATCAGACCATCCGGAATTTCCTTTCATAGCATCTTTAAAATAAGCTGTTTTGGCAACATTTAAATCAAAAGCATTTAAAGGCTGCGGCGGTTTTGTATCATTTACCGACGGTTTATTTACCGTAGAATTATTTTCAGGAGGATTCCCCATATTTTCAGGCATTGATGAATATACTATATTACCGGTATTATCCGCAACAAGAAATATAAGGTTTGTCTGATTTGCAAGTTCTGATACAGCTGTATCAAGTTTTGTACTAATTTCATTATCAGAAGTATTATCCATGTATAAACTCATATACGGCATAACAGAAACAGCTTTAACAAGATTCTGAATTTTTTCAAGTTCAACATTTACTGAAGTTTTTTTATTTTCTATAAAAAGCTTGCCTTTTGTTTCAATTTCCTGATAAATTGACTGTGCAGAATAAATAAGATTAAATACAGAAGCCCCTATAAGAGGGATAAGTCCTGTTATTAAAAAGAAAATCATAAATTTCTGCCTGAAAGATAAGTTTCTCATTAAACCACTCCTTAAAATTTAATTAATTGATTTCAAAAATTTTTCTATTTTTATACCGTCTTTATAACCTTCTTCATAAAATAATTTCATGGCTTTTTTTTCTTTTTTCAGTGTATTTATTCCGAAACAGTTTTCCGGAGCAACTATAAAAACTTTTCCTGTCTTTTCGAGTTCTTTTAATTCTTTAACATCTTTGTTATATTTCATATTTCTGTTATATATTTTTTTTACGGTTTCAGGATATTTTCTCAGTTTATGTTTTATCATAAGCATATTTTCCTGATTTCCCTTCAGATAATCCCTCGGTCTTGTAAGAACAACAACCACTTTATCGCATCCGTCTTCAAATGCTTTCCGGTAAGGTACAGGTTCTGCAACACCTCCGTCATAATAAGGAATTCCGTCTATAACATACGGTTTGCATGCAAGAGGAACACAGCATGAAGCCTTAAGAATATCATAATTGTTTTTTTTCATTTCTTTTCCGTCGAAATAACGGGCTTCTCCTGTTAAAGCATTTGTAGCAACTACACTGAACCTACTTTCAGCTTTACTGAAAGTATCATAATCAACAGGATTTTCTCCTGTTTCATCAGAAAGTTCAGAATATATATAATCAAGATCTATATATGATCCTTTTCTTATATAATTTTTCATACTCATATACTCTTTACGGAAAGCATATTCATAATAGAAATGAAAATTTCTTCTGTGCTGTTTTGCAATATAAGATACAAGATTAGCACTTCCGGCGGAAACACCTATGGCATAATCAAAAGTTATTCCTTTTTCTATTAAATAATCAAATATACCGGCAGGATAAATTCCGCGCATTCCGCCGCCGACATCTACTATACCCGTCAAAAAAATCACTCCCGAATTTTGTTTAATCAATAATATATTCTTTAGGTTAAATAAACTATATCAGCTATGATAATAATACTTTTCGGTACTTAATAAAATCTTAAAAATAATTTTTAAGTACAAAATCCGTAAATTTATTCGCAATATTTTTGTCAAACTGTTTACCTGAAACTCTTCTTATCTCCGTTATTGCCTCTTCAACTGTCATATTATTTTTATAAGGTCTTTCTGATATCATAGCATCGAAACTGTCACATATATTAATTATTCTTGAAAGATACGGTATACTCTCACCGTAAAGTCTTTCCGGATAACCTTTTCCGTCATATCTTTCATGATGATACAGTATTATACTGGCTATTTCTTTAAGTCCTGTTCTTTTAGAAAGAAGCTCATAACCTTTTATTGTATGTTTTTTCATTTCCTCGTATTCTGAATCCGTAAACTTTGTCTTTTTATTTAGTATTGAATTATTTATAAAAAGCTTTCCCACATCGTGAAGTAAACCTGCCCAGTATAATTTATTTATATCATCTTCCTGAAGTCCGAGATATTTTCCGAATCCGACTGCAATTTCTGAAACACTTTCAGAATGACCTCTTGTATAGGAATCATATATTTCAAGAGCATCAACAAGCGCATAAACTATTTCAAGCTTCATGTGGGCATTCTGTATATCTTTTTCCATTACTGATATATAATTGTACATTGAGGCGGCAAAAGCTTTTATTAATTCTTTTTCTTCATTTCCGAATTTTTCTTTTGATTTTTCCGTTATATCAAAAGAAAATGTTCCGTAATATTTTTTTTCCCCTTTAATAGGAAAAAAAATTGATTCTTTTATGGGATAAAGTGTATCCCTGAGTTTAGGATAATCTTCTATAAGATTATTATTAAATTCGTTAAGATTTTTTACAATTATAACCTCATCTGTTTTCTTCATGTATTTTTCTTCTATTCCCGCACTGTTAAACTTTTCCGTATCTATCTTATCTGAAAAAATCATTTTCCATTTTCCGTTTTCAACAACAGAAAATGTTCCGGCGTCACATTCAGGCAGAAGTTTCCTCACAAAATGATAATATTCTTTAAAAAAATCATTTTTAATAAATGTTTCTTTATCATAATCGTTTATTTTGAGTTTTTCATTTATAAATTTAGGTACATCCAATAGATTTTTTACCCACATATCAGTTTTTTTATATTTTTTATTTGCTTTATCATGAAAATAAACTATAAAATAAAATATAACTGACATAATAGCTGCTGTTAAAAAAGATATATAATTAACATTTCTTGTTCTGTAATTAAAATTTATTCCGCCCAAAAATTTATTTTTACCTTCTGATGATACATTCATAATTTTTAAAAAATCAATATCATTAAAAATAGCTTCTGTGTCTATAAGAATTTTTATACTGTTTTTAGGAAAAATTTTTTCTGCATTATCATCAAAAATATTAAAATATATATTTATACTGCCTTCATTTATTTCTGTATAATAATTACCTTCAATATCTTTTTTGTCAATAACTTCAATATCTTTGACATATTTATAACTACTTATTATTTCTGAAAAATTGTCAAATTTAAATTCTTTATCATCATTTTCAAATGCTTCATACATAGAATCCCAGTTGAAATATCCCGAAAAAATTCCTTCTTCCAGAAGATTTATAACAGCTTTTACAGATATCTCATAAGAATTTATCTGTCTTTTATAGTAAAAATTTATTAAACTGCCGAATAAAAACATCAGAAAAATAAAAACAGGAACTGTATAAAAAAAGTATTTTAATTTCATATAATCACCCTTTTCAGTAATTTGCCTAATAAGATTATATTATTATTTTTATTATTTAATGGTATTGTTTTTTAAAAATATGTATATTGATTATTAATATTAAGTTAAGAAAGCTGTATAGCTTTCAATGTATAAAAAATATTTTTATAAAAATCAAAAGTTACAGATAATATATCTGTAGCTTTTTTTTTAATATTTTATTGATATCATTACACAAATACTAAATTATTTGTTTTATTTTTTTACATAAGGAGGAGTAATATGAAATTAAGCCTTACTATGAAATTTTTGATTCCTATGGTTTTAATACTTGTTATTTTAAGCAGTTTATTTCTTACAAGACTTTACAATGAAATTTACGGAAGTATATACGCTCAGAAAGAAGAAAGCCTTAAATATCTGGTTGACGTAACAGGTGGAATAATTAAAAACTATGAATCTCTTGTAAAAAACAAAGAAATATCTGAAGATGATGCCCTTAATGAACTCAGGACATTAATACCTGCTATGAAATACGATACAAATAATTATATTTTCGTATATGACTTTAAAGGAGATATAGTTGTACCTTACGGAGGACGTAAAATCGGAGAAAATTTTATAAATCTACAGGACAGTAACGGTAAATACCTGATAAAAGATTTCATTGAAATAGCAAAAACCACAGGTTCAGGTTTTTATGAATATTATTTTGAAAAACCCGATACAAAAGTTATAGCTCCGAAACTTTCATATATAGATTCTTCCGAAATACTCGGATTCCTATGGGGTACAGGTTTTTATATTGATGATATAAAATCAGAAGTACTTTCGGTATTTATAAAAGATCTTATAATATTTATAATTTCAACAGTTATATCTGTAATAATAATAGTTTTTATAGGTATGTTTCTCAAAAGAAAAATTGAAAAAATAAATAAAACTATCGAAGAATTCGGAAAAGGAAACCTCAGCATAGAATTTGAAGAACTCGGAAGCGATGAAATTTCTTCTATGTCAAAAAATCTAAATTCAATGGTAAAAAAATTAAAAACCGCTGTATCAGGAATAATAAAAATAACAGAAACTATAAATATATCGAGCAGTGAACTAAAAAAAGTATCAGAAGAAAGTTCTTCATCTACAGAAGAACTTGTGGCACAAAGTGATAATATAACTGATAATGCAATAAATGCAAGTTCAAATGTCGAAGAAATAACTTCCGGTGTTGAAGAAGTTGCATCAAGTGCTCAGGTCGTTGCAAAAGCTGCCCAGGGAATAAATTCTTCAGCAGAAGAAACCACTGAAGCTTCCGAATCAGGTTCAGAAATAATCAAAAAAATTGAAACAACTATTAATCTTGCAAAAGAAAAATCAGAAGAATCAAAAAAAGAAGTTATATCTTTAACTCAGAAAGCCGAAAATGTAGGTAAAATAATCGAAACAATAAATTCTATAACAGATCAGACAAATCTTCTTGCTCTGAATGCAGCAATAGAGGCTGCCCGTGCAGGATCAGCCGGAAAAGGTTTTGCTGTTGTAGCCGATGAAATCAGAAAACTTGCTGAAGAAAGTTCAAAAGCTACATCAGAAATAGATAACATACTACAGGATATTAAAAGTTCAACATCTGCAGTAAACAGATCTTCTTCAGAAAATGCAGATATAATAAATCAGGTTTACAGTGAAATGCACAATGTAAGTTCACAGTTTGAAAAAATAAAAACAATGGTTGAAAAAATGAATTCAGATATTGAAAATATGACAGCAACAAGTCAGGAGCAAAGTGCTTCCGCAGAAGAAATGGGCGCAGCAATGTCAAAAGTTTCATCAATAATCGGAGAAATAAGTGATCAGATAAAAGAATCAGCAATGGCAATAGATTCTCTTTCCGGTGTTCAGGAAGATCTTCATTCCAAAGCGGAGAATCTTGATTCAATATCAAAGGAACTTAAAAATATAACCTCATTCTTCAGATTATAATTTAAACAGCAATTTTAACTGTTGAAATCCGAAGTTTTTAAAATAAGACTTTTCTGATAAAATGTCAGGGAAGTCTTATTTTTATTCGGGAGGTTTTTATATGCTGAGTATGTTGTCAAATTTTATTATACCTGTTGAAAACCTGATAATGTTTGCAATAGGTTTTGTTTTAATTTATCTTGCCATTAAAAAAGATTATGAACCAATGCTTCTTCTTCCTATAGGTTTCGGAGCCATACTTGCAAATATTCCGCTTTCTTCTGCTATAGGATCACACGGTGTTTTAACAATTCTCTACGATGCCGGAATTGCAAACGAACTTTTCCCTGCCCTTATATTTATAGGAATAGGGGCTATGATAGACTTTTCTTCACTACTGACAAATCCGGTAATGATTTTTTACGGAGCTGCCGCACAGTTCGGAATATTTCTGACAATAATAGTTGCATCCGCCATGGGTTTTGACATAAAAGAAGCTGTATCAATAGGTATGATAGGAACAGCAGACGGTCCGACATCAATATATGTTGCCGGAAGACTTGCGCCTAAACTGCTCGGTCCTATTTCTGTTGCCGCATATTCTTATATGGCAATGGTTCCTATAGTTCAGACACCGATAATAAAACTTATGACAACAAAATCAGAAAGACGTATTAAAATGGTAAGCAAATCAAAAAAAATACCAAAGTCACTTAAAATACTTTTTCCTATAATAGTAACTCTGATTTCAGGTATAATTGCTCCTGAAAGTGTTTCTCTTATAGGAATGCTTATGTTCGGTAATCTTATAAGAGAATGCGGTGTACTTGATAAATTAAGTAATGCTGCACAAAACGAACTTTCAAACCTTATAACTCTGTTTCTCGGAATAACTATAGGATCTACAATGACAGCAGAAGCCTTTATAAACGGACGTACACTTTTAATTCTTTTTATGGGACTTGTTGCTTTTATATTTGATACAGTAGGCGGAATACTTTTTGCAAAAATAATGAATCTTTTCAGAAAAGAAAAAATAAATCCTATGATAGGTGCTGCAGGTATTTCAGCTTTTCCTATGTCTGCAAGAATAGTACATAAAATAGGTCTTGAGGAAGATCCTACAAATTTCCTTATAATGCATTCAACAGGAGCTAATGTTGCGGGTCAGATTGGTTCTGTTCTTGCCGGAAGTATAATACTTCAGATTCTGGGTTAACGGAGGTGTAAAATGACAGAAGGACTTAAAAAAGCTTTTGAATTACTTATTTTGGGTTATCCTACAACTTTTTTGGTAATGTTTTTATTTTATATTATAATAAAGCTTATGACAAAAAAATCAGGAAAAAAATAAAACGACCGTTAAACGGTCGTTTTTTAATCAGTAGTATGCCTTACAAAAGCAATGCTTCTCGGAAAAATTATATCAGTATCAGTATAAAAACTGAAAAAAACCGTACATTTTTTTTCCTCTGAAATTTCAAATTCTTTTTCCTCATTAGGTAAAATTTCAGGTCTTTCATTATTTTTACCGCAAAAGTAAACATTATCATTTCTGTTATTTTTTACTTTAAGAAATTTACCGTTCCTCCGGGTACATATTCCGTAAGCATCGAGACTGTAGCTTATATCTTTATAACAGAAAGAAAAATTTACAAAATCTTTTGCATTTATTATTTTGAGAAAATCTTTAGAATATCTCCCCATTATTCCGCTTTTTTCTTCCCATGTATTATCTTTGAAAACCTCATATATTACTTTTCTTCCTGTAAGATATTCAAAAATCGGCTCATATGCATTTGACATAACGTCTATGACCCCGTTTCCCAGCTGATCGGCATATTGCTTATTTTTACTCAGAACAGCTGATTTAGCGGTCATTTTTCCTAAAATAAGTGTATATGAATCTCTTATGGCATCATTGACAGCTGCAAAAATATTTCTGATTCTTCTTCTGATTTTACTCAGAAATCCGTTTTCAAATGTAATATTAAGTGAATTTCTTCTGACTTTCATTTTTTCATCCATATCATCTATTACGGTTACAATTGAATATATTGTTTCATATTCTGGTTTATAAACTATATAACCTGTTTCGGAATGAGTTATATTGTCGTAAGATTCCGGATATGTTATTATAAATCCGTTAGCAAAAAGTTTCATCTTTCCCCATATACTTCTGCCGTTTTTAAAATTAACAATAACATTAAATTTATTAAAATCTTTAAGGGTTCTGTCTCTCATAGTTGACTTAAGATATCCTATAACAACGCTTACAGCGAAAATAACTATTATTGTAGCCAAAAAAGTATCCATATTTACCGTCTCCTGTTTTTTTATATTTTATCACATAAACTTATTTACAAATTTACAAAAAGTACAATTTATGAAAAATTCTTTTAATTATTAAATATTATACTTTATATGAACATAGTTCATATAAGGAGACTAAAAAATGCCAAAAATACTCGAAAATCCTGAAGAAAAAATAATTACAATTTCAGAAAAAATAATAATGCGTGAGGGAGTTGAAAAAGTAACTATAAGAAAAATTTCTGAAGCTGCAAGAATATCACTCGGTACAATATACAATTATTTCGAAAATAAGGATGTTATAATATGCAAAACAATAGAACTTTACTGGAAAAATGCTATTAAAGAACTTGACAGCACCTGTTATATAAATAAATATTTTTTTCTTGATGCTCTTTACGAAAAAATAGAAACATATCAGAAAAGATATCAGTACTTCTGGAAATCCGCAACAGTACATTCCGGAAACAGAAAAGAATTTGCACTTTCTTACCTTGATGAAATAATAAAGAAAAAAACAGATTTTCAGAACAGTGGTTATATTATTCAGAATTTAACAGCATGTGCAGCATGGAATTTTTTAACTTACAGAGAATTTAAAAATATATTAAAGGCCGGTGAAAAAGATTGCTTACAGCAGCTATAATAACAATAACATCTGCTCTCATTTTTTACTCATGGGGTGTATGGGGTGAAAAAATAAAAGGAAAACTTAACGGTTTTTTTCTCACTCTCTTTTGGATAGGTCTTACATTTGACTCAACAGGAACATTTCTTATGTCAAGACTTTCAGAAATACCTAATTCTTTTCATAATATCACAGGAATAACGGCTATTGTTTTAATGTTAATACATGCATTATGGGGTACTTTGGTATTCATTAAAAAAGATAAAAATATGATAAATAATTTTCATAAATTTAGTTTTTTTGTATGGATAATATGGCTTATACCTTTTTTAAGCGGTATGATAATGGGAACTTCCATGTAAACCGGGATATTTAATCCCGGTTTTTTTGTAATAATTAAAATCAAATCTTAACATTTCCTAAACATATTTTATTACTAATTAGTAGTATAATATAATTATGAAAGATAAAAAATCCTACGGTCAGCATAACGATTTAAATCTGAAATCTTTTGTAGTACTGTCAAAAGCTTATTTAACCGTCAATAAAAAGCAGCTGAAAACAATTAAAAAAGGAGGGTTAACCTTATCGCAGTTTTCTGTTCTTGAAGTTCTTTATCATAAAGGCGAGATGAAAATTGGCGAAATAATAGAAAAAACTCTTTTTACAGGCGGAAATATGACAGTTATTATAGAGAATCTCACAAAACAGAAATTAGTAGAAAAAATTATCTGTCAGACAGATAAACGTTCTGTTTATGTAAAAATTACGGAAAGCGGTATAAAAATAATTGAAGCAATAATGCCTGAACATGTAAATAATATTTCAGATATATTTGATGTGCTTACGGAAACAGAAAAATCAATACTGATATCATTACTTAAAAAACTCGGAAAAGAAAACGAATAAATTTTTTTAATAAAATTATATTACTAATTAGTAATAAAAGAGGTGTTATATATGGTAGATATTTTTGAAAACAGAAGATCTGTAAATTTTTTTGATAAAACAAAAGACATAAGCAATGATTTGCTTAAAAAAATAATAGAAAGAGCAACTCTTGCACCATCCGCATTTAATCTTCAGCCTTGGGAAATTATTGCTGTACGTTCTGAAGAAGCAAAACAAAAACTTTTTGAAACATCTAACAGACAGCCTAAAATTCTCGAAGCACCTGTAACATTAATAATCTTGGGCGATAAAGAAGGCTTTTCTGAAAATAATTCATCATGGAAAGTTATGTACGATGCTTTTAAAAATGAAGAATCACTTAAAAATTCACAAAATGCGGCGGCTTTTCTTTACGGATCGACAGAGGAAAGAAAAATAAAATTTGCTGAAAGTAATGCCGGTTTACTCGCAATGTCAATTATGTACGCAGTAAAAGAGCAGGGCCTTGATTCTCATCCTATGAGCGGTATAGATTTTGAAGGAATAGCAAAGGCTTTTGATATAGACAGTTCAAAATCTGTTGTTATGACAATAGCTATAGGCTATCATGATGATTCAAAAGAAATATTCCCGAGATTAAAAAGAAAATCTTTTGATGAAATAGTTAAAATTGTATAAATAAAAACGTGAAATTATAAAATAATTTCACGTTTTTATTTTTTATTCCTTTATACTGTAAAAAACATTGTTTTCATTAATAACATAAAAATCATAATCGGAATTAAAATAATATTTTATTTTAGTTTCTTTTTCTTTTATAAATTTAAAATCTTTCAGAGAATATTCCTTATATTTATTACCTCGGAAATATATTTTTCCTTTATAAACATCTACTTTTGATGTACCTGACATATCATCAAAATCTTTTATCATACGTTCATTTTCTGTTTCAAAAGCTATGTTTTTTCTTTCCGAATTTACGGGTATTTCTCCCACCATTATCATATGTCCGTTGTACATAAACATATCTTTATAAATATTGAGATCACCTGAATTAAAAAATACTTCTTCTTTTTTCCCGTTTCTATAACTATATATTCCGTTTGTTTCATCCATAAAATAAATTTTTCCGTTTATTATTTTCACAGAAATAACAGAACTCTGAAATCCGTCAAGTTCAGAAATCAGTTTTAATCTTTTGTCGAAAACATAAAAATATTTATTAATTCCGAGATATATGTTTTTTTTATCATTTGCTATACCCGCATTATTATATCCGCCGTAATAACTGTAATTCTTAAGATTTCCGTATTTATCGGAAACATACACGGAAAAATCATAAATTTCATTTTTGTATATTTCTCTTGAAATAAAAACTTTTTCTTTATAATCAAAAATATTCATTTCAGTCATTCCGTTTTCCGGATTATATGTAACATAAAATATATTTTCATCATCATATGTTGCATTAATAATTTCAAGATTTTTATCTATTCCTATAAGATACGTTTTTTCTGCAAAAATAAAAACAAATGAAATAATAATAATAATAATAAGTAAAGTTCTTTTCATTAGGTCACCTCCGAAAAAATTTATTACACAGTTATTATTTTATCATTTTGATTAACTAAAATCAATTTTTATTTGTATTATTTACACTTATACAAATTAACTAAAAAATTAATTTTTTCGTAATAAAAATAAGAATAACCTTATAAGGTTATTCTTATTTTAAATTTTAAAACATAGAAATAACTCTGTCCAGAACTCCGTGAAGATATGAAATTATAACTCCGTAATTAACTATAGGAATACCATTTCTCGTAACTGAATGAATTCTTCTTAACATCATATTTCTTGTAAGAGTGCATCCGCCGCAGTGTATTACAAGTTTTATATCTTTAAGGTCTTCTTCATCAGGAAATTCCTTACCGGCAATAAAACTGAATCTCAGGTCTTTACCTGTTTTATTTATTAACCATTTAGGAATTTTAACACGTCCTATGTCTTCTGTAAGGGGTCTGTGATTACATCCTTCCATTACAAGTATTTTATCTCCGTCTTTAAGATTGTCTATAACTTTTACACCATCTGTAAGTTCTTTAAGATCTCCTTTTGATTTTGCCTCAAGAATTGAAAAAGTTGTAAGCATTATATCGGCCGGTATTTTATTTTCTATTTTCATTATTGCCTGAGAATCCGTTATAACAATTTTTGGTTTCTCCTTTAATTTATCAAGTGTTTCTGTAATTTCAGTATCCTGACATATAACAGCATTTGCATTTCTGTCAAGAATTTCTCTTATCGCAACTATCTGAGGCATTATTATTTTACCCTTAGGTGCACTTTTATCAACGGGAATAACGAGTAATACCGTATCGCCTTTTTCTATAAAATCAGGTATAAGATTTTTCTCATCTTCTTTAGGACATACATTATAAATCATATCTTTTAAATTATCTATATTTATTCTTTCTTTTGCAGATACATTTATTACATTCTGTCCTAATTTTCTGTAATGCTCTTCCAAATTTAATTTTTTGTTTTCATCATATTTGTTTACTGCAATAATATAAGGAATTCTCATTTTTTTAAATATACTTATTATTTCATTTTCATACTCACCAGGTACTGTATCTACGGTAAGAATTCCTATATCGGCTTTGTAAAAAGCTTTTTTTGCTTTTTCTGTTCTTAGTTCACCTATGTCGCCTATATCATCTATACCCGGAGTATCGACTATAGTAACAGGTCCGAGAGGATAGAGTTCCATAGTTTTATAAACAGGATCTGTTGTTGTACCTGCATAATCAGATACTATTGAAACATTTTGATTTACAACAGCATTCACAAGCGATGATTTACCGGAATTTCTTTTCCCGGCAATAACTATATAATACCTGTATCCGGAATATGTACTCAAATTATTTCAGCCTCCGTATTTTTTATTGTTAACAGCATTTTCGGTAATAGGTGATACTCTGTATCCCAGACTTCTCAAATTATTATAAGTATCATAAAAATCCATTTTAGCTTTATTGTTATAAATAACATAATTTTCCCTGTACTTTTCCGGAGTTACATTAACCATAATAACATTACATGCATATTTAAATGCTTCTTCCTGTGCCGTTTTATCAATTGTTCCGAGTGCAGTTGTTGCAGGAAGCTGAACTTTAGGAATTGTAAGTCTTGTTGCCGCATATGCATTAAGAGTTAAATTTATTTCACCGGATTTCAAATTTTGAAAAGGGGTATTTTCAGCGGGAATAAAAGGTCCTATTCCTATCATTTTTATATTTTCGTCACGCATAAAAATTATGTCATCAGCTATATCTTCATATGTCTGATCAGGAAGACCTATTATATTTCCGGAGCCGCTTACATATCCGAGATAATTCATATATCTTAGCAAATCTATTCTTTTTTCAAGATTTTTATCAGGATTTGAATTTTCAAAGATTTTTTTATTTACTGATTCATGCTTAAGAAGACATCTTACAGCCCCGGCTTTTTTAAATTCACGGAATTCATTTCTCTCTCTTTCACCTAAAGAAACTGATACCGGTAATTTTGTTCTTTGTCTTATCTGACTTATTATTTCACATATATCATCAGATGAATAAGAATAATCTTCTCCGCTTTGTAAAATTATAGTATCAGGACCGAGTCCGGCAGTTTCAACAGCAGTTCTGACAATATCCTCTTTCGGCATTCTGTATCTTTTTACTTTTTCATTATCTCTTCTGAGTCCGCAGTAATTACAGTTTTTTATACAATAATTACTGAACTCTATAACAGCTTTTATACTTATATATCCCGCCGTATTTTTATTTTTTACGGCACGGCTGTAATCAAAAATTTTTTTCTGTTCGGAGCTGTTCCTTTTAAATCCGAGAATACTGACTATATGTTTTTTTTCTATGGTATTATGTTTCAAATGATAACTTATAATATCATTTATCAAAAGTACACATCCCTGACGCCGGATTCGACTTTTTTAATATTTTCCTTAAGCTGTTCTTTCATTTTGCTCTCAGGAATATTATTAATTTCTTTTTTTATTTGTTTTAAAGCTGATTTTGCGGTCTTTTCAGAAGCATAATCAGTTATATATTCCATTAAAGTAAGAATTGCATTAGGTGTACAGAATCTTTTAACAAATCCGGGAACGGCAAATTCCATAAAATGTTCACCGGTTCTTCCCATTCTGTAACATGCTGTACAGAATGAAGGCACAAATCCTGTTTCTGTAAGCTCTCCGACAACTTCATCAAGACTTCTCTGATCTCCGAGAACAAACTGACTTTTTTTATACGATTCTTCATCGTCCTGGGAATATGCACCGACACCTATATTTGATCCTGCATCTATCTGTGAAACACCGTATTTCATAACTTCTTTTCTTATATTTTCAGGTTCTCTTGCTGTTAAAATAAGACCTGTATAAGGAACAGAAAGTCTGAGAACAGCAACTATTTTTTTAAATTTTTCATCTGTTATAACATTCGGTGGAGTTTTTGCAAGAGGTGTATTTATTGCCGGTTCTATTCTCGGAAATGAAATTGTATGAGGTCCGAACCCGAATCTTTCCTCAAAATGCATTGTATGATATAAAAGTCCCATAACTTCGTATCTGTAATCATAAAGTCCGAAAAGAGCTCCTATACCGACATCATCCAACCCTGCTTTAATTGCTCTGTCAAGTCCGTATAATCTCCATATATAACTTGACTTTGGTCCTGTCGGATGAATTTTCTTATATGTGCCGTAATGATATGTTTCCTGAAAAATCTGAAATGTTCCTATTCCTGTTTCTTTTATTCTTTTATAGTCTTTAAAAACCTGCGGTGCGGCATTTATATTTGCCCTTCTTATTTCACCCCTGTCTTTCTTTGTGCCGTAAACTTTTTCTATTGTTTTACATATAAATTCGGCATCATACATAGGATGTTCCCCGTAAACAAGTATAAGTCTTTTATGTCCTTTATCTATAAGAGCAAGCGTTTCTTTACCGACCTCTTCTTCTGTAAGACTTCTTCTGAACACTTCCTTGTTTGATATTCTGAATCCGCAGTACTGACAGTCATTTATACACTCATTTCCTATATAAAGCGGTGCAAAAAGAACTATTCTGTTTCCGTAAACTTCTTTTTTTAGTCTTTCAGCACCTCTGAAAAGTTCATTTATGCATTCCGGATCGGAGAGATTCAGTAAATATGCTGTTTCATCAGGACTAAGTCTGTTTTTTCCGATTGATTTCTGAATTATTTCCCTTACTCTTACAATATCATTACCTTTATTTTTTTCAAGTGCCTCAAAAATTTCTTTTTCATTTATAAAACTTTTATAATTATCGCTGTCTTTAATATAAAACATTTTATTCCTCCGCCATTTTTATAATATGTGATTTTACAAGCACGCCGTCTATCTGTCCGAGTTTTCCGTTTAACGCACCTATAATATCATTTTCCGCCTCCACCACAAGAAATATTATGGACACATTTTTTTCTTTCATAGGATATCCTACCCTTAAATTAATAAATTCCCCGAAATTGTGCAGAATATCATTAACCTTAGAATAATTAACATCTCTGTTATAAACAGATACCGAAATCATTGCTACTTTTTTATTACTTTTTTCCATAATAAAAGACCTCCTTCTTTTTATATCAGCCAAAAGAAGGAGGTCTTTCTATTATATAAAATAATATTTTCACCTCATTACACTCTCCTTCCCCCGGTGTCAGAAAATTCCTCCGCCTCAGGATGAAATATATTAACTTGTTATTTTTTTTAACATTTGTATTCTAACAGATATTCATTTCATAATTATTAAAAAATTTACTTTTTAAGTTTAACTGTTTTTCAGACTAATTTTTTCTGAATAAAAAATAAATATTATCTCATTTGACTTTTTATGACTGTATTGCTATAATATTACACTGGAGGTGATTTTATGAAAAAAATATATTTATTATTTTTTATCATAATTTCTTTATTTACAGCAATATTTTCGGAAGATATTTACGGAATATATATTCAGGATTCTCTTGTAGGTACTTCTACTGTGAATTTTGACAAAACTTCAAAATCAGAATCAACAATAACTGAAATGTCTTTAGGACTTACAAAAGCAAAATATATATCAAAAACAGTTTATAACACTGACTGGTCAGTAAAATATTATTCTCTCGATATATTTGTAAACGG
Organism: Thermotogae bacterium; assembly: GCA_024233675.1. Classification (GTDB taxonomy): domain Bacteria; phylum Thermotogota; class Thermotogae; order Petrotogales; family Petrotogaceae; genus JACKPH01. Next base: position 392,250 of record JACKPH010000001.1, read on the forward strand.
TGTAAAACAGATAACTTCATCGTTTAATTATTTAAACGGAACTTTTTCGGGAAACGCAAACGGATTAAATCTCAGCCGTAAAAAAATTAAAAATCCTGTTATACTGGATAACAATATAATAGGTCATATGTACGCTTTACTTTTCATGGAAACGGGAAAATATAATGTCCTGATTCCGTCTCTTATGTTTAATTCATCTACCGACAAATCATCTGTCATGTCTATGGAAATAACAGAAAAATCAGAAAATATTTTAAAATATGTTTATTCCGGGCTTGAAGTAATTATAAATACAGAAAACAATGAAATAATTTCTGCTGAAATACCCGCTCAGAAAGTAAAATACGTAAAAGGAAGTGTAGCCGGGGAATTTACGGAAAAACAGATAAGTTTCAGTAGTAACGGCATAGATATACCCGGTACAATTATGTTTCCGAAAGAATCCAAAGAAAAATATCCGGCTATTGTTCTCGTTCATGGCTCAGGACCAAATGACAGGGATGAAACAATTCAGTCGGGGTCTTTAATTTTAAAACCTTTTTATGAATTATCAAAAAATCTTGCGGAAAATGGTTTTGTTGTTCTCAGATATGACAAAAGAAGTTATCTCGCCAATTTTGACAAATCAATAAAAAATATTACGGTGAATGATTTTGTGACCGATGCTGAAAATGCGTTTAATTATCTTTATTCTCAGGATTTTACCGATAAAGACAGCGTTTTTGTTTTAGGTCACAGTCAGGGTGCCTCTTTTGTGCCTATAATAATAAAGAATTTACCTGTAAAAGCCGGAATATCTTTTGCACCTGCATTACTCGATATATTTTCACAGATTGTTTATCAGACAGACTATCAGTATGAGCAGCTTAAAAATATAAAAGATTATGAACAGGTACTTACTGAACTAAGCAGCATAAAAAAACAGGCAGAAGAGGCAAAAAACAAATTTGAATCCGGAAATTATTCTGATTCTGACACTTTTTTAGGTGCCGATTTCCGTTTTTATGCCGGATGGATGAATTTACAGAAAGATCCTGTTAAAGATTTTATTAATTCCGAAAAGAAAATTCTTATTCTCAACGGTGAAAATGATTTAAAGACACCTTATCCTCTTATAAAAGAAAAAGAAAATGTTCTTCTTCAGAATAAAAATATTACCGTAAAATATCTTCAGAATACAATACATGAAATGTATAATCCCAATACAATGTTGTTCAACAGTGAAATAGGAAAAATTATAACCTCATACTGTATGGAAAAATAAAAATCCCTTGCGGGGATTTTTATTTTAGTGTATAATAAAAAGAATACTAAAGTATAATTACGGAGGTTCTTATGAAAAAAAAACTCTCAGAAATGTCTCTCGAAGAACTTTGGGAACTTTTTCCCGTAATTCTGAAAGATTATAATTCTCATTACCCCGAATGGTATGAAGAAGAAAAGATCAATCTGCTCAGAATTACAGAAAAAGAATATATAAAAAGAATAAATCATATAGGAAGTACTGCTGTAAAAGGTCTTATATCAAAACCGACAGTTGATATACTTCTTGAACTTGATAAAAATACTGATGTGCATTCTTTTATAACACCTGTTATAAAAAACGGATGGACAGTTATGTCAGACAATAACTCAAATGATTTCAGAATTTCATTAAACAAAGGTTATACTCCGGAAGGTTTTGCAGAAAAAGTATTTCATCTTCATATAAGACCTTACGGTGACTGGAATGAACTTTATTTCCGTGATTATCTCAATGATCATAAAGAAACCGCGGAAGAATATGCAGAATTAAAAAAATCTCTGCTTAAAGATTTCAGAAATAACAGAGACGGTTATACAGAAGCAAAAACATCTTTTGTTTTAAAATATTCGGAAACTGCAAAAAAAATATATAAAAACAGATATATTTAAATCCCGTAAGGGATTTATTTTTTTAATGCAAAAATTTTTTAATTGTGATATTATCAGAATAACGTCCGGAGGTGAAATAATGTATAGCGATGAATTACTCAGAATAGGTGATTTTTCGGAAATTGTAAATATCTCTGTAAGAATGCTAAGATACTACGATGATGAAGGTCTTTTTAAACCTTTTATAACCGATGAGTTTACCGGATACCGTTTTTATCATGCCGAACAGATTCCTCTGATACAAAGAATAATACTTTTAAGGGATATGAATTTTTCAGTAAAACAGATAAAAGAAATAATAAACAGTCGTGATGACAGCATTGTCACAGAAAATCTTTTAAAAAGAAAAAGTTCTGTTCTGCATGAAATCTCTTTAATGTATGAAACCGTTAAAAAAATAGATACTGCAGTAGAAAATATAAAAAATAACGAAATATCCCTGAACTGCAACATTACTTTTAAATCAGTTCCTAAAATGAATATTGTATCTTTCAGAGGAAAAATACCTTCTTACAATGATGAAAAAATTTTATGGAACAGACTCGATTCTCTTATAAAAAACTACAGAATAAATATAAGACACGATATGAGCAGCAATATATGTATTTTCCATGATGATTTACCGCCAAAAGACCTTATAGATATAGAAGTCGGATATATAACAGATGAAACAAATTCTCAGTGTAAAGAGCTTATTTTCAGAGAAACAGAAAGTATAGATCTTATGTTATGCATGATGGTAAGAGGTCCTTATTCAAATTTAAAAAAGTCTTATGACTTTCTCGGATATTGGTTAGACCTTCATAAAAACTATAAAATAAACGGAAAAAGCCGTCAGATATGTCATATTTCTTCGGAAGAACCCTTTTTCAGGGAAAATCAGGAAAACTATATTACAGAAATACAGATTCCGGTAATTAAAATTTGACTCTGACACTGTGTGATACTGTATATTATGTAGGAGGTGATTTCAATGAAAAATTTATTCGAATTAACAATTATAGGAAAATTTAACGATGAAAAAACACTTAAACTGAACAGTGAATTTTATTCCGGATTAAAACACCTGGACGGATTCAGTCATATGATAATAATTTATTCAGAAAATGAAAAACTTAAACAGAAAATTTTAAAAATAGAAAGCACTGATATAAAAACCGGAACTGTAATTACCGGAGGCATAAATAATAAAAACACTAACGTATACGATATAAAACCGTACTTTCCGTCTGAGGACAATGCATTAGACATAAAAGAAGATAATTTTTTTACAGACGAAATTTCTGATATAAACGGTAAAAATATTTTTCAGTCGGGATATATTACAAGAGAAAACGGAAAATATGTAATAAAACCTGAAAATACTGATTTTGCCGAAAAAATAAAAAATTTTTCACATATAAAAATATTCTGGTGGTTTGACAGATTTGACAAATCAAAGTACAGAAAAACGGTTTTGTGCAACCCTCCCTATGAAAATGCTCCGCAGACAGGGGTTTTTGCATCACGTTCACCTGTAAGACCTACACCGATTGCTTTAACAACAGCAAAAATTCTGAAAACAGAAAACGGAAAAATTTACGTTTCCGAACTGGAGTGCTTTGAAAATACTCCGCTTATAGGACTGATTCCTTATACAGCTTCAGATTCAGTACCTGATGCAATTATTCCGAAATGGCTTTCACACTGGAGAAAATCTATAGAAGAAACTTCTTACGGCGACGGAACTCTGAAAATTAAAAATACGCCTGCAGAACATATACTTTCAGGAAATAATTCAAAAAAAAGATTCCCTGAAATAAAAGTAAAAAAATTCACCGAAAAAACCGGTTTAAAAATAACAGGAGCACGTCACAACAATCTTAAATCAGTAAATACGACAATTCCTTACGGAACACTTACAAGCGTTACCGGTGTGAGCGGAAGCGGTAAATCAAGTTTTGCATTTGATACCGTTTATTCGGAGTGCAGAAAAAGATTTCTGGATGCGTCAGGAGAAAATGCATATGAAGGAAATTCAGATTTTGACAGTATGGAAGGAATAATTCCCGCAATAGCAATTTCCCAGAGTGCACCGGGACAGAATGTTTACTCAACTGTAGGAACATCAACCGGTATAACAAATCAGCTCAGAATTATTTTTTCATCAGTAGGCATAAGGCACTGTCCGTCATGCGGTACTCCTGTAATACCTCTTACAGAAGATACTATAGAAAATATACTTTCAGAAATGGAAAACTATGTAATAAAAGATATAAACAATAATACGCATAATAATTTCAGAGACGCACTTAAAATAGGTAACGGCGTATTCAGTGTTATAACCGAAAAAGGTGAAAAATTAACTATGCAGACGCATACTTCATGTCCTGAATGCGGAAAAATACTATTTGATATCTCACCTTCACTTTTCAGCTATACAAATCCGGAAAGTATGTGTCCTGTGTGTCACGGAAAAGGTGAAATATACGATGTTGATACAGAATCAATAGTTGAAAGGCCTGATCTTTCTCTGCTTGACGGTGCCGCAAAAATATGGGGTAAATTAAGCGTATTTATCAAAAACCCTAACCATAACTGGATACGCGGACAAATTGTCGCTCTCGCAAATGAAATGAATGTCGATCTCAGCAAGCCCTGGAAAGATCTTCCAGAGGATTTTAAAAAACAGGCTATTTACGGAAGTGAAGGAAGAAATGTCTCTCTTACTTTCACAAATAACAAAAGCGGACGAAACGGAAATATAACAAAACCTGTAGAAGGCGCCTACAACGTTATAAAAAGACTTATATCAGATGAAAAAGCTTCACAGTACACAATAGGCTATCTCAAAAAAATAAAATGTTCTCACTGTAACGGTGAAAGACTTAATGAAGAAGGTCGTTCGGTAACAATAAACGGAATAAGATATCCGGAAGTACTTTCAATGTCTTTAAAAGATCTGAAAATATGGTGTGAAAAACTTTATTCAGAAATTCCTGAATATCAGTTTCAGTTTATATCACCTGTTCTGAAAAAAATAATATATGATTTAAACACATGTAAAGAACTCGGAATAGATTATCTTTCACTCAGCCGGGGCGTTTCAACATTATCAGGCGGTGAACTTCAGCGTTTAAAACTTGTTTCACAGTTCGGAAGTGATATTTCCGGAGTACTTTATGTAATGGATGAACCGACGGCAGGTCTTCATCCGCGTGATTATGAAAAACTTATAAATATAATTAAAAACCTTAAGCAAAATTCAAATACAGTTCTCCTTGTCGAACACAATAAAACACTTATCAGAAATTCGGACAGAATAATAGATATAGGACCGGGTGCAGGAGACGGCGGAGGAGAAATAGTTGCTGACGGCAAACTCGAAGATGTTATAAAAAACGGAAATTCGGAAACACTGAAATATATACGCGGAGAAAAAACTCTCAGTATACCTAAAAATTCCCATAAATCTTTAAAATTTATAGAATTTGAAAATATACACTATAATAACTTAAAAAATATTTCGGTAAAAATACCTTTAAAATCTATAACATGTATTACAGGAGTAAGCGGAAGCGGTAAATCAAGCCTTATGGAAGGAGTTCTTTTCCCAACATTTGAAAAAAACAGGGAAATAAACTGTACATATACAAAAAAAGCAGATTTCAAGCAGATAATTCTTGCAGACCAATCTCCAATAGGAAGAACACCGCGAAGCGTACCGGCAACATATACCGGTATAATGGATGAAATAAGAAACATATTTGCCGCCGAAAGCGGAAAAGATCCCGGATATTTCAGTTTTAATTCCGCAGAAGGCCAGTGTGATAACTGTAAAGGCGGAGGAGAAATAAAAATAGAATTTATAGACACATGGGTAAGATGTCCGGTATGTGAGGGAAAACGCTACAAAAAAAATATTCTCGATATAAAATTAAACGGAAAAAATATATATGATGTACTCCGTATGAGTATAAACGAAGCGGCTGATTATTTCCGCGGAAAAGAAAAAATATCAAAAACACTCAGTATTCTTAACGATGTAGGGCTCGGATATCTCAGACTCGGACAGAATTCGGCAACTCTTTCGGGTGGCGAGGCACAAAGGCTTAAACTTGCAAAAAATCTTTGCAGATCATCAGGAAAAAATGATTTATATCTTCTCGACGAACCGACAACAGGACTTCATTTTTCAGATATACAGAATCTTTTAATGCTTTTCAGAAAACTTACCGAAAGCGGAAGTACCGTAATTCTTGTAGAACATAACCCTGATGTGATAAAAAATTCAGACTGGGTAATAGACTTAGGTCCGGAAAGCGGTGATTCCGGTGGTGAAATTGTAGCTCAGGGAACACCATTTGAAATTTCTAATGTTCAGAAAAGTTACACCGGACAATATATTAAATAATTTTCAACCTATATAAAATTTATTTTAATTCTATTGTCTTATAAAAATATTGTAAATTTAATTTTCTGTGGGAAATAACAATAAGCGTTTTATATTTATTACACATTGTTTCCAGAATATCTTTTCCAAATCTACATTTAAAGATGATAACATTTCACCTATTAATGTTTAAATAAGCTGAATTTTCGCTTTTTCAACTTCAAAGAGATGATCTTTTTTAATAACCTCTCCTTTTTTCTTCTATTTTTAGTTTTTCATTATTTTATAACAATATACCCTTTAGACATAAATTTATTTTTGAAAATTATATCTATAGGGTATATTGTTTAATGATTTATTTTTATATTTGTTGATTTATCACTAATTAAAGTTTTATATACCAATGTTCCAGAAATTTCATATTCTTGAACATTATCAATTTAATAACAAATATATATATATAACTATATATAAAAATTTATGAGTATATTTTTTTATTGAGTATGCAGTTCAGTTAATTATCTGAACCATGAATACAGTTTTATAATATACCGATCTAAAAATAATTTAAAGAACTTTCTCCGGTTAAGGCATTAGTTACTTCTAACGAATACGAAAAAAATACTGCCATATTCGCAAGTAGTAGTTACCTTCATAAACAAATACAAATCAAAATATACAGTAAAATTTATACGCAAAGTTTTAAAATTTAATAAAAACACTTATTATTAAACTTTAGTTTGTGTAACTCCAAAGTATTAACAGAAATTCAAAAATATTAAAACTGAAATTGAAAAAATCTGAACAAAAGGTATTAATCAAAAATGGTGTACAGATATAACTTATATTTAAAACATAAAAGATGACTGAAATATCTTACATCTGTCATTGATTTACACAGTAGATTATAAAGTTATTTGTATGATAACTGAACTTGCTATAAAAGTAGTTTTTGAATATATTACAACAGGAAAAGGATTCTCAGTGGAATAAATTATATGACGTTACAGAATGCACATTAAATTGCCTTATAGTTAAAAAACTTTTTGCGTCTACATTATTGACATAAATCCAAATATACTATTTTTTATTATTAATAAATATAAAAACTCTGTAATTCTGCGTTATAAAATTTACTCTGATAAAAAAAATACTTCTTATCATTTCCGATAAGAAGTATTTTTTATTTTATTTAAGTGCAAGCGTAACCTCTACATTTCCGTTCTCGGGAGTATTCCTAAATTCTTTGAGTTATATTATTTATTTTTCCGAGTCATTTCTCTTTTAAGACCTCTATATTAATATCTTTCTTTTCCATATATTTTTTGCTTTTTCAGTACGTTCCATTTAAAGTCGCCGGTATTTCAAAATTATCTGTTTTTAAAATAATTTTATCTGACATTTTTATTTCTCCTTCAATATCCTTGTGTTGATTTTTGTCCTCGTGTGTATTATAATTATAACGTACTAATAAAAAAAAGCAATTTCCATCTCTTTTAATTTGTGGAATATGCCACATTTTTTTAAAACTGGACATCGGAAAGGACTGATATTTTAATGGAACTAAGTCGTAGCAATGATTTAAGAGTATTAAAAACAAGAGAAGCTCTAAAAAATGCTTTTCATGATATGATATGCGAAATGAATGCTGAAGATATCACCGTTAAAGAATTAACAGAACGTGCACGTGTTCACAGAAAAACTTTTTATCTTCATTACACCTGTATAGAGGCTTTGTTTGAAGATATGTTAAAAGAAGCTTCTGAGTCTTATTTTAAAGAAATTGACAAAATTCCTATTCCTATGCCTATGACAGAAGTAAACAAAGTCTTTTTTTCATTTCTTGCAAAGCAGGATAAATTTATGGAAAGATTGATTTGTGCACCGAGTTACCGCAATTTTTGTAATAAAATGTTCACAACGGCCCTGAATCATAATCGCAGCAGATATAATCCTTATGCACACCTTAGCAAAGAAAAGCAAAATATTGTAAATAATTTTTTAGCTACCAGTTCACTTGATTTTTACCGCCAGTGGGTAGCTGACGGAAAGAAAATTCCTATAGAAGAACTTATGGAATTAAGCGGTAAACTAATTACAAACGGTGTTTCTTCAATTATTTAAAAATAAAAACTCATTATATGAGTTTTTATTTTATTTTATATTCAAGCTGTATATCACAAGGTTCTTTTCCGGCAAGAAATTTATTTACTTCTTCTGCATCGATACATCCTATTTTTTTATAAAAATTCTGTGTTTCAGCAGCTGAATGTCCCGAAATATAAATTTTATCAGCGCCCATTTCTTTTGCTTTCCCGACTGACATTTCAAAAAGTTTCCGTCCCGTTCCCAAACCACGGTATCCGTTTGAAACATGTAATTCGGAAAGCTGAAGATATTTATATTTTTTCCCGAAAAAATTATTTTTCAATGCTGAAAACCCTATTAATTTTTCACAGTCATATGCTCCGAAAATATATCCTCCGTTTTCCGCACAGATTTTTAATTCATTTATTACGCTATTTTTTTCATTTTCATTCCAGTTTTCTGTAAACGGATTATCTGTAAGTATATTTCCGTTTTCTGTTTTCTTTATTATTTTTTTAACTTCCTGATATCTGTCAAAATATTTAAGCATACCTTTTTTAATCTCTTCTTTGATGATATGCCTTATAACAATATTTTTTTCTTTTATTGTAAAACCCCCCGTATATAATTTTTATAATTTATTTTACCATTATTTTTTACTAAAAATCTGATACTATATAATATAATTCTTTAAAAATATACGGAGGTTAATAATGAGTCCTAAAGAAATTGTAAAATTATGGGTTGATTTTTTCAACAAAAATGATTATAAGAGTATTTCAGAACTTTACTCAGAAAATGCAGTTAACCACCAGGTTGCAAATTCACCTGTAACCGGAAAAGAAAATATTAAAAATATGTTTAAAGAAGAATTTGAAAATGCTGAAATGACATGTATAACGGAAAATATTTTTGAAGACGGGCAGTGGGCTATTCTTGAATGGAAAGATCCTTTAGGCTTACGCGGATGCGGTTTTTTTCATGTTGTTAACGATAAAATTATTTTTCAGCGCGGTTACTGGGATAAACTATCTTTTCTTAAACAGCATAACCTTCCTATAGAATAATTTTTATTAAAAAATAATCAGATTTAAATTTTATACTATATTAAATAAAAATTCTGCCTTTTAAAAAGGCAGAATTTCTTTTTATAAATTTTTACGCATATTTATTCCGTTTATTTCAGCACCTATCATTATAGTGATGCTGAGAAGATAAAACCATACCATAAGTATTATTATACCTCCGAGACTTCCGTAAGTTGAGGAATAATTTGCATAATTATCAACATAAAGCGCAAAAAACTTTGACGCAATTATCCAGCCTACTGTTGTAAAAATTGCTCCCGGTAATGTGTCTTTTATTTTTACCCTGAAATTTTTCTGAGGTGTCGGTGCTATTTTATAAAGAAGTGCAAAAACAAATATCATAAAAACAAGCGGAAGTATTTTTGAGGTTATATTCCAGAAATTCTGAAAAGCCTTATCTATACCGAAATATCCGAATATTTTATTTCCTATTATATTTCCGAAAACAAGCATAGAAAAAACAATTACTATTAGCAGTGCAAGAAAAACAGTGAATAACATTGAGATTCCCTTCATTTTAAGATATGAACGTTTCTTCTCAACACCGTATGCTTTGTTTATAACTCTTATCATTGCGCTTATTCCCAGAGAACCCGTCCACAGCATAAGAATAAGACTCACAGAAAGAAGTGTTCCGGAACTTGAGCTTATTATCTGTCTTATTATATTTCCTATCATTTCACGTGTTTCAGGAGGAACAACTGCTATTATCTGCTGAATAACGCTCTCCTGGGATATACTTGTATAACTCAGAATATTAAAAAGAAATATTATAAAAGGAAATATTGAAAGAATAAGAAAATAGGCAAGTTCCGCACCGACAGAATTTATCTGATCCTGATCTATTTTTTTTATAATATTTAAAAGAAATGTATTTTTCATAAATATTCCCCCTAAGATTATTTTTTTACCGCAAGCATTACCCCGTCACCTATAGGTAAAATAGTACTTTCTATATATTTGCATTTAACGGCACTATCATTAAAATTTTTTATAGGTTCTATAAGATCATGCCATTTTTCTTCAAGATCTATAACCGGAAAAAGAACATCTTCCGCTATAAAAAGTCCTCCCAGATTAAGAATATCAATACATTTATTAAAAAGCTCAGAATAAAGTTTTTTATCTGTATCCTGAAAAATAAGATCAAATTTTTCATTTATATTTGGTATTATTTCCCTTGCATCTCCTTTTAAAAGCTGTATATTTTTTAATCCTGCTTTTTCAAAATTTTTCATGGCCTGATTTGCAACTTTTTCATCGTATTCTATAGTAAAAACATTTCCTCCGTATTTTTTAGCTTCAGAAGCCATTGATACTGCCGAATAACCTATACTTGTACCTATCTCCAGTATATTTAACGGTTTTTTTATACTTATAATAATTTTTAAAAACCTTGAAACATCGTCATCAATAACAGGTATAAAGTCTTTAATCTCTGTATTTTCACTGAATTTATTTTTTGTCATCTCTTCCTTACCATTATAAAGTTCTTTTATATAATTGTTTATTTTATCATAATCCATTACTTTTCACCTCTAAATTTTTTTCTAATTCTTTAAGCCCTGAAAGAAGTGTACTCAGTTTTTCTTTTTCCATTTCTGATAAAGCACAGAACAAAAAATTTATTCCTGCTTCAGAAGCTATATTATCGATAAGTTTTCTTCCTTTATCCGTAAGAACAACTCGGCTTATTCTTCTGTCTTTACTGTCTTTTATTTTATTTAAAAGTCCTTTGTTTTCAAGTCTTGATATTTTTTCTGATACAGTATTACTGGAATTTCTTATATTTTTTGCTATTTCACCTATAGTCGGAGCTGATGAATTATCATCAAATTCAAGCATAAGATCATCTATTTCAACCAGAAGATGATACTGTTCAATTGTCAGACCGTAATTTAAAGCTATTTTGTGGTGATTTTCATGTAAAATCGAATTGATTTTATTTTTTGAATTAATTATTTCTTTTATTGTATCATTTTTTTTCATATTCACCTCCAAATTATATCGTTATACGATATAATTATATCATAATTAAATTCATGATATTTATTTTTATTAAAAAATGTCATAATTTTTAATTGGTTTATTAATCTTTTATTGTTATAATTCATATAATAATTAATTTCGGAGGTGTTTTAATGAGAATAGCTATTCCTGTAAAGAGTGATGATGCAGAAAAATCAATAATTACGGAAAATATTATAGAATCTGATTTATTTGCAATGATTGATCTTGAAAACAATTCATATTCACTCGGTATTATAAACATTCCTTATGAGGAAAAAACCGTAGAAAATCTTAAAGATTTTCTTGTAGAATACGATGTTGATATGGTTATTGCAGATAATATTGAAAATGAAACCGCAAAACTTCTTAACGGAAACCGTATGCAGGTTTTTTACGGAGCTCAGGGCGATGTTCAGACATTAGTTCAGGAACTTGTAAATCTTCTTGCAAGTCAGGAACATTCATGCGGCGGCGGTTGCAGCTGCGGTGAAGAAGGCTGCGGCGAACACGATGGTTGTGGTTGCGGTGAACATGACGGTTGTGGTTGTGGTGAAGATCACGGAAGTTGTAACTGCGGTAATTAAAAATACGGTTTTAGAAAACCGTATTTTTTTATATTTAATTTTATAACTATAGAATTAAATTTGACAAATTATTTTTAATATGATACAATAATTTTAATTCGATAATTATAGAATTATCAAAGGAGGCTTTTATGGATAATTATGTAAAAAGACTTTTAAGTAAAGACTGCAGAATAATATCGCTTCCTTCAAAGTATGAAAAGAAAAAAATTATTTATTCATATCTTTCGGAAAAATTCGATTACGGGACAAAATACAGCGAACAGGATGTAAATCATATAATAACCGAAAACATTGAATTTGATAATTATATTCTTGTAAGAAGAGAAATGTGTGATTTCGGTTTTCTGAAAAGAACACCTGAAGGAAAATTTTACTGGAAAGAAGAAAGGACTGATAATATTGGATAAAATGGAAAAACTTTATGATGAATATACCGGTTACATTGAAAAATTAAAAACAGAATGGGAAAATTCAGCGGTTAAAGCAAAAGAACACGGAAATACCGAAGACTATGTAAAGGGACAGATAAAAATACAGGTTGCGGATGCCCTTGAACAAATATTTAAAGCAAAATACAAATCTGTTAAAGGGTGATTTTGTGGAAAATAAAATTTTATTTTTAAAAGCACTTGCGGATAAAACAAGAATATTAATTATAAATATTCTTATGCAGAGAGAAAGTTATGTTGAGGAGATATCAGAAATACTTGATATGTCGCCTTCTACTATATCATTTCATATGAAAAAACTCGAAGACGCAGGAATTATAGATTCTTACAAAGATCAGTACTACACTGTTTACAGGCTGAAAAAAGAAGCACTGAATATTAAAATTTCCGATAAAATAAAAGTTGAAAATGTTGAAACTGTAAGCAGAGAAGAAAAGTTAAAAGAGTACAGAGAAAAAATAATAAAATCTTTTTTTGAATACGGTAAACTTAAAAATATTCCGGCACAGAGAAAGAAGAGAAAAATTATTCTTGAATATATACTGAATGATTTCAGGAAAGATAAAGATTATACAGAACATGAAGTTAATATAATACTTGTAAAATATCATGATGATGTTGCTTCACTGAGACGTCATATGATAGAAGAACATTTAATGTCAAGATCAGAAGGTATTTACAGATTAGAATAAAAAAACCGGCTAAAGCCGGTTTTTTATTAATACATTCCGCCCATTCCACCCATATCAGGTGTTGCCGGAGCTGTTTCTTCTTTTGGTTCTTCAACAACAAGTACTTCTGTTGTAAGAAGCATTGATGCTATTGATGCTGCATTCTGTACAGCACTTCTTGTTACTTTTGCAGGATCTATAATACCTGATTCGAACATATTTACATATTTATTTTTAAGTGCATCGTATCCGAAGCCCATTTCATCTTTCTGTACTACTTTTTCTATAATTACTGCACCTTCAACACCTGCATTTTTTGCAATCTGTCTTACAGGAGCATCAAGTGATCTGAGTACTGTTCTTGCACCTATTTTTTCGTCACCTTCAAGTTTTTCTACTAATTCTTCAACTGATTTTATAGATCTTAAAAGTGCCATTCCGCCTCCTGCAACTATACCTTCTTCAACTGCTGCTCTTGTTGCGGAAAGTGCGTCTTCAATTCTGTGTTTCTTTTCTTTAAGTTCTGTTTCTGTAGCTGCTCCTACTTTTATAACAGCAACTCCTCCTGCAAGTTTAGCAAGTCTTTCCTGTAATGTTTCTTTTTCATAATCGGAAGTTGTAGCTTCAACCTGACCTTTTATCTGTTTTATTCTGTCTTTTATGGATTCTGTTGCACCTTTTCCGCCGACAATTATTGTATCATCTTTTTTAATTCTTACAACATCAGCTGTTCCGAGATCTTCTATAGTTACATTTTCAAGTGTAAGTCCGAGTTCTTCTGTTATAACTGTTGCACCTGTAAGAATTGCTATATCTTCGAGCATTGCCTTTCTTCTGTCTCCGAATCCAGGTGCTTTTACAGCAACTGATTCAAGAGTTCCTCTTATTTTGTTTAATACAAGTGTTGAAAGTGCTTCTCCTTCAACATCTTCAGCAATTATAAGAAGTGATTTGCCAGCCTGTGCTACTTTTTCAAGAATTCCTACTATAGGTTTAACACTTGATATTTTTTTATCTGTTATAAGAATATAAGGTTCTTTAAGTTCTGATTCCATTTTTTCAACATTTGTTGCAAAGTAAGGAGAAATATAACCTCTGTCAAACTGCATACCTTCAGTAAATTCAACATATGTTTCCATAGTTTTTGAATCTTCTACTGTAATTACACCGTCTTCTCCTACTTTATCCATAGCTTCGGCTATAATGCTTCCTGTATCTTCGTCATTGTTAGCTGAAATTGTTGCAACATGTGCTATTTCATCTTTACCTGATAATTTTTTGCTGTTTTTTCTTATTTCTTCTATAACAACTTTTGTTGCTTTATTTATACCTGATTTCATGAGCATAGGATTTGCTCCTGCTGCAACATTTTTAAGTCCTTCTTTAATCATAGCCTGAGCAAGAACTGTTGCTGTTGTTGTACCGTCACCGGCAACATCATTTGTCTTTGAAGCTACTTCTTTAACAAGCTGTGCTCCGAGATTTTCAAATTTATCTCCCAATTCTATTTCTTTTGCTATAGAAACACCGTCATTAGTTATTGTAGGAGAACCCCAGCTTTTTTCAAGAACAACATTTCTTCCTTTAGGGCCTAATGTAATTTTTACTGCATCTGCTACTGCATCTACACCTTTTTCAAGTGCTCTTCTTGCTTCTTCATCAAATTTTAAAATTTTTGCCATTTTATTTCACCTCTCCGCTATTATTCTACTTTTGCTAATACATCGTCAATGTCAATTACAATATGATCAACATCGTCAATTTTGATTTCGGTTCCTGAGTATTTTGAATATAATACATGATCTCCTATTACAAGACCATAGTCTTCATCCAGATTACCCATTTCTACGATAACAGCTTTCTGAGGTTTTTCTTTTGCTGAATCAGGTAATACTATTCCACCCTGAGTTTTTGTCTCTTCAGTTATAGGTTTTATCAATAATCTGTTTCCAAGTGGTTTTACTTTCATAATATATTACCCCTCCTTATAAGGTTATTTGATTTTTATTTTTTAGCACTCAAATGTTTTAAGTGCTAATACACTTTTATGATACCATCATAACCCGAGTTTTTCAAGAATAAAAAAAGGTTATTATAAGCATTTAAAAAGATATACAGATGTTTAAAAACGATTAAATAAAAAAATCTCTTTTTTTGTTCTTTTTTGCTTGAAATATCCTTTTTTACTGTAAATATTATACATTATTTATATTAAATTTGTCATATTGGCATTAATAAGTATTCTGTTTTTGATATAATATAGTTAGCTTATCTAACTATTGAGGTGATTTTTAATGCAGATATTCTTTTTTATGCTTTATACATTTATAAGCAGTATAGCCCAGTCAATGTACAGGGTTATTTTTAATCTTTATCTCAGAAATAACGGTTTTGACAATAGTTTTATAAGTCATATAACTTCTTTTGAAATGATAGGTTCCGCTTTACTTGGAATAATTATAGGTCTTTCCGGTGATAAATTCGGAAAGAAAAAAATGCTTATATTCACATCCGTAGGTGTTGCGGCAGTACTTTTTCTGAGAGTATATTTTCTGAACAGTACAGTTATAGTCTATTCTTCCTTTTTTATAGGCGGGTTTCTTTCTTCAAGATTTATGCTTTTAAACGCATATCTTGTTGATATAACTAAAAGTTCGGGACGCGGAAAAGCTTTCGGATATAATTTTGCACTTTTTATGGGCGGCGGATTGTTCGGAAATTCTTTAGGCGGGGTATTTTCAGATTTTTTCGGATTCAGAAACGCACTTATTATAACGGCTTATTTATACATAGGTTCTACCATATTTTTAATTTTTGTTAAAGATTCCAATAAAAATAAAAATATTAAACTACGCGAACTTTTCACTATCAGTGATATGACAAAAACACAGAAACATGTTATAAAATATTTTTTTATACGTTCATTTTTTATAAGCTTCGGTGCGGGTTTATTTGTTAATTTCGGAAATATAATATTTAAGGATTTGTTTGATTTTTCGGCTTCTTACATCGGTTTCGCGCTCGCTCTTGCTCAGCTCGGAGCTTCACTCGGATCTGTTTTTTCTTCAAAAATATCAAAAAAAATAGGACCTTACAGGTTTACCGCATATTTTGCAGGAATAGTTATTCCTATAATTTTTTCTCTTGCATTTATAAGAATACCTTTACTTTTTACCGTATTTTATGCTCTGAGATTTTCTTTTATGAATATGACAAATCCTGTTATACAAACAGTTACTTCAAGTTATATGCCTAAAAACAGAATTACAACGATAAACAGTATGAGAAATTTCGTAAACTTTTCTTCAAGAGCTCTTGCGGCATTTTTATTCGGAATTTTTTCTTCTTTTAACAACGGATACGTAATAATTTTTATTTTAAGTGCCGTTTTTTATTTTTTTGGTCTTATTGCAGTTAAAAAACTTTTTGACGGAATAAATAAAGATGTTCTGCTAAGAGAATTATATTAAAAAAACTTATCCCGAAAGGGATA
Source organism: Thermotogae bacterium (assembly GCA_024233675.1). Classification (GTDB taxonomy): domain Bacteria; phylum Thermotogota; class Thermotogae; order Petrotogales; family Petrotogaceae; genus JACKPH01. The sequence goes on from JACKPH010000001.1 coordinate 408,922, forward strand.
AGTTTTTTTAATCAAGAACGGCAGCTATTCCTACAAGACCATCTCCTGTATGAACAAGTGCCACTGAAGAAATCTGTCCTTCAAATATATATTTTGGTTCCATTTCCTTTATTCTCTTCATTACTTTTTTTACGTATTCATTTGTCTGATCCGAATTTCCTGATTTGTATATTCCTACGGCATGTATTGTTCTTTTTCCTACCCAGCTTTCAAAAACTGTCATAAGTTTATTTACCGATTCTTTCATTCCTCTTGATTTTGCAACATCATAATACATACCTTCTTCATTAACAGAAATAATAGGTTTTATATTGAGAAATGTTCCGACTGATGCGGCAATTTTACCTATTCTTCCGTTAGCCTTAAGATATGTAAGTGTAGGCACGAGGAAAAATACATTTGTTCTTACTCCTATGCTATCGGAAATTTTAGATTTTATATATTCAAAAGTCTGATTCTCATCAATCATTTCGGATATTTTATATGTTATAAGTCCGGCACCTATTGATATATTTCTTGAGTCAATTATTTTTATATTAACGTCAGGATATTTCTTTTTTATATCGTTGGCTATATTTTCAAAAAGATTGTATGTTCCGCTTATACCTGAAGATATTGTAACTCCGAAAATTTCTTTGTATCCTGATTTTACAAGATCCTCAAATGCATTGTAAGTGTCTCCGTACTGGGGTGATGATGTTTTAGGTATATCATGTTTCATATATTCGAGAACTTCTTCGTGACTTATCTCAGCAACATCTCTGTAAGCTTTGTCTTTGAGTATTACCATGAGCGAAACCATTCTTACATAACTTTTTGCAAGTACTTCTTTTGGGGTATCAGTAGCTGATTCACAAACCAATCCTATCATATAATTGCCTCCGATGTTTTTATTTTTTGTTATATTTTACTTTCGGCAAATGAACTTATTAAAAGCTCCATTATATATTCCTTTTTATGATTATTTTTTAAAGTGCTGTTTGCTATAGTATAAAGTATAGTTGGGGCATTGACTATTTTTCCTCTTTTTATTTTATCTATGATATCTTCTATAAAATTTTTTACTTCCGTACGGAATTCATCAGATCTGAGTTCGGTACTTAAATTATCGAGTTTTTCAATTGATTTTTCACTTATAACAAGCACATGATCATATTCTTCAAAATCTTCAAGTATGTATAATTTACCTATTCTGTATACTCTTTTATATTCGGTATTTAAATTTATATCTTTTATTATTTTAAGATTCAGCCCTTTTTCATCCGCTTTAAGTCCTATTGTTATAAATCCTTTAGGGTTATCTATTTCAAATACCTCTTTTATTATACCTTCTTTTATCCTGTTTCTTACCTTTAAAACTGTATTGTAAGAAACCTTAAGATCTTCTGATATATTTTTAAGAAGTCTTCCTTCTGCTATACCCTCTATAATTCTGAGAAAAAGCAGAGGTTTTATTCTTATATTTTCAAGAAATGTTCCTCTGTATTTGCTCCATTCTTTTCTGCATTTTTTGCATTTAACATGATTTCTTCTGACAAAATAAACTTCACTGCTTCCACAGTAAGGACACTCTTTTTTATAATTAAGAAATCCCATATTTTTTAAGCTTTCTTCTGCCTCATCATCATTTTTTGCTTTAAAAAATATATTTTCCACTTTATCACCCCGTATATATTTTATCATGTTTATTAAGTATTCAACAACTGCCACCAAATTTTTATGAAAGAAGGGATTATATGGTTTTTAACAGGAAAAAATCCTGGGCGTATATAATTATTTTCACTGTGATAACACTTTTTCTGGGCTTTTTTGCTGTACAGATAAGAGTTGAGGATGATATTAAAAAATATATTCCCCAGTCTGACCCTGAAAAGGTTATATACGATGAAGTATCCCAGGAATTCGGACTTAACACACTTATTTTATCAGCTGTAGAATTTGAAAGTGTTTCTGAAAATCTTTCAGAAATAGAAGAGATAACAGAAGAATTAAAGAATATTGACGGTGTTGAAAATGTTATTTCTCTTGTCAATGCACCGAGAATAAGCTCAAATGAATTCGGAGAAATATCTGTAGGGAATCTTAAATCTTCGCTTGATACTGAAAATTATGATTATTCCGAAGCGAAGAACATCATAATGAACGATGACATGCTTAAATCCAAATTTGTTTCGGAAGATGATAAAAGTACTTTATTTGTAATAGGCTTAAAAGAAGAAACAGACGGTATGGCTGCCGGTGAGGCAATAAGAAATATATTCGGTTCACACAACGTAAAATACCATCTTCTCGGCACACCTCTTGCAAACGGAGAAATAGAATCAATAGTAAAATCAAATTTAAGAACACTTATTCCTCTTGTTACTTTTTTTGTTGCACTGGTACTTTTTTTCAGTTTCAGAACTTTTACAGGAATAATTCTTCCTATACTTTCTGTAGGAATTGCTGATATATGTACAATAGGTATTATGGTTCTTTCCGGACTGACATTTAACACAACCACAGCAGCTGTTCCTGTTGCGGTAGTCGGTATAGGTACCGCATACGCAATTCATGTGATAAGTAAATACTATGAAGAGGTTCACAAAGGGTATAAAGGGGAAGATGCAGTTAATGAAACAACAAAAACAGTCGGAGTAGCTGTTCTTTTGAGCGCGCTTACAACAATAGCAGGTTTCCTTTCCTTGCTTACAGCAGATTTAAAACCTGTATGGCAGCTTGGTATATTTACATCAGTAGGTATTGCTGTATCTCTTTTGTGTGCAACACTTCTTGTCCCTTCGGTTTTATTTCTTACAGAACCGAAACCGAGGCAGAAATTTTCAGATGAAGGCGAAAGTTTAATTTTAAAAAAAATTACACAGAAAATTGTAGATCACAGAATTTTAGTTTTTCTTTTTGTAGGAATTTTTGTAATATTTTTCTCTGTTTTTATACCTAAAATAACAGCAGATACGCAAATTGAAAACTTTCTGAACGATAAAACAGAAATTGTACAGAGTTCTAAATTTCTCAGAGAAAATTTCGGAGGAAACGATTATATTTTTATAGATTTTAAATCAGGCGGTAACGGTTCTTTCAGAGATTTTTATTTTAACAGAACTATAAGAGATTTTATTGCATATTCAAAAAGTTTTGACATTATTTCACAGTCTACAGATATATCAGATATAGTTGCAAAACTTACAAAAGGTTTTACCGGAACAGAATATATACCTGGTTCAAATGCAGCTGTAGAACAGAATTATATGTTAATAGAGGGTTCTGACGGTATAGAAAAAATATTAAAAGCCGAAGATAACGAATCTGTTGCTCAGGTTATGGTTAATACTAAAATATTTACACAGGTTGAAGGTGTTTATGATAAGTTAAAAGACTTCAGAAATAATTATGTTATGGATAATTATTCAACTGTTGATTTTGATACTTCTGACCCGGAAAATATAAAAGCTTTTGAAAATGAAATTAAAAGATTTATATTTGCAAGAAAAGGAAATTTTCAGGAAGATATTACCGGTCTTTTTACGGAAGTAAAAAATACCGATACTTTGGAAATACTTAAAAAATCAGATACCGCAACTATACTGAGCGAATTTAATAAATACACAGAAGATTACGGGGAAAATCCCGTATCAGAAGATGAACTTATTTCTTTTTTCAGAGAAGGCAATAATAGTTTTATTTCGGAATATATGGAATATTACTGCTATGAAAACGAAGCAAAAATAAAATCAGATTATGTATATTCATATCTAAGAGACATGAACACAGGTTTAAAAGATAATGACCTCCATGAATTATCAAACTACGTTAATGATACTGAAGTTCCGGTTCCCGGAAATGACTCACAGTTACAGGTAAAAATAACAGGTATACCTATACTTGCAAATAAAGTAAACGACATGATATTTGACAATCAGACAAAATCTATGATTTTAGCATATATTTTTGTGTTTATTATATTTGCAATTCAGATGAAATCAGCTTTTATAGGTTTACTCTCTCTCATACCTATAACACTTACTATACTGGCCAATTTCGGAATAATGGGAATAACAGGAATTTCACTGAATGCGGCAACAGTAACAATAGCATCTATAACAATAGGTGCCGGTATTGATTACACAATACATTACATAACAAGATTTAAAAAAGAATATAAAGAATCAGGAAATAAATCTGAAGCTGCAGTAAAAACATCGGCTACATCGGGAAAGGCTATCATAATAAATTCCCTTGCTGTAGTTCTGGGATTTGTTACTTTTATTTTCTCGGATATAGGTATGTTAAAACAGTTCGGTATTCTTACCGCGTCAGCAATGGTAATAGCCCCTATTCTTACACTGACGGTTTTCCCTGTTCTTATGACCCTTTTAAGTGATAAAATGCTGTCAAGATTTACAAAAAGTTCAAAAGTTGCACAAAAAATCAAAAAAATAGGAGGAAAATGATATGAAAAAATATTTTACAGTTGTTATAGCTTTAATTATGATAATGTCATTAGGTTTTTCGGTTACAGGGAAAGATGTTCTGGACGGTATAAAAAATCAGCACAATGATTTTACAAGCGAAAAATCAGGTATAACTATGAAATTAAGCGATGCAAACGGTAATGAAAAAATAAGGGATTTTGAAATGTATCTGATGAAAAACGGTGACGATTCACTTGCACTTGTAAGATTCAGTTCACCGGCAGAAGTAAAAATGATAACTCTTCTTACACTTTCTGATGATGAAATATATATATATATGCCTGCTTACAGAAAAACCAAAAGAATTTCCGGCGGAGCAAAAAACGGTAATTTTGTAGGTTCTGATTTAAAATATTCAGATATATCACTTCTTTACAACGAAAAATCAGGTGATTACAGCTCGAATCTTCTCGAAAATAACTCTGAAATCTATAAAATTGAAATAATTCCGCAGGATTCTGATTCGGATTACGGAAAAATTATTGCCGAAGTTGAAAAAGAAAATATGCTATTTTCAAAAATTGACTTTTATTCACAGAACGGAGAACACATAAAAACAATGAGCTTTTCCGATTTAAAAAATTTTAACGGTCATACACTTTATTCACATATAGAATTAAAAGATCTTATTTCAGGAACTTCTACTGTACTTGATATAAATTCAGCATCTTTTGATATTGGTATAACAGAAAAGTTCTTTGACAAAATGAATATTTCAAAACCTGTTTTAATTATAAAATAAGGAGATGTAAAAATGAAAAAAACAATAATTACTTTATTATTTGTAATTTCTGCCGTAATTATGTTTTCTGGAAGTCTTGACTATATGTACGGATATGATTTTTCTTCACAGGCTTCAACAACATATCAGGGATTAAAACTTTCCCTGAGTACGGATACTCAGCTGGGAAATGTTTATTTTAAAGCTGACGGCGAACTGTATTCCTTTAATCCTGATAAAATGCCGCAATTAAATTTACCTGATAAATATTCGGATATTCTTAAATTAATCTCGGAACCTTTTTCTTTTTACAGTTTAACAGAAGCTTATGCTGCAGTTTATTTTGATAACGGTACTTTAAAATTCGGAAGATTTATTCCTTATTCGGGAAGTTCAACATTTTACAGTCCTTCTGTTGTGCTTCCGGCACATGATTATGTAAGTATTTTTGAACAGAACAAAACACTTCCTTTGGACGGAATCAATTATAACGGTTATCTCGGAGATTATACATATGATCTTTATTTTGTACCGAAACTTTATGATGATATACCTTCTGCGGTAATTTATCCGATATCTGTTTCACAAAATATTGATGCAGGTATAAATTCCACATTAACAGCACAGACAGAAATTAAAAAATACGAACTTACCGTATATGCAAGTTCAGTTGTTTCAAATACTGATTTATACAATAAACTGAGAAACATTATTTCCTCGCTTCCGGAAGAATATACAGTAGATTCAAGGGATATTTATTTTAAATCTAATGAAAACGCATCATTTTTAAATCATAATTATTCAGCTTATATATCTTCACAGATTTTGAATTTTGATGTAAAACTCGGTTATTCATTCGATCATTATAAATTTTATGTACCGGAAAAAATAATTTATTCTTATAACGCAGAAGGCGAAGCAGATGTATCTTATACGTATTATAAGCCTTATAAAAACACGGTTTCTCTTGATTATCAGGGAATTTCCTTTTTAATGGATTCAATTTCTTATCACGGAGAAATCTCACTTTCTGTTCCGGAAAAAACAAATACAGATATAACTGTTAAAAACTATTCATTTGATCAGAACTTAAATCCCGTTTCGGTCACAAATGAGTCAAGTACACAGATATTCGGTGCTTACTGTTTGAAGGGAGTTGTAGGTGCGGAATATACAAAAGGGGACACATTTACTGCAGGTGCTGAACTCTTTAACGGAATGCCTAATGAAGAATTTAAAAATAAAATTTCTTTCGGAGGAGACATATATATAAAAAATCAGATATCAGACTTTAATTTTGAAAATCTTATTCTTGTAGCGTTTTCCGGTTCAGAACCGGGATATGAAATAAGTTCAAAAATATCTTACAGCGGTATAGACGGTTTTGAACCTTCAGTTTCTGTTAATTATGCTTTTTCCGATTATGATTCAAATCCTATGAAAACACTTGAAACTCTGAACTCAGTAAAATTAAACATAAAAACATATTTCTAATAAAATAATCCCGGATTTTTTATCCGGGATTATTTTTTATCTGAAAAAAGACTGCGGCAATATATTAAACGTTGTATATGTTGTGTATTCAAAAACAATACTCTGTTTTCCGCCAACTCTTCCGTTTAAATCATTAAGCGCATATGTAAGTGTAAAGTCGTCCATATAAAGTGAAAATCCTATATTTGTTATATAATCAGTAAGAATTCCGTCATCGAATGAATTTCCCTTTACAAAAAATTCTCCGCTGAAATCATTAAAAAGCTTTGTTGTTCCTAATCTTAAATCATAAAGCCATTTTTTTCCGTTAGGATTATTTGTAGCCGATTCATCCGCATCAAGATAATAAGAATTAGAACTGTCACTGTCAAGGTTATAATATGTCATTAATTTTACATAATAAGGTTTTGAGAAAAATCTTGTTGCTACCATTACTTTAGGATTTAAAAGTTCTTTGGTAAGAGAAAGAGTATCTTTGAGAAGACTGTCTGTTCTCGCAACCGCTGCACCGGCACCGTAATAAAACTGCCAGTATGTATTTCTGTCAAATTTTATACTATGATATCCGTCAAGTCCTAAATTAAGTCTTCCGTAACTGCTGCTCAGATAAAGGTTTGTTCTGTTATAAGAAGTATCATATCCGAACATTAAAGCAAAAGAATCATCATTATCTTTTTTCTCAAAAATATCATATCTGAAATCGTAGTATCCGCCTATATTGTATTTGTTTCTGAGTTTCATTTTAAGACCTATTCCGCTCATAAGATCATCTCTGAGACCGCCGAGTCTGAAATCATAATCTTTTCTGAAATCGTATGAGTTATACTTAAAATTAAGCTGACCCATAAGAAGATCAAAATCAATATCTTTATATTCCATATAAACATGTCTCGGTACTCTTAATGATTTGGTATCGCCGAATAAATCGAAAGATATTTTATCATTATTTGTAAGTGTAATATAATCATCGAGTTTAAAAATAATTTTAGGTGTTATTTCCGAAGAAAAATAAACTATAGGAAAAACATCAGAAAAATTTGAAGAATCATCCAGATTAAGTGTATATATACCTAAAACAGACATATTTGTTCCGAGTGAAAAAGCAGAAACAAAAATAAAAACAAAAAGCACTAAAGGTAAAAATTTCTTCATACTTATTTCCTCCGTAATTATATAAAAGCGGTATTAAATACCGCTTTTTAAAAAATCATTTTTATTAAAAACTTACATCATTTGAATCTCTTACTTTTAATTCCCAATCATGTTTATACTGTTCAAGATAACCTGTTAATGTTGCTGATTTTGTTGTTGTTATTTCGCCACCGTTTGCAGCATCTATGTTTGTTTTACTAAAAGCAAGAATAGTTGCGTCTCCGGTAGGTGTATCGTATGCAAATTCATATGTATAACCGTCTCCGAAATTCGTAAGTGTTCCTGCTGCTGTTACAAAATTATGTCCGAGTGTAACTGAGTCTGTCCATTCTGTTTTTGTCCATATGTCTTCATTTAATACTTCAGGATTTACAGGATTATCATGAGATATAAGAGAATGAGCTGTTATATTTGTAAGTTTGAAATTTCCGTTTTTTGTATCCTGATAAATTGCTCCTGATACTTTTATTTTATCACCTATAACATAATTACCTGCACTAAGACTGTAATCTATGTAAATTCCTGTTGTTGCATCCATAATATAAGGTTTTCCTGAATATATATGGTATATAACTCCTTCAAGGTCTGTAAATGTTGTTGTACCATTAAGAAAATCATTTTTTACTTTTGCTATTCCTGTATAATCACCAGGTGTAGGCGGCTGAACAGGTGCAGCTTCTACAAGAGTTGTCCATGATGCATCAGCTGTAAAAAGTCTGTATCCGTAACTCTGACCTACAGCACCTTTAACTGTATATGTAGATTCAGCTGTAAGCGCAGGCATTACAGAATGACTGTCAACAACTATAACATCGGAATTAGCAAGTGTAAAAGTTTTATTACCGTACTGATCGCTTGAAGTATATTTACCTGTAAATTCTATAAAATTACCAAAATCATTCATTGATAATTCTGATGTTACTGTTTTTGGTGTAGGAAGACCTGCATTAGTCTGGGTAACTGTAGTTGTACCGTAATTGCTTACGTCCATTCTTAATTCGCCTACGCTTGGGTCATCCCATGTTTTATAATAAGGAACTCCTGAAACTGCTATTTTATCCCCTACATTAAAAAGTCCGTTATATTCTCTTGCATGAAGGTAGGAAAGTTTTAATCCGTTTCCGTTTTCATCAGAGATAAAAACATAATTTTTTGTTGAATCGCTGTTTTCAACATATTCATAAAGAACTATTCCTGCATATTAATTTATTGGGAGGCCAAAATGAAAAAACTTTCTTTTTTATTAATTATTATTTCTTTTGCTCTTTTATTCGTTTCATGCTCTAAAACACAGATTCCGCAAACTATTAACGACTTTAATCAGTATTATGTTATTAAAGTTACAGACGGTGACACAATAAAGGTTTCAGAAAACGGAGAAACAAATTCTATGAGATTTATAGGTGTCGATACACCAGAGCTTCACAGCGGAGATAAACCCGAAGGAGAGCTTGGTCATGAAGCTTATTATTTTACAGGAAACGCAATAATAAAGAAGAGTAAATATTTTGTATATGTTCAGTTTGACGGTGACAAATACGACAATTATGACAGACTTCTCGGTTATATATATTATAAAGATGAAAACGGAAATTTAAAGCTTTTAAATGCCGAATTACTTGAAAAAGGTCTCGGAAGACCTCTTTTCTACGATGATACATCCGCAAAAAAAGATATTTTTACAGAAGCTTATAAAAAAGCATACAATGACAGAGCAGGTATTTTTGCATATTATGATGATCCTGCAAGAATTAAAAAAGATTCCGAACTTGAAGATTCTGATATAGGAAAAATACGCTGGGTAGAGTTTTATGCTGAAAATGTAAGAAAAGACGGGAAATTTTACAAAATATATTCTGATACAGGTAAATTTTATATTTCAATCCGTCAGGAAGAATACAACGCATTTTTTGAAACTCTCAACCCTTTTGATCTGAAAGACAGAAAAATACGTATATACGGTGAAGTATGGAAAGATTCTCAGTATGTTTATGAAATACTTGCAAGAGCAGAATTTGAATTTAAAATTATTGAATAAAAAAAAGGAGCTAAGCTCCTTTTTTTATTCTTCCTCTATAATATCATTTTCTTTTGCAATTTCTTCCGATATTTCTTTTTCTGATTTTTGCGGTATATTTTTTCTTTCCCAGAGTTTTTTTCTTCTTTTGTCATCCCATATAACATGTATATCTTCAGGAAATTCAAAAGTATCCCTGAATTTTTCAAGAACTTCTGCTATGAGATCCTGAGGTAGAGATGTTACAAACCACAAATCAGATAAAAAAACTTTATCCTGATTTCTTACAGGGCATTTGAGAACTGCGCTTTCAATTGCTTTTTTAAATATATCAAGCGGTTCTTCCTTTGAAAATCCTTTTCCTGTATTTTCTCCGAAAACCTGAGGCATTATTTTTCCTCCTTTTTATTATTTTTCTCTGAAATAAATACCCATTTCGTTAAGTTTACCGAGGAATTTTTCTTCGGTTTTATTTACGTCATCATCGGTAAGCGTTCTGTCTGGTGCTCTGAATGTTGCTGTAACAGTTATACTTATTTTATCTGTATCTATACCTTTACCTTTATATATATCAAATATATTAACTGATTCCACTATTTTTCCGGATTTCAGGAATATTTCCTTTATTTCTCTGTATTCTGATTTTATAGGAACCATAAAAGAATATTCTCTTTTTATAGCAGGAAAATCTATTTTTTTATTTTCTTTGTTCATAGGTTTTGAATATTCAAAAAGTTTTTCGGCATCTATTTCGGCTATATAAATATTATCCTTTACGCTGTAATATTTATCAGAAATTTCTCCGTCAATAAGTCCGAGAAATCCTATACACTTATCTTCAACGAATATATCGGCAGTCTGGGATTTCAGCATTCCTTTCCTTTCTGATCTTACATAATCAGCTTTTATATTAAATTCTTCAAAAATGCTGTCAGTTATACCTTTTAGTGTATAATACGAAACATCTCTTTTATCGGTATAATCATAGGGATTTTCTTTCCCGGTTGCGGCAATAGCTATAGTTGATATTTCTTTATATCCGTTTTCATCTTTTTCAAATTTATGCGCTATTTCAAATAGTTTTACATCTCTGTTCTGATTTCTGTAATTGTAAGAAACGGATTCAAGAACACCGTAAACTGTCAAAGGTCTTAAATATTCATATTCAGCAGAAAGCGGGTTCAGAAGTTTTATTTCGGATTTTTCGGCCCACATATTATTTATATTCATAAACGAATAACTTACTATTTCGTGATAACCGTTTCCTCTTATTATTTCGGATATTTTATTTTTAAATTTGAAAAAATTATTTCCGTCTCCCTGAAAAGTTGTTCCTGAAGGTAAAACTGCCGGTATTCTGTCATATCCGAATATTCTTGTAATTTCCTCAACCATATCAACACTCTGAACAAGATCCGGTCTTTTTGTATCAGGTTTTATAATCCAGCCTTCTTCCTGATTTGTATATTCAAATCCGAATTTTTTAATTATTTCCTCTGCTTCTTCTTTCTTTATTTCAGTTCCTGCTCTTGAAAGAAGATATTTGTATGACAGCGGTATTTCTTTTTTTGCTATTTTTTCAGGATATATATCTGTCATTTTATTACTGCATTCCCCGCCGGCTATTTCTGTCATAAGTTTTATAAGTCTTCCCATAACAAATTCAGCATCTTCCGGGTCAACGCCTCTTTCAAATCTGTAAGAAGCATCTGTTGAAATTTTATGATATTTTGCGGATTTTCTGGTATTCACCGGATCAAAATAAGCAACTTCCAAAAGTACATTTTTTGTGGAATCACTTATTCCGGAAAGTTCTCCTCCCATTATTCCGCCCATTGCAAGAAAATCTTTTCCGTTTGTAATAAGTGTTTCCTCACCGTTTAATTCATATTCCTTTTCATCAAGAAGAAGTACTTTTTCGCCTTTTGTACCTTTTTTTACTACAATTCTGTCTCCTATTTTATCAAGATCAAAAGAATGAACTGGATGACCGCTTTCAAGCATAACATAATTTGTTATATCAACTATATTATTAATACTTCTTATTCCTGCTGTTGCAAGTCTTCTTACCATCCAAAGAGGTGTTTTTCCTATTTTTATATTTTTTACTATAGCTGCCGAATATCTTTTGCAGTTATTATCCTCAATGATTACAGGAAATTCTTCTTCCGCAGTAACTTCTGTATATTCCGGAAGTTTATAATTTTCCCCTATACCGTTAACTTCAAATTCTTTAGCAACACCCGTATAAGAGAGAAGATCAGGTCTGTTCGGGAAAACTTCGATTTCTATTATTTCATCTCTTATCTTAAAGTATTCAACGAAATCTGTCCCAGGTTCTACATTTTCTTTTATTTTATAAACTTCTTCGGATTTTTCTTCTACCTCAACTTCCTCAAGAGAACAGAACATTCCCTGAGATTCTATTCCTCTCATTTTTCTGTTTTTTATCTTAAAATTATCCTTTAAGACAGCTCCGTCAAGTGCAACAGGTACAGTATGTCCTTCCTGAACACTTAAATCAGCGGTAACTATCTGTACATTTTCTTTTCCTATATTTACATCACATACAACAAGTTTATCGGCATCAGGATGTTTTGTTATTTTTTCTATTTTTCCGACAACAATATTTTTAAAATTCTGTCCTGCTTTTTCTACAGTTTCTACATTTGTTGTATGAAGTTTTATTTTATCAACTATTTTTTCTGAAGTTAAATCTGTTTTTATATAATCAGATAACCATTCTGTTGAAATTCTCATATTATGCCCCCTTACTCTATAAACCTTATATCGTTTTTGAACAGTTCTCTCATATTTGATATTCCGTATTTGAGCATGGCTATTCTTTCTATTCCTATACCGAAAGCCAGCCCCTGCCATTTTTCAGGGTCAAATCCGACATTTCTGAGAACATTAGGATGTACAAGTCCGGCGCCCAAAACTTCTATCCAGCCGGTATTTTTACATACACTGCAGCCTTTTCCCCCGCATGAAATACAGCTAACATCAACTTCAAAACCGGGCTCAACAAAAGGGAAAAAACTCGGTCTCAAAAGTACTTTTAAATTACTTCCGAACATTTTCTGAGCATATATTTCAAGAAATTTTTTCAGATGACCGACATTTACGTTTTTATCTATATAAAGACCTTCAAACTGGTGAAACATAGCGGAATGTGTTGCATCAATTTCATCTTTTCTGTAAGTTCTTCCGGATGAAACAACTGCTATAGGAGGCTGATGTTTCATCATAGTTCTTATCTGAACGGCAGATGTATGAGTTCTTAAAAGATGCTCTTCGTCTATATAAAAAGTATCCTGCATATCCCTTGCAGGATGCCACTTAGGAGTATTAAGCGCATCAAAATTAAACCACGGTTCTTCGATTTCATTTCCTTCAACAACTGTAAATCCGAGATTTGTAAATATTTCAAATGACTCTCTCATAACTTTCATTATAAGATGTTCCCTTCCGGATATTTTTTTCGCTCCGTCAGCTGTAACATCTACCCAATTTTTCATTTCCTGTTTTTCTTTTTCTGATTTTTTTATTTCTTCGGTTTTTTCATTTATTATATTTTCTATTTCTTCCTTTAAGCTGTTAACTTCCATACCGTAATTTTTTCGGTTTTCAGGTTCAACAGAAGATATATTTTTCATCAGAGCCGTAAGTATTCCTTTTTTCCCGGTATACTTTGCTTTAACATTCTGTAATTCCTGTATATCTTTTATTTTTGTTATTTCATCGTTTAATTCGCGGATTATCCTGTCTTTCTCCTGTATCATCGTCTGTTTCCTCCCTAACGATTTTTTTATCTTTTTTTATTATACCCGATGTTTTTATTTCGAAAAAAAGAATTATTATATATGCTATAAAAGAAATAATTACAACATAAAGAGAGTATTTATAAAAAAACAGCATTCCCAAAATACCCAAAACGGAAACAATTATTTTAAAAATTTTATTTTCCCGTAAATTAATCAGAAATACGGAAGATAACCCGTACATAAAAAGAGGAAAATAATTTTCTGTATGCATAAATCCCGAAAAATAAAGAATAAAAACAAAGAAAACAAATACGGAAAACATAATAATATCTTTAAAAAATTCTCTGTAATACCCGAATTTCATAAGATAAAATTTTTTAGGATTTAAAACTCTGAATAAATTACCGGCAAAAATCAAAAATATAATTGTTCCGGTAAAAATAATTTTTCTGTAAAGCTCAAAAGTATCCGAAGTTTTAAGATTTTCATCCTTAATTACATAGTATGAAATAAGTTTGTTTTCCGATTTAGAAATATAATAAGAAATGAGCTGTATATCGTCCTTTATTATATTGTAATAAGCATTATTCTCAGGTATTGTAACCTTTAAGACACCGTTTTTTTCGGTTTCAAATACAGCTTTTGCCCTTTTAGGCTTATTTTCGGTATGAATTATTTTTTCATTTGAAAAATTTGTTCTCCCCATAAGATAAAATTTTTCATTTTTAAATATATTAAAAAATATATCATATGTAAAATAACTAAACAAAAAATATATAAATATTATTGAAAATAGTATTTTCAGATATTTAGGCATTTTTCACCCCTTAATCAAACAAATCTCCTAAATCTTTTTTATCACTGTTTTTATTTAAAATTACTTTTTTTACCCTGACATCACAGTAATTGGTTTTTATATTTTCTAAACTTTCTATGAAATTATTATTTTTAATATCGTACAAAAAAATTCCTTTTTCACTGTAGATTTCATTTCCGTTCTCATCGGTAATTTTATCGGAACACGCCTCTAAAATATCACATGAATCTGAAACAATAAGAACGGCTCCTTCATTTTTAAATTTATAAACAAGATCTGATATTTCCGAAAGATACTCTTTTTCAACATCACAGCTATTAATACCTATAAATGTAAGATGTTTTCTTTTGGGTTTATCTTCCAGAATTTTATGAAGTTTTTTATTCCACATTTCAGGAACGGCAACATGTGTAAAAGACCTTCCTATCCAGGAACTGCTTCCGGCAACAATATCGTTGACAGTAACTCTTTCCGCATATTTTGAAGGCTCGGTAATAATTTTAAAGAAATTTTTTATTAGAAAATTTACATTTTCAGTATATATTCCAAGGCACTCGCCCTTATCCAAAATTATCTCCGGAAAAAATAATTTCGGATTAATTACCCTCAAAATACACTGTTTTTCAGTTTCTCTGATCAAAATTAATCACTCCCGGTATCACCAAAGTACAATATTGTGTTTATTCCAATTATAACAAATTATTATTAAAAAACATATAATATTGTGGTTTAATTATCCATAACATTGCATTTTATATTTTTTATTGTAATTTTTATCTGTTATAATTATAAAGGATGTTAAATTAATCCGGGGAGGGAAGATATTATGAAAATATTTTTGGATACAGCAAATATTGATGAAATTAAAAAAGGTGTTAACTGGGGAATAATTGACGGAGTTACAACAAACCCGACACTTGTTTCGAAGGAAAATTCAGTATTCGAAGACAGAATAAAAGAAATATGCGAAACCGTTAAAGGTCCCGTAAGTGCAGAAGTTGTTTCAACTGATTACGAAAATATGATAAAAGAAGCTGAACAGCTTGTAAAAATAAGCGAACATGTTGTTGTAAAAATCCCTATGCTTCCTGACGGAATAAAAGCTGTTAAAAAACTCAGCAGTATGGGAATAAAAACAAATGTAACACTAATTTTCAGTCCTCTTCAGGCTTTACTCGCGGCAAAAGCCGGTGCAACATATGTAAGTCCTTTCATAGGAAGACTTGATGATGTCGGAAATACAGGTATGACAATAGTTGAAGAAATAAGACAGATTTTTGATAATTATTTTTATGAAACCGAAATAATTGTAGCAAGTGTAAGACATACACAGCACGTTCTCGAAGCTGCTCTTGCAGGAGGAGACATAGTTACAATTCCTTTCGGAGTTCTTGATAAAATGTTTAAACACCCTATGACAAATATAGGTCTTGAAACATTTTCAAAAGACTGGAAAAAATATCAGGATTACATAAACAATAAATAAAAGCATGGTTACCCATGCTTTTATTTTTTATATTTTAAAATTACTGATTACATTATGAAGTTTCTGGGAAAGTTCATAAAGTTTTTTACTATTGTCCAGAAGTTTCTCTGAATATTCATTCTGAACACTTACTTTTTCTGTTATTTCACCGGCTATTCTGTTTACACTGTTTACTGAATTGCCTACATTTTCCATGGATGATGCCATTTCCTCAGTTGAGGCACTTTGTTCTTCTGCTATTGAGGTAAGGTTTTCTATCTTTTCCGCTATATCTTTTATATTTTCGGATATTGTTGTGAAATTGCTGCTTATATTTTCTGATTCATCTTTTATATCAAAAATTATTTCAGCCGTACCTCTTGTATCTTTATCGGCTGATTTTGAATCTTTTACTATTTCAGAAAGTATATTTCCTATTTCTTCAGTGGATTTTTTGCTTTCATCTGCCAGCTTTCTGATTTCATCGGCTACAACAGCAAATCCTTTTCCGGCCTCTCCTGCTCTTGCAGCTTCAATTGCGGCATTAAGTGACAGTAAATTTGTCTGCTCCGTAATTGAATTTAATTTATCCAGAATTGCAGAAATATTCTTTGTATTTTCAAAAAGAGTGCTAACTGTTTTTATGGTATTTTTAGACTGTTCAACCGCACTGTTAATTACTTTTGTTATTTTATCAACCGATCCGAGACCCTCATGAACAAGATTTTCTGATTTCTCTGAATCTTCAGATATTTCCGCAGAACTCTGAGAAACAACCTGTGCTGATGATGCTATTTCAGAAACAGCCGCCGATACAGACTCTACTAAAGTATCAGTATTTTCCGTACTGCTTTTTATAACCTCACTCTGATCAGTAAGTTTTTTAAGATTGGTTCCCTGATCCTCAGATATATTTTTTAATATATCCGAAGCTTTTTCAACAGATGATGCAACATCTACAACAAGAGCAACAGTACTTTTAAGATTAGCTGCCATTTTATTTAACGATGCGGCTATTCTGCCTATTTCATTTTTGTTTTTCACCTTAAATTCCGTTGTAAAATCACCGTTTCCGAATTTTTCTATATCAGCTTCAAGTTTACTGAGAGGTTTTGATATCGAATTTCCCACTATGTAAGACACAATAACCATAACAACAACTATTATACTTAGAATTATTATTACAAAAAAAGTAATACTGTTAGAATTTTTAAGTATTTCTTTTTCCGGTATTGAAACTATCATTGCCCAGTTCGGTGTTCCCGGTACAGGATTATAAACTATAAGAGTTCTTTCTCCCTTAACATCAGTAACAACGGCATAATCGGTTTCACCGGAAATTATTTTATCCGCAACCGGATTAAAATCTTTATACCATGTACTGTTTAATATATTTTCGTTTAAAATTGCACTTTTATCCGGATAAGCTATAACATTTCCTTCTCCGTCAACCAGCCATGATATTCCTCCGTAACCTATTTTAGAACTTTCTATTTTATTAGTAAGCACATCTGTTCTTATCTGTACGGCAAAAACACCTTTAAGTACTCCTGCTATATCTCTTACAGCATGTCCGAGATAAAATACACCTGAATTTGATGATGCATCATAGGTAACATTACTTATCGAAAAATCGATATTGTTTTCGGTTATATTCTGAAAAAAAGGGTAAGATTCTATGTTTCCTGACTGTTCGTCGGTAGCATTATACTCTCCTTTTAAATTCGAAAGCAAAAACATATTGTATCTGTCTTCCCTTGCATCGAGCTGTTCATTTAAATTTCTTTTTGCAAAATTCCAGTTCATTGTTGTAACCTTTGTATCTTCAGAAAAAACTTTTGTTTCCATTCTCATTCCGTTAAGCCATTCGTACAATGATATAGAATTCTGACTAATAACATCGGCAACAGCTTCTTTTATCATCGGTCCGAGAGTCCCTGATAAATTATTAAAAAGTAAAAGTGAAACTATCGAAAAAGATATAATAACTGTTATAAGAAAAGATATTAATATTTGTTTTCTAATACTTTTCATTTAATCTCCCCCTTTTCATATAATTAATTATATACTTTTTTTTAAAAAAAGAAAAATTGAAAAAAATTTCATAGTTTTTCATGATGTGAAAATAACTGGTTTTAGCGGTAAAATATTTGTATAAATAAATATTTGCACAAAAATAACTATAGTCATATTTTATAATAAATATTTATATTGTTATAATTATAATGTGAAAATTATAGGAGGGATTAAAATGGACAGAGTAAAAGATAAGGTATGTGTAGTAACAGGAGGAGCAAGAGGAATAGGAGAATCAATAGTAAGCAAATTATCAGCAGAAGGTGCGAAAGCTGTAATAGCGATAGATATGAACAGAGAGAACTTAAATGAAGTAGAAAAGAAATACAGAAATGTAGAAGGATACGTAGTAAACGTAACGAAAAGGGAAGAAATAGAGAAATTTGTAGGAGAAATAAAAGAGAAATACGGAAGGATAGACATATTAGTAAACAATGCAGGGATAACAAGAGATGCATTGATACAGAAGATGACAGAAGAAGACTGGGACATGGTAATAGACGTAAACTTAAAAGGAGTATTCAACATGACACAGGCGATAGCGCCAGTAATGATGGAAAACAACTACGGAAGCATAGTAAGTATAGCGTCGATAGTAGGAGAAGTAGGGAACATAGGACAGACAAACTACGCAGCGACAAAAGGCGGAGTAATAGCGATGACAAAGACATGGGCAAAAGAATTCCCGAGAAAAGGAGCAAACGTAAGAGTAAATGCAGTAGCTCCGGGATTCATACTGACACCGATGACAGAAAAGATGCCTGAAAAAGTATTAAATTCAATAGTAGAAAAAGTTACACTTAAGAGAATGGGAAAACCTGAAGAAATAGCAAATGCAGTATTATTTTTAGCAAGTGACGAAGCTTCATACATAACAGGTCATACACTTAGTGTTAACGGAGGAACTATTTTATAAGGAGGGGTTTTAATGAATAACAAAGAAATTTCCGATTCAATGACAATTAAACTTGATGATATTCTTCCGGAATATCCGGAGTTTGCCGAAGGAATAAGAAGAGCTCCTATGAGAACTCTCAATCTGAGTAAACATGAAATAAAAATTGCTCTCAAAAATGCACTCAGATATATTCCTGAAAATCTTCACGAAAAACTTGCTCCCGAATTTCTTGATGAACTTATGACTCACGGAAGAATATACGGTTACAGATACAGACCTCAGGGTGCCATAAAAGGAAAATCTCTTGATTCATACAAAGGAAATACTATAGAAGGCCGCGCTTTTCAGGTTATGATAGATAATAATCTTGATTTTGATGTGGCACTTTATCCTTATGAACTTGTAACTTACGGAGAAACCGGACAGGTTTGTCAGAACTGGATGCAGTACAGACTTATAAAAAAATATCTTGAAATAATGACAGATGAGCAGACACTTGTTATGGAATCCGGACATCCTCTGGGACTTTTTAAATCACATAAAAATGCTCCGAGAGTAATAATAACAAATGCTCTTATGGTTGGTATGTTTGATAATCAGGAAAACTGGATAAAAGCACAGGCAATGGGTGTAGCAAATTACGGACAGATGACTGCCGGAGGATGGATGTACATAGGTCCTCAGGGAATAGTTCACGGAACATTCAATACACTTTTAAATGCAGCAAGATTAAAATTCGGAATAAAAGGCGAAGAAGATCTTAAAGGTATTCTTTATGTTACTTCAGGTCTCGGAGGAATGAGCGGTGCTCAGGCAAAATCAATTGAAATTGCCGGAGGGGTAGGAATAATTGCCGAAGTTGATTATTCAAGAATAAAAACAAGACATGATCAGGGCTGGGTTTCCGTTATTACAGATTCATGTAAGGAAGCTTTTGATATAGCCTATAAAAACAAAAAAGAAGGAAAAACAATTTCTGTTGCATATCACGGAAATATTGTAGATCTTTTGCAGTACGCATGTGACAACAATATAAAAATAGAACTTCTTTCAGACCAGACATCCTGTCACGCTCAGTATGACGGTGGTTACTGTCCTCAGGGTCTGACTTTCGAACAGCGTACGGAAATGCTTTATAATGATAAGGAAAAATTTAAAAAACTTGTTGATAAATCTCTCATTAAACATTTTGAACTTATTAAAAAACTTGTTGAAAACGGATCATATTTCTTTGATTACGGAAACAGTTTTATGAGAGCTGTTTATGATGCCGGAGAATTAAGTATTTCAAAAAACGGAAAAGATACTTCGGAAGGATTTATTTTCCCTTCATATGTTGAGGATATAATGGGTCCTATGCTTTTTGATTACGGATACGGACCTTTCAGATGGGTTTGTCTTTCAGGAAAAAGTGAAGATCTTGATAAAACAGATAATGCCGCTATGAACTGCATAGATCCGGAAAGAAGAGGCCAGGACAGGGATAATTATGTATGGATACGTGATGCAAAAAAGAACAGACTCGTAGTAGGTACTCAGGCAAGAATACTTTATTCTGATGCTATGGGAAGAACAAAAATTGCATTAAAATTTAATGAAATGGTCAGAAACGGAGAAGTAGGTCCTATAATGCTCGGACGTGACCATCATGATACAGGCGGAACAGATTCACCTTACAGAGAAACAGCCAACATCAAAGACGGTTCAAATATAATGGCCGATATGGCAACACAGTGTTTTGCAGGAAATGCCGCAAGAGGAATGAGTTTAATCGCACTTCACAACGGCGGCGGAGTAGGTATAGGTAAATCAATAAACGGAGGTTTCGGACTTGTACTTGACGGAAGCGAAAGAGTTGATAATATTATTAAAACAGCTATACCATGGGATGTAATGGGCGGTGTCGCAAGAAGATCATGGGCAAGAAATGAAAACTCCATAGAAACAGTTTCAGAATATAACAAAACATATAAAGAAAATCATATCACTATACCTTATATTCCAGACGAAAAACTTATAGACAATCTTGTAAACAAAATTTTAGATAAATAAAACCGGAGGTTTTGTATGAAAAAAATTATAGAATGTGTTCCTAACTTTTCAGAAGGCCGTGATCACGAAAAAATAGAAAAAATTGTCAGTGTTTTCAGAGGAAAAGAAGGTGTAAAATTATTAGATTATTCTTCCGATGCTGATCACAACAGATCTGTTGTTACACTTGTAGGCGAACCTGAAGCTCTTAAAGAAGCTATTTTAGAATTTGTGGGTGTTGCAATAAAAGAAATTGATATGACAAAACATACAGGACAGCATCCGAGAATGGGTGCCGTAGATGTAATTCCGTTTATTCCGGTAAAAGACGTTACAACCGATGAATGTGTTGAACTTTCCAAAGAAATAGGTAATCTTATATGGACAAAATATAATTTTCCCGTATTTCTTTATGAAAAATCAGCCTCTTCAAAAGAAAGACAGAATCTTTCAAATATAAGAAAAGGTCAGTTTGAGGGAATGCCTGAAAAAATAAAATCCGAACAGTGGAAACCTGATTTCGGCGAAAATAAAATTCATCCTACAGCAGGTGTTGTTGCAGTAGGCGCAAGACCTCCTCTCGTAGCTTTCAATGTTAATCTGAATACTTCTGATATAAAAATTGCGGATAAAATTGCAAGAAATATAAGAAATCTGAACGGCGGATATAAATATGTAAAAGCTATGGGTGTAGAATTAACCGACAGAGGAATTGTACAGGTTTCCATAAATATGACAGATTTCAACAAAACAGCACTTTACAGAGTATTCGAAACTATAAAATTCGAAGCTGCAAGATGGGGTGTTTCAATTGCCGGAAGTGAAATAATAGGTCTTGTACCTATGATGGCACTTATCGATACAGCAGAATATTATCTCGGTCTTGAAAATTTCAAATCAGAACAGATACTTGAAACAAGAATAATGGAATAAGGGGTGATTCCCATTAACAGTATACTTGTTTACAACACATCAGAAATAGTTACCCCGAAAGGATTTACTCCTTCACGGGGAAATGCAATGAAAAATACAGAAATAACAAAAAATGCCGCTATTCTTATAGAAAACGGTATTATAACCGAAATAGGTAATTCGGATTACATGACGGATAAATATAAAAATTTTGACGGTATTACTCTTGATGCCGGAAAAAAGACTGTACTTCCCGGTTTTGTCGATTCTCACACTCATTTTATATGGGGCGGATACAGAGAAAATGAATTTTCCTGGAGACTTTCGGGAATGTCTTATATGGAAATAATGAAAAATGGCGGCGGAATAAACTCTACCGTAAAAATGACAAGAGAATCAACGTCTGAAAATTTATACGAACTCGGTTTTAAAAGACTAAATTCCATGCTTTCTTTCGGTGTTACAACTGTAGAAGGAAAAAGCGGATACGGTCTTGATGCAGAAACAGAATTAAAACAGCTGCGTGTAATGAAAAAACTCGGTGAAAATCATCCTTTGGATGTTGTAAAAACATTTATGGGAGCACATGCTTTCCCGGAAGAATTTAAGGGTAAAGAGAATGCTTTTGTTGATTTAATATGTGAAGAATTTATACCGAAAATTTCTGAGGAAAAAATTGCCGAATTCTGTGATGTTTTCTGTGAGGAAAATGTATTTAATGCCGTTCAGTCTGAAAAAATACTAAAAACGGGAAAAAAATACGGTCTTATTCCGAAAATTCATTCAGATGAAATTAAATCCGTAGGCGGAACAGAACTTGCTGTAAATATCGGTGCAGCTTCGGCAGATCATCTTCTTAATATAAAAGATGAAGATATAAAATTACTTTCTGATTCCGAAACAATAGCAACACTTCTGCCTGGAACAGCATTCAGTCTTAAGGAAAATTTTGCCCCGGCAAGAAAATTAATAGACTCAGGCTGCGCCGTGGCACTTGCAAGTGATATGAACCCCGGATCATGTTTTACAGAATCAGTACCGCTTATAATATCACTGGCGACAATTTATATGAAAATGAGTATAGAAGAAGTAATAACCGCACTTACACTCAACGGTGCCGCAGCACTCAGAAAAGAAAAAATTACAGGTTCTCTTGAACCCGGTAAATTCGGGGATTTAATTATCATAAATGAAGATTCCTATAAATTTTTAAATTACCACATAGGTGTAAATCTTGTTGAAAAGGTTATAAAAAAAGGACAATTAGTTTTTTCGAAAGGGGATAATTATGTTTTCTGAAAATACACTGAAAGAATTTAACGAAAAAGTATGCTCATCTGATCCTGTACCGGGCGGCGGTTCTGTTTCCGCTATTGCCGGAAGTCTCGCCGCAGCTCTTTCACAAATGGTTTCAAATCTTACTATAGGAAAAAAGAAATACGCGGATCATGAGGAATTAATGAAAGAAATATCTGAAAAAGCGGAAAAAATAAAAAACAAACTTCTTCTTCTTGCTGATGAAGACTCAGAGTCTTTTAACGTTCTTATGAAATCTCTTAAATTACCTAAAACCACAGAAGAAGAAATTAAAATACGTAACTCCGAAATAGAAAAAGCAACATTTTATGCGGCAGAAGTACCTTTAAAAACAGCAAAAACAAGTTTTGAAATACTTGATCTTGCATGCAGTCTTGTAGAATACGGAAATAAAAATGCAGTTACAGATGCTGCTGTATCAGCTATGATGTCAAGAACAGCTGTTTTAGGAGCTCTTTATAATGTAAAAATAAATCTTTCATCTCTTCCTGATTCAGAAAGAAAAAATAAAATAATAAATGAAATTTCCGAACTCGAAAAAAATACAAAAGAAAAAGAAAATAATATATTAAATAAAGTTTTGCTGTAATTCTTTCTAAAAAGCCGGCACATTAGTTTGCCGGCTTTTTTACATTAAAAAAAAGTTACGCTGCCCTTTATTTAATCACAAAAGTTACTTTTATATAATAATTATTTTACATATGTGCTTTTTTGTTAACCTAAGAATTATATCATTTTATCAGAAAATAAAAAATTCCGGAGGTGAATTTTATGAAAAAATTTTTATTAATTATTTTATCTTCAGTATTAGCACTTAGTATTTTTGCAGGTACATTTACTTTTGGCGGACAAAGTTTCAACAATAATGAGGCTGCTTCTGTTAATGCAACCGTTAAAGTTCAGGTTCAGCAGTGGATAGCTGCTTCCGCAGAAGGACGAAATATTATTTTTTCAAAACCTGGTGTAACAGGTTTTATAGACATAGCTGATTTTTCATGGATATCTAATGCAAATGTTAACCTTCAGATATCAAGCACAAACACAAACACAGGTTTTTCTATTGTAGGTTTACAATTCGGCGATGTTGATTCACAGAACAGTTCATTAAGTGTAAACAATGTTTCTTTCCCTTTCAGCTACAACAGCGTTGATAACACTTTTACAGTTGAGCCAGAAGTATTAGAGGCTAAATTTGATGTTGACCCGAGTCTTGCAGCACAGAAAGATAATCCTTATACTTTCGGACTTACATTTACATTTGCTCCTACAGTTACATTCTGAAAATAAAAAATTGCCCGCATTTTTATAATGCGGGTTTTTTATTATATTTTTAAAATATTTATATTTTCAGGTTTATAAAACATATTTATAAGTCTTACAAACTCATTTGTATAAAACAATAGCTCTTCTTCCTTATCAAAAGAATATATAACAGTTGTTATATTATTAAATCCTGAATTCACCATAGTTCTCTCGCTGTCACTGCTTGGATTTCCGAAAGGTCCTTTTTCATCATAAAGTACAGGTAGATTTTCTATATTAAAAAGTTCTTTACCTATTCCTTTGTATTTTTGACCGTAACCTGCAACTTTTAATTTCACATTACCGTATATACTTTCTGTATTGTATGAACCGATTGAATATCCGGACATAAATTAATAATTTCTTCCGAAATTTCAAAATTCATTTTTATCGCCTCACATAAGCGGTCTGTTATCAAAAAATTCTGTTTTTTCCTGA
Source organism: Thermotogae bacterium (assembly GCA_024233675.1). GTDB lineage: Bacteria > Thermotogota > Thermotogae > Petrotogales > Petrotogaceae > JACKPH01. Next base: position 433,801 of record JACKPH010000001.1, read on the forward strand.
TTTTTATCATACCATTTTTTAGGATAAATAAATACACTTATAGTATTTATACCGTAGTAATCAAAAAACTGATCGTCATAATCAAGAGTATATGAAATCTTATCAGACATTCCGTCCAAAACTTTTATCGTTTCCGAAAAATCAGCTATATAAAAATTATTCGGTGTTTCATGAAAAAATTTCCATGTTGAACCTATATCGAGCTGATAAACAAAATTACTTTTTATATATTTAAAATCCTTTATTTTTCTGTCAGTTGTGTAAAGTCCGCAGTAAAATCCGTATTCCGAAACCCTGTAAAGCTCTTTCAGTGCTTTTATAGGATTATTTACATAAGGCATTGTACTTTCGGTAAAAGAAAAATCAAATTTATTATCCGGAGAATTTATTTCCGTAATATCCCCGAGTCTGAAAACAGCTTTTTCCGATGAATAATAATCTATGGCTTTTATTATACTATATCTGCTTGTATCAAATCCTTCATAATAAACATCACTACCCACGATTTCTTTTATTTCACAGTAATTAGAACCTGTTCCGCATGCCGCATCAAGTATTGATTTAGGTTTTAAAAATTTTATTATTTCCTTTACGGCTTTCACATGATTTTTACCGTAACCTTTAAAATATTTAGGAAATTTTCTGTCATACTGTATATCATACTGTATAGAAATAGGCTGATTATCAAAATTATTTTCCGGTGCCGGATTTAAAAGTTTATATATTCTGAAAATATCCCCGTCCCTGTAATTAATTATTTCATTAAGTAAAACCGGTTTAGAATAATATTCCGCAAGTTCTTCAAACCTAACGGGATTTTCTCTGATTTTAATATGAGGTTTTTTATTAAATTTTATTATTTTTTTTATTTCCGAAAAATCTTTGCCGGAACTTGTAAATATATTAAGAGAAACATCATCATTTTCATTAAACCAATAATAAAAATCATTTATTATTTTTTTTGTATTTTTATCTTCCGAAATATTTGCATCAAGATAAAATTTCATATTTCTCCTCCTATAAAGAAAAAATCCCCAGTATAACTGGGGATGACGTATGGAGCGAAAGGCGGGATTCGAACCCGTGACCCCTTGCTTGGCAAGCAAGTGCTCTACCACTGAGCTACATTCGCATTTCCTGGTGCGCAAGGTGGGACTTGAACCCACACGGATTACTCCACTGGTTTCTAAGACCAGCGTGTCTGCCATTCCACCACTCGCGCTTACACATAAAATAAAATGGTGACCCGTCTGGGATTCGAACCCAGGGCCCTTTGATTAAAAGTCAAATGCTCTACCAGCTGAGCTAACAGGTCACAATCATCTTTCGAAGTCTTTTGATTTATCTCCGATTGACGTTAATTATTATAACTCATCTTTCGCAAAGTGTCAAGTTAACAGTTATATACGGATTTATTAAAATTATTGTTTATGGTATCCCGGTATAAGACCTTTTGAATCAGTCTTTATTATTATAGGGTTTACAACGTTTTTATCGTTTTTCTGATAACCTACTATTATAAGACTGTTATCCGATGTATTTTCAAATGAATAAAATCTTTCTTCTGTTGATGTGCCGTATATTCCCTGTGATATATATGTTCCGTTTTTACCCATTATTCTTATAAAACCGTCGTAATCCGGCCATTTATCTACGGAAAAACCTATGGAATAAATATTCTGATTAATATATTTTATTTCTGTTATTCTTGAAAGATTCTGAATTGCTTTGGTTTCAAAAAATTCAAAATCAAGTTTTCCGTTTACTTCAAGAGAAGATACTGTTTTAGCTATAAAAGTTCTCCACGTTGTCTGATCATCCGGAGCAACATATCCTGAAAAGTAGAGATTATAATTTTCATCTATAAAAGCAGAGACAGGATAAACATTGTATATGCTCATTCCGTATTCATCTTCAAATATTTTTATTCCGTCTTTTGAATATCTTGCAACAATAGCTTTTGAAAGTTTTTCAGGATTTGAATCAGAATTTCCTATACATATATAACCGTCAGAAGCTATCATAAGATCCGAATATTCTTCGTTTCCTTCCCTTCCTGATGTATCGCTCCAGACAATCTGACCCTGTATATTTATTTCTGATATATAAGCCTGATTTTTGTATTCATTAACCTTATAACCGGCCATAACAAAGCCTTCCTGAATTTTTTTAACAACATTAAATCTTCCCGCAGTATTGTCAGTTTTTGACCATAATTTTTCACCTGTTTTTGAAGAAACCGAGAGATAATAATTTTTCTTGTCTTTTTCCCCGACAAGAAGTATATAATCATCATAATTTATAAAATCATAAAATCTTGTATTTCCGGATTCTATAAAAAATTTATTTATTATTTCTCCTGATTTTTCTATGAAATAAATGTGATTTTCACCATTTCTGTATCCGAGAATCATATATTCATCATCACTGATTTTATGTATTTTCGTAAAAACCATATCCTTTTCATCAAGCACCTTAAAAAAATATGTACCGCTTTCAACTTTAAGCGTTTCTTTTGAAGATATATAATCAAGAAAATCAACAGGGTCTTTTTTTAAGGACATAGAATACTCAATATCAGAAGTGTTGTTCTGAATTTTATAAAACGTCAGTACGGAAAGACCTGCTATTACTACAAGAAAAAATACCAATATAAAAATTTTTAATTTCATAAAATCACCTATTTTTTATACCTTATATTGTATGAATTAGGATCGTTCCAGTTAAATTCAAATTTTATTTTAACATTATTTTTTTTCTCAATTTCATCTTTTTTCTCAAAAGTTGCATATCCGGAAAGATTATGATAAACACTTACCACAACCTCTTTTATGTCATGATCCTTCATTTCTTTAAGAGAATCATCTATATCCTTAATAAGTCTTCCGAAAACGACAGAAGGGGCAGCTACGCGTCCTGTGCCGTGACATATAGGACAAGGGGTGAAAAGCAGTGAATCTATTGCGGGAGAAGTTCTTTTTCTTGTTACTTCAAGAAGTCCCAGTTCGGTAAATCCGACAACAGTAATTCTTGCTTTATCTTTTTTTGCCTCTTCTGCTATAACTTCAGTTATTTTTTCATGATGTGATTTTAAATGCATATCTATAAAATCAATTATTACTATACCTGCTATATTTCTTAATCTGAGCTGTCTTGTAATCTCTTTTGCTGCCTGAAGATTTGTTTCAAAAGATGTTTCTTCTATATTTTTACCTCTTATGTTTCCTGCTGAATCAACATCTATAACAGTCATAGCTTCTGTTCTGTCTATTGTTATTGTACCGCCGTTTCTTAATTCAATTTTTCTTGCAAATATATCGTCCATCTGCGAATATATATTCATCTCAAAAAAAGGATCTTTGTTTATTATTTCAACAAAAGGATCGTAATCTGAATTTTTCAGACAGTATTTTACCTGATTATAAAGCTGTCTGCTGTCTACTGTTATTTTTTTTGTAAATGAATCAACTCTTTCTCTTATTATATAGTCTATAAAATCATCTTCAGAATATGCAAGTTTAGGTTTTGAAGCATTTTTATAATCAACAGCTATCTTATGCCATTGTTTTCTTAATTCATTTAGTTCATCAGAAATTGTTTCTCTGTCAACATTCTGACAGTTCGTTCTGAATATTATTCCTTCTGTATCGTATATAAGATCCTCGGCTATTTCTCTTATTCTTTCACGTTCAGACTGAACATTAAGTTTCCTGGAAATACCTATGCTTCCTTCTCCGTAAGGCATATATACAATATATCTGCCCGGAATATTTATCTGCATTGAAAGTTGCGGACCTTTTCTTACATTACCGTCCTTTTTTACCTGAACAACTACCATATCCCCTCTTTTATAATCGGAAGGTATACTTATAAGGTCTTTAAATCTCAGAAATCCGTTTTTCTTCATTCCTATATTTACAAAAAAAGCTTCAAGGCTGGGAACTTCATTTTCTATACGGCCTATAAAAATTTTTCCGGAATTTTTTTCCGTTTCCATATCTTCAAAAAATATTTCTGATAAAATTTCATTTTCAAGAACGGCTACTCTTATTTCCTCACCGGTTGAACTAAAAACAATATTTTTTTCTATTTTTCCTTCCTGCATAAAACAACCCCTTTTTAATATATCTATAAAATATTTTATCATAAACGTTTTATTAAATAAAACGGACAGATTAATTCTGTCCGCTTGCATTTTTATAAATTTCCTCTATCTCACGATTATATTTTTTGAACAGTTCAAGTATTTTCGGATCAAAATGTTCAGGCTTTGTCTTTATGTCACCGCATGTAATTATATCATAGGATTCCTCGTGGGAATAACCTCTTTTATAAGGTCTTTCGCTCCTTAGTGAATCATAAACATCCGCAACAGAAACAATTCTTGCCTCAACCGGTATATCATTTTCTTTAAGTCCGAAGGGATATCCGCTTCCGTCATATTTTTCATGATGATATAAAGCTATATTTTTAGCGGTAAAAAATTCCTGATCATCACCTAACATATCAGCCGCATATATTGTATGATTCTGCATTTCTTTGTATTCTTCGGGAGTAAGTCCTGAAGGTTTATCAAGAATATTTCTTTTTACAAGAAGCTTTCCTATATCGTGTAATGGTGTGAAATTTCTTATTTCATCGAGAAGCTTTCCTTTTATTCCTTGTTTTTTAGCTATAAAATGAGCAATTTCGGCAACTCTTTCAATGTGATTTCCTGTTATGTCATCATATTTTTCAGCTATTACAGAAAGTTTTTTTGAAAAATTTATATAAGAATCCTCAACCTTAGAATATGTTTTTTCAAGTTCACGGTAAAGATTTTCAAGTTCATCATTTGATGATGTTATTTCTTCATAGGATGCCCCGAGATTTTCAAGAAGTTCTACAAATTCTTTTATAACAAGTTCTTCTAAATCCTTTAATTCTTCAAGTCCGTTAAATTTATATTTTTTATATCTCAGAATTTCAGCAAGATTTTCAAAATTTATAGAAGGCAGTGCTGATATATCCTGGGTATCAATTAATTTAAGCTGGCTTAAAAGAATCTCTACACTTTTTATTGTATCCTCAAATTCATTATTAAAAACAATAAAATCATTAAAGGTTTTACTTTTTGAAATAATGTTCCACACAACAATAAAAACTGTTATTAAGGTTATTACAATAAAAAGAACTACAGGAAGCGTATAATCTATGCTGTTTACAAAATAAAAATTAAGATATTTGTCTGTTTTATTAAGATATATCCTGCCGTTAATAATTTTAAAATATTTTATATCTTTTGCCTGTATATTATTTTTATATATATCAGAATAAAAAACTTCACCGTTTTCAGATATAAATGATGCATAAGTTCCTTTTACAACATTTTCGCTGAAAAAATCAGGTGACATCTTTTCAACTATATAAATATCATTATAAGAAATAACATAATAAATCTGACCGGATATAAAATCAAAAACCTCTTCGGTGTTTTTAACACCGAATAAATTATTTATCTGTTCATAAAGGCCGGCATCTTCTCTGGAAATATTATCTTTTTTCAGAAGAAAAATATCTTTATCGGTATCTGAACCGTAATGAAGATTACCGTTATTAAAAGAACTTATTATTAAATTTTTATGTGACCCTATTAAATATTTATAATAATTTTCAGAAGACTCTTTAACCTTTTCGGAAATGTTTTCTATAATAATAATTCCCGATATCCATAAAAAAATTATCATAAAAAGCAAAAATGTATTTTGCAATGTAAAATTCCTTATAGTTCTTTTGAATAAATCATTAAATTTCATACTTATCTCCCGGGCTTAAATTTTATTCTGAAGATTTTTCAGTATTTTTTTGATTCTTATTTTCTCTTCTGTATTATTTTCTTCTTCATACATAGCTGCATAATATTTTAGCTTTCTTTCCAGAACAGTTTTTTTCATTCTCTCATAAGTAAACTCATCTTTTTCAAAAATTTCCGAAAAATCTTTTACTGAAAGTTCAGTAATTATTGATTCGATATCATTTACCATATTGAGATTTTTCATATCCTCATTAACAAACCCGGTTTCATAATTTTTAAAAAAATTATTATAATGACTGACTTTGGCCATATGATTTTTAAAAATATCATATGCACATTTTTTACAGTAATTTATTTCTTTTTCTATACCAAAAACATATATTTTTTGTTTTAAAAAAGAATCTCCTGATTTACATAAATCGCACATAATTTTTATAAAAAATTTTTCCCGTTGTATTTATTCATCGCAGATTCAACTCCCATGGAAATTATATCATCAACTGAATTACACACCTGATCCAAAACCTTATAAAGATTGTATGTTTCATCATTTGTAAAAGATGACAGAACATAATCCGCCAAATCCATAAATTCAGGTTTTTTATCTATTCCTATTCTTATTCTCGGAAATTTATCAGAATTAAGTGCACCGATTACTGATTTCATTCCGTTATGTCCGCCGGCTGAACCGTCAGCTCTTATTCTTATTTTTCCGAAATCTATAGAAATATCATCGTATATAACTATTATATCATTAATATCTGTTTTTCCGTATTTTCTGAACAATTCCGAAAAAACCTGTCCGCTAAGATTCATAAATGTTGTAGGTTTTATTAAAACAAGATTTCCGGTTTCATATCCTTCAAAAGTTCTTCCTGAAATTTTCCTAAAATCAGCAATTTTTTTATTTATTTCATAATACCTGTCAATAGACAAAAAGCCCACGTTATGTTTTGTAAAAACATAACGTGGACCAGGGTTACCTAATCCCAAGATTATTTTTTTCATTATTCTGCTGTTTCTTCCTCTGATTCTTCTTCAGCACTAACATCTTTAACTTTAGGAAGAACCATAGCCAAAGATTCATCTTCGTCAAGAAGAACTTTTGCTGATTCAGGTAATTTAGAAAGAATTTTTTCAACAGTTAAATGTTCATTTAAAGCTAATTCTGAAACATCAAATTCAATAGATTCAACTATGTCTTTAGGTAATATTTCAACCGGTATTTCATGATGAACTATTTCAAACATTCCGCCCTGTGTAAGTCCTACAGGAGTACCTACAAATTTAACAGGTAAATTAATTGTCATTTTATGACCTTTTGCAGGAACATAAAAATCAACATGAATAGGTTTATCTGTTAATTTATGTCTCTGTAATGTTTTTAAGAAAACATTAATTGTTTTTCCGTCATCAAGTTTTAATTCAATAACTGATGTTTCGGAAATTTTGTTTAAAAGAATTTCAAAATCTCTTACTGAAAAAGCTACGTGAACATTTTCAAAACCTGGTCCGTAAACTTCTCCCGGTATAAAATTTTCGCTTCTTAATGCAACTGCTTTTTTCTTTAAATCTCTCTTGACTACTTCAAGAACATGTGTTCCAGCCATCGTCATACCTCCTGTTTTTTATTTTACCGTTAACTTTTATCTGAAAAGTATACTAACGGATAGATTTTTTCTTATTCTTACAACAGCTTCGCCGAAAAGCGGAGCTACTGATAACACTTCAAATTTATCGGGCAATTCCTTATGATATATTGTGTCTGTAACGATTACTTTTTCAATCTGTGAATTTTGAAGTCTTTCTTTTGCTTCTTTGGAAAGAATTCCGTGTGTTGCACATGCTGTAACACTCTTCGCACCATTCTGAATAAGTGCATCGGCAGCACCTACGAGAGATCCGCCTGTATCAATTATATCATCAAAGAGTATACATTTTTTATCTTTTACATCACCTATAACATTTACTATTTCAGCTATATTATCCTTAGGTCTTCTTTTATCTAAAATAGCCAAAGGAGTGGATATTTTTTCGGCAAATTTTCTCGCTCTCTTAACTCCGCCCACATCAGGAGAAACTACTACAATTTCATCAGGATTAATTTTTTCGGTTTCTGTAAAATAATTTGCAAAAACCGGGAAACTCCAAAGATTATCAACCGGAATATCAAAAAATCCCTGTATCTGAGTAGCGTGAAGATCAATAGTAGCAACTCTGTCTGCACCGGCTGTAGTAAGTATATTTGCAACAAGCTTTGCAGAAATAGGATCTCTTCCCCTTGCTTTTCTGTCCTGTCTTGCATAACCGTAATACGGTATGATAACCGAAATTGAACCAGCAGATGCTCTTTTTAGTGCATCTATCATTATTAAAAGTTCCATAAGGTTGTCATTAACAGGATCTGATGTTGACTGTATTATGTAAACATCGTATCCTCTTACGGTTTCATTTATTTTTACATTTATTTCTCCGTCTGCAAATCTCTGTACTTCGCAGTCACCCAACCTTGTTCCGATGTATTCCACGATTTTCTGTGCAAGAGGTAAATTAGAATTTCCGGTAAAAACCTTCATTTCTGATTGCCCGACAATTGACATTTTTTTACTCTCCCTTCGCTATTTCTATTTCCTATATTTATCCTCTTTCACAACCTGTTTTGCTCTTCCGAAAGCAAGAGAATAATCAGGTACATCTTTAGTTATAACAGAACCTGCTGCAATTAAAGATTTTTTACCTATATTAACAGGTGCAACAAGAGAAGAATTACTTCCCACAAATGATTCGTCGCCTATACTTGTTTTAAATTTGTTTTTTCCGTCATAATTACAGGTTATTGTTCCGGCCCCTATATTAACGTTTTCGCCTATTGTTGCATCACCGAGATATGTAAGATGCTGGGCTTTCGAATTTTTAGCAATTTTAGTCTTTTTTGTTTCTACAAAATTTCCTATTTTTACATTTTCACCTATAGATGAACCCGGTCTTATTCTTGACCACGGACCTACGGATGCATTACTTTTTATTTCGGAATTTTCACATTCCGATTTTAAAATCTTTGCGCCGTCACCTATAATACATTCTGTTATGGAAGTTCCGGGACCTATAATACATTTTTTTCCTATTTCTGTTTTCCCGTTAATATAAGTATCCGGATAAATAACAGTGTCATTTCCTATTTTTGCATCAGGTGATATATAAGTATTTTCAGGATTTATTATAGTAACTCCAGAAAGCATAAATTTTTCGTTTATATATTCTCTGGCTTTTTTTTCAAGCATTGCAAGCTGAACTCTGTCATTAACTCCTGTTACTTCTGTTATATCTTTTATATTTAGAATACCCGTTTTTTCAAATTTTTCAAAAACATCAGTGAGATAATATTCTCCCTGAACATTGTCATTTCTGATTAATTTAAGTGTTTCGTGAAGAATACCTCCTTTAAAAACAGCTATTCCGGAATTTATTTCTTTTATTTTTAACTGTTCTTCGTCAGCATCTTTATGCTCAACTATTTTTACTTTTGTGCCATTTCTTATTATTCTTCCGTATCCGTAAGGATTTTCGGTATTAACTGTTATAAGAGTTGCATCATTATTTTCTTCTTTATGTTTTTTTATAAGTTCTGTTAATGTTTTTTCTGATATAAGAGGAACATCTCCGTAAAGAACAAGAAAATCATCTGATTTCATAAAATCACCGCATTGCATAACAGCATGTCCTGTTCCGAGCTGTTCTTTCTGCTCAAACACTTTAATATTCTGAGGAATAATTTCTTTAATTTTATCTATTCCGTGACCAAGCACAACACCGACTTCTTCCGAAACAAGAGAAGCTGTATCTATAACCCAGTTTATCATTGGTTTTTCACAAATTTTATGCATAACTTTCGGAAAATCTGATTTCATTCTTGTACCTTTTCCCGCTGCGAGAATAATAGATTTCATTATATAACCCCCTTGAAATTTTAACAAAAAAAAATTTATATTATATTACCCATCTGTTATCAAAAATGTTAATAAAACTAATAAACAGGGATTACTCCCTGTTTATTTAAGTTTATTAAGTCCTATTTTTATAATATCCTCTGTTTTAAGGCCTTTTGTATCTTCGGAAGATAATATTTTAAGAACCCTGAATCTGTCATAACCAAGTGTTTCAAGAGCTTCAACAGCATCTTCGATAAAGGATTCTCCGTATACAAATTCCATATTTTCAAATTCATTTTTAAGTTCAGAAATTATTCTTTCAGCTGTCTTTTTACCTATTCCGGGTAATCCGGAAAGTCCCTGTGTATCCTGAGCAGCTATCATACCTATAACACTTTCGGCATCATTTGTAAGTGTTATTTTGGCAGCTGTTTTAGGTCCTATTTTTGAAACTTTTTTAAGATAAGAAAAAGCTTTTTTTTCGGTTTCATCATAGAAAAAATAAAGTGACATATTCCATTCATTCATTTCCAGAGATGTCTCAAAATTATACTCATCTCCGGTATTAATGTTTTTAAGTATTCTGTATGAAGGAAATCCGCCTATAGTAACATTACCCACTTCTATTATAATTTCTTCTTTTTCTGCCGATATAACTCTTCCCCGTATCTTTCTTATCATCTGTTATCACCAAAATAACTTCTTATTTCTCCTACAAGATAAAGTGAGCCTGTAACAAAATAATAATCGGCATTTTTTGTAAGAAGTTTTTTATAGGCTTCTTTTGGATCTTTTATAAAAGTTACGTTAGTCGGTTTTACTTTTAAAAGTTCCTCAAAAACCTTTTCAGGATTTACACTTCTGTTATTTGGTATAGACGTAATAATTATGTCATCAAACATAAGCGAAAGATCTTTTACCATATCTGTAAAATCTTTATCATCAAGTATACCTATCAATGCGGCTTTTTTTGCCGTAGGCATATATAAATCAAGTGTTTTTCTGAGCATTTTAACACCGTCAGGATTATGAGCACCTTCAAGAATAAGTTTTTTACCTGACTGTTCAGTTATTTCAAATCTTCCTTCCCATCTGAACTTTTTAAGTGTTTCCCTCAATTTATTTTCATCGAGTGACTTATTGTATCTTTTAAGAAAAATCTCCGCTGCAGCAACAGCAAGTGATATATTATGAGGCTGATACGCACCGTTACTTTTAAATATAAGATCTTTGTAATCACCGAATATTCCTTTATAATCTATCATATTCCAGTTAATACTGAATCTCGGATTTTCAAATTCAAATTCTTTTCCGAATTCAAAAATTTCCTTTGCACGTGCCGTATGGGCTTTTCTTATTATTATATCTTTAGGACTTTCGGGAATATCACCAAGAATAACACTTGCACCTTCTTTTATTATTCCGGCCTTTTCAAAAGCTATATCCTCAAGAGTGTCTCCGAGTATTTTCATATGATCATACTGAATAGTGGATATTACGTCAACATCTGACTGAATAACATTTGTAGAATCCAGTCTTCCGCCTAAACCTACCTCTATAACACCTATAGACACATTTTCATCAGAAAAATATTTAAAAGCCATAGCCGTTATTATTTCAAAAAATGAAGGCGACATATCCTCACCAAGAGATTCCATTCTTTCTATATAAGGTAAAACTTCGCTGTATACCCTTACAAAATCCTCATCGGGAATATTTATACCGTTAATTCTTATCCGCTCATTTATATGTACAAGATGCGGTGATATAAAAGTTCCGACTTTATATCCCTCTTTAATAAAAATATCCGAAAGAGCTTTTGTTACCGATCCTTTTCCGTTTGTTCCGGCAACATGTATTGTCTTAAAATTATTCTGAGGATTACCGAGATACTCACAAAGAGTTTCTATTCTCTTAAGTCCGAGTTTTATTTTTATATTACCGGCCTTTTTTCCGTAAAGTTTTTCAACCACTTCATCCATTCTCATTTTTACAACTCCTTCAGGAGCGCATTAAGCTTCCTGTACTGTTCCCTTGCTTCTTCAAGTTTTACTTTCGTTTCCTCAACAATTTCAGGTTCTGCTTTTTCTGTAAAATTCTTATTCATAAGTTTTTTATCGTATTTTTCAACATCTTTTTCGGCTTTGGAGATTTTCTTTCCGAGAATCTGTTTTTCAGCCTCAACGTCTATTAACATTCCAAGTATAACATACGCCTCAACACTTTCATCAACAAAAAATGTGGCGGATTTCGGCTGTTTGGAATCAACCAAAGTTATTTTATCAACAAATCCTATATTTTTTATTAAATTTTCTGATTTTTCATACCATTTATCTTCATTAATCTGTTTAATATTAATTTCAACAGTTTTAATATTAGGAATATTCATCTCGGCTTTTACATTTCTGAGTCCTCTTACAAATTCCGTTATTCTTATAAATGTCTTTTCTTCTTCCTCAAAAATATATTTTTCGTCATATACAGGCCATGATGCATTTATAAGAAATTCTGTATCTTTTTTTACAGGTATACTCTGCCATAATTCTTCTGTAAGATAAGGCATATAAGGATGTAAAAGTCTTAACGAATTATCAAGAATATAAACAAGTACATTCTGAGCTACAGATTTTTCATTCTCTGATTTAAGTCTGTCTTTTACAGCTTCTATATACCAGTCACAAAGTTCATTCCAGAAAAATTCATAAAGAGCTTTCGCTGCCTGGTTAAAGTCATAAGAATCATTTGCCTGTGTTACTTCTTTTATTACCTTCTGCATTCTTGTAAGAATCCATTTATCCTCAACATTTAAATTTTCAGTTTTAATTTCTTCCTGTTTAAAATCGTCCATATTAAGAAGCATAAATCTTACAGCATTCCATATTTTATTGGCAAATTTTGAATAAGAATCAAATACTTTAGGATCAAGTTTTATATCCTTTCCCTGTGCTGCAAGCATTGTAAGTGAAAATCTCAGAGGATCTGTACCGAATTCACTTATTATATCAAGAGGATCTATTCCGTTACCGAGTGATTTTGACATTTTTCTGCCCTGTTTATCCCTTACAAGAGGAGTAATATAAACATCTTTAAACGGGGCTTTTCCCATGAATTTATCCCCCATCATTATCATTCTTGCAACCCAGAAGAATATTATATCAAAAGCAGTTACAAGTGTACCTGTAGGATAAAATCTTTCTAAATCCTCACTTTTTTCCGGCCAGCCGAGTGTTGAAAACGGCCAAAGTGCGGAAGAAAACCATGTATCAAGAACATCCTCATCCTGTTTTAAATTTTCCGAACCACATTCCGAACATTTATCAGGACGGCTTTCGGCAACATTAACATGTCCGCATTCCTGACAGTACCATACAGGAATTCTGTGTCCCCACCAAAGCTGTCTTGAAATACACCAGTCTCTTATATTATCCATCCAGTTAAGATAAACTTTTTCCCATCTGTTAGGATGAAAAACAGTTTCTCCTTCCTGAACGGATTTAACAGCTTTTTCCGCAAGAGGTGCCATTTTTACAAACCACTGATCCATAAGAAAGGGTTCAACAACAGTATGGCATCTGTAACAATGTCCTACAGAATGATCATGATCTTCTGTTTTTTCAACAAAGCCCTGTTCTTCAAGATCTTTCATTATTTCTTCCCTTGCTTCGTATCTATCCATACCTTCATATCTCAGGGCATTTTCATTCATTTTTCCGTTTTCACCTATAACCTGTATTCTTTCAAGGTTATGTCTTAATCCTATCTGATAATCGTTAGGATCATGTGCCGGTGTTATTTTTACCATACCTGTTCCGAAAGCAGGATCAACATAAGCATCTGCTATTATTTCAATTTCCCTTCCTACCAAAGGAAGTATAACTTTTTCTCCGACTATATCTTTATATCTTTCATCTGAAGGATGTACAGCTATTGCAATATCACCGAGCATTGTTTCCGGTCTTGTTGTTGCAATAATTATATAATCTTCTCTGTCTTTAAAATAATATCTTATATGATAAAGTTTTCCCTTATCATCCTCATGTTCAACTTCATCATCTGATAAAACAGTTCCGCAGCTCGGACACCAGTTAACTATATATTTTCCCTTATAAATAAGTCCTTCATTGTATAATTCAAGAAAAACCTTATTAACAGCTCTGTTTAATCCGTCATCAAGAGTAAATCTTTCTCTTGACCAGTCAACAGAAGCACCGAGTGCTCTAAGCTGTTTTCTTATATGATCTCTGTATTCATTAGCCCAGTCCCATACTTTTCCGAGAAATTCTTCTCTTCCGTATTCCTGTCTTCTCTTTCCCTCTGTTTTCTTAAGATGTTTTTCAACAACATGCTGGGTTGCTATTCCGGCATGATCTTCCCCGGGAAGCCATAAAGTATCATAACCCTGCATTCTTTTATATCTTGTAAGAATATCCTGAATTGTAATATTAAGAGCATGTCCCATATGAAGTTTACCGGTTATATTCGGAGGAGGAATGACTATTGTAAAACTTTCTTCACCTTTTTTTGAAGGTTCAAAAGCTTTTTTTTCCGTCCATGTTTTGTACCATTTTTCTTCCAGTTCGTGCGGCATATATCTTTTACCAATATCCATAAAAAAAACCTCCGTTTACTAATTTATATGTTTATAAATATTATACATTCCGTAAAGTTATTTATCAATTTATTTTCTTGTGTTTTTAAATATTAATTTTGAAATATAAGATGACACAGAAATACCTATAACTATTCCGAAAGCGGCTACAAAAGTTTCGTATGCATATCTGAACGCTCCGGAAGGGTTATTTTCTATAAATTTCTGTATAGTAAAAAAAGCTGACGCTCCGGGAACAAGAGGTATTATTCCTGCTGTAATAAACGGATGTATATTTGTTTTGAATTTCTTTGAAAAATAATTAGACATAACACCTACAATTACTGTAGATATAATTATTGCTGCCTCATATCCGTACACAAGATTAATTATCTCATAAAAAAACCAGCCGGTCATTCCTGTAAAAGCAGCCCATGGAAGCTGATTCCACGGAGTATTAAAAATAATTGCAAATGCTCCCGTTGCAAGAAAAGAAAAAAGTATTCTTGTAATCATATCATCATCTCCACAAAGCGCTTGATATACCTGCACCAAGCACCAAAGCACTCAATATAATAAGCGATTCCAAAAGTTTTGAACTTCCGGAAACAAAATTCCTTTCGCCTATCTCTATTACAGAGTTAGTTAAAAGAAGACCGGGAACAAATATCATTATACTTCCTGCAAGTGCCGGAAGAAAATTCAGTTTCATAAAAATAGAAAATACCTCTAAAAATGTGTGAATAAAAAATCCGGCAATAAAATCCTTAAATATTCTGTTAGATATTTTCAGGGTAGATAAGTAAACAAATGTTCCTACAACAGAGGATATAAAAGCATCTGTAAAATTTCCCTTAAAAACTACAGAAAATGAAAAACATGCGACAAAAACTGCTATAATTGTTATGAAAAAAGGTACTGTTTTTCCCATATATTTTTTATTGAGATCTATCAGTTCTTTTTTTACAATTAAAAGCGGTGTTCTTTCGGATATAAATTTTTCCAAAAGATTTTCAAGTTTTTCGAGTTTGTAAAAATTAATTTCATTGACAGTAACTCTTTTAATTCTTGTTATAGACTTTCCCTTAGCATCTATTACAGTAAGATATATTACTGTTCCTATTGATGCTATCTGAATTTCAAGTCCGTAAGAATTTCCGAGTTTTGTTATCGTGTTTTCAATTTCTCCGGCATTGGATCCGTAAAGAAATAATAACCCCGCTATTTCTATAAAAATATCGGCAACCCGTTCTAAATGCATTTTTGTACCTCCAGAAAGTATATAATAAAAAGGTGATAATAATGGAAAAAAGTTTTGTATCAAGAATTCTCAGACTTATAAACATTTATTTTGTAATATTTACAATAATCATATTAATATTAGTATATATCGTTTCTTTTTCCGTTATAGAAAACAATGTTAACAATAATCTTAATTTATTGTCAGATGAAAAGAAACAGTCTATGGAATCCATAAAAAACGAACTCCCTGAAGAATTCAGAAAATATATGAAAAACCCTTATTATGAAGCAAATTATATTGACATAATATACAATATAACAAACGATAAAATTATATACAGCAAAGAAAATTCTTTTAAAGATGTACACTCAAATATATCACATCAGTCTGATGATTTTATAAAATTTAATGACCAATATTATTTAATTTCATGGGAATATTACAACGGCAGTAAATACATATACGGAATCAACTCGGAAAGACTTGTAAATATTCTCAACTCAGTGGAATCCACAGGAAAATATTTTATAATACTTAAACTCGGCGAAAATTATATTATTCCGGATTCAATAGTATTTCCTGAACAAATTTCGGAAATACTGTCAGAAAATAAAGGTAAAATTTCATTAAAAAATGAATCTTTTCTTATAAAATATGAAAAAATATACAACTTCGAATATATAGTAATGATTAATAACAGTATTCTGAATGTTTTAATAAGAAATCTGACTTTTTGGTTTTTATTCATAGTAATTTTCATAGGTATATTTTATTTTGTACTTCTTGAAAAAATAAAAGATATAATAAACAAACCGGTGAACATAATAATATCAGATATAGAAAAAATTCAGAACAAAAAGAAAAATGAAATTTCCTACGATGTTAAAGATGAATTCGGAAAAATCGCAGATGAATTTAATAACCTTTATTATCAGCTGAAAGACTCTATCAAAGAACTTGAAGAATCCGAAAAAGAAGCTAAAAAATCATCGAATATAAAAACGCAGATACTGAACACTCTCTCTCACGAAATAAAAACCCCGCTTCAGAGTATAATAGGATTTACAAGTATATTAAAAATGTCTTTAAAAGATCCGATGCAGTCAGACATGCTTTCAAGAATAGATAAAAGTACAAAAGACCTTCAGGAACAGGTAGAAAGACTTCTTGAAAGATCACGTATTGACTCGGAAACAGATCAGACAAGACTGGTTTTCGGAGATAATGAATATAAGCAGAAAATAATAGATTTAATATTCAAAATGGAATCAAAAACAGAAAAGAAAAATTTAAAATTTTCAAATAATCTCAAAATTCTGACCGAAAATTATTTTGAATTCATAGATTATACAAAACTAATAAGAATATTACAGGAAATAACCGATAACGCAGTAAAATTTACAGATTACGGATCCATAAAAGTAAATGCGGAAATAAAAAATGATTTTCTCAAAATAGAAATTCAGGATACAGGAAACGGAATAAACAGCGAAAGTCTGAATAAAATTCTTGAGGGCTTTTATCAGGAAGAAAATTACCTTACAAGAAAAAATGAAGGTCTCGGAATAGGAATATCAATAGCAAAAAATTACTGTTCTCTTATGGACGGAACACTCAGCATTTCGGCACTGGATTCAGGAACACTTGTAACCATAATGATTCCTGTACAGTTAACAGAAGTAAAACTTAAAAATTTCTCTTTAAAAAATGATTTTAATAACTCACCTGTTTTCAATTCATTAACTCCTGAGGAAAAAACTGCCGAAAAAGACCGTGTGGCAGTTGAATTTATACAGTACAATTACAGAATTATGGAATCCTATGATTATAATACCATAAAAGAATCTCTCGAAACAGCTATAATACTATCAAAAAACTATGACCTTTTTACACTCAAAAATATATACAATGAATTATACAAAAAACTTTTTTACTCTGACACTTCAATAATAAAAACCAAAGAATTTGTAAAAATAATTAACTCACTCATAAAATATAAAACCTTTTAAATCTTAAGAAAATTTTAACATAAAATTTTCTTGAACAAAGCAGAAATAAGTGATAGAATTAATTCTGATATGATCCGGCTTAGCTCAGCGGTAGAGCGGATGGCTGTTAACCATTAGGTCGGGGGTTCGAATCCCTCAGCCGGAGCCAGTAAAAGAGAATCTTAATGATTCTCTTTTTTTTATATTTTTATGTTATTATTTTTACCGGGGTGATAAAATTGAAAATCGGAATTTATCAGATGAATGTAATGAAAAACAAAAAAGATACTTTAGAAAAACTAAAAAATTTTTTTGATCAATCTTTTGAAGAAGAAACAGATTTTATACTTCTTCCTGAAATGTTTAACTGTCCTTACGATAACACCTATTTCAGAGAATATTCAGAAAATGAAAAAAACGGGGAAACATTAAAACTTCTTTCCGAACTTTCGGCAAAATATAAAACCTATATAATAGGAGGATCTGTTCCTGAAAATGACTGCGGAAAAATATACAACACATCATTTGTATTTGACAGAAACGGAAAAATTATAGCAAAACACAGAAAAATACATCTATTCGATATAAATATACCCGAAATAAGATTTATGGAATCTGATGTACTATCACCAGGAAACAATATAACAATATTTGATACCGAATTCGGAAAATTCGGAGTTATTATATGCTATGATATACGCTTCCCGGAACTTTCAAGAATAATGGCACTTGAAGGGGTTAAAGGTATATTTGTTCCTGCCGCATTCAACACGGTAACCGGTCCGGCTCACTGGGATATTCTTTTCAGAAGCAGGGCAATAGACAATCAGATATTTATGTTCGGAGCTTCTCCCGCACGTGATGAAAATTTCTCCTATAATGCCTACGGTCACTCTCTTATTGTAAATCCATGGGGAAAAATAATAGCCGAATTCGATAAAAAAGAACAATTCGGATTTTTTGATATAAATTTAGACGAAATTAATTTTTACAGAGAAAAAATGCCTTATTACAATCACAGAAGAACGGATATTTATAATATAAAAAGAACCATTTAAAAAAATTCAGATTACGGAGGCTTCCTATGAAAAAAACTTTTTATCTTTTGTCGGTTATTATTTTATTTTCATTTCTGCTTATTTCATGCAGCGGACTTTTTAATAAAGCTCCGATACTTAAACACATAGGTAATAAAAGTATTCAGAAAAACACCAGACTGGAATTTAGTGTTTATGCAGAAGATGCTGAAAACGACGTATTAAATTATTATGCCGATAATTTACCTTCAGGTGCATATTTTTCAGATAAAACTTTTTCCTGGACACCAAATTCAACAGGAGTTTATTATGTTACATTCAGGGTTTCTGACGATAAATCAGAAACATCGGAAACAATTTCTATTACAGTTGATTCAGCTCCTTTATTTATATATTACGAAAACGAAAAAAATATTGCCGTGAATAAAACTTTAAACTTTACGCTAACCGCAACTGATAACGATAATGATAATCTGACATACAGTGCGGAAAATCTTCCGGAGGGAGCTGTTTTTAAAGACGGAACTTTTACATGGACACCATCTTCTGCCGGAGAGTTTGTTGTCACGTTTAAAGTATCAGACGGTACTTTTGAAGCTAAAAAAATATAAAAATAATAGTACATGATACTGTAATTATTTTTAATGATGCTATTCTTGAAAATTATATAAGAGGAATATTGCAAAAACCCATAGAAGATATATATCCTTCTGATGTTTCAAATATAACAGGACTAAGCTTTACAGGAACATCATCAAAAATTTCTGATATTACAGGTTTATCTTATTTTAAAAAATTAATATCTTTAAATTTTAGAAATAACCGTATTACAGATGTTTCTTCTTTAAGTACTTTAACAGGTTTAACTTTTTTAGATCTGTCCGGAAATACTTTATCCGACATTTCCCCGTTAAAAAGTTTAACAAATCTGAACACATTAAATCTGCAACAGAATGCTATAACGGATATTTCATCATTAAACGGTTTAACAAATCTGAACACATTAAATCTATCCCAGAACAGTATTTCAGATATATCGGCGCTACAGAATTTAAAAAATATTAAAAATTTAAATTTAAGCTATAACAAAACCATAGAAAATATATCATACTTAAAAGATCTGACTGAAATCACAACTCTCAATCTTACTGATAATAAAATCTCAGATATATCATATTTAAAAAATCTTATAAACCTTACGACACTGGATATTTCACGTAATAATATAAGTGATATATCTTATTTGAAGCCTCTTATAAAAATGGAAAAATTATTTGCTTACAGCAATAACATATCTGATATTTCATCTCTTGAATACTTACAAAATCTAAAAAATATATCAATAAACGACAATAAAATATCCGATATTTCGGCACTTGTAAAAAATACAGGTTTAGGAAGTTCAACAACGTTACTTTTAGGACGAAATATCAATTTAGGAATGGATAGTCCTGATGTACAAACATTACTAAAAAGAGGAGTTCATATTTATTTTTAATCTTATAAAAAAACGGATTTTTACTCATAGTAAAAATCCGTTTTCTTTTAATTTACTGACTATATTATTAAACTCTTCTTCGGTTTCGGTTTCTATTTTGTGCAAATGTATTCCGTAATTAAGATAAGAAAGAGGTTTTGTATTTTTTATTTTTTCACAGAATATTTCAATATCAACTTCATTTTCTATATCCAGACTTGCATTTATTTCTCCGTAAACAGGATGTTCAACCGTTATATCTATTACGGATCCGCCGCCGGAAATTATTATTTCAAGTTCTTTCTTTATATCTCTTTCATTATGTTTAACTGCAACTGTTTTTATAATTTTATTTTTACTTCTTATATAATATCCACGTGAATTTGAACGTATTTCAGTTCCTGAAGCTTTCATAAGAGCTATATCCTTAACTATAACCTGACGCGTAACATTGAGCATATCTGATAAATATGCCCCTGATACAGGTTTTATATTTTTTTCAAGGATTTTAAGTATTTTTTCCTGTCTTGATGAAAGATTCAATTAGTTTACCTCCGTACCTCTTGTTTCCGGTAAAAATATATAGTTAAGTATTCCCACAATTATAAACATTGCTGAAATTCCTATAAGTCCTGTAAATATACTTCCTTTTTCAAGAAAATATGATGTGTAAAAAGGAGCTGTAAATCCCGCTATTCTTGTTACCGCACTTGATGAACCGTTTGCTGTTCCTCTGAATTTTGTAGGATAAAGTTCAGGTGTATACGCATAAGTTATTCCCCATGCTCCCATACAGAATATCGAAACAACAAGACTTAAAATAAGAACAGCTGTATTGTTTGATGCATAAGCAAAAAGCAGTGATGATATTCCTGTACCTGTCATAAATATTAAAACACTTATTCTTCTTCCGGCTTTTTCAACGAAATGAGCAGCAAGATAATAACCGGGAAGCTGTGCAAGATACATATAAAAAGTATACCAGTCTGTTTTTACAAAATCAATACCTTTGCTGTAAAGTATGCTTTTTATCCACATAAAAATTCCGTAATATCCGAAAGACATAACAAACCAGAGAAGCCATAGCATTATGGTTTTTACAATGTATTCCTTTTTTAATATATTTAATAATGTAAACTTTTTTGTCTGTGGAATTTCAACTTTTTCGGGATAAAATCCGAAATATTTTTTAAACTTTTCATTTTTTCCTTTTACAATTAAATATTTAGGTGATTCAGGAAGAAATGCAATTATAAACATTATTACAATACCTATTGCCATAAAATAAAAATCATATCTCCATCCGTATTTTCTTCCGGCAATAAGATGAACGAGAGCAATATAAATACTTCCGAAAGCCCAGCTTGATTCAAGAAGAACAAGATATTTTCCTCTTATCGAACTGCTTAAAAATTCTGTAAGATATGTATTAAGAGCCGGAAGAAGCCCGCCGAATCCAAAACCTGAAATTATTCTGAATGTAATAAAAGTAAATTCCGAGCCGGATATTCCTGTGAGTATTGTAAACAGTGTCGCTATAAACATAAAAAATAAAGATGTTTTTTTCCTTCCTATATAGTCTGATATTATTCCTGCAAAAAGAGCACCTATAAACATTCCTAAAAATCCCGAAGAGCTAAGTGCTGCTGAAAATCCGCTGCTTACATTCCATTCTTTCATAACTATAGGCTGCACGAAAGGAAGAATCATAACTCCTGCCGCAACATAACCCCATCCCAGAGACATTACAGCAAGTAATAATTTCTGAGTCTTTTTTTCGACTGCTTTTTCAACCGCTTTCTCAAGTGTCATAGTTAATACCTCCTTATTGTATATACAGTATATACTATGACTGTTTTTTTTTTATAAATTATTTAAAAATATATATTACGCTAATATTAAAATAATAAGATGCCTTACGGCATCTTATTATTTTTTTGTTTTAAAAAACTGTATTTTTTCGTTTAATCCTTCGGAAAGGGCGGAAAGTTCCTCTGAATTTCCGGATATATTCTGAGACATTTCCGAATAATTGTTCATAGTTTTATTTATTTCTATTACTTTAACAGTTACATCATCAGTTCTTGAGGCACTCGCTTCTATAGAAGAGGTTATTTCTTCTATAGCCGCACTCTGCTGCTGTGAAACACTTGCAAGTGATTCTATTTTATCATTTACATTCTGTATTTTACTTATTATTACATCAAATTCGCCGTTTATTTTTTCTGAATCTTTTGCTATTTTTTCTATCATTTTCATATTTTCAACTGAAGAATTATTGGCATTTTTTGATTCTGTTTTTATTTCGTTTAATATATTTGCTATGTTTACTGTTGCATTTTTACTTTCCTCTGCGAGTTTTCTTATTTCATCTGCAACAACAGCAAATCCTTTTCCGGCTTCTCCCGCACGGGCTGCTTCTATTGCGGCGTTAAGTGCAAGAAGATTTGTCTGTTCTGTTATTGTATCAAGAGTTTCAAGTATTTTTCCTACATTTTCGGATTTGAAAAACAGTGAATTTACTATATCAGAAACTTTTTTTGATGTTTCATAATTTACTTTTATAGAATCAACTATATTGTTCAGATTATTTTTTCCGTTAGTTGCCGAATCATTTACATCGTTTACAAAAGCCGCTATATTCTGTGACTGCTTTGCAACCTCTTCAGAGCTGACTGATATTTCATCTGATGATCTTTTTAATTCATCTATTGCTATAGCTGTAAGTTTAAGATTTTCGGTAACACTGTCAAAATTACCAGCGAGTTCCTCAGAAGATGCAGAACATTCCTCTGAAAGTGATGAAAGACTGTAAGAAGAATAATTAACCTGTTTACATGTTTCTTTTATTTCTTCCATAATTTCATTTAATTTTTCAGTTGTATCTTTAAGACTGCCGTTCATAATTCCTATTTCATCATTTCTGGAAATATTAAACTCTGTATCAAGATTACCTTTTCCGAGCTTAGCTATAAGGTCTGATAGTTTTTTAATAGGCTTTACTGTTTTATCCAGAATAAAATACATTATAACAAGAACAACTGCAAGAAGTATTATAAAATAAACAATTATAATTTTTATAAGATTATTAACTCTGCTGAAAAGATCTTTATTTGAAGCTGTTATTCCTACCCCGAAACTGCTGTAATCAGAATATGCATAAGCAACCATAGCTTTTGTTTTATCAGGCATAATTACTTCTCCTATGCCGTCTTTTCCCGATAAAAGATCTTTGGCTATATTGTTTAATCCTTCGTAACCATAGTCTTCATCAGCTGTTTTAACATTTACTGTGTTTACGGCTTCCGGATTTTTATGTGCAATGACATTACCAGTAAAATCTGCAAGCCATCCGTATCCGTATCCGTTTATGTTAAGATCGGAAACAAAATCCTGTAAATATTTCAAAGGAACAGTAGCGCCCAGAAGACCTATTCCGTCATCAGTCTGTATTTTTACAGCAACTACAGTTATAAGTTCATCGGTAGATTTTGAAAAAACAGCCTCCGATATATAAAATTCCTTTCCTTCTTTAATTATTGCTTTATAATAACTTCTGTCAGTTATTGATGAAGTTATACCGGATGATGTATATGTTTTTCCGTTTTTATCGCTTATAAGAAGCATTTCAAAATATTTTGATGATTCTTCATCTTCTTTAAGTGTTTTATATAAAAGTTCAGTGTCATCAAATGATTTATAAACAGGATTTTCCGAAACAGAAGTTAAAAGATCTGTTTTTCCCTCAAACCAGTAATCAATGACTTTTGTTTTTGAATCAACAATTTCCGATGCATCAGATTCTATTATTTCTCTGGTAGCAGCAGAAGAACTGTATAAACTAAGACTTGTGAGCACAGAAATAGAAAAAATAAAAAGCAGGCCTACCAAAACAATAAGTTTAAATTTTAACGATCTGAATTTAATTATAAAAACCACCCCCTGCATTTAAAAATAATTTTCACAATGTAAATAAAATATAACAAATTAAAATTAATTTAAATGTTTTAATATATTTCTTTTATGTAAAAAAATTGTACAAATAACTTATTTAATATATCAAATATAAATATATTTGTTAATTTTTTATATTATAAATTATTATATATTTATCAAATTACGTAAATGAATTAATTTGTTTTTTTTATTAATTTATTATTATTTTACTGAAACGAAATAATTTTAACAGATAAAAAAACGCCTGAAATAAGCATTTCAGGCGTTTTGACTAAATATCAAGTTTGTTTAATATATCTCTTAACGTTGCGGCTTCTTCAAAAGATAATGTTATTCCTTTTCCCATTTTTTCACCATCCGGTGACCATTCCCTTATATCTATTTTTGCAGGTCTGTCATTCCATTTTATACTTTTAACCTCTTTTGTCCAGCCTTTCGCTGACTGAGAGAGCACACCGTAATTATCTACAATTTCATACTTTATCTCTGACACATTAACCCCTCCTTATTTTATACATAAGTATATAAATATTTTATCATTTTTGATTTATTTATGCAAACAGAATAAGTTATTTTTTTATTGTTTATAAGTTTTTTATTTTACATTTGTTTTTTTATACATAATTTTTTTTTACTAATATGATTAAATTATTTTAATTTAACCTAAAATAAAAAAATACCCTTATTTCCGGGTATTTTAAAATTAATAATATAAGCAATTGTGTAAGGGATAAAGTAATTTTATTTTTTTTTATTTCTTTTTTTAAATAGTTTTTCTCCTTCCGAAAGAATTATTATCATTTCATCACTCCTTTGTTAATATTTTCGTTTTTATTATACCGGTAAATGATGAAATGAATTTTAATTATTTTTGAGAATTATTAGTTTTTAAAATATTTTATCTGTTCGTTCAGATTATCTGCCATTTCTGAAAGTTTTTCGGCATTTTCATTTATATTTATGATTCCCTGAGTCTGTTCGTTTAAAGCTTTTGTTGATTCAGAAAGCTGATGGGTTATATCGCTTATTACACTTACAACATCGTTCATTGATGAACTCATTTCCTGTGTTGAGGCACTTTGTTCTTCACTTGTTGCCGTAAGACTTTCAATTCCCGCATTCATATTTATTACCATTTTCTGTATTTTATCAAACTGCTCTGATATTTTTTCCATTTCATCATCTATTGTTTCGATTATTTCAACATTTTTAAGAGTTGCGTTGTTCACTTTTATTGATTTATCTTTTATTTCTCCGAGTATCATTGCAATCTGATCGGTAGCTTTTGAACTTTCCTCAGCAAGTTTTCTTATTTCGTCTGCTACTACAGCAAATCCTTTTCCGGCTTCGCCTGCACGGGCCGCTTCTATTGCTGCATTCAAAGCAAGAAGATTTGTCTGTTCTGTTATGGAATTTATTGTATCTATTATTTTTCCGACATTTTCTGCCTTATCTCTTAATTCTTTAACATTTGTTTCAGTATCTTTTGACTGTGTTCTTGCTTCCCCTATTGTTTTTGAAACTGATTTTATCGATTTTACACCGCCTTCTGCGGCTTCTGTTGTATTACCCGCAGCCTGGCTTAATTCCTGAGCTGATTTTGATATAAGATTTGCACTTTCGGCTATTTCAGAAACACCGTTTGAAACTATATCAACATTAGAACTTACATTTTCGGAACTTTCACTTATATTCTGAACCTGTGAAGAAAGCTCTTCACTCAGAGCACTTAATTCGGAAGATACTGAAGAAAGTTCTGACGCAGAAACCTGTGTTTTTTCACTTGAATTTTTAATTTCACCTATTGTATCTTTTATTTTTTTTCTCATACTTTCAAGAGATCCTGCTATAATACCTATTTCATCTTTCGAATTATAATTAAAATCGGTTGTAAGATCTCCTTTTCCGAATTTTTCAACAAGTTCACTCATATTTTTGAGAGGTTTTGAAATAACTTTTTTAGTAAGATATATGGCTATTAAAATTATTACAACGGTAAAAATACCTGTAATTATAAGATTTAAAAATAAACCGCTTAAAGGCTCTTTTTCGACTTCTTTTTTATCAACAACGGTATAAAAAATCCACCCTGTAGATTTCATTTTCTGATAATATGCTATTTTATCTGTTTTGTCATATGCATATTCAATATGTCCGTTATCAGAATTAACTTTTGTGTAAAAATCCTGACCCGATACATCCATTCCTATTCTGGAAACATCGGGATGAATTATAGCATTTCCTTCACTGTTTATTACAAATGAATACTGAGAACTATATAAAATATTCTCCGATAATATCTCTGAAAGTATTTCCATATCAAGATCCAATCCGAATACTCCTGTTACTTTTCCGGATACTTTTAAAGCTTTAACCGTAGATATCAGAAGACTGTTTGTGAGCATATCGACATAAGGCTCCGTAATTACAAATTTATCCGGATTACTTTTTCCGTCTTTATACCATGGTCTTATTCGTGGATCATAATCATCAGGAAGCTGTCCTTCAGGCTGTATAAGCATAGATCCGTTTTCCAGTCCGAGATATGCACTTATTATAAAAGGATAACTTGTAACTATATTTTTCAATTCTTTCAGAACAATTATTCTTTCATCATTTGAATTATCATATGAATTTATTACATCTTCATTTATCAGTATAAAATCTGTAAGGTCTTCCATATTTTTAAAAAAACTTTCATAAGAATTCATTTTATTTATGTTGCTGTCCGTAAGAACCTGTTTCGCATTTTCGAGAGTATCATAATAACCTTTTAAATTATCATAAAGTAAAAGCAGGCTTAAAGGCAATATTACTCCTATTATTAAAAAAAGTATAATTTTTTTACCTAATTTCATACATATACCCCCTCTGCTGTTATCAAAATTTACAACATATTAAATTATATCACTTTTTATTAATATTTTAATATTAATAAAAAAGACAGCTAAAAAGCTGTCTTTTTGTTTTAAGCTATTTCTTCAGGTTCAAACTGACTGTTATAAAGTTCAGCATAAAATCCTTTTTTAGCAAGAAGTTCTTTATGTGTTCCCTGTTCTACAATATCACCGTGATCCATAACAAGTATTAAATCTGCATCTCTTATAGTTGAAAGTCTGTGAGCTATAACAAAACTTGTTCTGTTTTTCATGAGAGTGTCCATTGCATTCTGTATCTGAACTTCTGTTCTTGTATCTACAGAACTTGTTGCTTCGTCCAGAATAAGTATTTTAGGATCGGCAAGTATTGCTCTGGCTATTGTAATAAGCTGTTTCTGTCCCTGGGAAATATTTGAAACTTCTTCGTTTATAATCATGTTGTATCCGTCAGGAAGCATATGGACAAAACTGTCAACATGAGCTGCTATTGCTGCCCGGGCAACTTCTTCGTCTGTTGCTTCAAAATTACCGTATCTTATATTTTCCATTATTGTTGAGTTGTATAACCATGTATCCTGTAGTACCATTCCGAAATATGATCTTAATTCATTTCTTGATAATTCTTTTATATCTTTACCGTCTACAAGTATACTTCCGCTGTTTATTTCATAAAATCTCATAAGAAGTTTTACTATTGTTGTTTTTCCGGCTCCTGTAGGTCCTACTATAGCGACTTTCTGCCCCGGTCTTACATTTACTGAAAAATCATTTATTGTTGTTTTATCTTCATAATAGCCGAATGAAACATTTTTGAATTCAACTCTGCCTTCAACTGAATGAATTTTTTCGTTTTTATTTTCATCAGATGATTCTTCTTCTTCCTCTAAAAATTCAAAAACTCTTTCTGCTGCTGCTGCTGTCTGCTGAAAAATATTTGAAATATTTGCAAGCTGTGCTATAGGCTGGTTAAAAGATCTTACATATTGTATAAATGCCTGTATGTCACCTACTTCAATTGTCTTTTTTGCTGCAAGCCAGCCACCGAGAACACTTATTACAACATAACCTATGTTTCCTACAAAAGCCATTACAGGCTGCATCATCCCTGAAAGAAACTGTGATTTCCATGCTGATTTGTACAATTTATCGTTAACATTCTGAAATTTATCTATGCTTTTTTCTTCACCGTTAAAAGCTTTCATAACCATATGACCGCCGTACATTTCTTCTATATGACCGTTTATTTCACCGAGAGATTCCTGCTGCTGTTTAAAATATTTCTGCGAATGTTTTATTATAAACATTATAAGTCCCATAGATACAGGAAGTATACAGAGTGCAGCTATTGTCATCTGCCAGCTTATTGAAAACATCATAACAAGAACACCTATTACTGTAGTTATTGATGTTATTATCTGCGTAAGGCTCTGATTAAGTGTCTGACTGACTGTATCAACATCATTTGTTACTCTTGAGAGTACATCACCTGTGCTGTTTTTGTCAAAATATCTGAGAGGTAGTCTGTTAATTTTTTCCGAAATTTTTCTTCTGAAATTATAACTTACTTTCATAGAAACTCCCGACATTATCCATCCCTGTATGTAAGCAAAAAGCGAGCTTGCTGCGTAAAGTACAAGAAGTATTATCATTATCTGTCCTATATAAGTAAAATCAACTCCCTGTCCGGTTCCTGATATTTTACCCATTAAACCTTCAAATATTTTTGTTGTAACTTTTCCGAGTACTTTAGGACCTATTATATTAAATATAGCACTTGCAGCCGCAAATATGAAAACTGTTATTATGCCTATTTTATATTCAGAAAGTGCTTTTATAAGTTTTTTCATTGTACCTTTAAAGTTTTTTGCTTTTTCTCCGCCCATCATCGGTCCGCCCATAGGGCCTCCGGAAGGACCTTTTCTTCTTGTATTTTTTTCGCTCATGCTAATTCCTCCTTTGAAAGCTGAGACATAGCTATTTCCTGATAAACCGGACATGTTTTCATGAGCTCTTTATGTGTACCTTTTCCCACTATTTTACCTTCATCAAGAACTATTATCTGTTCGGCATTTATTATGGTTGAAATTCTCTGGGCAACTATTATAACCGTACTGTTTTTTGTTATTGATTTTAATTGTTTTCTGAGTTTTGAATCCGTTTTAAAATCAAGTGCCGAAAAACTGTCATCAAAAAGATATACGGAAGGTTTTTTTATTATGGCTCTTGAAATTGTAAGTCTTTGCTTCTGACCTCCTGATACATTAGAACCTCCCTGAGATATGGAAGAATTAAATTTATCTTCTTTTTCATCTATAAATTCCATACTCTGTGATATTTCGGCCGCTTCTCTTACTTCACTTTCGGAAGCATTTTCTTTTCCGTATTTTATATTGGATTCTATTGTTCCGCTGAATAATACATTTTTCTGCGGTATATATCCTATTTTTTCCCTAAGATCTTTCTGTTTTATATTTCTTATATCTTTACCGTCTATAGTTACAGTACCTTCAGTTACATCATAAAATCTCGGTATAAGATTTAGAAGAGTTGTCTTTCCTGAACCGGTTGACCCTATTATTGCCGTGGTTTTTCCTGGTAAAGCCTCAAAATTAATATTTTTAAGCATATTTTCCTCTGCACCGTTATATCTGAAGCTTACATTTTTAAATTCCACAACAGGATTAAAATTATCACCGAAATTTTCAGGATTTTCAGGATCAATTATTACAGGTTTGGTTTCAAGTACTTCAGCAACACGTGTTCCTGAAACAGATGCTCTCGGAAGCATGATAAACATCATAGAAAGCATAAGGAATGAGAATATTATCTGCATTGCATACTGCATAAATGCCATCATATCTCCTACCTGCATTGCGGAATTCTGTATCTGATGAGCACCTACCCACACTATGAGTAAAGTTACGGCATTCATTATAAGCATCATCATAGGAATCATTATAACCATTAATCTGCTTACAAAAAGATTTATTTTGGTTACATCCTTATTTGCCTCATCAAATCTTTTTTCTTCAAAATTCTGTGCATTAAAAGCCCTGATAACCATTAATCCGGAAAGATGTTCTCTTGTTACCAGATTTAGTTTATCAACAAGTTTCTGAATCTTTTTAAATCTCGGAAGAGCAATTGAAAAAATTACCGATATTAATCCGAGAAGAACTATTACCGCAAGAGCTATTATCCATGACATTGATGTACTTTTATCAAGAGCCCTTATTATTCCTCCTACTCCCATTATCGGAGCGTAAAACACCATACGTATCATTATTACGATAAGCATCTGAATCTGTGTTATATCATTTGTTGTTCTTGTTATAAGAGATGCTGTTGAAAATTTATCAAATTCTATATTAGAAAAATTTTCCACTCTTGTAAAAACTCTGCTTCTGAGATCTCTTGAAAATCCTGCAGCTGTTCTCGAAGCGAAAAGCCCTACCATTACAGTACTAAAAGCACTTATTAAAGAAATTATAAGCATTATTATTCCGGTTTTCATTATATATCCTGTCTGTTTTTTTTCAATATTCACTCCTATGGAAGTGTATTCTTCCCTGAGAAAATTTATAGATGACTGTTTTGTTATACTTTCTCCCATAAGATCCATTTGCTGCTGAATACTTTCTGTTATTTTTTCTTTCTGTGTATCGGGCATTATCTGCATCATTAGAAATAAATCCACATTTTCCGGAATTTTTGTACCGTTCATTTCATAATATCCGTCTTTAGCCTGACTTTTTGCCTGTTCTATTCCGTATACAGCAACAAAACCTTTTGAAAATATATTTATCAGTTCATTATTGTTAAGCATGGAATTATCTTTCAGAATATAAAGATTTTCATCTTTTAATGCCGGATAATCATATTCCGTACTTCCTTTTGTTATTTTTGTATAATTTTTACTTATTAAGTCATTTTCACTTTTTGTCATAATTGATTTTATTTTCTTCATTGTACTTTCTCTTATTACTTCAGGTACGGAAGAATCTATGCCTCCCTGCTGTATACCGACATTTACTATATCTGACATATAATCGGGAAGTGACAGATCACTCATTGCCTGTACAAAAAGAAGCCCTATTGAAAGCAGTATAAAAATTGTATACGGTTTTAAATATTTGAATAATTTCAGCATTTATATCTCTCCTAACTTATTAAAATAATCTGTTTAATATCTCGAAAGCTTCTCTTATTTTTTCAAGTTCATCGTCAGTGGCTTTGTTAAGAATTTCCTCAAATTTTTTTTCAAATTCTAAATGAGAACATTTGGAATTCTTTCTGAAATCTTCGGTAAGCTTTACATAAACAACCCTTCTGTCATTTTCACTTCTTATACGCTCTGTAATATTTTGTTTTTCAAGTCTGTCTATAATTCCTGATACAGTACTGTTAGAAAGTGCCATTTTTTCGCTTATTTCGGAAATCTTCATCTGTCCGTATCTCTGAAGATTACCTATAATCATTCCCTGAGGTGCTGTAACTCCTTTTCCTTCAAAACTTCCCTCAAATGTTTTTTTTATTTTTTTTATAACTGATTTCATTTCACTCATAATTATGAGACCTTTATTTGTATTTTCCAACTATTTTTCACCTTCTTAAATAAAAAAATATATTTCGTATACAAATATTTCGTATACAAAATATATTTTATTCTTAAAAGATTTTTTTTTATGTATATCATTCATTACATATAATTTACCATATGTAAAGATAAAGTACTAATTGATAATTATTCTGTTCTTACCGTTTTTCTTTGCCTCATAAAGGAGTTTATCGGCTTCTGTTATAAGATCTGAGTATATTTCTTCGGAATAAATACAAAGTCCGCCGCTTATAGTTATTTTTATATCCTTTTCCCATTTTTTTGATTCCGTATCCATTCTTATTGACTCGGAAATATTTTTTATTTCTTCGGAATTATCTCCTTCAAATATTATAAGAAATTCCTCTCCTCCGTATCGGCATCCGTAATCGTATTCTCTTAGGTTTTCCCTTATAATTTTACCTATTTCTATTAAAACCATGTCTCCGTAAAGATGTCCGTAATTGTCATTTATTTTCTTAAAATCGTCTATATCCATCATCAGTACTGAAAATTTTATGTTATTAATTATATTTTCCTTTATTTTATGCTTTAAAAATCTTCTGTTGTAAAGACCTGAAAGTGTATCTTTTATTGTTTCATCATGCTTTTCGGAAAATTTATCCGCAATTTTTTCAAGTTTATCATTTATTATTTTTAATTCTTTAAGGTCGTTTTTATTAACTGTTATTTTTTTCCCGAAATTTCCGTTTTCTATATAATTTATTTTACTTATAATTTTATCAAGAGAACCTGAAATTTTACTGAAAAAACCGAATTCTATAATACTGTATATTATAAATGCCGTAAATATTATTAAAGAAAAAAATATGAGTATTATTCTTATTTCATTTACATATAAATTTTTATCTGTTTCAAGTACCATTTTCCAGTTATTTTCCTGCATTTTTACAAAAGTTATTATTTTATTTCCTTCTGAATATGATCCTTCATCCCTGTCATATTTAAGCCATAAATCATTATTTTCGCTTCCGAGTATTATTTTATTATCCGAATCAGCTATATAAATTTTATAATTTTTATTTTTAAAATTATCCACTATATTTTCAAAAAGTTTTTCAAGTTTAAGTTCAAAAGCAACTACTCCCCAGGGTTCTCCGTCTTTAAAAAGAACTTTCACTATTGAGGCCACATTATCAAAAGTCACCAGATTTACATATCTTTCTGACCATACAACATTTTTTTCTTTTGTATAAAATGCTTTATACCATGGCCTCAGTCTGAGGTCATAGCTGGCGGGAACTTCCCAGTCGGGATAAGTTATAATTTTATTTTCATTTGTTCCTATTATCATATAATTTATTATTTCATTGTATTTAATGTAAACACTTATTTTTTCCAGAAGAGTATTTACATAATCAGAATCATTAATTTTTTCTTTTTCTATCATATGAGAAATTATTTCAAGGTCGTTTTCCATTTTTATGAGACCCAGATTTTCATAGTTATTTTTTATGGTGTTAAGCATTATAAAATTATTTTTAGTTATAAATCCGAAAAAAATTTTTTCATTTATTATAAATGCCATTACTAAAAAAAATATTATAATTAAAAAATATACAAAATACTTAATATAAAAATTAGTTTTTAAATTTTTTTTATTCATAAATCCCCCAATAATATATTAATAAAATAAATATCCGTTTTTACCCCTGTTTTTTACTCTGTACATTGCAATATCCGCATTTTTCATAAGTTCTATATAATTTTCTGAATCTTCCGGAAAAATACTTATTCCTATACTTATGCTTAAAGTAAATATATTTCCTTTGATATTAAAATCTTTTAAAAATAAACTCAGTATTTTCTTTGCTGTTTCCTCAATATCATTTTTTGTTTCAAATTCTTTTAAAAGTGCAAATTCATCCCCGCCCATTCTCGCTATAAATGTATTCTCATCAATTATATCTGTGAGTATTTCAGAAAACGTTTTAAGCAATTCATCTCCTATATCATGTCCCGCTGTATCATTAACATTTTTAAATCCGTCTATATCAAGATACATTACAGCAAATTTTTTATTTTTGTTTTTAATTATTTTATCAAGATATTCCGTGAAATATCTTCTGTTCGGAAGATTTGTCAGATAATCATGATATGCCATATATTCTTTTTCTTTTTCTGTTTTTCTCTGCTTTGTTACATCAGTTGCAAAACATTTTACGGAAATTATCATACCGTTTTTATCTTTTTCCGGTTTACATGTATTGTAATATATTTTTGAATTTAATTCCAAATCAAAATTAATTATATTACCTTCAAATATTTCATTTTCATATTCCAAAAATTTTTTATATAAATTCTCATTTAAAATTTCTGATATTTTTTTCATTTTATAGTCTTCATCATTAAGAAATTCCTGAGTTGAATGCCCTTCAAAGAAATCAACAAAAAAGTCGCCTTCTATTAAAGAAAGGGTATAAACAACATTCGGAAGTATAAAAAAATTATTTTTTATTTTTTCTGCATTATCAATTTTTTCTTTCTGTAAATTATTTATATTTCTGTATCTTCTTAAAAAAACATAAAATATTATATTTATTAGTATAAACAAAGATACAATAATTATCATAAAATCTACAAAAAGTGAAATTCTTGTATTGTCAATAAATTTATTTTCAAGTGTGTATATTATCATTCTTCCGTTTTCCTGCGGAACAAAGAGTTTTGTAATTTTACCCTGTTTTACATAAATTTCGGAATTTTTATTTATATACTGTGTATCTTCTGAATTAAGATATTTTGTACTTCCGTAAAGTACAAGTAAATCACCTTTATAAATATTTTCATTACTGCCGTATACTGCATTCCATGAAACAGTATCTATAACAGAAATTTCATTTATATATTCAACCTGTGAGGTTATTATATCAATTATGTTATCGGGATTTATTTTTTTTATAAGATCAGAACCGAAATCCTGTTCAACAAAAATATTTATTATATAATCTATATCTTCTCTTTTATAATATGAATATTTATATATTCCTTCTTCTGTATAAGACCTTGAAACCGGTCCGCTCCAGTAATATTTTTCGGAATAGCCTTTTCCTATATCGACATAATAATTATTATAAAGTTTATTGAAAGCATCGTTCCAGTAACCCCAGTTTTCGGTTTTTAATCCTAATTCTTTTTTACTTGTTGATTTAAAAATTGTAAAATAATTGTCCGTTTTTGAAAGTATTGAAATACCCGTAAGACGGTATCTGTTTTTTATACTTTCAAGAATTTCTGAATCTATTTCTTCATAACTGATTTTGTTTAGCTCGGAATATATTTTTTCGGCTTCATACTTCATATTTCTGTCGAACAGATATTCAAGAAGAGAAATGGTATCAAGACTGTTTTTTATTGAAAAATTTATTATTGTTGAATAATTTTTCAGTTCTTTATCCTGTCTTTCCTGTATTGCCGTATTTATTTTTGAACTTTGTATTATTATTATTATTACAGTAAAAATAAACATTATTATAAAAGATTTCTTTGTTTTCAAATCTTTCCACCTCTACAAATATCAACTGTTTTTACTGTTTATTATAGCATAATTTATCTGTTATAATAGTATTAAACAATAAAAACGGGGTGATATTATGATTTCTGACAAAAAAACGGAAAAAAAAGTTCTTGTTTATCAAAAATTTGAAATTTCAGAGTATTATCTTTATAAAAAAATATCAAAAAAAATGAAAAATCAGAATAACAAAGAAATAATCGAAAGAATCGCAGATGATGAGAAAAGACATTATGAATTTCTCAGAAAATATACCGAAAAAGATGTATCTCCGGACAGATTTTTTATATTTCTTTATTATCTTATTGTCGTTGTTTTCGGAACTGTTTTCGGACTAAAACTAATGGAAAAAGGTGAAAACAGAGGTCAGAAAGATTACAGGGAACTTTCAGGTATTATTCCGGGAATACAGTCTATAGAAGAAGACGAGCAAAGACATGAAAACAATCTTCTTAACATGATACATGAAGATAAACTTAATTATGTAGGCTCTATAGTATTAGGACTAAATGATGCACTTGTTGAATTAACCGGAACACTTGCAGGTCTTTCGTTTGCTCTGAGAAATACTTCGCTTATAGCCGTTTCCGGACTTATAACCGGTATAGCTGCTTCTTTTTCTATGGCCGCATCCGAATTTCTGTCAAAGCGTTCAGATGGTGATGAAGATGCTTTAAAATCTTCTGTTTATACCGGTATAGCTTATATAATTACAGTTGTTCTTCTTATTCTGCCGTACCTTCTTATAAATAATTATGTTATATCACTTGCAATAACTCTCACAGTTGCTGTTTTAATTATTCTCTTATTTAATTTTTATATATCAGTAGCAAAAGATTATTCTTTTAAAAAGAGATTTCTTGAAATGTTTTTTATAAGTATGGGTGTTTCGGTATTTTCATTTTTAGTTGGTTATATAGTAAGAATAGTTTTCGGTGTCGAAGTATAAAAGACGTGTATGTCACACGTCTTTTTTTATTGTAAATATAAATTTTGTTCCTTTTCCTATCTCGGATTCAGGATATATTTTTCCGTTATATCCTTCTATTATTTTTTTAACTATTGCAAGACCTATTCCTGTGCTGTCTGTTTTTTCTTTTGATTCAAGTGTCTGGAATATTTTAAAAATTTTATCAAAATATATTTCATCTATTCCCGGTCCGTTATCAGATACATAAAATTTATAATACTCAGGTAAATCCTCATATCCTATTTTTATTATACCTTCACTTTTATCCATATATTTTACTGAATTTGAAATAAGGTTCTGAAAAACCTGAGAAATTTTATATCTGTCACATTTTACAACCGGAAGCAAAGTATCTATTAAAATCTGTATATTCTCATCTGAAAAATTCTGTATTACTTCTTTTACAACTTCGTTCAGATCAGTTTTTTCATTTTCATCTTCTTTTCTGTTAACTCTTGAATATTCAAGTATACCGTTAATAAGGGAATTCATCCTTTTAGTTCTGTTTTCAAGAAGTCTCAGCATATCTTTTCCTTCCTGATCTATTTTTTCACCGTAATCTTTAACAATCCACTGTGATAACTGATTAATACCTCTAAGCGGAGCTTTAAGATCATGGGACACTATATATGCAAAATCCCTTAATTCCGTATTTAATGCTGTAAGTTTATCGTTATTATCTTTTAGTTCTTTTGTTTTTTCGAAAACTTCTTTCTGAAGTTCGGAATTATATCTTTTAATTCTTCTCATTCTTATTTTATAAAAACTGTAAAACATAAAAATAACAGTTATAACAACTATTAAATAAAAATAAAAAGTACTGTAAAACGGAGGTATTATTTTTATTTTTATTTCAGCGGGATTTTCATTCCACACACCGTCATTATTAGATCCCTTCACTTTGAAAATATAATTTCCCGGTTTAATATTTGTGTACATAACATAATTTCTGTTTCCGGAATAAACCCAGTCATCATCAAAATTTTCAAGTTTATAAGCATATTTATTTTTATCGGAATTAATATAATTTAAAGACGAAAACCTGAATGAAAAAATTTTATCACTGTAACTGAGTTCTATATTATCTGTATAGGAAATATTCTTACTAAGTATAATACGTCCGTCATATTCTTTATCGGGTTCTATAACATTATTCATTATACTTAATTCTGTTACGGCAATATCCGGTATATAATTATTTACAGATATATTCTGAGGATAAAAAGTTGTTATTCCGTTTGTTCCTCCGAAATAAAACTTACCGTCAGCTGTTTTTAAAAAAGATTTACCGTTAAATTCAAGATTTAATATTCCGTCAGAATTATTATAATTCCTGAATTCACCTGTTATTTTATTAAACTTCGACAGACCTTTATTTGTACTTATCCAGTAATTACCTATATTATCCTCAAGAAATCCGTAGGTAACATCATCCGGAAGACCTTCTGATACTGTATAATATAAAAATTTTTCCTCATCAGGATAAAATACATTAAGACCTCCGCCGTTTGTACCTATCCATAATCTTCCGTCATCATCTTCATTTATAAAAAGTACGAAATCATTGCTTAAAGTATAATTTTTTGAAAAATCAGATTTATAAATCCTAAAAGTTTCTTTTTCTTTATCAAAAAGCACAAGGCCTCCGCCTATTGTACCTATCCATAACCTGTTTTCAGAATCTTTATAAAATGTATAAATATAATCCGAAGATAAATTATCATCATAATGATAATTTTTTATTTCACCGGTTTCTTTATTGTATATAAAAAATCCGTTATCCCTTGTTCCTATAAAAAAAGTATTTGTATCATACTGAAAAACAGACCAAACCGATACTTTTGAAAACTCACCGAAAATTGAATTGAGATTTATAAATTTATCCTCTTTAAAATTGTACAAATCAAGTCCGGAATTTGTACCTATCCACATATTGTTATCATAATCCTTCATAATAGTCCATACACTTTTATCGGAAATTTCATTAATTATATTTTTTTCAGTATATTGTTTTTCCGGATCATATATTTCTATACCGTGACCGTTTGTTGCTATCCATATTTTACCGTTTATATCCTCTTCCATATCCCATATCTGATTTATTCCGAGAATATCTTCACCTATATTATCAAACTCTGTTTTTTTTGTATTTATAACAGAAAGCCCGCTTCCCGTTGTACCTATCCATATTGCTCCGGATTTATCCTGAAATACCGAGAGAATACTGTCAGAAATAACCGAATCTTTATTTTTGTCATGTACAAGATGATATTTTTTATCAGAAATATATAAATATATTCCTTCAGAATACGTTCCTACCCAGAGAAAATTATCTTTATCAGTATAAATGGTATTTATCTGACAGTCAAGAATTTTTTCCGTAGTATTTGATGCGCTGTCAAAAACATAAAGACCTGTTCCTGTTCCTATGTACATTTTATTGTTAAACAATGCAAATGCCCTTATGTTTTCATTTTTAAGAAATCCGAAATTATATTTCGTCTTACCGTCAATTATAACTATTCCGGAATCAGTTCCTACCCATATTCTTTTAAAATTATCATAAAAAATAACATTTACATTTTCATTATCTATATCAAATTTATTAATAATTCCGGTATTTTTATCAAAATAATCCAGTCCTCCGTTATGACTTCCTATCCAGTAATAATCTTCCGTATCAGCAATATCATATATAAGATCTGATGATAATCCTGAATCAGACATACTGTAATTTGTAAATGTATTTGTTTCCGGATCAAAAAAATTTATACCGCCTCCCCATGTGGCGATAATAATTTTTTTATTTTTTGAATCATATATTATTTTTTTTATATAATTATGAGAAACTGAATTTTTATTTTCATCAAAATTTTTTCTGAAAATTTTAAATTCTTTTCCGTCCCACATATTAAGACCATTTTCCGTTCCTATCCATATAAAGCCCTTATCATCCTGAAAAACGGTATTGACAGAACCCTGTGATAGTCCGTCAGCAGGTGTTAAATTATAATATTTAAATGAAATATCTTCTGAAAATATAAAAACACTAAAAAATATACTGAGTATTAAAAAATATTTTTTCATACAGCATCTCCGAATATTAAATAAAACTGTTAAGTATATTTATAAATTTTTCTATATTATTTCTGAATACTCTGTAAATATCCGGATCAAGTGTTACACCGGATTCCTCATCCATTATTTTCTCAACTTTTTCAAGTGAAAAAGCATCTTTATAAATTCTCTTGTTTGCAAGTGCATCAAATATATCGGCACATGTTACTATTCTTGCACATAGAGGTATCTCTTTTCCTTTAAGTCCTTCCGGATAACCGTTACCATTCCATTTTTCATGATGATACATAGTTATGTCATACGCCATTTTCATGGAAGAAAAATCAGAATATTTTATTAAAACTTTTTTTATTGTATTACCGCCTATCAAAGTATGTGTTTTTATAATTTCAAATTCTTCCGGTGTAAGTTTAGACGGTTTTAAAAGTATGGCATCGGGTATTCCTACTTTTCCTATGTCGTGTAAAATACTTACTTCATGAATATTTTCTATAAAATCATCATCTATTTCACCGGGAAAAATATTTTCATTTTTCAGCATGACAGAAAGAACTTTAGAGTATTCACGTATTCTCATTATATGTGAACCCGTTTCATAATCCCTTGATTCCGTAAGTTCTGCCATAGAAAGAATAAGTGCATTCTTTGCCATTTTAAGTTTATTCTGTACCTCTGAAAGAGAATTTTCTGCTTTTTTTCTGTTTGAATATTCAAGTAAAAACTGTTGTGATTTTATTTTTACAAGATTTTCAAGATTATTTTTATACTCTTTCAACTCTATTTCATTATTTCTGTTTTTCAAAGCCGAATCAACTGTAACTTCAAGAATCTTAAAGTAATTACCTTCGACATCCTTAACAATATAATCGGAAGCTCCCATTTTTAATGCCTTTACAGCAGTTTCCTCATCGCCGCCCCCTGTTACTATTATCAGAGGAATATCTGTGTATTCAAAAAAATCAAAAGCTTTTCTGTTACTTAAATGCAGATCGGAAATAACCGCAGAAAAACTGTCGTTTTTAATCTTATAAACAGCATCTTCGAATTCCGAAGAATACTCAACCTCATATTTAAAAGATTTATTGTATTTAATAAATCTTTTAAATGCCATCATATCCAAAGGATCATCCTCAACAAAAAGTATTTTCATAATAATATCCCCCTAATCAGGAAGTTCACTTATAGTCCAATATAAATTAATTGTTTTAACAACTTCTACAAAGTTTATATAATCAACAGGTTTTATCATATAACCGGAAACTCCGAGATTAAAAGATTCACATTTATCAGCTTCTTCTTTTGAAGTGGTAAGAATAACAAATGGTATTCTTTTTAATTTATCATTTTTTTTGATTTCTTTTAAAAATTCTATTCCGTTTAACTTAGGCATATTTATATCAGAAATTATTATGCACGGATATTCATTTTTTTCTATACTCATAAGATAATTTAAAGCTTCCTCTCCGTTTTCCTTTATTATAAGCGGATTTGTAATATTAATTTCCTTAAGAGCTCTTTTTATAGTCATTACATCAATAATATCATCTTCTGCAAGAAGTATTTTTTTATTATTTTTCATGTATTTTCACAACCTTTTATTTAAAATTATATCATTTGTTACATTAATATAAAAATAAAGAGGAGAAATAATCTCCTCTTAATTATTTTACTCTGTCTTTTAATTCTGCACCCGGTTTAAATTTAGGAACTGTTCTTCCGGGAATTTTGATAGGTTTTTTAGTCTGTGGATTAATACCTTTTCTCGGTTCTCTTTTTACTGTTTCAAATGTTCCGAATCCTACAAGTTTAACTGATTCTCCTGAAACTAAAGTATCAGAAACTACTTCAAGAAAAGAATCTAAAAATAAACCTGCATCTTTCTTTGTAACCCCTATTTTCTCCGAAAGCTTTCCAACAAGTTCTTTTTTGTTCATAAAGACACCCCCTATAATTCTGAATATCAAATTATAACGAAATTTTACCATAAATTTATTAAATAAGCAAGTTAAAGCGATATCAGGCTAAAATATTTCTTTACGGATAAAAATATATTATTTCTCCGGAAAAATATATACAGCTTTTTTTAATACAAATTAAGTAAACAGTTAATAATCAATCATAATTAATATTATTTAATCAGAAATATAAATAAACATACTTTAATTTTTATTTAAAATATGGGAAAATTAACTCAGAATATTTAATGAAAACGCTTTCTTTTTTGGAGGGATAATTATGAAAAAAAGCAGATGGTTTAATAAATTCGGAAACAAAATAGGTATTTATATGCTGTTACTTTCTTTAATTCCTGCTTTAATATTTGTTTTTTATTTTACTGAAACAGTTTCTGCAAGATCTTCGGAAAGTGAAAAATCTATATCCGGCTCAATAAATATTATGAAGAATCAGTATGAAGAAAATATATCACAGTACAATATTTCCGTAAAAAATCAGATTGAAAATTATAATGATTATATTTCAGATGAAATATCGGATATAGAATCAGATATTTCCGCAAAACTTGAAAA
The DNA here is from genome assembly GCA_024233675.1 of Thermotogae bacterium. Taxonomy (GTDB): domain Bacteria; phylum Thermotogota; class Thermotogae; order Petrotogales; family Petrotogaceae; genus JACKPH01. The sequence continues at coordinate 475,401 of JACKPH010000001.1, forward strand.
TACTTATGTAGAATCTTTCGATAATAACCTTGAAATACTTTCCGGTGTTGTAAAAAATTATATAAGTAATCAAATTTCACAGATGATAAAATCAGGAAAATTAATGGCTTCAGATAGAAATTTACAGGAAAAATCAGCTTCAAAAACAATATCAATAATAGATAAATATAATCTTCTCGAACCTTTTGTAAATTCACAGGAATATTCCGGTATACAATTATGGATTTCAAATCCTAAAACGGGTACAAAAAATGACAGAATAGACCTTGAATTAAACGGAAAAAATTATATTGTACAGAAAAAAGCCGAAACATATTATGCAGGATCAGATTCAGTAAAAAGTCTTGATATAAAGTATTTACTTGAAAAACCATTTTCTGAGTATCTCAGCGGTAATAATCTTTATCCTATGGTAAAAACGGTTTCAGTTGATAACAATCCTTATTTTCTCGGAATTTTTCCTGTTGTTGATCCTATAGCTTCAAATACTGTTAATTCTTTTCTCGTAATTTTAAATCAGTTTAATTATCAGAGTATAATAGATATTTCCTCTCTTATAAATTCTTATACGGCTGTTTATACAAATGATATGAAACCTCTTTATTCAAATATTCCTCAGGATCTTCTGAATATAAACGATGAAAAAATTGAAAAACAATATATTTATGAATCCTATTTCGGTAAAAATATGCGTTCATACTATACAAAAATAGATTATTTTGACGGAATGTACGTACAGATTTCAAGAATATTCAGCGATTTTAATACAGAAATTGAAATTCCTCTTAAAACGGAAATAAAACTTCCGGAACTCATAGTTAAAACACCTGATATTTCAATAAAATTAGGAATTGAAGAACTTATAAAAAACTCAGTAATAGGTCTTATTGTGCTGATAATAATAATAACATTGATTTCAGTATATATAAGCAGAAATTTTTCTTCTAATGTTGAAAATATTACTAAAAATCTTGAAAAAATTTCAAACGGCAATTTAACGGGTTTTGAAATAAGTATGAAAAACAGAAATTCAAAAAATGAATTCGGTTTTATGTCAAGAACACTTCAGTATACAGCTGAATCAATAAAAAATATGATAACAAATCTCATACATGAAACTGAAAAATTAATAGATTCTTCGGCTACTGTAGATAAAAAATCAAAAGACCTTGAATTAACACAGAAAAAATTAAACAAAGTACTCACAAATAATGAAGAAGTTGACTCTCTTATAAGTGAAATGACTCAGAGAATTTCCGAAAATATAGAAATTCTGATAAAAAGTTCTGATGATGTTTATAATTCAACGCTTAAAATGTCAGAAATTTCCGGTAAAAATGTACAGTTTTCTGAAGAAGGCAATGATATTGTAAATTCAATAGAAAAAACATCGGAAAATGTTTTTTCCGTAATGCAAAAAACAAATACAGGAATAAGAAAATTTTCTGATAATGTAATAAAAATATCTGATTTTGTAAAAAATATATCAGAAATAGCAAAACAGACAAACCTTCTTGCTCTTAACGCATCAATAGAAGCATCACGTGCAGGCGAAGCCGGAAAGGGTTTTGCGGTAGTAGCAGATGAAATAAGAAATCTTTCCGGAGAAACATCACAGACCGCATCAGGAATTTCGGAAGTAATGGAAAATGTTTTAAAACAGCTCGATCTTCTTGTAAAAGATATTGAAAATTCAAATTCAGAAATAACGGATTTAAACAATTCAATAGATAAATTTAAAACCGGATTCAGTTATCTTAAAAATTCATCACTCAGTGTCAGGGAAGTATTATATTCATTAAATATATCCATAGAAAATCAGAACAGCATAATAAATGATTTCGGTAAAAATATAAATATTATACAGAATAAAATGAATTCGGCAACACAACAGATAAAAGAAACAAAAAAAGATATACTGAAAGAATCAGATGCAATTAATTCCTTACTTGTTCATGTAAAAATACTCAACAATATTTCAGATAATCTAAGCAGTGAAACCAAAAGATTTAAAATATAAAAAAAATAAGGTCAGGTTAAAAAACCTGACCTTATTTTTATTTTATCGGAACGATACTGTCGGTGCAAAATTAAATTCTACAGTAAACTGATATCCTTCTTCTGTTGCCGATATTTTTTTTGCATCAAGTCTCGGATCTGCTTTAACATCTGCATTTAATCTGAAATCCCTGAATGAAAGAGTTCCGTCGTTGTTAACTGTTATATCAGGATTGTAAATTCTTCTCATTACAAAATAATTACCGTTATCCTGAACAATTGCATTTAAATCTTCTGTATTATCTTCATAAAGGAAACTGAGTTTTTCAATAGTAAGGTATGCTTCGCCGTTCTGACCTTTTATAGGTATTTTAGGTATTGTTATACTCATATCAACTTTTGAATTTGAACCAACATTGAATTTAACAAGATTAAGATTTTCCGTTTCTCCCGGTTTTTCAATTGTTATTGTCTGTCCTTCTGCATCAGCAAATATCCACTGATAAACCTGAACTTTTACGGTTGCATTTTTATTTACGCTCTGATTAGAATCAAAACTGTTTACACTGAATGTTTTTGCAAATAAAAACATTGAAAAAGTCAAAATAAAGGAAACTACCAATAATTTTTTCATATTAAAACCTCCATAATATAATTTTTTCATATTAAAACCTCCATAATATTTTTTATTCATTGTTATTTTAATATAAAATATTAAATTAAATAGTATGTATGTTAAAAAATTTTTTCAATTATATGAATATTTAATTTAATTTTAACTGAAATTCATATTGTGCTTATGACAAAAAAAATACATTATAAGACATTTTGTCCGCATTTTTATATTTTATTTAATATTTAATGTATAATTGGAATAATAAAAACATAAAAGGGAGGATACTTTATGAAAAAAATTATTTTATCGGTTTTATCTTTATTAATCATTTTTACAGCATTTTCTGCATCTTCTGTTACACCGTCAGGAAATCTTATAAAAAACGGCCACATTTCTGTTGATTTATTTAATCCTTCACCTGCAATAAGAATGGGACTTTTCGGATTTCTGGAAACAGGTGTAAGTGTTCAGGAAGACGGGGCATACATTAAAATAGGTTTTAACGATATACAGAATATTCCTGTTTACTTTAACGCCGGATATTCAAATGCATTCGGATCATCAGGAAATTTTTTTACAACTGTCGGATATACAGGTAATTTATTTGAAATAGGCGGAGGAGTAGGATTAAAACAGTATGAAAGAGCATTTTACAGTGAAGAAGATAAAGATTATTATTACGGATTTTTAAAAACACGTGTAATATTCAGATCAGATGAAATACTTTCAAATTCAATTTCATTTGAAAGTAAAATAAATTTCGACACTGAAATAACTAAGCCTATTAATTACTTATTTACAGTTTACGGAATTCAGACATTCAAAAAAGGTATTTTATTTCTGAACAATGTAGACGTTTACGGAGGACTTATTTTTAATTCAACTACTATCGAACTTTCACAGATTAATATAATAAAAGATATAAACATAATACTCGGTATAACAACAGAGTTTACACTTTTTTAAAAATTCAGATTTTATATCTGAATTTTTTTTTGATATTCGGTAAAATATTTAAAGCTTAACATCAAATCTGATAAAATATAAACTGTATATCATAAAAAGAGAGGGGTATAAAATTGAAAAATTCAGAACTGGTTGTTATTGTTGGTCCAATGTATTCGGGTAAAACATCGGAACTTATTTCTTATGTTGAAATATATTCTCTCGGCAGAAAAAAATTTAAGGCATTTAAACCTCTTATAGATGACAGGTATGATAAATCTTTTATTGTTTCTCATACAAATACAAAAGTTGAGGCAGTTAATATTAAATCTCCCGAAGAAATAACGGATTATATAGACGGTGACGAAAAAGCTGTTTTTATAGACGAAATACAGTTTTTTGATGAAAGTTTAAAAAATATTGTAAATAAACTTTTAAAAATGGATATAAACGTTTATTGTTCAGGACTTGACTTATCATTTAAGAACAATACTTTCAAAACAACAACTGAAATAATGGGATATGCCGACAGAGTTATAAAAAAGAAAGCCGTCTGTCATGAATGCGGTGAGTATAATGCGACAATATCATATAAAAAACCTGATGAAGAAAACAGTGAAATAGATGTAGGCGGATTTGAAAAATATATAGCTGTCTGCAGGGATTGTTATGAAGAATTAAAACAAAAAGAGAATATGGCAAAATTATTTGACTGAAAATACATGTTTTAAACATGTATTTTTTTATGTTAAATTCATATTTCTGAAATTTAAATTAAAGTGATACAATATTAATATAACTTTGAAAAGGGGGGTGTTTTATGAAAAAAATAATATTTATAGGTATTATTTTTATACTGACTTTCGGTCTTTTTTCATGTATAGATATAAATATTCTTCTGCCAGATAATCCAAATAATAATGACAAAAGCGGTGATTTTTACAGATATCTTTATACAATGTACAATAAAGGCGGCACATCTGATTTTAATACGATAAAAACATCAGCGGATAATCCTTCATACACAAACGATGACAATGTACTTGAGTTTTATAAATATTTTAAAGGCGAAATTTCGCTTATACAGCTCGGAACAAGACTTCCTTTTGACGATACTGATATGCATTATGACGAAAGAATTCAGAATTATATGCTTAATTATTATGATAATTATGCAAAAAATAACAGTAACACAGATTGGTTTATTGACCATTTTGATGAGGAAGTACCTGTTAACCCCTCTAACACAGATAAAAATTTTGATTATTTAAATATTTCTCTTATTACAGAATATACAGGCCGTACAGCTCTTGTACAAAGGGTTTATGATTTAATAAAAAGAGATTATGTATCAACTTCTTCTTATGTTTTCGGTGAATGGTTCAGACATTATTTTCCGAAGAAAACTCTTACTGATTCTGAGATTTTAAAATATGCCCGGTATATTACGGATATTTGTTATACATATACAAATTCAGGTCTTGATGTACCTGTTCTTAAGCAGTCTTCGTCAGATCTTTGGAATCAGGGAAATTACGGGTTAAAGTTTGAAAATATTTCAGCGGAATATCTTCTTGCTCTTATGTATCAGGAATCAAGATTTTTCCCCGGTTCTTACAGGGCAGAGGTTATTAATAATAATATATATGCTGTTTCATTCGGTCTTACCCATAATCTTATAGATGCTGATTATCTTTATGAGATTGCTAACGGTACTGATATAGGAAATTCTACTACTAAAGACAGAAGAAATTTTATGATTATTTCTGAATTTTATTTCGGTAATACCTCAGAAACAGAAGACTATTTTTCTGACTGGGATTTAATGACTGTAAGAGGGTCTGTTCTTTATACACTTATTTACAGTGAGTTATGTTATAGGAAATTATCTTTTTCTATGTAGTTTATTATTTTTTACTATTATTATTTATTAGATGATATAGAAGAAGATGTGATGTTGAAAGTTCAAAACTTATTATAATACTTTTTAAAAGGGGATTTTTTTATGTTGTTAATTATAAAAGTTTTCATTTTTTTATAAACTTTATAATGTTTATAACTTTTATTTATTATTTATATATATTTTTTTGTTGATAATTATATTTTTCAACACTGAGTTTTTGATAAAAAGTTGAAAAAATTGTTCATAAATAAATTATCAACATATATATCAACATTATTTATGTTCTTATCTTCTGAATAAGTTATTTTATAAGTTTTTCAGAAGTTATCAACTTTGAACGTAATTAAGTTGACAGGGGGATTTATGAAAAAACTTTATAAAATTATATTAAAGGATAAAATCAGTGATGATGTTTATAAATCATATATCATAATGAGTGGTCCGGAATTAAGGGAACTGTATAATTTTCCGGACCATGAAGTTATGTATATTAAAGAAAAAGGTTTTTCTCCGGGAAAACTTAAAATAAAAAAAATGTATGAACTTTGTCAGAGAATATATCTTTTGTGCGAATCGGGGTACGGAATATATAAAACAGTTCAGTATATAGTTATGAACGAAGATGTTGATAAGTTTATACGTGCGGTTATGTTCAGGGTATTTCTTAATTTTAAATCCGGAATGTCTGTAAATAAAGCTTTTGATGTCGGGGAATTTGATGAGTATTTCATATACAGTCTTAAATTTGTTGTTAATGAGAATACACTTGTTAATATTTTCCGTGAACTTAACGAGTATTATCTTAATTTTCAGAGAATAAAAAATGAAATTTTTAAAGCAATGCTTTATCCCTTTATATTACTCTTTTCTGTTATCGTACTTCTTGTTTTTCTTAATTTTTATTTTATCCCTTCTCTTTCCCGTCTCTACGGGTATGATATAAACCTTTGTTTTTCACGAATAGTACAAAATAGTGTTTTTATTATTTTTTTTATTATGTTTATAAACTTTATAGTTCTTTTTATAAATGACTGTATTTTTGTAAAAATTCCTGTTTTCGGAAAAATGTACAAAAATTATGTACTTTATATTTTTACACGAAATATAAGTGTTCTTACAAAAAACGGAATACCTATTTTCGACGCTTTTGAAAAAGTTATCGACAATACCCGTTCAAAATATATATTATCTGTTTTTTTAAGTGTTTATGAGTCTGTTGTAAAAGGCGAAAATATTGAAAATGTTTTTAAACACAATAATAAAATAAAAGAATTTTCAATTGCCGTAAGTATTTCAAATAAAAAAGGAAATTACGGTGAAGTTTTTGATTTTCTATGCAAAAATTACTACAGTTCTTTTAAAAACAGTACGGATAAAATTTTAAAAGTTACTGAGCCTTTTTTTATTCTTGTAATTTCAGCTGTTATTTTAAGCATTGTATACGATATTTATTCCGGAATTTTTTTGGGGGGGATGTTTATTGAAAATTAAGGAAGGTTTTATTATATTTGAACTTTCGGTTTCTCTTTTTATTGAAATTATACTTTTTTTAGGTGTAAGTGTATTTACTTTATACGGATTAAGTAATTATATTTCAAAAATGGGGGATATGTCTGCATCTTCGGAAATGATAAATCTTATAAGACTGAAATCTTCTTTAAATCCCTCAGGTAAACTAACAAATCTTTCTCTGAAAAAAATCAGAACAGAAAATGTAAGCAGGGAAAGTTATTACTATTTTAAAATAGGAAATTCACTCAGTTATCTTGATTTTTATGACGGTAAACTGAAGTCTCCCGGAGGTAATATTACAGATAAAAATATGAAAATTATTTTTAATATTGTTCCGGTAACCGGGGCGGTAACACTGCCATGATAAAAATAAAAAATAACAGAAAAATATATTTTTCTGATTTTTTTAACTGTTTTATAGTAAAAACAAAAAATGAATATGAGCTTAAAAAAATGTATTTTTCAAAAATTAAATCAGGATATATGGATTATAAAGTTTTTAATGAAACTGATGAAAATACTTATTTTCTTATTTACTCAAAAAAAGATTATATAAAGATAAAATACAGTATTTTTTTTGATTATTTTATACCTCTTCAGTTTCTCGTATGTGATGATTTACTGAAAAGTAAAAAGGGTAAATACATTTATTCATATAATTATATAAATTTTGAATTTATAAGGGATGAAAAATATTTTTATTCCGGAGTTTATACTGAAAAAAAAGACAGTGCGGAAATATTAAACTACGGTATACTGAGAGAAAAACTGAAAAATATAGCCGAAGGTGATTTAAATGATTTATATAAAATCTGAAGGAAGAAAATTTCTCAGGATATTTTTTGATATTTTAACTGTTATATTTATTATTTTAATTTTATACACTGCTTTTTTGAAATATTCAGATTATTTAAAGAATAAAAAAGAAATTTCAGAGAAATATACCGAGTATATTCAGTATAAAATCAAGGCTCAGGATCAGAGAAAGGATATAGCTGAATTTTTAGGTTTTCTTTCGGATAACGGTTTAAAAATTATAAGTTTTGAATATAACCGATTCGGAGGAATTTACTGTAAAGCTTTTTCTGATATGGAAACAGGTAAACAGATAAAAACAAAGTATGAAATAAAAGAAATATCAAAACTTGATTTTAAAGAACACTCTTTTATAATATTTGAAATAAAATTCGGAGGATGATTTTTTTGAAAACAAGAATAATAATTCTTATAATTTTATCTTTAATTTTTTTATTTGTTAATAAAATCAGTTTTAAAAATGAAAAAAATGATTTATATATAAAAAGTTTTGAAAATTATGAATCTCCGGCAGAAGAAAAAGAAAATACAAAAATAATAACAGAAAAAATAATTTCGTCCGAAGATATTATTGAAAAACTAAGTATTGAAAGAAATAATTTCAGCATAGTATCAGTAGAAGAAAATTTTTCCGTAAAATATGAAAGTCTTTCGGTTAAAGATTACAGAAAAGAAGAAAATTTTATATGTGATACGGTATTACCGGATAATATTTTTGAAAAATACAGTTTAGATGTTTATGAAATATGGGATATAAAAGACAGATTTAATAATTATACATATTTAAAATTTGCCGGAAAAATGAAAAAAAATGATATATATTACGGACTTATTTATTTTGAAAATAATCTTATGTATGTAAAAGAAAAAGATTTTTTGGGTGATATGGAAATAATAAAAATATTCAGTGACGGAATGCTTCTTATGTCATCTGATAATGAATTTCTGGTGGTAATATGAGAAAAATATTTCTTTTTCTTTTTATTATTATATGTTTAATTTCTGAAGGTGCATATTTAAATTATTCCGATGATATTACCGTATTAAATTTAGAAAAAACGGAGTATTTTACAGAAAAGAATGATACATCAACTTTTTTCAGGATAAATACTGATACAGTTTTTGAGGAAAAAGAGTTTATAATAAACAGAGGACCTTTAAAATATATGAAAATAAAAGATAATTTTATTGAAATATATTCATATGTTCCCGTGGAAATAAAAGAATCCGGGGATAAAATATATTTTGAATATACAGAAAAAGGCGGAATACTTGATTTTTCAGGAGAAAATATTAAATTAAAGGATATTTTAAAATTATTTTTTGAGAATGAAAAACTAAACTGGGTTTTCAGTACGGATATACCGGAAAAAAATATAACTTTTTATTCTAAAAAAATAAAATTTCCTGACATAATAAGAATAACCGAAAAAGTTTACGGATTAAAATTTGATTATTACGGTGAAAATACAGTGATCGTATCTTCATCGGAAAAAAATTTCGATAATAATATGCCTTATATAATTAATACCAAAAGTGAAGAAATAACAGATATTTCAACAGAAACTACCGTTACTGTTTCCGAAAATGAAATTAAAGAAGTAAAAGATAAAAAGTATGTTTATATAGTTCTTGATAATAAAGTGAATATAAAAAATATAAGTAAAATTTTTCCGGCGGAAATAGCTGAAACAGAAATTTCTTATGTGGTAAAAACAGAAGAGGAAAATATAGGTATTTTCACCGAAATATATCAGAAACTTCTCGATGTTTATTATGAAAATATTCCTGAAACTAAAGAGGAAAAAACGGAAATTGAAATAAAAGAAAATGTTGTTAAAGAAGAGGAAAATAAAGAAGAAAAAATATATTATATTGCCGAAAGCAGTTATAATCTTGAAAAATTTTCCGAAATATATGATTTAAAAATAACACATATATCTGATAATAAATACCTGATTTTCGGTAATAAGGAAAAAATAGATGAAATTTTGTCTATAGGATCGGAAAATTATATATCGTATATTGCCGAAAGCAGTTATAATCTTGAAAAATTTTCCGAAATATACGGTGTAAAAATAATACATATATCGGACAACAAATATATTCTTTTCGGGGAAGAGAAAAAAATAAAAGATATTCTGGCACTTAATATAGAAAATATAACTTATTCCGAACCTGAAATAATTAATGAAAAAACAGAAAAAATAGTTATTTTACCTTATAATGTTAATAATATATTCGTAAAAATATTAAATTCTAAAAATATAAATTATGATATAATTGACAGATTTGAAGAAAAGATTGTTTTTAAGATAAATGCCGATGAAGAAGAGTTAAAATACATAGATGAGTCAGTCAGAATTTTTAATACAGATATTTACAGCGGAAATTACGATTTAAAACAATTAATAACAAATACCGCAAAAAAAGAAGGTATAAATGTAATAAGTAAATTCAGTAAAAATTATTCTGTTTATGTTAACGATGAAAATATAAATATTGAGAGAATATTAAAATTAGTATCTTTTTACGGAATAATGTATAATTATATAGATGATAAAACTATTGTTTTTTTTGAAAGCGATAAAATCCTTAAATATTCTGTTTTTGTACTTTCAGGTGATGATATAGATAAAATAGGCATAGAAGATATATATTTTTTAAAATATATATCCGATGAAAATTATTATTTTTCAGATAAAAGCTATATAATATCAAATCCTGTTTTATACGCAAAAGAAAATGAAAACGCAGTACTTAATTCGACTTTTTCTGTTCCGGTGATTGAAAACAGCGGAAACAAAGAAACTCCTGATAAAGTTATAGGTTATATAAAAACAGGATTCAGTCTTGAAGTTTCTGGAGATTATAACTATGGTAACAGAACAATAGATTCATATGTTAAAATAAGTATAAGTGAACTTAATCAGGCACTTAAAGACGGTATAAATGAAAAATCACTTACAACAAAAATAAAAGTTTTTGACGGAGGAACCGTAAAGATAGGTTCTATTGATATTGTTCAGCTTTACGATAAAGAAAAAGGTATTCCTTTTTTTAGTGATATACCGCTTTTCGGAAGCATGTTCAGAAAATATGAAAAGAGGGAAAACAGAACAAAGATATATTTTATAATAAAGATAGATTCACTTAATTATCCGGAAATTTAATTTCAGGAGGTAAAGTTGAAAGAAAGAAGATCACTGTATACCGGTTTTTTTTACCCGGCTTCCAGAAATAAAATAAAAGAACTTTTTGATTTTTTTACAGATGATAAAGTAAATATATGCAATAGTATAAATAAGAGGATGGGGCTTATAGTACCCCACGCCGGTTATATGTACTGTGCAAAAACAGCTTTAAATGCTTATAAAAGTGTTTTTAGCGAAACAAAAATAAAAAGGGTTATAATAATGGGTCCTGATCACAACAATATGGCAAAACCGATTTCTGTATACGGAGGAGGTCCCTGGATAACTCCTATGGGAAAGGTTGAAATAGACTACGATTTTGTGAAATTTCTTATAGGAAATGAAGGGTTTTATGAGGATAGTAACGGTCATATAAAAGAACATTCTATAGAAGTTCAGTTACCTTATCTGCAGTATTTTATGGAAGATAATTTTAAAATAGTTCCCATCATTATAGGAAATCAGTCTTTCGGTAATATAATGAAAATTTCGGAAATTTTGGAAAAAAATACAGAGAAAGGTGATTTAATAATAGCGTCTACAGATTTAAACCATTATGAAAATCAGAAAATAACACATGAAAAAGATTATAAAATTATAGAGGCAGTCAGAAGAAGAGATTCAAATAAACTTTATGAAATCATAGAACAGGATAAGATTTCTATGTGCGGATACGGGGCTGTTTCGGTTTTATTAAATATGAATTTTTCAGATGTTTCTGTTATTTCACACAGCACCAGTGCAGAAGTTAACGGGAATTTTTCAAGTGTTGTAGGTTATATGTCAGCTCTTTTTAATTAATACGGAGGTGTAAAATGATTGTTGAAACCGAATACGGTACAGTAAACATTAAAAGTGAAGTAGTAAAAGATATAGTATATAAAGCCGTAATGGAATCTTACGGTACAGTAGATATGGGAAAACAGGGCTTTTTTGACAAGCTTGCAAATTTGTGGATAAAAGAAGAATCCAAAGGAATAAGTGTTATAGAAGAAGAAGGTAAAATTGTTGTCAATCTTGATCTTGTTCTTGAATACGGACTTCCTGTAAAAAAAGTTGCCGAGAATACACAGGAAAACGTTTATCACAGAATAGAATCCATGTTAAATTACAATGACGTTGTTGTCAATGTACATATAGCAGGACTTAAGTTTTGAGAAAGGGAGAATATTCTATGAAAAAAATACTAGAGGGAAAAGATTTATATATAGGAATAAAAAAAGCAGCATCAGAACTTATTAAACACAGAGACGAGATAAATACATTAAACGTATTTCCGGTGCCTGACGGAGATACAGGGTCAAATATGAGTGCCGCAATGCTTGAAGCCTGTACCTGGCTCGATAAAGTGAAAAATAATAATAATACAAAAGAAGTACTTAAAGCTTTAAGAGACGGGTTACTTATGGGTGCAAGAGGAAATTCCGGAGTTATTCTTTCGCAGGTTTTCAGAGGGTTTACAGAATATCTTGACGGTGTAAAAAGTATAACAACAAAAGAATTTGTTTATGCCCTTAAAAATGCCAAGGAAATAGCATATCATGCTGTTATAAAACCTGTTGAGGGAACAATGCTTACTCTTATCAGAGTTTTGTCCGAAAGAGCGGAAAATGAAATAATAGATATAGAAGATTATGCTGAATTTACGGAAAAACTTTATAAAATTGCGGAAGAAGTTGTTGAAGAAACACCTAAATATTTAAAAAAATTACGGGATGCAAATGTTGTAGATGCCGGTGCAAAAGGTCTTGCATATATATTCAAAGGTATAATGCTTTCTGTTCACGGTGATAACGATATACAGCTCGATAATATAGAAAATGCTTCTGTTGAAGATATTTCAAATATAGCCTATGAAGATATAAAATTTCAGTACTGTACAGAATGTGTTTTAAAACTTTCAAATAGTGATATTCCTAAAAAGGATCTTGAATCGGTAAGGGCTTTCCTTGAAGAAATAGGAGATTCTATTGTACTTGTTCATCAGGGAGAATTTCTTAAAACACATGTTCATACAAATCATCCGGGAAGTGTTTTTGAAAAATTTCTCGAGTACGGTGAATTTATGAAAGTAAAAGTTGATAATATGAAAATACAGCATGAACATGTTGTTGAATCAAAAAATAATGTTAAAGAAGAAGAAGAGGAAAATTATCCGGAAAGAAACTGGGGAATAATATCAGTATCTCCGGGAGAAGGAATAACTAAAATATTTAAGAGTCTTGGTGTTAGTAAAGTTATATTCGGAGGTCAGACAATGAACCCATCCGTAAAGGATATGTCTGATGCAGTAGAGGAAATACCGTATGAGAATATTATTTTACTTCCCAATAATCCTAATATAATAATGACTGCGGAAAAAGCAGCTGAAGTATCAGGAAAAAATGTAATTGTAATACCTACAAAATATGTTCAGGAAGGGGTGTCAGCTTTACTCGGATTTCAGGATGACATGCCTCAGGAAGAACTTATGCAGTCTATGGGTGAGTATGTGAAATCTGTTGTACCTATTCAGGTTACTTATGCAATAAGAGATTCCGAAATAGACGGAGAAAATATTAAAAAAGGTGAATACCTTATTTTTACCGGTAAAGAATTAAGTGCCCACGGTGAGGATATGTATGAAAAAACAAAAGAAATCCTTCTCAGTCATGTTTCAGAAGGATATGAAATAATAACTATTTTTTACGGTGAGGAAGCCGATCAGCAGAAAGTAAATGAAATGGCTAACGATATAATGAACAAATTTTCTAACATTGAAATAGAAATACATAACGGTGGTCAGAATCATTATCCTATGCTAATATCTTTGGAGTAGTAACGGAGGGAATTCAGTTGAAAATACAGGAATTAATAATGACGCTTAATTCATTTTGGGCGGGACACGGTTGTGTTATAGATCAGCCTTATGATATGGAAATGGGTGCGGGAACATATCACCCTTCTACATTTTTCAGATCTCTCGGAAAAGATCCGATAAAAATTGCATATATACAGCCAAGCAGAAGACCTACAGACGGAAGATACGGAGAAAATCCAAACAGAATGCAGAGATTTTACCAGTATCAGGTTTTAATAAAACCGTCACCTGAAAATATACAGGAAATATATCTTGAAAGTCTCAAAGAAATAGGAATAAATCCGCAGGAACATGACATAAGATTTGTTGAGGATAACTGGGAATCACCTACTCTCGGAGCATGGGGTGTAGGATGGGAAGTATGGCTTGACGGTATGGAAATAACTCAGTTTACATATTTTCAGCAAATGGGAGGAATAGATGTAAGTCCCGTTTCTGTTGAAATAACTTACGGTATTGAAAGAATTTCAATGTATCTTCAGGATATAGAAAATGTTTATGATACATACTGGAATGATGAAGTAAAATACGAAAGACTTTATAAGGAAAATGAAAGACAGTTTTCCGTATTTAATTTTGACGAAGCTGACATAGAAATGCTTAAAAATCTTTATAACATTTATCAGAAAGAATTTTACAGACTTATAGATAAAAAACTTTATTTACCTGCTTATGATTTTCTTATAAAAACTTCGCATTCTTTTAACCTTCTGGATGCCAGAAATGCAATAAGTGTAAATGAAAGACAGAAATACATACTTGATATAAGAAACATGTCGAGAAAATGTGCAGAAACTTATGTTGAAGCATTGGACGGAGGAGAAAAAAATGAATAAATATTTACTTTACTTAGAAACAGAAGAAATGCCATCCAGTGAGTACGATAACATAAAAAATCAGTTAGAAGAAGCGTTTAAAGATAATCTTCAGAAAAGAAAAATAGAATATAAAGATATAAATGTTTTCATAGCCCCGAGAAGATTCGGTGTTTACATAACAGATCTTTCGGAAGGTGAAGAAGATACAACAGAAGAAAGAAAAGGACCTGCAAAAGTTGCTGCTTATGATAAAGACGGTAATCCTACAAAAGCACTTAACGGATTTCTCAGATCATGCGGAAAAACAGAAAATGATGTTACAATAAAAGAATTTAATTCGGCAGAGTATGTTTTTGTTAAAATAGATAAAAAAGGATTTTCAACAAAAGAAATACTTAGTGAAATTTCTCCTGAAATAATTAAAAAATTAAATTTTAAAAAATCAATGAGATGGGGTAACGGTGAATATTCTTTTGTAAGACCTATTCATAATATAATATCGGTTTTCAACGATGAAAAACTCGATATTGAGCTTTTCGGTAAAAAATCATCTTTTATTATAAAAGGACACAGATTTTTCGGGGAAAATTTTGAATTAGAAAACACAGAGAATCTTTTTCAGAAACTCGAAGAAAACTATGTAATTCCTTTTTTTGAAAAAAGAACCGAAAGAATTAAAGAAGAAATAAAAAGAGTAGAAAATAAATACGGTATAAATGTTGATTCTGACGGGAATCTCATAAATGAAATAGCACAGCTTACAGAGTATCCTTCTGCCGTTGTAGGTGAATTTAAAGAAAAATATATGTATCTTCCCGAAGAGGTTATAACAACTACAATAAAACATCATCAGAGAAGTTTCGTGGCAAAAGAAAACGGAAAAATTTCAAATAAATATGTTTCTTTTCAGGACGGATACGGAAGAGAAGAAAATATAACCAAGGGTTATTCCGTTGTTATAAATTCAAGACTTGATGATGCCGCTTTTTATTACGATGATGATATGGAAACAAAAATAGAAGACAGACTGGAAAAATTAAACGGTATAACTTATCAGCAGGGTCTCGGAACATATTATGATAAAGTAAAAAGAATAGTTAAACTTTCTGATTTTATTGCAGGTGAAATAGGTACGGAAAATAAAAATACCGAAAGAGCTGCTCTTCTCTGTAAAATAGATATACCTTCAAGTGTAGTTTTTGAATTTCCTGAACTTCAGGGAAAAATGGCGGAAATATATCTTAAAAACAAAAATGAAAATTATGATGTTTATAAAGCTTCGGAAGAACATTATCATCCTGTGGAGGAAACAGATTGTGTTCCTGAAAATGAAGTATCGGGTATCATTTCTCTTGCGGACAGAATAGATGATATAGTAGGATATTTCTGTATAGGAAAAATTCCTACAGGATCAAAAGATCCTTTTGCTTTGAGAAGAAAGGCTTTCGGAGTAATAAGAATAATTACCGAAAATAACTGGGATATTGATCTTGAAAAAATTATAAATTACAGTAAGGAAATATATTCAAAGGATTTTGACACAGAAAAAATGAATGAATTTTTTATGAGCAGATTTGAAACAATACTCATAAAGGAAAATATCAAAACTGATGTTATAAAGACAGTTGTATCAAACTGGAAAAAACCGTTGAGAGTTTATAAAATTTCAAAAATGCTTAACGAATACACCGAAAAAGATATTTTCAGAGATTTTATGACAGCGTTTCAGAGAATAAACAATATTTCAAAAAATTATGAAAAAAACAGTTTCGATGAAAATCTTTTTGTTCTTGATGCTGAAAAAAATTTATATAAAAAATACAGTGAAATATTTCCAATTTATACTGAAAATATAAAAAATATGAAGTATTCTGATGCAGTAGAAATTATACTCGGATTGAAAAATTATATTGATAATTATTTTGAGGATGTTTTTGTAATGGATAAAGATGATAATGTAAAAAATAACAGACTTGGTTTTCTCAGAAAATTATCTGAACTTTTTTTAGAAATTGGTGATATTTCCAGATTATATCAATAACTGGAGGTTATTTTATGAATAATTTTATTGACGAATTAGACTTTGAGGGCTGCGTTCTTTTTAAACCTGATGAAAATAAAAATAAAAGTATAACATTCCCGTCTCTGATATATTTCAAAGGATATTCATCCGAATACGGAAAGGGAAGTGCTGTTTTAGCTGATTTTGACAGAGTTATAGAAATATGGTCGGATGAAAAAAAACCTGATAAAAATATGGATTATAAAAAGAATCAGATTAAAGATTTTACAGGTGTTGAATTTTCTCCTGAGGTTCTTCTTTTACCCGATAACTGGGAAGATTTTATGGAATATGTTTATTATTTTATAGAAAGCGGAGAACTTGATATTATTTCAATGAATTTTGAAAATAAAAAAGAAGTCAGGGAAGACTATATAGAAAATTTTATAACAATACTTCAGAATACAAAAATAATTAATGACAGTCTTGAAGATATAATGGGAAAAGAAAACAATCTCATAAATGTCAGTCTTATCAATTCAGGAAAAATGCTTGTATTTTCTGTTAATCTTAGCAAATATATAGAAATGGCAAATATGTTTCAAAATGAAAATGAAAAGAAATTTTTATGGCTTATAATTGACAGTGCATTAAAAGTAAAACTTATGAAATATTTCGGAAATTATAATATTTCTCCTGTAAGTAAAGGGATAACCGGAATATTTGTGGATGAGTTTGACAGTAAAGAGTTAAGTAAAATTCTTCTTGAACTGAAAGAAGAAATAAAATTTAAATCTGAAGATATAACTGAAAAAGTTAAAAATAATTTAAATCTTTTAAAATATATAGACATACTCACGGAAACTGAGAAAAAAACATCAAACGAAGGAAGTTCTTCCATGTGGAATCTTCTGGAAACTATTGTTATAGACTATATGATAAATTCTGAAAAATCATTTTCCTCAAATATAGAAAAAATAGGAGATTTAATTAAAAATTAATTTAGAAAAGGGTGTTTTAATGGATGTTTTGTATTATGAAAATATAAAAAAGTGTCCCTTTTATGAACCAACATATAAGAGACCCGGAACATATTTCAAAGTTCAGATAGAAGGAGTTGAACTTGAGGCCAATTATGAAGAATTTTCAGACGGAAAAGTATTTATAGTACGTGCGGGAAGAGATATAAAACTATCTCACTGGATACATATTTACACTGTATATAAATATTTTGAAAGTCTTGACCAAAAAGTAGATGAAATAATAGTTGAACTTGAAAATAAAAAATATCATGTAAGAAAAAATGAATTAATGCTAAAAGAAAAGTGGATAAAAAAAGATATTCAGAGACTAAAGACAAAAGAAAAAGAACCCGGTTCTCAGTGCAGATTCTGTACTGTTAAAGAGCATTGTCATTCTGAACTTTTAAAACATAATAATTTACTCGTTGTTCCTGCAGTCAGCTCCAAGATAATAGAGGACTTCAGGGAAATGGAAATTGATCCTGTTGAAATAGTAAAGAGCAATCAGATTGATAAATTCAATGAACAGTATAAAAAGCCCTTATACAATATTATGTCAATTGTTTACAACAAAGTTTATAAAATTTCTGATATAGCTATACCTGATAATTACATAATATTTGATGTTGAAACATATGTAAAAAGGGATTTTCTTTTCGGATATCTTATTGACGGACAGTATAAACCTTTTGTTTTTCACAAGATGAATGATAAACGTGCCGAAGAAATGGTAAATTTCCTCTATGAAAGTGACAGATATCTTGTTCACTATGATTCTCATGATGTAAAAGCACTTATGAATTTTGCAAAACTTTATCCTGAGCATAAAAATAAAATAGAACATATACTTAAAAAGACATTTGATGTCTTTGAACTGATAATAAAAAATTATTCTATACCTGTAACGTCTTATTCGCTTAAGGATATAAGTAAATATTTCGGTTTCGAGTGGAGAACAAATTTAAACGGATATGCAGTAATAATAGAATATCAGAGATATCTTAAAGGTGAAGAGGAAATAATGAAAAAAATACTTGATTATAATGAAGATGACTGCAGATCTACAGAAGTTGTTATAGAAAAGCTTAGAAAAATCTGAGGTGAAATGTGGAAAATAAAACAAAAAGCGGTTTTATAGCAATGGCCGGTAAACCGAATGTCGGAAAATCAACACTTATAAATTCTCTGATGGGTCAGAAAATTGTAATAACTTCAAATAAACCGCAGACCACAAGAAATAAAATAAACTGTATTTACACTGAAGATAATTATCAGATGATATTTGTAGATACACCGGGAATACATAAACCTCTGCATAAACTCGGTGAATATATGGTTGATATTGCCGTTAACTCTCTTAACGGTGTTGATATTGTTCTGTTTGTTCTTGAAAGTACACATATGCCGACAGAAGAAGATGAAAGAGTATATACTATAGTAAGAAAATCAAAAATACCTTATTTATGTGTAATAAACAAAACAGACAGAAAAAAAGAAGAAGTAATAAATCATATAAAATCTTCCGATTATGTTAAAAATGAAAAATGTCTCGGTGTAATAGAAACATCTGCAATAAACGGTGAAAATACTGAAGAACTTAAAAATAAAATAAAAGAAATATTACCTTTCGGACCTATGTATTATCCTGAAGATACAATAACGGACAGACCGTCAAGATTTCTTATATCTGAACTGATAAGAGAAAAAATATTTAATCTTACAAGTCAGGAAGTGCCGCATTCTTCGGGAGTTGTTATTGAAGACCTTAAAACAAGAGAAAACGGTATGCTTTATGTAAGAGCTTATATATATATGGAAAGAGAATCACAGAAAGGTATAATAATAGGAAAAAACGGACAGATGATAAAAGAAATAGGTCAGCTTGCAAGAAAAGATATAGAAGATCTTTTTGAAATGCCTGTTTTTCTCGATCTTCATGTTAAGGTAAAAAAGAACTGGAGAGAAAGTGACTTTTTAATAAGAAATACAATGGAGTTTAAAAATGATATAAAAAAATAAAGTGCATTTAAGCACTTTATTTTTTTACCATAGATTATATTTTTCAACCCAATTCTGATTTTCTTTATAAAACAGAAGTTCTCTGTAGTCAGGTTCAAAAGAAGGATAATGATCTGTTATATTATATGCTATACCTATACCGGAAATATTATAACCTGAAATATTATAACCTGAAAAAGAAGATCCTAAACTTTTATTTATTATCATATCGTCCGGATAATTGTTTAAAACGTAGTTAACATCGGTAAAATCATCAGAATTAAGAAGTCCGTAAACCGCGTTATTATGGAGCGAATCTTTTGAAATGTTTTTTAAATTATTTTTTATAAACTGACGGAATCCTTCTGTTTTAATTGCAACCATTGTTTTATAATAAACGTCAGAATGTTCATTATTATCATAAGCATAAACAAGTCTGTCAAGAAGATAAGATATATTTCCGTTAAAATAAGATATAAAGTTATAATCATAACCGGATGCAGGTTCGGGAGAAGCGGAACCCACAAAATAATCTGTATAATCGGCAAGTTCATAAATTATTTCCGTCATTGCCATATTACAGGCATCAAAACCTATTACGTCTATATTTTTTCCTGCTGTGTTTTTATAATCTTCCAGAAGACTTTTAACTTCGGAAATTTTTATTGTTGCATCCGAATCTGAATAGTCAATCATTATTGAACGCAGAGAATAATCTGATTTTGATTCACCAAGCCAGGCATTTCCGTGATCCCAGAAAATAAGGAATTTTTTTGTTTCGGGGTTAAAACTCGTAACTGTGTTAAAATAGTTTTTAACCGAATTTATATCTGCTGTTTTAAATTCACTTTCCAGACCGTAATATAACGGATCTATCGTGTAATAATAAAAATTCCCGTTATATTTTGTAAAAGTTATTATTCTGTCGGAGGAATCGTAATAATCAGCTATAACGGTTACAGTTACAGGTATTTTTGAATTTTCAACACCATCACGTATTTCTGAAATGTCGTTTAAAAGATTATTATTTAAATTATTATCACCGCCGCCTATTACTATTATCTGAAGCGGTATATATTCAAAATAAACATTTTCGCTGTAATTTTTTGAGGAAGTTCTGTAATTTAACTGAAAAGTCTGATTTTTTGATGTAAAATCATATTTTTTGGTATCAAACATATATTTTTTGTCTGATACTTTTGTCATATATATATTTCCTTTACCGGTAGACAAATAAACATCGCTGACACTGTCTTTAAAGTTAAATTCGGCAATACCTGCGGAAGGATAATAATTACTTATAAGCGGTGTAAATAATCCTGTCGGTATACATGAATAGAATACAAAAAAAGAAGAAATGATCATAATAATAAAAATTAATTTTTTCATTTTTCCCTCCCGATATAATACCGTATTTAAAAAAATACTATAAAAAGTCCTATCATTACAAAAGACATAAGAAAAACAGTATCTGTTATTTTCCATGTAAAATTTTTATAGCGCGTTCTTCCTTCCCAACCGTTGTAACCTCTTGCTTCCATAGCAATACTTAATTCTTCTGCACGTCTTAATGCTGAAACAAGAAGAGGAATTATTATTGAAACCGCACCTTTTATTTTTCCTGAAAATTTTCTGTCATCAAAATTTGCACCGCGGCTCATCTGTGCCTTTATTATACGGTCTGCCTCAGAAGCCATTACAGGAATGAATCTTATTGCAATTGTCATAACCATAGAAAGTTCATGAGCGAACGATTTAGGAACAAAAAACCATCTTAACACGTCTTCCATGGCATGTGCAAGTGTTGTGGGAGAGGTTGTCAGTGTAAGTATTGTTGAAAGCATTATTGCAAAAAGAATTCTGAATGTTATTATAGAAGCACTCATAAGACCCTGATCGGTAATTTTTATAAAATAAAAACTGAAAATGACATTTCCGCTGTAATTGAAAAGCTGTACGACAAAAGCGAAAATTATTATAAACCATAATGATTTAAGTGATTTTAAATAATATCTTATGCTCAGTTTTGAAAGCAGCATAAGTGAAAAAGTATAAACCGTCATTACTATTATATCAATTAAACTGTTTATCGAAAAGGCAAAAGCCGCAAGTATAAATAATCCCATTAATTTAACTCTCGGGTCCATTCTGTGCATTAAAGAATCTTTTTCCACAAATCTTCCCAGGGCAACATTATCTAAAAACAATTTAAAAAACCTTCCTTTCACAAAAAGAATGCAAATCAATTATACTATACAATGATTAAAATTGATATTATTATATTTAAATAATGTGCATATATGGTATAATATAGGTGATTATTTAATAAATAACCGGAGGTGTTTATATGTCAAAAAGTACATATGAAAAAGAAGTAACTGAAAAAATGAAAAAAACCGTAGTTCATTATGAAGAAGAACTAAAAAAGCTCAGAACAGGGAGACCTTCTCCTGCGATGTTTGAAGATATAAGAATAGATTATTACGGTACACCCACGCCTGTAAATCAGACAGGAAGTGTTACTGTTACGGAAGACAGAACAGTTGTTATTTCGCCGTGGGAAAAAAGCCTTCTCGAAAAAATCGAAAAAGCTATAAATGCCGCAAATCTTGGTATACATGCCATAAATGACGGTTCTGTCGTAAGAGTTGCTTTTCCTTCACCGACAGGAGAAGACAGGAAAAAATGGGTTAAACATGCAAAAGATATGATGGAAGAAACAAAAATAGCTTTGAGAAACATAAGAAGGGATGATATCAAAAAAGTTAAGGATGATCAGAAAAGCAGTTTAATATCAGAAGATGAATCAAAAAAAGCAGAAGAGGAAATAACAAAAATTCTTAAAGAATACGAAGAAAAATCTGAAGCTGTTTTTGCTAAAAAAGAAAAGGAGATCATGGAATCTTAATGAATGATATAAAAATACCCGTACATCTCGGTATAATAATGGACGGAAACGGCCGATGGGCTAAAATGAGAAATCAGAAAAGAACTTTCGGACACGAACGCGGTGCGGAAGTCGCAGAAGATGTAATACAATGGTGTTCGGATTTAGGGGTGAGATATCTCACCCTATACTCTTTTTCTACCGAAAATTGGAAAAGACCTGAAGAAGAAGTTAATTTTCTTTTTAAACTTTTTGTTAAATACCTTGAATCAAGAATGATGAAAATTATAAACAAAGGTGTCAGAATGAGATTTACAGGAAGGATAAATGAACTTCCGGAAGACGTTAAAAAATCCATAGAAAAAATATCACAAAAAAGTAAAAATAATACAAAGCTCGATCTTGTCATGGCATTAAATTACGGCGGAAGACAGGAAATAACCGATGCTGTAAATAAAATTATACAGTCAGGAAATAATCAGAAAATAACAGAAAAAATGATTTCGGAAAATATGTATCTTCCGGATGTACCGGAACCGGATCTTATAATAAGAACTTCCGGGGAAATAAGAATGAGTAATTTTCTTTTATGGGAAAGTGCTTATTCTGAACTATATTTTACCGAAAAACTATGGCCTGATTTTAATTATGAAGATCTTACAGAAGCTTTCAGGGAGTTTTCCCTGAGAGAAAGAAGATTCGGGGATATAAAAGAAATCGGAAGTGATAAAGGTGGCTGTTAATAAAAAAAATCTTGTAATAAGAGTTTTATCGGGAGTTATTCTGGGACCCGCTGTTGTATTTTCATTTTCTATATATCCGACTCTTCTCGGATTGGTTACAAGTATAGTTTTACTTTCTGCATTTGAATTTATTGAATTTTCAAACAGAGATTTTAAAAATGTTATACTGAAACTTTTTATAACTCTGACAATAGGTGTTTCAACTCTTGTTTACGGTTTTGCGCTTCAGGCGGAAAATCAGGGAATACTTCCTTTTGATGCTGAAACAATATTTTTTATAGGGTTTGCAGTTATAATGGGTTCGATTATTCTGAATGTGAAGGATATATCTATAGCCAAGGAACTTGCTTCATCATCGGCTGTATCTCTTCTTTATATTGCTTTTTTTCTTTCGTTTTTTTATAAATTTAATCTTCAGTACGGACCGTCTATGTCTATATTATGTCTTACTTCGGTCTGGATGTATGATGCATCGGCATATTTTTTCGGTATGAATTTCGGGAAACATAAACTTTCACCCGTTTTTTCACCTAAAAAAAGCTGGGAAGGTTTTTACGGAGGAATATTAGGAACATTTGTATATATTATTGTTTTTGAATTTATAAGAAATTATATGGGATATAATAACACAATTAATATAATTTATGCTGTTATATTTGCAGTCTGTGTCGGTATATTCGATACAATAGGGGATATAACAGAGTCAGTTTTTAAAAGATATTACGGAGTTAAAGATTCAGGAGAAATACTTCCCGGGCATGGGGGAATGCTCGACAGAATTGACGGACTATTAGTTGTGGCACCTATTTGGTATTTTCTTCTCAGAGTTTTTCTCATTTAAGGGGAGTAATATTAGGGGGAAAAAATGAAAAAACTGAAGGAAGGTTTTACATTAGTTGAAGTGCTTGTGGTTCTTGCGATTATAGCTATAATAGGAACTATAACTGTTCCGGCGGCAAACAGCCTTATTTCTCAGGCAAAAGCAACTAAAGGCGTTACTGAGATGAAAAGTATTCAGAGTGCAGTTTTGAACTATCTTATCTATAACGAAACAATTCCTGATGATATTTCGGTTCAGAAATTAGCCGATGAAGGATATATTGATGCTGTGCCTGAAAAAATAAATGTCAGAAAAAACAGCGTTGATGTTTTGAGTATTGATATAGTATACGGTTCGGAAAGTCCTGAATATAAATATTTTCTTAAGATAGACAGTAATATGCTTAAAGACGAAAATAATTATCCTTATTTAAAAGTAACTTTAAGATAAATAAAAAAATATCCGGGAGTGATATATATGCAATGGATGAGCTCTAAAGACATAAGAGAGAAATTTTTGAATTTTTTTGAGGAAAAAGCACATAAGAGACTTCCGAGTTCTCCGCTTGTACCTAATGATCCGCAGCTTCATTTTACTGTTGCCGGAATGGTTCCTTTTAAACCTATATTCTGGGGAAAGATGGAGCCTACTTATACAAGAATAACAACATGTCAGAAATGTCTGAGAACAAATGATATTGAAAATGTAGGAAAAACACCGAGACATCAGACATTTTTCGAAATGCTCGGTAATTTCTCTTTTGGTGATTATTTTAAGAAAGAAGCAATAGAATGGGCCTGGGAATTTCTTACAAAAGTTCTTAATATTCCTGAGGAAAAATTATGGCCTTCTGTATATCTGGAAGACGAAGAAGCATATAATATATGGAAAAATGATATAGGTGTTCCGGAAAACAGAATAATGAAATTTGATAAGAGTGAAAACTGGTGGGGACCGGTAGGTCCTACAGGCCCTTGCGGACCTTCATCGGAAATTTATTTTGATACCGGTTTTAAAGATAAATGTGATGATTCTGATAACTGTTCTCCTGCATGTGAATGCGGAAGATTTGTTGAAATATGGAATATTGTTTTTACTGAATATTATGCTGATGAAGATGGTTCTTTCAGGCCTCTCTCCAGAAAAAATATAGACACAGGAGCAGGACTTGAAAGAATAACCGCTGCTATACAGGGTGTTTACAGCAATTTTGACACTGATCTTTTTCAGGATATAATAAGTGTCGTTGAAAAAGTTTTTAACAGAAAATACGGAGAAAATGCTTCTGATGATATTGCAATGAAGATTATAGCTGATCATACAAGAGCGCTCAGTTTTATAATAGCAGAAGGTGTTCTTCCTTCAAATGAAGGAAGAGGTTATGTTTTAAGAAGAATACTTAGAAGAGCCCTGAGATACGGAAATCTTTTGGGTAAAAATGAACAGTTTTTAAATAAAATAGTTGATGCCGTAGTTGAAAAAATGGGTTCTGTGTATCCGGAACTTACTGAAAAACATGCTTTTGTAAGAAAAATAGTTGATGCCGAAGAAAAAAGATTCCTCGAAACACTTGAAAAAGGCATACAGAAATTAAACGGTATGGTCGAAAACGGAAATATAATTTCAGGTAAAGATGTATTTGAACTTTATGATACATACGGTTTTCCTTATGATATAACGGAAGAAATTCTTCAGGAAAAAAATATAAAAATAAACAGGGAAGAATTTGATGAGCTTATGACACAGCAGAAGGAAAGAGCAAGAAAAGCCGCAGGTAACAAAGAATACGATAAAGCAAATTCAGCTTATAAAACTGCCGGCGAAGAACTCAGAGAAACTGTTTTTACGGGATATGAAAATTCTGAGGAAGATGCTGAACTTCTTTACATAATAAAAGGAGAAGAATTTTATTCTTATGCCGGAGAAGGTGAAGAAGCAGAATTTATTTTTGCAAAAACACCTTTTTATGCCGAAAAAGGCGGTCAGGTTCCTGATACCGGAAGCATATTTTCAGGAGATTCTTTTGCTGATGTAAAAGATGTACAGATTGTTTATAATGATGTTATATCACATAAAGTTGTTGTAAAAAAAGGAATATTCAACATAGGAGATACTTTTAAACTTAAAGTTGATAAAGATTACAGAAATTCTGTGAAAAGAAATCACAGTGCTACTCATTTATTACACAGTGCACTGAGAAATATTGTCGGTGACCATGTAAAACAGGCAGGTTCATATGTTAATTCCGAACGTCTGAGATTTGATTTTAATCATTATGAAGCAGTTACTCCTCAGCAGATAAAATTAATGGAAGAGGAAGTTAATAAAAAAATACTTGAGGCAATGGAAGTAATAACAGATGTAAAAACACTGGAAGAGGCAAAATCAGAAAATGTAATAGCACTTTTCGAAGAGAAATACGGAAATTTTGTACGTGTGGTAAAAATGGGAGATTATTCCAGAGAATTATGCGGAGGAACACATGTAAAAAATACCGGAGAAATAGGTCTTTTTAAAATTGTTTCAGAATCATCGGTTTCTGCAGGAGTGAGAAGAATAGAAGCTATAACAGGAATGGAAGCTTATAAATATACTCACAAACTTGAAGAAATTTTAAAGGAAATAAATGCAAGAACAGATGCTACATATGAAACTGTAAATGAAAAAATAGAGGGGCTTTTATTAAAAAACAAAGAATACGAAAAAAATATAAAAAATCTTGAATCAAAAATAGCAGTACTTTCACTGGATAATTTTATAAAAAATGTATCGGATGTAAACGGTTGTAAGGTTTTTACAGCAGTTATGTCAGGTCTTGATAATGATGTAATGAGAAATACCATAGATGTTATGTCAGGAAAGCTGAAATCAGGGATTGTTATACTTTTTAACAAAACCGATAAAGTGAGCTTTGCCGTAAAAGTTTCTCAGGATATGCTTAAAACATATCATGCCGGAAATATAGCTAAAAAAATATCTGCGGCACTCGGCGGAGGCGGAGGCGGAAGACCGGATTTCGCTCAGGCCGGAGGAAAATTTCCTGAAAAAATTGACGACATAATAAAAAATATAGAAAAATATTTATAAATATATAAAACTGTTTTTAGACTGTTGGCTCATGCAGCTGAAAACAGTTTTTAATTATCGGGGGATATTATGGAAAATAAAGGGGCAAAAATAAGTATAAAATCATTTATAACTTCGTTTGTTATAATTTTTGCACTTATGATTACAGCGGGTATACTTACTCAGACAATAAGCCCGGGGGAATATCAGAGAAATATTAATGATAATGGTATTGTTGAGATTGTACCTGATACATATGAACATGTGTATGGAGTAAATTATAATTTTTTCAGGGTTTTTACGGCACCGTTTGAGATTTTATTTACCGAAGATGCACCTATTGTAATTATGATATCTGTTTTTATTCTCATAATAAGCGGAGCTATATCAATAATGAGAAAAACAGGACTTCTTGACTATATAATTAATAAAGTGACATTAAAATATATAGATAAAAGATATAAATTAATGGGAATTATTATACTTATATTTATGCTTTTCGGTGCACTGCTCGGAATTTTTGAGGAAACAATACCTCTTATACCTATAATAGTATCTCTTTCCTATGCACTCGGATGGGATATAATGACAGGTCTCGGAATGAGTCTTATAGCTGCCGGATTCGGATTTTCATCATCAATAGCAAATCCTTTTTCAACAGGTATAGCTCAGCAGATAGCAGGATTGCCTCTTTTTTCCGGAATGCTTCTGAGAACATTTATATTTGCAGTAACATATTTTATTTTATACCTTTTTCTTTATTTATATTCATCAAAAAACAGCAGGGAAATAAATACACAGAATATAAAAAAAATCCCTAAAAATATAAAGCTTGAAAAATCATCAGCTATTTTTATAATGTTTATATTAATAATGATAATATATATTATTTTATCCAATTTTATAAGTGCACTGAGTGATTATAATCTTATAGTAATATCGCTTGTTTTTCTTATTTCCGGATTTTCAACAGGAATAATTTCTGGTAAAAAAATAAAAGAAACTGTTAAAATATTTTTTTCCGGAATGACAGAAGTATTGCCCGGTGTACTTCTTATATTTATGGCAATGAGTGTTAAGCATATAATAATCAGCGGAAAAATAATGGATACGCTTTTATACGGTATATCAAATATAGCAGGTATTTCCGGACAGTTTACAGGTACTGTTTTTATATTTGCTGTTATACTTTTTCTTAATCTTTTTGTGGGATCGGCTTCGGCAAAAGCATTTCTTACACTGCCGGTTCTTATACCGCTTTCTGATCTTATGAACATTACAAGGCAGACTACTGTTTTGGCTTTCACTCTCGGAGACGGATTTACAAATCTTATTTATCCTACAAATGCAGTTCTTCTAATTGCACTTGGTATAACAGGTGTTAGTTATTCAAAATGGTTTAAATTTATCTGGAAAATTGAACTTTTAATGATATTTATGTCTCTTTTTTATCTTTTTATAGCTTCAAAAATAAATTACGGGCCGTTTTAAAAGGGTGGTGTTGAGTTTGATAAAATATAAAAATTATGAATTAACAGAAAATTATGAAGAGTCCAAAGAACTTGCAGAAAAACTCTTTAATCAACATAAAAAAGATTTTTATATGAGTTTTCACGAAGACTATGAAATAACGGAAGGATTAAAAACAGATACATATAAACTTATAGCCGAAAAAGAAAAAAGTATAATATTAATTACAACAGGGGAACACGGAATAGAATCATATGCCGGAGATCTTTTCCTGCAGATTTTTTTTGATAAAATATATAAAAAAAATGATTTAAAAGAAGTTTCCGTTTATTTTATTCATTCTTTGAATCCGTGGGGAATGAAGAATAAAAGAAGAGTAAATGAAAATAATATAGATTTAAACAGAAATTTTCTTGAAAATTTTACAGCGTATAAGAATCATAAATATGAAAAACTCGATTCTTTTTTCAATCCTAAAACTGAATTAAAAAATATATCGGATGTTTCTGTTTTTTTTAAGATTATGGGAGCTCTTTTAAAGACAGGAAAAAAAGGTTTGGTTGAAGCTTTTGCAAGCGGTCAGTTCAGTTATCCCGAAGGTGTTTATTACGGAGGAAAGTCAAAACAGAAATCAGTAAAATATGCTGTTTCACAATATGAAAAAATATTTAAAAAGAATAAAAATATTTTACATATTGATATACATACGGGAGCCGGTCCCAGAAACAGAATGAGTATAGTTAATTCCGAATATTTCGGATATTCATCTCAGGAATTCATAAAACTTACAGGATACGATATTGTCAGTAAAACAGATGCCGATGAATTTTACAAAATACACGGTGATATGATAGATTATATACATAAAAGATATATAAAGAATAACAGGGAAATACTTTCAACCTGTTTTGAATACGGCACATACGGAGCCGATTTAAAAGGACTTATGAAAACGCTTAAAGCACTTATAAATGAAAATCAGATACGTCATCACGGAGCAGCGGATGAAAATATAAAAAATGAAGCACTTAAAGAATTTAAAAATCTTTTTTATCCTCTGCACGATAATCAGTGGCTTGAAAATTTTGAGAAAGATACCGAAAAAGCGCTTAAAGGTATTATAGAATTAAAAAAGATTGGTTTATAAAAACATTTTGAGCAAAGAGATGCAAATTAATACATTATTTATAAATAATTTTATGTCACCCAATATAAACAGAAGAATAGTAAGCTTAACTTTTTCTTCATAAAGTAGTATAATATAAGTAACGAAATAAAGGGAGGGATATAAAATGGCGAAATTTATAACAGATAAACTAGATCTTAACTCACTTGACGTTAAAGCGGTTCAGGACCTCAGAATTGAAAAGATAAACATTGAAGAATTAAAACACGGTGTAAATGAAGGCGTTGAAAGCTATGTAAAATGTTCTGAAATCGCTAAAAATCTGAGCGAAAAATTAGAGAAAGAAATTAATGCAAATGATAATAGTTTTATGATGAATAGAGACGATACCCTTTACGTTGTATCAGAAAATAATTACTTCAGAGTTAAGATAATATATTAAAAATATCTGCCTTAAGGCAGATATTTTTTTATTCTTCGTGATCTTCTTTATAATTCTTATCAAATTCAAGTATAAGACCTGTTATAAATTCATTTTTTGAAAGGTTCAGTAAACCTTTAGTTTTTCCTACACCGCAGTAATGATTTAATATATCACGGCATACAGAAGGTAATCTGAATGTGGAATTATCTTTAGGATTAAGATCCCTGTAAGCGTTTTTAAAAGAATTATAATCATCAAGACTTATTTTATCGAGATCAATTTGTTTTTTTATTAGTTTTTCGGAAGGTCCGAGTTCAATAAGAAGCTCCTGAATTTTTTTATCGGTTTTATCCTCAAAAATAAGCATTTTTTCTTCCAGTTTCTGTATCTGTTTTATTAGTTCTTCATTATTTTTTTTATAATAATCCTCAAGTTTCTTTTCTTTTTCAGCTTCTTTGGCATATAAATCCTCGAATTCTTTTCTTACTTTTGTTATTGCATCTACTGAAATTTCAATATTTTTTCTTTTAAATATATTTACAATTTCAAGATAAGGTTTTTCCTGTCTTATATACTGAAGGATTTCAACCCAGTTTGTTCTTACATTCTGTGTTCTGCTCATATTAACACCTCCTTGTACAATTACAATTACAAGTATAATACTTTTTTCTTTTAATGTCAAGATATTATAATAAAACAAAAAAGAGTTATAATATACTGAAACGGGGGGATAAAATGTCTGTATTTTTAATAGGAATGATGGGTGTCGGAAAGTCTTATACTGCTCAAAAATTATCAGAAATAACAGGGAAAGAATGTTTTGATACTGACAGAATAATTGAACAGGAAGAAAAAATGACGGTAAATGAAATTTTTGAAAAGAAAGGCGAAAAATATTTCAGAAAATGTGAAAAAGAATTACTTAAGAATCTCGCCGGAAAAGATATTATAGTTGCAACAGGTGGCGGAATAATTCTTGATGAGGAAAACAGAAAAATACTGAAAAGCCAGAAAACAATATATCTTAAAGACAGCATAGAAAACATTTTAAAAAGAACAGACATAAAATCAAGACCTCTCATAAAAAACAATCCGGAAAAAATTTATGATATATATGAAAAAAGAAAAGAGCTTTATGAACAGTTTTATACAGTTGAAATTTCAGAATATACGCTTTATAAAACTGCGGAGTTTATTTCTGAAAAACATGAAAATGAAATAGGTAAAGAATTTCAGAAAATCAGAATAGGCTGCGGTATTTTAAAAAATTCAGAAAACTCCGGAATAATAATTACTGACAGAAAAATAAAAGATATTTTTTATCCCGGTAAAAATGAAAACATTGTTACTTTTCCATGCGGAGAAGAAATCAAGGATTTTAAATATGTTTTTAAAATGTACGATTATTTAATAGAAAAAAATACAGGAAGAGATGAATTTATAAATGCTGCAGGCGGCGGAAGCATAACAGATTTTGCTGGTTTTGTGGCAAGTACTTTCAAAAGAGGAATAAAATATAATTTTTATCCCACTACTTTACTTGCAATGGCTGACGCATCTGTGGGAGGTAAAAATGCCGTTGACTACAAAGGAATAAAAAATATAATAGGAAATTTTTCTTTTCCGGAGAATACTTATATGGATTTACTCACTCTTATCACTCTCGATGATGAAAGAATAAAAGAGGGTATTACCGAAATTTTTAAAATTTCTCTTTTACACGGGGAATTTTTTGAATTCATAAAAGAAAATTATAATGGAATTATTTTAAAAAATATAAAAATTCTTGAAAAAACTCTTGAAAATGCTGTAAAATTAAAACTTTTGTTTGTGGAAAAAGATTTTAGGGATAAAGGAATAAGGAATATATTAAACATAGGTCATACAGCAGGGCATGTTTTTGAATCAGTTACAGGATACAGTCACGGCAGATCTGTTGCATGGGGGATTAATTTTGAAACAGAATACCTTATGAAAAACAAAATTATAAATAATGATATTTACTTTAAAATAAAAGATTTTCTTTACAGACTGTATGATGAAAAATTTTATGATATCTTCCCTCAAAATGAAAAAATAAAAGAATTTATTATTAATGATAAAAAATATTCTCACGGAAAAATAAATTTTCCGTATATAAAAGAAATAGGGCATTATGATTTTATAAAGATAAATCCTTATGAATTATTTTTTAACGGGAGGTAACATTATGAGAAAAGCAAATATATATTTTTTTATATTTTTTGTACTTTCACTTATATCAATAATAATTTTTTATTTTATTCTTTTCGGATCATCAAAAACCGCTATGGAAGATAATATTTTTCAGAGTCTTAAAAATAATGCATATTATAAAGAGCAGGTAATAAAACATTGGTTCACCGATAATATAAATGCAGCAAAAATATATTCCGAAATATTTGAAAGTAAGTATAAAAATATATCGGAAATGAGTGAAAAAGAAAAAGAAAAAATAAATAATGATATGAAAATTAATGCCGTTAACAATTCATATGAAGGTATAGGTTTTATTGACAAAAGCGGTAAATTTGTTCTTGGATATCCTGAAAATATAATTAATACTGATTTTTCAGATAGGGATTATTTTAAACAGGCAATTAATGGAAGGCCTTATGCAGAAGTTCTTGAAGTTTCAAGAATATCGGGTAACAGAATAATAGTATTTTCAAATCCTGTTGTTATAAACAATGAAATAATAGGTATTTTCGGAATAGTAAGAGAAGAAAATATTTTTTCAACTTTAGTTAAAGAAAACAATGAATTCGACAAATCTTTCATAAAAATATTTGATGAAAACGGGGAAAAAATATTTTCAAATGATGAAATTTCTTATAATACTGATATTTACAGTGATTTTACCGAAAGTATAAAAAGCGGTGTTTATAATTACGAAGGTGTGTACGAAATAAGTGAAAATGAAAAAAGAATAGGTATAATGAATACTGTTAAAATAAAGGATATAAAATTAGGAATAATATATGAAAGAAAATACGATGAAGTATTCGGAGTATATGAAAATATTGAGAAAATTCTGAAAATTATCTTTATAGTTATAATAATAATTTTTATAGCAATTTTTCTCTTTTTTATGTATGAAGAATTCAAAGAAACAAAAAACAGGAAACAGAATAAAAAAATAAACGATTTTATAAATACTGTTTTTAATACTATAGGCAGTCTCGTGGCAGTTACTGACGAATACGGAAATATAGAAAAAATAAACAGTACATTTGAAAATAATACGGGATATACATTTGATGAAGTTAAGGGTAAAAATATAAAAAATTATTTTTTACCCGAAAAAGCAGAAAAATCTGATATAGATTTATTCGAAAATTTTCCCAAGAATAAGGAAATAAAATGGAATACAAAAAACGAAAATGATTTTATTACCACAATAGCTGTTTCTTACATAAAAGATGAATACGGAAATATTGAAAATATAATATATTCTGCAACGGATATAACAAAAAACAGGGAATATGAAAGAGAACTGAGGAAAAAAAGTCTTTTTGATCCTCTTACAGGAGTTTTTAACAGAGATATAGCAATAAAAATACTCGATAAAAATATAAGTAAATCGAAGAGAAATAAGACAAAATTTTCAATAGCTTTTGCAGATCTTAATAATTTAAAAAAAGTAAATGATAATTACGGACATGAACAGGGTGATAAATACATAACGGATTTTTGCGATATTTTAAAGGAAAATGTCAGAGAAGAGGATTATATATGCAGAATGGGCGGGGATGAATTCCTTCTGATATTTCCGGAATGCAGTGAAGAATTTTTAAAAAATGTAATATGGAAAAGAATAGACGAAAAAATAAAAAATAAAGAATCTAATGAGATTTTTAAATTAAGTGTCAGTGTGGGATTTGCTGAATATAACGATGAAACCGGTATGAGTTCCGATGAACTTATTGCTGTTGCTGATTCGAGAATGTATGCTGATAAAGCTGCGTATAAAAAATCTGAGGGGTGAAAAAAATATTAATAAAACCGTTAAAAAAGATAAAAAAAATAACGATAAATAATTTACCCGGAGATAAATCCATATCACACAGAGCAATAATATTTTCTTCGGTTTCCTCCGGAAAATGTATTTTAGAGAATATTTCACAGTCTGAGGACGTTAAAAATACTTTAAAAATATTTAGCAGACTTTCCGTAAAAAGTGAAAATTCCGGACGAAACCTTATAGTTTACGGAAAAGGTAAAAAAGGATTAAAAGAATCCGATACAGAGCTTTACTGCGGAAATTCCGGTACAACGATGAGACTTATGACAGGAATTCTTTCTGCACAGAATTTTTCCTCTGTTCTGACGGGAGATGAATCTCTCAGTAAAAGACCTATGAAAAGAATAATAGAACCGCTGAACAGATTCGGTGCGGATATTTATAACTCTGAATATTCACCTGTTAAAATAATGCCGAACAGAATAAATGAAAATATTTATTTTTTGCCTTCGGTAGCAAGTGCTCAGGTAAAATCAGCGGTTCTTCTCAGGGGAATTTATGCTGATAATACTTTTATAAAAGAAATATATCAGACGAGAAATCATACGGAAATATTTTTTAAAAATACAGGAAGTGATATAAAAGTAAAAGGTACGGAAATATATTTAAAAAAACCTGATGAAATAAATTGCTTCAATATGTTTATTCCCGGAGATATATCTTCTGCAGCATATTTTATAGCTATAGGATTAATTTACTGTCCGGTCACAGTAAAAAATGTATGTTTAAACGAAACAAGAACAGGCTTTATAGATATTCTTAAAAAAATGGGAGCCGATATAGAAATAAAAAATATCAGTCAGGAATTTGAAATATACGGAGATATAACAGCATACCCTTCGGAATTAAAAGGAATAAAAATAAACGGTGATATAATTCCGAATATAATAGATGAAATACCGATAATAGCACTGATTGCATCTTTTGCATCAGGAGAAACGGAAATATCGGGTGCAGGTGAATTAAGAATAAAAGAAAGTGACAGAATAAAAACTGTATGCTGTGAATTAAAAAAAATAGGTATAAATACAGAAGAAAAAAGCGACGGAATGATTATAAAAAAATCAGAAATATCAAAGGAAAAAGTTTTAACCGAAAGTCACAATGATCACAGAATAGCTCTTATGCTTTCTGTTGCTGCCATGCTTTCAGAGAGCGGTTATGAAATAAAAAATACCGAATGTATAAATACGTCTTTTCCTGAATTTTTTGATTTTTTAAATGAATACACATTATAACGGGGTGAATTTATAAAAAGATATTTAAGGGATTTTATTATAATTTTACTTATAGTATTAGGACTTTTCGGAGCAATAGAAATCAATAAAAAATCAGAAAATGAAAAAAAGTATAAATTTTTCATTTATTATGTTACCGAAAAATACAGTCTTGATAAAAACACAGCAGAAGAATTTGAAAAGGCACACAGATGGATTTCCCGAAATTATCCGGAATCAGAAACAGATATACTTGAAATGATTGCGATAGGACATGCCGAAACAAGATTCAGAAATCTTAAGGGTGATGGCGGAGAAAGTCTCGGATATTTTCAGATACAGGAAGAAACATATTGGTTTGTAAAGGAAAAATACAAAAAACTCTATGAGAAAAAAGATTTTAATCTTGCATGGACATTTGAAAATATAACTGAGAGAAAAGATATACAGTATATCACATCAGTACTTTTTCTTGATTATTTAAAAAACAGATTTCCCGGTCAGGAATATAAATATTATAACGGAGGATCAGATTTTTATCAGAAAAAAATAACAGAAGAATTAAAAAAAATAAAAAAAGAATTCGCAGAATATAAGTATTAAACTGTATTATGATATAATACAGTTTTTTTTATTTTATGGTTTATTGGTAATACCTATTACTAATAAAAAGATTTATATAAATATATGCCTAAAATCAAATCTCTTTATTTATATTTATAAATAGAGAGATTATAATTTTATAATATAAAAGAATATAATAACATTAGTAATACCATATACTAAAAAGGAGGTAAGGAAATGTCTGATGAAATAGAAAAAATAAATGACGGACGTTCAGTGGTATCAAAAACATATGAAGCTCTGCTGAAATATATAAATAATCCGGAAAGAAAGGGAGAAAAACTACCTTCTGAAATCGAACTTTCAAAACAGCTCAGTGTGAGCAGAACAGCATTAAGAGATGCACTAAAAAAACTTGAACTTGAAGGATATATATCGAGAAAAAGAAAAATGGGAACATTTATTAACTGTAATAAATACAGACTTCAGGGCGGACTTGAAAAATTACGTTCAATAACTGATTTTATAAGAAGTTCCGGTATGAGACCGGGAACAATTTTTTCAAAATATTCAACAGATTACGCAGACGGAAATATTTCCGAAAAACTTGATCTGGAAGCAGATTCAAAAGTATCAATAATTGAAAGGGTAAGAACTGCCGATGAAATACCTTTCTGTTATGAAATAAGTTTTGTACCTCTTTCATATTTTAATCAGGAAGATTATGAAAATTTTTCAGGTTCTCTTCTTTCATATCTTACAGAAGAAAAGAAGTTTTTGGTTGATCATGCGGTAACTTATCTTAATCCTTATACTTCTGATGACCTGATAAGTGAAAAATTATCCGTAAAAAATAATCATCTTATTATGTATATAGAACAAATTCATTACTCTGTTGATAATAAACCTATATGGTATTCAAGGGCTTTTTACAGAAATGATATGATAAGATTTTCAATTATGAGAAAACTGTGAGGGGAATTTATGAAAATAATAGGAATAGGAAGTATTGCAATTGACAGAATATTTACAGTTGACAGACTGCCTGTAAAAGACGGATTTTCTAACATTATAGATGAAAAAGTTTATGACGGCGGTAGCTGTGCGAATGTAATAAATCAGATAGCAATGTACGGCGGAAGTACTGCTTTTTGTGCAAAAACAGGAGATGATGAAGCTTCTGAAATTATTGAAGCAGGACTTAAAAAAAGCGGTATAAATTCTGAATATATGATTCGTTCAGAGAACGGTATATCAACATCTACTGTAATATATGTTGACAAAAACGGTGATAAATCAATTCTTACAAGACTCGGAAACTGTTTGCTTAATTTAAAGAAAGAAGAAATAAATAAAGAAATTTTTGAAAAATTTGATGTTTTTTATACTGATTTTATTCCCGGAGAGGCATGTCTTTATGCTGCAAAAGAGTTTAAAAAACTTGGTAAAAAAGTAGTTTTTAATCTTCAGGTTGCTCCTGTTGTTATGAAAGGTTTCGGAATGACTGATGAGATTTTTTCGGAACTTTTTCAGTATATAGATATTTTTAATCTTTCTTTTTCAACACTTAAGGATATAACAGGATTTTCAGAATTAAAAGATAATATAAGTTTTATAAGAGAAAAATATAATTATAAAGGAAATATAGTGCTTACAATGGGAAGCAAAGGTGCCTGCGTATGCACACCGGACGGAAAAATTATTATGCAGTCCGGTTTAAAAATAGAACCCGTAGATACAACCGGAGCAGGAGACTCGTTCATAGGAACATTTTTATACTGGTATTATGTAAAAAATAAGAGTATAGAAGAAAGTCTTAAATTCTCAAATGCAGCCGCAGCTATAACATGTACCGGAAAAGGTGCGAGAAGCGGTCCTGATATGAAAGAACTTATATCATTTGTGGGAGAAGGTTTTTAAATGGAAAAAAGAACAATTCTTTCGGTAAAAAATATATGTAAAAGTTTCCCGGGAGTCAGAGCTTTAAATAATGTATGTTTTGACTTACAGGAAGGCGAAGTACATGCGCTTCTCGGAGAAAACGGAGCAGGAAAGTCAACACTTATAAAAATTATTTTCGGTTTATTAAAGAAAGATTCCGGAGAAATAATTCTTAACGGTAAAGAATTAAAAATAATATCCCCTCTGAAATCTTATGAAAACGGAATAGCTCTTATTCCTCAGGAAAGAACTCTTCTTATGCATAAAAGTATTGCCGAGAATATATTTCTGGGGCTTGAACCTATGAAAAACAAAATTATTTCAAAAACAGCTATGATAAATAAAAGCAGTGAACTTATGAAAAGTTTTAATATGAACATAGCCCCGGAAACACTTGTTTCTGAATTAAGTACCGGTATGCAGCAGACAGTTGAAATAATAAGAGCTATTAACAGAAAAGCAAAAATAGTAATAATGGATGAACCTACCGGAGGGCTTAGTGCACAGGAAGTAAAAACACTTTTTGAGGTTATAAAAACACTTAAAGAAAAAAATATATCGGTTATTTATATTTCCCACCGAATGGAAGAAATATTCGAAATATCAGAAAGAATAACTATATTACGTGACGGGGAAAATTCAGGTACATACGTTACACAATCAGTAACTAAAGAAAAAGTAATAGAAATGATGGCAGGTAAAAAAATATCTTCTTCAGAAAGAAAAGAAATTATTCCCGGTGATAAAGTTCTTGAAGTAAAGGATTTATCAACATCAAAAATTAAAAATATAAATTTTGAACTGAGAAAAGGTGAAATACTCGGAATAGCAGGTCTTTTAGGCAGCGGAAGAACAGAGATATTTGAATGTATTTACGGAATAAACAGAAATTACAAAGGAAAAGTTTTTATAAATTCCGAGGAATGTACAAATCCGTCTGTAAATAATGCTATAAAACACGGAATAGGTTTTGTAACCGAAGACAGAAAAAGAACAGGGCTTTCCCTTAAATCATCAGTTGCAAAGAATATAACTCTTCCTATGAAGAATGAAATTTTTAAAAGAGGAATAATAAATACAAAAAATATGAAAAAAATATCTTCAGAATATTCGGAAAAAGTAGGACTTAATACAAAGGATATGTCTTTTATAAGCGGTAATTTAAGCGGCGGAAATCAGCAGAAAGTACTTATTGCAAGGTGGATGGCCAAAAAATCAGGTATTCTTCTTCTCGATGAGCCGACAGTAGGAGTTGATGTAAATGCAAAACAGGAAATTCATAATTTAATAAGAAATTACTGTTCTGAAAATAATGCAGCTGTTGTTGCCTCATCAGATTTTCCGGAACTTCTTGATGTGTGCAGCAGAATAATAGTTATATCCGAAGGAAAAATTGTTAAAGAATTTGAAAATAAAAATATCGATGAAAAGATTTTACTTGAATATGCAACGTCGGCAGGAGGAAAAATTTATGAAGAAAATTAACTTTTTCAGAGCACCGGAATTCGGGGTAAGTGTTGCTCTTATAGGACTTTTTATTTTAATGTCATTCCTGTCCCCGCTTTTTCTGTCCGGATATAACTTAATTAATATCCTGCTCCAGTCTTCTACTTATATGATACTTTCTATAGGAATGACTTTTGTAATAGTAACAGGAGGAATAGATCTTTCTGTCGGATCAATTGCGGTTGTGAGCGGAATACTGATGGCAAGTCTTATGAAAAACGGTGTAAATGTTTATCTTGCAATAATAGCAGGACTTATTATAAGTATTTTCTGCGGATTTATAAACGGTTTTCTTGTTTCAAAAATAAGTTTACCGTCTTTTATAGTAACACTTGCAACTATGAGTATTTTTCAGGGAGCTGCTCTTATTTTTTCAGGAGGTCTTCCGATTTACGGATTTCCGAAAAGTTTTTCTTTTCTCGGAATAGGTTCTGTTTTATCTGTACCGGTACCGGTAATAATAGCACTGATATGTATAATAATATCCGTATTTGTTTTCAAAAAAACAAAAATAGGTCATTACGCACTTGCAATAGGTGATAACAGGCAGGCTGTAAAAATGTGCGGTATAAATATTTTTAAATATGAAATGCTTGTTTATATGATAAACGGATTTACAACAGGTATAGCCGCAATTATAACCACAGCGAGATTAAACAGTGCTGAACCTCTGGGATCAATGAGTATGGGACTTGATGCTGTCGCTGCTGTTGTAATGAGCGGAACAAGTCTTTCAGGCGGTACAGGTTCTGTAACAGGAGCTATAATAGGATCACTTCTCATGGGTGTTCTAAGGAACGGAATGACTTTACTGAATGTACAGTCTTATTATCAGAACCTTATAATAGGAATAGTAATTTTGATAGCGGTTTTTATAGATAAAATAAGAAACGACTATTCTTATAAAAAATAGTCGTTCGGGAGGGATGGTATGAAAAAATATTTAGTGGTTTTTTTGGTATTTATCAGTATTTTTAGTATAGGGTTGTCTGCCCAGAGTGCTTTTGAAAGGGCAAAAAATGATGTTCTGACAGAACTCGGAGGGCCGGTAAAAACAAATAAGGTTTACAGAGTCGGAGCTCTTGAAATTACACTCGCAAATCCTTTTTGGGTAACAATGAAAGAAGGTTTTGAAGCAGCAGCCAAAGATTTCGGATTTAAAATAGATGTTGTTGCGGCACCGTCAGAAGGCGATGCATCAGCTCAGCTTAATTACCTTGAAACTATGCTTATAAAAGGATATGATGCTCTATGTATTTCTCCTATAAATCCTTTTAATCTTATTCCTGCTGTATCTAAGGCAACACAGAGAAAAATACCTGTTATAGCTGTAGGTACATATGTTGATCCTCAGGCTGCCGAAGATGCTGGTGCAAAAATAAACGGTATGCTTGCAGTTGATTTTGAATATCAGGGAAAACTTCCCGGTCAGTATATTGCTGAAAAATTTAAAGATAAAAAAATGTTAAAGCAGCAATAATAGAAGGAATACCTGGTTCTGCACAGTCAGAGGGAAGAAAAAACGGATGTCTTGAAGAACTTAAAAAAGCTTCCAATATAAAAGTTGTATCCGTTCAGCCGGGAAACTGGGACAGAACAACAGCATTAAATGTTACATCAAATCTTATACAGGCAAATCCTGATCTTAACGTAATTTTCTGTGCAAATGATACTATGGCTCTTGCAGCGGTTGAAGCACTTAAAGCTGTAGGTAAAAAGAATCAGGTTATGGTAATAGGATGCGACTTTATTGAAGAAGCAAAAGAATCCATAGAAAAAGGCGAACTTGATGCAACTCTTGCAATGTCACCGTATCTTTACGGATATATAGGCGGTGTTATAGCTTATAAAACAATAATTAACGGACAGTATACAACAGATATTCAGGTACCTATAAAAATAATTGACAAATCCAATCTTAATGAATACGGTGATTGGAAATAAATTTCGGGAGGAAAAATCAAATGGATTTGTTTGAAAAGGTTCTTGAGGCATTTGCAACAGGAGATGCCATGGGTATGCCTACTGAATTTATGACAAGAAATCATATAAAACATTTTCTTAAAGAAGATGAAGATTTCATAGATCCTGCAAAATCAATATTACATAAGAATCTTTTCAGATTTCAGGTAACAGACGATACAGAACAGGTTCTTTATCTTATAAAAAGGTACAGTAAAGATAGGAAAATAACCGCTGAAAATACTTATGAAACTCTTGAAGAATGGGTTAAAGAATCTGACGCCATTGAAAAAGGATATATAGGGCCTAATTCTCTTAAAGCACTTAAAAATCTTAAAGAGGGTGCATCTGTAAAAGAAGCCGGAAAAAACGGAACAACATGCGGTGCTGCTATGAGAGTTCTCGCTCCTGCTTTGTGTGTAAAAAGAGAGGATGAAAAAGCTCTTATAAATGCTGTTATAAACTGTTCTATACCTACACATAATACAAATCTTGCACTTGAGGGAGCTATGGGACTGGGGTTTGCATATCATTATCTTGCCTGCGGATACAGTACTGAGGAAGTTATGGAGAAATTGGAATCAGGCTGTAAAATAGGTGAAGAAAGCTCTGAATACAAAAATGCAGGTGCCGGTTCTCTTGAAAGAATAAAACTGATAAAAAAATATATACCGGGGTTCAGAAAAGATGAAGAAGTATCTGATTTTATTTACAGTGTAATAGGAACAGGGCTCGGAACAAATGAGGTATTTCCGAGTGCAGTGGGGATTTTTCTTTACTGCGGAAAAGATGTATTTAAAGCGCTAAAACTTTCCAGCAGACTTGGTGGTGATACAGACACAATCGGGGCAATATCAGGGGCTTTATGTACTCTTTACGGAAAGAATCATAATATTCCGCGTAAATATATAGATGAAATATCAAAACTTAACAACATTAATTTTAAAGAATACTCAGAAATGGCATCAGGTTTATTTATGTAAAATAAAAAACGGACATTTATTATAAATGTCCGTTTTTTATCAGTTTAATTTACTTATAAGTTCTCTTTCTATATAGTCAAAACCTTTATTCCAGAAATCTCTTGATTTTATGTCGATTCCGAGTTTAAGAAGCATTCTTTCCGGAGAGTCATTTCCTCCGTTTGAAAGAAGTTCTTTATATTTAGGTATGAATGCTTTTCCCTCTTCGAGATATTTTTCGTAAAGTGCAATAACAAGAAGATTTGCATAATTATATGCATAAACATAAAAAGGAACTCCGTATATATGAGGTATTGAAGCCCATTCGTAAGTATATTCCTCTGGAATTTCAACAGAGTCACCGAACATGATTTTTAATTCGTCTTTGTATATATCACAAAGTTCATCCCATGTCGCCATTCCGTTTTTGTCAACAAGATCGTGTGATTTTATTTCAAATCTTGCAAACATATTCTGTCTGAACATTGTTGCAAAAGTATCTTCTATTTTGGAAGCTATAAAAGCTTTTTTATCTTCGGCATCAAGTTCTTTAAGTAATTTATCCATAACAAGCATTTCTCCGAATACAGAAGCAACTTCAGCCATTGTAAGCGGTGTATGATAATTTGAAAGATTCTGTTTTGAAGAAAGAGTTCCGTGTATACCGTGTCCGAGTTCATGTGCAAGAGTCATTATATCTCTCATATTACCTGTAAAGTTCATAAGCACAAAAGGTTTATAGTTCGGAACATTGTAAGAACAGAAGGCTCCGCCTCTTTTTCCTTTCGTTATATCGGAATGAATTCTGTTTTCGTCAAAGAAAGACTTAACTATATCGCCGAATTCTTCATCAAAATCATAATAAGATTCAAGAACAATTTTTTTGGCATCTTCGAAAGAATATTCTTTTTTTACCGGATTAATAGGAGCATAAATATCTGCAAGTGTCAGATTTTCTCCTATATACTGAGATTTCCAATGATAATATTTATGGCAGAGAGGAGTTCTTTCTGTTGTTACATCTATTACCATATCAACAATACTGTCATCAACCTGATTATCAGAATTTCTCATTGAAATTGATTTTGGAAAATTTCTAAGTGAGGCTTCGGTGTCATAATGTCTGAGTATTGAATTATATGCTGATTCTAAAGCTATTTTATCTTTTTCATATCTGCTGAAAAGCATTTTCATAGCAGATCTTCTTATATTTTTATCAGGATGCTGTCTTAATGAACGTAATATTGCACCGTTCATTTTTTTAATTTCTCCGTCAGTTTCAAATTCAAATTCATAATCAGATGTTATTCTTTCATACATATTTGCAAAAGCTTCCCTTGAAGAACTTGAAAATGCTGATATTACTTTTTCGGCTTCTTCTGTTAAAGTATGATTTTTAATTTTTATTATTTCTTCAAGCTGAAATTCGTAATCTTTAAGTTCGGGACTGTTTTTAAGTTCGGTAAGTTTTTCTTCTTTCTGCGTAAGAAGAACAGGTCTCCAGAAAGAACTGA
Source organism: Thermotogae bacterium (assembly GCA_024233675.1). GTDB lineage: Bacteria > Thermotogota > Thermotogae > Petrotogales > Petrotogaceae > JACKPH01. The sequence continues at coordinate 519,329 of JACKPH010000001.1, forward strand.
TTATTGATTCTTTGGTAAAATAATCGTCAACCATTGCTGAAAGTTTCTGTGCTTCAGTACTTCCTGTATTTTCTGCAAATAACAGACCTGAGTACTGATTTACGAGAAGAGCATCCCAGAGATTTTTTTCAGTAGCCTTAAAAAAATCTCTTAATTCTGAAGCTTTAAGATTTTCTGATGATAGTAAATTGTAGTATTTTTCTTTTATCTTTTTTGCATTATCCAAAAAAGAATTAAGAGTTTCTTTTATTTTTGGGTCATTCGGAGAATCAAAAAAAAATTTTAAATTCCATAACGGCATTTTAAAACCTCCTAAAATATATAGTTTGTATAACAAATTATATAATAAATGAAATTCTTTTTCAAACCTTAAAAACTTAAGAATTTTAAGAAATTCCTTTGTGAAGGACAATATTTAATTCTAAGGGTTACCTTAGTTTAAATCTGTATAAAAATTTTATAAAAATAAGATTTTTTCTTTGAAATATGATATTATAAAAATATATTGTAAATTTAATTGTTCCCAAAGGAGAAAGTATGAACAGACAAATAACCGAATACATAAGAAGAATAGATGAGATGACAAAACATTCGGATAATTCTGATGTCCGTGAAGAATATGATCTTGTTATTATAGGTGCCGGACTCTCCGGTATAACAGCAGCAAAAGAGGCTGTTAAAAAGAGTATTAAAACAGCACTTATTGAAAAAAATAAAATAGGAGGATCTTATTATAATTACGGATTTATTCCTTTCAGAACTCTGGGGAGAGAAAGTGAAAAATTCAGAGTAATAAAAGATTTCAATATAAAGCCTGATACAGATATTTATGAAAAAATTTCAGAAAAGATACATAAAAATATTTATGAATCTCTTTTCAGAAATTCTTACAGTTCTTTAAAAAACAACGGCATAGATTTATTTTCAGGATCTGCATATTTTTCGGGAGAAAATACTGTTATGGTGGGTAAAAATGAAATAAAATTTAAAAAGGCTATTATTGCCACCGGAACAACTGATTTTATTCCTCCTGTGAAAGGTCTTGAAAAATATCTTACAGTAAAGGATATTTATACAATTGAAAATTTTCCGGATAAAATATTAATATTAGGTGCCGGACCTTTAGGATGTCAGACTGCTCAGATTTTTTCAAATCTGGGAGTGAAAGTTTTTCTTGTGGAAAAAGAAAAAAATATACTGAATAATTTTGAAAGTAAGTATTCTAATTATGTAAGGGATGAACTGATAAAAAATAATGTATCTGTTTATACGGGAACGGAAATTATAAAAATAGAAAAAGAAAAAAATATTTTTCTCAGCAACGGTAAAAATTATGATGTTGACGAAATAATTATATGCTGCGGTAAAACTCCAGATATATATGATTTCCTTCCTGATAATGCAGGAATTGAATATGATATAAAAAAAGGAATAAAAATAGACGAATATTTAAAAACAACAAATAAAAATATATACTGTGCAGGTGATATTTCTTCTGAAATAAAAAATAATGCAAATGCTGTTATTTCAGCAAAAGTAGCATTTAAAAACGCTTTTTCCGTAAAAAAACAGAAAATAACAGATATAACAATTCCTTTTTGTATTTATACAAAACCACAGATAGCTTCCGTGGGAATAACAGATAAATTGAAATATAATTTCACTGAATATGATTTATCAGAAAATGATAAAATGCTTTTTGAAGATATTAACGACGGGATAATAGAAATATACACTGAAAACGGCGGTAAAAGAATTTTAGGGGTTTTTACGGTTGCTGATAAAGCGGAAGAAATAGCGGATCTTTTTTCCGTTATTATAGAAAATAAAACAGAATTCGATAATTTTGATAATATTGTTATTAGTTATCCTTCATATATAAATGATATTAAAGATAATAAAAATTTTAAAAAAGAAAAAAATACATTAAAAGAAAAGCTTTTCAGAATTAATAAAAAATAATGAATTGATTTTTTAAAAGAATATTGATATAATTTAATTAAATCATTTTATAATTTTACACCGGAGGTGGAAAAATGAAAAAAATACTTGTTATTTTTTCTGTTTTAATGATTGCTGTTATATCAATTTACGGAGATATTTTTAAAACTTCTGACGGGATATATAGTCTTAAATTGAATTATGAAAACGGAATGATAAAAATAATTAATCATACTCTCAGATTCGGAGACAGCTCATCGAATACAACATTTGATTATGTAACTCAGGGAGGTCAGGAAATACTTTTTCCTTTTGAAAGATTTTCCGCAGAATTTAAAATAGGCGAAAGAAATAATATTATTTTTCTTTATCAGCCGCTTACAATAGAGACAACAGTTCCGCTTAAAGATCAGATAACTATAGATGATACTGTTTTTACCACTGACGGAAATGATACATTAAATATAAAATACGGATTTCCTTTTTGGAGAGTTTCTTATGTTTATGATTTTCTGAGTAATAAAAAATTTAATTTAGGTGCCGGACTTTCACTCCAGCTGAGAAATGCATCGATTGTTTTTAAAAAAGAAAACGGAGAGACAGCTGTAGTTAACCAGAATTTGGGTCCGGTACCTATAATAAAAATAAAAGCAAGAATGAATATAAATGATGATTTATATATTGAAACGGATTCAGACGGGTTTTATGCCACAAGCAAATGGTTTAACGGAGCTGATTTTAATTTTTCAGGTTCTATATGGGATATTTCCGTTAAGGGAGGAATATATATCAATAAATGGACTGAAACATTTATTAATATCAGGTATCTCGGAGGAAGTGCTTCGGGCGTCAGCCAGTATGGTAATACAGCCTGGAGTCAGGGAAACACTGCTTCAACCGAAAATTATCTGGGAAGTTTTATTTTAAGTCTCGGGTTTACAATTAAATAAGATAAAAAAACCGTAAAATCTTTATTTCTGATTTTACGGTTTTTATTTTAAGATAAATATTTACATTTTATTATTGTTTAGTATATAATTGTAATAAGAACTTTCCGGAGGGAAAAAATGACAGACAGTCTCAGAATAAAAAACATCAACGATAAAAAATTTAACAATAAAGGGAAATATATACTTTACTGGATGCAGGCTTCACAGCGTACAGAATGGAATATGGCTCTTGATTATGCTAAGGATAAATCGTCCGAAACAGGCAAACCTCTTGTTGTTCTGCTTGTGGTAACGGATAATTTTATGAATGCAAATCAGAGACATTATGCTTTTATGTTTGAGGGAATAATCAATTTAATAAAAAAATTTAAAGATATGAATATAAAATTTATTCTTGCTTATTCTGATGATATACCGGGAGAAGTTTTAAAAGTATCTCAAAATGCATGTATGCTTGTAGGAGATATAGGGTATCTTAAAATTCAGAGAGATATGAGAAATAAAATAAACGAAAGAATAAAATGTAATTATGTAACCGTTGAGGATAATGTGCTTTTTCCGGTTGAGTATATATCTGATAAAGAAGAATATTCAGCAAGAACTTTAAGAATAAAAATTAATAAAAACAGGGAATTTTTTAATATAAATTACGTAGAACATAATTATAAAAATAAAAAAGCGGATTTTGATTATAAAAATGATTTTTCGTCCCGACCTGAAAAACTTTTTGAAATTCTTAAGGTTAACAGGGATGTAGGTATAAGTAAATATTATAAAGGAGGGGAAGAAAACGCTGAAAAAACATTAAAAAAGTTTCTGAATGAAAAAATAAAAAAATATGATGAAATGCGTAATTTTCCTGAATATAATTATCAGTCCGATCTGAGTCCATATATTCATTTCGGTAATATATCAGTTTTAAAAACCGTAAAAGAAGTTCTTAAATATGAGGGAAATGAAGCTTTTACGGAAGAGTTTATTGTGAGACGTGAACTTGCGGTAAACTATATTTATTACAATAAAAATTATGATAATTTTAACGGACTTAACGAATGGGCAAAAAAAACACTTAAAGATCATCAGAATGATAAAAGAGAATATATTTATACAGCAGATGAACTTGAAAATTATAATACACATGATGAATACTGGAATTCTGCACAGAAAGAAATGTGTATATCAGGAAAAATGCACGGATATATGAGAATGTACTGGGGAAAAAAGATTATAGAGTGGACTGAGAGTCCCGAAGAAGCATGGAATATGCTAGTATATTTAAACGACAAATATTCCATTGACGGAAGAGATCCTAACGGATACACAGGAATAGCATGGTGTTTCGGAAAACATGACAGGGCATGGAAAGAAAGGAATATATTCGGAAAAATCCGTTATATGAACAGTATGGGTCTTGAAAGAAAATACAATATGAAAGAGTATATAAAAAAAGTAAACGCTTTATAATACTGATCGGGGGATATAATGAAAAAAATAAAAAATAAAATAACATTACCCATTATAGTTTCTTTTATTATATTAATGCTTATTATAGATATTATAATTGTTTTTATATTCAACACACAGATAAAAACAAAATTTATAAATTCCGTAAGTCTTGAGCAGAAACTCGAGTCTTACGGAATAGATTCCAATACCTCTGAAATAGAGAGTAAAACTGAAAGTATAGAAGATTATGTTAAGAGTACTTTCAATTTTGAAAGACTTACTGAGGAAAAAGATGAATATCTTACCGAATACGAAAACTTTTTAGAACCTGTTATAAAAAATGTAGCTGAAACAACAGAAAATAATGATTCTGTATATATTCATTTTTTACCTGAGCTTACAGGAAATACTCATGATATATATTACAAAAAAGCAGGAAATGAATATATAAGACAGCCGGAACTTGAAAAAGAAGAATATGATATAAACCGTTCAGATATGACATGGTATTTTGATCCCATAATTAAAGGAAGTTCTGTATGGACAGGTCCTTATCAGTGGAAAGGGGAGTATTACATATCATATACTAAACCTGTTTTTGATGACGGAAAAATTATAGCGGTTGTAGGTATGGATTATCTTAAAAATGTTATGGACGAACTTCTTTCCGGAAAACAGGAATATGAAAAAGAAAATAAAATACTTATAAACGGTACAAAAATAATTTATTCTTTAGCAGAAGTGAGTAATGAATATATAGATGAAATAATTAATCTGTCCATAAAAAAAGTTGATTTTGCCCAGATAAAAAATAAATACATTTTTATTTCTAAACTTCATAACGGATGGGATTATGTAAATATTATAGACAGATCGGAAATTCTAAGTTCGCTTTATTACACACTTGCTTATATAGCATTAATAGCTTTGATCATTATTTTAATTATAGTTATATTTATAACAGAAAAAATAAGTATTATATTAAAACCTCTTGATATAATTACAGAAAAAGTGAAAAAAATAAATTCCGAAAATTATTCCGAAAGTTTGCTGATAAAAACCGATGATGAAATTGAAATTGTTTCCGAAGCACTTGATAAAATGAAAGAAAATCTTTTATTTTCAATGAAAACTATAAATGAAAAAAATGAAAATATAAATTTAAGAAATGAAGAGCTGACAGCTTCAAACGAGGAACTCGAAGCACAGAATAATGAACTTGAAAATCTTTATGAAGAAATATTTAAACTTTCAAATAATTTAAAAAACATATTGAATCTTATGTCAAATTATGATAATAAAAAATTTGAAATTGATGATTTTTTCAGAGAAATAATTTATAACATTTTTAATATAATACCTGAATCTGATGAAATAATACTTTATAATCTTTATGAAAATAAAGTATTGATTCCTTATATGACTTACGGAACAGAATTAAAAAATATTTCCGAAATTACAGTTAAAAATATTTTTTCTGAAAACAGACAGATATACATTTTTAAAGCACCTTCTGAAATTACTGATGACAAAAAATTTATAAAAAAATATGAAAATACAAAAAATATTTTTATGTGTCTCATAAATACAACAGGCAGAAATATGGTAATGTTTATGACACTCAGAGAGGAAGACGAAGATTATTATAACGAGAATATAAAAGATACTCTTAATGCATTTATTATACTTACAAAAAGTTTTATAACAAATAAAAATAAATATGATGAACTTAAGGAGGCTTATATTCTTTTTTCATCAAAACTTGCTTATATTGTTGAATTTCATGATGAAATAACCGGAAAACATATAAACAGGGTAGGAATAATTTCTGCACTTCTTGCAGAAAAAATGAATATGAAAAAAGATTTTGTTGAAGATATAAAAATATATGCACCTCTTCATGACATAGGTAAGATATTTATATCAGAAGAAATACTCAATAAAAAAGGAAATTTAAATAAAGATGAATGGGAAATAATGAAAACACATACATTAAAGGCAAAAGAAATTCTTGATGAAAGGAATTTTAAGATGGCGCTCAGCATAGCACTTTATCATCACGAAAAGTATGACGGAACAGGATATCCTTACGGAATCAAAAAAGATGAAATACCTATGGAAGCTCAGATTGTTTCAATAGTTGACGTTTATGATGCATTACGTTCAAAAAGATCATACAAAGATAAAATGTCGCATGAAAAAGCCGTTGAAATAATAATAAACGGTGACGGAAGAACTAATCCCTGTAATTTTAATCCTGAAATTATCAGAGTGTTCATAGAAAATTCCTCCGAAATTAAAAATATTTTTGATAACATGGTATAGTTTAGAAAAGTATAATTTAAGGGTGGTAAAATTGAAGAAAACATCTCTTGCACAATTTATAAATAAAAAACTCGGAAAAGTTTTTTTTGTTTCTTTAATGAGTCTGTTTTTACTGGGGGTTTTATTCATAGTATCTATTTATTTTGAATCATATGAAATAAGAAAAGAAGATTTTTCTACGGCTGTAAAATATATAAATTTAAAAACAGATATGGTTATAAACAGTACTGAAAAAATTTATAACACTCAGATAGAAAATGTGTTTTCGGAAATTCAGGATAAATATGATAGCAGTGATGAAAATTCATTTGAAAAATATCTTAAAGATACTGAAATAAATATTCTGAATATAAAAGACGTAAAAATACCTGCAAAAAGTGTTAATTACTATGTTATAAACGAAAACGGAATTATATATAAAACGGACTTTGAAACAGATCTCGGTCTTGATTTAAAACCTTACAGCCAGTTCTGGGAAGAATTAAAAAATATGAAACCGGGAGAAAGTAAATTTTATCCTATTACGGAAGAAGTCAATACAGGAAAACTCAGAATATATTCATATCTTAAAATGAATAACGGTGAAATACTTGAAATCGGTGTATCTGTTGATGATATAACGGATTTTTATAATGAAGTAGTAAATGATATAAATAAGGGATTTGAAGATCTTGAAATATATTCCAAATATTATAAACCTCTTCTGAACAGCAGCAGCAGTCTTACAGAAACTGAAAAAGAATTTTTCAGGGAATCAATAAGAGATAAGAAGATAATAATAAAAAATAAAACACCGTTAAGAGCTGTTTTTTATATGGCTTCAAAATCAGAATACGGTAACAAATATTTTAAGGTAACATTTTTAAACAGCAGATTCGGTATAATATTTATTTTTTATTTTATAATTATTTTACTGATGTTTTTAATAATAAATTTTATTAAAAAGAGGATGAAAAATAATCTTGTAGAAATAATAGAGCCTATAGTAAATATATCGGGAGATATGGAAAATTTTGCAGAAAACAAGGAAAGCACATTTAAAGCAGAGACAACAAATATAAAAGAGATAGATATGATAGCGGATAATTATCTTAAAATGTCTCAGGAAATAAACGCAAGTTTTGAAGAATTAAAAGCTATAAATGAGGAACTCAACGATTCTTACAGGGAAAATACAGCACTTATATCAAAAATAGATAAAATAACTGATATAATAATAAATCTTAAAAGATACAGAAGTACCGAAAATTTTCTTTCAACTGTTTTCAGATATATAACAGATTTTGTTCCCGAAGTTGATTATGGCTTAGTTACAAGAATATATCAGGGTAAAGTAAATTTTATAGACGGTATAGGTTATGATACAGAAGAACTTAATAAAATAAATATTCCGGAAGAAAGTTATATAATAAGAAAAAATATTGAAGTAATAGAAATAAATGATAAAAATATAGAAAGTATAAATAAATCGGTACTTCAGCAAGATAAATACGAAAAATTATTATAGCATATGAAACCTGTAAAAAAGACACTTTATATTCCTGTAATTACTGACAAAAAATTTTACGGCGGTATAACACTTCAGATTGCAAAAGACAGTGAAAAAAATTTTACAGCTGATATTTATAAATTTTCAAATTATTTTTCAAGACTAATTAATCTCTATCTTTCAGTTAAAGAGTACGGTGATGATATAAGAAACTCATACAGGAACTTTTCTTCAAAGCTTGCAATGGTTGCTGAAGCACATGATAACGAGACGGGAAAGCATATATACCGTGTAGGGGCACTTTCCGAATTTATTGCCTGTAAAATGGGATTCAGTAAAAATTTTGTAAAAGAAATAAAAGATTATGCACCTCTTCATGATATAGGAAAAATATATGTACCTATTGATATATTAAGAAAAAACGGAAGGCTTACATCTGAAGAGTGGGATATAATGAAGAAACATACTATATTTGCAGAAAGACTTCTTGGTGATGATGTGTATTTTAAAACGGCACTTAATATTGCAATGTATCATCACGAGAAATATGACGGAAGCGGTTATCCTTTCGGTATGAAAGGAGACGAAATACCTATAGAAGCACAGATAGTTGCAATAATCGATGTATATGATGCTTTAAGGTCGGACAGACCTTATAAGGCAGCCATAACACATGAAAAAACAATCGAAATAATTTTATCAAGTGATGAAAGAACAAATATTAATCACTTTAATCCGAAAATAGTAAAGATCTTCGAAGAAAATCAGAATGAAATCAGAATGCTTTGGGAAAAAATAAATTTAGAATAAAAAAATACGTTTATTGAAATCATATCAATAAACGTATTTTTTCAGTCCTGAAGGGAAAGAAAAATTTCATCAATTTTTTTGTAATAATATTTAAAAATATCAAGAATATCAGGATTAAAATGATTTGGTTTCAGACGTGAATCCCCTTTTAGAATTATATCATAAGTTTCTTCCAGAGAAAAAGATTTTTTATAAGGACGCTGTGATCTCAGCGCATCAAAAATATCTGCCATCTGAACAATCTGAGCCTCAATAGGAATATCATTCCCGGATATACCGTAAGGATAACCGCTTCCATCATATTTCTCATGATGGTATAAAGCTATATTTTTAGCTGTAATAAAATAATCATCGTCAAGTATTTTAGCCGCATTAACAGTATGATTTTTCATTTCTGTCCATTCTTCCGGTGTAAGCGGACCGTCTTTTTTTAAAATTTCATTCGGCGTAAATATTTTACCTATATCATGAAGAGGGGCAAAGTTTCTTATGTTTTCAGTTTCTTCACGGCTCATACCGAGTTTTTCGGCAAAAAATGCAGAAATCTCACCGACTCTGTATATATGTTTTCCAGTTACTTCATCGTGTCCTTCAGCTATAACAGAAAGCTTCTGCGCAAAATTTAAATAAGCATCCTTAAGAGCATCATTTTTTTCCTCTATTGTTGCAAAAGCATTTTCAAGATCATTATATGATCCTTTAAGCTGAACAAAATATTCAATAATATATTTTGAAAAATCATTTAATTTATTATCAAGAAAATTTATTTCTTTTAATTTGTATGAAGTAGTTTTATACTCGAGAGAATTTGAATCCGGATTTTTCAAATCAAAATTTTTTGATTTTTCAACAATGTGATTAATAGGTGCCACGACATATTTTTCCGTTCTGTCTAATATTCTTTTTACTATGTATAAAGTTAAAATTAAAAAACAGATAAAAATAATAAAATATAATAACATAGTACTGAAAACTTTTGATTTATCGACTTCAAAGCTTATAAAGAATTTTACAGGTCTGAACATATGATCATAAAGAGTATAAGAATAATTAACGGATTCACGTAAAAATGAAATATTAAAATAAGATATTTTTTTAGAATTTAAATTTTCCATCTGTTCTTCTGAATAATTAAGAGGTTTACCGGTTATAGTGTATGTGTTCATATCCGAATCCATTATAAAACTTGATACATTTTTCATAGAGCCCTCATCAGAAACCGAAATGGCAAGTCTGTTAAAAGTATCAAAAATAAGTTTATTAGGCAGATTAAGTTTTATTACTGCATAATCATCACCGTAATGACTCACAAGAAATTTTACAAGTTTATTTTCATTAATATCTATAAGAAAATTGCTTATATAAATATCATCACCTAAATTTTTAATTACTTCAATAATTTTAGGATTATTAATTTTCAGAGAATAGTTTTCCGAGTTAAATGATTCCTTTATAATACCGTCTTTGTTTGTGAGGTATACAGTGAAATCAAATCTTGTAAGTTTTGTTATATCTTCACCAAGAGTAATTGAAGTTTTTGTCTGTACTTTTTTGTTAATTTCTGTGTTAAAAAAACCGTCGGACTCAAAATTTTCATAAAAATCTTTTAAAACATTGTTAAAATCATTTTCTATAGAATTTATGGAATCCTCAAAAGTCATAACTGAATGTTCGAAAAGATTTATTAAACTATTTTTACGGGTTTCCTGAAACTCTATATAATTTGATACCGAAAATATCATAAGTAATATATAAGCCGAAAAAGAAAATAAAAGTATTTTTAAAATAATTTCACGTTTCAGAAACTGTCTTAAAGTAATCTGAATCACCTCCGTATTTTTAATATAATATAATGAAAAACTTAAGAAATAATAAAAATCTTTAAACAATATCATAAAAGTCAGTATTAGATGCTACAATTATAATTAAAACGTGATATAATAGAAATATATAAATAATGTTAAATGATTATTAAATATTTTGGGGGAACAAATGAAAAAAACACTTACTATACTACTTATCTTTTTATCTGTGAATATATTATTTTCAAAAAGCATAATTATCGGTATATATGAAAATTATCCGCTTGTTTTTACCGAAAAAGGAAATATAAAGGGAATTTATCCTGAAATAATTGAAAATATATTTAAAAGAAACAATATAAAATATGAATTTAAAACAGATACATTTTCCAATCATATAGAAAATTTAAGGGAAGGAAAAATAGATTTATTGGTTGATATAATAAAAACCAATGAAAGAGAAAATTTTTTGGATTATAATTCAGAAAGTTTTCTTACAAACTGGGGACAGCTTTACGTGAACTCTTTTTCCAATATTAATAGTATAACAGATTTGACTGAGAAAAAGATAGGTGTTGTCAAAGAAGACGGTTATTATAAAGGAGAAGACGGAATAAAATATCTTTCTGATAAATTCGGTGTAAAAACAACATTTATAGAATACGAAGATTATGAAGATGTTTTTTTGGCGTTAAAAGAAAAAAAACTGGATGCCGGAGTGGTATCAAGAATATACGGATATTATTCTTATAATAAATACGATTTAAAGCCTACAGCAATTCTTTTAAATCCTCAGAATTTATATGTAGCTGTAAAAAAAGGTGAAAACAAAGAAATTATAAGTCTTATAGATAATGAAATAAATAAAATGAAAAATGAAAAAAATTCTTTTTTTACGGAAAGAATAAATTATTGGTTAGATGAATCGAATACAGGAATTTCGCAGTATCTTAAAACACTTTCGCTTCTTGTGATAATTCTTATTCTCGGAATTGTATTAACATATATAATATCTGAAATTAAAATAAAAAATAAAACAAAAGAACTTGCATCTCTGAATGCGGAACTTGAAATTGAAAAAAATAAACTTCAGAAAATAATAGATCTGCTTCCCGATATGGTTTATGTAAAAAACTACAACGGTAAGATATTGCTTGCAAATAAAAAGTATAAAGAATTTTTTAAACAGGATGACAGTTCGATGGAAGAACTGAATTCAAAATTTTTTAAACTTTTTAACGAAGATATTATGACAGAATTTATAAGAACCGACAGAATAGTAATAGAAAAAAAAGAAATCGTAAGTATACCGGAAGATATTGCATATGACAGCGAAGGAAATGTAAAATATTTTAAAACAGTTAAAATACCTCTCGAAGGAACAGAAAATACAGTGCATGTTTTAGGTGTAAGTTCCGATATAACGGAAGTAAAAAATGCATACACCAAAATAAATGAACAGAATCAGATACTTGAATCAAGTTTGAGTCAGATTAAGGCATCAAATGAAGAGCTTGAAAGTCTTTATACAGAAAATCAGGACCTTATAACTAAAATAGAAAATATAATTTATATAATGGAAAGTGTTTTTAAATATGAAAATATAGATGATTTTCTGAAAGTGATTTTTAATAAAATATTTGATTTTATACCGGAGGCAGATTACGGAAGCCTCTGGAAATTAAACGGAGACAGTATATTTTATCTTGAAACAAAAGGACATGACAAAGAAAAATTAAACAGTGCGGGTTTAAAAGCAGAAAATTTTATTATTGAAAAAGAAATAATAATAAAAGATAATATTCTTGAATACGATGAAAATTATCCCGATCTTATCAAAAATTCGAAAAAAATAAAAAAAACACTTCTTATTCCTATTCTGAGCAAAGATAAATTTTACGGTAATTTTGCACTGGATTTGGATGAAAGCAATCCGGAGAGATTTAAAGAAGATTCGCTCAGATTTGCAAAATATATATCAAATCTTATAAGTCTTATTTTTTCACTCAGAGAATCAAACAAAGCCCATCAGGTTATGCAGGAAGATATAATATTCTCTCTTGTAAAAATGATAGAATTTCATGATGAATATACAAAAGGACATTCTGAAAATGTTGCACATTTCTCAAGACTTATGGCAAGAAATATGAATTTTGATGAGGATAAAATAAATGAAATATACTGGTCAGCAATAATACATGATGTAGGAAAACTATTTATAGATAAAAATATATTAAACAAACCGAACAGACTCACAAAAGATGAATTTAACGAAATAAAAAAACATCCTGTATACGCTTATAATATTCTCAAAGAAATATCATCAATGGAAAATATAGCACGTTATATAAAGTATCACCATGAAAGATATGACGGAAGCGGATATCCTCAGGGATTAAAAAATAATGAAATACCTTTGGAATCAAGAATAATGACAATAGCAGATAGCTGGGATGCTATGACAAGAGACAGAATTTACAGAAAAGCCCTTTCAAAAGAAGAAGCTATAGAAGAGCTTGTTAAAAATAAAGGTGTACAGTTTGATCCGGATCTTGTTGAAATATTTATAAATATAGTAAAATAATACCTTACCCTCAGGGTAAGGTATTATTTTATATTAATTTATCATCAGATACCGAATCAAGCCAGTTTTTAATGAATCCTGCAACAGACTTAAGGCAACCGTCTTCAAAAGGAGAAATTAAATTTGCTTCTTTTACAAGTTCTGTAAAAGGTTTTGTTCCTCCGAGTTTACAGAGTTTTACATAGTCATTCCAGGTTTCTGTTCTGTTTTCATTTGATTTTTTCCAGAACTGAAAAGCACATACCTGGGCGAGAGTGTAATCTATATAATAAAAAGGAACTTCATAAATATGTGATTGTTTCTGCCAGAAACCGCCGTTTTCAAGGTAATCTGACCCATCATAATTTTTCCACGGCATATATTTCTTTTCAATTTCTCTCCATTTTGAACGTCTTTCTTTAGGTGAAACATCCGGATTTTCATAAACCCATTCCTGAAATTCATCAACAGAAACACCGTATGGAAGAAAATTTAAAGCATCGGATAAATGAAGGAATTTTGCTGTATCTGTATTTTCTCCGTAAAAAAGATTCCACCATGGCCATGTAAGAAATTCCATACTCATTGAATGAATTTCGGCTGATTCCATTGTAGGCCAGAGATATTCAGGAACTTCGTAATGACGTGAGGAATAAACCTGAAAAGCATGTCCTGCTTCATGGGTCAAAACATCAACATCTCCGGAAGTACCGTTAAAATTTGAGAATATAAAAGGAGATTTATAGTTTTTTATAAAAGTACAGTATCCTCCGCCGGCTTTTCCTTTTTTACTTTCGAGATCCATGAGTTCGTTTTCTGTCATAAATTCAAAAAATTCACCTGTTTCAGGAGAAAGTTCGTTATACATTTTAAGAGCAAGTTTAACTTTTTCTTCTGTTGTACCTGTAGGTTTGGGGTTTCCTCCCGGAATAGCATAAAATTCATCATAAAAGTAAAGATTATCAAGGTTTACTCTTTTTCGCTGTCTTTCAAAAAGTTTTTCGGAAATAGGTGTTACAAAGTCATGTATCTGTTTTCTGTAGCCTTTTACCATTTCACTGTTATAATCAGTTCTTCCGAGTTTATCATATCCGAGTTGTACGAAATTTTTATAGCCAAGTTTTTTTGCCATTCTGTCACGTACTTTTACAAGTGAATCATAAATACCGTCAAATTCTTCAAGATGTTCGCTGAAATATCCGAATTTTGCATCCGAAGCATCTTTTCTTACGGAACGGTCTTCAGACATAATATAAGGTGTTAGCTGCACAAGAGTTCTTTCTTCTCCGTCAAAAGGAATTTTAGCGGTAGATATAAGTTTAACATATTTTGATACAAGTTTATTTTCTTCTTTTAAATCATCTATTATTTCAGGACTGAAGGTTTTTACATCTAATTCGTACATATTAAACAAATGTTTACCGAAGAAATTCTCAAGTTCAGGTCTGAACTTAGAATTAAGCATTTTTTTGGTAAAATCAGTTGTTAGTTCCGTAAATTCAGGAGATTTTTCATCAAAGTAATCCTGTTCTTCTTCATAAAATTTGTCATTAACATCAATAGTGTGTCTTATCTGAACCAGGGTGGCCATGGTATCAAGAAGATTTCTTATTTTGTTATACTCCTGTGTTATTTCTGTTTGTTCCTGATAAGATCCGGCATTTTCAAATTTTTCAGCAAGAGCTTTTATATCTTTTTTTATTTTTTCTGCATCGGGTCTTTCATATGCAAAATCTTTAAATTTCATAGTATCCCTCCCCTTCGGAAAATTAAATGTTTGGATTACTTATCATTATATCAAAAAAATCTGATTATTTTCTGTGTATTATTTGACAAACAGAAATAAAAAATATATAATTATATATGAATATATGTTCATATATAACAGGAGGCTAAAATGAAAAAAGAAGAAACAGACGTTTGTAAAAATAATGTAATAGGTGATATCAGAATAAATGAGCTGCGTAAAAATCTTCCGGAAGACGAACTTTTATTTGATATTGCGGAATTTTTTAAAATATTCGGCGACTCTACAAGAATAAAAATAATAAATGCGCTGTTTTGTGAAAATGAGCTTTGCGTTTGTGATTTATCAGTAATAATAGGAATATCACAGTCAGCAGTTTCGCATCAGCTCAGAATATTAAGACAGTCGAAACTTGTTAAATACAGAAAGGAAGGAAAAACAGTTTTTTACTCACTGGATGATGAGCATATAAAACAGATATACAATCTTGCTAAAGAGCATATTACGGAAGAGAAGTGATTAATATGTCAAAAAAAATAATAATGCTTGAAGGACTTAATTGTGCAAACTGTGCAGCAAAAATAGAAGATAAAGTTAAAAATATTGACGGTGTTAGAAATGTAAACCTAAATTTTATAGAAAAAAAACTGACTCTTGAAACAGAAGACAGAGAAAAAATAAATCAGATAAAAGATATAATAAACAAAATAGAACCTGATGTTGATGTTTATGAAAAAAATGGCGATATTTCAGAAGAACACAGGAAGAATTACTTAAAGGATATAATAAAATTTGCATCCGGGATAACTTTTTTTGTTTTAGCTATAATTCTTAAAAATAATTTTTATATAAGTCTTATTTTTTATATAGCTGCATACTTTATATTCGGATTCAGGGTTTTAAAAACATCATTTAAAAATATATTAAGAGGTAATATATTTGATGAGAATTTTCTAATGATGATAGCTACTGTAGGTGCTTTTGCAATAAAAGAATTTCCGGAAGCTGTAGGTGTAATGCTTTTTTATGAAATAGGTGAATTTTTTCAGGATATTGCTGTTGACAATTCGAGAAAATCGATTAAAAGCCTTCTGAACATAAGACCTGATTATGCAAATATAAAAAAAGACAATAAATATATAAAAATAAAACCCGAAGAAATAAAAAAAGGAGATATTATTTACGTAAAACCCGGAGAAAGAATTCCTGTTGACGGTATAATAATTTCAGGAAAAAGTTTTACAGATAATTCGGCCCTTACCGGGGAATCACTTCCCGTTTCGGTTAAAGAAGGCGATTTGGTATTAAGCGGTTCTATAAATCAGAAAGGACTTATTGAAGTCAGAGCGGAGAAAGTATTTTCGGAATCGACAGTTGCAAAAATTCTTGATCTTGTTGAAAATGCCACATCCAAAAAAGCAAAAACCGAAAAATTTATAACAAAATTTGCAAAATTTTATACACCTGTAGTGGTATTTCTTGCGATTGCACTTTTTATAATACCTGTTGTATTTTTTTCCGGAAATATTAGTGAATGGCTTTACAGAGCACTTATATTTCTTGTAATATCATGTCCGTGTGCACTTGTTGTATCTGTTCCGTTAGGATATTTTGCAGGAATAGGAAAACTTTCTAAAAACGGAGTAATGGTAAAAGGCGGAAATTATATAGAAGTTTTAAAAGATCTTGATACTATAATTTTTGATAAAACCGGAACACTTACTTACGGTGTTTTTGAAGTAAATAAAATAAATGCTTTCAACGGATTTAAAGAAGAAGAAATTTTGGAATATGCAGCTTACTCTGAATTTAACTCGAATCATCCGATTGCGGAATCAATAAGAAAAAAATACGGAAAAGTTATTGATTCAACAAAAATAAAAGAATTTTCCGAATTTTCCGGATACGGTACAGAAGCTATTATAGATAATAATAGAATTCTTGCCGGAAATGAGAAATTACTGAGCAGAAATTCTGTAAAATTTGAAAAAAATGAATCTTTTTCGACAGTAGTATATATTTCGGTAAATAATATCTTTGCCGGAACAATCGAAATATCGGATATTATAAAAAATAATACTGCAGAAACAATAAAAGAACTTAAAAAATCGGGTATAAAAAATACTGTTATGCTGACGGGAGATAATGAAAAAACCGCTCATTTTGTTGCAGAAAAAACGGGTATAGATAAATACTATTCACAGCTTTTACCAGATGAAAAATTAAAAAAATTCGAACAGGAAAGAGGGAACAGAAAAACTGCTTTTATAGGTGACGGAATAAATGATGCGCCTGTCCTTACATATGCCGATGTAGGTATAGCAATGGGGGGATTAGGATCTGATGCGGCAATAGAAGCTGCTGACGTAATAATAATGGATGATGATATTTCAAAAATAGAAAAAACAATAAAAATTTCAAAAAGAACATCCGCTATAATATGGCAGAATATAATATTTGTCCTTTCTGTGAAAATAATATTTTTAATTCTCGGCGCTCTCGGTATAGCAAATATGTGGGAAGCTGTTTTTGCTGATGTCGGACTTGCACTTATTGCTGTTTTTAATACTTTAAGAATATTTCGTGATTAAGGAAAGGAGATAATATGATTAAAATATGTAAAAACTCCGGAAAAAGAGATAAAATGAAAGAATATTTCGATAAGCATTCAATAGAATATAAAGAGCTCGGGTGTATAGGAAAATGCGGTGTATGCGGTAAAAAATATTTCTTTACGGAAGAGGGAAAAATTCATATATTTGAATCAAAAGAAGAATTTAAAGAATACTTTAAAAAATAAAATACAGACAGTAATGTCTGTATTTTATTATATTGCTTTTACTTTTTTCATAGCTATTACTATTATATATGAAATTATTATACCTGAGACAAACTGAATAATATTAAAACCTATTGAAAAAATAGGAATAACAGGATTTCCGTAAATTATTATTTCCGCGGTATAATATCCTATAACCATCCATAAACCGGCTATAGTTGTTCCTATAAGATTTGAAAAAGAAAACAGTTCAAAATCTTTTTTTCTCAAAATAAGAGAAATAACCATAATAACTACAGGAATAATAATCATAGTATAAAGTAATACATTTCCTGTATTTTTTATCATTTCGGAAAATTTTTCCGGAGATACTTCTAACTGATTCATTACTGAGAGATTTCCGGAATTACTGTTAAGAATAGTTTTAAGTATTAGTCCGAAAATTATCCATACAGCCGATGAAATTAATGAGACTGAAAATTTTATTTTTTTATTTTTTCTGGTTTCTTCGGAGATAAAACCGACAATTAACCCCATAATTCCCTTTATTATAAGTGTAGGAAAAGCGTATACGGCATATCCGCCTACGAGGTCTGCCATTGCCGAACCTATACCTCCGGCGAGCATACCGGTTTTCCAGCCGAAAAGTATACCGGCAACGAAAATCATGCTGTCACCCGGATGAATATATCCCTGTGTCATGGGAACAGGAATTTTAATAAGAAATGTACCTATAAAAACCAATGCTATCATTAGTCCGGAATAAATAACGGAATTGCTTTTTTTCAAATTAATCACCCCGCGGTTGTTTTTATTTCAGTATTATTCTACATAAATAATGTTTAAAAATCAATATGTTTATGTTATAATTGCAGAAAGTACGTTATACTAACGAATGCGGAGGTATTATATGGCAATATTATCTATACTGTCAGGTTTTGCTGCAATGATTCTTATTATAAAAATTACAAAAAAAATACATTTCGGTATACTTGCCGCTATTTTTGCAACAGCTTTTATATCAGCTAATTTCCCGCCGCTTTTTCAGAGTTTTATTTATACATTTAAATATGTTAAATTTTATGAAATAATAGTTACTATATACGGTATATATCTTATATCTGATACGATGAAGGTTTCCGGAAATTCTAAAATATTTTCGGAATCAATAAAAAATCTTTTCAGTGCAAGACAGGCAGTAGCTCTTATGCCAATGGCTCTGGGACTTTTGCCTATGCCGGGAGGTGCTATGTTTACTGCACCTATGATAAAAGAAATATCTGATGAAAACGGTATAAAAAATATTGATTCTGCATCTATGAATTATTGGTTCAGACATTCTATGGAATTTTTCTGGATACTTTATCCGGCACTTATTTTTGAAAGTGCACTAAGCGGAATAAAAATTCTTACACTTCTTTTTATACAGCTTCCGATAGGTATATTTTCAATAGTAAGTGCATGGATATTTTTCAGAACAGGAAAAATAAAAATTAATCACAGTAAAAAAGACTGGAAAAATCTTTTAATATCTGTATTGCCTATTATTTTTATAATGATAGGTGTTATATCCTCAATTCCCGGTTGGATAGTTGTTCTTACAGTGGCTTTTATTTATTCTCTTTACTATAAGAATTATAAAGGAATACTTAAAATAAACAAAAATGTTATGATTCTTATATTTTTTGTTTTTTGGTATAAAAATCTTATAGAAATAAGCGGACTTTCTGATTCTTTTGTAGGTGAAATGCAGAATGCCGGAATGAGTCCGTGGATAATAATAGTTTTATCACCGCTTATAATAGGTATGATAACAGGAATAACTCAGGCTGCATTTGCTGTTACAATGCCTATTGCAATGTCTTTCGTAAATATTCCGGTTGATGTTACCGCAATTACCGTTTATTATTTTTCAGTTATAGGAGTATTATTATCCCCTGTACATTTGTGTCTTGTACTCACATCGGAATATTTCGGCGTAAAAATATCATCAATGTTAAAAAAACTTACAATACCTTTTTTATTTTCCTTTCTGGGATATATAATTATGAGTATTGTTATAAGAATATAAAAAGCAGATCTTTAAAAGATCTGCTTTTTTCTGAAATAGCCCTTGGGATGATCACATGCAGGGCATTTTTCGGGAGGTCTTTCCCCTTCATATACATATCCGCATTTCATACATATCCACAGAGTATTTTTATCACCTTCAAAAAAGGAATTGTCAGTAATTTTTAACATGAAAGAATTCAGTGTTTCCATCTGATTGATGAGGGCTCTTTTTATAGTTCTGAATTTTACGGCCACCATGTTCAGATTTTCTTTCTCAGCAGTAACTGCAAATTTTTCATAATTATTTATTTGTTCTGATAAGATTTTTATACATATTTTCAGATTTTCTGAAGTGTTTGTTATTTTTATTTCAGGATATTTAAATGATACTTCGGTTTCTGTTTTTTCAGCAAGTTTAAGAAAGTTTTTCGCATGGGATCTGCTGTAATCGGAAAATTCCAGAAATGTTTTTTCTATTTCAATATAGCCTTCTTTTTTAGCATTACCGGAATAAAAGTCATATATTAATCTGTTTATACTTTCATAAATAAAAGCCTGCAGGAGATTACTTAAAGTTAAATCAGTCATTCTGCCCCTCCGTTTTTAAGATCGAGATTTATTTTCCCGTCTTTTATTTCTATTATTCTGTCTGTTTTATCAGCTATACGTCTGTCATGTGTTATGACAAGAAATGTTGTTCCGTATTCTTTGTTAATATCCCTCATCATATCAAAAACAGTTTTTGAAGAATCAGAATCAAGATTTCCGGTAGGTTCATCCGCAAGTATTATAGGCGGATTATTAAAAAGAGCCCTTGCAATAGCTGTCCTCTGCTGCTGTCCACCGGACATTCTTGATGCCGGATTATTTTTTACTTTTGATAATCCTACCATATCCAGAAGATAATACGCACGTTCTTTCTGTTTATCCGTAAGTGGCTTGTTTTTTATCAGATAAGGCATAAGAACATTTTCATAAGCCGTGAATTCCGGAAGAAGATAATGAAACTGAAATATAAAGCCTAATTTCTGATTTCTTAATTCGGATAACTGATTTTTATTCATATTTTTTGTATTTATTTCATCTATTATGATATCACCTGAAGTAGGTTTATCAAGAGTACCTGTTATATTTAGAAGTGTTGATTTCCCGCTTCCGGACTGACCTATAATAGAACTGAAAGAACTTTTTTCAATATCAAGGTTTATATCAAATAAAACCTGTGTTTTTATATATGTTCCGTAAATTTTATTTATATTTTTAAGTGAAATAATTTTATCCATTTCTTATCACCTCTACAGGATCAAGTTTTGCAGATTTTCCTGCCGGAATTATTGCCGAAATAACTGATGATAGTATACCTACAAGAGAAGAAATAATTATATATCTGTATCCGAAATAAAGTTTTACTATAGGTGTTTTATCAGGGTTTACTGCAAATGTAGAAAAACCCCAAAGTAAAAACATACCTATAGCTATACCTATAACGGCTCCGAAAAAACCTAATAACAACCCTTCAAAAATGAAAATAGTACTCGTCTGTCGGTTTTTAAGCCCCATTGCCTTAAGTATTCCTATCTGTTTTGATTTCTGAAGTACTGTTATTATAAGAACACTTGCTATACCGAGTGCAACCGCTACTATTACAAATATCTGAATCATAATACTTGATATACTCTGTCCGTTTAATCCGCTCAGTAGATCAGAGTTCTGTTCTTTCCATTCGGAAACTTTTATTCCTGTATTACTGAAATTGGATTTTATATTTTCTGAATATATATCAGAATTAAAAATATCTTTTATCTGAAATTCTATTTTATTAGGATTACTTACTCCGAAAAAATCATATGCCGTAATATTATTTGTTAATATCCATGTTGAATTCAGATTCGAAACTTTAAAATCAAAGATTCCTGTTACAGTTGCGGATTTTCTCAGTAAACCACCTTTAAAACCTAAAAAATTAATTTTATCTCCGGTATTTATATTATATTTTTCGGAAAAATCTTTACCTATTATAACTTCATTAATATTTTCAGGAATATTTCCTGAAATTATTTTTTCTTTTATATTGTATATACTGTCTTTCATAGATATACCTCTTAATAGTACAGATATATTTTCCGAACCGGAAAGAACAAAAAACGGTCCTTCGGTAACAATATCATAAGCTGAAACATCTGCTTCTTTTTTTGTATAATCTATTATTTCATTATAATTTTCAACAGAACCCCCGGACATTTCCGTTACTGTAATATGAGGAGAGTTACCTATTGTTTTTTCTATAAGATTTTTCTGAAGACTGTCAATAAGTACAGAAATAAAAAGCTGAACGGAAATTCCTACGGCTATACCAAGAACAATAAGAAATGTCTGCGCCTTATTTGACATTAAAAATCTGAAAGCGGTTTTTAAAGAAAATTTCATAAGCTTTCACCTTCCCTGAATTTTACTATATCCTCAAAACTGTTAAATATAATATCAGCACCTATTTTTTTTACAAGATGACTGTTATTTCTGAATGCATATCCCCCGACAATAATTCTTGAGTCTTTATGACGGGATTTTATTATATTTATTGTTTTTGAAGTTTCAACTATATTGTAAGGATCAGTTATACCAAAAGCAAAATAATCAAATACAAAATTTTCTGTTACTGATTTAATAACCTCCTTAGGCGTATTAGCCCCCACAAAAGTTACCTTATAACCCATAAGTATAAAAATATTGGCAACCATTTTCAGACCCAGATCGTGGTATTCTTCCTGAGGACATATTACGGCAACTGATTTATTTATAGAATTATTTAATTCTTCCTGTTCTTTTACAACAAAAGAATAACTTGATTCTATAACAGTATTTACTATATTTGTTCTCACATGTTCTTTCCATATACAGAAATTTTCATCATCAAACGGACAGACCCAGTTATTCATTGCAGGACTCAGAATTTCCGAATATAAAGTCTGTACATTTACTTTTTTTTCTGTTAACAGTGATAAAATATAACTAACAGCATCACGTTTGTTTTCGGAATCGAGTAAACTTACAAAAGAATTATAGAAATCGTTAATCTTAATCACCTCTTTTTATTAAATGATTTTTATTTTTAACATAAATATTATATCAGATAAAATTATATTTTTTACGGAGGAAATGTTATGAAATATGAATTTTTGAAAAATTATATAAAAGAATATTTAAACAGAAAAGAAATATACGGTATTAAAGATGAAGAAATAGCAAAATACCTCCAGACAAATATAAAAAATCTTAAAAAATTTGAGTCCGGTGACTTGAACGTAAATATGAGATTTCTTTGGCTTTTAAACAGACGTTTTAAGGGAAATATAGATTTAAAGTTTGATAATATTAACAGTCTTGAATTTTCTCCGGAAATGATAAAATGGTTTGAAAAAATATCACAAAAAACAGGTGA
The DNA here is from genome assembly GCA_024233675.1 of Thermotogae bacterium. Lineage (GTDB taxonomy): Bacteria > Thermotogota > Thermotogae > Petrotogales > Petrotogaceae > JACKPH01. The sequence goes on from JACKPH010000001.1 coordinate 542,672, forward strand.
CAGTAACGATGAAATATTAAAAAAAATGTTAAAGACTATTTTTGGTGAAAAAAACGGTAAAAGTCCTGAACTTTCTCTTGGGAATGATTTTCAGATTTGGGAAGATTCATTTAAAGATGCTGAGGAAAGTATAACCCTTAAATCTTATATTTCAAGGGAAAAAGTAAAAAAATATATGCATATAATAAAAAATACCGTTGTAAGTAATGTAGATTTGAAAGAAGTTAATTTTAAAGTAAGCAAAGATATTTATGAAAGGTTTGAAACGGAAAAGCAGGCACATAATTTTAAGGTAAATGCAATAACAAAAATGAATTCATATTACTATATAGGTTTTTACAACAGAGATAATGAGAAAACAGGTTATTACAAAGCCTATTTTGAAACAAAAATATTTATAGATGAAGACTCTGAACAGTATCTTCAGGATGAGGAATTAAAAGATGCATATATAAAAAAGATAAATAACGAAATGCTTAAACCTATAATAGAGGAAAATTACTCGAAAATACTGAAATTATTATAAAAAAACCGGCTAATTATAAGCCGGTTCTTTTATTCTATTTTAAATTTTTTGACAGCATCTTCAAGAGATTCCGCAAGAGCATTTAATTCCTCTGCACTTGCTGAGGTGTTCTGTGATGCCTGAGTCTGATTTTCAACTGAGTTGACCATGTGATTTATCTGTTCGGATATTTCAAGTATTGCCGCGGATGCTTTAATCATTACACCACTTATTTCTTCAGTGTTTGCACTCTGTTCTTCAGATACGGCACTTAAATTTTCTATCATTTCAGCCATTCCCTGTATTCTGTCTTTTATTACACTGAAGTTTTCTATTACTTTAACAGCACCGGAATCAACATCACTTATTATTTCCGCTGTCTTTTTATTTGTTCTGTCTGATTCTGCTACTGATGTTTTTACAAGAGATAATATTTCAGCTATCTGTGAAGTTGCACGTTTACTTTCTTCCGCAAGTTTTCTTATTTCATCAGCTACAACAGCAAAACCTTTTCCTGCTTCTCCTGCCCTTGCTGCTTCTATTGCTGCATTTAATGCAAGAAGATTTGTCTGCTCTGTTATAGAATTTATTGAAAGTATAATTTTTTCTATGTTATCTGTATTTTCAACAACAGCTTTAACAGCTTTTTCATTTTCTTTACTCTGTTCAACTGCCTGACGTATTATTACCTGAACATTACCTACAACTTTCTGACCTTCTGTTGCCTGTTCCATTGTTTCTTTTGATATATCAGAAAGATTATTCGCTGAATCGGATATACTGTGAGCAGATGCTGATATTTCTTCTACACCTGATGTAACTTCTTCTATTGAACTTGATGTAGAAAGAGTATTCTTTTCAACAGTCTGAATCTGAGAATTAATTTCTTCCGAATTGGCTGTTGTTTCCTGTGCAACAGCGGAAAGATCATTTGATGAATTAGCTATTTCCGTTGAAGACATGTAAATACTTCCTATCGTATCCCTTAAATTCTTTGACATATCCTGAAGTGCTGAAGCAATATGACCGATTTCATCTTTTGTTTTTACTGTAAAGTCAACAGTGAGATCACCTTTACCGAAAGCATTTATTTTTGTGTTTATTAATTTTATAGGTTTTACTATCCTTGATATTACAAAAAGAATAAGTAAAACAGATAATATTCCGGTTATAATTGCTATTGAAGAAATGAATACAGTTGTACTGTTTATATTTTTATATATTTCCGATTCTGTTGCGCCTATGAGAATTTTCCAGCCTGTTGAAAGTGTTTTGTATCCTAAAATTTTTCTGTCACCTTTAAATATATAAGTTATAACACCGGAATCACCTGTGATTTTTCTTACATCTTCTGCACTTAAAACAGTTGTAATATTTGTACCCGGTTCAAGTGTAGGATGTGATACTATTTCATTTTTATCGTTTATAAGGAAAGCATATCCTGTATCATAAAATTTAACTTTTAGTATTTCGTTTTTAATATCGTCGAAAAGGAAATCCATACCTGCAATACCGATAAAAGTACCGTTAATAAAAATAGGGGTAGGATGAGATATTAACATTTCACCGTCCCAGTCGTAAGGATCAGTCCATAGAGCTTTTTTTGCATCAAGAGGAGCATAGAACCAACTCATATCAGGATTATTTCTGTTAAAACGTTCAATGGGAATTTCAGGTTCTCTGACAAAAGAACTGTTTTGTCTTATGATTGAAACGCCGTGAGCCTGATCTATAAGAAGAGGATTGAGATGAAAATAAATAAATTTTAAATTAGAAGCATTTTTACCTATACTGTAGAAAAAAGTGAGAAGAGTACTTTTATATTCATCCATATAGGCTTCTTTTTCCGAATTAAGTCGTGAAACATCAAAAGTAGAGGATATATAATCAGAAACTACACTCAGTTTAGAATCTGTTGCCTGAAAAATTTCATCGAAATAATTTCCGTAGCTTATAGCAATATATTCTATTTTGTCAAAAGCTTCTGTTTTTACGTTGCTTCTGCTTTCAAAAACACTTACGGAGGTTATTACTACTGTTAAGAATAAAATTGCTATTATAACAGGTAACAGTATTTTTGTACTAATACTTTTCATAGTGTGCACCCCTTCCTTATAAAAGTAAAATAGATCAGAAAATTTTATTGTGTTTTTGACTTTAAAATAAAAACACTTATTAAAAACAATTATTTCGTTTTTATATTGCAAATAAGTTAATATTGTATAAAAATAAAAAATCTCTCTTAAACCGAGAGATTTTTATATGTAATTTATCATGAAATTTTCTGTTTTACCGTAATATTTTACTTTTCCTGAATCGAGAAACAAAATTTTATCGGAAAGATCGGAAAAGAGACTCAGATTCCTTGTTGAAATAATCATTGTACGGTCTGATTTTATATTAAAAAGTATATTTTTTACTTCACGTAAGAGAAAATCATCGAGATGATCGAGTATACAGTCAAATATGAAAACCTTGGGATTTCTTGCCAGGGAAATAAAGGTTATGAGAGATATTTTTTCTGCAATAGACCAATCTTTTAGTTCTGAATATTTTTTTAAATTATCCATATCGGAAAAAAATTTAGCTATACCGAGTTTATTTAAAATTTCATAATGATCTTTTTTTATATCAGATATTTTCATACCGAGTGATAAAAAAAGAAGTTCTTTGAGATTGAGAAAGTTCATATTTTCTACAAAGCTTGTGTCTATGTATGTAATCTGTGATCTTAAAAACCTTCTGTCAAGTTCTCTGACGTCTTTTCCGGAAAAAAATATTCCTCCGTGAGCATTTACTTCGTTGAAAAGTTCTTCGTTTAAATGGACAAAAGATCTTAAAAGAATGGATTTTCCGGAATCTCTGGGACCGTAAATCAGAACGGTTTCTCCAGGAAAAATTTCCAAATTTACATTTTCAATTATTTTTTCATTTTTTATTGTTATTTCAAAATCTTCAAGTTTTATCAAAGGTATATCGTAATTATCCATTAAATACACCTCATTTTTTATTTACATTATCTTTTGTGTTACCTCTTATTTTTTTCGCAATATCTTTTATTTCTTCATAATTTTTAGATTCTTTTAATATTTTTATAAATTCATACTGAGAAGATAATTTAGGACTTGAGAAAGTTAAAAACTGCTGCTTCATCACATCAACCCCTTTCTGTGCTCTAAATTATATAATATATTTTTTTTAATACATTTACTGATATAAATATTACAATTTAATTATAAATAGTATAAGAAAATATTTCCTCAGTATTGTGAAGTCTTTATTACATCAAGAAAATCGTTGTAATCAAAAGGTTTCTGAATAAATCCGAGGGCTCCCATGTTAAAACTTTTTATTCTGTTTATATCCTCTTTTTTTCCTGTCAGTGCAACAACTTTTATGTTTTTCAGAAGATTTTTTTCATTGGATATTTTAAGAAATTCAAATCCGTCCATTTCCGGCATATAAAGATCAAGTATTATAATACACGGAGGCGTATTATTTTCTTTCAGATAATTAAGAATATCTTTTCCGTTTCTGAAATGAATTATGGGATTTTCAAGTCCGGCTTCCTCAAGAGTGTTTTTTATTATCATAAAATCAATTTCATAATCATCAACAACTGCTATAGGATAAATTTCAAACATTTTTACCGCCTCCTACCGTATTCCCATTTTTAATTCTATCTGTTTTTTAAAAATACTTCTGAAAATAAGACTTCTGTTTTTTTCTGACATGTCAAAGTAATCAACATAATATTTATATTTACTGAGCTCAAATTTTACATCTTTTATATATCCCGGTATTTTAAGTATTTCACCGAAAGCTTCAAAAGTAATAAGAACTTTTTCATTTGTCGAAAGTATTTCTTTGTCAGAAGCAAATATAAGGTGACTGGCTCCGAGTATACGCATTTCACCCTTAAAACTTATATTTTTATAAAGATCTATACTATCCATATCTCTTTCAAAATCAGATATTTTAGTTATTATTATAGATTTTGACCACATTATTTTTACAAATTTTTCTTTATTGCTTATATCTTTTTCTAAAATAAGAGTATAAGTATTTGTGGATTTTGAAATTATTTTTGCTCTGTAATTTTCCATGAGCCCGCCCATATTACACTGTACGGAAACTTCACTTCCGTTTTTAATTTCAGCCGGAGTAACAGTTGAAACATTTATTATATTTCCGAAAGTGTCTATTATATTTCCGTGAATAATAATATCTTTATTATAAACATCCTGTATAAATACATTACTCGTGAAACCGATTGAACTGAAAAGATTTATATTCTGTATACCGCTGAAAAAATCCGGAAAAACAGTTTTTACAATATTAAAAAGATCCGGATCGATTTTATTTTTATTAACAAGGGATTCAAGTTCTTTTATGGTTATTTCAAGACTTTTCGGTTCTTCTCTCGGAGATCCGTTCAGATAATGGTCGAAAAGATTTGATATTATTATTATTTTTGTTTCATAAGGTATATCTTTTTCTTTAAGACCGTAATAACCTGTACCATCGTTGTATTCATGATGGTATTTTGCAATTTTTACCATTTCAGACATAAATATATTTCCGGAGAATATTGTTTCAAGCTTATCCGTATGCGTCTGATAGATTTTTTCTTCCTCATGAGTCAGTTTTACACCTTTGTATAATATATCTTTCGGTATCCATATTTTTCCGAGATCATGTATTAAAGCACAGTTTCGTATAAAAAAAGCCTTTTCGTCATCGTAACCGGCAGCTCTTGTAAGTATTGTGGCAAGATCGGCAACACGGAGAGAGTGATTATAAGTAAGAGGGTCTATAGATTCAAGCATTCTGGCAAAGCTGTTAAGATAAAGAGCCTGATGAAGATTTTTTTTCATTGATTTTGAAAGCTCGTATATACTGTCTGAAATTTCTATGTAAATTTCATTAAAAAGTGATTCGGCTTCTTCCGAAATATCTGTTTCGGAAATTAAAATTACTATAGAAATAGGTTCTCTTAAATTGAGAAGAGGAGAGTATATATTTTTTATGAAAATATATACTTCATCAAGTTCCAGATCATTGAAAAGCCACCAGTATTTATCACTGTAACTTTCTTTTTTTATTTTTACATTGTAATATTCTTCATTGTTTATTATTTCTTCTATATTACTGTCAATATCAAAGTGAAGACCTGAAAAATCTTCTTTAAAACTATTTGAAAGGCCGTCGTAAAAAAAATACTGATAATAAAAATTATCGAATTTTAAAGCCATAGAACTTTTTATGAGTTTTGGCTTGAGATTTTTAGAGAAATCGACTAAAATTCTTAATATAGTATCTCTCAAATGATTCACCACCCTGAATTATTTCAACGAAAAATCCGTTGTAAAAATAATTTTTTTAATTTCTTCAGAAGAATTAATCTCACAAAGATTTTCTAAATTACAGAAAACCGAATAAAGATTATTATAATTAAAAAATTTAAGCGGGTTTTTTAACTGATGTGCAATTTTTCTGATTTCATCAGTATTTTTATTTTCTGCAAAAGAATGTATTTTTTTGATTTTATCACTGTAATCACTGACAAATAATTTATATATTTCATCTTTTGAATTTTTATTTGATTTTGGTTCTTTTTTTACCGGAAAAAAGTATTTTATTTTCTGTACAAGTGTTTCTTCATCAAAAGGTTTAGAAATAAAATCATTCATTCCGCATCTGATACACATTTGCTGTGTTTCATAAGTTGAATATGCGGTTAGGGCTATAATTACTGTTTTTTTATCAGAAAGCCTTATTTTTTCGGTAAGCTCTGTACCGGACATTGAAGGAATTGATATATCCATAAATATAAGATCAAATTTGTTTGTTTTAAGTATTTCATAAGCAGCTTTTCCGTCCCCGCATACAGTTACTTTCATACCGTAAGACTCAAGAATTTCTTTTACAATCATCTGATTTATTATATTATCCTCTATAAGAAAAATATCAAGAGAATTATTATAATCTGAAATTTCCGTTGTTTCATTTTTCCTGTGATTATTTACATATACATCTTCGGATTTAAGAATTACGGAAGTTCCTTTATATTCTTTACTGGAAACGGTTATAGAAATATTGAGAAGATCACATAATTTTTTTGTTATGGAAAGTCCCAGACCAAGGCCTTTATTTTCAAAATTTTTTTCAGAAATTTTATTAAAAGGAGTAAAAATATCTTTTATTTTATCCTCAGAAATACCTATTCCTGTATCTTCAACCATAATAAAAAGACTTTCATCTTTAATAAAAGAATTAAATTTTATAAAACCTGATTCAGTATATTTTTCTGAATTGTTTAATATATTATAAATAATTTGTTTGAAACGGATTTTATCGGTTTTTATTACATAATTTTCCGGAACAGTATTTTCAAATATACAGTTTATGGTTTTACCTGAAAAATTGAGTAAAAAACTTTTTTTAATATCATCGAAAATATCGGAAAAAAATTCATCCTTTATTTTTATGTCAACTTTATCATTATCTATTTTTGAGTAATCAAGTATATTTTCGACAATATAACTAATTTCTTTCAGTGCGGTTTTCTGAAGATTAACATATTTCAGTATATCGTTATCTTTAATTTTTTTCATTAATATATCGTTTATACTTTTTACTGTTGTAAGAGGTGTTCTTATTTCATGATTTGTGTTTGCTATAAAATGATTTTTTATTTTGGAAATATTTTCGGCTTTTTCTTTTGCCGTAATTAAATTTTCAAGTATAAGTTTTTCTTCGGTTATATCGTTTAAAACTGCATAAATAAGATTAACTTCCCTGAAAAATACACATCTCCATGAAAACCACCGTGATGAATTTGTGGGATTTTTAAGTTCATAATCAAAAGTGTAAAAATTCTGATCACAGGTTTTTTCTATATTTTTGCTGAGTAAGTCCTTTTTTTCTTTATCTATATAACCGTAAATATTTGATTTTATGTTCATATATTCTGAAAAATAGTCGTAAAAAGAATTACTTGCTTTTATTATATTTCCTTTTCTGTCCATTAAAAGTATTATATCTTTAGAAATATCAAATATTTTCTGTGAAATTTCTTCAGAAAGATAATATGTAGAAATATCCTCGGAAGTTATTATAAAGTATTTAATTTTCTGGTCTTCATCATAATAAGGAGAAATTTTTGTATAGGTAAGAATTTTTTCCGCGTCTTTTGAGAAGAATTTAAGTACGCCGCTCCATGTAAATCCGGAATTGATTTTATCAGTTATAGTTTTATAGCCTTCAGTATCATAAGTTTCTGTTATGTCAAAAATTTTTTTTCCTTTAAGATCAGTTCTCTCAAATTTTGTTGTTTCTATAAATTTATTGTTTAAATAAAGGAAAATGCCGTTTCTGTTTGTTATTGTAACCATCTGTCCTGTCTGTTCAAGTGCAAAAGAAAGGAGAGAAAGTTCTTTTGAACGTTCTGAATGAGCTTTTTTTTCTATGGATGAAAGCATAACATTAAATATAATTTCGTCTATTTTTTCTGATTCCTCATAGTCAACAATTTTTTCAGGATTAACTGAAAAAAGTTCTCTGAGTTCTTTCATGGAAATTTCTTTATACATTATTACAAAAGGAATAAGTCTGTTTTTATCCATTAGTTTTTTTACAAAATCAATATTTATATGATCGGAAAAATAAATGAAAATTATATCCGAATCACAGGATGATATATATGATTCACCGATACTATTTACATTTATTTTATACAAATCATCAGAGAGAAAATGAGAAGAATCCTGGGAAAAGTATGATAATGAAATTTTACTCATAACAACCGCCCCCTTTATAATATTATAACAAATAACTTAATAAAAAATAAACAAAAACCGTACTTAAGTGTTTATGAATTTAGAAATCCCAAGTACGGTTTTAAATTATTTTTTCTTTATAACAACATAATTATCAGGAAAATCTTTATCCGCAGATACAACATTGCTGTAAAGATCTTTTGAATATTTAAGTTCAACGGTATTAGGGTCATATTTCATAAGAAAATCTATATCATCCTGTGAAAGATAAATAATTCTTTTGCTCACAGAAACTTTTAAATTCTGTGAAATAAAGTCATCAAGAGAGATATCGTTGTTATTTTCATATTTTATATACATAAGAATCTGCAGAAAATTTTCTTTTTCAAGATATCCCGGAAGAATTCCGAATGAGTTTTCATTCTGGTCCATAAAAAGGAAACTTGGTGTACCCCTTACACCAAATCCTCCGTAAAGTTGTGAATAAGTATACTGTTTCCCTCCGAACGTAGCTTTTCTTGAAGAAGTAGGATTAATTTCGGTAAAAACATATTCTGTTTTAAGCCATTCCGAAATTTCATCATCTGTGAGCACATTTTCTTTAAATTTTTTACAGTAAATACAGGAATCACTTGAAAACATTATTATTAAATATTTATCTGTTAACGAAGCTACTTTTTTTGCAGTATCAATGTCTGTAAAAACATAGTTTGAAATAGGTTCTGAAAAAGAAAAAACTGATATGAAAAGAATGAAAAAAATAAATATTTTATTCCGCATTTAAAACCCTCCCTGTAAAGAATTGAAAAAACCGGTTGAAATTAATATTCCTGTTATTATAAGAAGAATTCCTCCGGCATATCTTAAAAATTTCTGCCATTTAGGTTCTCCGAACGTTATTTTTGATATAATTTTTGAAACGAATCCCGAAAGAAAAATAAAAGGAAAAGATATTCCGAGTGAATAAACAAAAAGCAGCAGACTGCCTCTAACTGCTGTTCCGGTGTTTGCAGCCATTGCAAGTATTGAACCAAGAACAGGTCCGGAACATGGTATCCATACTACAGATATTATTATTCCGAGAATAAATGAAGAAAAAAATGAATCATTCCGCCATTTCATAAGATTGAATTTTTTTGCTTTTATAAAATTTATTTTCAGAATGTAAAAAAAACCAAGTATTATTACGATCAATCCCATTAAAATATTTGTAATTTTCTGATATTCTATTAAAAGCGACCCGAAAAACCCTGACATAAGACCAATTAATGCAAAAAAAACAGAAAGTCCGGAAAAAAATCCCACAGTTCTTTTTATAACATGTTTTATATTACTGTAATCAACTACCAGAACAGAAAGAAAAACAGGGATCAGCGGCATAACGCACGGACTGAAAAAAGAAAGAATACCTCCTGAAAAGGCTGATAAAAAACTAACAGAAGTGCCGAAATAATTTATATCCGAAAAATTCATATTATACCCCCCTATCGTATAAATAAATTATAACAAAAAATATCTGTTTTAAAAATTAAATTTATATTAAAATTAAATTTAAAAATTTTTCTGAAAGATTTTAAAATATAAAATAAGAAAATACTGTTATAATATTTTATAGAGATAATATTTAAAATCAAAAAGGAGGTAAAAGAATGCTCGGAGTTGCATATTATCCTGAACACTGGGATTTTGAAAGAATAGAAAAGGATATAGAAATTATGTCCGGGAACGGAATAAAAATAATAAGAATAGGTGAGTTTATGTGGGATAAACTCGAACCCGAAGAAGGAAATTACGATTTCAGCATTTTAGATAAAGTTTTTGAATCAGCAGAAAAAAACGGAATAAAAATAATACTGGGAACACCTTCAGCAACCCCCCCGGCATGGATAATAAGAAAATATCCTGATATTCTTCAGAAAGATGAGAACGGTAATGTAAGAAATTTCGGAAGCAGGAGACATTACTGTTATAACAGTGATAATTATAAACAGTATATAAAAGAAATAGTTGAAAAACTTGCAGAAAGATACGGAATAAGGGAAGGCCTTTATGCATGGCAGATAGATAATGAATTCGGGTGTGAGAATACAACACACTGTTACTGTGAAAAATGTGATTCGGAATTTACAAGATTTCTTGCGGTTAAATACGGTGATATAAAAAAACTTAATGAGGCATGGGGAACATCATTTTGGTCACAGACATACAATTCTTTTTCACAGATAGAAACACCGAAAAAAACTAATGCATTTCCTAATCCGCATCATGTTATTGATTATTACAGATTTTCCACTGAATCTATAAATAATTATGCAAAAGCACAGGCGGATATAATAAGAAAATATTCTGACAGACCGGTTACACATAATTTTATGGTTAATTTTACCGATATAAATTATAAAGATCATGAAAAAATTTATGATTTTATATCTTATGACAGTTATATGCCGAAAGAGGAATTTGACCCTATGCTTACTGCGTTTAATTTTGATCTTATGTACGCTATAAAAAACAAAGAGTTTACTGTTATGGAACAACAGCCGGGAAGGGTAAACTGGCAGACAAGAAATCTTTATTATCCTGCAAAATGGCTTTTACCGGTTACTTTTCAGGCAAAACTTCACGGGGCTTCGGATCTTCTTTATTTCAGATACAGAGCAGTTCCTTACGGAGCAGAACAGTTTCATAACGGAATTCTTAACTATGACGGAAAACCCGAAAAATCAGAAAGACTTAAATTAATAAAAAGAATGTCAAAAGAATATGACAGCCTTAATAAGATAAAAAATGCGGATACGGCTTTATATTTTGATTATGAAGTAAGCTGGATGCATAAAATAAATAATGTTTCAAAAGATTTTAATTATATTAATTCTGTAATAGATATATACGGTGCTGTAAAAAAATTAAACAGGGAAGCAGATATTGTATTTTATGACAGTGATATTTCAAAGTATAAATACATCATAGTACCGTTTGCAGTTTATCTGAGTGATGAATTTAAAAGAAAAACAGAAAATTTTCAGGGAAAAATTCTTATAACTGCTATGACAGATCTTAAGGATGTTAATAATCATATATTAAAAACAACAGGAATAAATATGAAAGGACTTAAGCTTGAGATAAAAGATTTCGGAGCGGTTTATTCCAAAAAAATAAATTATAAAAATTATGAAATAAAAGGCGATTACTGGATAGAAGAAATAGTACCGTCAGAAGGAAAAATAACCGGATACTGGGAAAATGAGATGGTTGCATCTGTTGAATCAGAAGATGGAAAAGTTATATATACAGGATTTGTAACCGACAGAGACGGATATGTTAAAATTCTTTCGGATTTTTTCGGTGAAAATGAAATAACAGAAGACGGTCTTGAATTAACAGGAGAATATGTTATAAATTATACAGATACAGAAAAAGAGTACGGAAAAATAAAATTACAGCCATATTCAATAAAAAAGATATGTGAGTAATCACATATCTTTTTCATCTTCTTCATTTTCTTCTTCGTATTCTGCATCTTCATCTATTGTATCGATAACATCTGTGTTACTTTCCCAGAAATCATAAACTCTGTTGTATTCTTCTTCATCTTCAATTGAATCAAGGAAGAAGTCATCTCCTTCTGTTGTAACTTTAAAAACAACAGTTTCTCCGAGAGTCATTTCATCTGTATCTTCATCGGGAAAAGCTTCATCACATATCCAGTATTTTTTTCCTTCAAGTTCTAATTCAGCAACAAAAAGAAAATGATATTCTTTTTCGTCATCGCCCATAATTGTAAAAAATTCCAATTCATTTTCATCCATATTATCGACCTCCAAATATATTTCACTTAAGTTTACATTATAAATCTTAAAAATATATTACTAAATAATGTTAAAAGTATAATTCATGATATTATTTTAATATAAAATAAAAGGCGGTGAATAAAAATTTTTGTTTATAGAAATGAAAAAGGTTACTTTGAAATAGAAGAATTTAAAAAATACGGAGTTAATGCTTTGTTTACAACTAAACACAGCTCTGATATAAAAAATATTATCGGTACGGAAGGAAAAAATATAATATATATAAATCAGGTTCACGGGGATAATGTAATAAAAGTATCTGAATTTACCGGTAAAATTACTGATGCGGACGGAGTTATGACAGATAATCCCCAAAATATTCTTATTACAAAGTATGCTGACTGTGTACCTCTTTATTTTTATGATATAAATAAGCACATAATAGCATCAGTTCATTCAGGATGGAAAGGAACATATTTAAAAATAGGTGAAAAAGCCGTATATAAAATGAAAGAAAATTACGGTTCTGATCCGGAAAATATTATATGTGCTATAGGACCTTCTATAGGACCTGAAAATTTTGAAATAGGAGAAGAGGTTTATTTAAAAATTAAATCTGTTTACACTGATGAAGATCTTTATAAAAAAAACAACAGTAATAAATTTATCTTTAATCTCTGGGAAGCAAACAGAAGACTTCTTGTTAAATCGGGTATAAAAGAAAAAAATATAATTACGGCAGCTATGTGTACATATGAAATGAATGATATGTTTTTTTCTTACAGAAGAGAAAATGGTAATACCGGAAGAATGTCCGCATTAATATATTTTGAATAAATTACCGGGAGTCTTTTCTTATTAAGGTTTTTAAAACAAAATTTAATTAATATAATATTATCTGAGAAATAATAAAAGGAAAGATTTAATCTTTCCTTTTATTTTGATTTTCTCAGAGGAAATGACATATTTGAAAATTTACTGTCAATATCCTGAAAATAGCCTTCTTTTACATTTTTAATATCTTCAATAGCTATAAAAGCTTTTGAGTCAAAATTTTCCGCAAGTTCTTCGTATTTCGGATATTTTTTACGCTGCATTATACTGTATATTACATAAGCCTGACCTGTTTTTCCGTAAGCAGGAACAGTTGTTACACCGAATCCGGATAATCTCAGACCGTTTATAAATTCTTCCGGGTCTTTATTTGTTATTAGTCTTACCGAAATAGTTCCTATTGCAAGTTTTTCCTCAAGCATTATTCCGACAAAATTTCCCATTGCAAAACCTCCGGCATATGCAATTACATACAAAGCATTATCAACGCTCTGTATAACTCTTCCGGCAACGAGAAGCCATACGGTTACTTCGAAAAAACCTATAAGGGATGCAAGATATTTTTTACCTTTTGATACGAGTATAATTCTTGTTGTTCCGAGTGAAACATCGAGTATTCTTGCAAAGAAAATAATAAAAGGCATGATAACCCATTTGAAAATTTCACTATCAAAAAAATCCACGATAAAACCTCCGTTTTATTGTATAATTTATTATAAAAAATAAAGTGGTGATAAATATGAATTTTAAGGGATATACGAAAGAAACATTGTCTTTTATGTCAGATTTACTTTTTAATAATAACAAAAAGTGGTTTGAAAATAACAGGGAAAGATTTGAAAAATATGTAAAAGAGCCTACGGTTGATCTTGTTTATGATATAGGTAATATATTGTATGAATATACAGAAAATATTAACTGTGAACCTTTACCGGGAAAGGCGCTTTTCAGAATAAATAATAATATGAGATTTTCTAAAATACCGTATAAAAAATATTACGGTTTTTTTGTCTGGGAAGGACCAAATAAATTCAAAATGGATAATTCCGGATTTTATTTTTATTTCGATTCGGAAAAAGTTTTTATTTCATGCGGAATTCATCAGATGAATAAAAATTATACGGAAAATTTCAGAAGGAGTATATTCAGTACTATAGCATACAATGAACTATATAAATTATACCTTAAAGGTATAAAAAAGAAGCTCTGCATATGTGAAGATTCTCTTAAAAGAACACCTTCGGGATATAATGAAAATTTATTTATAAAGAAAAAAACCCTGTATTTTTACAGAGTTTTCCCTTATGATATACTTACTGATAAAGATCTTTCCGGAATTATCACAGAAACATATATAAACAGTATAAGCATGCACGAATGGATAAAAAGACATGTTTATATCTGAAAACAGTTCATTAATAAAGTAATACATCTTTCATGACCTTAGATATACAAAAACAGACCTAAAAAGAAATATAATTTATATGAAAACAACAACACAATGTGTAACCCCAATGAGATATCTAAACTATTGAGAATGCGATGCATTCTCTTTTTTTTATTCAAATTCTATGCTTTTTATAACTTCTTTAAGACCTTCAACTGATACAAAAGTTTTTCTTTTTCCTTCTTTTTTGTATATGTACTGAGGACTTACGTATTTAATAGGTTTTATTGGTATGTTGTTCAGTATGCAGTATGATTTAACCTCAGAAAAATCAAAATAATTTTTACCTTCAATAAAAATTGAAGTTACAAGAGAAAGATTTATTTTATATTTTGCCTTGTTGTCTTTATTGACATATGATTCAATATATTCAGCAAGCTCCCAGATTTTATCTGCCCTTACCCATCCCTGAACCATGGCTTTTTTAATATCTTTAGGATATTCAGGAATAAAATCTATTCCGTAAAGCCTTAATACATCAGCCAGAAAATAATACTGACCGCCCTCTTTTTCTGTTTTCATTACCTTGGATAAGTCATTATAATTAATAATAATCACCTCGATTTAGGTTCTTTAATAGTGCTTATTTATATTATAACAAAAAAAACAAAAAAATAGATTCTAAATGTTAATAATATAATTAGAAAAAGTAAACAATTTAAAAAATAAAAATTATGTCTGAATCTGATATAATACTTTGTATAATTTAACCAATCAACATGAAAAAATTTTATATTACACCGAAAAAAACAAATATTTCAATAATTTTTATGAACACTGATTTTGAAATACTTGGAAAAAATAAATTTCTGAAGCTTTATAATGAAATAAAAAAATGTATTTAAAAAATCCCTGCAATATTTTTAGCAGGGATTTTTTATAACTCTGTAGCTATTTTTTCTATGATTTTTTCTGCGGAGGATATATCATTAAGAATTTTATTTTTTTCATTTATAATATTTTTTAATTCCTCAAGACTTTTTCCGTTTACTGAAAATTTTGAGAGAATATGTTTATAAACTTCATCTTTAGTAATTTCTACATGTGTCTCAATTTGTTCCGAAAGATTTTTAAAAGTTTTTTCTATACTTAATTCGGTATCTCTCATAATTTTCTTTTTTCTCAGAAATATTTTTGTTATGAAATTTTTGTCTTCAAGTACTATATCAGATAAAAGATTTTTAATTTCTTTGGTAATTTCCGTTTCTATATTTAATTTAAGAGCGTCAGTCTTTTTTTCTATCATATAAAGAATTTCGCTGCTTATTTCCGGTGAAAGGGGTTTTTCTGATTTTTTTAAAAGTTCTGTAAAAGCTGTAAATTCTGTTTTCTGTTGATTTAAAATAAGATTGAAATTAGAATTAACTGTATTTTTTGCATTTTCGGAAAAGTCATCTTTGAATTTCTGAATAAGCGGATCGGTTTCTGTTTTTATTTTTGTCTGATTTTCAATAATTTTTGAAAATGAATATTTTAAATTTACAGCACTACTCTGATAATACATAAAAACAGAATCGGTCATTATTTTGGCTTTTTCCGAAAAACTGTTTTTACCTTTTGAAATATAGTAATCTATATTTTTGTAATAAGTTTCTTCGTTTTTTAGAGCGTTTATTTCAGTGTTTACGGCAGAAGAAATGTTTTTAATTTCAGATAATGAATTTTTTATAACAGAAATTATCTTAAGTTTCTGTTTTTCATCGCCGGTAAGATTTTTGGAAATATAATCTCTCAGCTCGTCAAAGCCGCTGTTTTCTGAATTTTTTAATTCCCAAATAGCAGAGGTTTCAAAAATTACAGGATTTTCATAACCTATTTTTAAACAGTTTTTAACTATTTCCTCACGGCTTGAAATAAGTTCTTTGTCGGTTGCACGGTCTTTTTGCTGAAGAACAAATATAATCGGTTTACCTTCTGAATATATCTTTTTTATAAGATCCCATTCTTCTTTATGATAAATATTTCTTGCTTCAAAGATAAAAATTATAAGATTGCTGTTATGTATAAAGTCTTCTGTTATTTTTCCGTGCTCTTCGATGATAGCACCTGTTCCCGGAGTATCTATAAAAATAAAGTTTTTTATCCGGTCAAGTTTCCTTGAAATTATTTTTATACCGTTTTCTTTATATTCATTATCTTCTCCGTATATAACCTTTGTTATTTCAGCTGTACATATTTTTTCGTTTGAAGGAAAAAGTTCAGTATCATTTTCTTTTAAACCGATGAGAGCATTTAAAAATGTACTTTTCCCTGATTTTACTTTTCCGACAACCATAAAGTTGAACGGTTGTGTAAGATTATCTTTTAAATCATCAATTTTTTTATTTTTCAGATTTTCAGGTAAGACAGAGTTAATTTTTTTAAGTTCTTCCGAAAGAAGATTAATTTTTTCGGAATATCTGTTACCCGAAAGATTAATTATAGCCACAGCATTACCTCCGTTTAAAGATCAGTATTTATGACATCCCATAAATTTTTAATTTCATCAGAATTATTTTTAAGAACTTCAAGAATATGAGGATTAAAATGTTTAGGAGAAGTTCTTTCATCACCATTAATAATAATATCCATTGTTTTTTCGTGTGAAAAAGCTTCTTTATAAGGTCTTTTTGACCTGAGAGCATCATAAACATCAACAACGGAAACTATAGAGGCTTCTACCGGTATTGCTTTTTCTGAAAGTCCGAAAGGATAACCTGAACCGTCATATTTTTCATGATGGTAGAGTGCTATATTAAGAGCCGTATTAAAGTATTCGTTGTTACCCAGTAATTTAAATGCATAAGAAGTGTGCTTTTTCATAATTTCCCATTCTTCCGGTGTAAGTTTTCCTGGCTTTTTAAGAATATCAAGAGGAATATATATTTTTCCTATATCGTGCAAAGATGAATATGTTTTTATATCTTTTATTAATTCAGGAGCCAGATTAAGTTTTTCGGCTATAAATCCCGAAAGAGAACCTACTCTGTTTATATGATTTTTAGTATCTTCGTCGTAAGCTTCGGCAATCATTGCAAATTTATTGCTGAAATTAATATACGATTCGTTTATATCTCTTGAATATTCACTTATACTAAGATAAAGTTTTACTACTCCGGCAAAATAATTACAGAATCTTATTGATTCATTGGAAAAATTATTATAATTATTTCCGAGGTCAATTGTTATTATACCGTAGAATTTTTTGTTGGATTTTATTTTTATGTTTAAATTTAGTTTTGAATGAGGAACACTTTCAAGAAATATTTTATAATCTTCTTTGGACATATAATTTTCAAATTCATTGTACATATTTTCCGTTATAAATACTCTTGATTCTTTCTGAGGAATATCTTTTATTCTTATATAATTAAGATTTTCTATATTATAACCGTTGCCTTCAATAAATCTGTAAGTATTGTTTTCAAAAAGCATTACGGCACCTTTGCTGTATTCTTTTATAAACTGCGGGAGAGCAAGAAAAATCTTTCTGAGAAGATCTTCAAAATTTTCAAATTCATAGAAAAATATTTCTATAAGATTTTCAAGACTTCCTATAAGCCTTTCATTTTCAAGAAAAGCAGTATTAAGATCTTTATTTGTTTTTTCAAGTGCCAGATTGGATTTTTTAAGTTCGGTTACATCTACTGCAACTCCTAAAACAGCAGGAGTTATATCTGTTTCAGTATCAACCTCTATATAATATTTTTTCATATCAAGAATATGAGTATTACCTTTAACATCAGTAAAAGATTCTTCAGGATCGTCAAGGTTTTTCTTTTCTGAGAGTACCTGAGCATCTCTTGAAATTATATAATCTGTTTCGGTTTTTGAAATTTTACCGTGTATTTCATAATGTGAATGTTTTATGAGTTCTTCTGTTGTTGATTCATAATACTTTGTTGTTGCCTGGTTCAGAAAAAGAAACTCTCCGTTTTTATTTTTTGCAAAAATCATATGTGGTATTGAGTCTATTATTGTCTGCAGTAAATTTTTCTGTAAAGAGATTTTTGAGTAAAGATTGTTTAATTCATCATTCTGAGCTGTAAGATCCTGATTGTAAGCTGATATTTCCTGATTATAAGCGGCAATTTCCTCGTTTTTTGTATTTATCTGCATAATAAGTTTCTTCTTTTTTGAAAGATCAATTCTCATTATAATAATTATTGCTATAAGAATTAATATTACAGAAGATATTGTTATTATTATTTTATAGTATTTCTGAAAAAATCCCGGGTTTTCATTTATTATAACTGATCCTTCCGGAAGTAAATTTCTGTTAATGTTAAATTTCTTGAGTACAAAATCATCAAAATAATAACTTTTAGGACTTGAAATTACGGGTAAATCTGAAATAGGAGTACCTTTAATAATTTTATCAAGCATTTTATAAGCTTCATTTCCCTGAAGTGTTCCGTGTGTTATAAGTCCGCCTACTGTTCCGGAACCGAAATATATATCCCATGATGTATATGCCGGAACAACACAGTAATCAGCTATAAGTCGGTTTATTTCGGTTTCATCTGTAAAATTTTTATCTCTGTCAGCAAAAAAAAGTCCTACATAAACAACAGAATCTTTTGAAAGAGTACTGAGTATTCTCTCAAGATCACTGATGGTTACATTTTCAAGAAATTTTATTTCAAACGGATAGTCCGAAGCTATATTCAGAATATCTCTTTTTATAACTTTCGAAGTTTCAACGTACATATCATTTATAACATAAAGTGTTTTGGTTTCCGGATGTATTTTTTCTATAAGATCAAAAGTCGCACCGATATCAACATCTTCTATTATACCTGTATAATTATCAAATTGCGAAAGGTCATAACTATAAAAATCATTAACTCCTGTAAAAATAAGAGGAATATTTCCGAAAAGTCTGTTTCTGTAATCAATAAAAAATTTAAATGCGGCATCATCCGTTGAAATAAGATAATCCATTTTTATTCCGGTATATTTTGCAATAAACATATTTACAAGAGCTTCTATATAAGGTTCATCGTATTTTCTTTTCGTATCCATATTCTGAATATAAAAAGTTATATCGTTGTTATTTTTTAAATTGTTAATAATAGCATCATCCACATTATCTGTCCATGAAAAGCCCTTATGATATGAGTTTAATATCATTATATTAGTTTTTGGGAAAGCATTAATATAAAAAAAAGTAAAAATAATTCCAAAAATTAAAATAGTTTTTTTCATCATTTCACCTTTTATATAAAATTTTGTACAACATTAATTATATCATTTATTTAAATAATATTTAAATTTGACTTAGTTTTCTTTTTAAATAATATAAAATGTAATAATGCATCAATCATCCACTGAAAAACCATAACCCCCCAGAGCCATTTCAGGTCAAGGTTTAAAATAAAAATAAAAATATATATAATCGGAAGTCTTAAAACCCAGTTTGTAAAAAGTGAAATTTTAAAAGGTGTTTTAGTATCTCCGTATCCTTTGAGAGATCCGGCATAAACCATTGAAACTGCCATAAAAATCTGTTCAAAAGCTGCTATTTTTAAAGTATCCTTTCCTATTGCTATAGTGACAGTATCATTTATGAAAAGACCTATAAAAAATTCCGGAAAAATAAAAAATAAAAGTCCGAAAATTCCCATAACAAAAGCACTCATAAAAACAGATATATTGGCAAAATCTTTGGCTTTATCAAACTTTTTTGCTCCCACCATCTGCCCTACGAGAGAAGTTGCCGCAACACCGAAACCCCATCCCGGCATAAAAGAAATACTTTCAACCGTTGTTACTATCTGATTAGCAGAAGCGGAAATACTTCCGAGACCCTTAAGTACAAAAGAAACGTAGAGAAGTCTTCCTACACTGAAAGACCCTTCCTGTAAACCTGAAGGAATCGCAAGCTTTATAAGATGTGTTATATAGTTTTTATTTTTGGTAAAAATATATTTAAATCTTATTTTTATGTAAGAATATTTATTATAATAAAAAATCAGAAATAAAAAAGAAGTAAAAAAAGAAATAAAAGTTGCAAGTGAAGAACCCATAATACCAAGTTCCGGAAATCCGAATTTTCCGAAAATGAAAATCCAGTCAAGAAAAATATTAAGAACATTGGAAATTATTGCAGAAATAAGAGAAATATCGGTACGGCCTATTCC
This sequence comes from Thermotogae bacterium, assembly GCA_024233675.1. Taxonomy (GTDB): domain Bacteria; phylum Thermotogota; class Thermotogae; order Petrotogales; family Petrotogaceae; genus JACKPH01. The sequence continues at coordinate 563,152 of JACKPH010000001.1, forward strand.
GCGTAATCCTGAGTTGAGTAATGATGATATCATGTTAAAAAGAACTCCGAAAACTGCAAATTTCATGTATTTTAAAGAATTTTCCAAAACATTTCCCGAAGCACCCATAAGTTTTAAAAGAAAAGGATTAAAAAAAGCAATGAGTATGAAAATAACAAATGCGACAATAAGTCCGAGCAGTATTCCCTGACCGAGATATTTTTCCGATTCGTCAAATTCCCCTGCTCCGTATTTTTGGGCAACCATTGAAGTAATAGGTACACTTATTCCCATGGTTACAAAAATTCCGGAAAGAGTAGAGAGCATTTCGGAACTTATGCCGACAGCACTTACAGCATCATTTCCGCCCCAATTTCCTATAAATGCTGTATCTATAACCCATACAAGCATAAAAAGAATCATTTCCCCTACAGCAGGCAAAGCAATTCTTAATACTTTAAAATATCTGTCTATATTAACACCTCCAAATCTCAGAAATATTATAATATAAAAAAATAAAAAAGACATCATACTTAATTTGATATGATATCTTTTTCAGTTTAAAGATTTACTGAGACAAAAAGGCCTGAATCTTTTGTTATAAAAATTTTACCTTCTTTGTTAAAATAGGACATAAGAAAATTATAAAATTTTTTATTCTGAATTTCTTCTTCGCTTAGATAACCGGAAAACAGATAATAATCATAAAGAGAATTAAAATCGGGGATTTCTTTTTTATCCTCAAACCGGTATATATCTACCGAAGAAAAATATTTTTCAAGAATTTCCCTACCGTTATCCATAAGGAATTTACGTTTATGAAAGTTAAATTTTTCTGAAAAATCAGCATTGTATTTTAAAAAAATTTCCTCAAGTTCTATGAAATTATTTTTTCCCAAAGTTGATGAATAAAAAGTTCCTCCCGGTTTCAGAATTCTTTTTATTTCGGAAAGTGCTATATAAATATCCTCAACATGATATAAAACGTGATTTGCTATCACAATATCAAAATAATCGTCAGGATATGATATATTCATTGCATCTATTTTTTCAAAAGAAAAATTATGATTCATATTCATAAGATTTGCTTCTGTTTCATATAAAATATCTTCGGAAATATCAGAAAGAATAACAGTTGAATCATCAGGAATATTAAGATCATGAATAGTCCAGAAAAATCCGGGTCCCGTTCCGAGTTCTACTACTTTCATTCCGGGTTCTATAGATAAAATATCTTTAAGCATATGGTTATGAGCGGTTTTTAATTCTGATAAATCTTTATTTCCGATATATTTTATGTTATTCATATTAACCTCCGAATTATTTATTACTGCTATTATTTCAAAGTAAAGATAAGAAAATGTTACGTGATAGTTTATTTTGTGTTAAACGTTTTTCAGATTTTTTTTATATTGTAATATAACTAAAGAAAATAAAATTAATAAAAATATATTATAATATTTATATCAGATAAAAGGGGGTGCCATTATGGCAGATATAGTTGACTATATGATAATTGGCGATGACATGCAGCTTGTAGAGATAGAACTCGACCCCGGTGAAGGAATAAGAGCCGAAGCCGGTGCTATGATGTATATGGAAGACGGCATAGAAATGCAGACAAACACAGGCGGAGGAATATTTAAAGGTCTAAAAAGAATGATAACCGGAGAAAGTTTTTTTATAACTAATTTTTATTTTAACGGAAACGGAAAAGGACATGTAGCATTCGGAGCACCGTATCCGGGTAAAATAATACCTCTTCAGCTTACTGATTTCGGAGGAAGTTTTATATGTCAGAAAGACAGTTTTCTCTGTGCGGCAAAAGGTATAGAAATTGAAATAGCTTTTACAAAGAAAATCGGTGCAGGATTTTTCGGTGGAGAAGGTTTTATACTTCAGAGACTTCAGGGAGACGGACTTGCTTTTGTACATGCAGGAGGAACAATAATAAAGAAACAGCTTATGCAGGGAGAAACTCTCCGTGTTGATACAGGTTGTATAGTTGGATTTTCAGAAAATGTTGATTATGATATACAGTTTGTAGGCGGATTTACCAATGCACTGTTCGGTGGAGAAGGACTTTTTCTTGCAAAACTCAGAGGTCCGGGAACAGTATATCTTCAGAGTCTTCCTTTTTCAAGACTTGCAGACAGAATTCATGCCGCAGGTATGAGATATTCAGGCAATCACAGAGGAGAACAGAAAGGAATAGGCGGAATAGGCGGAGATATACTCGGCGGTTTATTAGGCGGAGACAACAGATATTAAATAAATGCGGAGATAAATATCTCCGCATTTATTTATTTTTTGACATTTTTACAGCTTTTTCGCTGCATGCATTCATTGCTTTTATAACCGAAGAACGGAATCCGTTTTCTTCAAGAACGGAAACTGCTTCTATTGTTGTTCCGCCTGGTGAACAAACCATATCTTTGAGTTCTCCCGGATGTTTCCCGGAGTTAAGAAATAATTTTGCCGCTCCGAGTATACTTTGTGCAGCCATTTTATAAGCTTTGTCTCTTGATATTCCTGAAAGTACTGCTGCATCTGCCATAGCTTCAATCATCATAAAAACATAAGCCGGAGAAGAACCGGAAAGAGCCGGAATGAAATCCATAAATTTTTCTTCAAAAACTTCTGTTTTACCTATTGAATTAAATATATTCAGAACAGTATCCCTTTCAGAATCTGTTATATTAACATCAAAAGAAACAGCTGTCATTCCTTCATTAATCATTGCCGGAGTATTAGGCATAGTACGTACGGTTTTAACAGAATTCCCGAGCACATATTTTAAATCTGAAATTGTTATTCCTGCAGCAATAGATATAATTACTGTATTTTCATTAATAAACTCTTTTATTTCATTCAGTACTGAATTATACTGATGAGGTTTAACAGCTATAATAAGATATTTACTGTTTTTTGCATTTTCAGTGTTAGAAGAAAAATTTATAAGCGGATAATTTCTTAAAAAATCAAGGGTTTTATTCTTTTCTTTGTCTGAAAGAGTTATGTTTTCGGGATAAACACTTTCTGTTTCTGTTAAACCTTTTATAATAGCTGAACCCATATTTCCGAATCCTATAATTCCTATTTTATCTGTTATTTTCAATTTAATCACCTGCGTTTTTTTAAATTTGAAATTAAATCATCCGTATCCCAGTAATAAACATTTATTTCTTCTTTCTGTGAACCGATTTTCTGAAAAGTTTCTTCCATTACTTTGCCTCCTAATTTCTCATAAAATCGGCAGGAATCAGATTTTTTGAAAGCCCATATAACAACATCTTCGTATTGTTTCTTTTTAAAATAATCAGCAGTGTGTAAAAGTAATTCAGAACCGATTTTCTGTCTCTGAAAATCTTTTTTTACAAAAAGATTATAAATTTCCGAATCGTATTCTTCTTCATCTCCTCCGTAAACATAACCGATTATATTATTTTCTTTTTCTGCAACGAAGCATATATTTCCTTCAAAAAAAATCCAGTTTCTGTATGAATTAATTATATTTTCTTTTTTCAGAAAATCAGAATTTTTAAGATTTTCTTCAGAAATAAAATTACTGTATGATTCAAACCATGAATTTATATATATTTCTGAAATTGATTCCAAATCTTTTTTTTCTGCTTTTCGTATTTTTATAGTTTTATCCATAATATTCCTCCGTTTATTAAATATAATTTATTATAACATAAATAAAAAAATGTGGCCAAAAGGCCACTTAATATCAGGGGTTTTTATTCAAGGGGGATTGCTTCTTATGTGTAAATATTACAACTATTATTTTAACTTTTGGTTTCTGAAGTTAAAAAATTAAAAATAACAAGTTAATAATAAGTTAATATTTTTTTGTAGCGACTAATAAAATAGAAATAATTATAAGACAAAGTCCGAATATTTTCATTAAACCTGGAATTTCACCGAGAAAGATTACGGATAAAATAGTTGAAATTAAAGGTTTTAAAAGATATGAAAAAGATCCGACCGAAGCATCAAGTCTTTTTATTCCTTCAAAAAAAGTTATATAAGCTATACCTGTTACGAATATTCCTGTATAAAGAATTACACATAACAGATTAAAAGAATAGTTTACGGCAAAAGGGTTTATTCCTCTCATCATAAGAATGAAATAAAAAATAACAGACGGAAATATGAAAGAAATCGGTGCAAAAACAGATCCCGGAATATTTTTTGTATATTTTTTTACAAAAACGGTATAAAAAGAAAAAATAACAGATGCAAGTATACCTATAAGTATTCCTTTTAAAGAATCACCGGAAGATTTTGAAATAATAATTGCAGAAAGTCCTAAAACGCCTACAGCAGCAGAAAAAATTTTTTTTAATGTAAGCTTTTCATTTAAAAATACTGCCGCTGCAAATATAACAAAAACAGGGTTTGAACTTATAAGAATTGCAGCTGTTGATGCACTTGTCAGTGAAACGGCAACCTGCAAAAGAGACATTGAAATAACCGAATTAAGAGAACCTATTGCTGATATAACAACAATATCCTTAAACGTAATTTTTGTTTTTCTGTATTCCTTTTTTATAAGCATATAAAAAAGCAGAATTATACCGCCTATAAAAAATCTTAAAAATGTCATCTGATAAGGATTTATTTGCCCGGAAACCGGTTTTGTTACTACTTCAACGGTACTGAAAAAAAATATTGTGATAAGAAAAAAAATCCAGCCTTTAATCTGATTATTCATTTAATACCTCCAGAACGGAAATAACTTCATGAAGGCTATTAACCGTATAAGAAGCATTAGAAAGATTCTGATTTCCTGAATCGGGATTTATGAATCCTATACATTTCATACCTGCTCTTTTGGCAGCAATGGTACCATTTTCAGAATCTTCTATTACAAGTGAATCACATGGTTGTATATTAAGTAAATGTGCGGTATGAAGAAATATTTCAGGATCAGGTTTTGAATTTCTGAAAATTGTTCCGGAAACTAAAGTATTAAAATTTTTTTCTATGCTGAGTTTTTTTACTACAGCTTTTATTTCATTCATTGGTGACGAAGAAGCCACTGCTGTTTTCAGATTATTTATGGTACAATAAGTTAGAATATCCTGTATCCCGTCTATAGCCTCAAAATAATTGTCTTCGAGAAATTTTATATTTCCCAGATTCTGTTTTTTTAACAGATCTTCGGGTAAATAATCAAGTTTATTTTCTTTTATGAGTTTTTCCCACATTTTAAGACTGCTCGATCCTATAAATGTTTTATACTGTTCTTCGGAAACATCTATTCCTATTTCTCTGAATATTTTTTTATTAACCTCTTCATGATGAGGTTCACTGTTTATTATAACTCCGTCCATATCAAATATAATTAATTTTATCATTGTTCAGCCTCCGTTGTTTTTATATAAAAAATATAGCATAATTATTTGAATTTTTGGTAAAATGTTATTATAAGGAGATGATTTTATGTTTAAACATGAGAAACAGGAAATAACAGATTATCTTAAAAAATTCCGACAGACATCTAAATGGATAGATCTTGAAAGTTTATGGCCCGGGTTTAAATTTTTCCCTGTTGCTATTTACGATAATGAAGATGTTTTTATAGGAAATTATAAAGGAAATATGCAGGGACTTGATAGTCTTGGAGATGATATATATCATAAAAAATGGGAACCGGTTTTTTCAGGGTGTACTTCCATAAAATTTAATGATTCTTTTTTAGCTATATGTGATTATAAATCTTTTAAAGAAACAAATGATAATGAGAGATTTTTTTCTTTAATGATTCATGAAATGTTTCATGCTTTTCAGATTTCAGAAGAATATAAAATGTGGGCAAATGAATTTGATATTCTTAAATACAGATTTACCGGGGAAAATATATATTTAAGAAAAGAAGAAACAAAATATCTTGTGAATGCATATTTTGAAAAATCAGAACAAATGTCAAGGGAGTATTTAAATCAGTTTTTCACATTCAGAGAAAGGAGATACGAAATTTATCCTGAATCGGTAATTTATGAAATGGGCAATGAATCCATCGAAGGAACAGCAACATATATAGAAAACAAAACTTATTCAGCTGTTTCGGCATATCCTGAAATGTTTCTTTCCGGGGTAAGAAGCCGCCAGATACTTTCGTATCCTGATTATATATCAAAAATAAGATACGGAACGTATTACAGCGGAATGTTTCTGGCATATGTTATGGATAGGTATATTCCGGGATGGAAGGACGATTTTTTAAATGAAGACATGTATCTATATGAATATTTCAAATCACGATATAAATTCGAAATAAAAAATTTTAATTATAATATAGATGAAAAAGCCGAAGAAATATCACGTGAGGATATAACATACAGAAACGGTTTAATTGAAAGGTATAAAAATTCAGAAGGCTATAACGTAATAATAAAAAATGCTTTTCTGAGGGGATTTGATCCTATGAATATAATATTTAACGAAAAGCAGGAAATATTAAATTTAAATTTTTTCTATTTTGAGAAAGACGGAATAAATTATTATGCATACGGAAATTCGCTTTTCAAGCTGAGGGAAGAGGGTAAAATAGAATATATAATTTATTCTACAGATACAGAACCTGTTATAAATGATAATTATGTAGAAGTCAACGGAATAGGAAACATAAAAGCTAATTCGGTGAAAACTGAAAATAAAAATTTTTATATAGAATGAGGAGGAAAAAATGCAGCAAATAACAAAAAAATTATCTGAAAAAATTGTTTCTAATGTTTCTCAGGTTATAAAAGGAAAAGATGAAAAAATAAAAATAGTACTTGCAACTTTTTTTTCAGGCGGTCATATACTTCTTGAAGATGTTCCGGGAACAGGAAAAACAATGCTTTCAAGAGCTCTTGCTGTAAGTATGGGTCTTGATTTTAAAAGAATACAGTTTACACCGGATCTTCTTCCGAGTGATTTAACAGGACTTTATATTTATGATAAAAATAAAGACACTTTTGATTTAAAAAAAGGTCCTGTTTTTACGGATATACTTTTAGGTGATGAAATAAACAGAGCAACACCGAGAACCCAGTCAGCCCTTCTTGAAGCTATGGCTGAAAAACAGATATCTATAGACGGAATAACCCATAAACTCGGAAATGAATTTTTTGTAATAGCAACACAGAATCCTGTTGAATACGAAGGAACATTTCCTCTTCCTGAAGCTCAGCTTGACAGGTTTTCGGTTAAACTAAGTATAGGGTACGCAAATTCCGCGGAAGAAATAAAAATGCTGTCTTCACAGCAGAAATCACATCCTATAGACAGCATAAAACCAGTTGCCGAAAAAGAAGAAATAAAAAAGGCTTTTGATGAAATAAAAAATGTAACTGTTTCGGATAATATAAAAGAATACATAGTTAACATAGTAAATGAAACAAGAGATCATAAAGATATACTTGTAGGTGCATCCCCGAGAGGGTCAATAAACCTAATGAACCTTTCAAGAGCAGTTGCGGCTATGGAAGGAAGAGATTTTGTAATACCTGATGATATAAAAGAGCTTTCGGAATATGTATTAGGACACAGAATAATGCTTACGGCAGAAGCAAGACTTAAAAGAGTTAATGTATCTGAAACGGTAAAAAGAATACTGCATAATGTAAAAGTTGTGGTATAAATGAAGTACGATGTTTCGGTACTTAAGAGGTTAACATTTTTAGTGGCGATTTTACCTTTTATATTTTTTAATGTATATTATTTTTTACTTCTTTCTGTAGTTATTTTAATGTGGATAGATTTTTTCATTATGAAAAAACAGCTTGAAAAAATGGAAGCGGATTTTGAATATGAGTACGAAAATGTTTTTATAGACGAAGTTTTTTACTTTTATATGAAGATAAAAAGCAACGGAAAAATGAAAATCCCGTTAGAGATCTTCGTAAATCAGACAGAAGGAAGATTTTTGCCAATGTCATTAAGAACTTCGGCTGAAAAAGATGAGGACAGAGAAATATATTTTGACGTATCTTACGGAAAAAGAGGAAATAAAAAAATAAACAACATAATAGTAATTTATACTTCTTTTCTAAGCACTTACAGAATATGGCATACATATGAATATAACAAAGAAGTAAATGTTTTGCCGGAAATAACTGCAAGTGATTTCAGAAAAGAATCTTTAAAAAAACTTCTTCCGCAGAGAAAATCAAAATTCAGAATTCTTGAGGAAACAAGTTATATAGACAATATAAATGAATATTCGGGAGAACCTCTAAACAGAATACACTGGAAACTAAGTGCAAGATTTCAGAAACTTCTTGTAAAAAAATTTTCATATACATCTACCGGTAAAATACATTTTATACTTGATTTAAATATATATGAAAATTCTCCTGTGGATTATTTTGTATGGAGAGATTATCTTTTTACTTATCAGGAAGATGCAGTGAAAATAGCTGCAAGCATGGTAAAAAATATAAAAGAAAACGAAGAAGACGTAATTCTTCACGTTATAGACAAAAATCCTCACAAATTTGTTTCAAAGTCATGGATAGATTATTTTGATGATTTATCCGGGGACTGCGGTGAGTATTCAAGTAAATTTGATTTCAGAGGATATCTTGAAAATCTTGTAAGAGAATTAACATTAGAAGACACCGTAATAATACTTTCTCTTTATTTAAACGAAGAAATGCTGACAACTCTTCTTAAATTAAGAACAAAATGTTCACGTGTAATAGTTCTTATAATGCCGAACAGTTTCAGGGATATATATGAGAACAAAACACCAATTAATCATGAAATAGTAAGAACGGAAATAATAGAATTTTCAGAAAAAGCCAAAGTACTTGAGGAAAATCATATAATAGTAAGAATAGTATCAATGAATGATACCCTTTTGGAGGTATTTGAAAATGTTCCCGACTAAATACGATAAAATTATTATTTATACACTTCTTACATTTACATATATAAATTACGGAATAATCTTTACAGCTTTGGCGTTATTTTCATCTTTTATAATAAGCAGGAAAAAAACAAAACTTCTCACAGTTTTTATTATACTTTTAAACTATATTGCGGCAATAAGTACATCGGCATTTTCTTTTTTTCCTATAGTTATTCTTTTTATACTTGAATATATATATGAAAGTGATTATGAAAAAAATCTGAGTTTTTTCTTTCTTTTGAATTTTTCCGGATTTTTAATGATAAACAGCATAAATCAGTATTTTTTAATACTTATTAATGTATATATAATAATATCAGCTTATAAAAAATTCGATAAAAAAATAATACTTTTTTTAATACCTTTTCTTATATTTGCTGTTTTCAGAACAGAAACAATTTCTCCGATAGATATACTTTATAGTCATTTTGAAAAAAGTGAAAATATTACCGAAGAATATCAGTCAGAAGATTATAAAATGATTATTGAAAATGATAATACCGGTAAAGACAAAACAGAAAATAACAATAATGCAGCTTCTGATAAAAAAACATCTGAAAATTATCAGCCGGAGAATACATCCATAGAATTTCAATGGTATATATCCGTACCTATGATATTATTAGTAATATTTTTTATTGTATCTATTATAACGGGAAAAATTATGAAAAATACGGATAAAAAGAAAAAAACAATTGTACAGCTTTTACTGCTACTTCTTATGATAACGCTCAGTGTTGTTATTCTTGTCAGACTTCCGAGAACAGATCCTGTTTTCGGCGTAAGCGGTCAGGAGGTTTACGGAAATTCCGGTATTTCACCTGAAGAAAATACTTCGGAGCAGTCATCACCTACAGGAGATTTTCAGGAAGTGGAAAAAAACACATCAGGTATAAAAACCGATATAGGAAAGATATTTTTGTATATTGTAATAGGAATTTCAGGAATATTTATAATAAAAACAGTAAAAGAGTTTTATGATGACAGACCTTTAAAAGTAAAAAAGACAGAGACCTTTATAAAAGAAGAAACAATGGAAGAAATAATAAACAGTTATGAAGGTATAGAACTTATAGAAAATGCATATAAATTTCTGAGAGTAAAATATTACGCTGAATATTATGATTTAACGCCAAAAGAAGTTCTTTCTGTAAGAGAATATCCGCCGGAATTTAAAAAGTTAACTGATTTATATGTTTTTAAAAATTATGCTCTGCGTAAAATAAAAATAGAAAAGCATGAAATACAGAATATATTAAAAAAATGTGATGACTATTATAAAAATTACGAAGAAACTAAGATATGACAGCTTTGCTGTCATATCCTGTTTTTAAAGGGGAAAGGAATAAAAAATGAATATAATAGAAGGGGAAAATCTATCTTACGATTATGTATCGTTTGAAAAAAAATCAGGATTTAAAGGATCTTTAAAAGATTTGTTTAAAAGGGAAAAAATAACTGTTAATGCAGTAAAAAATCTGAATTTTACAGTAGAAAAAGGAAAAATAGTAGGACTTCTCGGAGCTAACGGAGCCGGAAAAACAACTCTGATAAAGCTTATGACAGGAATACTTACACCATCATCAGGGAAAATAAACTGTATAGGTCACACTCCTATGTTTCGTGAAGAAAAATATCTTTCCCGTATAGGAATGATGCTCGGTCAAAAATCACAGCTTGTTTGGGATCTACCGGCAAGAGATACACTTGAACTTCTTAAAATGATTTACAGAATAAATACGTCAGATTTTACGGAACGTCTTGAAAAACTAACAGAAATGCTCAGTCTGGAAAGTAAAATAAATATACCTGTCAGGAAACTCTCTCTCGGTGAAAGAATCAAATTTGAACTTATATGTTCGGTAATACACAATCCGGAATTACTTTTTCTTGACGAACCGACAATAGGAATAGATATTCTGAGTCAGAACAAAATATATGATTTTCTTCTTGAAATAAACAGAATATACGGAACAACTATAATACTGACAAGTCATAATACAAAAGATATAACAGCTCTTGCAAAAGAAGTTTTAATAATGAAAAACGGAGAATTTATTTATTCGGGGGAAGTAAAAGAATTAAGAATACTTACGGATAAAGACATATCATATACACTGTCAACAAATAAAGATATAAATCCTTATATCGGAGAAAAAGGAAAATGTGAAAGAACAGGTTACTGCAGATATAAACTGAATGTGCATTCTGCCGACGAACTCGGAAATCTTAATTTTAAGATAGTTTCTTCGGTACAGGAAGATGCTTCTGATTTGGATTACATACTGAGTACAATTTATTCGGGGGAATAAGAATGAGATACTTATATATAGCACTAACTGAAATAAAAAGTAAACTTACTTACAGATTTGATCTCGGTGTTGAATTTTTTTCAAAGCTTATTGAACTGACAATGACACTTGCTGTATGGAATGCTGTATTTTCATCCGGTATAACAATCAGAGATTATGATAAAAAAAGTATGATAGCTTATCTTGTAATATCATCGGTATTAAGTTTTTTATACACTTTTGAACCTTGTTTCAGGCTCGGAAAACTTATACACAGCGGAAGACTTTCCGTACAGTTAATAAGACCTATAAATCTTTGGAAAAGCGGATTAGCGGAACAGACAGGAAGAAAAGCAATATATTTCATAATACTTTTTATTCCTTTTGTAATATTTGCTAAACTTCACAATTACTTCGTTTTATCTATAATACTTTTTATAGTTAATTTTGTTATGTTTTATTCACTTATGGCATTTATATCAACAGTTGCTTTCTGGCTTGAAAACACATGGCCTTTACGTCCGGTATTTTCCGCAGTTTATTCACTTTTAGGAGGTATTCTTTTTCCTCTTGATATTTTACCGGAACCGGTTTACAGAATACTCGTATACAATCCTTTTGCACTTGTCGGACATGTTACGGCAAAAACTCTTACAGGGAGTAACGAAAATATAGCTCTTTATATTTTAATCTCGGTTTTTTATACATTAATATTTTATTTTCTTTATAAAATATTTTTTAAAGCCGGACTTAAAAAATATGAAGGAGTGGGACTATGAAAAAATGTATTAAACTTTTAAATATGTTTTTTAAACAGAGTACGGAAGAGCTTCTTATTTACCGTTCCACAGCTGTTATAACATTAATATTCAGTTTTATGTTTTTTGCAGTTGAAATAATATTCGGATTTATTGTTTATAGTTACAGCAGCGAACTTGCCGGTTTAAATTTTAATCAGTATATGAATCTTATTTTTACAGCAACACTTATAACTAATATTTATCAGTTTTTTTTCACAGTGGGGCATGAAAATCTAAGTGATTATATAGTTGAAGGTGAACTTGACTATATATTGATAAGACCTGTAAATTCTTATTTCTATTATGCCTTTAACAGACAGGATATTCCCAGTCTTATAAACATTTTAGTTACAACATTAGCTTTAATTTATAATAACAGACTTAATACGGATATAAACTTTTCAGTAATAGTTTTCTATATTATCTGTATATTACTTTCCGTATGGACATTGTTTCTTGTTAATCAGATTGTTGTATGTGTTGCTTTCTGGAAAGAAAAAGTAAATAAACTTCTCGGAATGCCTGAATACTTTTATGATGCATCATCAAGACCTCTCGGAGTATATCCGGGATTTATAAGATTTATACTTTCTTACATAATACCTTTCGGAATAATAACAAATGATTCTTCATTAATACTTACTGAAAGATTTCCTTTGGTACACTTAATATATATTATTCTCTGGAATATAATAATTACAATAATTTCAGTAATTATATGGAAAAAAGGTTTAAAACATTATGCATCGGCAAATTAAAATCCGGACTTTTTAAAGTCCGGATTTTATATTATTTTTTCCCCGTATCAGTCATTCTGAACTCCGCATCAGAGAATTTTTTAAGTAAGGTATCATCTTTAAGAGCTTTTGTCTTTTCTTCGTCTAATATTATTTTTCCTTCTTCTATTCCTATTATTCTTTCTGCCATGTTTAGTATGCTGAATCTGTGGGATATTATTATCACAGTTTTGTTTTCTGTATATTTTTTAATGTTTTCTATTATTTCTTCTTCTTTTAATTTATCCACACCTTCAAGAGGTTCGTCCAGTATTATTATTTCAGGATCGGAAACCATTATCCTTGCAAGAGCAACTCTTACTCTCTGTCCGCCTGACAGACTGTTTCCGTTTTGTCCTGCATTTTCATCTTTAATAAAACTGTCTACTCCTGACATCTTAAGTATTCTGCTGAGTTTTTCCTGAGTAATATCTCTTCCCATTGTTATATTTTCTTTTATACTTCTGTTGAATATATGACTGTTCTGACTTAATACACCTATTTTTTCATATATATTTTTTATTTCTTTAATTTCCTTTCCGTTTATTAAAGCCAGACCGTTCTGAGGAGTTTCTTTTCCCGTTATTATTTTTATGAGAGTTGTTTTACCTTCACCGCTTCTTCCCACAAGAGCAACTTTTTCACCTTTTTTAATTCTTAAGTTTATTTTATTCAGAACTTTATCATTACCGTATGAAAACTCTGCATTTCTTAATTCTATTTCTTTTATTTCTTCATTTATTGTTTCTTCTACTGTTTCTTTTTCTTCTTTACATTCTGTTATCTCCTTAAGTTTATTAACTGAAGGTGCAAAATAATTTCTGTTTTTAAAGAGATAATTCATAAAAGGTTCTATATTACTGCTTATTATTCCTATATATGTCAGTATGAAAAATATACCGTCTATTGTTATTTTATTGTTTACTGTGTAGGATATGTAAAACCATACAAATATTAATGAGTAATATATAAAATATAGAAATCTGAAAGGAAAGTGAAAATTTTTAAGTTCCTGTGTCCATATATTTTTAAATCCTTTGTAGATTTCATCGGCTTTTTTTCCAAAGGCTTTTTCTTCATACTCTTTTGTATTTGTTGCTTTTACATCATCACGGCCTTCGGTTGTATCATTTACATAACTTACAAGAAGTCTTGAATCTTCTGTTAATTTACTGTATTCTTCAAATCCCGGAATTTTTCCTTTGTTTCTTTCCATTGACGGTCTCAGAAAAATATATATGTATAGTACAAAATATAACAGAGAAATTACGGCCGATCCTGTGTCATTAAAGCCGAGTATTATTATTGCCGTTATTGCAACAAATATTGAGAAAATACTGTTTATACTCTGAAGATTCAGAGATTCTGATGCTTTTTTTGCATCGGAAGATATTACTTCGGAATAATATGAACTTCCTTTTTCTGCTATTATATTTTCTTTTTCTGAATATATTTTTACATAAACCTTTTCTTTGAAAGACTTTTCTATTCTGTAGGAAAGCAGTGATGATATGTATTCAAAAATATAGTTTAAAATAAGACTTAATGTGTAAAGTCCGGCAAAAAGCATTATAAGATTTAAAGCTATTTCTTTTTGCGACAGAGCAATAAAGTCTTTATATACAAAAGGTATATAAAGATTAATACCCATTATGAAAATTGCTCCCATAATAAGAACTGTTAAAACTCTTTTTTCTTTGGGCTGCGTATTTTTTATTACCCAAAAAAGTGTTCCCATTTTTTTTTTGTTTTCTCAGTAAAATTATTTTTCATTGTTGTTCTCCCCATTAAATAAAGATTTTTCAGAGCATCTGAAAAGATTAAAATATAATTTATCAGTTTTAAGAAAATCTTCATGATTTTCTTAATTTGAAACTTTAATTTACAGCCAATATAATTTTATCATTTTTTATATTATTTTCAACTTTATATAATTTTTTAAAAATAAGTTATAAATCAAAAAAATATTTTTTATAAAAAATATTTTTTTGTTTAATTGAAATTAAACATTTTTTAAATCTTTTAAAAGTTATTTTGATAATGGGTTTTATATAGGTATAGTAACAAAAAATTATGTAATAAAATATTAAAATGATTTTTTCTTTAAAAAATATTATTATTACTAATTTATAAATTGTATAATAAAAAACTATAAATTAAAAAATTTTTTAATAAATATAACAATATAATAATAATATTTTTGTAAAATAATAATATATTGCAAATCAAATTAAAATAGTGTATAATAAAAACATGAACAAAATAATAATAAGGGGGAATTCGATGAAAAAAATAACAGTTATGATTCTTGTAAGTTTTTTGCTTAGTATTTCATTGTTTGCGGTAGCTGAAAAAGGGGAGATATTTCTTCTGCAGACAGACAGGAATCTTGAAATAAGTTCTTATGATTATGATGATGAAAATATTTACTATGTTACTTATGATGACCAAAGAGGAATGACAGAAATAAAAATCTTTAATTATGTTGAAAAGATATTTACAACAAGAGAAATATACAGAGATGATGAGTTGTACAGTCAGAGTTTTTCAGTAACTGCCGGAGACAAATACAACAATCCGAAAACATTCCGTTTTTTAGGAGGCGGAACAAATTCTAAAATTCTCACTGATGATAAATATATATATGTATCAACCATAAAATATTTTTATGTTTTCGACAAAAATTTAAAATATGTTTATGATCATAAAATGAATACAGAACCCTTAGAGATGAAAAAAGGCGATGAAAAAATATATATTTCATGTGAATTTGAAGGCGGATATTATTCTTATAATATAAGCAGTAAAGAAATGCAGTCTACTGATAAAAATACTTATGAAGCAGTTAAGATAAAAGACGGAAAATATGATTTTTCAGTTGAAAAGAAAAACGGAGCTTTTATTAAAATAAATAAATAAAAATTCAAATACCGGAATCCTTTTAAATATAGGAATCCGGTATCGTTTATTCGGGTGTAAAAAATTTTATAGATAATGAGGAGGAAAAATGAAACTTGAAATATCAGAAATAACAAAATACTACAAAAGCAAAACTGCTGTTGAAAAAATTAAATTAAATTTTGAAACTCCCGGGTTATACAGTCTGCTTGGAGCTAACGGAGCCGGAAAATCAACATTGATGAAAATAATAGCAGGATTAACAGAACCTACAACAGGTTATATAGTTTTTGAAAATGAGAATAAAAAAGGATACAGAAATTTAAAAAAAGTTCTCGGGTATCTTCCTCAGGATTTTGGTGTTTATGAGGATTTAACGGCAATAGAATTTCTTGAATATATAGGGGCATTAAAAGGTGTACCTGGAAAAGAATGTAAAAGAAGAATACCCGAGATTCTTAAATATTTAAATATATTTGATTCAAGAAATAAAAAACTCGGGAAATATTCCGGAGGAATGAAACAAAGAATAGGTATAGCACAGGCGCTTTTGAACAATCCTAAAGTTTTATTGCTGGACGAACCTACTGTGGGACTTGATCCGAGTGAGAGAAATAATTTTAAAAATCTGCTTTCCGAAATGTCATCGGATAAAATAATTCTTTTGTCTACTCATATAGTATCAGATATAGAAAATATATCTGATTTGATAATAATGATAGATTCAGGAAAAATTATAAAAAAGGCAACACCTTCAGATCTTTTAAAGGAAATTAAAAATATCGTATGGGAAACTGATATAACAAAAGAAGAAGAAGATTTTTACGAGAAAAAATATAACATAGTTCATAAAATAAAAAATGAAAATGGATTTAAACTCAGAATAGTTTCGGATGAAAATCCGGAAGGAAAATGTATTAATACATTAGGAAATATAGAAGATTCATATTTTTATTATATAAAAAATAAAAATAAAAAATTAGATTTTTTTTCAGAGGAAAGATAATATGAAAAGTATATATAAAATACTTAAACTTTCAAATTTTGAACTTATAAGATTTCTGAGAAATAAAAAATTTGTATTTATAATGTCATTTACTATTTTTGCAGGTATAGTAAGTATAGCTCCGGATTATTATCCTTTTCATATAATTATTTCAAGTGGCAGAGGAATATATAATTCTGCATGGATAGGTATTATGATGGCTATAATAATAAATCTATTTCTTTTTATTTTAGGTTTCATAATAATAAGGCATAATATAGAAGATGACAGAAATAACGGAATAGATGTTTTTATAGATTCATCAGAAATTACAAAAAATCAGTATATTCTTTATAAGCATTTTTCAAAATTTATAATACTTATAGTTATATCATTTATACTGATTTTCACATCAGGAATAATGCAGATAATAAGAGGAGAAGACAGAAATATAGATATAATTAAATTATTTTGGCCTTTTTTGATTTCATCAGTACCTACTTTATATTTTCTTGCATCAGTTTCTGTACTTTTTGAAGTTGTGAAAATATTAAGACGAAGTTTAGGAAATTTAATTCTTTTTGCTTTATGGATGGTATATTCTATTAGTATAGACCCACAACCAATTCTTGATTTGTTCGGAATGAATTATTATTTTAGAACAGTATTTAAGAAATCACTTATTATAATAGGAAACCCAAAAATAATTGATAAATATCTAGTTGAAAGCATAAATTATTCTGCGGAATTTTATGTTCAGAGACTTATAATAATAATTGTTTCTGTTTTGTGCCTGATATTATCTATGAAGTTTTTTAAAGGGCTTCAGAGTTTTGATGTAACAAGAAAAAATAAGTTTGAAGATTTAATTGAAAAAAATTTATTTAAAGAAAAAAATAAAAATTTCAGATTTGAAGGTATAAAATCAATTTTTAAAATGAACAGGATAAAATTTAATTTTATAGAAATGTATAAAGGAGAATTAAGGATTATTTTAAAAAAATCATATATTCTTTTTATACTGACAGTGTTTTTTTCAATTCTTAATATAGAAAGATTTAATATAACTACCTATTATATATCTTTATTTCTGGGAATGATTTATATTTCAGAAATAGGATCAAGAGAATATTATACAGGAATACAGAAAATTTTATATTCTTCGTATAATTTTACATTAAGACAATTTTTATCGTTATATTCTGCATCCTTTACAGTTTTAACATTTGCATATTCCGGAATTTTAATAAAATTTCTTGCTGAAGGTAATTACAGAAGTATTGTTTCTGTTTTTATTTCGGAAATTATTATTATATCTGTTATATATATATTCGGTATAATTTTAAGAAATACGAATTTTTTAGAAATAATTTTGTTTTTTATTTCTTATATTTTAATGGAATGTGGTTTAAGAATAACGGATGAAATATATAAAATACACGGAATTTTATATTTAACGATAATTTTTGTTCTTGTAAGTTTTATTATAAGAAGTATTCAGGTAAAATTGTATAAAAAATAAAACAAAAATCCGGACTTTTTAAAGTCCGGATTTTAATTTAAGAATAGATTTTAAAAAACAATTTTTATCATAATCATCAAAGCACCAGAAAGAAGTATAACAAAGATAATTATCAACCGGTAAATTCTGCGAAATTATCCATACATTCTCTCCATGATTCATTTATTTCATAAGAATCAAATAATTCTTTTATACTGAATCTGAAGTTTACTTCTCTGTATCTTGAGTAATTTCTAAGGAATTTATCGGTGAGAAGTCTTTCCTGATTATTCTGATTCATATAAAAAGATATAAACTCATCATATCTTCCTTTATTCTTTATTTCAGAAAGAGATTTTTTAATAAGTTCTTTTCTTGCACTGAAAAAAGGAATAGGTTCATACACGGAAATAAGGAAATCCATAGAATCATAGTTCTTACTTAGAAAATCAGTAATTTTATTAATATCATCTTTAACAGAGAAAAGATAATCGAAATTAATAGTTTTGGAATCAAGAGACATATAAGTAATAAGAATATCATCCCATATGAGTTTATTATGAGAAGAATAAAAAGAGAATTTATCTTCGGTAAACATTTTAATGATTTCACAGTTAATACAGTGAGGATTAGATGCTTTAAAGTCTATATTATATGACTTAATAAATTTTCTCAGAGTTGAAGATTTTACTGAAGATACTTTTTTATTTGTTATGTAACTCATAGTAGAAGCATGAAAGTCTTTGCTTTTATTTTTTGATTTTGATTTAAAAAAAGAAATAAGCTCTTTTGTTATTTTGTAAGATTTTTTATCTGTATAAAAAGTAAATCTTTCTATGTTGTGAATTCTTTTTCTGAAATAGTCTGACTGTGTAAGGTTTTCCTTGTGATTCAGAAGAAGCGAAGACATTTTGTAAGTGTTTATATCATTACTTTTCCTGAGAGCTTTAAAAACTGTGTACAGTCTGTCAAATACGGTATTGAAATTTTCATAATAATATCCCGAAAAAAAACTTAATTTTTCTGCCAGTTCTGAAAAATCCTGATACGAGTTATCCAGAGAATACCAGCATGCAAAATCATAACCGTTTAATACAGCAGTGGGATGAGGATATTTTAAAGCTTCAATAGCTCCTGTTTTATAAATATTTACGGCTTTAATAAAATTCTTTTCATTTACACATTTTTTTGCATCGGCAAATATCATAAAAGCTTTTGTAAAAGATTTTTCCTTATAAATAGAACTCCATGTTCTTATTTCGTTTATTTGTTCTGAATTGAGTAAAGGATAAAGATTTTTTAAGGAAGTTACAATATAGGGCCTTAAATAAATAGGTATTCTGTCGAAATTTTTTCTTATATCTTTGTATATTTTTAAAGAAAGATCTTTATTTTTTATGTTATTCATAAGGTTTAATTTCTGTATGGAGATTAAATAATTTATTCCTTTTTTTGTGGTATTTTTTGAAAGAAATTCGTCTATATAGTATAGACTTTTTTCATAATCTTTATTCCACATATGTTTTATTATAAGAAGATAATAAATTGCTGCATTGTTTTTTTCATGAGCAATAAGAAAATTAGTGAAAGGAAGGGAAAATGAACCGTATTTTATAACGGTAAGTATTTTTTTGAAATACATAACAGTCTCCTTTAAAGATTAACTAAATTGTATTTTAAAAATAAAAAACAATTTTAATTTTTTACTACAGTAAAAATTATTTATTATTAGCAATTAAAAGACTTTATTTATAAGCATTTTAAAATATTATACCATAAAAAAATTTCAATTAAAAAATATATTAATACTTATGATAATTATTTTAGGCTATTTTCCGTAAAAACATATGTATTGAAAATCATATGTAAAGTAGTAGACTTATAATAGAAAGATTTAAATATGCAAAAAAGAAAATATTTAAAAAAATAACAAAATTGTTTACTTTTGTTAAAAAAATATTTTTATATTTTACTACGCTGAATTATTATTTTTTTTAATGAGTAAAATCCTTTTTTTAAAAGAATAATATTAATTTTTATTATTATTTTTTTTCAATTAAATGAAAAAAAATTCTCCTGAAAAATATTTTTTTCTTATTATATAAAGGTTTTATGGAGTTAATATATAGTTGAAAATCATATGGAAAAGTGTATTATAAGAATACAAATCATAAAACGGGGGGATTTAAATGAAAAAAATAATTACTGTTTTGATAATTTCTTTGGTGTTAATATCAGGAATAAGTGTTTTTGGAGAAGAGAAAGAAGATGTAACTATTATATACAATGATTCAATTAATACAAGTATTTTTTTTGAATAATATATTATATAAAATTTGAGCTTTATAAGGCTCATTTTTTATAATACGGCCAAAATTAAAGGGGTGCTTTATGGTGAAAAAGTCTTATATAACTGATTATTCCGAAAATATAGAACTTTCACGCTTTAATGTTGAAATATGTGTCAGTAAAGACAGATATATAATTTATAATACTCTTAAAGACAGAATGATAGAGCTTGATAAAGAATATTATAATTATTATAAAAATATAATAGTACCCGAAGAATGGATAAAACTGAGATTTCTTGAAAACGGTATATGGAAAAATAGACTGGTGGATGAAATTGAAGATATAAAAATGATCAATATAAAAAAAAGATATTCTGCCGACGAATTAAATATTATTATAAAAGTTAATGAAGAATATGCAAGTAAAAATAAAAAAAGCATACTTGAAATTGACGATGAAAATGTAAAAATAATAAAAAAATTTATTGAATCCAAAATATCAGAAAAAAAAACTAAAAAAATATGTCTGAAATGGTACGGAAGAGAAACTCTTCTTAATACTGAACCTATTTTCAGAATAGAAAAACTTCTCAGGGATGAATTTAAGAATGTTGAAATTTATTCTTCTCTTTTAACAAACGGATATTTTCTTGATAAATCAATTGTAGAAAAGTTTTCCGAAACAAATATAAAAAAATTTTTTATAAATTTTGAAAATATAAGATACAGACAGGAATCTGTGAAAAAAGTTTACGAAAAAATAGTAAATAATATTGAATATATTATAAAAAATACAGATTATACGGTTGAAATTGTAGTTAATTTCGGATATAAAAAAGATAATGTGGAATTTATTTTATCGGAAATGAAAAAAAGAAATATACTTTTTGATGATAAATTAAGATTCAGTATTAACAGATCAAAAGAATTTAATTTCAGATATGAAAAAGAAATGTTTTTTGAGGAAAATATCAGAAAACATGCTGTAAATGTTCTTGATTTTTATAAAATACTTTATAGTTACGGTAAAAAAATATCTTTTGAAAATAATATATGCGGTAATTTTGAAAGTTATCTTATTGAGACTGACGGAAGTATAAATAAAATAATACTTGATGTCGGAAAAAATTTTAATTTCGGTACAATAGATGAAAAAGGAAAACTCAGCATAAAAAAAGAAAATTATTATAATAAAGTTTTTGATTCATCTTTTAAATTTAATGACTGCAGGTATTGTAAGGTTTTGCCGTGGTGTAATGAAAGATTCGGTTTTTTTAAGTTTAGTGTAAAAAACAGATGTATACCGGAAAAATATATCTTTGAAGATATTATAAGGCTGTATTATGAAAAATAAAAACTACATTTGGCTTATGGCAAATGTAGTTTTTATTTAACTTATTAATATTGTGTTACCACCGATAATAATATACGGGGAGGTGGTGATTTTGAAGATTCAGGATTCAAATGTAAATTTTTATTCTGACCGACAGTTTTTCAACAGAGTATCCGAAAAAAAGAATTTTAAATTTTGGAAGACAGAAGTATCATCAAATCCGGATAATAGCAAAAATATGTTTGATGAAATGTATGATAAAGTAAAAAATATATTTTCGGAAATTCCGGAAAATTATAAGATATCCTCAGAAGACGGAGAAATTCCTAAATCAAAAGAAGAACTTGATATTGAAATAATTAAAAAAATGCTTGAAAAACTTACGGGCAAAAAAATAAAAATGATTAAACTCGACGATTTAAAAAAACTTAGTGATAAGATTGAGAAATCCGGAAAAGAAATTGAAAAAATGATACAGCCGGAACCGGTTCAGAATGTCCGTAGAGTAGGATGGGGAATGGAATATAATTATTCAAAAACAGTTAGTGAATATGAAAAAGTTAATTTTTCGGCTTCCGGAAATGTTAAAACAAGTGACGGAAAAGAAATTTCATTTGATGTTTCTCTTCTGCTGGAAAGAAGTTTTTATAAAAATGAAAATTTATCAGTTAAAATGGGGGATGCAGCTATAGATCCGCTTGTTATAAATTTTGACGGAAATTCTGCGGAATTAAGTAATTCAAAATTTAAATTTGATATTGATTCCGACGGAACAGAGGATAATATTTCTTATCTGAAAAAAGGATCGGGATTTCTTGTTATAGACAGAAATAATGACGGAATAATAAACAACGGATCGGAAATGTTCGGACCTGAAACCGGTAACGGATTCGGAGAACTTTCTGAATACGATGAAGACGGTAACGGATGGATAGATGAAAATGACTCGGTATTTAAAAAACTTAAAATATGGATTGTAGATGATGAAGGAAATAATAAACTTTTAGGATTGCTGGATAAAGATATAGGAGCTATTTATACAGGTTCTTCGGAAACGCTTTTTCATCTGAAAAATGCAATAGATGAACAGAACGGTATACTTAGAAGAACAGGAGTATATTTAAATGAAAACGGATTTGCCGGAATGATTCAGCATATTGATTTTAATGTATAATATTATTGTATAAAAATTTTAGGGAAAACGGACTTAAAGATCATGAAGAAGGTAGATTTTTTAAATTTATTTTTTTCAGGTCTACTGACACCGGAAAAACACCGGAAAAAGAAACTGACACCGGAAAAACACCGGAAAAAGAAATTGACACCGGAAAAACACCGGAAAAAGAAATTGACAGTGAAGAAATAATTATAAAATATCTTAATGAAAATGAAAGTATTGATAATAAAAAAGCAAGAGCTGAAACCGGGTTAACTGCAGACGGGGTAAAATCATTATTCAGAAAATGGCAAAAATCTTATTATAAAAAAGGGATCCGGCAGAAGCACTTATTATATAAAAAAATAAAATATTTATGATACTGTGATTAAATTATCACAGTATTTTTTTATATCCATAAATATGTTAAAATAATTATAAGAAAATAAAAATGGGGGGATTTATGTGGAACTTGAAATTTTAAGGGGAATTCAGAGTATTGCAAATCCGTTTTTTGATTTTATTTTTCAGCTTTTTACGGTTTTCGGTGAAGAACTTATTATAATCCCTTTTCTTACAATTATTTACTGGGGTTATGATAAAAAACTCGGCGAATATGTTGGGTTTTCAGTATTTACAAGTCTTCTTCTCAATAATTCAATGAAAGATATTTTTAAATTTAAGAGACCTATAGGGGAAGAGGGAATAAGGAGTTTGAGAGTTAATACTGCAACCGGTTATTCTTTTCCGAGCGGTCACAGTCAGGGAGCTGCTGCTTTTTACGGTTCGGTTGCACTTTATCTCAGAAAAAAATTTATATACATAATTTCATTTGCTGTGATGTTTCTTGTAGGATTTTCAAGACTTTATCTCGGGGTTCATTATCCTAAAGATGTTTTGGTTGGTCTGGTAATTGGATTTTTTATAGCCTGTATATCTTTAAAACTTTTTAACTCAGTTAAAAACAGAAATATTCTTTATATAATTGTATTTCTTATATTTATACCTTTTGTATTTTTTGAAGGGTCAAGAGATCTTATAAAATCTTTCGGTTCTTATGCCGGATTTATTCTCGGAATATTTATAGAAAAAAAATATATAAATTTTTCCAATAAAACTAATATCATGAGCAGAATAATAAGAATACTTATAGGACTTGTTATTGTTTTTGCTTTAAAAATAGGATTAAAAATGATTTTTCCGGACAAATCATTTTTTGATTTTTTAAGATATTTTATCATGGTTCTTTTCGGTATAGGAATTTATCCCATTGTATTTAAAAAAATTGATTTTTCTGAAAGGAATAAATAATGAAGATTTTTCATACAGCAGACTGGCATATAGGTAAGATAATTTTTTCTAATTATATGACAGATGATCAGGAATATGTAATAAAACAGTTTTTTGATTTTATACATCAGGAAAAACCTGATTTAATAATTATTTCGGGTGATTTGTATGACAGAGCCGTTCCGCCGTCTGAAGCAGTAAGACTTGTCAATCAGACTCTTTCCGAAATAACACTTAATCTGAAAATACCTCTTCTCATAATTGCCGGAAATCATGATAGTCCGGAAAGGCTTGAATTTCTGAACGGTATACTTTCAGGTATGAATTTATATATTGAAGGAAGCTTAAAGAAAGAAGTCAGAAAAGTTTCTTTCAGTGATATGTACGGAAATATAAATTTTTATCTTTTACCTTTTATTGAAACAGAAACAGCTAAAAGTATATACGATAAAGATTTTAAAGATAAAACGGAAATGATGAAATACATAATAGAAAATATTAATATAAACACCGAAGAGAGAAATATAATTATTGCACATGAATATGTTGCCGGAGGAATTGAAAGTGATTCTGAAAGACGCCTTTCTGTTGGCGGAAGTGAATTTATCGATTCAGAGGTATTCAGAGATTTTGACTATGCCGCATTGGGTCATCTTCACGGAAGACAGAAAATCGGCGGAAAAGTAAATTATCCCGGATCAATTCTTAAATATTCTTTCAGTGAGGTAAGTCATAAAAAAGGTATAAATTGTGTTGAATTTAAAGAAAAAGGAAATACTGAAATAAAACAGCTTTTGTTTAAGCCTAAAAAAGATATGAAAATAATAGAAGGATATTTTGATGAAATAATAAAAAATACTTCTGAAGATTATCTTCTTATAAGAATAAAAGATGATAATCATATATACGATGCTATAAATAAGTTAAAAGTCAGATATCCGAATGTACTTTCTCTTGAATTCCCGAATATAAAAGCGTCATCTTCTCTTAAAACTTATGACAGGGATATAAAAAAAGTTTCACCGGAAAATCTTTTTGAAGACTTTTATGAAGAAGTAAAAGGAAAGAAAATGACTTTGCCTGCAAAAGAAAAAGTAAATGAAATATTCGGTGAGATTTTAGAATACAGAGGTGATGAAAAATGAAACCGCTGAAAATTACAGCTGAAGGGTTCGGACCTTTTGCGAAAAAGCAGACAGTTGATTTTGAAAATCTGTATAAAGACGGTATATTCCTTATTACAGGCCCGACAGGTGCCGGCAAAACTTCTGTTTTTGATGCTATGTGTTTTGCACTTTACGGTAAAGGATCAATAGGTGACAGAGAAAGTTCAAATGCAAGATCTGATTTTGCTTCCGAAGATACGGATACTTATGTGGAATTTACATTTAAACTCAAAGATAAAACTATATTCATAAAAAGAAGTCCGGCGTATACAAGAGCAAAGAAAAGAGGTGAAGGTTTTACCGAAAGTTCAGCAAAAGCCTATATGGAAATTATCGGTACAGATGAAAGAACTGAAGGTGCTTCCGCAGTTACAGAAAAAATAACAGAACTTCTAAATCTTACATATGATCAGTTCAGGCAGATAATGATGATACCTCAGGGTGAATTCAGAAAATTTATATTAGCGGGATCTAATGAAAAAGCTGATATTTTCAGAAGAATTTTTGATATAAGTATTTTTGAAAAATTTGAAGAAATAAGTGATATAAAATATAAAAATATAAATAAGAATATAGAAAAGCACAAAGAAGAAATGAATTATACGGTAAAAAACATAAAAATTTCACAGGAAATTTTTTCAGATATATTAAAAAAACCATATTACAGTTATCATGAGATTACGGAAATTCTGGATAACGGTATTTCGGAACTTAGAATTAAAGAAGCTGAAAATCATGAAAAAAAAGAAATCATTAATCAGGAAATAAATGTTCTCAGCAGTAAATTAAAAGAAACAGAAAATATAAATTCTATTTTTGATGAAATTTATAATATTACAAAAGAAATAGAAAATCTTGAAAAATTAAGACAGGAAACAGAATATAAAAAAGAGAAAATAATAAAAGCAGAAAAATCAGAAAAAATAAAACCTTATTATGATATTTTTAAAGAAACAGCAGATAAAAAAGAAAGAAAAGAGAATGAATTGTATGAAAAAAAGGAACTTTATAAAAAACTTGCAGAAGAATCGGAAAAATTAGAAAAAGAATTAAAAGAAGAAGAAGAAAAATATAAGGGTATTTCGGAAATAAAAACAGAACTGTCAAAACTTACGGAAAATCTTGAAAAAATAAAAGCTCTTAAAGAAGTTAATAAAAAATTTGAAGAAATCAGAAAAAATAAAGAAAATTCCGAAAAAGAGATTGATTTGTTAAAGAAAGAATCAGAAGAAAAAGATGAAAAAATAAAATCAGCTGAATTTTATATTGAAAAAAATCATGATATCAATACCGAAATAACGAAAAATGAATGCGAAAAATTAAAAGATATTCTGAAAACGATAAAAAAAGTTAAAGATATATATTCCGAATATAATAATGCAAAAGAAATAAAAGATAAAAAAGAAAAAATTCTGAATGAAGCAGAAAAAAATTTTGAAGAGATAAAAGAAAAAAATGAAAATATTTTTTCTGATTTCATAAAATCACAGGCATACAGACTTGCCAAAGAACTCAAAGATGGTATTCCCTGTCCTGTATGCGGCTCAGAACATCATCCTGCACCTTCTCTCAGCAGTGATAAAATTGTTACCGAAGAAGATATAAATAATAGTAAAAAAAGAGTTTACGAAACAGAGAAAAAATTAAAAGATATAAAAGAAAAATATAAAGAAATAGAACTCATATACCATGAAAAAATTTCCGAACTTAAAACAAATCTTGAATTACTCTGTGAGAAAACAGAAACGGATAAAAAAGAATATAAAGAAGTTCTTAAGAAAATTGATATTATTGAAAATCAAAAAAGTAATGAATTAAAAGAAAAACTTTCGGAACTTTCCGAAAAACAAAAAATACAGGAAAATCTTGAAAAAACAAGAAAAGAATTAAAAAAACTTAAAGATGAAAAAAAATATTCAGAAGACAGTTATAAAGAAAAAATTGAATTTTATGCTGATATAAGGGATAAATATAACAAAATTCTTTCGGAAAAAGAAATATCTGAAAAAAATATAAAAACCGGGGAAGAAGAAACAATTAAACTTATTTCAGAAAAAGAAAAATATATTTCCGTACAGGAAAAAAGATATAATGAAATAAAAGAAAAATATTCGGAAAATAATAACGAAAAAATAAGAATTTCAGGAATTACCGAATCAGCGGAAAAAGAAATAATACAGCTTGAAAGGGAATATGAAACGAAAAAAACACTTTTTTTAAATTTACTTAATGAAAACGGATTTAATAACTATGAAGAATTTCAGAAAAATATTATAACTAAGGAAGAAAAAGAAAAATTAATAAATGAAACAGAAAAATATTATACAGTTCTCAGAAGTAAAAACGAAACATTAAGTATGAGAAAAAAATCAGTTGAAGGTAAAAAATATACAGAAACAGATTGTTATAAAGATGAAATAAAAAATAAAACCGAAAATCTCGAGGAAGTAATAAAAGTTTCCGAAAATCTTAAGTCTTTAAGGGAAGATACAGAGGAAAAATATAAAAAAATATCTGAAACCGGAAAAATTATAGAGGAAAAAGAAAATGAATATTCGGTAATAAAAGAAATAAGGGATGTCAGTAAAGGTGATAATGAATCAAAAATGAGTCTAAGTAAGTTTGTTCTTGCATATTATTTTGAAGAAATACTTTATTTTGCAAATCAGAGATTTAAAAAACTTTCTGATAACAGATATACACTTCTGCGTGCTGACAGGGTTATAGATGCCAGAAAAAATGAAGGACTTGAAATGCTTATTTTTGATAGTTACACAGGAAAAGAGAGAGAAGTAAAAACACTTTCCGGCGGTGAAAGTTTCAAAGCCGCACTTTCGATGGCACTTGGTCTTGCTGATGTTGTTCAGAAATATTCAGGCGGAATTTCACTTGATACAATATTTATAGACGAAGGCTTCGGAAGTCTTGATGCAGAATCTCTTGATAATGCAATAGAGGTTCTTGCCGATCTTCAGTCAGCCGGAAGAACTGTAGGAATAATTTCTCATGTTTCTGAACTTAAAGAAAGAATAAAATCAAAAATAGAAATTATTCCCGGAAAAAACGGAAGCAGTATATTTCAGAAAAATTAATAATAATTATTTAAATAAGTAAACCTTGATTTTTAACAGTGATGAATATTTTTTGATAAAATAGTTATATTACTGAATTAAAAATACTGTATAATATATATATGTACCGAGAAACAGCTGAAAGTGGGTGTAATATTGAAAAAAAATGATTTTTTATATTTGAGGGTTTATGAAGATATAAAAGAAAAAATTCTCAGCGGTGTTTGGAATGAGGGAATGAAATTACCTCCCGAATACGAGCTTATGATTATATTTGAAGTTAGCAGGGATACAATAAGAAAATCCTTACAAAAGCTCAGCGAGGATGGTTATATATACAGACAGGTCGGTGCCGGCACATTTGTTAAAAATATTAAATCAAGATATAAACTGACTGTACTGGAAAGTTTTACCGAACAGATGAATAACAGAAATCTTAAACCTTCGAGTGAAATAATTGAAATACTGCTCGAAAAACCTGAAAAAGAAATTTTACATCATCTTGAATTAAAGATAACAGATAAAGTTTACAAGGTTGTAAGACTAAGAAAAGCAGATAATATTCCTATGAGTTATGAAATAGCTTATATACCTTATAAAACATGTCCCAATCTTGATTCACATATAGATGAGAATTCATCTCTTTACAGAATATATGAAGATTTTTACGGTTTAAAGCTTAAATACGGAAAAATTTATTTAGAGGCAATAAAATGTGAAAATAATATGGCTCAGAAACTAAGCATAAAACCCGGTGATCCGATACTTAAAATGAACTGTATAGTATTTCTGGATAACAATAAACCTCTTTATTTTGTTGAATCACATTATGTCGGCGATAAATATATGTTTTTTGCCAGCATGCCGAGAGAATTATGAGAAATTTTTTAAATATATAAAGAAACATAAAAAAACCGGACTTAAGTCCGGTTTTTTCAATGTTTATGATATAAATTTTTTAACGGTTTCTTTTGCTGCTTTTTCGACCATATCATCTATGGCAGTTCCTACAACAAGAATATTTACGCCTGTATTTGTAAAAGCTTTGAAGTTTGTAAGATTAATACCGCCTTCTGCAAGTGTCGGAACTTTAACAGCGGAAACAAGAGCTTCAAGTCTTTCTTTTACAACAGGATGAATTTCACCTGCTTCTGCGCCTTCATAGCTCATTCCTGTCATCAAACCGATTAAATCAACACCGATTTCTTCCATGGCTTTTGCTGTTTTATGAACTTCTTCAGGAGTTCTTGCCGGTAAACCGAAAGTGTGAAGATCGTCAGGATGTCCTATATATGCATCTACAAGAAGTCCGTATTTGTGTGCTTTTTCAACTACTATCTTTAAATCCTCAAGACTTGCTTTATGAATATGAAGACCGTCTGCGCCGGCTTTTGACATTTCCATAAAAGTTTCATCCTGAATTTCTATCGGTACTAATTCACAGAATCCGCCAGGTATACCAACTGTTATATATATATCATTTCCTACTACATTTCTTACCCCTCTTGTTACATTTATCATTTCCTGAATAGGTACTTCATGCCTTATCTGTTCGGCATTATGCATAGTTGTTACACCTTTTAAACCTCTTGCAAGTGCTACTGCAGGATGATTAGGTTCAAGAAGTTTTACTCCTGCATCAACTACAGCTTTTGCAAGTCTTGCATCGTCACCTGTAATTCCTGTACTCAGTAAAGTTGTTCCGTTATGCAGTTTTATAGCATCTTTTATTTTTTTAATACCGTTAAGTCTCTTTTTTTCCATATCAGCAATAAACATTTATAAAGCCCCCTTTTTCTGTCTTTTTAATCTGTTTGCAAAAATTGTGAACAAAAACGAAGAAACTAAAGCTATGAGCATACATATAGTAAAACCTAAAGCATTGGTGGATAAGAAAGGTGCTGTAACTGAAGGAACATAAGCAGTTCCTTTTACATTGAAAAGTCCTACAAAAGTTCCGGATAATGCACCGGATATAAGTGCTCCGGCAAAAACTATTTTATCTGAGAACATAAAAGGATAAGAAGCCTCTACAAAAGTTCCGAAAGCTACATTAATTATGAAACCCGGTCCGGCAATTGCAGCTTCACTTTTCTGTTTCGGATAAATAATATTTGCAAGTGTTATACCGGCTGATACCATTACAAGTGCTGTCATATCTATAGCTCCGAGAAAACTCGAACCTGTTTTTTCCATTTCAAGTAAAACAATAGGAAGTATTGCAGCATGATAAACACCACCCATTATTGCAGGCCACATTAACAATCCGGCAATTGTACCGGCTAAAACTGAATTAAAACTGAGAGCCGTATTTATTAAATATCTTATTCCGTCTCCGAGCATTAAAGCCAAAGGTGCAATAACTCTTCCTGACAATGACTGAACTGTGGCCATTGACGTTCCGCCTGTACCGACAATAGGTATTTTTTTCTCTGCTGCGGCTTTTATAGCTAATTTGTTTATACCGTTAGGATCACAGCTCATCAGAACGAGTCCGTCAATTTCACCCTTATTGATAAGATCTGCTATTTCGCCGTCAAGTTTTTTTGCATCTTCATTTGTTTCTTTTAAAGATTTTTCTTCGGAAAATTTTACTGTTTTTTCATCTTTATCAAAGTAGTACAGTCTGGATAAGGTTTTTTCACTCACATGATCCATTGAAGCATTAGCTCCTATAAACTGTACGGCACCGATAATGATATCTGCGGAAGAAACCTGTTTTTCAATTTCACCAATTAATTTTAAAGGCTCTTTACCTCCGAGATTATAAAGATTTCCTCCGCTACTTCCCAGTATAGCTATCTTTTTCATAAACTCTTCCCCTCCCAAGGCCATCAATCTTTATACATCAATTTTAATTTTAAGTCAAACTGAATTTAAAATTTGTGTAAATGTTTTTAACAAAGGATCAGGAAAAAACCTCATAACATAGTTATGAGGTTTTTATAATCATTTTTATAAATTTTTAAACAGAAAAATTTATAAAAAAACTGCCCTAAGGCAGTTTTAAAAATCAAGTGAAAATCCGGTATAAGATACAGGAATAAAGTTACCTGAAATTATTTCTTCCAGTGAAAGTCTGAAAAAAATGTTTACCGTATTTTTCTTGTAATAGTTATTTATTTCAATTACAGGATAAATATCAAATGTGCTTTTGCTGAATTCAAAATTTGCTCCGGCTCCTGCATATAAACTTATTGATTTTGTTCTCAAAAGATTAAAGCAGTAATCAGCGGCTATATAGATTTTTGAGTCTGTGGCAGTTTGTGTTTCTGTTGTTTCCGGTATTTCATAATA
This sequence comes from Thermotogae bacterium, assembly GCA_024233675.1. Taxonomy (GTDB): domain Bacteria; phylum Thermotogota; class Thermotogae; order Petrotogales; family Petrotogaceae; genus JACKPH01. The sequence continues at coordinate 594,894 of JACKPH010000001.1, forward strand.
ATTTGATAAATTTACAAAAGATTTTGTATTTTTTTCAATATCGGTATTTTTAAATCTTAAGTTAAAACCTGGCATAAGTTTACTGTTCATGTAAAATCCAAAACCTCCGCCGAAAAAATAATCATAATAGAAATCTTCGTATGCGAAATCGGATACTTCAGGTTTTTCATTTTTATTTATTAATTCAGTAATTTCAGAAACTGACTGTGTTTCATATATTTTTTGTGCTGATGCGTAACCTACGGTTTTATAATTATCCACAATTCTGAATATTGTTCCCCTTCTTACACCATAGTTTTTACCGGCTCCGAGTGTTAAAATATTATCTTCCGCTACAAGAACTTCTGTTCTTACAGGGAAAGCTTTTTTTATATTTGAAATTGCATCGGAAACTGCTGAATTTACAAGAGCATTTTCAAGTGTGGATTTGAAAAATGATTTGGTACTTCCGTAATTATCAGCAAGTATATTTATTTCAGTATCATATTCTTTTATATCTGCTTTTTCCATAAGAAGTGTTCCGGATGTCAGATCAAGAAGCTTATAAGAATAGGAAATTATTCCGTAATTTTTTGTTATATCAAAAACTTTAACATCCTGAGGCACTGAATATTTAACGTATCTGTAGTTTTTATCCCATGTTGTGGTTTCAACTCTTACATAATTTCCAGTTGAGTATTCCGTAAATTTTGTTTTTCCGTCATTACCTTTTTCAGGTGAATAGAATATTCCTTTTACAACTTTTTCGCCGTTTATATAATCTCCGGATACCGGGTTGTTAAAGAAATAATTTTTACTCTGTCTGTATTCTTCTTCATTGTAGTAGTTTAAATCAATAAAAACCATATATTTTACATTTTTTAATTCTGAAGCGATTTTATCTGAATTTTCAGTTATCATATCCAGTTTTTTCTCATCAAAAAGTTTATCGAGATTAGCCCTGTCCAAAACAACATATCTTCCGTCATTTTCAAATAAAGAACGTGCTCTGTCATAAATTTCATCACTTACATTTTTATCTGAATAATTGTTTATATAAAGCGCAATCTTTGGTTTTTCATCATATAATTTTTTATAGTCAAAATTTATTTCATTTATGGCATTTTCTATGAGAGAATCACGATTAATAAGTCCGCCGTCTGTTATTATATTTTTTGATATTGTTCCGGAAGAAATTATAAAGCCGGTTTTAAAATCTACAAACTGATAAAAACCGTTCAGTGTGTATTTATAATTTTCTGAGTCTTTTGTGTATTTTGAATAAAAACCGTCAAAAACTACATATTTAGAAAAATTATCTCTTGCCCATGGATAGTTTGCAAGATATATATAATTTCCGTTATCATTACGTACATATGAATCTTTCTGCATATTGTAGCTATATCTTAATTTTGAAGTTGCCTGTACATAAATACCGTTTACTTTTATATAGTTTCCTCTTGTGTCATCTCTCATAAACTGCACTGTTGAATCTGTTTTTGATTCTTTTTTTATTTCATTTATTTTTATGTAAAGTCCGTAGTCCGCGGTTCCTTTCCCGGATGCAAGAGGATTGTACATTTCTGATGAATTATATGTTATTTTCTGTCTTAATGAAACGCTGAAATAATTAAATTTTGCGGCTATTATATTCTGAACGGCATCGGGAGATATTCCGGTTGAATCATTTATTTCAAGAAATGTTGCAAGAGTTTCGGAAAAGAATATAACAGAAAGTAAAGTAATCATTATAATCAGTATTATTTTTTTCATATTATCACCTATATTCCAGCCGTTAAGCCAAATGTTGGTTTAAAATTATTGTCGATATCGGCATAAGCTCCGAAATATCTAAAAAGACGTATTTCAATACCGCCATAATAGAAGTCTTTCCATACACCGCCTTTAAGAAAAATATTAAGTGTTTTGTTTCTGAAAACTGATATTCCGGAAAAAATACTGAAATCATCAAATTTATAATTTGCTCTCAGACCGGCAGTTCCTGTTGTTTCTCCGTAAATATCGGTTGTTCTTATATAAAAGTCTATAAGAATTTTATTTCCGATTAAACCGGAAATACCTACAGGAGATCGGAAAGGAAGACTTAATGATTCTGTTGACGGCATATTTTTAAAATAAGTCATTCCGTAATCAGAATTTATTATCTCACCTTCTGAAGTATCAGGATTTACATTTTTTATTTCTGCATAAGATTTATAATCACCGTTTTTTATAAGGAATAAATAGCCTTTTTTAACACCTTCGTTTTCACCTGAAGAGAAGAAAACTCTGTTTCCGGAAAAATCTATGAGATTTGTTTTTATCTTAAAAAGAGATTTTACAGTTTCAACCATACTATATCCAGAACCGGTTATAAGATATTTAAAAACAGAAGTTTCAGGAATTTCCTGCTTTTCTATTTTGTTTGAATAACTGTTATATGAATAATTTGTCAGATTAAGAGTCTGGTTAATATTAAATTTTTTACTGTATAAAGTTTTTCCTGTTTCATCTTCAAGACTTAGAAGTATAGCGAAACTGTATCGTACTGATTTTATTTCATGAGGATAATACGAATAAAATGATGAAGCAGTAACATAATCACCGAAAACTGTTTTTACATAACTGCCTTCAGGGTCTTCTGAAAATCTTCTTTTTTCTGTGTCATATGAGTATAATTTTCCTTTCTGAACTTCGATGTATGAAAAACCCTGTTTTATGTATATACCTGAATCATTATTCTGAATATATGATTCCGATGAAGCTGATTTCTCGGAACTGTATTCAGAGATTTTTATGTATAAATTCAGATTTGATTCGGAAATAACACTGTCAGTGGTCGTTCCGAGATTAAAAAGATATGAAAGAACATACTCTTCTCCCGCAGCAGGATTCTGATCATCAAGAACTATAAATCTCTGTGATGAAGTTATTGAAGATTTTATATCATCTATTACAGACATAAAAAGTTCCGTAGGAATCTGAGAATCTTTTTCAACATGAATTTTTATTGTTTGTCTTGAAAAACCTAAAGAAATAAACAGACATAAAAAGAATAATAAAATATATTTTCTCATGGAATACCCCCTTACTTGAATTCATTATATTATATAATAAAAATTTTAAATATTGTTTTTTATTTGTGCAGTTTATCATTAAAAACAAACGTAATATCTTTTAAAAATTCCGGCATTGACATTTCAGGTATTCTTTTGTATAAAAAATTAATACATTTCATCATATAGGTAATTTTTATTTTGTAATTTTATGTGTATAAAAAGAAGTGGTTGTTGCAAAATTTGCAACGACCACTCAACACGGTGCAATTGAAGGAAAAACACAAACTCATATGACAGAGTTTTATAATCTTGATGTTATCATCTCTGTCGGATACCGAGTGAAGTCAATCCGGGGTAGACAGTTCAGAATATGGGCATCGTCCATTCTGAAAGAATATATGAAAAAAGGCTTTGCTATGGACGATGAGCGTCTGAAAGGCAACGGCGGCGGTGCATACTGGAAAGAATTGCTTGAGCGCATCAGAGACATCCGTTCCTCTGAAAAGGTTTTATACAGACAAGTACTTGACCTCTATGCTACAAGCGTAGACTATAATCCACAGGCAGATGAATCCATAAAATTTTTCAAAATCGTTCAGAACAAACTTCATTATGCAGCACACGGACATACGGCTGCAGAAGTTATCTTTGAACGTGCAGATGCTGAAAAGCCTTTTATGGGACTGAGTACATTTGCCGGAGAATTACCGGCTTTGAAGGATATTGGTATTGCCAAAAACTATCTGACTGAGAATGAATTAAAAATTCTCAATAACCTCGTTTCAGGTTATTTCGATTTGGCAGAAATTAACGCAATCGAGCATAAACCCATGTATATGAGTAACTATGTAGAACAGCTTGACTCTGTTCTTTCATCCGGCAATCGTAATTTACTCAAAGACAGTGGTAAAATCAGTCACACTCAGGCAATCACTAAAGCGAAATCTGAATATAGAAAATACCAGGAAAAAACGCTTTCCCAGGTTGAAGAGGCATATATTTCTACGCTCAAATCTCTTGAAAAAGAGGCAAAGAAAAATGCAAGAAAATCTGATAAATAGTAAAAAGACCACAAAATAGTTTACAATACCTATTTTGTGGCCTTTTTCGTTGTAACACCATTTGAGTTTGTTGTCATTGATTTTTTCATAAATACCTAATTAAATAGTCTGAATGAAATTATTTTTTATTTGTGCAGTTTATCATTAAAAACAAACGTAATATCTTTTAAAAATTCCGGCATTGACATTTCAGGTATTCTTTTGTATAATATAAATATATGAGAGGAGATATAAAATGTTTGACAGACATGTGGGGATTTACGGTATATGTTTTATCGGAGATAAAGTTTTATGTATAAAAAAAGGAAAAGGACCTTACAGAGGAATGTATGATTCTCCGGGAGGTTCTATGGAAGAATATGAAACAATGGAAGAAACTCTTAAAAGAGAATTTGACGAAGAAACAGGGCTTAAAATAGCTAAATATGAATATCTTACAACTACGGATAAAAAATTTGAATATGAAGGTAATACATTTCATCATATAGGTATTTTTTATTTTGTAATTGCAGAAAGATACGATAATCTTAAAATAATTCCTGACGGACATGATTCTGAAGGTGCCTGTTTTATAAAATCTGAAAATTTAAACTCAGAAAACTGTTCACCTCTTTTTCTTGAGGTTATAAAAAATATAAATAAATATGACAAAAGACTTATTGTGAACGAAAAAATGAATTTTGCATTTTCCGAAGCCGAAAAATACAGAAATTATTTTATAAAAAAGAATCATAGTTCAAAAATAGTGACGAGTACAGGAAATATATTTGAAAAATTCGGGAATTTTTTTACTGAAAAATATAATATTCCGGAAGTTTCTGTTTTTGAAAATTCATCTTTGATTTTTGATATTGAATTTCTTTCCGTTTACTTCTGGTCAGTAAAAAAGAATATTTTTACACGGGAAGTTATAGAAAAATTTAAAAATACCGGCGGGAAATTAAATATTTTCGGAGCCAGGGATTATATGAAAGATTATTATTTCGGTAATTATGAAGAATTTTATTCTATGATAAAAAGCTCTGATGAAGAAATGTTTCAGATAACACTCGATTTTTTTTACGGAGATAAATCTACTGAGTTTATAACTGAAAAATATGAGGAACTTTATAAAATAATACAGATGGGGAGTGATTAAGACGGGAAATATAATCAGAAAAGGTATTAACGAAGAAAATGCTTATTCGGAAATAGTTGTTGCCGGTGATTTTGTATTTTTAACTTTCTGTACCGGAAATATCGAAAAAAGTATGCAGGAACAGGTAGAAGGTACTCTTGATGAAATGGAAAGAAGACTTGAAAGTGTAGGCCTTAAACTTGAAGATGTTGTGAAAATTGATGTTCTTATCAGAGATGCCTGGAATATACCGATAATGGAAAAAGTTTTCAAAGAAAGATTTAAAGGTAATTATCCGGCAAGAAAAACAATTCAGACTGATTTTGCTCATAAAGGCGGAGAAAATGGTTTAAAAATCCAGATGGACGCTGTTGCATATAAAAAATAGAACTGCAGATGCAGTTCTATTTTATTATTACGCTTAAATTTTTATTTTCAAGTATATTTTTAAAATTATTTAGAATATTTATACTGTATGGTTTTATATTATCAACCGGTCTGTACTGCTGAACAGAAACATTTTTGATTCCTGACATAGAAATAATTTCAGAAATTTTTTCAAAATCATTTTCCGGAATATAGTAAGGATAAACAGTAATTCTTACTTCATGATTTTTAAAATCAGAAAGAATACTGAGAGATTTTTTTATAATTTCATCAGATATTTCGGAAAAAAGTCCGTAATTTGTACTTTTAAAATCCATGGCTATAAAATCTGCAGTTTCTTTAAGATTCTTTAAAAAATCCGTATCGGAACCATTGGTATCTACTTTTACCTGTTTATCGGGAAACATATTTCTGAATCTGTGTATAAAATCTAAAAGTTCTTCCCCGTAAAGAGAAGGTTCTCCGCCTGTTATTGTTAGTGCATCTACAGTATTTCTGCGTTTTATAAAAAAATCATAAATCATTTTTTCTGTTATTTCAGCTGATGTTTTATTTTTCAGAAGCTGATTATGACAGTAAAGACAGTTAAAATTACAGCCTGAGGTAAATACCACCGTTGATATTTTCTTCGGATAATCTACCAGACTTATCTTCTGCCATCCTGTGAAATTCATTTATTTCATCTCCGTTTATTCCGTATGTTTTTCTCTGCTTAAATTCAGAAGCTTTACCGTCATTCCAGTGCTGTACAGGTCTGTAATAACCGGTAATTCTTGAATATGTTTCTGTAGGTCTTTTACATTCCGGACATTCATAAACTTCTCCTGTAATATATCCGTGATCGGGACATATTGAATAAGTCGGTGATATTGTGAAATAAGGAATTCTGTAGTTTTCGGCTATTTTTTTAACAAGATCCAGTGTTGTATGCCAGTCTGAGATTTTTTCACCGAGAAATGTATGAAAAACAGTTCCGCCTGTATATTTCTGCTGAAGTTTTTCTTCAAGGTCAAGTGCAGTGAATATATCTTCTGTAAAATCTACCGGCAGATGAGTTGAATTTGTATAATAAGGTGTATCCCCGCCTGCTGTTTTTATATCTGAAAATCTTTTTTTATCGTGTTTTGCAAGTCTGTACGATGTTGATTCGGCAGGAGTTGCTTCAAGATTATAAAGATTTCCTGTTTCTTCCTGATATTCTGAAAGTTTATTTCTCATAAAATCAAGTACTTTTAATGAAAAGTTATAGGCTTCTTCTTCATATAATGGTGCATTTATCCATTTTGCATTCATTGTAGCTTCGTTCATTCCTACAAGACCTATTGTTGAAAAATGATTGTTAAAATCTTTTAGATAACGTTTGGTATAAGGGAATAATCCGGCATCGTTTAATTTTTCAACTATTTTTCTTTTTATTTCAAGACTTCTTTTTGATATGTTCATTAATTTTTCTAATTTTAAAAAGAATTCATCTTCATTGTCTGAAGTATAGGCAATTCTCGGAAGATTTACGGTTACAACACCTATAGAGCCTGTAAACTCATCAGAACCGAAAAGACCGCCACCGCGTCTTCTTAATTCTCTTTTATCAAGCTGTAATCTGCAGCACATTGAACGTACATCTCCGGGATTAAGATCAGAATTTATGAAATTCTGAAAATAAGGAGTTCCGTATTTAGATGTCATTTCAAATAAAAGTTCAACATTTTCATTTTCCCAGTCAAAATCTTTTGTGAGATTATAAGTAGGTATAGGATACTGAAAACCTCTTTTTGCTGAATCACCTTCAACCATAACTTCTAAGAAAGCTTTATTTATCATATCCATTTCTTTCTGACAGTCTCCGTAAGTGAAATTTTGTTCTTCACCGCCGACAATTACTTTTTCATTTTTCATCGATTCAGGTACAACCCAGTCTAGTGTTATGTTGGAAAAAGGAGACTGAGTACCCCATCTGCTCGGTGTATTTACTCCGAAAACAAAAGACTGTACTGCCTGTTTTACCTGATTATAGTCAAGACTGTCTATTTTTACAAAAGGAGAAAGATATGTATCAAATGAACTGAAAGCCTGTGCTCCTGCCCATTCATTCTGAAGAACACCGAGAAAATTTACCATCTGATTGGAAAGTGTTGAAAGATGTTTTGCAGGTGCACTTGTTATTTTTCCTGTTACTCCGCCGAGACCCTCTTTTATTAATTGTTTAAGACTCCATCCCGCACAGTATCCTGAAAGCATTGAGAGATCATGTATATGTATATCGGCATTTTTATGTGCTTTTGCAATTTCTTCATCGTATACTTCATTTAACCAGTAATTAGCTATTATTGTTCCGCTGTTATGAAGTATAAGACCGCCTATAGAATAAGAAACAGTACTGTTTTCCTTAACTCGCCAGTCTGACTGTTTAAGGTAACTGTTAACAGTTTCTGCAAAATCGAGCATATTTTTGTCAATTTCTCTTATTTTTTCATGCTGTTTTCTGTAAAGTATATAAGCCTTTGCAACTTCGGTAAATCCTGATTCTTCAAGAACTTTTTCCACGCTGTCCTGTATATCTTCTATGTTCAGGATATTTCCCGAAGTTAGTTGTATAGTTTTTGAGACAGCTCTTAAAGAAAGCAGTTCGAGAATATCTTCTGTATAAACTGTTTCTGTAGCTAAAAAAGCTTTTTCTATAGCTTTTTTAATTTTTTCCATGGCGAATTCTACTGTTTCACCGTTACGCTTTTTAACACCTGATATTCTGGTGCCTGTCATTGTGTTCCCCCCTTTGGATAATTATAATAATATATTTAAAGTTATTAAAATGAAAAGAAATGTTATAAGTACAGTTGCTCCCAGAACATCTCCCGTATAACCTTTTATCTGTTTTTCTGAAATAAAATGCATTATAATTCCGCATATAAATGAAACTAAAAGTGATATTAAATATAATTCGGGATTTAATAAAATTAAAGGCAGAGTAATAAAAAAAGATATAATTGTATTACAAAATTTATACGGAAAAAAAAGAGCCCCAAGACCTGTTTTTTTTACCGGTTTTGAAGTACTTAGCAGAATATTCATTGAAAATCTCGAAAAAACTCCTGCATAAAGCGGAAAAATATAATCTGATATTTTCAGTGAATAAAATAATAAAGCTAAAAATATAAAGCCGTAAAAAACTGCAAAAGGTCCTGTATCACCTTTTGACATTATTTCTAATCTTTTATCCGGATTCTGATTAAAAAATCCGTCAAAAGTATCGAGTAAACCGTCAAAATGAAAAAGTCCGAAAAGAAAAAATTCCGTTGCCATCATAGCTAATATCATATATGTACTGTTACTGAAATAAAGCCCTGCTGAGTATATTCCTCCGGCAGCATATCCGACAAGCGGAAAATATTTTGATATTTTTCTTATATCTCCGTTTCCTCCTGTCGGTATTCTTGAAAGAAAGGAAAATGTCATACGTATTTCGTTAAATATTTTCATGCAGCACTTCCGATACAAATTTTTTCCACTTTTCACAGGACTGAAGCATTTCGTTTAATTCAAATATTTCGAAGCAGTAAAGCTTTTCCGGTATATAAAAAGGTTTAAACTGATTTAATGTATAGTCATTTAAATTAAGATGATCTTTAATTCCGTCTGTACCCATTATGTGAAATTCATTTATATAATTTTTGTATTTTATATCGAATTTTTTACCGGTAATATGATGACCGATATCAAAAGTCATTGTTTCATTGTATTCGAGCCTGTCTTTAAGATTTTCGAGAGAAATATTTTTATGATTCTTAACTTTTTTCCATCCGTCAAGCGGATGGAGTACAAAATTCAGTATTTCTATATCTTCCTCATCAAAAAACTCAAGAAGTTTTATTACATTTTCTATATTGTCTGTAGGCAAATGTACAGTATATTTTAAATTAAGTTTTTTCAGATACGGAATTTCTTTTTTTATAAGATTTTTGGTATCTTTATCCCATGTATAAAGTAAAAGTTCAGCAAAATCAACATATTTTTCAAGTATTCTGCAGTTTTCATAATATGTTCCCGGAATAATCCATGACGTAGAACCAATCATTTTATTTTCACCGGAATCCCTGAAACCATTAAATAAACTTCATCAGATTTGGCAGCTGTTCTTGAATTTAAATAGCCTATATAATCAACGTATTTTCTTGACAGTAAATCCGAAGGAATTATTCCTAAACCTACTTCATTTGTAACTATAATCTCTTTTCCGCTGAGAGATGAGATAAAATCTTCAATGTATTTTTCCGTATCTTTCTTATAATACATAACATTTGAAAGCCATGTTGTAAGACATTCCACTATAATAACATCATAGTCATTATTAATACTGCGTATAACGGAAGATATTTCCAGAGGTTCTTCAAATGTTGTAAAAGAAATATCTCTTTCACTTTTATGTTTTTTAATTCTTATCTTCATTTCATCATCAAAAGGTTCGGCTGTTGCAATAAAAGCCTTCTTTGTGTATTTTTGCGATAATCTCAGAGCATATGTACTTTTTCCGGATTTCACGCCTCCGGTAAGAAGTATCATAATTCATCTCCGGTACTTATTCCGGCACTTTCAAATGATGCCATGTTATTGAGCATTTTTACAGCAGCTTCTATTATACTGAATGAAAGAACTGCCCCTGTACCTTCTCCGAGACGCATACCGAGGTTTAAAAGAGGTTCTGCCTCTAATAAGTTAAGAAGTACTTCATGACCTTTTACAGCGGATTTATGTCCGGCAAACATATATTTTTTTACTTCCGGATTTATTTTATATGCAATAAAAGCTGCTGAAGTTACCGGATAACCGTCTGTTACAAAAGGAACTTTCTGATCTGTACATTCGAGCATAAAACCTATCATCTCACCTATACAGTAACTACCGACTTTTGAAATAATATCAATTGGATTTTCAAACGGACTGTGAAATTCCACTGCATTTTTTATAAGTTCTCTTTTTTTGCTCAGAGTATCACTGTTTATTACTGTTCCTATATCAATTATACTGTCAATAGGTATTCCTGCTGCACAACATATAGCTGTTGCGGTTGCTGTATTTCCTATACCCATATCACCTATTGCGAAAAGATCACCGCCGTTTTTTATAGCTTCAGAAGCTATATCACGGCCGAATTTTATAGATTTTTCAGCATCTGATAAAGACATTGCCTTTTCTTTCGTAAAATTTTTTGTTCCGTAGCCTACTTTTTTTACTATAAGATTTTTATGTGGTTCAAAATCATAATCAACACCGGCATCTACAATAAAAACTTCTGCATTGTTGTGTTTTGAAAAAACATTTATTGCTGCTCCGCCGTTTAAAAAGTTTGTAACCATCTGTACTGTAACTTCTTTCGGATATGCTGAAGTTCCTGATTCTGTTATTCCGTGATCTCCTGAAAAAACAAATACTTTTTTATTTTCAGGAAGTTTCGGACAAAGTGAGTTTTTAATCATTCCGTATTTAAGAGCGGTTCTTTCAAGTAAACCAAGGCTTCCGTGAGGTTTTGTAAGAAGGTCGATTTTGTTTTGCAGTTCTTTCTCTAAATTCATAGTGCACCATCCCAAAATATTAAAAAAATAAATTACTTCCTTATAGGGAGAAAGTAAAAAAATAATGTTTTTAAGGCAGTTCTTCTGACTTGCATATCATCCTACTAACCACGCCTTCCCGGTATAAACCAGTGGCATCAGTGGTTTTCGTACATGCTCACAGCGGCCCGACCGTACCGGATTTTCACCGGTTTATCTATTAAGATATATCACCTTAAAAAATAATTTTATTTATTTTTCCAGAAAATTTTACCAGTAAAAAATTAATCAGTCAAACCCAAATAATATGGATTATGACTGATTAGTTATTAACTATATGTTGAGTATTAAATTCACAATATACATAATTATAGTATTTATAAGCATATTAATAAAATATCGGGAAAAAGAAAGGTATCTTTTTCGGAAAAATCAAAGAATAACATAAAATAAAACACACCAGAAATGACAAAAACTGCCTGCCAAAACGAAAAGATGCCATACAGCATGGTGATATCTGAATTTTCTCCATATATAAAAAACTGTTCCGAGAGTGTAAAGAATTCCTCCTGTTACTAACCAGAAAATACCATTAGGGTCAATATTTTGCATGAGCGGATTTATACCTATTATTATCATCCAGCCCATAATTATATATATAAGTGTACTGAGAAATACAAAGCGTTTTACAAAAAATATTTTAAACAGTATTCCCAAAACAGCCATTCCCCATACTATTCCGAAAATAGTCCATCCGAGAGGGCCTCTTAGTGTAACAAGAGTAAAAGGAGTATAGGTTCCGGCTATCAGAAGATATATGGAAGAATGATCAAATATTTCAAAAAGATTTTTTGCTTTTCTGTTTGTAAGAGCATGGTACAATGTTGAAGATGTATAAAGCAGTAAAAGTGTAACTCCGAAAATAGAGGTGCTTACAACATGCCATGCTGTACCTTCAAGGGCGGAAAAAATTATCATAAGAACTAAAGCTGCCAATGAAAATAGCATTCCGAATCCGTGTATTATAGAATTTGCTACTTCTTCACCTGTTGTAAAAAATTCTTCCTGTATCTGTGAATCATTTTTTATAAGACTCATATTATTCACTCCTTTAAAATATTAATGATATTATAACAGGAACGGAAAGAGAAATTATCACACCCTGTCCGAAACCGATTAAAGTATTTTCTTTTGAAGTGTTTGCCGATACAACACCGAGCATAGTATCCATTGTTGTTGCTCCTCCTATTGAAATAGCACCGAGCTGTGTAAATTTTGCAACAAAAGGTATAAGTAATATAGCCATAAGTTCTCTTATTACATTAGAAGTAAAGGAAACCGCACCGAGCTCAGGTGAGTAAAAATTACTTATCATAACACCGGAAAGTGAGTACCATCCGAATCCGGCGGATGCTCCGAGTGCTTCGCGGAAATTCAGCGTTGTGAAAAATGAAACCGCGGAACCGAATATAAGACTTCCTGTCATTGTAAGAAAAGACTGAATAAACATTTTTTTAAGACCTGATTTTATTTTTATAAAAATTTTTTCTTCTGAACCTATATCAATACCTACAAAGAATACAAGAAGCATAAGAAGTACAGTTATAAGATTTTCAGAAATTTTTATATCTGAAAAATAACCCGATGCGAAACCTGAAATTACTGAAATAATTAGTAAAATCATTTTTTATCAGATCTTTTCAGGAGTTTTTCATAAAAAGCCGTAAAAATTATACTTCCCATAACTGAAAAAACAGCTATCAGTAAAGCTTTAAAACCTATTTCCGGGAGTTTTGAAATAAGTGTATCATCATTGCCTATTTCATATCCCATGAAAAAAAGCAGAAGAACTGTAATTACTGTTACCGGTTTAAATTTTCTTACAAATTTTAATTTTCCTGTTGTTCCTAAAAATAATCCAACTATAAATGCCGTTAAAATCATCAAAAGCATATAATCCTCCGAATAAAAAGTTTTTGCAGTACAATTATATCAGGAAAGTTGATGTATAAAACTTTTTACGGATATTACAGTAAGTAATTAATAAAATTGCTATATTTATCAGTTTTTAATTAAAAAAGTAAATTATAATATTTTTATGTGTTTTATAATATTGATTCTGTTATAATTAATTTATAAGCCTATTATTTTTATTTTATTTGGAGGATATTATGATTTATAAAACTTTGCTGCTTACTTCCGGAAGTTCTGCTGCCGGATATATCAGGAATTTTGATATTTTTGGGGAAATAAAAGTTTTTAATAATTCAGAAGTTTTTTTTGAATTTGTTTTAAATAATAATCCTGATTTTATTATTCTGGATTCTGATAATTATGGAAATTATACAGAAAAATTTTTTGAAATATCAGAAAAAAAAGGTATTCCGTATTTTCTGTTTTCCGACATTAATATTTCTGATAATAGTTTTCTTATCAGCTCAATATATTCTTTAGAAAGAAATATAGAAAAAATAAAATTTACCGAAGAAATTTTCCGGCTTAAAAATCAACTGAGAAAGTACAAATATTACAGTAAGATTTTTTTTGATAATTCTTATCAGGGGATAATGATTACGGATTCTGATTATAATATATTAAAAGTAAATTCAGGATTTAAAAAAATGTTTTCTTTTAATTCAGATGGAAAAATCAGTTGTTTTGACACAAAAGAATTACGTGAATTTATTTTTGAAATTATTCCTATAGATTTTGATGATTTTAAAAGTCATGAAAAAGTAATAAATAAAAACGGTAAATATTATTATGTTTTTTACAGTGTTTTTAACTGTGAAGGAAGTAAAACAATAGTTTTTAATGTTGTTGATATAACTGATAAAAAAGAACTCCAGAAAAGTTCAGATTATTATCTTAATTATGACCCTGTTACAAATTCACCTAACCGGTTTTATCTTAAAATTACGGTAGACCGTTATATAGAAAATAAAAAACCTTTTGCAATGATTTATGCGGATATAGATAATTTTAAATATATTAATGAAAAACACAGTCATTTTTTCGGTGATGAAGTTCTTAAAATGTTTTATGAGAGAATGAAATTAAATATCGAAAATATTGAATTCATAAGCAGAATAGGCGGAGATGAATTTGTAATAATAACAGAAAGCAAAAATGCGGAAAAAGTCACGGAATTATTATACGAAATGCTCATAAATCCTTTTGAAATAGATGATGAAAAAATATATATGAAACTTTCGTGCGGTATTTCATATTATCCGGAAAACGGTAATAATTTTTCAGACCTTATGAAATGTTCTGATAAAGCTCTTTATAATGCTAAAACATTGGGAAAAAACACATATGTTTTTTATACCAAAGAAGTATTTGATTATACATATGAAAAAATAAAGAATATAAATATTTTAAACAATGCAGTTAAAAACGGAGATTTTGAAGTTTATTTCCAACCTATTTTTTATACAGAAGGTGAAAATGTTTATGTTAAACATTTTGAGGCTCTTGTAAGATTTATAAGTGAAGGGAAAATAATAGGACCTTTTTCTGTTATAAAAACAGCAGAGGAAATAGGTATTATTACTGAGCTTACATTAAAAATAATAGATAGGATATTTTCGATGAATACATATTTTTCAGGATATACAGTTACAATAAATATATCTCCCAAAGATCTCGAATTTTTTAATATTGACGGTGAAATAAAAAAAATATCCGAAAAGTATAATATAAAATGTTCCGATTATGTTTTTGAAATAACTGAATCATGTGAATTAAATTATAATGAAAACATACATATAATTAATAAACTTAAAAAACTCGGTTTTAAAATTGCAATAGATGATTTCGGAACAGGTTATTCTTCTTTGGAATATCTTTTAAAGATTCCTTGTGACATACTCAAGGTTGATAAAATTTTTATAGATAATATTAAAAATGATGACAGAAGGAAAAGAATCATAAAAGGGATAACAGAATTTTCAAAATCTTTTGAAATAGACCTTGTTATTGAGGGAGTCGAAAAAGAGGAAGAATTTTCCGAACTTGTAAAACTCGGCTGTAAAAATTTTCAGGGTTTTTTATTCGAAAAACCAAAAGAAATTTCTTATATAAACGGTAAATATTTAAAAAATAAGAATTCCTAAAAGGAATTCTTATTTTTTTCATCTGAAAAGTATTTTATTAAATATTCAGGTATTTTTTCGAGAGAAATTATCTTATCGACACCTCCCAGATTTATTGCTTCTCTGGGCATTCCGAAAACAACACATGATTTTTCATCCTGTGCAAGTGTGTGAGCACCTGCTTCTTTCATTTTTAAAAGACCTTCCGCACCGTCTTTACCCATTCCGGTAAGAATTACTCCTAAAGCATTTTTTCCTGCATGTTTTGCTACGGAATAAAACATAACTTCAACCGAAGGTCTCTGATGAAAAACAGCAGGACCGTCTTTTACATTTACAAAATATCTTGCTCCGTCACGGTTTAGAACCAAATGAAAATTTCCGGGAGCAATAAGAGCCTTTCCCGGTCTCAGTAATTCCATATTTTCAGCTTCTTTTACTTCAAGTTTAGATTCCCGGTTTAAACTTTCTGAAAATGATTTTGTAAAATACTGCGGCATATGCTGTGTTATTATTATCGGAGGCATATCAGAAGGCAGTCTTTTAAGTATAAATCTCAGAGCTTCCGTACCTCCTGTTGAGGCACCTATTGCAATTATTTTATCTGTAGTTTTTATTACGGATTTTGAGTATTCCGGATTTTTTGTAATTATATCGTATGATTTTATTTTATTTCTCTTTCTGAAATCATAATTTGCAGCAGCTTTTATTTTTTCAGTAAGCTGTTCTTTCATTAGATCCACTGAATAAGAACCCCCTGGTTTCTGAATGACATCTACGGCACCTAATTCAAAAGCTTTCATTGCATTTTCACTTTTTTCGGATGCTACGGAAGAATAAATTATTACAGGTATAGGATAACTTTTCATAAGTTTTTCAAGAAAAGTAATTCCATCCATTCTCGGCATTTCTATATCAAGAATAATAACTTCCGGTTTGAGTTTAAGTATTTTATCTCTTCCGGAAAAAGGATCCGGAGCACTTCCTACAATTTCAATATCTTTATCTTTTGATAATTCTTCTGTAAGAACTTTTCTTACCATTGCAGAGTCATCTATAATTAAAACTTTTATCATTTATATCACTCCGTTATTTTATAGTTTCAGCCCTGAATTCACCGGTGAAATTATTAAAATAAATTTTTTTCCCTTTGTTTCCGCCTGTTTCTGTTATTTGCGGTTACAGGCTGTAATATTTTTTTTATATAAAGTGTCGGTATTATATATCTTTCATCAATTATTTCAAGTATTGTACCGTTCATCGCAGCAAGATTTATAGGAATTTTAAGTATAAATGAACAGCCTTTGCCTATGGAATTAATTATCTGTATTTTCCCTCCGATTTTCGTCATTTCTGTTTTTACAACATCCATTCCGACACCTCTTCCTGAAATACTGTTAACTTTTTCTACAGTTGAAAATCCGGGAAGATATATAAAATCAAGAATTTCTTCATCTGTATAAGTTTTTTCCGATGATATGAGGTTTTTTTCCAGAGCTTTTTTATAAATTTTTTCAGTATCAAGACCTTTACCGTCATCGGTTACTTCTATATAAACATTTCCCCTGTTTGAGTAAGCTTTGAGAAAAACTTTACCTACAGCACTTTTCCCGAGTAAAAGCCTTGTTTCTTCGTCTTCTATTCCGTGGGAAATCGAATTTTTTATCATATGAAGTAGCGGATCAAGTATTTTTTCGGCAACGGCTTTATCTATTTCTGTTTCTTCTCCGGTAATTTCAAAATCAACTTTTTTGCTGAGAGTATTTATAGTATCACGTGCTATTCTGTTTATTTTCTGGAAAGTGGATTTGAGGGGAACCATCTGCATTGACATTGTTATGGTCTGTATATCTTTAGTAAGTTTTAGCATTCTTGAAAGGTTTATCATTGTACTGTGATTTTCCCGTACAAAGTTTTGAAATTCCTGATCTATTTGGGATTCAATAATCATAAGTTCACCGACAAGGTTGAGAAGATTTTCTATTTTGGAAGATGATACTCTTATATAATCATCTATTGATATATTTTTTATAGGAGATTTTTCCTGTTTTCGTATAGCTGTAATTATATCCTGTGTATTTATTTTTTTATCTTCTAAAAGGATTTCACCTATTTTTTTATTTTTAAAATCGGGGTCTGTTTTTTGTTTTTCAAGTACGGAATTCAGAGTTTCTTTTTCTACAACACCCATATCCTCAAGAATTTCACCTATTTTTTTGTCAGTTTCCGGTGAATTTTTTTCAGAATTATCTTCTTCGGGATTTAAAAGAAATTTTTTTAATATTGCTATATGGTCTTTTGATACTTTCATAAAATCACCGTCAAAAAGCATATTTATGTTTTCTGTTATATTTTTTATTATGTCAGATGATTTAAGAAAAAGATCTATAGCTTTTTTATTTACTGTGAATTCTTTTTTTCTTGCTTTGTCGAGTAAAGATTCCGTTTCATGTGAAATGTTAACAAGAAATGCAATATCAACAAACCCGGCAAGACCCTTTATTGTGTGAAAAGATCTGAATATACTGTTTATTATATTTTCGTTTTCTTTATCGGTTTCAAGTTCCAAAAGGCCTTTTTCTATATTTTCTATATGTTCTCTTGCTTCTACAACAAAATCTTCCCACATTTCCCTGTCAAAGTTTTCTTTTATTACAGGTTTGTCATCATCTATTATGGAATTTATTATGTTTTCTACTTCACTCATAGAAACACCCCTTTTTATAAAAGAGTAAGTAACCGTAATTTTTTAAGAAGTACCTCATCCTTAAACGGTTTTTGTATAAAGTGTTTTATTCCTATTTCTTTTGCTGTATTCAGAAGAGTTTCATCGCCCATAGCGGAAAGCATTAATACTTTAAAGTTTTTATTTTTTTCGAATATGTGTTTTGCTGTTTCTATTCCGTCCATAACGGGCATTGTAACATCAAGAGTTACTATGTCCGGATGTTGTTCTTCTATAAGTTTCAGACCCTCAAGACCGTTTCTTGCATGGCCTACAATTTCAAATTCTGAATCTTTCAGAGCTTTTGATACTGATTTGTATATAAAAGGAGAATCATCTATTACTAATAATTTCGGCATTTTTTTCACCCCTTAGAGAGAATTTTTAAAAGTTGTTTTCCATCTTATTATTTTTTCTATATTTGTATCTATTATTGATTTTAAAGTATCAAAATCAAAAGGTTTTGTAAGATAGTCATCAGCCCCGAATTCCAATGCATTAAGAACTTTGTCAAGAGTGGAATTTCCTGTTATAATTATTACCTGAATAAGTTTGTTCATTTCTTTTACTTTTTTAAGAAGATCAAAAGGATCCATTCCCGGCATTACTATATCCAGAAGTATAAAATGATAAACATTGTTTTCAATTTTTTCCAGGGCTGCATTTGCATTTTCTGCTGTATCTATTTCCAGATCAGTATATTCAGATTCGAAATATTCTTTTAAAACTTCTCTTATTCCTGCCTCATCATCAACAATCAAAACTTTTAATTTCACTGTATTACCTCCTGTTTTCTCGGAACCAAAAGTGTAAATGTTGTTCCGCTCTTTTCTCTTGAAATAACAGAAACTTTTATATTATGAGAAGAACAAATAGTACTTACGAAAAAAAGTCCGTATCCTAGTCCTGAACGTGCTTTTGTGGTGTAAAACGGCTTAAAAATATTTTTTAAAACTTCTTCTCTCATACCTTCTCCGTTATCTGAAACTTTTATTACAACTTTATCTTTATAATCAAATGATTTTATTCTTATAATGCCTTCCTGACTGTAAGATTTATTTATTGCATCCATACTGTTTGAAATTAAATTTATAAAAACAAGTACAAGTTTGTTGAAGTCACCTTCTATTGTGAAGTCTTTTAACTGATGTTCTATCTCTATTTTGAGGTTGGTCGGTTTTTTTGGAAGTATAAAATCTGCGGCAGTTTTTATTAATTTTTTTATACTGAATTCAGATATGTTTTTTTCCTGTTTTAAAGCACCTCTGAAAATCTCTGTTATCTCTTTTATACGCGACAGGGACATTTTTATTTTCTGAAGTTTTTCCGTATTTTCTTCTTTTTTTATCAGCATATCTGTCTGGAGCATTGCCACGGTAAGAGGATTATTTATTTCATGAAGCATTCCTACCATCATCTGCCCTGCCATGGAAAATTTTTCGGAATCAAAAAGCTGTGTATCATATAATTTTGATTTTTCAAATTCTTCGTAAAAATCGACGTATAATTTTATAAAATTTATAAATGTAAGAATTATCATTTTCATTTCTATGGTGATATTTTCTTTTGTCATATAAAAAATATTTATATCATGACCTTCATGTGTTATTGTAAGCGGAAAAATTTCTTCTGTATCCCTGAAATTCCCGTAAATATATTTTTCTCCGGAATATTCTATTTTTAGATATTCAACTATCTGAAGATTTGTTATTCTTTTGGATATTTCCTGAACAAAAACCCAGGGTTCTTTTTTCTGAAGAAGCATGTATTCGAAAGTGTTAAATAATTCTTTTCTTAAATCATTTGCTTTGTTTAAGTTTTTTATATCGTCATCAAAAAATTTTTTTCTTATTATTTCAGGTGTTTTTTGTATAAATTCCAGAAGTGTGGTGTTTTTTTCTATCGGAATTATATTTATGTCATAATATGATTCTTTATTTTTTATAAGGTTACGTTTGCTTTTGCTTTTCAAAGACAGCAGATATTTTTTTTCGACAGCATCTTTGAAAACATAATGAATATCTTCGTTAAGAATATCAAAGATATTATCCTTTTCTTCAAATGTTTTTTTAAAGGAATGATTGGAATCTATAATATTACCGTTATTATTTATAAGACATAAACTTATTGATAATCTGTCAGTAACATCGTTAATCACCATATATTTCCTCCAGACGTTTTTTTAAAAAGTTAAAAGTATCCGTACTCAGAGCACATATAAGATCGCCGTGTGCCGAAATATCTTTGGTATCAAATGAAACACCCGTTATGAAATAATTCATCGTATCGTTTTCTATATCATTATTTTCTATGAGTACAGGAGTTTCGTAATTAAACTGAGTGTTTAAAAAAGTGCTTATTGTAGACATAATATTTCCTATTTCGAGAAAAGAATCTATAATTTCATAATAATCAATACTTTTTGAATGTTCTGAATTTATCATTTCCAGCGTAGCCAGAAGTTTTATTAATTCATCATCATACATATTAAGATAAAAATATGAAGAAAAATTTTTACTGGTTTTTCTGACTGTTGTTTCTGTGGTATTCATTTTTGCCGAAACAAAAAATTTTGTAGTTTTACAGACAAGCGATCTGCACGGTAATATTTTTCCTGTTGATTACGCAAGCGGTAATTATTCAAATGTAGGACTCGGAAAACTTGCACAGCTTATAATGAATGAGAAAAAAAGCAATGATACATTACTTATTGATTCGGGAGATCTTATACAGGGAACACCTCTTGAATATTATCATGCAAGAATAGAAAACGATCCTGAAGACCCTATGATGAAAGTCATGAACTATCTTGGGTATGATGTAGGTCTTGTAGGAAATCATGAATTTAATTACGGACCGGAAATTCTTAATAAAGCTATTGCTGAGGCAGAATTTCCTGTTCTCGGTGCCAATATAGTTTTTAAAGGTACTGATATTCCTTATTTTAAAGCTTATGAAATTTTTGAAAAAGACGGTATAAAAATTGCTGTTTTAGGACTGACAACAAAATATATACCGAATTGGGAAGATGCAAAAAATATAGCTGATTTTGAATTTCTTGATCCTGTTGAAACCGCCGGAAAATATATACCTGAATTAAGAGCGGAAGCAGACATACTTATAGTTTCATATCATGGAGGATTTGAAAAAGATCTTAAAACAGGTCAGCCGACAGAAGAATTAACCGGTGAAAATCAGGGATATGAAATTCTGACAAAATTTCCCGAAATAGATATAATGCTCACAGGACATCAGCACAGAACAATTTCCGAAATGTTCGGTGATACAGCTGTTGTTCAGCCTTCAAACTGGGGAAAATATTTATCAAAAATAACAGTTACTCTTGATAATCAATCCGGTAAATGGAAAATAACAGGCAAAAAACCTGAATTAATACCTGTTGACAGTTCCGTAAAAGAAGATAAGACAGTTCTTTCAATGGTTCAGGATTATGAGGATAAAGTTCAGAAATGGCTTGATATACCTGTAGGAAAATCAGAGGGCGATTTCTATGTTTACGATCCTCTTGAAACAAGAATGAAAGATAATGCTCTTATTGAATTTGTTAACAGAGTACAGATGAAATATACAGGAGCTGATATTTCTTCAACTGCTCTTTTCAGTGACAGTGTAAAAGGATGGAAATCCGGTGAAATAACTCTCAGAGATATAAACGGAGTATATATTTATGCTAATACGCTTAAAGTAATAGAAGTGACCGGTCAGGATATAAAAGACGCAATTGAAAGGACAGCAACATATTTTACTTATAAAAACAAAGAAATAGAAGTTAATGATTCATGGATTAATCCGAAGCCACAGCAGTATAATTATGATATGTGGGAAGGAATAGACTATGTAATAGATCCTGAAAATCCTGAGGGACAGAGAGTTGTCGGACTTTATTATAAGGGAAAACCTCTTGATATGAAAGAAAAATATCAGATAGTTCTTAACAATTACAGAGCGGGCGGCGGCGGAAACTATAATATGTTTAAAGGCAAGCCTGTTGTTAAAGAAGTTATGGTTGAAGTTTCTGAACTTATGTCAGATTATATATTAAATGTTAAAAATGTAAATGCAGAAACTGATAAAAACTGGTTTGTAGGATTAAAAGATACATATAAAGTTGAGAAAGGCGATACTCTTTATAAAATAGCTTCAAAATACGGAATAAAAACATATGAAATTGCCGGATGGAATAATATTAAAAATGAGAATGTTTTAAAAACCGGAGAAATTCTCACAATTTATAAACCTTATGTTAAATAATTAAAAAATAAACTGCCCTGCTAACCTGCGGGGCAGTTTATTTTATTTAGAAAAACTGTTATAATAAGAAAAAAACTCATAAGAGGTGTTTTTATGAAAATTCTTGTAATAGATGATGAAGAAAGCATTCTTGATCTTATAAGAATGAATCTTATACTTGAGAATTATGAAGTTGTAACTGCAACAGACGGCAAATCCGGAATGGCAATACTAAAAAAAGAAAAACCTGATTTTATAATTCTTGACATAATGCTTCCGGATATTGACGGATTTTCTGTTTTACAGGAAATAAGAAATACCGACAGGGATATACCTGTTATAATGCTTACTGCGAAAAATCAGATAAATGATAAACTCACAGGACTTCATCTCGGTGCCGATGATTATATTACAAAACCATTTGACAGCAGAGAAGTTATTCTGAGAATAAAAGCAATTGAAAAGAGAATGGACAGATCAGAAAGTTCATCGGAAACTCCGGATTTTATAAAAATAGATGTATCCGGAAGAAGAGTTTTTATAGACGGGGAAGAAAAATATTTTACAAAAAAAGAATTTGAAATAATAAATCTTTTTGCGAAAAATCCAAACATAGTTTTTTCACGTGATGCACTTTTGGAAAAAATATGGGGATACGATGTACCTATTGATACAAGAGCGGTTGATATGCTTATACAGAGAGTAAGAAAAAAAATGGGAATTCACGGCGAAAAAATAATAAGTCTTTACGGTATAGGATATAAATTTGAGGTATGATATGAAAATTACGCTTAGATATAAATTAATTCTTCAGAATATTATGATATTTTTTCTTGTTTTTCTTGTTATATATTTTGTCATGATAAATACTCTTTATAAGAGTGTTATAGCAAAATCCGTAGATTTCGTCAGTAAAAGTGTTTCCGAATATAAATATTATATAGATGAAATTTTTAAGGATTTTGACGGAGATAATATATACAGTTTTCTCAAAGAAAAAAGTCCTATAATAAGTGAGTATATGCATTCAAAACTCGGAATACAGATTGAAATATACGACAGCAGAAAAGAGCTTATGAGTCAGACATCACCGTATAACAAATATTATGTCTATCAGGATATTTATTATTCATTAAACGGTAAAATAACATATATAATAAAAAATGAAAATGAGGGGAAACTTCTTTTTTTTGCATCGCCTGTATATTATGATAATGAAGTAATAGGTACAGTAAGATATATATATCCTATGGATTCGGAATTTTCAATAATAAGAAATAACAATATAATTTTTATACTTATGGGAATTTTTTCTGTTTTCTCTGTTTTTATAATGAGCTATATAGTATCATTCGGTATTCTTAATCCGCTGAAAAAACTGAAAACTGAAGCGGAAAAAATTTCTGACGGAAATTTTAATTCCGAAATATATATAAATACAGGAGATGAAATAGAAGAACTAACAAAATCCTTTAATAAAATGTCCGAAAATATAAATATATACGTTGAAAATCTTAAAAATGAAAAAGACAAACAAAAACGTTTTGTCGATAATATAGCTCACGAACTTAAAACACCTTTAACTTCTATAATAGGATATTCTGAAATACTCCCCAAACTCAGTGATGAAAAAGATATAAAAAAATCACTTGATTATATAAATAATCAGGGAAAAAGACTTTTAAACCTTGTTGAGGAAATGCTTTATATTTCAAAGTTAAATCAGAATTCAATAGAAGTAAAACCTAAAATGAACAATATAAATACTATTCTGGGTGATGCACTTGAAACCTTAAAACCAAGACTTGATAAATTTTTTATAAAAATATACAACAATATTGATGATATTTATGTTTACTGTGATTACGAAAAAACCTATGAATGTTTTCTGAATATAATAGATAATTCAATAAAACACAGCGGCTGCAGCATAATATCTTTTAAGCGGTATTCATACGGAAAAGATATTTTAATAAGTATAACAGATAACGGAATAGGTATAGAAAGCGGAGATATAGAAAAAATATTCGAACCTTTTTATTCATGTTCAAACGGAAGAAAAAGCACAGGACTCGGTCTGGGAATAGTAAAGGACATAATGAAAAAACAAAACGGAAGTATAAAAGCAGAAAGTAAAAAGAATTTTTATACGAAAATTATTTTAAAATTTTCCGGTAGTGATAATATATGAAAAAATTAAAACTTTTATTTTTTATAATAATTTATTTTTCTATTATATCTTTTGTAATTTACATAGGATTAAAAGGAATTATGGAATGGTACGACAGACCTTATTTTATAGAAAAAACACAGGATGAGAAGGAAAAAAATATTATTCTGGAAGAAATACCGTATAAAATAGTATTTTATTACAGAGGAGAAAGTGTTGAAATAAAAGATTCACAGTATATAATATCAGTCTGGAATAAAATAAAAGAAATACCCTATTATACACAGACAACTGTTGAAGATATTTCTAATTCCTCAATAAAAGGAAAATTTGTTTTTATAAACAATGAATATAAAAATTTCACCGTTGATAACGACCTGAAAATTGAAAATTATTATTACGGAAAAGAAAACAGTGATTTTATATTGAAATTCAGGGAACAGCTTATAAATTACTATAAAATGAGTGGTTTTACATCAAAATAAATGAAAAAAAGACATTATTTGCAATTAAATCTAATAATGTCTTTTTTTTTCAAAATACTGCGTTTTTGTTAAAAATAATTTAATTTTTTGTTTTTTAATACAATTTTGATACTTTTTATAAAAAATTATATTTATTTTTACCGTTAAAATATAAATGATGGGTCAAAAAAATTTAGGAGGGATAACATGAAAAAACTTTTAGCTGTTTTAACTGTTGTTTTAATGGGTGTAATGTTTTTTGGCGAACTTATAGTTTACACAAGTGTAGATGAAGCAAATGCAAGAAAAATACTTACAAAATTTACCGAGGACACAGGTATAAAAGTAAAATATATATTTTTATCTTCAGGTCCTGCTCTTGCAAGACTTGAGGCAGAAAAAAACAATCCGCAGGCAGATTTATGGTTCGGAGCTCCTATGTCAAATCATATAATTGCAAAAGAAAGAGATCTTACAATTCCTTACATGTCATATTTTACAAACATAGATTCTCAGTTTTATGATACAGAGGGATACTATCATACTTTTTATATGAATCCTATAGGAATAGGTATAAATTTAAGTGTTATGGAACAGATAAAAGCAGACCTTCCTAAAGACTGGGAAGATCTTACAAAAAGTGTTTATAAAAATATGATACAGTATCCTAATCCTCAGTCATCAGGTACTGCATATTCATTACTTACAGGACTTATAAATGTTTACGGTGAAGACGGTGCAATGGATTACCTTAAAAAACTTGCACCGAATGTACAGTCTTATACACAGTCAGGAACAGGTCCTTCAAAAACAGTAGGAGTAGGTCAGGCCGGTATAGGAATACAGTTTACACCTGCTTTCTTTCAGTTTAAAGAACAGGGATATCCTGTAGAAGTAATGTTTCCTCCTGAAGGTGTTCCTTACGAATCAGCATGTCTTTCTATAGTTAAAGGTTCAAAAAATGTTCAGGAAGCTGAAAGACTTGTAG
This sequence comes from Thermotogae bacterium, assembly GCA_024233675.1. Classification (GTDB taxonomy): domain Bacteria; phylum Thermotogota; class Thermotogae; order Petrotogales; family Petrotogaceae; genus JACKPH01. The sequence continues at coordinate 620,738 of JACKPH010000001.1, forward strand.
ACTGGGTTCTTTCAAAAGCAGGACAGCAGGCTATAGTTGATGAAAAAACATATTTTTATCCTGTAAGAACAGATGTTGATTTCGGTTCTTTACAGCCTCTTTCAACAATAAAACTTATTGCTGTTGATGAAAAATGGGCAGCTGACAACAAAACAAGACTTATTAACAGATGGGTTAAAGAAGTTCTTCCTGTAAAATAAAATACAAAAGGGTTTAATACCCTTTTGTTTTATGGAGGATTAATATGGCAATTAGTGAAGAATACAGAAATAAATTAAAAAAACTCATAAAAAATCCTATAATAATGCTGTTAATAATTGCAATATTTTTGCTCATAGCTTTGTTTATAATTTTTCCTCTTATAAAAGTTCTTCAGATAAGTTTTACAAACGACGGTAAATTTTCTCTGGATGTATATAAAGAGGTTTTCGGAAACAGTTATATGAGACAGGGTTTTTTTAATTCGCTTTTAATTGCGGGTTTAACAGCTCTGATAGGAACTTTTTTGGGATTTATATTTGCATATACTTTAAACAGAACAGATATTCCGTTTAAAAAAATATTTAAAACAATTGCGGTTATTCCTATGGTTTTTCCGCCTTTTATAGGTGCACTTGCCATAATTATGCTTTTTGGATTTAACGGTTTAATAACCGCAAAAATATTCGGGGTAAGAAATTTTCCGGTTTACGGATTATGGGGACTTATGATAGCACAGATAGTATCATTTTTCCCTGTTGCTTTTATAACTCTTGACGGTGTTATATCAACTATTTCACCAACACTTGAGGATGCTGCTTTTAATCTTAAGGCTAACAGAAAACAGGTTTTCTTTAAAATAATACTGCCGCTTTCTGTTCCCGGAATTGCAAGTACTATGCTTGTTCTTTTTATAGAATCACTTGCTGATTTCGGTAACCCGCTTATTCTTGCTGGTTCAAGATTTCCTGTGCTTTCGGTTCAGGCATATCTTCAGATAACAGGGATGTTTGATCTCAAATCAGGTGCGGCACTTGCTGTATGGCTGCTTTTACCTTCTTTAATAGCTTTTATTGTTCAGAAATACTGGGTAGGTAAGAAAAAATATATAACAGTTACAGGTAAACCTAATACTTCAACTCTTAAAAGTGTCGGACCTGTTATGAAATGGGTTCTTTTTGCAGTTATTACAGTAATATCACTTTTTATACTGTTAATATATCTTACTATTTTTTGGGGAGCCTTTACAAAAGTATGGGGAATGAATAATCAGATAACATTTGAGAACTTTAAATATGTTTTTGATGTCGGTGCTGAATCCATAAAAGATACTTTACTAATAGCACTTACCTCAACACCAATATCAGCACTTTTAGGAATGGTTATAGCATTTCTTATAGTAAGAAAAACATTTCCGCTAAAAAGAACTATGGAATTTACTTCACTTCTTAATTTTGCCGTTCCGGGTACAGTAATAGGTATAGGTTATATACTTGCATTCAATTCAAAACCTTTGATGCTAACCGGAACATTTATAATACTTGTTATAAATTTTGTTTTCAGATATGTTCCTGTCGGTATACAGTCAGGTGTTGCACTTTTAGGGCAGATTGATCCTGCTATAGAAGAAGCTGCGTATACTCTCGGAGCTGATGACAAAACAGTGTTTTCAAAAATAACTCTGCCGCTTATAACTCCGGCGTTTTTTTCGGCGCTTGTGTATTCCTTTGTCAGGTCAATGACGGCTATAAGCGCTGCTATATTTCTCGTTTCGGCAAACTGGAATCTTATGACTGTACAGATACTCTCTCAGAGTGATTCCGGAAGACTGTCGGAAGCGTGTGCTTTTTCTGTTATTTTAATTATAATAATATTTGCATTTATGGGAATATTAAAATTATTTCTTAAAAATAAAATATCTCTTGTAAATAGTAATCAGAGGTGATAAGATGTCACTAAATTTGGTAAATTTAAAAAAAGTATTTAAAAGCGATGGTGTTGAAAATACTGCTGTTGAGAATTTTAATCTTGACATAAAAGAGGGACAGCTTGTAACTTTTTTAGGTCCTTCAGGCTGCGGAAAAACAACAACTCTTAGAATGGTTTCGGGATTTGAAGTGCCTTCGTCCGGAAAAATACTGCTCGACGGAAAAGATATAACAAATGATCCTCCGAATAAAAGGGATATTTCTATGATGTTTCAGAGCTATGCACTGTTTCCGCACATGAATGTAAGAGAAAACATTGAATTCGGATTAAAACTCAAAAAAATGTCAAAAAAAGAAATAAAGGTTAAAGCTGACAAAATAATAGAATTAACAGGACTTTCAGGAATGGAAAAAAGAAATCCCGATCAGATATCAGGAGGACAGCAGCAGAGAGTTGCTCTTGCAAGATCGCTTGTTATGGAACCTAAAGTTCTTCTTTTTGATGAACCTTTATCCAATCTTGATGCTAAACTCAGGGAAAATATGAGACTTGAAATAAGAAGAATACAGAAAGAATTAAATATAACAAGTATTTATGTAACTCATGATCAGGTTGAAGCAATGAGTATATCTGATTTAATAGTAATTATGGATAAAGGGAAAATAATGCAGGTAGGGAATCCTTATGAAATATATGTAAGACCGCAAAACAAATTTGTAGCTGATTTTATAGGAAATGTAAATTTCATAAGCGGAAAAGTAACGGAAATAAATGAAAACGGAATAAAAGTATTTAACGCGGAAACAAAAAAAGAATTTACCGGATACAGTAATCAGAACATAAAAACCGGTGATGAAGTTTATATGGTAATAAGACCTGAAGGAATATATACTGAAAAAGAAGGCAGAGAAAACAGCCTCACCGGAAAAATAGAAAAATATGTATTTTTAGGATCCAATATAGAACTTGATCTCAGACTTGAAACAGGAAAAATAATACATATAAACGAATATAATATGGTTGAAAAAGAACTTCCCGTAACAGGAAAAGAACTTGAAGTGTTTTTCGGTAAAAAAAATAACTGGATAATAAAAAAATAATAAAATACAGTTATAAAAGTATTTCCTGATAATTTTTAATATAGAAATCCTGATTTTTACTAAAACAAAAATACCTTTTTGTATTTTATACAAAAAGGTATTTTTATTTAAAATTATAATATATAATTTTTTCAGACACTACGTTTTTTAATATCTGATATTAATGAATTAAGAGTTTTATACACCGGAATTAACAATATTTTAAAGACCTTTTCTTAGATATTATGCATCATCATACATCTTTTTTAATTATATATACATAGATGCCTGTGAAGTCCACATTTCATAATATTTTTCTGATTTTTTAAGAAGCTCTTCATGTGAACCGCTGCAGAGTATTTTTCCTTTTTCCATAAGTATTATTTTATTGCAGTATTTTACAGATGCAAGTCTGTGGGTTACAACAAAAAATATTCCGTCATTTCCGAGTTCTGAAAACCTTTCATACATATCATTTTCAGCTATCGGGTCTATAGCTGCTGTAGGTTCGTCAAGAACTATAAAATCATAATTTCTGTAAACACCTCTTGCAATAGCAGTTCTCTGCCACTGCCCTCCGGATAAATCATGTCCGTTTTTTGTATAACCGAGTACAGTATTCTCTTTTTCGGGAAGTGTTTCTAATATTTCCGAAACACCACTAATTTCAGCAATTTTCTGTATTTTATTTTCGGCAGGTTTCCCCATTGTTATGTTGTTTTTTACACTTATCTGATATTTTGAAAAATCCTGAAAAACAACTGAAAAATATCTGTACCATTGTTCACGCGGTATATTTTTCTGATTTTTTCCGTTTATGAGTATATCTCCTGTATAATCCTCGTATATTCCGAGAAGCAGCTTTATTACAGTACTTTTCCCTGCGCCGTTAGCTCCGACAAAAGCATATGATTTATTTTTTTTAAGTTCGAGAGAAAAATTTTTTAATACATAATTTACGTTTCCGGGATATTTGAATGAAACATTTCTGAAAGAAATTGTTTCGGGTTTTTCGTATAAATTTTCATTACTGTTTTTTAATTCTGTTTCCGGAAGACTAATAAATTTATTGTAATCATTCATATAGTTCATATCTCTGACAAGTTTTTTTACATTATCCGAAAATGTCCACGACATAGGATGAACAAGACTAAAAACAGCACCGGTAATACTTATATAAAGCCCGGCAGAAATTTCTCCTTTGATCAGAGGAAAAAGCATTACTGCTGAAACTGAAAATGCCGTTAAAGACATAAGTATACTTAATGATTTTATTCTGAAAAAATTTTTTCCGATAGTCTTTAATTCTGTTTTTGAGGCATATTCATAGTATTTTTCCCATTCGGCTGAAATGTTATTTTTATAATCAAAAAGATATCTTTCATCTGAATATTCCGCGCTGTTCTGCATAGCTGAATAAACTTTTGCACGTCTGAAATATTCTGATGATGTTTTATAAGATTAATATTCTTTTTCTCCTGAATTATATGCCGCAACAATCATAACTATGAACTGAATAAGTACAACAAAACTTATATAAAAACTTTCGGTCATTATTATAACAAAAACCGAAAAAAGATTAACGATAATTCTCAGAAATGAAGCAATAGAAAAAAGTCCTGATGTTATTTTTCTGTCTGCACCGTCATATATTCTTTCTAAAAGTTCGTAATTTTCGGAATTTTCAAGCATATCGTATTTGATTCTGCTGTTTTTTTCCAGTATTTCACATTCAAAAGAATAGTCAGCTTTTTTTGAAAGTTTTACAGAGATTTCTTTTAAAATTATTTTTAATAAATATGAAGACAGAAAAACCAAAATAAAGATCAAAGCATCCGTAAAAAATCTTCCGGCATTATTTTTGCCGTTTATGATTTTTTGTGCACTGTCTATAAATCCTGCGGTAAAAATTATCTGTACAGCCGGTAATAAAAAATTAATTATTTCAGCCGTAAAGTATAAAAATGATGTAACAGCGTCATATTTAAATGAGTAAGTTATATATTTCAGTAACAGATTTATTTTTTTCATTGTTTACCTCTTATGAAAGTATTTTTGATAAATTAACAATTTCAGTATCATTTTGTCTCGTAAAGCCATAACTTTTTATAATATCAGTTTTTTCCGATGTTTAGTACTGTTATTCTGTCATTCGTTTTTATAGCACCTAATCTTGTGTAACTAAAAGCATAGTTCTGTTTTTGAAAAGTTTTAAAAAGATTTCATAAATAAAATCAATAGAACTTGTTATTATATATAACTTCCGCAAAATTAATATATCACTTGATATATTAATAAAAAAAGAGTTCCCGGGTAAGAGAACTCTTTTAAATGTATTAAATTTTGTTTTAAAACAGACATTATTGATCACCTGTTATTATGGATTATTTTTTATAAATTATACCATATTTAATTGTTTCTAAGTATTCGATGCTGCTAATTTTTTAATTATCTGTATTTAAGACAGAGATTATATTAAATTTTAATATTAAAAAGTTTATTTTAATGCGTAAAGAGTGAAGTTTAATCCTATATAAACTCTATTTGAAGCAATAGCCGGTGAAAATAAATCTGACCTTCTTTTTTAGAAAGACCATTTTTCATTTTACGGACTTACCGCATGTAGTATTTTTCAATGCAAAGAAGTGAGCAAGTGAACGCCAGTAGCAGTAATAGCCGGTGAAGATAAATAGCCATTAGTACCGTCATTCTCTCCGATAGCAGGAGATGAGCCTTATAAATAATACCGAGATTAATTTCTGACCTTTCTTAGTAAAAGACCATTTTTTAGAACCATCAGAATTAATTGCATACAGATTTTTATCAAGTGAACCTACATAAATAGTACCGTCAGAGCCTAATAGCTCGCTGATTCTGTTTTGAATTTCCACTTTTCAGTACCGTTAGGATTTACTGCATATAAATAACCGTTATAAGAACCTACATAAATAGTACCGTCACTGCATATAGCAGGAGAAGAATCAACGGAATCAAAAGACCATTTTAAAGAACCGTCAGGATTAATTGCGTATAATTTTGTATCTGGTGAACCGATATAAACAGTACCATCACTGCCTATGGCAGGAGAAGAATTAATACGTCCTTCGGTAAGAAAGGACCATTTTTTAGTACCATCAGGATTTACTGCATATAAATTTTTGTCAACTGAACTTATATAAATAGTACCGTCAGAAGCTATAGCTGGTAAACAATTAACAATATATCCTGTAGTAAAATCCCATTTTTTAGAACCGTCAGGATTTACTGCGTATAATTTATGATCAGCTGAACCTACATAAATGGTACCGTCAAAGGTTATAGCCGGTGAAGATTGAATCTGACCTTCTGCTTTGAAAGACCATAGCAGAGTTGCCGGAGTAGCTTTAATAAAGTTAGCTTTTAGATAAGTATTTTTGCTAATAATCGAGTTATCAAAAATTATCCTGGTTTCTAAAGTAATAGGTTTCTCGGTGCTATCATAATCACCGAATTAGTGAATGAATATATAACCGTCATTAGGTATAGCAGTTACTGTAATATAAGGAACATTTAGTGCATAATAATTCTCAGGATCAGCAGAATATCTTCCGTTACCATCTGTTGATATTACAAGAGAATAGAGTTCTTGAGGTAGACAGGAAATTAAAACAAAAACTAAAATAAACAACAACAGTATTAATATATTTCTTTTCTTTTTCATAAATGCCTTTCCTAAAAAATAATGAAAAATAAATATGTTAACTTATAAATTAATAAAAAAAAGAGTTCTCTGCTAAGAGAATTTTTGGATGAATATTAATTTTTGTTTAAATATAGAATTTTGTTTATAATGTATTGTTAAAAAAATTACTTTTCTATAAATTATAGTATGTTTAATTGTTTTTAAAATCAAAAATTTTACGGAAATATATGTTAAAACAACTCCCGGATTTTTAAAATCAGGGAGTTTTTTTGAATTTATTAGTATGCAATTTTATAGATTTTTAAAACATCATCTTTATCTAATTTTTTCATATTTCCGAAAGGACCTCTTAAAAGAGCATTTTCAGAGAGCTTTTCAAGGTCTTCTTCCGGAATTCCTACTTCTCTGAGAGAAACCGGAGCACCTGTTTTTTTATAAAATTCTTTAAGTAATTCTATTCCTTTAATTGCTTTTTCTTCCTCAGAACCATAATTAACACCGAATATTTTTTCTGAAAATCTTACCCATTTTTTAATATTTTCTCTGTATACATATTTCATCCATGCCGGAAACATTATGGCAAGACCTGCACCATGAGCAATATCATAAAATGCACTCAGAGAATGTTCAAGGTTATGTGTTGCCCAGTCACCTCCCTGACGTCCCATTCCGTTTGAATTGTTGAGGGCAAGAGTCGCACATAATGCAAGATTAGCTCTTGCATTATAATCTTCAGGATTTTTTATAACAATCTGAATATTTTTCATAACAGTTCTTATAAGTCCTTCTGAGTATTCATCCATAACTTCATTTTCTTCCGTTCTGTCAAAATAAAGTTCAAAAACATGACTCATAGTATCAACAGCACCGTTTACACTTTGATTTAAAGGAAGTGAAAATTGTACTGAAGGGTCAACAATTGAAAATTTCGGAAAAAGCTGAGGAGAACTTACAGACCATTTTTTCTTTTCGTTTGTTATTACCGAATTACCATTCATTTCAGAGCCTGTTGCAGATATTGTAAGTACAGTAAAAACAGGTATTTCAGTTTTTACTGCTGCTTTATTTTCGTATAAATCCCAGACATCTCCATTATATCCGAGTCCTGCTGCAATTGCCTTTGAAGTATCTATAACGCTTCCTCCTCCTACAGCTAATACGGCATCTGCGTTTTCTTTTCTGAAGAGCTCTATTCCTTCGTATACTTTTGAAATTACAGGATTGGCTTTTATATTTGAAAGTTCTGTATATTTTATATTATTTTCTATAAGTGATTTAGATATAGTGTCAAAAACACCGTTTTTAAATACCGAACCGCCTCCGTAAACCATTAAAACTTTTTTTATACCGTGTTTTGAAAGCTCTTTACCTATAGTTTTAACAGTATTTTTTCCGAAAATAAGTTTTGTGGTATTCTGAAAAATAAAATTTTCCATTTATAACACCTCCTATGTAAAAAAATGATATCATTTTAATTATAGCATATAAAATTAAAATAATATTAAAGATTTAATTTATGTTGTTTTAAATTTACCATTATAAACATATTGAAAATTTACATTAAATTATTTTTAAATTTACGTTTATATGGAAAAATTATGTATATTTTAATATGGGGGTAATATATTAGAAGAAATATCTTTTTGGCTGTGATTATTATGTTAATTTTCCTTGTATCCTGTGTACCTGAAAATAATAACGGGGGTAATGTTGATAATGGTGATTCCGGAAAAACAACATTTATACCGGTTTTTAAAAATTCAGGAAATTATAATGTGAACTTTTTAGGTATAACTTTTATTTCTGACAGAAATTATAAATATTTTTCAACATTTGCTGAAGAAGAAATAGAAGACGGGTATTATACTTTGCAGTTATACTTTTCAACTTCAGAGACGGAAAATTATATTCTTAAAATTCCTTTTCAGGTTGTAAAAGGTAAAAAAAATATACTTACATTTGATTTAAAGGACGGAAATCTTAATGTACTGTCTTCACATAATTATGTAACCGGTCTTAAAACTGAATATAAAAAAGATGAAGATAGTGTTTTGCTTTCATGGGATTATAATACTTATAATATAAACTATAATATTTATGTTTTCAGAAACGGTATTTTTAAGCATATAGGAAAAACTGATAAGAGATATTTTGTAGTAAACGGGCCTTTCAGTGTTAATAAAAATATGTATTATGTTGTGCCTGAATTTTATGATGAATATCCGATTCCTGTTTCAAAAGACGTAATGTGCTTAAATATTCCGGAAGATATGGTCATGGTTGAAAAAAGCAGTTTTATTTTCGGATATGAAGGAGAAGAAACCGGTTATGAAGAGGTTAAACCTTCTTCTAAGGTTACATTCACATACGATTATCTTATGGGAAAATATGAAATAACATTTAATCAGTTCGATAATTTTTGTGATGAAACAGGAACAGCAAGTCCTTCGGATTATTATACAATAGGAACCCCATTTTATTTGGGCAGAGGAGAAAAACCGGCACTTAATATGACATGGAAAGAAGCGCTCAAATACTGTAACTGGCTTTCGGAAAAAGAAGGAATTAAACCTGCTTATTATACCGATGTAAAGGGAAGATTCGATGGCAGAACTATTGATGAAAACGGAAATGTTACAAAAGATCTGTCAAAAGTAACCGGTTACAGACTTCCCACAGAACAGGAATGGGAGTATGCAGCAAAAGGCGGGAAAAATAAAGATAGTTATAAATATTCTGGAAGTAATATTTTGTCTGAAGTTGCAAATTATCGTAAAAACCCAAATGACGTTGTTTTTACAAGAGAAGTCGGTTCATATAAGCCTAATTCACTCGGACTGTATGATATGTCCGGAAATGTATGTGAATACTGTACATCTGTTTATTTAGATTATACAGCTGAAGATAAAATAAATCCTTTTGATATAGAAAGTGTTAATGTCTATAAACCTGTAATAAAAGGCGGGGGATATTATTATGATGAAAATACTAAAAAGCTTGAAAATGTTATGAGAATTAAATCTGGCTCTGCAACGCAAGGAAATATAGCCACCGGATTCAGGATAGTAAGAACGGTAACAGAATAAAAATAACCCTTACGGGTTATTTTTTTTATTTTAAAAAAAACAGATATATAAAAATATTTATTGCTGTTAAAGGTATTCCGATTTTTGAAAAATCCGTAAAAGATATGTGTTCATTTTGTTTTTCGGCACTCTGTAATATTATTATATTGCTTGCTGCTCCCAGAAAAAACAGATTTCCGGCAATTGTACTTCCGGCTGCCAAAGCCATAAAATGAACAGGAGATGAGTTCATATGACTTAGAATAGGCATATAAAGAGAAACAAAAGGTACATTTGATATAAACTGACTTATGATTACACTAAGTAATAATATAACCGGTACAGAATTAAGATTAAAATGTTCGGTTATTTTCTGAAAAAGACCTGTATTCCATACACTCTGCATTAATACAAACATTGAAGTAAAAAATATAAGTGTTTTGTAATCTGTATTTTTTAATATCTCAAAACGTCTCGGACTGAAAATCAATATAGGAAGAGCAGCGGCTATTGCTATATATGTTATTTTAAATATATCACCCATTCCGGCAAATACTGAAATTATTTTTAAAAATATCATTAAAAATGTAATTATAAAAGATATTTCCGAAAGTTTTGCAAGATGCGGATCTTTTATGGTATCTTTTTCAAGTGAAATGTTTTTCCGCTTTAAATCTTTTCTGTAAAATAATTTTATCATAATAAATATCATAAAAAGATTTATAACAGAAGGTAATGAAAGATAACGGAAAAATGTGATGAAAGGATTTTCAAGTCCGCTGTTAAGAGCAATTAAAAGATTTTGCGGATTACCTGTTGGGCTCATAACACTTCCTGTAGTTACGGAAAAAGCCATGGCTAATAAAAGAGGTTTAACAGGAAGTTTGTATTTCCCTGCTATATATATTATTAATGGTGTTGAAACTATTACCATGGTGTCGTTTATAAAAAAAGGAGATAACAGTCCCATTGAGAAAATTATAAATAACAACAATGTGTCTGAATTACGTGCTTTACTGAAAAGATTATATGCAATATGATATATAAAACCGCTTCTTCCGAAAGCCTCGCCTACTATAAACATCCCAAAAAGAAAAATAAGAACATCAGGATTAACAGCTTTTACAGCATCTTTAAAAGATATCTGACCTGTAATAAGAACAAGAACAGCACCTGCTGACATTATTTTCCATGGTTCAAAACGAATTTTACCTATTTTTCTCACGGATATACATAAATAAACAAAAACAAGTACAATAACCGGAAAATATCCAAAAAAGTTCATATATCATCTCCAAAAAATATTTACAGATAATATTATTATAAAAAAATTACGGATTTTGTTGATTAAAATGTAGATTTTATAAAGAATTTATTGCTTTTAAAAGTCAGAAAAATTTTTTATGCAAATCATTTTTGTGACATTTTTGTTTCAATTTATCATAAAGGCAATAAAACGGAATAATTGAGAAATATTATTAATTTTCCGATAAAAATGAAATATAATAAAACTTTTTTTCACGAGGGTTTTGATATAAAATTTCTATGTAAAACTAAATGGGAGGTGCACTGTGAAAAAGTTATTTATTATGTTATTTGTTGTTGTTTTAAGTTTTGCAGTTTTTGCAGCCGAGAAAGTAGGAGCATATACTACTCTTGAAGAACCGCTTGCAAAAGCTCTTTTTGATGAATTTGAAAGTGAAACAGGCATAAAAGTTGAATGGGTAAGACTTTCAACCGGAGAAGCCACAGCAAGAATGGAAGCGGAAAGTCAGAATCCTCAGGCTTCAATATGGGTAGGGGGAGTAGGTCTTGGTCATATAGAAGCAAAACAGAAAGGATTAACTACACCGTATAAATCACCTTTAGCTAAAAATACACCTGATAAATACAGAGATTCCGAAGCTTACTGGATAGGTCTTTATGTAGGTCCTCTTGCATTCGGAACAAATACAGAAAGAGCAAAAGAATTAGGTATTGAACCTCCTGAAGGATGGTTCGATATAATTGATTCAAAATATACAAAAATAGTAAGAGTTGCAAATCCGGGAACATCAGGTACTGCATATAATGTTGTTACTAATATTATTTCATTATTCGGCGGAAATGAGGATCTTACTTTTGAATATCTTAAAAAACTTGATAACAGCATAGATCAGTACACAAAGTCAGGTTCCGCAGGCGGAAAAAGTGCTGCAATAGGTGAAATACCTATAGCAATAGGATATCTTCATGATTTAGTTAAACTAAAAAAAGAAGGAGCTCCTCTTGAAATAACAATTCCTAAAGAAGGAACAGGTTTTGAACTTGCATCAATGTCACTTATAAAAAACGGTCCTGATTCTTTAAATGCTAAAAAACTTTATAACTGGGTACTCGGGGAAAAAGCACAGTCTATAATAGCTTCATGGTATGTAATTCCTGTTTCCACAATAGCTCCTAAAGATAAAGTTGTTGTAAGAATTGAAGATCTTAAAACAGTTGAACAGAATTACGAATGGGATGCTGCAAACAAAGAAAGATTAGTTGAAAGATGGAACAAAGAAATAGGTTCTAAATAATTATTAATAAAAATAGCGGCTTAATGCCGCTATTATAATATATACCGGGAGTGATTCTATGTTCAGTAAAAAAAAGGTTTATATTTATATATTTGTACTTTTGATTGTCGTATTTCTGGATTTCTGGATATTCAGCAATATAAAATCAACATTTGTTAAAATAACAAATGATAACAATAAAAATATAGTTACACTTATAGATACTGTCCATTCGGAAACGGATTATAATAAATGGGTAAAAGATATTTCAGCAAAATATGAAAATCTAAGTATTATTTATTTAAACGGCGTTCCGGGATTTGATGATCTTGTTACTTATGCAGGTTCAGAGGAATCTCTGGAATTTTATCAGGAAAATTCGGAAAGCAAAGATTTTCAGAACGGACTTGAATACGCATCATACAGTGAAATTTATAAATCACAGAATAAATTTATATATGACGGGAAAAATATAGATCTTTATTTTTCTCCTGTTTATGATGAGAATGAAGATATAATCGGTGTCGGAATATATCTTTTTGATAATTCCGAAAATGAAAGTTTTTTTAATCTTCTGAATATTTTTGCTGTCGGAATAATTATAATTTTTGCTGTTATAATGTATATTTCAAAATTTACAAGAGACCCTGTTATGAGCTATATTATTTTAGGACTTTTTATAATAGTAGGCATTTTTGTGGTTTATCCTTTGTATGAAGCCGTAAGACTTACATTTATAAAAAACGGTGTGTTTTCTCTTGAAATATGGAAAACAATTCTTACTACAAATCAATATATGGAAGCATTTTGGGGAAGTATGAAATTGGGTCTTATGACAGCAACAATTTCTACACTTGTGGGTTTTCTTTTTGCTTTTACGCTTTCAAGAACAACTGTTAAAGGCAAAAAATTTATATCTACAATGGCTACATTGCCGGTTATTTCACCGCCGTTTTCCCTTACGCTTTCTATAATTTTACTTTTCGGAAATAACGGGCTCATTACTAAACAGCTTCTCGGAATGTCCAATTTTTCAATATACGGACTCGGAGGTCTCACTCTTGTTCAGACTATGGGGATGTTTCCGATAGCATATCTTACAATGGTAGGCGTTCTTCAGTCAATAGATTCAACACTTGAGGATGCATCTCTTGACCTTAATGCATCAAAAAGCCGTACTTTTTTTAAGGTTACACTTCCTCTTGCGGCTCCGGGAATATTAAGTGCGTGGCTTCTTGTTTTTACAAACAGTCTTGCTGATTTTGCAAATCCTCTTATACTAAGCGGAAGTTATAAAGTTCTTTCTGTTGAAGCTTATATAGAAGTAACCGGAATGGGAAGATTAGGAAACGGTGCTGCACTATCTTTACTGTTGCTATTACCTACTGTTACGGCATTTCTTATACAGAGATTCTGGGTAAGTAAAAAATCATTTGTAACGGTAACCGGAAAACCTTCCGGAAGGATAACAGAATTGGTTTCAAAACCTGTTAAAATAACACTTAATACACTTATAATACTAATTATAGTATTCCTTATAGGACTTTACGGTACAATAATCGCAGGAAGTTTTGTTAAAAACTGGGGTATAGATTATACATTTACACTTGATAATTTCAGGGAAGCACTTCAGAGAGGTAAAGAAGCAATAGGGGATACCGTAACACTTGCTACTGTTGCAACACCTATAGCAGGTATACTTGCTATGCTTACGGCTCTTGTTGTTGTAAGGAAAAAATTTCCCGGAAAAAGACTTATGGAAATACTTGTAATGGTACCTTTTGCAATTCCGGGAACACTTATAGGTATAAGTTATATACTTGCTTTTAATAAGCCACCTATTTTAATTGTCGGAACAGCTTTTATAATAGTAATTAATTATGTAATAAGAGAACTTCCTGTCGGTGTTGAAAGCGGTGTTGCAGCCTTAAGACAGATAGATCCGTCTATAGAAGAGGCAGCATCAGATCTGGGAGCTGATGTACCAACAGTTTTCAGAACAATAGTTCTGCCACTGCTCAGGCCTGCATTTATTTCAAGTCTTTCTTATACTTTTGTAAGATCTATGACAGCGGTAAGTGCGGTAATATTCCTTATATCGGCAAAATGGTATCACATAACTGTTCTGATTTATAATTTTTCCGAAAATCTCAGATTCGGATATGCGAGTGTTCTTGCAACAACCCTTATAGTAATAGTTTTATTAGCTTTCGGACTTATGAGACTACTCGTAAGGGATAATAAAAATCTGGAAAAAACAATTAATTGAGGGGTGAATTTTCATGATTAAAACAAGTGCTTCAGTGAAGCTTGAAAATATAACTAAAGTATTTAAAGATCCGGCAGGTAAAGGTGAAGTTACTGCGGTAAATAATGTAAATTACGATATAAAACCGGGAGAACTTATTACACTGCTCGGACCTTCAGGATGCGGTAAAACAACAACACTTAGAATGATTGCCGGGTTTGAGGTTCCTACAGGCGGAAAAATAATAATAGGAAATGAAGACGTAACTCAGCTTCCTCCGAACAAAAGAGATACTGCAACAGTATTTCAGAGTTACGGACTTTTTCCTCATATGACAGTTTTTGAAAATGTTGCTTATGGTCTTAAATTAAGAAAAGTTTCAAAATCAGAAATAGAGGAAAGAGTTATTAAAACACTTGATATGGTAGGTTTAAAACATCTTGCACACAGATCTCCGTCAAGACTTTCCGGAGGTCAGCAGCAAAGAGTAGCTCTTGCAAGATCTATTATAGTAGAACCTTCAGTTCTTCTTTTAGATGAACCGCTTTCAAATCTTGATGCACTTTTAAGGGAACAGATGAGGGTTGAAATAAGAAGAATACAGAAAAGTCTCGGTATTACAGCTGTTTATGTTACTCATGACAGAGTTGAGGCTATGAGTCTTTCGGACAGAGTAGTTCTCATGAATGCCGGAAAAATAATTCAGACAGGAACTCCGAGCGAAATTTATGAATCTCCTGATTCAAAATTTGTTGCCGGATTTATAGGTAAAGTAGCTTTTCTTGATGCAGAAGTAAAAGAAATTTCCGATGATTTTGTAACTGTAAAACTTCAGGATAAAATTTTAAAAACACATAAATTTTCATCTGACGTAAAAACAGGAGAACCTGCTGTTATAATGTGCAGACCTGAATCTATGAAAGTTGTTGAAGAAAATAAAGGACATATAAACGGAACGGTAAAAACAAATGTTTATCTCGGAAACAGTGTTGAAAGTTTTATTGATACAGAGCATGGAGAAATTCTTGTTCAGATAGATAATCCGTCACAGAAAAAAATATATACAGAAGGTGCTAAAGTAGGAATAGAAATAGTACCTGAACTTTCAAAAGTTCTCAGAAATAACTGAAAAAATGCGGGACATTTTTATGTCCCGCATTTACATTTCATCATAGGTTAAAGTAAGTCTTTCTTCTTCGGACCGTTATCACCGGCGGTTATTTCTATACCTGTTTCATCGGTTTCGGAATTATAAATAATTTTTACAGATACTTCACCGGATTTGGCATATCTTATTATATTTGTTGTGAGTTCTGAAACTGCTGTTGATATGATAGTACTTTCTGTATGGTTAAAACCTGCTTCCGATGAAAAAATATTAACTATACTGATTATATATTCATTATCATTTTCAAGAAAAATTTTAAAAGTTTTTTCGGATTTTATCTCATAGTTTTTTGTAATCATAGATCACCTTTTTAATCTGTATAAAATTTCAAAGCCTTCTTCAAGACTTATTGCACTCATAATTTTATTTTCATCATAAGATATATTTAAGTCCATAAGTGCTGAAACAAGACCTGGTCTTAAACCTATCCAGACCGTATTTGTTCCTATAAGTTTTAAAGAAAGTGTCATTTTATAAAATTCATTAAACATGTATGAATCAATAACAGTAACCATGGAGAAATTAAAAATTACGCCGTGTTTGTTTTTTTTATAGGATTTTGTCATAATCATGTCAGAAATAGTGTATATATCCATATTATTGAGTTCTCCGGAAAGAGTTACAATTAAAAAATCAGAAGTTTCTGTTATTGATATACTGTTTTCACTCTGCAGATTTTTCATGTTTATGTTCCCTGACTTCTAAATCCAGAATTGAAAATGCTTCAGAAAGAGCATCGCTCAGAGTGGCTTTAGTGCTTATTGAAGTCATATCTATACCTAAATGTATTATTGTCTGTGCAACGGAAGGTGATATACCTGAAAGGATACATTCGCAGCCCATAAGCCGGCTTGCTTTTGTTATTTTTATGAGATGATTTGCAACAGCTGTATCAACGGCAGCAACTCCGTGAATATCAAGTATTATTACTTTTGAATATGTTTCGGTAATTTTGTTAAGAATGCTTTCCATCATATACTGTGCACGTATAGAATCAACAACACCAACAACAGGTAAAACAAGTACTCCGTCCCATAATTTTATTGTGGGTGTTGACATTTGTCTTATAGTTCTGCTCTGTTCTTTGAGGCGTTCTTCATAAAGAAGTCTTTCTGTTATATCAAGAGCAAATTCGAGACCTCCTACCACTTCTCCGTTTTTATTTTTTAGAGGAACAGCATGGTATTCTAACGGAATTTTTTTATCTTCCACTGATATTACAGTTTTTGCAGCGAAAGGTTTTCCTTCTGTCATTGCATTTACCATACAGCATTTTTCACTGTTACAGTGTTCGGAATTTATTACTCCTGAACAGAGTTTTCCGAAAATTTCAGAGTCTTCTTTTTTTAATAAATCTTTTCCGTGGTGATTCATATAAATTATTTTCATGTTTTTATCAACTGCCATTACAGGCGCCGGTATCTGATCGAGAATCTGTAATTTCAATTCATTTGTGATATCATTATTGCTCATTTTTTCACCCCTCTGTATAGATTTAAAAAATATCGGTTTTTAAAAAAATAAAACAATAACACATTATTCAGTTTAAATTAACTGCAGTAAACTTTTATTAACATTAATTTTGTTATATCATAATTATAAAAAATTTTATGTATATGTTTCTGATTAATTAAAATATAAAAAAATGTATTCCAAATTCGGAATACATTTATAATTCTGTTTTTGTTTCTTTTATCATGAAAGCAACAGTGTCGGTTACTTCATCTATAATTTT
>JACKPH010000002.1 GCA_024233675.1 Thermotogae bacterium
TGAGACTTTATTACTTGCGTAATATCCAATATATCTCTATATCTTTATCTCCATGTCAAGCCCTGGTAAGGTTCTTCGGTTAGCGTCGAATTAAACCACATGCTCCACCGCTTGTGCGGGTCCCCGTCAATTCCTTTGAGTTTCATCCTTGCGGACGTACTCCCCAGGCGGCTCACTTATCGCGTTCGCTTCAGCACGGATATTTCTTACCCACACCTAGTGAGCATCGTTTACGGCTAGGACTACCCGGGTATCTAATCCGGTTTGCTACCCTAGCTTTCGGACCTCAGCGTCAGGATCACCCCAGAAAACCGTCTTCACCACTGGCCTTCTTACCTGTATCTACGGATTTCACCCCTACTCAGGTAATTCCGTCTTCCTCTAGTGTCCTCAAGTTATTCAGTTTCAAGCGCTATTCCACAGTTAAGCCGTGACATTTCACACCTGACTTGATTAACCGCCTACGTCCCCTTTACGCCCAGTAATTCCGGGCAACGCTCGCCCCCTACGTCTTACCGCGGCTGCTGGCACGTAGTTAGCCGGGGCTTTTCTTTATCTACCTTCAGCTCCATGGTCCCCCATGGCCTTTATTCGATAATCTTAGAAGTTTACATCCCGAAGGACTTCTTCCTTCACGCGGCGTCGCTGGATCAGACTTTCGTCCATTGTCCAAAATTCCCCACTGCTGCCTCCCGTAGGAGTAGGGCCCGTCTCTCAGTGCCCTTGTGGCCGTTCATGCTCTCACATCGGCTACCCGTCGTTGGCTTGGTAGGCTCTTACCCTACCAACTACCTGATGGGTCGCAGGCCCGTCCCCCGGCATCCCTTGGATTTTCCTCTCCCGAGCTTATCCCGTCTTACCTACCGTTTCCAGTAGTTATCCGTGTCCGGGGGGTTGGTTCCCACGTGTTACTCACCCGTTCGCCACTGATACTTGTCCCGAAGGACTTTCTCCGTTCGACTTGCATGTGTTAGGCGCGCCGCCAGCGTTCACCCTGAGCCAGGATCAAACCCTTCATCCTAATGGTTTGTCTAGCTCTTTCTTTTTTTCCTTACCTTGCTTCTTTTTTTACTGGCTTGCCTCTATTCATTTTTCAATGAGCCTCTTTCTCTGTTGCCGAAGTATAGTTTATCATACCTCCCCTTCCCTGTCAATTGCTTTTACTTTAATTCTTCTTTTCCTTTCCTTTAATACCGTCCACCTCTATTGGCGTTTATTGTTTATTTTATTTTTATATTTATTGTATAATATAAGTAGATTATATTATAAGGAGTGTATTTATGAAATCAGAAGATATTAAATATTTATCACAAAAAATAATGGAAACAGGTGAAATTCCGCTTATATGGGGTCATTTTGGTGCGGGTAAAACAGATATTATAAGACAGATTGCAGAAGAAACCGGTAAAGAGCTTATAATTCTTGTTATTTCTCAGATGGAACCGGGTGATTTAATAGGTCTTCCTTCAAGGTCAGAAGATAAAACTCTTTTTCTCAGACCTGACTGGTGGCCTGAAAAAGATAATACCATTATTTTAATAGACGAAATTAACAGAGCTCACCGCTCAATAAGAAATGCAATAATGCAGCTTCTCCTTGACAGGAGAATTCATAATCATATTTTACCTGCCGGAACCTGGATTGCTGCAGCCGCAAATCCGCCTGACGAAGATTATGATCAGGTAGATCTTATTTCCGATCCGGCTTTTATGTCTAGATTTTTTCATCTTTCAATTACTCCGGATGTTTCTTCTTGGCTTAAATGGGCCGGAAAAGAAAATATAAGTAAAAATATTTATTCTTTTATAGAAAATTTTCCGGAATTTCTGACCGTAGATAAATTTGTTTCACTGCAGCTTAATCTCAGGCCGAGTCCGAGAAGCTGGTTCAAATTAAGTAAAGTTCTTTCGAATTTAAGCAGTGAAGATTTCGAAAAATATGCACTTGTACTTGCTTCCGGTATAGTCGGTACAGACGCTGCAAAAACTTTTATAAATTTTCTTAATAATGAAACAACTTTACCGGATACATATGATATTCTTACAGGGAAAACAGATTTTGAAATTATTAAAAGACTTTCTCCGGAGGATAAAATAAACGTTGTATACAGGATTAATTCATATATAGAAAATCTTTCCGAGGATACTATGTTTAAAATTCTAAACGATGAAGATCATAAAATTTTTGCAAAAAATATTAAAAAATATTCTGAAATTTTTCCGCGAGACCTTATTTTTTCTGTTCTGAGATCTCTGGATTCTCTGGTCTCAAAAAATAACGGTGTAAGAAAGGCTTTTTATGATAAACTTTTTGAAGAAATTGCCTTCGAACTTAACGATGAAAGCTGGATAAAAGAATTATGACCAATATAATGGAAGATGCATGGATAGATCTGTCTAAAGAAAATTATTTTTTTAATTATTTCAGACTTTTTTGTGAAATGATTCCCTCTGAAACCGTAAAAACAATTAAATCTACTTTTACTTCTAAGGGTCAGATAAGAATTATTTATAATGATAAAGTTCTTTCTCTTAAAGGTGTACGTTTTACAAAAGCATTACTTAAACATCAGATTTATCACATTGTATTCGGACATCCTTTTATCAAGCTTAAAGATAAAAGAGGAAAAGGTCTTATGAACCTTTGTATGGATGCGGCAATAAATCAGTATATAAGAGAACTTGATGCTTTTGCACAGCCTCTTGACGTTATGATAAAAGAAGGTCATGATGTTGATAATAATGTTTTTTTTGTAACTGCTCCGATAAATATGTTAAACAGAACCGCAGAAGAATATTATGATTATGCACTAAAAGTTCTGGAAGATAATAAAATGATTGATATAGAGGAGTTTAATTCAAATGAAAATTTTGAATCACATGATTTTGAAAGTGAACTTTCTTATGAAATGACTTTTAATATAGTAAGCGAAATAGTTACTATGTCACATGATAAATCAAAAAATAATTTACCGGACGGACTGGAACAGAATATAAAAACTGTAATAAACAAACCGATGTTAAGCTGGAAAACCCTTTTAAGGACTTTTTTCGGTTCTGGAATACGCACGGATAAATACAGAACTCCTTTAAAACCAAACAGAAGATATGATTTTCAGCCCGGCTGGCAATCGGAATCCGGTCCTAATATAGTTGTTTTACTTGATACAAGTGGCTCAATAATAGATGAAGAATACGGACAGTTTTTCGGTGAAATCGAATCAATCTGTAAAAATCTCGGCGGAAATGTAAAAATTATACAGTCCGATAATGCTGTTCAGTCAATAACAGAATATAAGCGCGGAAAATGGAGTGATATAGTTATAAAAGGTAAAGGTTCAAGTGACCTTCAGCCTGCCATAGACTATATAGAAAAAAATCTCAGACCTGAGGGAATAATACTTTTTACAGACGGATGGCTTGAAGTTCCTAATATAAGAAGAAAATCCCTATTTGTTCTTTCAAAAAATTATAACAAAGATTTTTACAGTCAGGCTGTGAGTTATTATGGTAACAAATCAGTTGCACTACTTAATTAGAACGGAGTGTTATTATGCCTTTAGACGGTCTTTATGTACATAAACTTATAAGAGAAATAAAATCAAATTCACAGAATATGAATATAAAAAATATTTATCAGCCCGTTAATGATCAGATACTTTTTCAGCTTACACACGGCAACATACTTTTCTCACTTGAAAATCCATGCTATATGATTTATCTTGATAAGAAACCCGATGTCCCGGAAAAACCCGGAAATTTTTCTCTTTTTCTGAGAAAGAAAATAAAATCAGGTAAAATAAAAGATATAATACAGTTAAGTATAGACCGTACCGGTTATTTTGAAATAGAATCATTTGACGAAATAGGAAATCTGAGAAACTTCAGACTTTACTTTGAACTTATGGGAAGAAACTCAAACCTTATTTTGGTAAATGAAGATAACAAAATAGAAGATGCCTTTAAAAAATCAAATACGGATACACGTACAATATTTCCGGGAGCTATTTTCAGACCGTTTTATGATTCTGATAAAAAAAACATACTCGAAACACCATTTTCGGAAGAAGACTTACAAAATAAGAATCTTTGCGGTTTTTCAAAAACTTCTTATGATATATTATCCGAAAAAGGCAGGGAAAAATGTATCAGTGATTTACAGAATAATTTTGTATATTATACCGACAGCAACGGTAAATATGATATACTCGCACTCGACCCTCAGAGTTCGGATTCGGAAATTTTAACCCCTTCAGCCGGAATAATAAAACTTTTCAGTGAAAAATCCAATATGGCAAGATTTTCTGATATTAAAAAAAGACTTGAAAAAAATATTTTAAAACATATTGAAAAATATGAAAAACAACGAGATTATCTTATGCAGGATATATCCCAGAAAGACACACTTGATACTCTTATAAAAAACGGGGAAATTTTAAAAGCAAATATATATAAAGTAAAAAAAGGCGATAAAAAAGTAGTTTTTGAAGACTGGTATACAGGAGATAATGTAGAAATAGAGCTTGATGAATTAAAAACCCCGGCAAAAAATCTGGAATTAATTTTTAAAAATATAAAAAAAATAAAAACAAGAGTAACTATATCTCAGCAAAGACTTAAGGAAACTTCTGATTTTCTTGAATATCTTTATCAGCTCTGGGCAGGTATAGATATATCAGAAACCGTTGAGGATCTGAAACAGATAAACGAGGAAATGATATCTGAAAATCTTATTAAAAATTCAGGTAATAAAAAAATAAAAAAAGTAAAAAATACCTACCGAATTTTCGATTATGAAAATTATGAAATAATTGTAGGAAAAAATAATACGCAAAATGATGAAATAACAAAAAATGCAGCAAAAGATGATATATGGCTTCATACGAAAGGAATTCCCGGTTCTCATGTTATTGTAAAAAGAAAAAATGAAGATATTCCGGAAATTGTTTTGAAATATGCCGCTTCTCTTGCAGCTACATACTCAAGAGCAAAAATGTCCTATAATGTTTCGGTAGATTATACAGAAAGAAAAAATGTGTGGAAACCAAAAGGGGCTAAACCCGGAATGGTACTTTATAAAAATTTCAGTACACTAACCGCAAATCCTATCAGATAAAAACAGAATTTGACTCAGAAATTTAAAAATAAATAAAATTACGTATTTTCCTGTAAAAAAGACAGTATCAATAATTAACAGATACTGTCTTTTTTTATAGTTTAATTTATATTTCGGATTATTTTTTAATTTATTAAATACTACTATTTTAATTTTTCTAAAATAAGAATCAGTTTATTAAGTCTGTTTTTCTTAGTTTCTTCTTTTTTTGCTATTTCAATAAAATTAGCCTGTTCACGTTTTAAATAATCCGGCTGTTTAAGATACCGGTCTAAAACACCTTTTTCCCTGAGAGCTTTCTCTATGTAAGGACTAACAACATATTTACGTTCCGCCGTATCTTTTTCGAGAGTAACATGCACTGTATCTCCCGTTTCTTTTCCTACCAACTGCTTTATAAATTTATTGTATACTATATAGTGCCCGTTTAAAGAAGGAAGAAGTGTATGCTCAAACTTATTACCATCAACAGTTATCAAAACCGGGATATTACCTTTTGACCCGAATTCCTCAAATACCTGATAAGGGAAATATATAACACTCCATTTAATTTTTCCTTCAAGTCTTTTAATTTCAGCGTCAAATTCATATTTCACGATAATTCACCCCACAGTGATTTTGAGACATTTATAAATTTAACTATTACAAAATTATAAATCATATAAATACACACCAAGTCACACCAAATTTATCTATACATACAAATTGTAAAGGACTGTAATCACATTTGTCTAAAGCTGAGCATTCAACTGCTCCTTCTTTAAGTATTTCATAAGCTCTTCTGACATTTTCTTCGCCACCCTCACCGAAATGGAAGCAAAACATCATTGTGTTACCTGCTTTTACTTCTTCCGGGATTTCGGAAACGGCAATTACCTGTCCGTAAGCATTGAGTTCAGAATGCATATATCCGCCTTTTCCGTTATCATAAGCACACAAAACTTCTGCATTAAATGCTTTTTTGTAAAATTCAACAGCTTCAGTACTCCCCTTTACATAAACCTGCATCATTGATCTTAACATATTTTTACCCCCGGCATTATCTTTATAAAGGTATATAATTGTATTATATCATAAAATTTAATTAAATTGATTTTTTTCTACTTTAAAAATTAAAAAAAATCGGCATATTTTTTATAAAGAGATTATTATGCCGATTTTTATTTTATTTATTTTTTATTTTCAGTATAGTTTTTATAAAGTTTTTCAAATTCATTGTTATAACTTTCTGCAATTTTACTGCTGTGTATAACTAAAGCATTTTCATCATTTTTTTCCTGCGCTGCATTAGTAAAATTGAAAGACCCCGTAATAATAATTTCATTATCAATAATCATTGTTTTATAATGAAATGTATCGGGATTTTTATCCAAAACAACATCAAATTCATTTTTAATACTGTTATAAACTGACCACTGAGATGAAGCCTGATAGGTTTCCATTATAGTTCTTACTTTAACGCCTCTGTTTTCTGCTCTTATAAGAGCATCTGCTATTTCCTGATCAGTAAAAGTAAATATCATAACATTTATATTACTCACCGCATTATCTATGAGATCTACAATCTCACTCCTAAAATCATCCTCAGGTGTAAAATAAACATCAAAATCACCTGTTTTAAGTTTAACCGTAGAAATTCCTGTATTCTGTGTAAATTTTTTCCCAAAGTTCAAATCATAAAACTGTTCTGAAAATTCATCCATATAATACTGAGCTATAACATTACTGAAAATAATAAGTGTATTATTTGAATTTTTCTTAAGCCCATTTTCTGTAAAATTTGTACTTCCTGTCATTATACAGTAACCGTCAACTATTATAAATTTATCGTGCATTAGTGCCGAATTCATATCGTATATTACTTTTATACCTGATTTGGGAAATTTAAAATCTGTATAGTTATTTCTGTTACTTGCCTCAACCACAACTTTAACATCTATACCTCTTGAAGATGCATTAACAAGTGCATTTATAATACCTTTGTTATCTATATCATAACATGAAACATAAACAAATTTCTGGGCTCCGTTTATTATGTCAAGCATGTAATCAAGATTCATTTCATTATTTTCAGCATAATGATCAAAAAATAAAACAGTAGAATCTTCAGTAATATCATCAGAAAATCTTAATTTTATAGTATCTCCGGAATTAAGAAAATCATAATCTTTAAAACTTCCGTCACTTCTTATGAAAAATTCATCATTTTCTGTATACTGTCCGGATATATAATTATCAGACCCGTTATACCCAGTTATAAGAAAATAATCTCCTAACCCCATTTTAAAAGTATAATCAGATGAAAAAGAAAATATTACCGTGACTAAAAAAACTATTAAAAAAATTCTTTTTTTCAAAAGCATCACCTCCGAAAATAATTATACCCTAAAAAGAAAAAAGTGGCTATAAAAGCCACATAAATTTAGGGGTTTATTTTAGGGGGATTACTATTTTCAGTATATATTTTATCAATATAATGTTAAAATTCACCTCGGTTTACATTGTTTAAAATTAAATATTTATTTATAATTTGTAACTATTGTTCTCTTTTTTTGCACAGACCGATCCAGTAAAAATTATCTTCTTTTGTTACAGCATAAAAAATATCTTTTCTTCCTGTTTTTATATAAAGAGAATATATTTCTAAATCATATCCTCCTGAATGGATATTTGCAAGTATTTCACGATTAAGCGGTAAATAATTATACCAGTCCTCATCCTCATCAGAAATAATATCTTCCTGAACTATATACTCATATGCATAACTGTTAAATTCCCTTATTTCATGTACTTTCTGAAATTTATCTATAAAATATTTTTCACCTTTAAACTTAAAATCAAGTTTTTTAAATTCCATTATTTCCATACAATACCTCCTGAATTTATATATATTTATATATAAATTATAGCAAATAAAGTAAAACCATTTATTAACATAATGTTATTTCGAAATAAAAAAATTCAAAAAATATTTTTATTATTATTGATTTTTTATTAATTAAATTGTCTTTATTAAATTTTAAATGTTACTTGACTTTTTCTATATATAAGTTTATAATATAAATGTAAATAATTAAAATCATTTTAAAAATTTAGGAGGGATTAATTTATGGAAGAAAGAATGCCTTTATTGGGAGAAAAATTTCCCGAAATAATAGTAAAAACAACACATGGAGTTTTAAATTTACCTGAAGATTTAAAAGGAAAATGGACCGTTTTATTTTCTCATCCCGGAGACTTTACTCCTGTATGTACAACAGAATTTGTAAGTTTTGCAAAAAAATCAGGTGAATTTGAAAAACTTAATACGCGTCTTATAGGACTTTCAATTGATCAGGTTTTTTCTCATATAAAATGGGTGGAATGGATTAAAGATAATCTTGATACAGAAATTCCTTTCCCTATAATAGCGGATGATATGGGTGAAGTTTCAAAAAAACTCGGAATGATTCATCCCGGAAAAGGTACCAATACTGTAAGAGCTGTTTTTATTATAGATGAAAATGCAGTAATAAGATTAATAATGTATTATCCACAGGAAGTCGGAAGAAGTATTGATGAAATTTTAAGATCAGTTAAAGCTCTTCAGCTAAGTGATAAAAATAAAGTTGCTATGCCCGAAAACTGGCCTAATAATCCTATTATAGGAGATAAAGTAATAATACCTCCGGCAGCCGATTATAAAACAGCAATGGAAAGAAAAAATTCCGGAGAAGGTTTTGATTGGTGGTTTAAAACTAAAAATCTATAATTTTTTATAATATATAAAAATAAGATGTTCTGTTTTTCTTAAACAGAACATTTTATTTTTGATATGGCAAAATATATTTTAATCATTATTTTATATCACAGAAAAATATTTTTATTAACTTTTTAATGATACAATATTAACAAGGAGGTGCATATATGAAAAAAATATTTATTTTACCGGTTATTTTTATAGCTGTTTTATCTTTTTCTTTCCAGATCGGTGGGATTTACAGATTTCAGAATATTTCTGTTATACCTAATATTCCTTATTACGGTATAAGAATTACAAATAATGATGGTTTTATAGGTACTTCAACAGAAATTTTTCTGAACGGTAATGAATCAGACGGCACTAAATACCTTGAATTTAACAGTTTTATTCTTTTAAATATTCCCGGTCAGTTTTTTAATATTTATACAGGTATATCACCTATAATTCTTCTAGATATGAATGCATTAAATACACCTAATCCTTCTAATATTAACGGGCCCTTTCTTTCATTTAATCCTTTTCATTTAAAAACAGGATTACAGTTAAATTTTAATTTAATAGATATTTTTGCCGAAATTGTTTTTGTTTCTGATATCAATTTTCAATTTATTGATATTCTTACTTATCAGGCAGGAATAGGAATTATATTTTAACTATTTCGTTTTTATATATTAAATATATTTCTCCGTAAAAATATTTTTCGGAATCTCTTGAAATTATTGCACTGTTATCACACATTGCATATATTTTCTGATGCTGTGATATTTCCATAATTTTTTTATTTGCAGGATTTATTTTTTTTATATCAAAATGTGGCTCAACAGAAATATCGGCAAGACCAATCCCCTTATAAGTAATGTTTTCATAAATTCCGTAGTCTTCACTGCTGAGTGAATTTTCCGCCATATTTATTGCTCCTGCACTAATACCGATTATACATGACCTGCTTTTTTTTATAATATCATCCAGTTTGTTATTTTTTATAAAATTATATTCATTTCTGGTTTTTCCGCCCATTATAAATATTACATCTGTATTTTTAAGACATTGCTGCATTTCTGTTTTTGTCATACGGTTATCTATAATATTTACTTTTTTGAAATTAATATCTATATAAGAAAACCATTTTATATATATTCCTGAATATTTATCGGTACTCCCATATCCGTCAGGATCAGAGGCTATAAAAGTTATGTTCTCACTTTTTATTAAATCTTTTTTTAGATTTAGTGCCACTTCTTTGCTGAAACCTTTTTTTGAGTCAAAATCACTGAAAAAATAATATATACCCATAATTTTCTCCTAATAAAAAAACTCCCTTTAGGGAGTTTTTAAGCTTCTAATGCTTTTTTTGCTATATCTATATATTCTTTGAAAGAATCATAATCAGAAATTGCAAGATCTGAAAGCATTTTTCTGTTTATATTTACATTTGCTATTTTTAATCCGTGTATAAGTTCGTTATATCTCATTCCTTCTGCTCTTGCAGCTGCTGAAATTCTTGTTATCCAAAGTCTTCTGAAATCGCCTTTTTTATCTTTTCTTCCTGTATAAGCATAAACTCCGGATTTGTAAAACTGCTGTTTAGCTAATCTATATCTTCTTCCTATAGCTCCGCTGTAACCTTTGGCGGCCTTAAGAAACATTTTTTTCTTTTTTCTTGCTGTCATTGCTCTTTTAACTCTCATTTATGTATCTCCTTTCAATTCATTCTGATGTATTTATCTTAATCCTAAAGCTCTCATTTCCTGTTTTTTCAGTGTTGCCGGTATTTCGCTGTATCCCTTTAATCTTCTCATTCTGCTGTTTGTTTTAAAACCTGTATTATGAGCAGTATGACTTCTTTTTCTCATTATTTTTCCTGATCCTGATATTTTAAATCTCTTTTTTAAAGCACTTTTGGTTTTCATTTTCGGCATATATAATCCTCCTTAATTATCGCTGTTATCTGAAAGCGGTTCAAGATATATATCCATATCTCTTCCGTTCATTTTGGCTTCTCTTGTAGATCTGGCAATATCAGAAGTATCCGATATTATCCTTTCAATCAGTTCTTTACCTTTATCTTTAAACATTATGTCTCTTCCCAGAAACATTACTACGGCTCTTACTTTATGACCTGCTTCCAGAAAATCTCTTATTCTGTTTACTTTAGTATTAAAATCATGTTCATCTATTCTAAGTCTGAACTTCATTTCCTTAACAACCTGTTTTTTCTGCTTTTTCTTTGTTTCTTTTTCTTTCTTTTCTTTTTCATATTTAAACTTTCCGTAATCCATAGCTTTCGCAACAGGCGGATTTGAATTCGGAGAAACAAGAATAAGATCAACTCCTGATTCCCTTGCCATTCTTATTGCATCTTTAGTTGCTATTTCACCTAGTTTTTCTCCTTCAAGGTTTATATATAGAACTTTCGGAGATTTAATCTGTTCATTTTTAATCAATTTGTCTTTTTCAGTTATAAACAATCACCTTCCTTTAAGAAATAAATAAAAATGGGTAGCTAATAGCCACCCATATCATCATATATCTGAATAAACGATTATTTTCTATTTTACCCCTGACGGTTTAACCCGAGGTGGAAAGACTTGGGTGACTTTCACTTTTTTATATTCGATGGTGGGCCATGCAGGATTCGAACCTGCGGCCTACTGATTAAGAGTCAGCCGCTCTACCAACTGAGCTAATAGCCCACTAATCGAATGTAATTATACTTCTTTTATTAAATTTTGTCAACCTAATTTTTTTTCTTTTCTGTAACTATTTGGAAGATGTTCCTGTATTCTTTCTGGAATCAGTAACATAATAACCGTTTCCTTTAAAAGAAATACCTATGTTTGCATATGCTCTTTCTGCTACCGCACCGCATTTTTCACATATTGCCTCGGATGTGTTTTCGTTTGAATTTTTCAGTTCAGTAAATTCATTACCGCAGGAAGAACAAATATATCTGTATATAGGCATATTTTGACCTCCTTTTTATATTTTCTGCAAGACTATTTTATCACTGTTTTTTTTATGTAAGGTTAAAATATTTTTTCATTTATCTACAGAACCTTTTGCTATATACCACATATATAAATCCATTTTTCCCGGTATTTCGCCTATTTTGTCAGATATTTCAAATATTATATTTTCATAAAAAGTATATTTTTTTTCATTCCATCCGTTTTTAGGAAGTTCACTTATATATCCGGATTTCATAAGAAGCCTTAATATATGTTTATCAAGAATTGCAAGTCTTTCGTGTCCGGTATTTCTTAAAAAATGGCTTGCCTCTTTCCATCCGATACCTTTGATGTTTTTCACAATATAGTTTCTTGATTCAAAGGTATTACCCTGAACCAGCTGATAGAGCTCTTTCATTACCCATCTGTTTTCAACTATAAATTTTGAACGCATATTAGGAAATCTGTGACCTACTTCTTTTAATTTAAGAAGCATATCATCATAGTCCAGTCCGGCAAAATTTTCTTTACCTATGTATTTCTGAGCCTTTATTCCGCCTTTTGCTGTCCAGTTAGCTGTCATCATACAAAATGATAGTTCAGAATAAAGTTCTTTTTCATCTTTTGATTTACCGAGTTTCTTAAATTCCGAATATCTTTTTTCAACTTCCGGCTCTATTATTTCTTTTACTTTTTTTATTTCATCAATTATATTTATTTCCAATTTTGATTTCTCCGATCAGTTTTTCTTTTTTCTGAACATTAAAGCAAAACCTATTACCATATAAACAAGGAAAGCGCCTACAAGTCCGTATGTTTCAAAATTACTGAGATTTGAAGGATCATTTATAAGCATGTTTCCTGAAATATCAGCTCCGGAAAATTTTTCCACAATAAAAAATGTATAAAATGCAAGAAGTATTGAACCGAAAAATATTGAAAGTGTTGCTATAATTTTTTCAAAATCTTTATTAACGATTAAAGCAATTATTATTCCTAATACAACAGCAGCAATCCAGGGTATGTATGCAACATCGAAATTAAGATTTTTAAACCATTCGGTATTAACAGAAATTGCAAGATTACCGAGAGAATATCCCAAAAGGCCTCCTGCTGCAAAACCTATTACGGCTGCCGCAATTTTCATAAGATTGTAGAAAATTACTCCTACAATAAGACTTACCGCAAGATATATAAAAACAGAAAACTTTGAGTACTGATCAAGAAAACTGTTTATTTGTGATACTTTAAGGAGATACGGTATAAGGACTGCATATGATATATACATTCCCAAAAGAAAAACAGTTACCTTAGAAGATAATTTTGAAAAGAAAACAAAAAATAAAGAAAGTAACAGTAAAACTATCCATGAATTTGTAAGAACATCATAATAATTACTCAAAATACCGGTAAAATTTGTTAAAGCTGTATCCATTTTATCCCCCTCCAATATTAAATTAATTTTCTTTTGATACCTTAAGGAATCCTCCGGATAATATCAGAAAAACGCCGAGTAAAAGAGCGGAAATATTAAACGGCAGACCTGACCCTATATAAGGACCGAAAAAGTTTCCGCTTAGTCTTAATGAAGAAAAAACTGTCATACCGGTCTCTTCAAAACCTTTAGAAAGCATCGAAGCGTATTCGCTTGACATAGTAAGGGAAAAACCGAGAAAAAGTGCCGACATCATTATAAAAATTACAAAAAGCACTGCGTTTTCAGAAACAGTAAATGCTCCAAGAAATCCCAAAGATGCCAGAATAGGCAAATATATCCTTATACCTTTTATTTTATGTTTAAACGAATTACCTGTCATTGAAATAACAGAAAAAACTGCAACTATTATTTTTCCTAAAATCGGACTGTTAAAATTTTTCTCAATTATTCCTGGTATCATTATCTGAGCACTCACTATTGAGGTTAAAACAGTTATACCGAATAATGCCGCAAGAAAAATCTTAGGCGAAAAGTTTTTTTCCTGTTTTATTATTTCCTGATCATTTGTTTTTATATCCTGAACTTTACCGAGTGCTATTATAAAATAAACCAGCACAACAACAAAAAGAAACATAAAAGTTAATTTCTGATTATATATAAAACCTATACCAATTATGAGCGGTCCCAAAATAGCTCCGAGACTTCCTGATATTTCAACGAATCCGTAATATTTAGTTCTTGTTATATTGTCAAGAGGATATTTAGATACTCCGGTAAGTGCTATTCCGTAAAGCATTGAATCAAAAACACCTAAAACACCCCTGAAAGTTATTCCCAAAAGAGGGTTTTTATAAAAAAATATTATAAACAGAAGTGAAGTAAGCCACCCCAAAAGTATTACGGTAAGTGTTTTTTTTTCTCCTATTTTTTTCATAACAGGTCCCCAGAAAGATCCGGCTATCATTGCCACCAAAGGGGTTATCGCTATAAATGTCTGAGCGTAAAAAGCATTATTGTATATTGAATTAATCTGCGGAAAACTTGATCCGACTCCTACCTGAAAGAATACACTTAAAAAAGGTAAAAATAGCAGAAGATTTAAAGATGTTTTTTTATTCATTTTATCAGCTCTGTTTTTTTATAAATTTCATTTTTTTCTATGTCATACAAATTAAGAATGAGTTTATTTTTTTCTGTTATTATTATACCACAGGAATTAGGTGTTCCGCTTTTCGGAAGAGCTACAGAACCGGGATTAAAAAGAACGGTATTTTCATAATTTTCTATACCGCTTATATGTGTATGTCCGTAAAGTATAATATCAGATTTATTTTTATGAGCCATTTTAAGCGAATCTTTTATATCAGGATCCCATCCGTGAGTAATAAAAAGTTTAAAGTCCCCGTATGTTTCAACAGAATAATATACAGGTTCGGAAAATCCCATAAGAAAGTTATCGACAGGAGCATCACAGTTACCGCAAACAAATGATTTATTTTCTGTATTTTTTATTATATCTGAAGTTTTAAGCGGATTGTAGCCTTCCGGAATAATATTTCTCGGGCCATGATATAGAAAATCTCCAAGAAATATATATCTGTCCGCATCTTTTATCTGTTTTAAAGCTTTTGAAAGCCAGTATTCAGAACCGTGTATATCACTAATAACAACTATTTTCATAATTACCTCCAATGCAGATATTTAGCCTTTTAATATATCACACATTATTTACAATAATATCACACAATAATGAAATAATTTATATTATGATTATAAAATGATATAATCTGATGGGGTGATATTATGTCAGGTATAAAAATTTCAATTGATGAAAATTTTATAAATAATTTTATAACTAAAATTATAAAAGATTCCGATACAAAAAAAGTAAAAGATCTTCACTTATCAATAGAAAACGATATAATAACTTTAAACGGTTGCTTTATTATTTTCGGAAAAGAAAAAAATATAAGTTCCTCACTTGAACTTGTTTATTTTAATAAAAATTTTTATGTTAATCCCGTAAAATTAAAAATTAATACTTATCCCGGAGTTTCGAAAATAATAGACGGTATAAGTGATATATTAAAAGAAATTACCGAAGGAATTTCTTTTGAAGCTAATATTATCACACTTGAATTTTCTAAAATGAATTTTGATGCCCAGATAAAAAATATTTTAAATTCTTTTACAATTGATAACCTTGTTATGAATGAAAATAAATTTTTTCTTACGCTCGGTATAAAAAGTGAAGGTGAGATAAATGTCTGATATGATTATGGAAATAAACGATGATGATTTTAAAAAACTTCTGACTAAACTTGTAAAAAACAACAGTTCTAATTTCATATCATTCCTTTTTAACTCTTCAACAAAAATTATTTTTGAAAATGATTCAATAAGTGTAAAATTTCTTATGTTTAAATATTTTGTTAAACTCATACAGACTCCTTATTATATAAGCGGTACATATAAGTTTCAGCACAACATTCCGCTTTCAAGATTTAATCTTGAAAAAATTCCGGAAAACATTAAAATATATGAAAATGAACTTTATGTATTTATTCCGGAAAATATAATTACAAAAAATATAATAATAAAAAATATAAAAATAGAAAATAATCTTATAAAATTAAATCTGATTTCTTAGGAGGTTTTTAAATTGGTAAAGGTTGATGATGCACTTATAAAAAAACTTGAAAATCTTTCAAACATTGAACTTAATGATGAAGAAAAAAAAATTATAAGGAAAGATCTTGAAGATATTTTAAACTATATGCAGGAATTAGACGAAATAAAAACAGATGAATCTGCAGAAATGTTTTCTCCTGTATTCGAGGATCTAAGATCCGTACTTCATAACGACACCCCTGATTTTTTCAGCAATGTTGAAAAAATCATAAATAATTTTCCTGAAAAAAATGAAAGACTATTAAAAATACCGGGAATACAAAATTGAATTCACTGGGCAAAAAATTCGAAGATATTGCCTGTAATTACCTGAAATCAAAAAAATATAAAATTTTAACACGTAATTTTTCGGTAAAAAATGCAGAAATAGATATTATTGCATTGAAAAATAATGTACTTGTTTTTGTTGAAGTAAAAGGATCTGATAAATCATATACAAAACCTTATGAAAAAGCTACTTCTGAAAAGATGAGGAAAGTATCTTACTGTGGGGATTATTACATTAAAACACATACTGATATTGAATTTGAAGAAGTAAGACTTGATGTTATAAGTATTACAAACGGAAAAGATATTGAACATTACGAAGGTATAAGACTATAAAAATGGTGTCCCCAAGAGGAATCGAACCTCTATTTGCGGATTAGGAATCCACCGTTCTATCCGTTGAACTATGAGGACACATCAAGGATGATTATATCAAAAAAGTTATTTGATGTCAATGTTTGGCTTTTTCTGTATAATTTTTAAATATAGTATATTTTTCACTTTATAATAAATATTAACTATAAAATTTTTATTTTGACGGTGTAGAAAATTGAATTACGATACTTGTATAATAGGTGCCGGTGCTTCCGGTATTGTAGCCGGAATTGAATCATTAAAAAATAAATACAGAACAGTTATAATAGAAAAAATGGATTCTCCAGGAAAAAAAATACTTGCAACAGGTAACGGCAAGTGTAATTTTTCCAATAAAAATATGAATCCTAATTTTTTTCATACCGAAAACAAAGATTATGCATTTGTTGAAAATTTTCTTAAAACGTATGATTTCGGTTTTATAAAAAATTATTTTGAAAATTTAGGCATACTTACCAAAACAGATTCCGCAGGAAGAGCCTATCCTTTTTCCGAACAGTCAAAAACCGTAGTTGAAAATCTTGTGAATAATTATACGGAAAGAGGCGGAATTTTCTCGTTTTCAGAAAAGGTTATTTCTGTAGAAAAAAACAAAGATTTTTTTATTATAAAAACTGAAAAAAATATATACAAATCTACTAAACTTATAATATCCACCGGAGGAATGTCTTATCCGAAGCTTGGTTCCGATGGAAGCATGACAGATATTATAAGAAATTTGGGTCATAAAGTAAATTTTTTCAGGCCAGCACTTGTACCTCTTGAATCAAAAGAAAGATACTTTAAAAATTTAAAAGGTATACGAATAAAAGGCAATGTAAAACTCTTACATAATAATAAAATTTTCAGGGAAGAATACGGGGAAATCCAGTTCACAGAATACGGACTTTCAGGAATAGTTATATTTAATATGAGCAGATATTTTAACTATATGAAAAATCTTAAAATATCCATTGATTTATTTCCGGAATATTCTGAGAATTTTATAAAAAATTTTATAGAAAAAAATATCTTATATGAAAAAAACTTAAAATATGTTTTAAACGGTATAACAAATGATAAAATATCCGATTTAATTATAAATATATACAAAATCCGGGATTCTGAAAAAATTTCCGGAAAACTAAAAAACATGGAATTTGATAATCTTAATCCGAAAGATTTTTCATCTTCTCAGGTTTCATGCGGAGGTATACCTCTTTGCGAAATATCAGAAACAATGGAATCAAAAATAATAAAAAATCTTTATTTTACAGGTGAAATTTTAGATACCGACGGCGACTGCGGTGGGTATAATCTTCACTGGGCCTGGTGTTCCGGTTATGCTGCCGGAAAAGATAAACGGAGTGATTATAATGTTAGTAAGAATAAATAATATAAAAATACCTATTACCGAAAATCAGGATTTCAAAAAATATCTGAAGGAAAATTATTCTATACACCCGGATTCGGTAAGCAGTATAAAAGTATCAAAAAAATCAGTTGATGCCAGAAGTAAGAATAAAATGATATATTTCGTATATTCTGTCGATGCCGAAATTGAAAATAATATAAATATACCGGAAAATCAGAATATTCAGGAAATAACAAATAACAAATACATTTCACCGGAAACAGGTGAAATGCCTCTTAAAAAACCGCCATTAATTGCAGGCAGTGGTCCGGCCGGATTATTCTGTGCTTTAAATCTTGCAAGAAGGGGATTTAAACCGATTATTGCAGAAATGGGTTCTGAAATATCCAAAAGAAAAAAAGATGTTGAAAATTTCAGATCCAACGGTATTCTTAATCCGAAATCAAATATTCAGTTCGGTGAAGGCGGGGCCGGAACTTTTTCTGACGGAAAATTAAACACACTTATCTCAGATAAAAATAACAGAATAGAAAAAATATATCAAGACTTTCATATTTTCGGTGCTCCCGAAAACATTCTTTATTATAATAAACCTCATATAGGTACTGATATTCTTGAAATCGTGGTAAAAAATATAAGAAATGAAATAATAAATCTCGGCGGTACTTTTCTTTTTGATTCAGAAATTACAGATATTGAAATATCTGATTCGGCAGTAAAAAGTATTACATTAAATGCCGGAGAAAAAATATATACCGATATACTTATACTTGCCACCGGTCATTCTTCAAGAAATATGTATTTTCTTCTGAAAAATAAAGGCGTAAAACTTGAACAGAAAGCTTTTTCCGTAGGTTTAAGAATAGAACATCCTCAGTTAATAATAAATCAGTCTCAGTACGGAAAATTTTTCAGTCATCCGGCACTTGGTGCCGCAGATTATAAACTTTCATGCAGAACTCCGGATAAGAGGGCTGTGTATACTTTTTGTATGTGCCCGGGAGGCGAAGTTATAGCTTCGGCATCTGAATCAGAAACTGTTGTTACAAACGGAATGAGTAAATACCTTAGAAATCTGGAAAATGCTAACAGTGCTTTACTTGTAAATATTGACCCGGCAGATTTCAGATCTGATGATCCTGTTGCCGGAATATACTTTCAGAAAGATATAGAAAAGAAAGCCTTTATGCTCGGCGGGAATAATTACCATGCTCCTGCGCAGTACTGCGGAAGTTTTCTCGGGGAAAATAAAAAAAGTTATTTTTCCGTAAAACCTACATACAGACCCGGAACAAAAATATCAAACCTAAAAAACATATTTCCGGAATATGTATATGAATCCCTTCAGTACGGTATAAAAGATTTCGGTAAAAAAATAAAATACTTTGATGATAATTCAGCTTTTTTAACAGCTCCGGAAACAAGAAGTTCATCGCCTGTACGTATTTTAAGAACTGAAAATTTTGAATCGGTTAATACAAAAGGACTTTTCCCTGCCGGCGAAGGTGCCGGATATTCAGGAGGAATTACCTCATCTGCTGTTGACGGGCTGAAAATAGCAGAAAAAATAACAGAAACTTTTTATCCTGACTATTAGAAATAAGCATGCATAAAGCATGCTTATTTTATATTACCTACAGGTGCCATATAAACGGCAAATTCATTTTCTCCGTCAACTTCTATAAGTTTATCGGTTTTTTCCTGTGAATATGCGGCAACAGCACATGTTCCTAATCCTAATGCTTCACAACCTATATAAAGATTCTGACACACATGTCCGACATCAATTAATATTGTTTTCATGGATAACACAGAATATCTCCATTCGGTTCTGTAAGGCAGAACACTCCATATAAAAGTTACTGCTGCTTTTCCTGCCATATGCTGATCCAGGGCAGCTTCCGTCATTTCTTTTTCAAAATCTCCTGATTTTATGAGTTCTATTTTATTTATATCCGGGTGATATCTGTAAATACCTTTTTCAAGAAATTCTACACGATTCACATATAAATATGTTTCAAAAGGATGTCTTGAACCTCCGGAAGGTACTGTTCTGAAATGTCTTATATTTTCACCGTCTTTTTTTACAATACTTTTTATTCCGTTTGTAATCCATAATAATACTGAAAATTTTTCAAAACTTATTTCTTCTTCCGTGAAAACTCTTCTGCTTTTTCTTGACATAATAAGTTCATTTATATTTTTTGTAATAACCGGAAATTTTTCAAAGGTTATAAGATCTATAAGTTTAGAATTATTCCCTGGCTTTTTTACAAAATCCGGTATCTGAAAACCCTTTTCCTGATCTGTTTTAAAATTCTCAAAATCTTTTTCATATTTATCCCACGGAGCTTTAAGGAATTCTCTGTTTTTTAATGTTTCTTTTTCAAAATTCATTTTATTCCTCCTTTATAATGAGTTTTCATAAAACATTATATCATTTTTTAAATTATTTTTTACATTTTTTTAATATTTAATTAAAATAAAAAATATATCATTTACCGGATAAAATTATTAGGAGGTGTTGCCAATGATGATTACTTTAATAAATGCAGAATCATATAAAAAGGCAGCACGATTTTAATTAAAGTTTATCATTAAAAATCCGTGACCTGTCTGGTTGCGGATTTTTTATTTTATAAATAAAAATCCGCGGACTAAATTCGTTTAGTCTGCGGATTATTTTTAGGAGGTGAAAAAATGTACAGAAAATATGAATCTAAATAAAAATTCAAAATAACAGGGAGTGATTTTATTGTCTGAAATAATTTTAAACGAAGTAACTTTTTATTATTCTTCTCCTTATAAATCAATATTTGAAAATCTTACCTTAAATATAAGTACAGATTGGAAAACCGGTTTGATAGGAAGAAACGGAAGAGGTAAAACAACATTATTAAATTTAATTCACGGTGATACAGAACCCGTAAAAGGCAGAATTATTAAACCGGTAAAAACAGAAATTTTTCCATTCAGAAACGTTGATGAAAATAAAAATACTTTTGAAGTAATTAAAAACTCAATTGCACCTTTTGATGAATGGGAAAAAATAATGAACAAATGTCTTGAAAAAAATGATAAAGAATCATTAGACATTTATTCAGAAACACATGAAAAATATATGTTCTATAACGGATATGAAATTGACTCAGTAATTGACAGAGAAATAAATGAAATGAATCTCGACAGAAGTATTCTTGAAAGACCTTTCCAAACTCTCAGCGGCGGCGAAAAAACAAGAAGTCTTATAATATCGCTTTTTCTTAAAAAAGATATTTTTCCTCTTATTGATGAACCGACTAATCATATAGACATAGAATCAAGAGAAAAACTCGGTAATTACTTAAAAAAGAAAAATGGTTTTATTCTGATTTCTCATGACAGATACTTCCTTGATCTTTGCACAGATCATATACTTTCAATAAATAAAAATGATGTCCGTATCAGTTCATGCAATTATTCAGTATGGGAATACAATATGAAACTGGAACAACAGGCAGAAGATAAACAAAATGAAAAATTAAAGTCAGAAATAACTCAGCTTAAAGAAGCTTCAAAAAGAAGCCGAAAATGGTCTGAGAGTAAAGAAAACGAAAAAGCAGCCCATTCTGATAAAGGCGCAATCGGTGCTCAGGCTGCAAGACTAATGAAACAGGCTATCAATTTTGAAAAAAGAATTGATAAAAATATAGAAGAAAAGAAAAAACTATTCAGAAATACAGAAAAAGATTATGATTTAAAAATTTATCCGACAGGAAATATTCCGAACAATATACTTGAAATAAGAAATTTATCCGTAGAATTTGACGGAAGAAAAATTTTTGATAACTTTAATCTGACAGTTTCACGGGGTGAAAGAGTTGCATTAACCGGAAAAAACGGTTCGGGAAAAACTTCGGTATTCAATGCAATTCTGGGAAAAATTAATAATTACAGTGGATTTATACACATACCGTCATTTGTAAATATATCACTCGCCCGTCA
Source organism: Thermotogae bacterium (assembly GCA_024233675.1). Classification (GTDB taxonomy): domain Bacteria; phylum Thermotogota; class Thermotogae; order Petrotogales; family Petrotogaceae; genus JACKPH01. The sequence goes on from JACKPH010000002.1 coordinate 21,915, forward strand.
GATCCCTCAGTGGCAGAAAGGAACTTTAAAAGATCTTATAGAAAAAAACTATATAGACGAAATAAAATTCAGACAGATTCTCGGAAATTTTAATGTGAGAGGCGATATATGGGATAAACCTCTTGAATATTTCAGTGAGGGTGAAAAGAAAAAAATTGAGCTCTGCAGAACTATAATTGATCCTGTTATGTTTCTGATGTGGGATGAACCTCTAAACTATCTTGATATTTCAACAAGGGGGAAAATTGAGGAATCTGTTTTAAAATACCAGCCAACAATGCTTTTTATAGAGCATGACAGATATTTTACAGAAAAAATAGCAACTAAAATTATTTATATGTAATTTATTTTCCGAATAAATAAAATTAATGTATAATTTATACGGGAGGTGAATTATGAGATTTGTATCTTGGAATGTAAACGGTATAAGGGCTATACACAAAAAAGGTTTTACGGAAATTATAAGAGAACTCGGTTCTGATATTCTATTAATACAGGAAACAAAAGCTCAGTATGAACAGATTCCTGAGGAGTTACTGAATTTAAAAGACTACAGTAATTTTTTTGTTTCGGCGGAAAGAAAAGGATATTCCGGTGTTGCAGCTTTTTCAAAAAAAACTCCTAAATCTGTTATCGAAGGATTCGGTATTGATGAATATGATTCAGAAGGACGTACTATAGGACTTGAATTTGAAAATTTTACAATTTTTAATATATATTTTCCGAACGGAAAATCACGCACCGAAAGACTTGAATACAAAATGTCTTTTTATTATGATTTTCTGGATTATTTAAATGTTTACAGAAAAAAGCAGAAAAATATTATTATATGCGGAGATGTTAACACTGCACATAAAGAAATTGATCTTTCAAGACCTAAAGAAAATGAAAAAACTTCAGGATTTCTTCCAAAAGAAAGGAAATGGATAGATGATCTTCTTTCTGACGGTTTTATTGATTCTCTGAGACTTTTTAACAATTCTGAAAATATTTATACATGGTGGGATTTAAAAACAAAAGCAAGAGAAAGAAATGTAGGCTGGAGAATAGATTATTTTTTTGTTTCCGAATCACTAAGAACAAATCTCAGCGGTGCCGGTGTTTTAAATGATATTTACGGTTCTGACCACTGTCCTGTATATATAGACATAAATATATAAGGAGATGTATTTTATACATCTCCTTATTTTTTCTGTATAAGTTTTTCTATTTCTTCTTCAACTTCTTCTGCACCTTCAGCATAAAAAATTTTTTCTTCCGGGGAAATTTCACTCAAAAGTCTTAAAAATTCACCGGCATGAACCCTCTCTTCATTTGCAATATCAATCAGGACCTCTTTTGCCAAAATATTATCTGTTGATTCTGAAAGCTGCATGTAAAGCTGTATAGCTTCATATTCAGAAGCTATCATAAATCTTATGGCTCTTATAAGTTCTTCTTCTGTTAATTTTTTACCAGATTTAAGTCCGGAAAAAGCATTTGAAAATTCAGGCATATTTTATCCCTCCTAATATAAGTTTAAATAATTTTCCAATTATTATCCCTGGCATACTTCAGAAGTTTTTTATCAGGTTTCACGCATATAGGATTTCCCACTTTTTTTAACAACGGTATATCTGATTCAGAATCTGAATAAAACCATGATTCCTTAAGGCTGAAATTATTTTTTACGCAGTATTCCTCAGCCATAATAACTTTATTTTCACCGTAACAGTACATTCCGCATTCACCTGTAATATAACCGTTTTTAACCACAAGTTCGGTACATATTAAATCATCGAGTTTAAAATATTCAACCACAGGTCTGCAAAAATTTCTGGGAGATGCCGAAATCATAACTGTTTTAGCTCCACGGTCTTTATGATACTTTATTTCGGAGAACATACTGTTTCTCATATATTTTACTGCCATCTCAGAAAACCATTCATCTATAAAAGCATTCATTTCATCATCTTTCTGACCTTTATAACGCATTCCCATTTTCTTTGAAATTCTTTCCAGATCTATAAGTCCCAAACTGTAAAGAATCGGTACAGGTGCTATTTTTATAAGATAAGGTAATTTTATTCTTCCCATATTATAAGAATATCTGAAAAAAAGTCCTCCGGTGTGTGTTGTAAGAAGCGTGCCATCCATATCAAAAAAAGCAATATAACTCATTTAAACCTCCTGTTGTTAATTTTGAAAAACAAAAGATAATACTGTTTCAAGAAATTCTTCCGGTTTTTCTTCCTGCGGAAGATGTCCGCATTCGTCTATTATTTTCAGTGTTGAATTTTTTATATTCTCCGATAATTTTATACTGTCCTGTGTAGGCACTATTAAATCATCACTACCGGTAATTACAAGAACAGGTATTTTTATTTTATCGAATTTTTTTGTCAGATCTTCATATTTTAAATATTTTATAAACTCATAAAAACCTTTTTCCCAGTCAATAACTTCAGTAACTTTCTGATATTCTATAAAATCATTCTCTGTTATAAGATTTTTATCATACCATGATTTTTCATAAATATCAAAAAATATTTTTTCAGCATTTTCAGCTATATATTTTGGACCGAGATAATTAAACTGCGGCACGTAAAGAAAGGGTTTTACAATATCCGAAAATATATTTTTCTGATATATTACCGGATCTGTCAGAACAATTCCCTCAAATCTTTCGGGATATTTATAATATGTTGAAAGTGCAATATTACCTCCGGCAGAGCTGCCTATAATTACAGCTTTTTCTATGTTGAAATAATCCATTATTTTTATTATAAGATCTTTCTGATATTCTGATGAAAAATAATTTTCTTTAGAATAATCAAATTTTCTTTCTGTCAGTCCGAAGCCCGGTCTGTCATAAGAAATAACTTCTCCGTACATAGAAAGTTCATCTATAACTTTCTCCCATGTATAAGTGCTGGAACCGAAACCATGAACAAGTATAAATTTTTTGCTTCCCTCTCCTTTTTTATTGAGATGGATATCTATACCGTCTATTTTTACAAAATAACTTTTATCATCCGCAAGTTCATATATTGTTTTTGTCCCCGCAGACTCATTATTTAAAAGAAAAGGTAATGTCCATAAAAAAGTAAACAAAAATACCCAGAATTTATTCAATTCAATCACCTGCTTATAGCGTATACAATAATTATATCAAAAAAATACTAAGATATATGTTTTATATGATAAAATATTTTTATATTATGCTAAAGAGGTGAAAAATGGCTTTTTTATGGTTATTTATAAGAATTATACTCTTGGGTTACGAACGAATAGCAGGCAAGAAAATATCAGAAGGTAATGATACACTTATATCTTCATGGGGATTTTTCACTTTTTCATTTTTAACTATGATACCTTTTATAACAGGTCTTAATTTTGAAATATTAAAAATTTCATTGATAAGCGGTTTTATTTATTCTCTTTCTTTTTATCTTTATGTAAAAGCTCTTTCTTCGGAAGATGCTTCTGTTATAGCTCCTCTCTATAATATCAATGTAATTTTTCTTATCTTTCTTACGTGGTTCTTTTTAGGCGAAAAAATAACTACTGCAAAAATACTGGGAAGTCTTATAATGATATACGGTATATCTTATCTGAAAAAAGAAAATTCATTAAAAAATTCATTTAAAAACATTTTTAAAAGTAAAGGCGCGGTTTCTATGATAGTTTCATCTTTACTTCTCGGTTTAGGAAGAACAGTAGACGGTTATTTTGTAAAAAGCACAGATGAACTGACATACTCCGTAGCAATTTATATGATAGTCAGCATAAATTTTACCGTTATAAGTATTATAAAATACAAATCATTAAAACCTCATATTAATATAGTCAAAAATAAAATTTTTTCTTTACTGACCGGAGGATTCAGTAATGCCTATTCATATGTTGCACTGCTGAAAGCTTTTAAATATGTAGATGTAAGTGTTGCCGAACCGGTTTCGATGTTATCAGCAGTAATTACCTCACTTATGGCAAAATTTATTTTCAGAGAAAAAATAGCAATACGTTTACTCGGAACTTTTATTCTTATTTTGGGTGCTTTTATAATTTACATATAAAAAAAAATTCCGCATAAGCGGAATTTTTTTATTTTATTCTTTCTTTTAATTCTTTACCTGCTTTAAATTTAGGAACTTTATGTGCAGGAATAACTATATTTTCTTTTGTCTGAGGATTAACTCCGTTTCTTTCTGCTCTTTCAGCAACACCAAAAGTACCGAATCCTACTATTTTTACTTCTTCACCTTTTTCAAGTGATTCAGCAACAACATCTACAAATGTGTCAATAAATACTCCGGCATCTTTCTGTGTTATATTAATTTTTTCTGCTAATGCAACAGTTAACTCTTTTTTGTTCATTTTTTCCCTCCTATATATTTTATGAAAGTAAGATACAAATAATTATAACCTAAAAAAATTATTTTTAATAAAATTTCTGTTAAAATTATTTTATTTATCTGATATTTCTTTTCTAATAATAGCCTGTCTTATAACAGGAAATAATAAAATAACAATTATTAAAATCACCATATATATGTTTCTGTGTGTATAGTAAAAAACCGGAAGAAAACAAACAAGTATAATAAAAATTATTCCTTCTGCAATATGATTTACCGAAAGGCTTTTTTTTAGTTTTTCATCAAAATCCTTATAAAAACCGCCTTTATAATTGTTATTTTTATTTATCATTATTCCCTGAAAAATCTGATAAATACCGAAAAAAATAAATACTATAAAAGGTATCCATAAATTCATCATTATTCCTCCGATTTAAAAAGAATCTGCTATAAGAACCGCTGCTTTTTTAAGAATGTCTAACTCCATAAAAAAATTTTCAGAATTAAAAACCTGTTCTCTTATATACGGAACATGTATAAAACCGGCTTTTATTTTAAGATTTTCTGTTTCTATATAGTTGAGAATATTATACATTAAGTCATTGCAAACATATGTACCGGCTGAATTTGAAATTCCGGAAGGAATAAAATTATTTTTAAGCATTCTGCATATTTTTTTTATGGGAAGTGTAGAAAAATAAGCAGCCGGAGCATTTTTTATAATATACTTATCCTGAGGTTTATTACCTTCATTGTCTTTTATCGTACAGTCACGGAAATTTATCGCTACACGTTCCGGTGTAATTTTTTTTCTCCCGCCGGCCTGACCGAACATTACAACAACATCAGGTTTCTCTTCTTTTATCTTTTCTATAAGAATTTCGGAAGCCTTACCGAAAACAACCGGAAGACACATTTTTATTATTTCATTCTTATCACTTTTGAAATCCCTTATCATTTCCCACGAAGGATTTATTTTATCTGTTCCGAAAGGCTCAAAACCTGTAATAATTATTTTTTTATTCATTTTATCACCTTTTACGTATTTTATAAACCTCTTCTATTATATCACATCCTTTACGGTAAAGAAGTCCTTTAATATTTATTTTTAGTGCAGATTCAACATTTTTTTGTGTATCATCTATAAAAAGAGTCTCCTGAGGTATTATACCGTATTTTTTTATAAGCAGCAAATATATTTCTAAAGATGGTTTCACAAGATTATGCTCGTAAGAAATAATTTTACCGTCACAATAAGAAAAAAAATCATATTTCGAATAAACTTCTGAAAATGCCTTTTTATGAAAATTCGAAAGCAAAAATATATTAAAACCTGATTTTTTAAGTTCAGTAAGAGCCTCTGTATTTGTTTTTATAGGGGTAAGAGTGTCTATCCATGTATCAGCTATTTTTAATATATCATCCCTAAGTTCCGGGTTTTTTATACACATATTTTCAAAAGCATCTTTTTCATTTATAGAACCTTTATCAAGCATAACCCATTCTTCAGAATTAAAAATAATCTGAAAAAGTTCTTCTCTTTTTTCTTTTGGAAATTCCGAAAGTATTTTTTCCGGAGAAAATTCCAAAAGTACATTTCCTATATCAAAAACAATATTTTTAATCATTTTTCCCCTCTTTCACCAAAAAAAATCTGGCGTTAGCTTTTGCAAAAACTACACCGGATTTATCTTTTATAATTCCTTCTGTTTCATAAATAATTTTTTTTACATCTTTTATTTTACCATAAGCACTATACTCTTTGTCAATTTTCATAGGTTTTAAAAATCTTATATTCATTTCTGCGGTAACAACATTTTTTCCTGTTGAAATAACTGACCATGCCATAACTTCATCAAGAACCGTACTTATTATTCCGCCATGAACAATTTTATCCCAACCGCTAAGAGTTTCATCAGGTACAAAATTTAACCATGCTTCACCATTTTCATAATTAATATCAAGTTTAAGTCCTTTAGGATTATTCTTACCGAGAGTAAAACTCATTTCATTTTTTTTCATAAATATCTCCTATAAATTTTTTTCATTATTTTTTTTATTAAAATATTCTATAAGTCTGTAAAAAAGACGTTCGGAATTTCGGCTTACTTTTTTTTCTTTAATTGATTTCTGAAAAGAATGTATTATATTTTTTCTTATTATATTTTCATCAAACCCTATAACAGAATGAAGATGCTCTACGAAATATTCAAAACATTCAACGGCATCCTCTGTATTCTCTATGGAATCTATCTTTTCTTTACCGTAAAAATATTCATCAGCTTCGTAATTGCTGTCCTCAAGTTTTAAAACTATTATTTCAATGTATTTTTCAACATAAGTATTAAGATTTTTTATAAAATGTACTCTGGGATCTTCTATTTTTGCAATCTGTATTATTTTATAATCCCTGTGGTTTTCATTATTTTTTTTCTTCTCTTTTTTGGCAGGTTTTTGGAAAAAATTATAGAAATTTTCAGAATAACCTTTTCCGTCAGATTTAACATTCATTGTCTCCGATATTTTTGAATATGGATTTATTCTCATAATATCCCCCCCAATATAAATATCGGATAATAATAAAATTAATTTAATATTAGTTAAATTTTTCTTTCAGAAGTTCTTTAATCAAATCAAGTCTTTTTAACCTTTCTTTTTTTATCTGCGGATTGTCCCTTCTGTCAGGCACATCATAACCATAATAATCTTCAAGTATTTTTCTTACTCTTTCTCTGCAGAAACCTCCCTGACAGCTTCCCATAGTAGCTCTTGTTCTTCTTTTTACGGCATCAACTGAATCCGCCTTCATTCCGCGTGAAAGAGCATCAAGAATTTCTTCTTTTGAAACTCTTTCACATCTGCATATAATCTGTTTGGGTGAATCTGAATTTATAAGTTTTTCCGTCTCGGAATCAGAAAGAACTTTTCTTATAATAATAGGCGGCCTGTAAGATAAAAAAGTTTTTTTCGGATTAAGTTTAATAAAATTACTGTCTATGATATCTCTTATATGTTCCGCAATTGCCGGAGAAGAAGTTAATCCGGGAGATTCTATACCTGCAGCATTTATAAAGCCTTCATTTCCGGTTTTCTCTATTATAAAATCACCTTTATCGGCTGCTGCTCTCAGTCCTGAAAATGTTGTCAGAATTTTTCTGAAATCAAAATTATCATATGAAAGTTTTGCTGTTTTTATTATTTTATAAACAGAATCAAAATCAGTACCGTAATCATCTTTTAAATCAGTATTCTGTGCATCAGGGCCTATAAGAAGATTTCCCCAGTACGTTTTTGTAACAAGAATACCTTTCCCCATAGAGGAAGGTGTCTGAAAAATAACATTATCAACGCTGTTTTCACTGTAAGCTCTGTCAAAAATTAAATAAGAACCTTTTCTCGGATTTATTTTAAAATAATCTTCCCCGGCCATAGCGGAAACACTGTCGGAAAAAATTCCCGCGGCATTTACAACTACTAATGATTCAAACACGCCTTTATCTGTATATACTTTAAAATATTTATTTTTTTCTATTTTCTTTACTTCATTTTCAAAAAAATATTCAACGCCGTTTTTAATGGAATTTTCAGCAAGAGCTACCGTAAATTCATAAGGAGAAGCAACACCCACATTACTGTCATAAAGTGCATATTTTACATTTTTACTGAGATTGGGTTCTTTTATAAATATTTTTTCACCGGCAAAAATTTCTGTATTATATGACCCGTTTTTTAAGGCATTCTCATGAAGCTCTTCTATTTTCTTTCTGTCTTCCTCATTAAATCCTACAACGAGAGCTCCGGTTTTACGGTACCCGAAATTAAGTTCTCTGTCAAGTTTATCAAACATTTTATTACCTTTTACAAGCATTTTTGCCTTCATAGTGCCGTTTTTTGCAGAATAATCACCGTGAATTATTCCTGAATTTGCTTTTGAAGCACCTAAACTAACATCATCATATTTTTCCAGAACGGCTGTTTTTATTTCATATTTAGATAATTCACGTGCAAGTGCGCAACCGACTACACCGGCTCCTATTATAATAACATCATACATAAAAAACAACGCTCCTTTTATATTTATATTAAATTATACCCTAATATATATTAAAAAAAATCCGCTTTTGCGGATTTTTTTTAATGGTGGAGACGGCGAGAGTCGAACTCGCGTCCGAAAACATCCCTTACAGAGCATCTCCGAGCGCATCCTGGGTTTAATTTTTGAAAAATACTGCTACCCGGGCGAAGCCATATTTTTCTATCCGGCTGTTATTTCAGCTGTTTTTCACCGGAGAAAAAACTGCCTTAGATTCCCTAAAATGACGATCTTCCAAAGGCCGGGTATCAGAGTCTTAGGAGATCGGCTACTTAATTATTAAGCAGCTAAAGCGTAATTGTTTTCTGCATTTATCTTTTGTGTCAGGTGATTAACGAGGGCCAACCGCCTCGGCTCGCTTCTCTGCTCGGAACATTCCCGTCGAAACCGGAACGCCCCCTCGTTTTATATGATATCATAAAATACCTTAAAATACAATAAAAATTTTACTACTTTGAAAAATTTTTAAGATACCACTGAACTCTGTCAGATATTTCCTTTGATTTTTCCTTAAGATACGGAACAAGGTCAAAATCCATAAAAAGAACTTTTGTAAGCGAATCAAGAATAAGTGCCCTTTTCGAATTTGATTTGGCATTATTGTATTTTTCAACAAGAATATCTATTACTTTTTTATCTGCTTTCTGTGAAATTGCCATTATTGCTATTTCTTCAGTTTCTTCATCTTCGTCAAGAAAAGTTTCGAGTATACTCAGATATTTCAGATCTCCGGTAAGTTTCCACAAATGTTCTATAATGATCGGAAATGCTCTTTCATCAGTATACCTGTTCAGCATTCTTTCAAGATAAGGAACTATTTCCATTATTTCCATTTCTCCGAGCATTTCCATAAGATACAGAAGTACCACATCGTCCTTCTCGCTTGTTTCAAATCTTTTTTTAAATTCTTCCATAAGAATAGGTACTGATTCATTACCCATATAAGAAAGAACTTCAAATATAAGATTTTTTGTTTCTTCGTCTTCTTTTTCCAAAAGATCCAGCAAAACAGGTATTGATTCTATTCCTTTTTCTTCAGTTATTTTCTGTATAACATTTTCTCTGTCCATGTTTTAACCTCACTTTCAGTAAACAATGTCTCCGTACATATCTTTTATTTCTTTTTCTCTTTCTGCATTACCGAGCTCTTTTATATTAGATTTAATATAATCTTTTTCTTCTGTTTTATATATTTTAAAATGAGCATTTGCCATATTTGCAACCTGAGGCATATGGGTTATAACTATTATCTGTTTTTTTGATGAAAGTTTAAGTAATTTTTCTCCTATGAGATCAGCCATTCTCGGCCCTACTCCTGAATCAATTTCATCAAAAAGCATAGTATCTATTTTATGCGTATCTCCCAAAACACTTTCAAGAGCGAGTAAAATTCTTGACATTTCTCCTCCGGAAGCTATTTTGCTTAAATGTTCAAAATCATTCTGCGGAGCTGTTTTTAAAAGCAGATTTATTTTGTGTGAACTTTTTTCATCCGGTTCATTCTGCTGCTCTATATAATAGTCTATCTGAGCAAATTTCATTCCAAGATCAAAGAGATTACTTTCAATCTGTTTTTTCATTTCCAGTAAATAACCGTGATTTTCATCAATTATTTTTTTACTCTCTTCTTTTAGTATATTTTTGAGATTTTTTATCTTAGGATGTATTATTTTCATTAATTTCTCAATTTCCTCATACTCAGCAAGTTCTTCTTTCATGGTCTGAAGATTTGATATAACTTCATCAAGACCCGGACCGTATTTTCTTTTGAGTTCCATTATTTTATTGAGTCTTTCGGTAACTGCCTCAACTTCATTTTCATCAATATCAAGATCTTCAAGTTTTATTTCAAGCATATTGTGAAGCTGACTTATCTGATCCTGTATTGTAAGCGCAAAATTTTCCTCTTCGGAAAATCCGAAATCCTTAAGTTTTGAAATCATAAAAGCAACATTACCAAACATTATATCTATATTATTTTCTTCATTTTCTTTTAAAATATCAAGTGATTCAGATATATTTTTTTTTATAATTTCAAGATTATTAAGAGCCTTATATTTTTGTAATATTTCGTCATCTTCACCCTTATAAGGATTTACACTCTCTATTTCGTTTATCTGATATCTCAGAACATCTATTTTTCTGTAAATACTTTCTTTATCTCCCGGTATTTTTGATAATTTACTTTTTAAAATACTGTATTCCTTATAAATTTCAGAATATTCTGCAAAACTCTGAGGATTATTTTTATACATAATTTCATGAAATATTTCATTCTGATATCCGTCATCTCTGAGAAGCATCTGAGAATCCTGAGAATGTATTTCAAGAAGATATTTCCCGAATTCAGCAACTGTATTTTTAGGAACTATTGTCCCGTTAATTCTGAAAAGTGTTTTTTTTGAGGAAAAATTAACAGAAATTATAACTTCATCTTCAACCGGAACAATTTCTTTAAACATGTTTTTTATATATTCATCGACTGTAAAAAAAGCAGAAACAGAACCTTCGGAATTTTTAAGTCCCTGCGGAATATTTCCTGTTAAAAAAGCATCAAGCGCATTTATAAACATTGATTTTCCCGCACCTGATTCCCCGGTTATAACATTCATACCTTCCTTAAAGTTTACAGAAACATCGTCAAACAGTCCAAAATTGTTCAAAGATAAAGAAACTATCAACTTACCCCACCAGCCTATATTTTTATTATTATATCTTTATTATAGCATATTTTATATTTAAAAAAATAAATTCATAACATTAAAATGGTAAAATATAAAGAGAAATTCATGATTTAGGAGGTAGTTAAAATAAACAATTTCAATATCACTGAAACTATAGATAATATAAAAACAGAAATGAAAGAAATAATCGGAGATCAGAAACTTTATGTATCTTTTTCCGGAGGACTTGACAGTACTGTTGTAGCCCTTATAGCAAGAGATGTTTTCCCGAAAAGTCAGATAACTCTTGTTAACGTATGTTTCGGCGCATATTCATATTCAAACGGCCTTGAAGCCGTTCTTCTCCTTGCTAAACAAATGGGTCTCAGACTTTTTTTTGTACAGGGTGAAACAGAACAGGAAAATCTTATGTATCACGGACCTAACTGTAATCAGTGTACAAAAAACATAAAAATCGGGAAAGTAAAAGAATTTGTATATAAAGGAATTATTGCTTCCGGAGCTAATATGTCGGATTCATGGGGGAAAACAGGAATAAAATTTCTTGACGGAATGTATTCTCCTCTTCTGAATCTTGAAAAACCCGAAATAAGAGCTATACTCGATTATTATAACTTTAAAATCCCTAAAGTAGGTGAAAATTCACACAGAGAAGGGTGTAAATTCAAACATCTTTTAAAAATGGCTGTTAACAATCAGTATCATTCAAGAGCTGATGTAATTTCAAATGAAATAATTCATGACATACTTGACCAGTACGGTTATGAAAGAGACATAGCAAACGTAAAAATAATAGGACCTCTTTCAAAAAATATAGCTCTGATAAATATAAAACCTCTTCCACCTAAAGAAATTACCGACAAAATAATTGAAGTACTCAAAAAAGAATCATCTATAGCCGAAACTGTTCTTGTTGACAGACCTATAAAACTTGATATTTCTGCTAATCCCGGAATAGTTAATAACAGCGATTCAAAATACTGGATAAAAACAGGAAGACTTCAGCCGGAATTTGCTTTTCCGATAGAAATTAACTGGATTCGCAGCAGCAATATAAAACTCTGGACATTTTCAGTTATCGGATACAGTTTTTAAATATTTTCCGAGATAATATTTCCAGTCATAAATTTTTCCGGTATATATTTTTTTTAATTTGGAATTATCAAGACCGGAATATTCCGGTCTTTTTGCCTGAGGCTCAAAAAAATTTCCGTCAACTTTTATTACTTCTCCTTTATATTCAAAATGTCTTAATATATAAGAAGCATATTCATATCTCCCGGCTTCACCGTCAGGAACTACATTATAAAGTCCTTCAAAAATACCGTTATTTATAAAAAACTCTGTAATTTCGGACACAAACCCTGAATAGGTAGGAACTGAAATCTGATCATCAGAAATATAAAGTTTTTCTTTTTTCATATTTTTAATAACAGTAGAGACAAAACTTCTTTCTCCGCCGAAAAGCCAGGAAACTCTTAAAACCATTCCGCCTGAATCTATAACACTTTTTTCTCCTGAATATTTCGTAATCCCGTATTTGTTAAGAGGACTACATAAATCATTTTCTGTATATTTAATTCTTTTTTTACCGTCAAAAACATAATCAGTACCGAAATGTATTAACTTAATTTTTCCGCAGTACTTTGCAAGATTTTCAGGACCGATTGCATTAGTATTAAATGCCTTTTCGTAAAAGTACTCACTTTTATCAACATCATTGTAAGCAGCACAATTTATTATCAGGTCAGGGGAAATATCTGTTATAATTTTACTGACAGTATTTTTATCAGATATATCAAATTCATTGTGACTTAATGCAAATATTCTGTGTTTGTAACTCAGCCTGTTCACAAGAAATCCTGCGAGCTGGCCGTGAAAACCTGTAATAATTATTTTCACAGTAAATCACCCCGTTATTTTTATTAAATTATATATTGGAGGCTTTCCTTATGAGAACTTATAAAAAAAAAATTTTTAACATTATGGAAGAAGTTGTTGAGGACAATTTAAATTCTATTATCGAATCAGGTAAAATAGACTTCTGTACCTGTGACAAATGCTTAAACGACATAGCAGCAATTGCATTAAATAGTCTCAGGCCAAAATATGTTTCAACTTCTGAAGGTGCGGTTATAGCGCGGATAGAAAAATTAAAAGATCAGTTAAATGTAGATATATATGAAAAACTTGTACTTGCAATAGAAACTGTTAAAAAAAATCCTCACCATTAAAAAAAGCACGAATAAATTCGTGCTTTTTTTAATGGTCGGAGTGACTGGACTCGAACCAGCGTCCTTTGGTTCCCGAAACCAACGCTCTACCAACTGTGCTACACTCCGTCATTCAAATTCGTGAACAACTTTTTCTTTCCAGTTCCCGAATTTAAGAAATATATAACTTAAAACAAGTGCAAATATATTACTTATTATCATTGCATAAAAAACTCCGACAAAACCGAATCTGTCAGCCATAAATATAACAAGCGGAACTCTTACAGCCCAAAGTCTGAGAAGATCAACAACAGTAGCCTGCATAGTATGACCTGTACCTCTCATGGCTCCGACCAGTATAGACATTGTAGCAAAAAAAGGTAAAGAAAATGATACTAATTTGAAAAATTTTACGCCTATTTTTATTACTTCTTCGTCATTTATGAAAAATATTGTAACATATTTTCCGAAAAAGAATAAAAGAACACTAAAACTCATAACTATTAAAAATGTTGTTACAGAAGCTTTTCTGACTGTTTCAGAAGCTTTTTCCGGCTTATTTCCGCCTATATACTGACCGGCCATTGTTGAAGTTGCAAATCCAAGACCGGCGGCAACCATTACTATAATATTTGTTATCCTGTTACCCACACCGTATGCGGATATTACAGCAGGTCCGAAAGCAGATATTACTCCGGTAATTATTGCAAATCCGACAGCTGAAACAGACTGTCCCACAGACGACGGAAGTCCTATTGTAAGAACTTTATTTATATATCTGAAATCGGGTTTAAAATCTTTAATATGTACCTGAAATCCCATTTTTCCGGAAAATATTATGTAGAGGAAATATCCAGCAAAAATTATTCTTGAAATAAGTGTTGCAACAGCGGCACCATTAACCCCGAGATTAAATTTAAAAATAAAAATCGGATCCAAAATAACATTTAATGTTACAGAAAGTCCTGTTATCATCATAGGAACAAAAGAATTTCCCCAACCTCTGAATATCCCGGAAATTAATTCCATAAAAAACATAAAAGGCATACTTATAAGAATTACATTTAAATAACTGTGTGAAAGTTCAAAAACATCATCACTGACTTTCATAAAATTAAGAAAATATTTTCCGAAAATAAGACCTATTGTCATAACAGCAACTGAAATAACAGTAACTGTAAGCATACTCTGTGCTGCTGATTTTTCAGCCATTTTTTTATTATCCATTCCGGTATAACCGGCAACCATAGATGTACCTGCCTGTGAAAATCCTCCGGCAAGAGATATAAAAACAAAAATTATAGGCCAGGCTACAGTAGGTGCACTGAATTCTACCTTACCGAGCTTTCCGAGAAAAAAAGCATCAGTTATGTTATAAACAGTCTGAAGAAGGTTAGATACTATTATGGGCCATGCTAATTTCATCAAAGCCTTTTCAACAGGCTGATTAAAAATATCAACTTTTTTAATTTGCTTCATTTTACCCTCCGTTAATTAGTTTGTATAACTAACATTATATCATAATAAAAATAACATTAAAAGGAGTGATATTGTGAATTTTTTGTTTAGGTATAATATGAATTCTTACTGGTATGAAAAAATAGATTTTTTAAAGCAGAAATACCCTGAATGCAGTTTCCATACAGAACCTTTACTGTCAAAAAATGAATATGACGGTATAATAACAAATGATTTCAGTGAAAAAGATTCAGATGATTTTGAAAATATAAAAATAGTATTTATTCCTTTTGCGGGAGTAAATCATATAAATACAGATCTTTTCATAAAAAAAAATATAATACTTTCAAACTCTCACGGGAACGGAAAAATAGTTGCCGAAAAAGCTGTTGCGCTTTTATTTGCACTGAGCAATAAATTAATTGAATATCACAACGATCTGAAAGAAGGTATATGGCATGGATTTACAGTAAAAAAGAGTACCGATGATTCATGGGAAAGTATTTCCGGTTCAACTGTATCAGTTTTGGGTACAGGAGAAATAGGAAAAAATATCGCTAAATATCTTAAACCTTTTGATGTAAAAATAATAGGCTTTAAAAAGAATACAGAAAATTATGATAAAACGCTTTTTGATGAGATAACGAATGATATTATGTATGCAGTCAAAGAAAGTGATATTATATTTTTATGTCTTCCCTCAACAAAAGATACAGAAAATATCATAACTAAAAAAGAACTTGATTTAATGAAAGAAAAATTTCTTATAAATGTAGGTAGAGGTAATTTAATAAATGAAAGAGATCTTTATAATGCACTTCTTTCTGAAAATATTAAAGGATTTGCTTCTGATGTATGGTTTAATTATCCTGAAAAACACGGTTACTGTCTTCCGTCTTCATATCCTATAACTTTGTTCAGAAATGTTGTTGTTTCACCTCATGTCGGAGGTTATACGAAAAAAGCCGTAAAAAGCGGAATTGACTACTGTATAGAAAGTATTTCCGATTTTATAGAAAAAGGTACTCCTCAGAAAACAGTAGATTTAAAAAATAAATATTAGTATTTTGAGAACAAAAAAGACAGATCAATGATCTGCCTTTTTTTATTTTTAAAATTTTTATATTATAGCAAGTAAAAGAGTAATTATAAAAACCGCTATCTGAAATAATGTTTTTGTAGAATTATAAACTGTTTTTTCAGTATTAAGTTTTACATTAAAATTATCTGTATAATTTTTTCCTGTATCAAATTTTTCGGTAATTCTTCCATATCTGTCAATATGAGCTGTTATTCCTGTATTAGAAACCTGCACGAAATCTCTTCTGTTTTCAACCGCTCTGAAAACAGACTGTGTGAAATGTTGCTTCAGACCTGTATTTGTATTAAACCATCCGTCATTTGTTATTGCAAGAAGAAATCCCGCACCGTTTTCCGTAAGTTTGGAAGAAACTTCCGGAAAATATGTTTCAAAGCATATCTGAGTACCGACAGGAACACCTTTTACATTAAAAATATTATAATTTTCACCCGGTGTATAATACCTTATAAGTCTGAACATACTCATCTTTCCGAAAATAACATTGTACGGAAGAAATTCTGCAAAAGGCGTTAATTTTACTTTATTATAACTGTCTGTTATTTCACCATTTTCATTATACAAATATGCCGTATTATAAGCATCTGTTTCCGTAACTGTCGGATAACCCATAATAACAGATTTTCCTAAATTTTTTATATTAAGTTTAAGCATATTAGAAATTTCTGTATCTTTTATATCCTGAATAAATGCTGATTCCGGCAAAATAACAAGATCTCCCGGATAATTTTTTGAATCTGAAAGTAAGTCAGAAAAAAGAGCATACTGATTCCATACTCCGGACTGATATTTAATTTCCTGAGGAATATTAAGCTGAATTGCAGTAAGAGAAAAATCCTCACCTTCAGTATTCTGTGGTATAAATCTCTCAAATGAAAAATTTATTGCATAAACCAGCGAAACACATATAAAAAGTTTTTTTAACGTATCTTTATCTTTAGAAAAGGCTACAACAGAATTTACAAGAACTATTATAAAACTCAGAAACAAATAACCTCCGAAAGATGCTAACTGTAAAATACCTATATGATCATAAAGTGCATATCCAAGACTTCCTCCGGTAAAAGCGAGATCACCGTACTGTTTTAATATTTCCGCAGCTGTAAATGCGAAACTATAAAACAATACAAGCTGAACATAATTGTATTTTCTCCATTTTCTGTTGTAAAGTTCCGACATAAGCCATATAAAAAAATATGGAAGTGTTAGCAGTAAAATCATTCCGAAAAATGCAAGATATCCGAGAACCGAAGAATAACCGCCTATAACTTCCGGAATATTCTTTGATAAAACAGGAATCTGCCACCAAAGTGTTGTTGCAAGCATTGAGAAAGAAAATATCAGTGTGTGAAAAAATCTCTGATATGTTTTTTCAGAAAACGCCATATTTTTCAGATAAAATATTAAAGATCCCCAAATCAAAAACGAAAACAAATTTCCCGGCATTGCAAGACCTGTAAGAATTCCGGAAAAAAGTGTAAGTAAATAAGCCATAAAAACCTCCGTCAGTCCTCATTCTTCATTGCTTCCGCAGCTGATATTCCGGAAGCTTTTAAAGATGGTATGAAAGTAAATAATATAGAAACTAAATAAATACCTACAGCCATTATAATTATATCTTTAAAAGGGTAAATAAATTTCAGATAACCGTTTCCTCTTATTATTTCATAAATTTTATAACTCGTAACCGTTCCGGCTGTAATACCTATAAGTATACCCAAAATTATACTTATTGAATTTTCAATAAAAAAAGTCATAAAAATCATTGATTTCCCGTATCCTATAGATTTCATCATACCTATAGTTTTCTTTCTTTCACTTACCGATTTGACAACAGTTATTGAAATTCCTATTATTCCTGCTATAAGTCCGAAATATAGAAATGAATTGATGATATTTACCATTCCCTGTGTTATTCTCATTCCTATACCTATTATATCATCAACAAAAATACTGAATTGTCCTTTTTCCTTAAATGCACTTCTTACGGATTCTATATACGAAGGTTTTCCCAATGTAAAAAGATATCCGGAAACAGAACCGCCTTTAACATTTTCAAGAACATCCATTTTGTCAGAAACTATAGGTCCGAGAGCAAGTGATTGACTGACACCTGAAATAACAGCCGCAATCTTTATTTTATAATCATATCCTTCAGTTCTTCTTCCCAAAAGTCCCGTTACTATATTCTGAATTTTAACATCAAACTCATCACCGAGTTTTACGCTGAAATGAGGATTATCTTTCACATAAAATTCAGGTACTACCGAATAATGAGGATTATTATAAAGTTCCTGCCATATTTCCCTGTCTGACATGCCTTTAAATTCATCTATAGTTTCTTTAAATGAAAGTTTATTTACATCATAAAAAGTTTTGCTCGTTACAATCAGAGGTACTTCCTGATCTTCTGTTTTTGAAGTAAGAAAATAAAACTGTCCGTAAGCTCCGAGATTTTCTATTTCCTTCATTTCTTCATCGGAAAGCTTTTTACCTGTGAGATCTCCGGGAACATTTACCAATATACCGTCAAATCCTGCAAAAAGAGTATCTTTACTATTCTGGAGATTGGCAACCTGTATATATGGAACAACGGTCATAATAACAAGAACAAATATTACAAGAGAATAAAGCGTTATTATCATTCCTGTTCTTCTCTTATTTCTTACCGGATAATTAAGCGCAATTTTAAGAATAGGGGATGCATTCTTTATTTTAGAAAAAAGAAAACCAAAGGCTCCTGTCAGAATATCAAGATTATAAAGTGAAAGCATTATTGTCGCAAATAATATAATAAAAGCTTTCTCACCGAGTACAATAAAACTCTGTGATTTATAAAAAAATGATATTATCATAGGTATTGCCGGTATAAATCTGTTTAAAATATTTCTGTATTTAAAAAATACGGTAAAAGGAATAAAAAGCATAATTAATGATATTCCGAATATTTTTGTATAAAAATTTTCCGGAAGAAGTGTAAGTATTATTCCCAAAACAAGCATAATCCAGTATACGGGCTTTGATTTAGGTTTTCTGTAATCCTTAACATCTTTTATGGCATTAACTATGTTAAGCCTATTGACGGTAAACGTATAAAAATACGTTATAATTACCGGAAGAATAATTCCTACAGCCGAACCTATTAAAACAGAATTAATACTTATATAAAATTTATCAAATATAGGAACACCACTAAGAATATTTAAATCAGATAATCCCGAAGTAAGATTTGTTACTCTGGAAAATGTAAATCTTGAAAGAATAATTCCGAATATTACACCAAAAGGTACTGAAAATAAAGTATAGAAAATACTTTCATAAAAAACAGTAAGTCTTGCCCATTTTTTTGAAAATCCTCCGGCTCTTAGTATACCTAATTCTCTCTTTCTTTCTGAAATAAGCATATCATACATATTTAAAAGTAATACTATACCTGCAATAATAGCAAAAACACTTAAAAATATAAAAACAAAAGTTACTTCACCCGAAGATACTGATTCAAGTCTGTCAGCTTTTGCATAACTTATTCCGTATCCGGGACTGTATTTATTTATAATATCGTTTATTTTGTCCGAGTAATCTCTGTTTCCTCCCAGAATATCTCCTTTTGCGGAAATAAGAACTTCTGTATATCTGTTTTCGGAAGAATATTTAACAATTTTTTTCATGGCGTTATAATTCAGATAAACAGCTCCGTTGAAACCTTCTGAATTAAATCCTCTGTAATTCATTATACCTTTTTTATCAATAATATATTTAATTGTATATTTTTTCGGAAAAAGAAGTGACATAGGATCAGTTCCCTGTATAATATCTATCTGATCTCCTACAGAAAATCCTGATGAAACTGAATAATCACTGGTAACAGCAACCTCATTTTCTTTAAGATTCTTTATTTCATCGGGTATTTCAGGTTTATTCATACCGAAATAAACTGCTTTTTCATAGTCAAAAGATACAACAGAAAGCTGTTTAAAATTTGTAAAATTCATTTTTTTAGAATCCCCTGCTTTAGTTACGGGGAAAAATTTATAATATATAGGTAAAACTCCGTCTATATAATCTTCTGACTGTAATTCATCAATCATATCAGAGAGTTCATCTGCATCCACACCGTTTTCTCTGTCATAAATAACATAATCTATTTCTCCGAGATTATTTTCTATGCTTTTATAAACAAAATTGTTAAAAGAATCATTAAGTCCGAGTGCTCCTATTATAAATGCCATACTTATCATTGAACCTATCATCATAAGAAGTGCTTCGTTTTTCTTTCTGAAAATATTTCTGAACGCCATTTTTATAAGTATCTTATTAGAAATAAGTCCGCTTACAAAAATAATACCTAAAATAATAATAACAGTTATAAAAATACTCATATCATCACATCTTTTCTGATTTATACATTTTTATTATTTCTCCGCTGTCCATTTCGAATATTTCATCAGAATAGGCTGTAATTCTCTGATCATGTGTAACTATAACAAATGTCTGATCATTTTCTCTGTTTAAATCCGTAATTAAACTCATTATTTCTTTTCCTGTTTTAGTATCAAGTGCACCTGTAGGTTCATCCGCCCAGACTATTTTAGGTGATGCAACAAGAGCTCTTGCTATTGAAACTCTCTGGGCTTCTCCTCCGCTAAGTTGGTTAGGAAAGTATTTTGCTCTTTTTGAAAGTCCAACTTTTTCTATAAGTTCCAAAGATTTTTTTCTCGCTGAACTCTCATTTTCTCCCAAAACAAGAAGCGGCAATTCAACATTTTCAATAACGCTTAAAACAGGTATAAGATTATATGACTGGAAAATAAATCCCATATTTTTTGCCCTGAATTTTGTTATTCCGTCATCTTTCATTGAATATATATCTGTTCCGTCTATAATAACTTTACCTGCTGTCGGTCGGTCTATTCCTGAAAGACAATTAAGCAGTGTAGACTTTCCGGACCCTGACGGTCCTAAAATAGATATTATTTTACCTTTTTCTATATTTATATTAACATCTTTTAAAGCCGAAACCTCAAATTCTTTAGTTTTATAAATTTTACAAAGATTTTCAGTTATTATCAATTAAAACACCTCCTGAAAATATTATACAATATAATATGTAAATATAATATGATTACTAAAATAAAAAAAAGTGTTCTTTTCAGAACACCTTTTTATAAAAGTTTATTTATTTACTTTATCTTTTAATTCTTTTCCAGGTCTAAAAACAGGAACAGATTTAGCAGGAATATTAATCTTCTTACCTGTCTGAGGATTAATACCTTTTCTCTTTGCTCTTTTAACAACTTCAAAAGTACCGAAACCTACTAATTTAACATTTTCTCCAGTTTCAAGTACTTCGGATATAACTTCAACAAGTCCGTTTAAATGGCTTTCAGCCGCAACTTTTGTAACATTCATCTTTTCTGCCAAAGCGTTAACAAGTTCTTTTTTATTCAAGAGTAATCCCCCCTTTTTCTATTTCCCCGCTATTTCAATTATATTCATAATTTAAAATAATGCAATTAAAAAAGTACTTACAAATCATAAATTAACACTATTCTGAAGTATTAAAATGCAATTACAGCGTTAAATTTAATTTATACTCGGATATGCTTTAAAAATCACACATTATCTATAAAATTGAGCACAGCATTTGAACAGGCACCAACCATACTGGCAGGAACATAATTAAAATTTGTAATTCTTATGTCAAGATTTTTATTATTAGAAAAAGTATATTCTCTTATTTTTTTCTCAAGAAATCTAAAATTTTCAGTAGGAAGATTAATTATTTTACCGCCTATGATTATTTTTTCAAAATTCATAAGATTAACCGCATAAGATATATTTAAAGCTATTGCTTCAAGACTTTTTTCAACATTATTTTCAAAATCAATAGATGATTCAAAAGATTTAATTTTTTTGCTCTCCCTTATTATATTATGACCTATTTCTCCTGCTCCGAAATCAACACCGCGGTAAATTTTACCGTCAAGCAGAAGCCCGGTTCCTATACCATCTTTTATAAGTATAAAAGCAGCATTTTTTGTATCTTCCATATCTTCTGAAAAAGTCTTTTCCGCAAGTATGGAAAGATTAGAATCATTATCTATAAGAAGTTTTTCAAATCCTATTTCTTCATAAAAAATTCTTTCCCAGTTAAGATTAGGTGTATTTATAATAATTTTATTGTTCAGGTCAACAATTCCGGGAATTGAAAAAGTAATATAATTAAAATTATAATTAAATAATTTTATAAATTTATCAACTGATTCTTTAAACTCATAAAAAGTTTCAGGTGTCGGAATTGTTTTTAAAATTTCTACAGTACCGTCAAACCTTCCGAATCCGAAAAGTGTAGTTTTTACGTCTATATCAACAATAAATACTTTAAGTTTTTCTTTATTAACAGTTAAAATTTCACTCTTTCTGCCGTATCTCGATTCATTTATTTTATTTTTCTTCAGAATATACCCTTCATCAATAAGCTCTGTAATAATCCTTGTAACCGAAGAATTACTGAGTTTGGTAATATCCGCAAGTTCTTTTCTTGTTGTTTCGGTTTTAAGAAAAATAGTTTTTAAAATAAGTCTTTTATTAAGTATCTTTAAATCAGTACTTCTGTATGACTCTGACATTTAAATTACCTCCAAAATTATATTCATTAAAAATATATACTATTTAAAAGAAATATCAAATTTTGAATATAACTATTTATATAAAAAAAAACACAAATATACATAAAAATAGTTTAAATCCATAAGAATAAGAAATAAAATTATAAAGGTAACAATAAAACCAAAAAGAAAAAAAGAGAGTTGTCAGAAGACAACTCTCTAAGAGGAGAAGGGCAAAACCTACTCTCGCACAGCATAACCTGTACTACCATCGGCACATACCGGCTTAACGGCCAGGTTCGGAATGGGACTGGGTGTGTCCCGGTACATTATCCTCACCCTTCAAATAGTTCACTCAAAAGTACATAAGTTATGTCCAAAGCCTCGGGTTATTAGTATTGCTCGGCTCAATACATCACTGCACTTACACCTGCAACCTATCGACGTTCTAGTCTCGAACTACCCTTACCCATATAAATATGGTGGGAAGCCTAATCTTAGGGCCCGTTTCCCGCTTAGATGCTTTCAGCGGTTATCGGTCATATACTTAGCTACCCAGCTCCTGCCATTTGCCTGACAGCTGGTTCACCAGCGGTATACTCACTCCGGTCCTCTCGTACTAAGAGCAACCCCCTTCAAGCTTCCTGCGCCCGCAGCAGATAGGGACCGAACTGTCTTACGACGTTCTGAACCCAGCTCACGTACCGCTTTAATGGGCGAACAGCCCAACCCTTGGGACCGACTTCAGCCCCAGGATGCGATGAGCCGACATCGAGGTGCCAATCCACGCCGTCGATATGAACTCTTGGGCGTGATTAGCCTGTTATCCCCAGGGTAACTTTTATCCGTTGATCGACGACTTTTCCACTCAAAATTCGCCGGGTCACTAGGACCATGTTTCCATCCTGCTCGACCTGTCAGTCTCGCAGTCAAGCCTGCTTTTGCCCTTGCACTCATCGGTGGATTTCCAACCCACCTGAGCAGACCTTCGCACGCCTCTGTTACTCTTTTAGAGGCGACCGCCCCAGTCAAACTGCCCACCTAACATTGTCCGGCTTATGCTCTTCACATACCACCGTTAGTAGCACATTATAATGAGGGTGGTATCCCACCATCGGCTCCGGCGCACCTTGCGATACGCCTTCTCCGCCTCCCACCTATCCTGTACACATTATAACAAACTACAATGCCAAGCTACAGTAAAACTCCATGGGGTCTTTCCGTCTAACTGCGGGTCGTGGGCATCTTCACCCACTCTGTAATTTCACCGGATCTTCTGTTGAGACAGCGCCCTGATCGTTACGCCATTCATGCAGGTCGGAACTTACCCGACAAGGAATTTCGCTACCTTAGGACCGTTATAGTTACGGCCGCCGTTTACTGGGGCTTCAATTCAATGCTTGCACATCTCCTCTTAACCTTCCAGCACTGGGCAGGCGTCAGACCCTATACTTCCACTTATCGTGTTCGCAGAGTCCTGTGTTTTTGGTAAACAGTCGCCAGGGCCTTGTCACTGCAACTCTCTGCCGCTTATTGCTAAACCGCCTAGAGCACCCCTTTTCCCGAAGTTACGGGGCTATTTTGCCTAGTTCCTTAACAGAAGTTATTCCGCTCCCCTTAGCTTTCTCAGCTCGCCTACCTGTGTCGGTTTATAGAACGGGCTAGTTATACTCAAACGATAAACGAGGCTTTTCTTGGCAGTATGACTCCTCCCTCTTGTACTTGCGTACTCGCCATCACAGCTCCCCCTCCGTATACGTTCTTCACTATATACTTCTTCGGTATTACTGCTTAGAAGACCTTGCAACTTGGTCTCAGAAATTCATCTCCTGCGTCCCCTCGAGTATCTCGTATTTCCTAGGTACCGGATTCTTTACCGGTTTTCCATCAGATACCCCTTTCGGGTTTTCCTTAGGTCCCGACTTACCCTGGGTGGACGACCCTTCCCCAGGTACCCTTAGGCTTTCGGGGTGAGAGATTCTCACTCTCATCTCGTTACTCATGCCTGCATCCGCTCTTGTGTCTCGTCCATCTCACCTTCCAGCTCGACTTCTCCCTACTACACAATGCTCCCCTACCAACAACCATTTGGTCATTCCGCAGCTTCGGTGTACAGCTTTAGCTCCGTTACATTTTCGGCGCAATGTTCTTCAACCAGTGAGCTGTTACGCACTCTTTAAAGGATGGCTGCTTCTAAGCCAACCTCCTGGCTGTCTTAAGAACTTCACTACCTTTCACACTTAGCTGTCTCTTCGGAACCTTAGCTGGCGGTCTGGGCTGTTTCCCTCTCGACCACGGAGCTTTTCCCCCGCAGTCTGTCTCCCGTTTATCCAGTATTAGTATTCGGAGTTTGACTGATTTCAGAGGTTACCCCCCTACGTCAATCAGTGCTCTACCCCTAATACTTTCTCTTAACGAGGCCGTGCCTACACACGTTTCGGGGAGAACCAGCTATCACTATGTTCGGTTAGCTTTTCACTCCTATCCACATGTCATCCGAAGGTTTTTCACTACCAACCGGTTCGGTCCTCCAGTCAGTTTTACCTGACTTTCAACCTGCACATGGATAGCTCACATAGTTTCGGGCCTATAGCCATCGACTTCCGCGCTATTAACACTCGGTTTCCCTTCGGCTCCGCCTCTATCGGCTTAACCTCGCCGTTGACCATAACTCACAGGCACATTAATCAAAAGGCACGCGGTCACTTTCGCTCCCGCTTTCTGTAGGCATACGGTTTCAGGTTCTCTTTCACTCCCCTCCCGGGGTCCTTTTCACCTTTCCCTCACGGTACTGTTCTCTATCGGTCGACTGTTAGTATTTAGCCTTGGATGGTGGTCCACCCTGATTCACGCAAGATTTCTCGTGTCTCACGCTACTTGGGATTATACGCGCTTCCTCTTCCGGTTTCATCTACGGGACTCTCACCCTCTTCGGTTTATCTTCCCAGATAATTCGATTACCTTCTTTCTCTTCGCTGAGATTCGACAGTCTCTCCTGTATATCCCTCTACCCCAGTCAGACAACGGCTGTCTCCTTTTACATCTAACTGGTTTGGGCTCTTCCCTTTTCGCTCGCCACTACTCAGGGAATCTCTTTTGATTTATTTTCCTGCCGGTACTAAGATGTTTCCGTCCCCGGCGTTCGCTTCCTTTTCAGGATCTTTGGGTTCCCCCATTCGGATATCTACGGATCTCTACCTGCTTGCGGCTCCCCGTAGCTTTTCGCAGCTTACCGCGTCCTTCTTCGCCTTCAGTCGCCAAGGCATCCCCCGTATGCCCTTTTTACTTTGGACTTACTTATGTACTTTTCAATGAACTTTACTTGGTGGAGTGAAGGGGACTCGAACCCCTGGCCCTCTGCTTGCAAAACAGATGCTCTCCCAACTGAGCTACCACCCCGCTCACTCAAAACTGAATAGAGGCTAAACCTTCTCCTTAGAAAGGAGGTGATCCAGGCGCACCTTCCGGTACACCTACCTTGTTACGACTTCGCCCCCCTCACCGACTCCACCCTCGTTAGCTCCGGTCCTTGCGGTTCCAGATACCAACTTCGGGTGTCTCCAACTCGGGTGGCGTGACGGGCGGTGTGTACAAGACCCGGGAACGTATTCACCGCAGTTTGGCTGACCTGCGATTACTAGCGATTCCAGCTTCATGTAGGCGGGTTGCAGCCTACAATCTGAATTTAGGATAGGTTTATGAGATTCGCTCCACTTCTCAGCTTCGCTTCCCTTTGTCCTATCCATTGTAGCACGTGTGTCGCCCAGAGCATAAGGGGCACGATTACCTGACGTCATCCCCTCCTTCCTCCGTCTCGTCGACGGCTGTCCTATTAGAGTCCCTAACTTAATAATGGTAACTAATAGCAGGGGTTGCGCTCGTTGCGGGACTTAACCCAACACCTCACGGCACGAGCTGACGACGGCCGTGCACCACCTGTGTGAGACTTTATTACTTGCGTAATATCCAATATATCTCTATATCTTTATCTCCATGTCAAGCCCTGGTAAGGTTCTTCGGTTAGCGTCGAATTAAACCACATGCTCCACCGCTTGTGCGGGTCCCCGTCAATTCCTTTGAGTTTCATCCTTGCGGACGTACTCCCCAGGCGGCTCACTTATCGCGTTCGCTTCAGCACGGATATTTCTTACCCACACCTAGTGAGCATCGTTTACGGCTAGGACTACCCGGGTATCTAATCCGGTTTGCTACCCTAGCTTTCGGACCTCAGCGTCAGGATCACCCCAGAAAACCGTCTTCACCACTGGCCTTCTTACCTGTATCTACGGATTTCACCCCTACTCAGGTAATTCCGTCTTCCTCTAGTGTCCTCAAGTTATTCAGTTTCAAGCGCTATTCCACAGTTAAGCCGTGACATTTCACACCTGACTTGATTAACCGCCTACGTCCCCTTTACGCCCAGTAATTCCGGGCAACGCTCGCCCCCTACGTCTTACCGCGGCTGCTGGCACGTAGTTAGCCGGGGCTTTTCTTTATCTACCTTCAGCTCCATGGTCCCCCATGGCCTTTATTCGATAATCTTAGAAGTTTACATCCCGAAGGACTTCTTCCTTCACGCGGCGTCGCTGGATCAGACTTTCGTCCATTGTCCAAAATTCCCCACTGCTGCCTCCCGTAGGAGTAGGGCCCGTCTCTCAGTGCCCTTGTGGCCGTTCATGCTCTCACATCGGCTACCCGTCGTTGGCTTGGTAGGCTCTTACCCTACCAACTACCTGATGGGTCGCAGGCCCGTCCCCCGGCATCCCTTGGATTTTCCTCTCCCGAGCTTATCCCGTCTTACCTACCGTTTCCAGTAGTTATCCGTGTCCGGGGGGTTGGTTCCCACGTGTTACTCACCCGTTCGCCACTGATACTTGTCCCGAAGGACTTTCTCCGTTCGACTTGCATGTGTTAGGCGCGCCGCCAGCGTTCACCCTGAGCCAGGATCAAACCCTTCATCCTAATGGTTTGTCTAGCTCTTTCTTTTTTTCCTTACCTTGCTTCTTTTTTTACTGGCTTGCCTCTATTCATTTTTCAATGAGCCTCTTTCTCTGTTGCCGAAGTATAGTTTATCATACCTCCCCTTCCCTGTCAATTGCTTTTACTTTAATTCTTCTTTTCCTTTCCTTTAATACCGTCCACCTCTATTGGCGTTTATTGTTTATTTTATTTTTATATTTATATTTTTTACTTAAATACTTTATTTTAATATGTTTGAAATTTTTATATTATATAATATTCTGTTTGTGGAAAATATAAATAATATTTTTATTTTGTTTAAATATCTTTTAATGTTATAATTGTTTGTAGTAGGAAAGGAGTTGACACGGTGAGTCGAGACGGAAAAATTTTAGGATTGCTTGGGTTTGCCTTTAAAAGCAGAAATTTTGTTTTTGGCAAGGAAGGTATAAGAGCTTATATAAGATCTAATCAGAGGAATAAAATTGTTCTTCTGTCTTCTGATACTGGCGATTCTACGAAAGAAGACACTATAAAAAGGTGTAAAAGTCATGAGGTTATATATTACATATTTAATTCAGTTACCAAATCCGATATTTCCGATATTTCAGGAAAAAGTGATATAAGTATTTTAGGTATAACTGATGAAAATATAGCAAAGGGAATAATAGACATAGTTATAAATGGGGGTGAGATATAATGTCAAAAACCCGAGTATACGAACTCGCAAAAGAATTGGGGCTCAATACAAAAAAACTTATCGAAACTCTTGAAAATGATTTTAAAATTGAGGTTAAAAGTCATATGAGTACCCTTGAAGAAGATGTTATTGAAACTATTAAAGAACTTTATTCCGATACAGGAAAAAAAGAAGCTGCCGACAAACAGAAAAAAATAAAAAAATCCGGTGAAGATACTGTAAAAAAACCTAATGAGTCTTATGAAATAAAGAAAGAACAGGTACCGGAAGAACCTAAAAAAGAAGTAAGAAAAGATGATGAAATAAAAGAAATAACTATTTCGTATTCTGATCTTAAACTTGATAAATTATGCGAAAAAATGGGTAAAAAACAAAACGATATTATAAGAGATATGTTTATGAAAGGAAAAATTTTAAGGCCGGGACAGTCTATGAGTACTGAAGAAGCTGAAGTTTTAGCCCTTTCTTATAATTTTATACTTAATTTCATACAGGAAGAACCGGTTGAGGTATCAGATTCACAGAATCCTGAAGAAATTCTTGTTGAAAGATGGAAAAATACTTATCTTAAAAAAGATGAATTTAAAATAAGACCTCCTGTTGTAACTGTAATGGGACATGTTGATCACGGTAAAACAACCCTTCTTGATGCTATAAGACATACAAAAGTAGCAGAAAAAGAAGAAGGCGGTATTACTCAGTCAATAGGTGCTTATCAGACAGAATATAACGGAAGAAAAATAACTTTTATCGATACTCCGGGTCACGAAGCTTTCACAGAAATGAGAGCAAGAGGTGCACAGGCAACAGATATAGTAGTTCTTATAGTTGCTGCCGATGACGGTGTAATGCCTCAGACTATAGAAGCATACAATCATGCAAAAGATGCAAACGTTCCTATAATAGTTGCAATAAATAAAATAGACAAACCAAATGCAAATGTTGAACTTACAAAACAGCAGATAGTAAATAAACTTAATCTTATTCCGGAAGACTGGGGCGGAGATACTATAACAGTTGAAATTTCCGCAAAGTCAGGAAAAGGCCTTGAAGATCTTTTGGAAATGATACTTCTTGTTTCGGAAATGCAGGAAATAAATTGTTATCCAAAAGGAAATGCCAGGGGAATAATAATAGAAAGTAAACTTGATAAATTTTTAGGACCGGTTGCAACTGTTATTATAAAAGACGGTGTTCTTAAACAGGGTGATTTTTTCCTTGCAGGTTCTACACACGGTAAAGTAAGACGTATGCTCGATTCAAACGGAAAAACAATAAAAAAAGCTCCGCCTTCTACACCTGTTCAGATTTTAGGTTTTGAAGAAGTTCCGAGTATGCATTCAGTTTTTTATGCACTTGATACTCTTGATGAAGCAAGAAATTTTTCATCTATTAATAAAGAAGCCTTTAATAAACTTAATCAGAAACAGTCAAAGAAACATATGAGACTTGAAGATTTAATGCAGTTAATGGAAGGCGATGAAAAGAAAAAACTGAATATCATTATTAAAGCAGGAACTTTCGGAGAAATTGAGGCACTTAAAACATCTATAAATAAACTTAAAAATGATGATGTTGATATTGAAGTAGTTCATGCAGGTATAGGTGCAGTAACAACAAGTGATATAATGCTTGCTACCGCTTCAAATGCCGTTATTCTCGGTTTCAGAGTTAAAGCTGATTCAAAAACTCTTCAGGCTGCCGATAAAGAAGGCATACAGGTAAAAAGATACGATATTATATTTAATCTTATAGATGAAATCAAAAAAGCTCTTCAGGGTATGCTTGAACCTGAGGAAAAAGAAGAAAGAATTGGTTCAGGTGAAATAAAAGAAGTTTTCAAAATCAAAAAAATAGGTGCAATTTCCGGAATACAGCTGAACGATGGATTTGTTGTTAAAGACGGATTTGTAAAAATTTACAGAAACAGTTCACTTTTAACTACAGTAAACATAGAAACACTTCAGCATTATAAAGATCAGGTTAAAAGAGTGGATGCTCCAAAAGAATGCGGTATAAAATTTGAGAATTTTTCCGATATTTCTGTAGGTGATGAACTTGAATTTTACAGATATATACAGGTTGAAAGAACTATTGAATTTAAAAAATAAATTTTTCATATAAAATGCGGGGTATTTTTTATCCCGCATTTTTAATATAAGATTTTAAACCCGGGAGGAATTTTATGTCATTTTTAGGATTTTTTATAATTTTTCTGTTGTGGGGTTTTATTTCTCTTTTTTATGACCCTCTTGTTTTTCCGGGACCTTTTGAAACATTTAATGCTCTTTTTTCACTTTTTACAGAAAAAAATTTTTGGTTAAATTATCTTTCAACAATAACAAAAACATTTACAGGTTTGGGCATAAGTCTCATTATAGGTATTCCCCTTGGCCTTATATCAGGTTTGCACAAAAAAGCCGATAAATTAATAAGACCTTTTGTTATGGTAATTCAGGGAGCTCCTGTTATTTCCTATATAGTTATAGCAATGATGTGGTTCGGCCTGGGATTCTATACACCTGTTTTTGTTTCCGTACTTGTTATTTTACCGGCAATTATTTTTAATATCTCAACAGGAATATCAAATACTGACAGTAAATTAATAGAAATGGCAAAAATATACAGAGTTGATGAAAAGAAAATATATAAATATATATATTTTCCTTCTATTCTTCCTTTCATTATCTCAACAATAAAAATAATTTCAGGAAGTCTCTGGAGATCAGTTGTTGTAGGGGAATTCCTATCAGGATCAAAAGGTCTTGGTTACGGTATATCTCTTGCAAAAACAACACTTAACACAGAATATGTTTTTGCTTACACTGTATTTCTTATAATTACAGGAACAATTTTTGAAAAAACAATACTTAAAATAACATATTCACCGAAATTTAAATTTAAGGATTCCAATTCTGAGACTAATGTTTCCGCTGAAAAAAATAATGCTTTTCTCGATGTAAAAAACTTGTCAAAAAAATTTGATAAAGTTATTATAAAAAATATTAATTTTAATATTAAAAAAGGTCAGTCTGTTTCGTTAATAGGTGAATCCGGATGCGGAAAAACAACTATACTGAAAATACTGTCAGGTATAATAAAAGATTACACCGGAACTGTCGAAAATACTTTTAAAAGAATTTCATATATTTTTCAGGATGACAGACTTATTCCATGGTTAAATGTTTCCGACAATATAAAATTTGTAAATCCTTATCTTTCTGAAAATGCTATTAAAAATGTTCTTGACACTTTCGGAATAAAAGATTCATATGATAAATATCCTTTTGAGCTTTCCGGTGGTATGCTTAAAAGAGCCTGTATAGCACGTGCTGTTCTTTACAATCCTGATCTTATAATAATGGATGAAGCACTTGCATCAGTTGATCTTAAAAACAAAAATAAAATTATTTCTACACTCAGAACTATGCACAAAGAAAATAATTTTGCTATAATTAATGTTTCGCATAATCCTGCAGAAATTGCAAAAATTTCTGAAACACTTATTTTTATAGAAGGATCACCTGCAACTGTTTCAGAAATAAAAACATTTCAGTCCCTTGATCTCAGAAATGAAAAAACCGAAGAAAAAATTCTGTCCGAAATTTTAAATTCTTTTTAGGAGGTTTATATGAACTACAAATCAGTTAAAAACATTGTTTTTGATATTGACGGTACACTTGTTGATACAAAAAAAGTAACTATTCCGGCATTTGAAATGGTGTTAACAGAATTAAAAAACGAAGGCTATGAAATAGAAATAGATCCTAAAGAAATTCTTAAATACATAGGCTATACAATAGACAGTATATTTATAAATCTTCTTAAAACCAATGATAAAATTCTTATAGAAAAATCTATAAAACTGCTTGATAAATATGAGGAAGAAGTTCTTGACAAAATAGAAAATATATTTTTTGACGGAGTTTTAGAAGTAATGGAATATCTCAGAAAAAACGGAAAAAAATTATTTCTTCTTTCAAACTGTAATATAAAATATATGAATAAAATTCTTGAAAAAGGTCTTAAAGAATATATAGATTCTCCTAACTGTTCGGAGATGTTTGACTGGAAAGAGAAGGATTATGTACTTAAAAAACTTATGGAAAAAGAACTTTCCGATAATTTCATAATGATAGGTGACAGAAAACATGATATGAACGCCGCATTAAAAAATAATATTCCGTGTGTAGGATGTGACTATGGTTACGGAAGTTCGGAACTTACTGAAGCATCAGTAAAAATAAAAAATATAAAAGAACTCCTGGATATTTTATAAAAATACTTTTTAAGTTTTTTTTAAGAGCTGAAATCTTATAATTAATATGTATTGAATTAAAATAAATTATTCGGAGGTGAAAAAATGAAAAAATATATTGTTGTTTTTTCTATTTTAGTTCTTTCACTTAACATTTTTGCTTATGTCAACGCCGGCTATGAAAGTCCTATTGTTAATGTTGTAAAAGCTTCTGCTGAAGGCGTGGTAAATATAGAAGCAAAAGGTAAAACTACTTCATCTGCATCTGTGGATCC
The DNA here is from genome assembly GCA_024233675.1 of Thermotogae bacterium. GTDB lineage: Bacteria > Thermotogota > Thermotogae > Petrotogales > Petrotogaceae > JACKPH01. The sequence goes on from JACKPH010000002.1 coordinate 54,599, forward strand.
TTATTTTGAGGATTTTTTCAACAGATTTTTCGGTGGGGAAATACCTCAGACACAGAATGAATTTACTGCATTAGGAACAGGATTTGTTTTTGATGAAAAAGGTTATATACTTACAAATTATCATGTTGTTGAAAATGCCGATACAATAACAGTCAGTTCTGTAACAGGAAAAAAATATACCGCAGAATATATAGGCGGGGATTCGGATTTAGATCTTGCGATAATAAAAATAAATCCGGACGATGAAATTCATACTGTAGAACTCGGTGATTCAGATAATCTTGAAATAGGTGAATGGGCAATTGCTATAGGTAATCCTCTGGGATTTAAAAATACAGTTACTGTAGGTACTATAAGTGCTGTAAACAGAAAAATAACAAAACCCGATAATTCAGGTTATTATGTTGATCTAATACAGACAGATGCGGCAATTAATCCGGGAAACAGCGGAGGACCTCTTTTAAATATACACGGACAGGTAATAGGAATAAATACGGCAATTGTTAACAGCAGCGAAGCAGTCAATCTCGGTTTTGCAATACCTATTAATTTAGCTAAAAGATTTGCATCTACTTTAATAGAAAACGGTAAAATAGATAAAGCCTATCTTGGTGTTTATATGCAGGATCTTACCGAAGAACTCAGAAAGTCAATGAATATAAAAACAGAATCAGGTGCTTTTATATCCGATGTAGAAAAAGATTCCGCAGCAGATCAGGGAGGATTAAAATCAGGTGATGTAATAACAGCAATAGACGGAAAATCAATAGAAGATACAGCTGAATTATCAGCAATAATAAAAACTTATCCTGCAGGTTCTACAATAAAAATAACAATGGACAGAAAAGGAAAAACTATAGAATTAAGTACTAAATTAGGCACAAAAACAGAAACAGCAGTAGTATCTTCAGAAGAATATTTAGGTCTCAAAGTAAGAGAAGTTGACAGTGAGTATTTATCTTCAAATAAACTGCAGAAAACAACAAAAGGCGTTGTAATAGACGAAATAACGGACAACAATATGACTTATTACGGATTAAAAGCTGAAGATCTTATTGTTTCTGTAACTGTTAACGGCAAAGAATATACAATTGAATCTGTTGATGACTGGAATAATATAGCTTCAAAAATAGAAAAAAACAGTTATGTAGCTTTAAAAATTATACGAAAAAATGTAAGATTTTATTCATCTTTCATATTCAGATAAAAAATAAGCTGTTCTTAAGAACAGCTTATTTTTTTATTCCTTATCTATAATTTCAATTAATGCATATATCTCATCAACAGATTTCTCAACAAGATTTCTGTCTTTACCTTCTGCCATAACTCTTATTTTATGTTCTGTTCCGGAAGGTCTTACCAATAGTCTGTAATCATCATTTTGTGAATATCTGGAAATAATATTTTCTATTCTTTCATCTGTCATAATTTTCTTTTTATCTCCGACAGAAACATTTTTAAGAACCTGTGGATATTCAGGAATTTCTTTAACCAATTCGTCTATATTTTTTCCGAAATAATTCATAGTATCTATCGTTTCAAGGGAAGTTATTATACCGTCACCTGTAGTAGCCCTGTCAAAAAATATTATATGCCCGGATTGTTCCCCGCCTATATTTATTTTTGAATCTATCATTTTCTCAAGCACATATTTATCCCCTACCTGAGTTCTTAATAATTTAATACCATGAAGTTTTAGATACTCTTCAAATCCAAGATTACTCATAACTGTAGCAACGACAGAAGAATTAGAAAGTCTGCCTTTTTCTTTCATTTTAAAAGCATTTACAGCCATTAATTTATCTCCGTCAATAAGATTACCGTTTCTGTCTATAAAAAGACATCTGTCAGCATCCCCGTCATATAATATTCCTAAATCATAACCATTTTTCTGAACTATTTCAGATAATTTTTCAGGTGATGTTGATCCGCATTTCTCATTTATATTGAATCCGTCCGGATTATTATAATAAATATCAGCATTTATTCCTACTTTTTCAAATATTTCATTTACAACATTTCCTGCAGCACCGTTTCCCACATCTATAGCTATTCTCTTTTCTGATTTCATACCCTTATAAAATTCAGATACATATTCTATGTATTTACTTTTTATCCCGTTTCTCTTTACTTTACCTATTTCACCGTAAGGTGAATATTCAAGTTTACTTTCAAGTATCATTTTTTCAAGCTCTATTTCATCTTCATCAGGTATTTTATATCCTTCACATAAAACCTTTAATCCATTGTAAGCAGAAGGATTATGAGATGCAGAAATAACAATACCTACTGTTTTCTTGACTTTGGTTAAAAATGCAAGTGCAGGTGTAGGTATAACTCCGCATATTTCAACATTCATACCGGAAGAAATTGCACCTGTTGTAAGTGCATAAGAAAACATATCCCCTGAATTTCTTGTATCCATTGCAATCAAAAGTGTATCATACTTTCCGTTATATAATTTTGATATTGAATTTCCGAGTTTCATGGCAAGTTCAACAGTAAGTTCATCATTTACAATTCCTCTTATTCCGTCAGTACCAAAAAGTCTTTTCATAACAAACCTCCGAATTTTAATATACATTAAATATTATAACAAAAAACGGGGAATATTTCACCCCGTTTATCCTTTTACCGCACCTGCAGTTAAACCGGCAACAATTTTATTCTGAAATATAAGAACAAGAATTACAAGCGGAAGCGTTATTATTACAGACGCTGCCATAAGCTGTCCCCATGGTATTTCATACTGGGTTTTTCCCTGAAACATTGCGATTGCAACAGGAACAGTAAACATTTCAGGTTTATTTATAAATGTAAGTGCAAAAAGAAATTCATTCCAAGCATTTATAAAAGTCAGAAGTCCTGTTGTTACAAGTCCCGGAATAGATAAAGGTAAAACTATTCTCCATAGTGTTTCAAATTTTGAACATCCGTCTATATAGGCAGATTCTTCTATTGATACAGGTAAATCCCTGAAAAAATTCTGAAGAATCCATGTAGTAAGAGGAAGATTTATCGCTATATAGGGTATTATAAGTCCGGGATAAGTATTTATAAGATTCATATTTCTCAGAAGCTGAAAAAGACCTCCTATAATTGAAACCTGCGGAAACATTGAAACTGCAAGAATTCCTCCCATTATTATTATTTTACCCGGTATTTTAAGTCTTGCTACAGCATAACCTGCAAAAGATCCTATTATAAGTGAAAGAATCGTTGTAGCTCCTGCTACTATAACGGAATTTAATATATTTATGTGAAAAGGTCTTTCTTTAAAAACATTTATATAGTGTTCAAAAGTAAAATGGGAATCTTCAACATTAAGACCAAAAACATCTGATTTACTCAAATCATATTCCGGAACAACAAGTTTAATTAATTTTTCTTCACCGTTTCTCAGTATTTTTATCTGAACTTCTTTTCCTTCTGTATACTGTGAAAGAAATCCGAGAAACTGTCTGTATGAAATATTTTCTCTTTCCCCTATACCTATTATTATATCTTCAGATTTAAATCCGGCATAATCAGCTGCTGAAGAATTTTCCACACTATCAACTTTTATTCCGTCTGTTATATTAAGCTTTAAACCGTAAGCATTATTCTGGTCAACAACATCAGGAGATCTTGTTAAAGCTGCCTCAATTATTTTTTTATTCCATTTTCTTATCTGTACTCCGTCAACAACATCAGTTACTTCTTTTCTTAAAACAGTTATATTTATTTTTTCTCCTTCTTTATAATTTTTTAAAATTTTTATCAGATCATTGGCATTTTTCACATTTTCATCATTTATATACTGAATATAATCATTATTTTTTAAACCTGCTATATCAAATCCTGATCTATTTGAAATATTATTTATTCTCACGCCTGACTGAAAAGTGAATCCTAAATTACTCTCAAATAAATACCTGTTTGGTATAAAAGAACTTAAAACAGCCCAAAAGAACGGGAAAACATAAAATATAATCATTATTACAACAACTATATAAAGAAATATCATTTCTATATTTTTCTTTGCTTTCATACCTATTTTCATATTTTCACCTCCTCAGTCAATTTTTAATTTCATTGTTTTTATATAAATAACTGAAAATACACCGATGATAAGAAATATCACTACAGATATTGCCGAACCGTATCCGTACCATCCGCGAGGTGAAAAAATTCTGTCCATAAGTATTGTTCTGTTATAAACAGATAAAGTTTCAGTTCCCAGTGCTCCGCCTGTCATAATATACACAATATCAAAAACCCTTAAGGCATCGAGCGTTCTGAATATAAGAGTAACAGCTATTGTCGGCTTCAGAATAGGCAGAGTGATTGTTGTAAACTGTTTCCATTTTGAGGCTCCGTCTATTCTTGCAGCTTCATATAATTCGGAAGGAATAAGCTGAAGTCCGGCAAGAAGAAGCAACGCTACAAAAGGAGTTGTTTTCCATACATCAACAGCTACAATTGCATTCATAGCATAACCCGGAGTTCCCAGTATAGGTGTTCCCGGTTCTATCCATCCGAGTGTGTATAATATATTACTTATAATACCAGCCTGATCATTATACATCCATCTCCACATTTGCGAGGATATTGCTGTAGGAACAGCCCAAGGAATAAGTATAGCTGCTCTTACAATACCTCTGAGTTTAAAACTTGCATTCAGTATAACTGCTGTTACGAGCCCTATAATAAATTCAAGAAATACTGTAAATACTGTAAAATACATTGTATTCCAGAAAGATTCAACAAATCTGCTGTCTTTAAATAAATCAATATAATTATTTATACCTACAAATTCCCTCGGGAAATCAGGAATCAGAGTAAATTTAAAAAAACTGTCTATAATTGTTTTAAATAAAGGGATAAACGCCGTTATGGCAATTGCTACCACTGCGGGTAAAATAAGCCAGAAGGCTAATTTTATATCTGATTTTTTATATTTTTTTTCGGCCATAACACACCTCCGTTATTAATATAAAAGGGACGGATATGCCGTCCCTTTTATAAAAAGACTATATTAATTGCCTACTATCTGTTTAAGCTCTTTTGCCATTCTTGTAACTGCATCTTCAGCTTTATACTGTCCGGTTAAAACACCGTATGTATATCTCTGAATAGCATCAGAAACTTCAGAGTATACTGCTGTTACAGGTCTTGGTTCGGCACTTATAAAAACGTCGTATAAATCAACAACAAAAGGTGCTTCTTCTTTTATTTTTGCATCTGAATAAGCTGATTTCATTGTCGGATTCTGTCCGGCATATGTGGCTCTTTCAACCTGCTGATCATATGCAGTAAGATATTTAACAAGTTTTTTTGCTGCATCTATCTGAGCTTTTGAAGAATTTTTATTTATTCCTAAATTCCATCCGCCAAGAGTTGCCGAATGTCTTCCGTTATCTCCCATAGGTACAGGTACTATACCTACTTTACCTTTTACAGGTGAATCAGAAGCATTTGCTAAAGGCCATGCATAAGGCCAGTTTCTCATAAAAACAGCATTTCCGTTCTGGAACTGTCTTCTTGCTTCTTCTTCCATATATGTTGTTACACCTTTCGGAGTAACACCGTCATCTATTAATTTTTTCATAAATTTCAGTGCAGCAACTGTTTTATCATAATTTTCAGCATTATCAACAACAACTTTTCCGTTATCAATAATTTCTCCGCCGAAAGAATGTACAAATTCCATTACATCACATGTTAAACCTTCATATTTTGCACCCTGCCATACAAAACCATCTATAAATTCATTTTCGGAAATATCTTTTGCTATATTATAAAGTTCATTCCACGTATTAGGTGCATCATAACCGTATTTTTCAAGTAAATCTTTTCTGTAATACATAAATCCCGCATCTGTAAACCAGGGAGCTGCAACTATTTTATCATCAACAACATTTGATTTTATAGTTCCTTCAAGGAAACCGTCAAAACCAAAATAATCATAATCAGGTTTTAAATCAACAAGAAACGGTGCAAATTCTGCCGGCCATACAACATCAAGCATCAGAACAACAGGATCCGGAGTACCTGATGCAAGATAAGTTACGTATAAATCATGTCTTGCAGTTGAAGAATTAGGCATAGGAAGAATCTGAACATTTATATCAGGATTTTCTTCCATAAATCTCTGAATCTGTATGTTTGTCAGTTCAAGTTCTTTACCTACAGCTCCAGCAGTCATTGTAATAGTAACTGCAAAAGAACTTATAAAAAACGATAATAAAGTTACAAAAAGTAGTAATTTTTTCATATAACCACACCCCCAGCTAAGATATATTTTTTCAAATGTAAAATAAAGTTTTTTTTATTCATACAATTACATTATAGTTTTAACAGAGTAATTTTTAAAGTTTAATTATGGTATTTTATATAGATTTATTTCTGAAATAAAAGAATTATTTTAATTTTTCTTTTAATTTCTCATTATAAATAATAAAAATTTTTTTGATATAATTGTTTTATAAAGAAAAAATTTTTTAAGGGGTTGAAATCATGGATTTTACAGCTTTTGGAGAAGTTTTAATAGATATGATATCTGATGATTATGAAAAATGTCTTGCTGATGTTAAATCTTTTAACAAATATTTCGGCGGTTCCCCGGCGAATATAGCTGTCAATCTTTCTAAACAAGGCTTTAAAACAAGGATTATATCAAAAACAGGAAATGATTTTTTCGGTGATTTTATTTCATCCTATCTGAAAAATAACGGTGTCAATACTGATAATATTATAAGAAGTCCGGAAAATAATACAGATATTGTTTTTGTTCTGAAATCGAAAGATAATCCTCAGTTCTACCCTTACAGATCTTCCACACTTAATCTTGAAATTCCTTACAATTATGAAGAATTAATAAATAATACCAAAATATTCCATTTCTCTTTTTGGTCTATTTCTTCTGATAAAAATTTAATTAATACAAAAAAAATGATTTCATATGCTTTTTCAGAAAATAAAATAATAGGATTTGATCCTAATTACAGAAAAATTCTATCTCATAATTCTGATAATATAAAAGATATACTAAAAAGTTTTCTTAAATACACAACTTTAATAAAACCATCTGAAGATGACTGTTTTCATATTTTCGGAGAAATGTCCGAAAATTCTTATATAGATATTTTACATGATATGGGTGCACAAAATATTATTATGACTCTCGGAAAAAATGGTTATATAGTTTCTGACGGTAAAAAAAGAATAAAGTATAAAAGTGCTGCCACTCAGGTTATTGATACAACAGGTGCCGGTGATGCTTTCTGGACAGGAACATACATAGGTCTTTTAAATTCGGAAAATATTTTTGATTCTGCTTTTATAGGTAATATTTTTGCTGCTGAAAAATTAAAATCAACAGGATCTGTAGCAGAAATAGAAAATTATAAAACTCTTATAAAAAAATATTTGTGAATGGGAGGAATTATATGAAAATACTTTTTTTTAATCCTCAGGGAAATTTTGACAAATATGATTCCCATATGACTGAACATCCTGATTTTGGAGGACAGTTAATATATGTTAAGGAACTTGCCGGAAATATATCTGAAATCTCAGAAAATATTTCTGTTGATATAGTAACAAGAAGAATAAATGATCCCGACTGGTCTGAATTTTCCGGTGAAATCGATTATATACCGGGTTATAAAAAAATGAGAATAATACGTATAAAATCAGGACCCGGTAAATTTCTCAGAAAAGAAGAACTATGGCCATATATAGATGAATACGTAAATAACATAATTGATTTTTATAAAAATGATATGCCTGATTTTGTTACGGCACATTACGGTGACGGAGGTCTTGCCGCCTGTAAATTTTCATACTTAACCGGAATTCCGTTTACATTTACAGGTCATTCACTCGGAGCACAGAAAATTGATAAAATGAATTTAAATAAAAATAACTTTGAAGAAATTAATAACTATTATAATTTTGAAATGAGAATAAACGCGGAAAGAAATTCAATAAAAAATGCAGCAAGAATAATAACCTCAACTAATCAGGAAAGATTTGAACAGTATTCACATAAATTATACGAAGGCTGTGCCGATTTAAATGATAATAAAAAATTCTCAGTTATTTCTCCGGGAGTCAATACAGAGATTTTTAATCCTGAAAATAAATGTGATGATATTTTAAAATCAGCAATAGAAAAAAATATACGCCGGGATAGACCGTATATCATACTTTCAAGCAGATTTGATGAGAAAAAAAATCATTTTACCGCCGTAAAAGCCTATGCGGAATCTGATTTCCTTAAAAAAAATTATTATATGGTTTTATTTATAAGAAATATAGAAAATCCTTATAATTATGAATATTTAAATACAAAAGAAAAAAATATTTTAGCACCTATAATAAAAATTATACTTGATAATAATCTTACTCAAAATATATTTTTTCTTGATATAAAGTCGCAAAAAGATCTTGCAAAAACATATAATTATTTTTATGAATTAAAATCTCTTTTTCTCCTTCCTTCATTTTACGAACCTTTCGGATTGGCACCTATAGAAGCTGCCGCCTGCCGCCTGCCGGTTGTTGCAACAAAAAACGGAGGTCCTGCCGATATTTTCAGAGATAACTCCGGAATACTTGTAGATCCTTCTGATACTGAAAGTATTGTTTCCGGAATTAAAAAAATTTATGAAAATTATAATTATTTTTCAGAAAGAGGTTATCGCTTAGTTATAAATAATTACACATGGAAAACAACCGCAGAAAAATATTTAAAAGAAATAACAGATATTATTTCAGAAAATAAAAATAACCCTATAATTATTGATTACAAAGAAAATATTGTAAAAAATTATATTAATAAAAAAACAGGAGAAAAATAAATTTCTCCTGTTTTTTTATTTTAGAAACTATATGCAGCTCCGAATTCAACTTTATTACCGAATACAGGATCTCCTGATTCTATTTTATCAAAATATGTTATATAAGAAACATTTAATCCTTCAAGTATAGGATAAGAAACTACAAGTTCAGCTTTTGTATTGCTGTCAAATAAACCGTCTTTTAATTCTAATATTGTATTTCCGTCTGATATATTTCTTCTGTACATTCCGTTTATAATAAAAGGATATTCTTCAAAAGGACTGTTGAATGAAAAATCAGCATTTATTTTCTGATTCTGAAGACTTTCAAAACTTCCTTTTATGTCATAAGAATATCTTGCTGACGCTGATACTAAATCATTAAAATCAAAAACAAATTCTGTTAGTCCTCCGAATCTTGTATCTTCTTCGGAAAGAAGTTTAGCATAGTTATCTCCTGATTCATAATCCCAGTCAACATATCCTAAAACAGCTTCAGGACTTATTAAAATAACAGGTAAAGATCTTAGTCTTATCATACCTAAATCCCAAATTGCACCTGCTCCTGCAAGATAACCAAAAGTACTGTCAGTTGCAATCTGTGTCATTATAACGCCTGCTTCTCCTCCTACACTTAAACCTGCCAAAAGATTCATATAAGCTCCTGCATTACCGAAATAATCAGTATTTTCGGCTGCTGAAAGCATATTTGTTCCTCCTAATGCAGATACACTGAAAGGACCTACAGGTAATTTAGTAGATGCCCACATTGCTGATGCACTCTGTCTATATTCAAAAGGATACCATTTGCTTACTTCAAAAGGAATATGGGCCTGTATATTGAGTCCGTCTTTTGAACCAAGTCTTAAATCAACAGCTTTTGACATAGGTACACTGTATCTGTAAAGTACAGTTCCGAGTCCGAAAGTATAATTATCCATAAAACCGTACTTTGCACCTATTGAATCAAAATCAAATTCAACAAAATTAAGAGCAACTCCGTTAATTATATTTGTACTGTCAGGTATTCCGGCAACAGGATATCCAAAATAAAAATCCCCGCCTATTTCAGTCTGATAAGTATTTACTCCTAATCCTATTTTGAAAAAATCAAGATCAATTACAGGAGTTACCTGATAAATGAGATACTTAGAATCACCTTCGTTTACTGTTGAGAAAAAAGGCTGTACACTGAATCCAAGTGAAAAAACAAAGGCCGAAAAAACTAAAATTACTGCAAATACACCTAAGATTCTTTTCATATAATATCCTCCTTATAATTAAGATCTAATGCTGTCTGTTCCGGAGGAACTGTATTAATATAAAAACCTGTTCCCCACTCAAATCCAGCTATATTAGTCGTTCTTGGTATTATTTCAAAATGCCAGTGATAATAATCAGAAACATTATTTACAAATGGTGCAGTATGCAAAACCAGATTATATGAAGGATTTCCCAAAATATCCCTAAATTTTCTGAAAACATGGGAAAATATCTCAGATATCTCATCTATTTCACTGTCTTTACCTTTAAGACTTCCGAAATCCTCATTATGTTCTATAGGTAAAATCATGAGTTCATAAGGGAATCTTGAAGCATAAGGTGCAAAACATATAAAATTTTTTGTTTTCATAATTATTCTGCTTTTTTCAAATATTTCCTGATGTATCATATCACAAAATACACATCTGTCTTTAAACTTAAAATACTCTTCAGCACCTTTAAGTTCTTCATAAATAGTATAAGGCACTATAGGTGTTGCTATAAGTTGTGAATGCGGATGTACCAGTGAAGCTCCTGCACGTTTACCGCTGTTTTTAAAAATTTGTATATATTTTATACTTTTATCTTTTTTTATTTCATTATATCTTTCTATATAACCTTTTATAACAAGAGATATCTGTTCTTTTTTCATAAGAGCAAAAGAAGTATTGTGTTCAGGTGTTTCTATTATAACTTCATGATAACCGTATGCAGAAGTTTTATCGTACATACCGTGACCGGACTTTAAAAAATTCTGTTCCGTTGTTAATGCCGGAAATTTATTAGGAACAACCCTTAAGTTCCATCCGGATTTATTTTTCTGAGTACTGTCCTTTCTTATACTGAAAATTTCTTCCGGTGTTGAATTTTCATTGCCGTAATCAAAAGGGCAGAATATATCATTTATTGCTTCATCATAATGATAATTATTTGGTCTTTTCGATCGTTCTGAAGATATTATAACCCATCTTCTCGTTACGGGATCTTTTCTCAGTTCGTTCAAAATTACCACCTTCTTTTAATATCTTTGGCAATTTTATAAAGCTCTCTGTACTGTAAAGCCGTATTCTCATAAGAAAAATCCTGTTTCATACAGTTGTTAAAAAGATCGTTCCATCTTTCCTTTTCATTATAAAAAACATAAACTGCCTTAGAAATTGCTTTAAAAAGTTTACATGAATCATAATCATAAAATCCGAAACCGGTACCCATAGAATCTTCTTTCTCATAATAGAATTCACTTACAGTATCCGCAAGTCCTCCTGTATATCTTACTACAGGAACTGTTCCGTATCTCATTGCATACATCTGTCCCAAACCGCATGGTTCATATTTCGAAGGCATAAGAAACATATCGGAACTCCCGTATATTTTTTGTGCAAGATCTAAATCAAATTTAAGATTAGCAGAAACTTTTTCCGGATATTTTTCTTCCATTTTACTGAAAAAATCCATATATTTTTTATCTCCGGTACCGAGTAAAACAAACTGAACATCAAAAAGCATAAGATATTCAAAAATCTGAAATATAAGATCAAGACCTTTTTGGTCAACAAGTCTGCTTATAAGAGAAATAACAGGTACATCAGGTCTTTCGGGAAGTTTAAGAAATTTCTGAAATTCTTTCTTATTTTTTATTTTATCGGCATAATTATTTATAGGAAAAAAAAGACTCGGATCATCGGAAGGATTATAAACTTTATAGTCTATACCGTTAATGATACCATAAAGTCTGTCGGATCTTATTTTAAGAACGCCATCCAGTCCGTATGAATACTCAGATGTCTGTATTTCCTCTCCATATGTCTTACTTACTGTATTAATAACATCAGAAAAAAGTATTCCGCCTTTCAGAAAATTTACTTTACCGTAAAATTCAAGAGCATCAACATTATAAAGATATCCAGGAAGTCCTGCATTATCGAGTTCTGAAGAATCAAAAAGACCCTGATATCCGAGATTATGTATGGTAAAAACAGTACTTATTTTTCTCATTTCATTATTTTCAGAATATACAGTTTTCAAATAAACAGGGATCAAAGCTGTCTGCCAGTCATTAACATTAATTACATCAGTATCAGAAAAATATTTTTTTATAAAAGTTATTGCGGAATCACAAAAATATGTACTCTGAAAAGCAAGATTATCTCCGCCGTATATATCTTCCGTATAAAAAATATCTTCATTTTTTATTAAATAAACATCGACATCAGAATCTGAAAGTTTTGTTTTATAAACAGAAAACGGTTTTTTAGAACTATGAAATTCCGGAATCATATTTTCACAAAAAATTTCAGGTAAAAAACCTTCAGCATTTTTATCAACAATTCTGTGATAAGGCATTAAAACAAAAATTTTTTCACCGGTTTTATTTATATATTTAGGAAGAGCACCCGCAACATCGGCAAGTCCTCCGACTTTAGCAAAAGGAAACACTTCAAAAGAAATATAAGCTATCTTCACTGATATCAACTCCTTTAAAGTCTGTAAGGTTCATCATGTGTAAAAAATATATAATCAGCATTTTCTGTCCATTTTTTAACTATTTCGGAAACTTTATCATTTCTGAGATTTCTGATTATATCATAATACTCTATTCTCGTCATACATATATCTCCCGGAAAAAATATATTTCCCATATTTTCTGTTTCAATAAAAAAAGATGCATGATCTTTTGAATGATAAGGAGTATGAATTACTCTTATATTTTCAAAAAGAATATCGCCGTCCCTGTATTTTTCAGTTCTTCCTTTCCATGACTGAACCATCATAGAATATGCCTGTCCCATAAGACTGCCGAATTTAGAATAATCTTTTTTATCAAAATTTTCAAAAACATGTATTTTAGCATTTTTAAAAAAAAGAGAATTAAAAGCATGATCAAGATGCACATGAGAAATAAGAAGATCCGTAATATCTTCGGGTTTTAAAAGCATTTCATCAAATTTTTCCTCAAGAAAAAGAAGAGAATTTATATAACCCGGTTCCATTAAAATTTTACTTTCATCTGTTTCAAGTAAAAATATACTTGAAAATGATGACTGAGCTCTTGAGCTTATCCATGAAGTACCACCGGAAATCAATGTTTTTACTTTCAATGAAACCACTCCTTAATTAATAATATTCGCCGTCTTCTTCAAAAATACCTTCATATTCAATAGAATTATTCTCAAGCAGGTCAGAAACAAAATTCACATTTTTTACATCAAGTTTAAGAGTAAGCATTCTTGTTGTATCATCAATTTTATTAGTTATAAGAGATAAAATATTTATATTTTTTTTAGAAAGTATATCTATAATATTTTTAAGTTTACCGGGTTTATCATCAAGTATCATCATAACTTTCGTACCCGGTTCATCCATAGAAGTAACATTACGGAAAGCCTTCAGAACCTCAAAAATACCGAAAATTCCAACAGGATACATCTCATTATCAACAACCGGCAAAATTTTTATTTTACTCTCCAGCATAAGTAAAAGAGCATCTTCAACCAAATCATCCTCATAAAGAAAATTATCTACAGGATCAAAAATTTCAAAAAGTTTCTTTTCTGATATTTCCGAACTTATACTTCGTATTTCTTCTCTTGAAACCATATTATAGAGAGTATTATCTTCTCTTAAAATAATAACGGAATCATCTTCATCATCAAGAAGATTCCAAATATCAGATATTCTCCTGTTATAATAAACACTTTTAAAATCTCTGTTATACCATTTATTAATATACATTGAATAACAACCTCCGATATAATCGTATTTATTCAATTATACCTCAAAAGGAATATAAAAATAAATTTATTCATAAAAAAATAAGGGCAAAGCCCTTATTCAGTTTCTTCAATTCTTTTATCAATAAGTTCAAGTTCCTCAATCAAAGATTCCCACTCTTCCTGAAGAAAATCATCATGTTCATAAGGTCCCATATATTTTGATATGGCATTTTTCTCAATTTCCAGAACTCTTTTTCTTTTTAATAAATCTTCTTTAGTTTTTAATTCTTTTAACATATTACCACCCCCAATTATATTTTAACATACCATAACATTTTTTTCAACTAAAAGTTCAAATTTTAACAAATTATTCAGATAAAAATTTATATAATAAAAAAAAGACTCATAAAAGAGTCTTTTTTTTTAATAAATTATTTTTAATAAAGTAAAGGAATAAAGAAAAAGAGAGTTGTCTTCTGGCAACTCTCTAAGAGGAGAAGGGCAAAACCTACTCTCGCACAGCATAACCTGTACTACCATCGGCACATACCGGCTTAACGGCCAGGTTCGGAATGGGACTGGGTGTGTCCCGGTACATTATCCTCACCCTTCAAATAGTTCACTCAAAAGTACATAAGTTATGTCCAAAGCCTCGGGTTATTAGTATTGCTCGGCTCAATACATCACTGCACTTACACCTGCAACCTATCGACGTTCTAGTCTCGAACTACCCTTACCCATATAAATATGGTGGGAAGCCTAATCTTAGGGCCCGTTTCCCGCTTAGATGCTTTCAGCGGTTATCGGTCATATACTTAGCTACCCAGCTCCTGCCATTTGCCTGACAGCTGGTTCACCAGCGGTATACTCACTCCGGTCCTCTCGTACTAAGAGCAACCCCCTTCAAGCTTCCTGCGCCCGCAGCAGATAGGGACCGAACTGTCTTACGACGTTCTGAACCCAGCTCACGTACCGCTTTAATGGGCGAACAGCCCAACCCTTGGGACCGACTTCAGCCCCAGGATGCGATGAGCCGACATCGAGGTGCCAATCCACGCCGTCGATATGAACTCTTGGGCGTGATTAGCCTGTTATCCCCAGGGTAACTTTTATCCGTTGATCGACGACTTTTCCACTCAAAATTCGCCGGGTCACTAGGACCATGTTTCCATCCTGCTCGACCTGTCAGTCTCGCAGTCAAGCCTGCTTTTGCCCTTGCACTCATCGGTGGATTTCCAACCCACCTGAGCAGACCTTCGCACGCCTCTGTTACTCTTTTAGAGGCGACCGCCCCAGTCAAACTGCCCACCTAACATTGTCCGGCTTATGCTCTTCACATACCACCGTTAGTAGCACATTATAATGAGGGTGGTATCCCACCATCGGCTCCGGCGCACCTTGCGATACGCCTTCTCCGCCTCCCACCTATCCTGTACACATTATAACAAACTACAATGCCAAGCTACAGTAAAACTCCATGGGGTCTTTCCGTCTAACTGCGGGTCGTGGGCATCTTCACCCACTCTGTAATTTCACCGGATCTTCTGTTGAGACAGCGCCCTGATCGTTACGCCATTCATGCAGGTCGGAACTTACCCGACAAGGAATTTCGCTACCTTAGGACCGTTATAGTTACGGCCGCCGTTTACTGGGGCTTCAATTCAATGCTTGCACATCTCCTCTTAACCTTCCAGCACTGGGCAGGCGTCAGACCCTATACTTCCACTTATCGTGTTCGCAGAGTCCTGTGTTTTTGGTAAACAGTCGCCAGGGCCTTGTCACTGCAACTCTCTGCCGCTTATTGCTAAACCGCCTAGAGCACCCCTTTTCCCGAAGTTACGGGGCTATTTTGCCTAGTTCCTTAACAGAAGTTATTCCGCTCCCCTTAGCTTTCTCAGCTCGCCTACCTGTGTCGGTTTATAGAACGGGCTAGTTATACTCAAACGATAAACGAGGCTTTTCTTGGCAGTATGACTCCTCCCTCTTGTACTTGCGTACTCGCCATCACAGCTCCCCCTCCGTATACGTTCTTCACTATATACTTCTTCGGTATTACTGCTTAGAAGACCTTGCAACTTGGTCTCAGAAATTCATCTCCTGCGTCCCCTCGAGTATCTCGTATTTCCTAGGTACCGGATTCTTTACCGGTTTTCCATCAGATACCCCTTTCGGGTTTTCCTTAGGTCCCGACTTACCCTGGGTGGACGACCCTTCCCCAGGTACCCTTAGGCTTTCGGGGTGAGAGATTCTCACTCTCATCTCGTTACTCATGCCTGCATCCGCTCTTGTGTCTCGTCCATCTCACCTTCCAGCTCGACTTCTCCCTACTACACAATGCTCCCCTACCAACAACCATTTGGTCATTCCGCAGCTTCGGTGTACAGCTTTAGCTCCGTTACATTTTCGGCGCAATGTTCTTCAACCAGTGAGCTGTTACGCACTCTTTAAAGGATGGCTGCTTCTAAGCCAACCTCCTGGCTGTCTTAAGAACTTCACTACCTTTCACACTTAGCTGTCTCTTCGGAACCTTAGCTGGCGGTCTGGGCTGTTTCCCTCTCGACCACGGAGCTTTTCCCCCGCAGTCTGTCTCCCGTTTATCCAGTATTAGTATTCGGAGTTTGACTGATTTCAGAGGTTACCCCCCTACGTCAATCAGTGCTCTACCCCTAATACTTTCTCTTAACGAGGCCGTGCCTACACACGTTTCGGGGAGAACCAGCTATCACTATGTTCGGTTAGCTTTTCACTCCTATCCACATGTCATCCGAAGGTTTTTCACTACCAACCGGTTCGGTCCTCCAGTCAGTTTTACCTGACTTTCAACCTGCACATGGATAGCTCACATAGTTTCGGGCCTATAGCCATCGACTTCCGCGCTATTAACACTCGGTTTCCCTTCGGCTCCGCCTCTATCGGCTTAACCTCGCCGTTGACCATAACTCACAGGCACATTAATCAAAAGGCACGCGGTCACTTTCGCTCCCGCTTTCTGTAGGCATACGGTTTCAGGTTCTCTTTCACTCCCCTCCCGGGGTCCTTTTCACCTTTCCCTCACGGTACTGTTCTCTATCGGTCGACTGTTAGTATTTAGCCTTGGATGGTGGTCCACCCTGATTCACGCAAGATTTCTCGTGTCTCACGCTACTTGGGATTATACGCGCTTCCTCTTCCGGTTTCATCTACGGGACTCTCACCCTCTTCGGTTTATCTTCCCAGATAATTCGATTACCTTCTTTCTCTTCGCTGAGATTCGACAGTCTCTCCTGTATATCCCTCTACCCCAGTCAGACAACGGCTGTCTCCTTTTACATCTAACTGGTTTGGGCTCTTCCCTTTTCGCTCGCCACTACTCAGGGAATCTCTTTTGATTTATTTTCCTGCCGGTACTAAGATGTTTCCGTCCCCGGCGTTCGCTTCCTTTTCAGGATCTTTGGGTTCCCCCATTCGGATATCTACGGATCTCTACCTGCTTGCGGCTCCCCGTAGCTTTTCGCAGCTTACCGCGTCCTTCTTCGCCTTCAGTCGCCAAGGCATCCCCCGTATGCCCTTTTTACTTTGGACTTACTTATGTACTTTTCAATGAACTTTACTTGGTGGAGTGAAGGGGACTCGAACCCCTGGCCCTCTGCTTGCAAAACAGATGCTCTCCCAACTGAGCTACCACCCCGCTCACTCAAAACTGAATAGAGGCTAAACCTTCTCCTTAGAAAGGAGGTGATCCAGGCGCACCTTCCGGTACACCTACCTTGTTACGACTTCGCCCCCCTCACCGACTCCACCCTCGTTAGCTCCGGTCCTTGCGGTTCCAGATACCAACTTCGGGTGTCTCCAACTCGGGTGGCGTGACGGGCGGTGTGTACAAGACCCGGGAACGTATTCACCGCAGTTTGGCTGACCTGCGATTACTAGCGATTCCAGCTTCATGTAGGCGGGTTGCAGCCTACAATCTGAATTTAGGATAGGTTTATGAGATTCGCTCCACTTCTCAGCTTCGCTTCCCTTTGTCCTATCCATTGTAGCACGTGTGTCGCCCAGAGCATAAGGGGCACGATTACCTGACGTCATCCCCTCCTTCCTCCGTCTCGTCGACGGCTGTCCTATTAGAGTCCCTAACTTAATAATGGTAACTAATAGCAGGGGTTGCGCTCGTTGCGGGACTTAACCCAACACCTCACGGCACGAGCTGACGACGGCCGTGCACCACCTGTGTGAGACTTTATTACTTGCGTAATATCCAATATATCTCTATATCTTTATCTCCATGTCAAGCCCTGGTAAGGTTCTTCGGTTAGCGTCGAATTAAACCACATGCTCCACCGCTTGTGCGGGTCCCCGTCAATTCCTTTGAGTTTCATCCTTGCGGACGTACTCCCCAGGCGGCTCACTTATCGCGTTCGCTTCAGCACGGATATTTCTTACCCACACCTAGTGAGCATCGTTTACGGCTAGGACTACCCGGGTATCTAATCCGGTTTGCTACCCTAGCTTTCGGACCTCAGCGTCAGGATCACCCCAGAAAACCGTCTTCACCACTGGCCTTCTTACCTGTATCTACGGATTTCACCCCTACTCAGGTAATTCCGTCTTCCTCTAGTGTCCTCAAGTTATTCAGTTTCAAGCGCTATTCCACAGTTAAGCCGTGACATTTCACACCTGACTTGATTAACCGCCTACGTCCCCTTTACGCCCAGTAATTCCGGGCAACGCTCGCCCCCTACGTCTTACCGCGGCTGCTGGCACGTAGTTAGCCGGGGCTTTTCTTTATCTACCTTCAGCTCCATGGTCCCCCATGGCCTTTATTCGATAATCTTAGAAGTTTACATCCCGAAGGACTTCTTCCTTCACGCGGCGTCGCTGGATCAGACTTTCGTCCATTGTCCAAAATTCCCCACTGCTGCCTCCCGTAGGAGTAGGGCCCGTCTCTCAGTGCCCTTGTGGCCGTTCATGCTCTCACATCGGCTACCCGTCGTTGGCTTGGTAGGCTCTTACCCTACCAACTACCTGATGGGTCGCAGGCCCGTCCCCCGGCATCCCTTGGATTTTCCTCTCCCGAGCTTATCCCGTCTTACCTACCGTTTCCAGTAGTTATCCGTGTCCGGGGGGTTGGTTCCCACGTGTTACTCACCCGTTCGCCACTGATACTTGTCCCGAAGGACTTTCTCCGTTCGACTTGCATGTGTTAGGCGCGCCGCCAGCGTTCACCCTGAGCCAGGATCAAACCCTTCATCCTAATGGTTTGTCTAGCTCTTCTTTTTTTTCCTTACCTTGCTTCTTTTTTTACTGGCTTGCCTCTATTCATTTTTCAATGAGCCTCTTTCTCTGTTGCCGAAGTATAGTTTATCATACCTCCACCTTACTGTCAATTGCTTTTACTTTAAATTAATATTAAAAATAAGTTAATTGATTTTTTAAAGCTATTTAGAGCCTTTTTAATGAAATTTTTTGCAGTGATTTTTATTTTTTATTTATATATTTTATATATTTTTTTGTTTTTATGAATTATTTTTCTTTTTTATAATTTTATAAAACAGAGAGGACTTTAAAAAGTCCTCTCTGTTTTCGGAAACCACTTATGTTAAAACTGTCTTGTATAGATGTAATATTCTTTTAAAGCTGAACTTTTAATAATTTCAATTTCATTTTCTTTTACAAAAACAGGTTCGTAAGGTTTTTTATTTTTTCCGCCAAAAAATTTTGAAATAACTGTCATTGTTACCCCTCCCTCTTATATCTTTATATTCTCCGGATTATCTTTTTTGAAATTTATTTCATACTTACACCTTTATTATAGTAAAAATATATTAAGTTAATTAATATATTTATTAATTAATGATAATCTTTTCATTGAGAAATTATTTACGTCTGTAAATTTTGTTAACACTTCTAAAATTCTTTTTATAAGTGGATTTTAAAAGTCTTATTTTTTTATCTTTTGCATCTTAACATTTTTCAATGTAACAGAGTTTTTCTGATAAAAATAACCCTGAATTTTATAAAATTCAGGGTTATTTTCTCATAAGCATTATTGAATACCATACTATAAATATTGAATATAAAAGATAAATAATTGACGGTATATAAAAAATTCCGTTTAAACCTATATCAGTTTTTCCGAAAAGCGTAACTCCGAACCAGTTGAGAGAATATTTTATAATCATAAATCCTATAAGTCCCGTCATTACTATACCGAGAAAAAATATTCCCAGTGATACTATTTTATATCCTCTTTCTGATATTTTTTCAAGCGAGTATATATGCAGAAGAATTCCGAATATGAAAATCGGTACCGTAATATATATTAGCGGTATCATATTAAGTTCAAACTGATTTCCTAAAGCTGATTTTATTATATCTTTAAACACAATAACGAAAAAAGATCCTAAAAATATAAGAACAGAAAAAAATATATTTAATGTTCCGAAAAACATTTCAAAATATACTTTTCCGGGTTTTATTCTTTCATTTTTCTGTGAATGTCCTTTGTTACTGATGTTTTCAGTTAAAAGTCTGGCCATAAAAATCACCTATGCATTTTTATCTATAAAGATAATTAGTTTTTCCATAAAATTTTTCATTTCACTGTATATACTTTCAAAATCAAAATTTCCAATATTTTCTATGTCGGTTTTTAAAACACAGTAAGAATGATTTTTGAAATTCATACTCGGTATTTTATAAGAAGATTCAAGTTCAGGATATCTTGATATTAATTTTTCTTTATAAATTTTTGCAGAAGCCACCAAAATACTTTTTTCATCAAAGTTATATTTTTCAGGTATAAAAAAAGCAACATGCATTTTATTTAAATAAAAGAAATAATAAATTCCGTCCGTTTCTTTTTTATAATTTCTGCATACAAAATCTTTCTGATCTTTTTTTATTTTTTCAGAAAGTGCAAGGTATTTATCTCCTCTGAGTCTTTCTTTAAATATAATTTTTTTTATAAGTTTTTCATCACCTTCTGTTTCAAGAGCTGTAAGTTTGAATGGTGACTGAACTATTACACCGAATATTTCAGGATTTACCGCAATTTCATATTCTTTTGCTTTGTTTTTGTATTCTTCGATAAATTCATCCCCGAAATTTATTTCTGTAGGATACAGACAGCTCATTACATCTTTCGGTGTATCTACCGATAATATTTTTATTATTCTTCCTTCTTCATCAATTATATAATTTAAAGTGAGAAATCCGTTATTTGTATCTTTAACTGTCATACAAAAATAATGGTCAAATTCATCTGCAAGTTTTTCTTTATATTTTCTGAGATGTCCCACTCCTTTTAATATTAAATCATTGTTCATTTTTCATCACCAATCATTTCTTTTATTTTTACTGCTGTTTTTTTAGATCCTATAACTTTTGAAATTTCTTCCACAGATGCTTTTTTTATTTCATTGAGACTTCCGAAATGCTGCATCAGTATTTTTTTCCTTTTTGGTCCTATTCCAGGTATTTCATCGAGTTTTGTTTTTTCAAATCTTTTACTTCTGAGTTTACGGTTAAATCCTATAGCAAATCTGTGTGTTTCATCCCTCATATATATAAGCATTCTTAAAACAGGATGGTCAAGTCTCAGATGAAGATCTTCAAATTCCCCGGGAAAAACAATTCTTTCATCTTCTTTTGCTATACCGACTACATCAACGTCATTAAGAGAAAAACCTATTTCATTAAGGGCCTCAACCGCTGAATTTACCTGTCCTTTTCCACCGTCTATAAAAAGAAGATCCGGCAGAGGATGTTTTGTATATCTTCGCCTTATAACAGTTCTTATACTTTCAAAATCATTCGGTTCTTTAAATTCATCAAGTCTGTACCTTCTGTATTTTTCTTTGTTAGGTTTACCGTTTTCAAAACATATAAGCGATGCAACAGTATACATACCCTGAAGATGAGATATATCTATACCTTCTATAACTGTAGGTATTTTCTTAAGGGAGAGTATTTCTTTTGCCTGTTTTAATACATTTCCTATACTGGTAAATCTTTCGAGTTCTTCTTCAAGATTTTTAAAAGCTATTCCGAATATCGGTGAATTTTTATTCAGGTTTGAGAATTTCTTCATTCCTTTTGATTTAAGATATTTAATAAGTACCTCTGAGATCTCTTCTTCATACATAGTGAATATTTCAGAAGGTATTTCATTATTTCTTATAATGTAGAACTGATGGAGAAATTCTTCTATATTTTCATCAAGTGTAAACGTAAGTTTTGAAATAAGATAACCTTCTCTTATTTTCAGAAGAACAAAAACAGGTTCTTCGTACATTATTATATCAACATTTTTTGAACTGTTTATTTCAACACCCAACTGTAAAAAAAGTCTGTCAAGTTTCTGATAAGTATCACGCATCTGTGCAGCTTTTTCGAAATTAAGAACTTTCGAATATTTAAGCATTGAATCATAAATATATGTTTTTACTTTATCAACATCACCTTTAAGAAATTCATATACATTTTCAACAGATTTTCCGTAAACATCTTCATCAACATCGATATAGCAGGGACCGTGACACATTCCCAAATGATAAAGAAAACAAGGTTTTGATTTTTTCTGCATACTTCTCTCGCAGCTTCTAACAGAATAAACTCTCTGTAAGATTTCTATAACATCTTTAACAAATCTTACATTAGGATAAGGTCCGAAATATTTTCCTTTTTTTTCGGTTTTTGTTCTCACATATTTTATAGTAGGATATTTTTCTTCTGTTATATATATGTAAGGATAAACTTTACTGTCCTTCAGAAGAATGTTATATTTAGGTTTATATGTAAATATAAGATTAGATTCCAGAATCAGTGCCTCATCTTCCGAAGAAGTAACAATATAGTCGAGAATCTCAGCTTTTTCTACTATATGTTTTACTTTTTCATATTTTTTCTGATTGGAAGGATTAAAATATGAACTAAGTCTGTTTTTTAGTTTTTTTGCTTTTCCTACATATATAGGAATTTGTTCGGAATCTTTAAAAATGTATACTCCGTATTTTTGCGGTATATTTTTTAAAACATCTCTGCTCAGCAAAAAAATCACTCCATAATTCTATCGCAGTATCGGTTTTGACATTCATTATTTTTCAGAATTTTTTCTACTTCTTCCCCTACGGGGTTATCAATTCCTCCGATTTTTGAAGCATAATGCAAATGAAGACATTTAACCTTTGTAAAATCGGAAATTCCTCCTATACCCACTTTTTTAAGCCTTTCGGAAATATTTTTTTTTAAATTATCTATTTCATTTCCCAAAATTTTTATTCTTTCTTCTATTTCTGATTCATGCGCCTTTATGTATTTCATACGGAATTCATTTTCAGATTCTATTTTTAATTCAAAATCCCTGACTCCTCCGGTTTCTTCTATTTTTGATATTTCGGAAAACAGATAAGGACATGTAAGCCAAAAAAGTGTAGGAAAAGGCTTTCCGTCTTTAAGCGGATAAGATTTTATTACCTGGGGATATCCGTAAGAACATCTTTTTACAACTTCCGTCATATTGTCCGGATTTTTATTAAGCTGCTTTCTTACACTTTTTATATCTTCCTGAAAATCAAACCTCTCCATGAACCGTCCTCCATTCTTTTTATTTCTTTAAGTCCGTGTTTAGAAGCATTGTTTATAACAAGTTCTTCTTTTCCGTCCATTATTCCGGAAAAAATAACAACAGTTCCTTCTTTCATAATTGTATCAAATTTTTCATCACTCATTAAATTAACAAGTATTTCCGCTACCATATTAGAAACAATGATATCAAATTTTTCATCATTTTTCAGGGCACTTAAAAAATCAGAATGTCTTATCTCTATATTCTGATTATTAAGTTCAACAGTTTCTTCGGCTTTTTCAACCGCAAGAATATCATAATCAATTCCCAAAACTTTTTCCGCTCCGAATATTTTTGAAATCATTGATAATATAGCTGTACCGCATCCAACATCTAAAACTGTTTTATGGGATAAATCACTTACAGCAAGAAGTTCTCCGGCAAGTCTTGTTGTAGGATGAAGTCCCGTACCGAAAGCAGTACCCGGAATTATGTCGATAACTGTTTTTTTATCCTTAAGAGGCTTATCCGGGAAAGGATTTACCCATATTCCTTCTATAAATTCAAAAGGCTGCAGTGTATCCATCCAGGCTTTAAGCCAGTCCATTTCTTCAACGACTTCATGAGAAAGAATTTCCAGATTAAATATACCCATAAGTTCTTTCAGAATATTCTCATCAGGATTTTTATAACTCATGTAAAACTTCATAACCGCATTATCGTTTTTCACTTCTCTTTCTATAAAATAATCATTATAGTTAATAAGCATCATATAATCAATTATTTCTTCCTCGTCTTCTTTTCTTACTAAAAAGTTATATTCATGATATTTCATTTTTTCTTTACTCATATATTACCTCCGATTTTTTTATATATAAATTATACCCTAAAATATTTTACAAATAAATTGACAAATATATTTATTAAGTATATAATACTTTATGAAAAGGGGTCGTAGCTCAATTGGGAGAGCGTTAGCGTGGCACGCTAAAGGCCGTGGGTTCGAGCCCCATCGACTCCACCATAAGCGGACAGATGTCCGCTTTTTTATTACTTTAGTAACTTAATTTTTTATTACCTTTAAATTACAATAGTAATAAGGGGGTAATAAAATTGAAAAAAGAATACAAAATTCCGTCTCTGGATTTTTGCATAAAAACAGATATAAAAAATTTATGGAACGAAATAAATTCTTATATAATAAATCATTACAATGATATATATGATGAAATAATATATGTAAAAAAATTCGAATGCTGGGGGATAAAATACAGAAGGAAAAAAAGAGTTTTCTGTACAATAGTTCCTCTTAACAATAAAATATTATTTTCAACATTTTTAGGAAATCCCGAGATAAAAAAATTATCAGAATCCGAGAATTTTTTTGATAAAAATTTTATAAATATGATTCAGAATGAAAATAAAAATGTTTTTGAATACTATATTGATTCAAGGGAAAATTTAATAACGGTATATAAAATTCTTACAATAAAGAAAAAACCTTTTAATAAAAAATAAGAGATATTTGTCTCTTATTTTTTTATTGTATGTTATAATATGTATAAAGGAGTGGTAAAATGGAAAAGAAGGCTTTAAATAACAGACTGAAAAGAATAGAAGGACAGATAAGGGGTTTACAGAAGATGATAGAGGATGACAGGCAGTGCAGCGAAATTCTTACTCAGCTTTCTGCCGTAAGCGGTGCCCTTGAAAAAACCGGTCAGGAAATAATGCGTGAATATGCTAAATCCTGTATCGTTGAATATGAAGAAAATCAGGATGATACTCTTATAAATAATTTAATAGATACATTATCAAGATTCAGAAAAATCTAACGGAGGATATTATGAGAAAAAATAATAAAATATTTATAATTGTTACTTTATTGCTTATTTCCGTTGTTTCGTCATGGGTTTTTGCGGAAACAGATTCAAGAAGTATTGATAAAATTTATACAGAAGATTTTCAGGACCCTCTTTTTTCTCTTCTTTATTATATAAATAATTACTATTACGGCAAAGACAGCGTAGATTATCAAAAGGTTCTTGACGGAGCACTTACCGGTATAATGAACGGCCTTGATGATCCTTTTGCATGGTATTTTGACGCAAGACAGACAAAAGAAAATGAAATCGATGAAACCGGTAAATACGGCGGACTCGGAATAACTATAACTTATGATCAGAAAGCAGAAGCAATAAAAATTGTAAGTCCTATGACAGATACTCCTGCCGAAGCCGCAGGACTTTTACCGGATGATTATATTATTTCCGTTGAAGGCTCCCCTGTAAGTGAACTGGGCTATTATAAAGCTGTAGATGTAATGCGCGGTGAACCTAATACTCCTGTTAAAATCGAGGTTTTCAGAACAGGTTGGGAATCATCAAAAGAAATAATTGTTTACAGAGCTCTTATAGAAACAAAAACAGTTAAATATGATTTTTTAAACATCGGTAATAACAGAATAGCCTATATAAAAATAACAAATTTCGGAGAAACTACTGCCGACGAAATGAAATCCGCATTAAATGAAATCTCTGCCCAGAATCCTTCAGGTGTTGTACTTGATCTCAGAAATAATCCGGGCGGTCTTTTAAATATTGTTGTTGATGTTGCGTCTATGTTCATAAAAAACGGTGTTATAGTAAATGTAAAATATTACAACGGATATCAGGAAAATATGTCTTCGGAACCGGGTAAATATTTTAATATATTCGATAAAACTCCTATGGTTTTACTTGTAAACAAAGGTTCGGCATCTGCCTCCGAAATATTAACAGGAGCTCTTAAAGATGATCTTGATATACCTGTTATAGGTCAGACCACATACGGTAAAGCTGCAGTTCAGAGACCATTTCAGCTTTCTAACGGTGGTGAGGTATGGTTACCTATAGGAAGATATCTTACACCGTCCGGTAAAGATATTCACTTAAAAGGCTTTGATCCGGATATTTTTATAGAACAGACAGAAAAAGAAGTAGTTTCACAGGATACAGAAGAGGCTTTAAATGCAACAACAAATAAAGTATCAATCGATACAGAAAACGATAATCAGCTGAAAAAAGGTCTCGAAATTCTTATTGAAAAAATAGGAGCTACCAGATAGTGAAGTTTTTCGGATGGGCTATTATATCTTTTTTAGTTCTTTTTACCGCAAATATAATTTTATATTATTTACTTGCTAATTCAAAAATACAGGAGCATTTTATCAAAAAGACTCCTGTTTTTTCTGATATAGTTAAACTTGATATATCTGAATATGACAGGAAATTTTCAAATATACAGAATCTTGCACTTTTCAGTTTCGGTATTATCGATTACAAAATTTTTGTAGGAAATATTTATACTGATTTCAAAAATGACAGAATAACTGTTGAGCCTCTTACAAAAGATCTTTACGAAGATTTAAAAGCACTTGCCACATCTATAGACAAAAATTACAAAGAAGAAAAAACAAATAATCTTGTTTATGGTCTTAAACTGCCTTATTATCAGATAATAACAAATAATTATTATATAAAATTAACTCCGAAACTTTTCATTACTGATCTTAGAAATTTCGATGAAGATGATCTTGACTATATAAAAAGCAGATATTTTGTTTTTGATGAAAAAAATTATAAATCTTATTCTTTTAACGTTGATCTCATAAATAAATTTCAGGATTACGGCGGTATAATACTTGATAAAAAAATCATTGATATGCCTGCTGTAAGAACTTCTATTGAAACTTTAAGATCTTATGGTGTTGAAATAACAGAAGATCTTCAGGTTACAAGATTTAAGGATGAATGATTATGTTTGAAAATATTTTTAATGCACTCTTTTTGCCAAAGAAAATTATAAATTCAAAAAAAAGCAGTATATATATTCCTTTGATTCTTTTATTATTAGTTTTTATAACTCCTTTAAATTATAATATTTTTAAAAATATTATTTTTATGGTGATGATAACATTTGTAAGTACAGGTCTAAGACTTGTTTTTTCTGAAGATTATGCTTATTATCAGTATTTTGCGGCATCTTCACCTTTGATTTTTTTCCCGTTAAGATATCCTTTTAATTTATTTTCTTTTATTTGGACTCTTGTATTAAAAATATATATAGATGTAAAAAAGAAAAATTATATTTCAGCTTTAGCTGGAACTGTATTTGATATTGTGATTATCTGGTGGTATATGTGAATAAATTTTATAAAAATCTTTCAAAATTTGTGATAAAGTACTCAAAAATTATTATTATAGCAACTGCTGTCTGTACAGCAGTTTTTGGTTATATGGCTTCAAAAATAGGTATAAATTCTAACATTCTTTCCATAATGCCTGAAAATGACCCTATATTAATAGATTACAACACAGAGCAAAAATCTCAGAATAATGAAGTTATGCTTATTGCAGTTTTTCTCAATGAAAATTCCGATCCTTATAAAATAGCTTCGGAATTAAATACTGAACTTTCAAAAAAAGAATATTTTTCCGGGTTCGTAAAAACTGATATTTCTTTTCTTTTATCTTACGGTCTCGTTTATATAGGAGATACCGATGTAATAAAAAACATCTCAAAAAATGTTAATGATTTAATGGATTCATTAAAAAGAGCAAATCCTTACGATTTCAAAACTTTTGAGTATATAAATTCAACTCTTGAAAATATATACAAACTCCAGGATTCTATGGGGCAGGATCAGACAGAAAATATTTTAAAATCTTATTATGCGGTTTCCCAGGATCAGAAAGTTATGGTTATGGGATCTACTTATAACGGTTCAAGTTCTGATGTTGGATTTGTTAATAAAATTATACCGGATATAAAAAAAATAATAGATAAAATCGGTAAAAAAAACAATGTAAAAATAGGTCTTACAGGTAATTATATAATGACATATGAGTCAAATAAAAGTGTTTCTAAAGATTTTCAGTTTACAACTGTTATGTCTATAATCCTTATAATAATTATTTTCTTCATTTCTTTCGGAAATATAAAAGTAACTTTCATAGCTTTATTCGGACTTATTTCCGCTACTCTTATAAGTATGGGGATTACGCAGATTATATATACAAATTTAAATATGATAACCTCTTTTGTAATGGCTATAACTTTAGGACTTGGTATTGATTACGGAATACATATAACAACAAGACTTCTTAATGAATATATAGAAAAAAATGATTTTGAGGAAGCTCTGAGCGTAACGTATGAAGGAGCTTTTTTACCTCTGATTTTCGGTGCTCTTACAACAATAACAGTTTTTATGTCACTTCTTCTTATGAAAATGCCGGGATTTACACAGATGGGAGTAATATCATCTATAGGACTTATTGTTTTTTTCATTATAATGACAATATTTATTCCTGCAGCTATATACCAGATTAGAGGCAGTATAAAGAATAGTATACTTGTTGAAAAAATTAATCACTACTTTAAATTACTCGGAAAATTTATACCTAAAAACGGTCCTCTGCTAAGAAATATAATTTTACCCGTAACTATAATATTATCAGTAATAGGTTTTTATAACGCAATTAACTTTTCATACACACCTTCCGGACTTGTTGATAATAAATCAGAATATGTAGTCCTGGGAAATCAGGTTGCGGAAAAATTCGGAGGTAATCCTTTTGATTCTCTTGAGTATATATTAAAAATAGATGATGACATAGATAAAACAACTTTTGATATACTTTCCACAGGAGTAGTGCAGAAAATTGAAAGTCTTCCCGATCAGATCGAAGAGAGTCTGGGGGAATTTAACGACCTAAAGAGCAAAATAAACGATTTATCACAGATAGTCAAAAATCCTGTTGTCGTATCTATATTAAAAAAATATAATATGTATTCCGAAAGTCTTAAATTAATTGAAATAACTTCAAAATCAAAAGATCTTTATCAGTTTTCTATGAATGTACTGGAAATTTTACCGGAAGAACTCAGAAAATCTTTTATTATAGAACAGAACAATCAAAAATACATGCTTTTAAAACTAAAACCGTCTTATGATAGTATATGGAAAGATAATAATCTTAAATATTTCTTTGAAAAACTCGGTCCGCTCGGAGAAAATGTTATAGGCCTTTCTAAAGCAATGTATAAAATAATGAAAATAATAAATGACAGATTTATAATTCCTATAATTTTTTCTTTTGCCTTTATAACACTATTAACGTTTATCTCAAGAAAAAATATTTTTGAAGCACTTGAAACTTTCATAGGTCTTTTAATTTCAATTCTCTCAACCTTCGGAATAGCCTATATGTTTAATATAAGATCAACCTTTCTTACTGTTCTGGCATTCCCTCTTATATTCGGAATAGGTGCCGATGGGTTTATACATATATTTCACTCTATAGACGAAGATAAGACTCATTACTGGCACACGTTAAAATCAGTTTCACTTTCTTTTCTTACAACAATTGCGGCGTTTATAAATTTTCAGTTTTCCAAAGGTGATCTTTTAAAAGAATTCAGTTTTATTATGATAATAGGTATAGCAATGACATGGATTTTTACGGTAATAATGATACCTGCATACAGACATAAAAAATTAAAAAATTTATATGAAAACAATAATAACGAATTGTCCGAAAATGAAAATACAGAAAATGAAAACAGAATTTAAAAAGAGATGATTTCATAAGAAATCATCTCTTTTTTTTATAAAAATAATTTTATACTATTTTTAATTTACACTAAGGAAGATAAACAGACGGAACCATAAGAGGTAAATCAATTTTATAGTTATAAAAGAATACTAATTCAAAATAAACACCTATAGAATCAATTTTTATCCTGTTTTCTTTAAGACTGTAATGTGTACCGGAAAAAAGTTTTAACCCATCAAATCTGTATTTACCGTCAGAAATCCACATATAAGGTCTGAAAAGCACACTGGTGGTGGAAAGGTTTAACATAATATCGCCCGAATTACCAATTTTCTGATAACTTAAAACCGGTTCGAATTTTGTATTAAGCATATAAAAAGGTTTCGAAATTCCAAAATAAGCATTACCCGTAGTTGATAAAGAAACATCAATTCTATAGTCATACATACTAAACCCTTTATAAGAATACAAATTAGACAGATAATAACCTCCGAAAGATGCATTTTCAAAATTGAAATTTTTAAAATTTATATCTGTTCTAAATCCTGTATAAATACTTTTTTTGGCAAAATAATTAAAACTTTTTGATATATTATAATTGCTGTAAAAGTATCCTTCATAGTATTTCATATTAATTTTATTATTAAAATAATACTCAAATTCTAAATTCATATACGGTACAACTTTTTTCATATTAGTGTTAAGACCTATTTCACCTGAATAGTTTAAGGCTTCACCCAGTACACTTATTCCACCACCGTAATAATATTCATCACCTATAATATCAAAAGACGGACTGAATGAAAATCCGGGTTTTTCAAAATATTTATTCAGTTCATATTTATTGTCCCCGTATATAACATTATAAAGGCCGGATATAAAAACTTCTCTCTGCTCTATTGTCTCACCTGTTTTTACTGTTTCTGCACCATAATCTTTATATGAAAGATGATAGCCCTGTGAATCATAATAAAGATAATACAGTTTTCCTTTTAAAATAACAGGAGAAAACGCACCTGTAATATGATCGGTAACTCTTTCAACCGAAAGAGTTTCGAGATCAATTCTGTAAATATTATATATACCGTCATAATTTGAAGAATAATATATATAGTTTTCATATAAAAATAAATCAATCTCTATATTATCATCATCGGTAACTCTGTATATATTCATATTCTGAAAATTATATCTGAATATATCTGATTTACCGTCAGAATTCATTGAAAAAAACACATCAGAACCGTTACCGGTTACCGAATTTATTACATATCTTCCGTAATCAAGTATTTTTGAAGTTTTCTTGGTTTTCATATTATAATAAAATAAACCTATAAGTCCTTTGTTCCTTACTGTATAAACAAGGTTATCACCGGAAAAACCGAATTCGGAAACTCTTTCTGCTATAAGCGTATCAGAAAAAGGACATTCACATTTCAGAAAAAGTTTTGAATGTGCTTCATTTCCGTCTGAAGTATAAACAAGATAAGCTATATTTTTATCATAAGACACATCAAATTTTCTTACATTTTCAATAATAAGTTCATTGTCTCTGTAAACACCTTTTTTTATTTCTGATTCTTTTTCAAAATATCCGTAAATAGATTCTCCGTCTGTTTTAAGGTTATCTGTATTTTGATAGGAATCATCCGTTTTATTCCATTCGAATGTATATCCCATAGATTCATAAATATCTATATTATTAAAATATCCTGATTTAATCCTATCAAGAAATTCATCCCATGAATTATTTGTAATTTTTTCAAATGCTGATGATATATCGCTGAAAAAAGAAGAATCAACTGAAAAAATTATATCCCTTAGTACATCTTCACCGTAAAGACTGTATATTTCCTTAACTATTATTTCACCGTAAATATAATTAAATCCTGCAGGTGTCCACAAATCCGGAGATGCACCACCGAGATAATATCTCGGAAAATCATTATCATATATTTCAGCTCTGACAAACATATTGAACATATCATTGTCGAATCTTCCTTTGAAATACTTACTTTCCATAAATATTGAAAGTCCTTCATGCAAATAACTCGGTTTATAAAAAGATGCTATTGTATTTTTTATAAAATTACTGGGTATCCATTTTATTATCCAGTCTTTTACAGAATTACCGTAAAAAATATGATTAAGTTCATGTGAGAAAACAAATCTGAACCAGTCATTTCCATTCTGAAGGCCATCGTTATCAGAAGGGGCATTTATATAAATTCTTATACTGTTTATCTGAGAAACAGCAAAAGAATTTACTATATCCACATCATCAAGAATATAAACATTTATCCTGTCTTTAATTTCAACATCATAAAACTCTGAGTAGTCCTGAAACAGGCTATCAGAAAAAGCATTAATCTCATCAAAAATATAATAAAGTTCAGGTTCAAAAATAAACTTAAAATGTTCAGTTTCCTTTTCATATAGCTCTTTCGGCGGATTATAAAATATTCCTGAAAAAGATAAAACAGAAAAAATAAGTATTAAAAATATAATTAGGTTTTTTTTCATAAACTCACCTCAAAAATTTATTTATATCTATATAATACCAAAAAAAACTCATATAACCTATAAAAATAACATATATAATCTTTTTTTCATAAAACCATCATCTTTTCTTAACAACAAAAATGTTGACAGTTAATTCATTTTATGATAGAATAATGTACGGAAGTTAATGTGCCCGGGTGGCGGAACTGGTAGACGCTACGGACTTAAAATCCGTTGGGTAGAGATACTCGTGTGGGTTCAAGTCCCACCCCGGGCACCATAAATTCCAGTTTTCCACACTATACGGTGCGGGGTGGAGCAGTCTGGCAGCTCGTCGGGCTCATAACCCGAAGGTCATAGGTTCAAATCCTGTCCCCGCTACCATATTTTTTTTTGGCGAAGTAGCTCAGTTGGCTAGAGCATACGGCTCATACCCGTAGTGTCAAGAGTTCGAATCTCTTCTTCGCCACCAAAAAAGTGTACTTTTTAAGTACACTTTTTTTTATTTTATATCTCTTTCAGTACAATAAACAATTCCTATTGCTCCCGGTCCTACGTGGGCACCTATAACAGGTCCTATATCAGCTATCATTATATTTTTATTTAATATACCTTCAAGTTCATTCTTCAATTTAACAGCATCATCATAACAGTTTATATGATGAACGATAATTTCTTCCATCCCGAATTCAGAAACATCTTTAAGCATTATTTGGATTATTTTCTGAACTGCTTTCTGTCTTGTTCTTATCTTTTCTATAAGATCTGTTTTACCGTCTGTAACGGTTAAAATCGGTTTTATCTGAAGAAGTGACCCTAAAAGAGCATTCGCGGTACCTATTCTTCCTCCTTTTTTAAGATACTTAAGTGTATCAGGTATAAAAAGATATCTTGTTCTTTTTATACTGTTATTAATAGTACGGATTACTTCATCAAAGCTTTTATTTTCTTTTGCCGCTCTTGCTCCTGAAACTGCAGCAAGTCCAAGCTGCATTGAATTTGATCTCGAATCAATTATCTCTATATTTGAACCCGGATAATTTTCAGCAATCATATTCTTAACAAGATTTGCCGTTGAATAAGTTCCGCTCATTTCAGAAGATATAAAAACACCGACGAGATCATTTCCTTCTTTAATAATTTTTTCAAAAATTTTAAAAAAATCATCAACAGAAGGCTGAGAAGATGTAGGAATCTCATCTTTTATCATACCGTAAAATGTTTCATTTTTAATTTCAGTTTCTTTATAACTATTACCGCCAAAAGCTACTGATAAAGATATGACAGATATATCATATTCTTTAAGAATTTTCTCAGGAATATAAGACGTACTGTCTGTAACAATTTTTACCGACATTTTATCACCTTTTTTTCAGAATTTTTTTCCAGTTTTCTTCATCATCAACATGTATAAATCTAATACCGGCATTAACACTCGCTTTGTCAAAATCAGTGTCCCCTATCATAACACATTCGGAACTTTTTATATTTAATTTATTTAAAACTTCCTCAAAATACTCTTTATTCGGTTTGCAGTATTTTGAATTTTCCATAAAAGAAACATACAGAAAATCTTCTTCTTTCATATCTATAAAGTCCATTCTTTTTCTTACAGCAATTTGCGGAAAAACAGGATTTGATGCAAATATAAATTTTTCATCCGATGATTTAACAGCTTCCAGAAGTTCATAATTAGGCTCTATTACAGTTTTTAAAGATGAAAATTCAGATTCGTAAAATTCCATAAAAAGATTATACCAGTACTCAGAAGTGTTTCCTGCTTTTTCAGAAAGTTTTTCCATAAAAAAAGCAAGATTATTTTCTTTTTCTTCTGTGCTTTTAACAAGTTCAGACGTACATTCCAGTATTATTCTGATTATATTATTATCTTTTATTCCCGTATGTTTCAAAAACTTCTTAAAATAATTTTCCTGAAAAATTTCTTCCTTTGTTTTTATAAGAGTACCGTCATAGTCAAGAAAAACAAACATTAATCACCTCCAAAGCTATATACATAATCTATTTTATCATATTTTTATTGGGTTGAAAAATATTGTATAATTAAAATATATAATTTAATATTTTCCGGAGGTTTTTATGAGTAAAAAAACAGAGAAGAAGCTTAGTATATGGAAAGAACACCTTATAGATACATCAAAAAGAAATAAAATGATTTATTTTTCACAGGGAAATTCTTTTGCAGCTTTCAGAAATATTT
This sequence comes from Thermotogae bacterium, assembly GCA_024233675.1. Taxonomy (GTDB): domain Bacteria; phylum Thermotogota; class Thermotogae; order Petrotogales; family Petrotogaceae; genus JACKPH01. The sequence goes on from JACKPH010000002.1 coordinate 89,263, forward strand.
CCGCAGATGAATTATTTGAAAAAATTTTTTCCGGCAGTAAGGATATAATAATTGAAGGGTCTTCAGAATTTATTTCAATTCCGAAAAATTCCGACACTGAAAATTATATGCTTAAAATTTATACAAGATATAATGAAATACTTAATGAAAAAGGCTTAAAAACACTTTACATAATTTTCGGACTTCTCAGCTGGAATGAAAATAAAAGCGATGAGAAAATAGATACTCCGATAATTCTTATTCCTATTGATATTAAAAAAAATATCATCAAAAATTCTTATTCGGTTACTGCATTAAAAAACGATTTTTTCATAAACCCTGCACTTATTTATAAAATGAAAACAGAATACGGTGAAAATATTAATAATTATGATCTTGATTACAGTTCACCTTTATCACTTATTGAGAGTATTAAAAAAACATTTAAAACTTTAAATTCTGCATGGGAAATCAAAAAATCCCTTTATATGGGTCTTACATCTTATGCAAAATATTCTCTTTATAACGATATAACAGAAAATATAAAAATTTATGCCGGACATCCTGTTATATCAATTCTTACCGGAGATTATACAAAAAATAAAAATATTCCGCTTATACCGGCTGAAAAAATTGATACAGCTATAAAATATGAGGATAATTTTCAGGTTCTTGACGCAGATTCAAGTCAGCAGGAAGCTATATATGCTTCGGTATCCGGAGCTAATTTTATTCTTCAGGGTCCTCCCGGAACAGGTAAAAGTCAGACAATAACAAATATAATTTCAGAAAATCTTTCAAGAGGCAAAAAAATACTTTTTGTCAGTGAAAAAAAATCAGCCATTGAAGTTGTGAGAAAAAATCTTGAAAAAACTGATCTTGATAAATACGTTCTCGATCTTCATAACAGAAATATAACAAGAAAAGAATTTATTTCGGATCTTGAAAAATCTTTAACACCTACGGAATTACAAAATTCTTTACTTATAAATCCGGCAAAAATAACAAAACTCGAAAAAACAAGAAAAGAACTTAACCGTTATATAAATTCGCTTCACAAAAAAAACGGTTTTATGAAAATTTCAGCGTATGATGCCCAGGCAGAACTTATTAATTTAAAAAATTATAAACATATAGAATTTGAAATAAAAAATATATCTAAATTTACAAAATCAAAATACAATGCGGTAATAAAAATATTAAAACAGATTACTTCGATGAAATCTTTGTGGGATAATATAAACACAAACCCATGCAAAGGCTTTAAAGAAAAAGAATTTAACTTTGAAACTATAAAAAAAATAGAAACACTTGCAGAAAATCTAAATCTTTATTTACTTGAAGCAAAAAAACTTTTTTCAGAATTAAAACCTTTTACAAATGTTGAAATACCGGATAAAATAAATTTAATGGAAATATACTCAGCGCTAATAAGAACTTATAAATTTGATTTTTTAAAAACCGATGCGGAAAAACTTTTTTCAAAATATGAAAAATCTTATAATTCAAAATTCAGTTTCGGTTTCAAAGATCACACTCTGAAAAAATTCTACAGATATCCGGAAAGATCTGTTTCAAAAGAAACTATTTACAAAGAAATTTTTAATCTTAAATATCTTAAAGAAAACCTTAAAACAGAGCCTTTTTCTTCTGATGATAAAATTGATGAACTCTATATGATAAATAAAATTTCTGATATAATTTCAAAAATTTCCGAGACTGCAAATGCTTTAACAAATTATTTTGACTTCATAGAAATATTCGGAACTCAGATAAAAAATGCAGATATATCAAAAATTATTTTATGGAGTGAAAAAATACAGGGAAATGATAAACTTTTTTCTGATTATATAAAATTTAATTTTTTATGTGAATCTCTTTTATCTCTTGAATTCACTGATATTATAGAAAAATTTTCGGATAACGGTATAAAATCTTATGATATTATAAACACATTTAAAAAGAGATTTTATATTCTCTGGCTTGATTACATATATGCAAAAGAACCTTTACTTAAAAATTTTAAGGGGTCTTTTTATAAAAAACTTTCGGAAGAATTTTCATCTCTGGATAAAGAGTTTATTGAAAAAAACAGATACAGAATAATTAAAATACTTGAAAATAACCATCCTGAAAAAAAAGATATAGTAAATGAAAACAAGGAACTTTCAGAATTAAAAAAAGAAATAATGAAACAGTCTAATTTAAAAACAGTAAGAAATATACTCGGTGATTATCCTGAAATAATAAAAGACCTTAAACCGTGCTTTATGATGAGTCCTCTATCTGTAAGTGATTTTCTTGATATAAACAAATATATATTTGACATCGTAATATTTGACGAAGCTTCTCAGGTATCTCCCGAAGACTCACTCGCATCAATTGTAAGAGCTAAATCAGCAGTAGTAGTCGGAGATAACAAACAGCTTCCGCCTACAAACTTTTTTTCAAATATATCAGATCTTGATTATTCATCCGAAGATGAAAGTCTTCTGGAAAGTATACTCAACGAATTCATATCCGCCGGATTCCCGCAGAAAAAACTAAAATGGCATTACAGATCAAAAGATGAAAGTCTTATTTCATTTTCGAACAAATATTTTTATGATAATATGCTAAATACATTTCCGTCAGCAAAATCAGAAAAAATGCAGGGAGTAAATTTTGTTTATGTTCCGGAAGGAGTTTATGACAGAGGCGGAAAGAAAAATAACATTCAGGAAGCTAAGAAAATAGCGGAAATGGTTTTTGATCATTTCAGAAATTCCCCGGAAAAAAGTTTAGGAATAGTTACTTTCAACGAAGCCCAGCAGATTACTATAATTAACGAAATAAATAAATTAAGAAAAAACAACGGAAAATTTGAAAAATTTTTTGATGAAAAAATACCTGAATATTTTTTCGTAAAAAATCTTGAAACAATACAGGGTGATGAAAGAGATACTATAATTTTCAGTCTTGGATATGCTAAGGATAAAGACGGAAATTTTTCCATGAATTTCGGACCTTTAAACAAGCCGGGCGGAGAAAGGCGATTAAATGTTGCCGTAACAAGAGCAAGATTTTCAATGTTAGTTGTATCCTCAGTAAAATATTATGAAATAGACACATCAAAATCAGAAAGTTTGGGTCTTAAAGCACTCAAAGATTATCTTTTTTTCGCAGAAAACAAAAATATTTCAGCAGATGTTAAAACAGAAAAAAATGTTTCTGATCCTTTTTGTGATACTCTGAAAAAAGAATTTGACAGCACAGGAACAGAATATAACGAAAATTTCGGAACAGCAGAATACAAAATTGATTTTGTAATAAAAAAATCCGGAAATTTTTCAACAGCAATAGAAACGGACGGAAAAAACTATATAAAATCTTTCACAGCAAGAGACCGTGACAGGATAAGACCGGAAATGCTGAAACAAATGGGATGGGAATTCAGAAAAATATGGTCCAGGGATTTTACGGAAAATTTTGATAATGAATTCGGAAAACTCACCGGAAACAAAACATCTGATAACAATAATTATGATAACTCAGTTACAGTTAACAAAAAAAAGAAGGGCTTTATTTATTATAAAGAATATACACCTGAAAAATTTTATGCATCAGATGATATAAAAAACATATATAAAGAACTTCATAAAATAATAAAAACAGAAGCTCCTGTTCATAAAAAAATTATTGCATTAAAACTTTCTGTTATTTTAAAAAATAAAAATCCGGGTAAAAAAACTTATGAAATAATAAACGGATTTTTAAATTCAGAAAATACTCTTTATACAGAAAAAAATGATTTCGTATTCTTAAATGGCAAGCCTGTTAAACCGAGAATTTTTCAGGATTTATCAAAAAAAAGGGAATTATCTTATATATCTGATGAGGAATTATCAGAGTCCGTAATAAATATTTCAAAATACGGACACTTAAAAGATAATGAAGATATTATACATGAAACTTATCTTACTCTTAATATAAAAGATTCATACAGAAAATCAAAAAAAAGAATTTCAGATCAGTTAAACATACTTATTAATAAGAAAAAAATATAATAAAAATAAGAGCTTTACAAAAAGTAAAGCTCTTATTTTTTCTGTATTTTTTCAAGTGAAAGAACCTCTTCAGCTCTTTCTGAAAAATATCTGTAGGCATCTCTTATTCCGTTATTATAATAACTTATTCCAAACTTTTCTTCAAAAAAAGAATAAATACTTCCTGCTTTTATAAGACCTATATCCTCATCAAATTCCCTTGAAAAAAATTCAGTAATTTCATTAATCATATTTTTTCTGAATAATTCTTCTTCTTCCTTTTTGTTCATAAATTTTACTCCTTAAGTAACTCCGTCAAGACTGTCGTTTACCATAGGTTTTTTTATACCGACTTTAAGTATTCCTTTTTTCCTGAATATATTTAATATTTCACCGTAAATCTCAGTAAGTGTAAAATCAAGAAATCTTGAATTTTCAAAATCAATTATAATATTTTTTCTCGTACCGACAGTTTCGGAAAAGTCTCTGAGATATTCCATAATATCATAAATATTATCTTTTTTCAAATCCCCTTCTTTTTTCAGATATATAAAATTACCTTCTGAAACAACATTGAATAAATCCATACAAAACACCTCCAGAAATAATTAGTCCGATTCCGAACTAAAGCATATAAAAATTAAAAGTTAGAAATTATCTTTTCTAAAAGTTTCATAAATTCTTTTTTTTCTTCCTGAGAAAAATTACTGTAACTTTTCTCAAGGAGTTTTTTAGAAATTATCTCATAAGATTTTTTCAGAGAAAAAGCCTTTTCTGTCAAATTTACAAATACAACTCTTTTATCTTCACTGCAGCATTTTTTATAAACATAACCGAGTTTTTCAAGTCTGTTAACCATATCGGTAACGGTTGATTTTGATCTGTTTATAGTATTTCTTATATCTCTTATTTCCATACTCCCGCTGTGTTTATAAAGAATAGCAAGAACTTTTCCGTCAGAAGGATTAAGATCATCTAATTCTGTTTCCTTAAGAAGGACTTTAAGATATTCATGCGATTTATGTCTTGCAGTTGCTATAAGATTTATTATTTCATCTTCTTCTTTCACTTTATTCACCCCATATAAATATTATAGTTCGATTTCGGACAACTGTCAATTGTGAATTTTTTTACATTTTAAACCTATAATAAAAAAACTAAGGTTATTAACTTTTTATTCTTTCAAAAAGTTAATAACCGGAAAAAATGACCAATATTCATAAATGTTTTTTTATAAAACCGTCTGTAATTTCTTTTACTTTAAAATATTCTTCTGCTGAAAATCCTGTATCTCTGAATAAATTTTCCGGAATATCCGCAGCCAGATTTTTTAAATTCTTTCCTTTTTCGGAAATTATTACTTCGACAATTCTTTCATCATTATCATTTCTTTTTTTTGAAATAAGCTTCTTATTCTCCAGTTTTTTTAAAAGCGGACTAAGAGTTCCCGAATCGAGATAAAGTTTTTCTCCGAGTGTTTTTACACTTATTATTTCATTTTCCCAGAGTACCATCATAACTATATACTGTAAATACGTAAGATCGAGTTTATCAAGATATTTACCGTACATTCTTGTAATAAGTCTTGAAGCCGTATAAATAGAGAAACATAACTGATTTTCAAGTTTAAGCTCTTCTTCCATAATTATTCCCTAATAAGCTTTTCAATATCTTTGGATATATCAAGAGGTTTTTTTATAGGTGCATATCTTTTTACAACTTCACCTTTTTTATTAATGAGAAATTTAGTAAAATTCCATTTTATATCCTCACTGTTTAAGATTCCTTTACTTTGTGATTTTAAATATTTATATACAGGATGTGTATTATCTCCGTTTACATCAACTTTGTCAAAAATAGGAAATGTTATGCTGTAATTGAGCGTACAGAAACTTTTTATTTCCTCATTATTTCCCGGTTCCTGATTACCGAACTGATTACACGGAAATGCAAGAATTTCGAATCCCTGATCTTTATATTTCTCATAAAGTTTTTCAAGATCATCATACTGAGGTGTAAAACCGCATTTGCTGGCAGTATTTACAACAAGAATTACCTTTCCCTCATAATCGCTCATCTTTTTATTAAAACCTAAATTTGTAACTGCCGATAAATCATAAAAATTCATAAAATCACCTCTTTTAGTTTTATAAAATTAAATTGTATACAATTTATTATAACATAAAAAAAATAAATTAAATAACCATTTTTTTAATTTTAAGTAAAAATAATAAAAAAAAGGAAAAGCTTCAGCTTTTCCATAACTAACAGAAGAGGTACCAGTACTAGAGTGTTATTATATTTATATCATTTTTAAACCAAAAAAAATATGACATAAGTCATATTTTTAGTTATACTTAAAAATATTTACATTTCCTAATTTTAATTAATAATATTATACTTAATTATTTTTAACTTTTTTTTATTATAATTAAAATAAAAAACTATGAGGTGAAATATGAAAGCTGTAATAATAGACGGATATGTTGATGAACCCGCTGTACTTGGGGTTACACCTTATATTTCTCCGTACATAAGATATTCCGCCGGTGCTTTAATGTACAGAGGTATTGAAGTAGATTATTATACAATAGATTACGTAAGGGAAAAATTTCTTTGGCAGTCATTTAACTCTTATGATTATCTTATAATAATAGCCGGAACAACGGTTCCCGGACATTATCTTTCCGGTACTCCGATAAATGTAAAAGAAATACGTGAACTTTTTTATTTAAATAAAAATCCTCTGAGAGTTATAGGTGGTCCTATTACAAAAGGTTATACAATTACAGGAGGACGATCCGCGGAAGAACTTGAAAAAATTATAGGTGATGTATCGGATTATATTGTAGAAGGCAGCATAGAAAAATTTCTTTTTGATTATCCTGTCAGTGATGAAATTGATCTTAAAGCTTTTAGTGACTATTCTCTTATTGATTTAATTTCACCTTACGGAAGTGAAATAATTAAAAAACATGACAGATATCCTGATGTAATGATAGAAATGGAAATCTCAAGAGGCTGTGACAGAAAAGAAGGGTTCTGCTCGTTCTGTACAGAACCTCTTATTAACGGTGCTTACAGAGAAAGAACAGCAGAAGGTATAATTTCGGAAATGAAAAGTCTTAATAAACAGGGAGCTGCTAATTTCAGATTCGGAAGAAGTGCGAACATTCTGGCATACGGAATGACTTTTAACAAAGGTAATCCTAATCCGGAATTAATTGAAGAACTTTACAGTGAAGCTTCGGAAATATCAGACATACTTCATACGGATAACGCTAATCCCGAATTTATTATAAAAAATGAAAGTGCCTCCAAAAAAATTCTTGAAATAATTTCGAAATACAACACTTCCGGTGATATACTTTCTTTCGGACTTGAAACTTTTGATGATTCAGTTTCCGAAAAAAACAGAATTTCTCTCAGAGCTGAAGATTCTGTCAAAGCTATAAGAATTGTTAATGAAATTTGTTCTAAAAGAGATGAAAACGGCATTCCAAAACTTCTTCCCGGTATTAATATATTATACGGTCTTATAGGGGAAACAAAAAATACATATGAAATAAATAAAAAATATCTTAATCTTATACTTAAGGAAAATCTTATGGTAAGACGTATTAATGTACGTCAGGTAATGGCTTTTCCCGGAACAAAACTTTATCTTGCAAAAGAAAAGATAAATAAGAAAGATTTTATAAAATTCAAAGAATTTATGGAAGATTACAATCATGAAATGATAAGAAAAGTTTTCCCTTTGGGAACTTTTATCCCTAACCTTATAACAGAAGAAACAAAAGGTAATATCTCATTTGCAAGACAAATAGCTACTTATCCCGTTTTATGCGGTATAGGAAGAAAATTTGAAAAACGTGAAAAATTCAACGGAATAGTTGTAGGTCACGGTTCAAGATCATTAAGTGTAGTAAAAGATGATTTTTCACTTGAAAATGCTAATTATGAAGAATTAATAACAATAAACGGAATAGGCAAGAAAACCGCTTCAAAAATTTTTGAAACAAAATCAACAGAAAATATTGAACCGGAGCAAAAAATAATAATGGAAAAAATCATTAATTTTACTAAAAATAATAAGTAATAAAAAAGAAAACCTTACGGTTTTCTTTTTTTACAGATGTATGCTTACAGGTGTTTCATTCTGAAGATTATCGGATACAGGACATCTTCTTTCCATTTCAATGAGCCATTTTTTTAATATTTCCGGATCAGCATCCGTTTCAGGAATAACCTTAACATTTATATTTTTATATCCTGCTCTTTCCTCGTCAGATTTACCTACAAATTTTGCAGGATTAAGTTCTCCTTCAATTTCAAAAGAAATTTTACCCACTTTTATATTCATTTCTTTAGCAACAATATGTCCTACAACATTAAGACATCCTGAAAGTGCTGCTAAAACATATTCAACCGGATTAGCCCCCTGACCTGTACCTCCGAGATTTTCAGGTTCATCAATTATCATACTGAATCCGCCTGCTTTTACAACAACTTTTGTTTCATTTTCGCTTTCTGAAGCAATTTTAAATTTCATAATATCACCGCCTTAATTTTTATTATAAAACTTTTTTCTTAAAATTTAAAAAAAATAAGCCTTTTCGAAGGCTTATTCCGATTTTTCAAAATTTTCCTTTGGTGCTCCGCATTTAGGACATTTTTTCGGTCTGCATTTTCCGTTAACTTCCGTACCGCATTTTATACAAACCCACTTTGCCATGTTACACTCCCCTTTTAAATTTTATCCTTTTACCAAATTTACTATTTCTTTAAGTTTTGAACGTATTTCTATATGCTGAGGACACACACTTTCACATTTTCCGCATTCAATACAGAATTCGGCACTTTTTTTACCGAGTGTCATTTCTTTATACTGATTTATAATTCTTTCTTTATTTCCGTATACTCCGTAATTATTATATACACTAAAATTCAAAGGAATATTAACTCCTGCGGGACATGGCATACAATACTGACACGCCGTACAGTTAACTTTTATTTTCTTTGTATACGCTTTTCTGACCTCTTCTATAAGATTTTTTTCATATTCTGTAAGACTTTCCGGTAATGTCTCCGATGCTGTTTTTATATTTTCTTTTATATGTTCCCACATATTCATACCGCTTAGCACAACTGAAATCTCAGGATGATTCCAGAGAAATTTTAAAGCCCATTCCGCAGGTGTTCTTTTAACAGTGCTTTTATCCCATATTTCTTTAATATCTTCCGGAACATTTCCTGTAAGACTTCCTCCTCTAAGAGGTTCCATTATTACAACACCTATATTTTTTGAAGCAGCGAGTTTAAGACCTTTTTTCCCTGCCTGATAATCCTGATCCATAAAATTATACTGAATCTGGCAAAAATCCCATTCGTATGAATTAATTATTTCCTCAAACACTTTGTATTCATCATGAAAAGAAAAACCTATATATTTAATTTTACCGCTTTCTTTTGCCTTTTTTATAAAATCAAAAACATCATTTTCGAGGTAATTATCCCAGTACTCTTTTTTTAACGCATGTAAAAGATAAAAATCTATATGATCTGTATCAAGTTTTTTAAGCTGTTCATCAAGATATTTATCTAAATCTTCTCTGTTTTTTATAAGCCATGACGGTGATTTTGTCGCAAGATATACTTTTTCCCTGTATCCGTCTTTCAAAGCTTTACCTACAAGAATTTCACTCATTCCGGAATGATACGGATAAGCAGTATCAATATAATTAACCCCGTTATCTATTGCATATCTGAGCTGTTCCACCGCAAGATCTTCAATTATTTTTTCCTGTTTATTATCTTCTACCTGAAATCTCATGCACCCAAATCCGAGCGCAGAAACTTTTTCACCTGTTTTTCCGAAATTTCTGTATAACATTTTCAGCCTCCTTTTGTTAGCTCTACATACTAATTATACAGCATAATCAAAGTTTTTTACTATATATACTGAAAAAATCCGTACTTTTTTCAAAGTTATTTTTTTCAAAAGAAGAGTTTGAAGCGGAATTATTTTCCCTTACAAGCGCTGTTATAATATCAGCACCTTTTGATTTTGCATACTCCATTGCTTTATCAAGAAGATTTCCTGAAATTCCGTTACCCCTGAATTTAGGTTTTACAGCCAGTAAATCTATCCAAAAACCGTCATAATGAAGTGTTTTTGCTTTTAAAATACTTACAAATCCTGCCGGTTCGTTATCAGAAAATGCAATATATATCTTATTTTCAGAATACATTGCAGTCTGATCTGTTTCAAAATCAGAAAGTGTACATTCATTGAACGTTTCTCTGTCTATTTCTTTTATAATATAGAAATCCCCTTTGATATAATCTCTTATGGTAACATTCATAAAACCCCTCCGGTTATTGTATAATTTTATTATTTATAAAAATAATTATATTCAAATTTTAATATATATTATATCAGATTTTTTATTTTATTTCCGCTAAACCGTTTATTGTAAATAATTTCAGAGTATTATTTTTTAACCATTTTTCATTTGTAATATATTTCGGATCATATTTTGCAACATTTTTCCAAAATCTTTCAGAATGATTCATTTCTATAAGATGGCATAATTCATGTATTATAACATAATCTATTATCTCATCCGGAGCCTGTATTATTTTATAGTTAAAATTAAGATTTCCGAGACTGCTGCAGCTTCCCCATCTTGATTTCTGGTCTTTTATTCTTATTTTATTAAAATTTACCCCTATAATTTTTTTATAATACTCAGTTCTTTTAGGTATATATTTGCCTGAATATTCTCTCAGAAAATTTTTTATAATTTCGGTATGATTATTTCTGTCTTCATAAACCGTGTATATTATTATACTGTTACTTTTCTCCTGAAAAAGGCTTTTATTATATTTTTTAAAAATATTTATATTTTTTTTAACTCCTCTTATATAAATTTCAAATGAATTTAACTGTTTCATTTTTTTACCTCTTTTTTATGTTTTTTTGCTATTATTAACTTTTTATAGTATAATAAAATAAAAAAATAATGCGGGTGATAAAATGACTGGAAAATACTTTTCTGTGGAACAGAAAATAGTAGCTTTAATGATAAAATTCGGTATATTCGGAACAATTGTCGGCGGAATCAGCAATTTTTTACAGAGACCTGTATTCCTTAATTTTCTTATGCCTTCAATAATGATAGTATTTTTATTATACATATCTTTTATTATAAAAAAAGAAGAACTTTTTAAAATTGCCGAAAAAACAATAATAATATTTCTTAACTTTATTTTCACACCTGTAATGTGGTTTCTCACAGGAGGTTCAAAAAGTGCCTTTCCGATGTATATATTTTCTTATCTGCTGACATCTCTTATTATACTAAAAAAGAAAGAAATTATTGTGTTTATAGCTTCTTTTAGTTTTATGATATCAGCTTTGATTCTTTCTGAAATATTTGTTCCTGAACTTTTTCTCGGATACAGTTCAGAAGTTTCAAGAGCTGCTGATTATATTATATCAATAATATTTGTATCAGTTTATCTTTCCCTGAACATAAATATATTAAAAAAAACATATGAAACTGAGCGCGAAATTGCTAAAAAATTATCCGAAACAGATGATTTAAGCGGTCTTCATAACAGAAGACATTTTCTTTCCGAATATTACAGAATAATTTCTTCAAAAAATTTCAGAAATTTTTCAGTTTTAATGCTGGATATTGACAATTTTAAAAAAGTAAACGATATATACGGACATATTGAAGGTGACAGAATTATAAAATACCTCGGTGATGCTTTAAAAATGAACATATCAGATGAAGATCTTGCCGGAAGATACGGCGGGGACGAATTTATTCTTTTAATTTTCGGAAAGCCTGACGAAACTCTTAAAAAAGCAAGAATTATAAAAGAAGAATTTTTAAATTTTGCAAGAATTTTTGATGAAGCGGAAAATTTAAGTCTTAGTATAGGTATTGCTCATGCAGATCCTGATAATACTGATATAATAAAAACCGCAGATGATAAACTTATAGAAGCAAAAAACGAAGGAAAAAACAGAATAAAATAAACCGCAATTGCGGTTTATTTTTTATTTAAAAAATATACCGAAATAAATCAGAGATATTATAAGATTGATAATAACTATAAAAAATCCGTAACTCATAAATTTTAAAAAAGATATCCTTTTGTTTTTAAACTGTTTTATCATGGCAAGTCCTATAATATTTGCAGAAGCTCCTATAGCTGTCATATTGCCTCCTAAACACGCTCCGGCAGACAGATAAAACCACAGATAATTTCCTATACCGTTATTTACTTTTATGACATTTTCGGTAACAGGAATCATAGCAGCGGTAAACGGTATATTATCAAGAAATCCTGATATTACAGCAGATAATGTCATCAATATTCCCGAAAACATTTCAGAAGAATATTTTGTAAAATATATAACCTTATCGGAAAGTATTTCAAGTACCCCTGTTTTTTCAAGAGCCCCGGTTATTATAAAAAGAGCTATAAAAAAGAGTAAACTTTCCCATTCAACATCTTTAAGAATTTCATGAATTTCATGTCTTTCAAGTATAAGCAGAGAAGAAAATGCCGCTATAATAGAAACCACTGATGCTTCAAGATTAAGATAATGCTGAAAAACAAAAAGAATTATAGTAATTCCCAAAAGAACAAACGATATAATAAATTCTTTTTTATCTTCAATTAATTCATGTGTATCGAGATTCTTTATTATGTTTACATCGATTTTTACCTTAAGTTCTTTTCTGAAAACAATAAAAATAAATACTATAAGTCCTATAAGATTTAAAACGGCAAGCGGTCCCATAACTTTTGTAAAATCCATAAATGTGAGATTTGCGGAAGATGCTATCATTATGTTAGGCGGGTCACCTATAATTGTTGCCGTACCTCCTATATTAGATGCAAATATTTCAGATAATATAAGCGGAAGATAATCTATATCAAGAGAATCACATATAGCAAGAGATATAGGCACAAAAATCAGTATTGTTGTAACATTGTCAATTACGGAAGATATAATAGCAACTATAAATATCAAAGATACATACAGCATTTTAAGATTTTTACCTGTAACCTTAAGAGCCATTATACCCATATACGTAAAAATATTTCTCTTTTTTAAAACATTAACAAATATCATCATTCCCAAAAGCAAAAAAATTGTGTTAAAATCTATAAAATCACGAAAAGCTTCCATCTGATCAGGAAATATTCCGCTTGCTATAACAACTGCAGCTCCGAGCATTGCAGCTGTTGTTCTGTTTATTTTATGAGTAATTACGGAAAAAAGTACAAATCCGAAAACCACTAATGAAATTATCTGAAGACTGTTCAAGCTAATCCCTTACTTTCATCATAAATTTTGTAAATTTCTTCAAGTTCATTTATATAAGATATTTCATCTATACCGTATTTCTTTATCGAATTTTTTACTTCTTCTCCGGCTTCCGCAATAAAAATATCTGTACCTTTCTTTTTCATTGAAAAAGCAAACTTTTTTAAAGCATTTAATGCTGTTGAATCTATAAAAGGCACCTGAGTCATCTTAAGTACCAGAAATTTAGGAAAATAATTCATCTGTCTGTTTATCTTTAAAAGTCTTTCAGCAGCGCCGAAAAAAAACGGACCGTTTATTTCATATATTTCTATTTCCTTATTCTTTTCTGTAAAATTAAGAGTGTCCTTTATTTCATTACTGCGTATTTCATTTTTAAAATAATTAATTCCTGAAACATCTGTCATTCTTTTCATAAAAAGAAATGCCGCAAGAACTATTCCTACTTCTATTGCCGCTATAAGATTTACTGAAAATGTCAGTATAAAAGTTATAACAAAAACAAGGGTATCATAAATATGATTTCTTTTAATATCTTTAAAAGATTCCGTTTCAAACATATTTACAGAAACAAAAATAAGAACGCATGCAAGTGCTGATAAAGGTATATATTTAAGATACGGTGTAAGAAATATCATTATAAATAGTATGGTAACTGAATGAATTATACCGGCAACAGGTGTTCTTCCGCCGTTTTTAACATTTGCTGCTGTTCTTGCAATTGCTCCTGTTACAGGTATACCGCCGGTAAATCCGCTAAAAATATTTGCTACTCCCTGTGCAACTAATTCCATGTTAGATCTGTGATTTCCTCCTATCATACCGTCGGAAACAACTGCCGAAAGCAATGACTCTATAGCTCCTAAAACAGCAATTGATAATGCGGGCATTATAAGGAAATTTATATCTGAAAAATTAATATCAGAAAATTTTATCATCTGAAAATTAAGGGTAATTTCTCCGAATTTTCCTCCTATAGTTTCCATATTTAATTTAAAAAAATAATTAATAATGGTGGAAAATATTATTAAAATTATAGATGCCGGTATCTTTTTGCTTATTTTAGGCCATAAAAAAAGGAAAATAACAGCAATAACAGAATAAATAAAAACCGTAAAATTTATATTTTTCATATTTGAAAAATAATAATACCATTTCTGAAAAAAAGAATATTCTCCGGGAGCTGTTAATCCTGTTATATCATTAATCTGACCGGTAAATATTATAACTGCTATTCCTGAAGTAAATCCGGAAGTAATTGTATACGGTATAAACTTTATTACTGACCCGAGTTTTAAAAAACCCATTAAAACAAGTATAACTCCCCCCATAACAGTTGATATCATTAATCCCTCAATACCGTATTTCATAACTATACCGTATACTATGGCTACAAAAGCACCAGTAGGCCCTGCTATCTGCACACGGCTTCCTCCGAGAACGGCAACTATAAATCCTCCTATTATTGCTGTAATAATACCTTTTTCCGGTGATACACCGGAGGATATTGCAAAGGCTATGGAAAGAGGAATTGCAATAATTCCGACTATAATACCTGCAGAAAGATCTGATAAAAACATTTTCGGTGTATAATCCTTAAGTGTTGTAAAAAGTTTCGGTATAAACATAATTCACCTCATAACTATAATATGAAGGAATTATACTACTTATGATGTTATCTTTTCATTATTTATTTGTTCCGCATATATTTATTATTCATTAATTTATCATAAAAATAAAAGAGCCAGACTAAATAGTCTGGCAAAACATTAAGAGGTGAATGAGATTATACACACAGACTCAGCTGCGTGCTCATTCATTGTATATTATATCAAATAATTGTTAAAAAAATTATTTATATATATCTCTTGATATACTGCTTAAATATTCTTTATCTATAATTTTTATATTTTTACCTTTTTTTTCTATTACATTCATATCAGAAAGTTTTCTTATAATTCTTAAAAGATGTCTGTAACTCGTTCCGAGAAACTCAGATATTTCCGCAAGATTATTTGTTTCTATACTGTTTAAAATTTCTTCTTCTTTTGTATCTATAGCAAGCAGATATGCTGCAAATCTGCTTTCAACACTGTATAAAACATTTATGGAACTAAGATTCGAAAGAAATTCAAGTTTTCTGCTGAGATTCTTTATTATAAATTTAAGAAAAACAGGATCATCATAGCATTCTTTTCTTAAAATATCCATGTCTATTCCCAAAAGATAACTTTCGGTAATAGTCTGAACATTAGTTCTTATACTCGAACCTTCCATAAATTCAAGATCGCCTAAAATCTGAAGCGGTACATTAAATTTCAGCAGAAGAGATCTTCCCCTTTCATTAAGGGTAAATATTTTTACTTTTCCGCTGACAAAAAAATAAAAATAATTAACTTCCTGATTTACCATAAAAACATTTTCATTTTTTTTAAATTCAAAAAGATTAATATATTTATACATATCCTTTCCGAAATATGAAGCAATATCATATTTCTCATAATAATATTTTTTCATTTCTTCATTTTTTAAAATTTCCATTTCAATCCTCCTTATGACATTAGTCATATATTTATATTATATAATAAATTAAAATATAATGAAAAATTAAAAGGAGATGATCTTTCAATGAATAGATTTTTTGCCTTCCTTTCCGGAACTCTTATAGGAATAATGGTTATGATAAACGGTGTATTCTCGGTCAAAACAGAACTTTTTTATTCACTTTTCATAATACATATTGTAGGTTTTTCGCTTATGACAGTTTTTTTCTTTGCCAAAAAAAATTCAGTACGTGATTTTAAAAAACTTCCGTTTTATTTCTTTGTTCCGGGATTTTTAGGGGTATTTCTGACTCTTATAAATAATATAACATATGCAAATCTCGGAGCAACAATAACTCTTTCCCTCGGAATTATAGGGCAGTTAACGGCATCTTTGGCAGTTGATTCTTTTGGCCTTTTCGGACTAAAAAAAATACCATTGAACAAAAAGAAAATACCGGGTTATCTTATCATAATATGCGGAATAATATTTATGCTTATATTTTAAGGAGGGAAAAATATGTATTATATACTTTCTGTAATAGCAGGTGTTCTTGTTGTTATAAATATGAGTCTTAACGCTTCTTTCGGTCAGAAAACGTCTACATTTCATTCGAATTATCTAAATTATTTTTCGGGTCTGTTTTTTATAACCTTAATAATTTTTATTTCAAAAAAACCTTTAAACTATGGAGTTTTACCTTCATGGTATTATTTAGGCGGAGCTCTCGGTGTTGCTGTAATATTTATTTTTAATTTTGTTGTACCTAAAATTTCAGTTGTCTACACATCTTTTCTTTCTCTTACCGGACAGATATTTTCCGGAATAATAATAGATTATATAATATCTTCTAAATTTTCTTTAGGAAAAACACTCGGAGGTCTTATAATATTTACAGGCTTAATTTATAATTTTATTATAGATAAAAAAAATAAAGGAGAAAATTTAAATGAAATTTTATAATCTAAAAGATATTTTTGAAAATAAAAACTTTATAAATCAACTTTTAAAAATACTTACAGAAAATTTTCCTGAATGGATTAAAAATGAAAATGATGCCATGACAGAATTAGAAAAAAGTTTGTCCGATGAAAAAATAAGTATAATTCTCGAAGATAAAAATACTGTTATAGGATGGATAAGCGGAATTAATTCGTATTCCGGTGCTTTCGAACTTCATCCTATAGTTATTTCAAAAAAATTTCAGGGTAAAGGCTACGGAAAAATTCTTATTTCCTATTTTGAAAAAAAGGTAAAAGAACTCGGCTACTGTACTATTTACCTCGGATGTGACGATGAAGATTACAGAACAAATATTTCCGGAAAAGAAATTTTTCCTGATCCTATTGATTATCTTATAAATATAAAAAACATAAATAATCATCCTTATGAATTTTATATTAAATGCGGATTTTCATTATGCGGAATAATACCTCATGCAAATGGCTTCGGAAAACCTGATATATTAATGGCTAAGAAAATTTAAGCCATTTTTATTTATATACAATTGCAAACGTTTGCAATTATATATAAAATGTGATAATATTTAATAAAAATACAAGAGGTGACTGTTATGAATATGAAAGACATAGCTGTTAAATGTGGTGTTTCCGTATCAACAGTTTCAAGGGTTATAAACAGGAAACCGGGAGTAAATCCGAAAATGCGTGAGCAAATACAAAAAATAATAGACGAAAACGGATTCAGACCTAATCAGATTGCAAAAAATTTACTCAGCAGCAAATCAGAAAATATAGGTGTTGTTTTACCAATGGTACACAGTTATTTTACAAAGAGAATAATGGCAGTAACTGAAGTCTGTCAGAAAAATAATTACGGCGTAATGATGGTTAATAATTATTACAGTCAGAAAAATATATTAAATTCCATATATTCACTTTATGAAAAAAGAGTTGACGGAATTTTATATTTCGAGAGCATATGCGGAAAAGAACAAACTGCCGCACTAAAAGAAATAAATAAGAAAATACCTATTGTTCTTGTAGACCAGGAATTACCGGAATCAGAAATTCCATGTGTCGTTCAGGACAATTACAACGGTTCGAGGAAAGCAACAGAATATCTCATAGAAAAAGGTCACAGAAAATTACTATATATTTCAGGACCGTCTTATGACTGGGGGGCAAATCTAAGAAAAAAAGCATTTACAGATGTTCTTAAAAAAAACGGAATAGATTCTTCCTGTATACGTGAAGGAAAGTTTTCTTTAAATTCCGGTTATAAGATTGCAAAAGAAGTAATACAGGAAAACAATGATATAACTGCTGTTTTCTGTGCAAATGACGATATGGCAATAGGCGCTATTGCAGCTATAAAAGATTTAAATCTGAATATACCGGAAGATATTTCTGTTATAGGTTTTGATGATATTGATATGGCTAATTACATAAAACCCCGTTTAAGTACCGTAAGACAGGATCATTACGGCATAGGTGAAAAAGCAACAGAACTTCTTATAGATATAATAAAAAATAAAAAAGCGAAAATAAAAAAAATTTATATGGATTATGAACTAATAATTCGCGAAAGCACTAATTAGGAGGGAAAAATGTTTACAGGCTATCATATACTGATAAAATTTTTTAATAACGGTAATACTGCAAACGATTTCACAAAAGAAGATTACATTCATTTTGAAAAAAATTCAATAGAAGGAGATTTGCAGGGTATAACAGAAAAACTTGATTATCTTTCTTCTCTCGGAATAGATTTAATTTATCTGGGTCCTGTTTTTGAATCCATGACCACTCACGGTTATGATACAACTGATTATTTTTCTCTTTCTGAAAACGTTTCTCTTCCGGAAAAAGAGAAAAGATTAAACGTATTAAATATTCTTATAGAAGAAGCTCATAAAAGAAATATCAGAGTAATTTTGGATATTGTGTTAAATCATGCATCAAAATATTATAACTTCGATTCAATTCCTGAAGGATTTAAACCGGTTACAGAACCTCCTCAGAGCCGACAGGAAGAACGCTGGCAAAAAATGTTTATTTTCTGGAATTTTTCTGATTCTTCAACAAGGGAATTTCTTACAGAAGTCGGGAGATACTGGCTTAAAAATACAAATGCAGATGGTTTCAGACTTGATCATGCTTTAGGTATTCCGCAGGATTTCTGGTTTTATTTTATAACAGAGATGAAAAAAATAAGAAATGATGTTATCCTTTTGGGCGAAGTCTGGGATGATGTAAAAGATGAAAAAGATAATTATAACCTTATAAAAAGTTTTAAATCTTTCGAAGGAAAAAATATATTTACAAGTCTTTTTGATTTTTTTGTATATGATTCTTTTGAAAAAATTTTTGTAAATAAATCAAAAAACATGAAAGAATTTTGCGAAATTTTAAAAATGTCTTCTGATATAAACGATGAAAAATTCAGTCTTACATATTTTATAGAAAATCATGATCTTAAAAGATTTATAGATATTTGTAATGATAAAGAAATATGGAAAAATGTAATGAAACTTCTTTTTACACTTTCAGGTAATATTATGCTGGAATACGGAAATGAAATATGTATTAAAGGTGATAAGGAATATATTTTTCCTTCAGAAAGCGGAAGAGTTGCTATGATTTTCCCGGAAAATCACACTAAAGAACAAACAGATTGTTTTACTTTTACAAAAGATCTTATAAAAATGAGAAAAAATAATGAAGAACTGCAATCAGGAAAATATTTTTTCAGAGAAGCCGATAATGATTATCTTATTTTTGAAAAAATACTTGAAAACAGAAAATCTGTTGTAATGATTTTCCGGAAATCTACTGAATATTTTTTTGACAATACTTATAAATCACTTACGGATAATACTGTATTCAAAGGTTATGTTAATGTTCCGGAAGGTGTTTACATATTAAAATGCTGTGATGAAATATGAAAAGTACAGAGAAAGACCGGCTCAGAAAATTAAAAATTATAGAAAATAATACAGAAATAACAGTAGGTCTAAAACAAAATCTTCCTATTGACTTGCAGAAGTTAATTAATACAGATGAAAATTCAGAATATTTTGAAACTTTATATTCAGGAGGATTAACCGCAAAAGTATTTAAATTAAAAATCAACAATGTTTTTTACAATTTAAAGAAAAAAAGACCTGTTATTTCAGTCCAGGGAACTGACGGTCAGACTTCTTTTTTAAATGAAATAGAAAGAAGACTTGATTTCGAAATTTTTAAAAAAGAAGGCGATCTGGATTTTTCCGGAATAGTTGATACAATTTATGCCAGTCTTAAAAACGGATTTATTTTTTCACCGTGGATAGAAGGCAAAATTCCCGGAGATTTTACAAAAAAAGAAATTAAAAATCTTTTCGGAACACTTTTAAATATGGAAAAAAAAGGTTTATTCGAATGGGACTTATGCCCGGGAAATATTTTAATTACACCTGATAATAAAATAAAATTATTTGATTTCGGATACTGTTACCGGTTTAATCCTTTAAAAGATTATAATTCAGAAGAAAAAGACCTGCCTGTATTTCATATGGCTGAACGTTTTGAAACAAGAAATTATATGCAGTTACTTTTAAATACAGAAGAATTATCAGGAATTCAGCATACCTTAAAAAAATACAGATATGAAAAAGAGGCTGCCGCAGAAATTTATGAAGAAAAAATATACTGGCTTGAACAAAAAAAAGCAGATAATGATATTCTGAAATTTTATAAAAACATTATTTCAGAATGGAAAAATTCTTTTGTTTCGGAAGAAACCCTTTATAATCTTTACAAAAAAGAATCTTTCAGATCATATATACTCGATGCTGAAGATGATCTTAAAGGAGAAACCTGTACAAAAAATACACTTTTAAAAATTAAAAAAATATTAGAAATCTCAGAAAATGATTATGATTTCATAAAATCATCAGGATTATTATTTTTCGGAAATGAAAAACTTACAAAAGACGATTTTACCGAAAAATACAGAACTGCTTATGAAAAAGCTTTAAAATATCAGATAAAGAGGTGAAAAATGAAATTTACAGTAAGCGGTCTCGTTAATATAGAAACCAATGTTAAAACAGATAAATTTCCTATACAGTACGAACCTGTAAGATATAATTTTTTCGGAATAAATTCAAATGTCTCAGGTGTAGGTTATAACGTATCAAAAGCTTTTACAGTACTCGGAGCATATGCTGAACTTCTTTCCTTGACAGGTAAAGATATTTATGAAGAAACTATAAAAAATGAAATGTCAAAAAATAATATGACTGATAAATTTTTACTTAATTCTCTTGATTCAACATGCCAGTCAGTAATATTATACGATGAAAACGGAA
Organism: Thermotogae bacterium; assembly: GCA_024233675.1. Classification (GTDB taxonomy): domain Bacteria; phylum Thermotogota; class Thermotogae; order Petrotogales; family Petrotogaceae; genus JACKPH01. The sequence continues at coordinate 110,480 of JACKPH010000002.1, forward strand.
AAAGAAATATTTTTACAGATCTTAAAAATATACAGGAAATAAAATACCCGGTAAATCTTTTTTCAGAATCATATGAATCCTCGGATCTTGTCGTTTTATGCAATATAAACTATTCAAGAGATAAATTTGAAATATGTAAAAAAACCGGTAAAAAAACCGCATCTGATGTTCACTGCATAAACAATCTTGATGACACTTATAATAAAGACTTTATGAAAAATTCAGATATACTTTTTATGAGTGATGAAAAACTTGAAATTTCACCTGAAATATGGATAGAAAAAGTATATGAGAAATTCAGTAATGAAATAATTGTAATCGGAATGGGTGAAAAAGGTGCTCTTATGAAAAATAAATATGACGGGAAAACAACATTTTTCAGCTCATATAAAACAAGACCTGTGTTAAACACAATAGGTGCCGGAGATTCTCTTTTTTCATCGTTTATTTATTTTTATACAAAAACATCTGATCCTTATATTTCAATGAGAAAAGCATGTCTTTTTGCTTCGTGGAAAATAGGAGAATCGGGTGCATCTAAAGGATTTTTATCTGAAAATGATTTAAATATTTTATATAATAATATAAGGTGATATATGAAAGATTTTTATAAAAGACTTGCAGTTATTGCTATTCCTATGGCTCTACAGCAATTAATCTCAACAGGTGTAAATTTTATAGATACATTTATGATAGGGCGTCTCGGAGAAGTTTCGATAGCTTCTGTAGGCCTTTCTAATAAAGTGTTTTTTATTTTTTCCCTATTATTATTCGGAATGTGTTCCGGCGGAACTATATTTTTCTCTCAGTTCTGGGGAAAAAAAGATTTAAAAAATATCTCAAAAACAACTTCACTTGTGTTAATAACAGGAATTATATTATCTTTGGGATTTTTTTTACCTGCTTATTTCATACCGGAAAAAATACTTTCTCTTCTTTCGCCGGATATTAATGTAATAAACTCAGGAGCCTCATATTTAAAAATAATTTCTCTTTCTTACACTATTACCGCAATAATTTATATTTTTGAAGCGGTTTTAAGAAGTACGGAAAATACTGTTCTTCCTATGACGGCAAGTATAATAACAGTTGTTTCAAATATTTTTTTAAATTATATTCTTATTTTCGGAAAATTCGGTTTTCCGGAAATGCGTGAATCCGGGGCTGCTCTTGGAACTGTAATTTCAAGATTTATTCAGATTTTTATACTTTTTTCTTTTATGATAAAGAAAAAACATCCCGGAATATTTTTTTTCAGAGAATTTAAAAACCTCAGTTTTTCTTTTACAAAAAAATTCTTTGAATATGCTCTTCCTACTACAGTAAACGAATTTTTATGGTCACTCGGAATAACTTTCTATACTGTTGTTTTTTCATACATGGGAACAAATGTAATAGCGGCAAAAAATGTTGTTGATACAATAGAAGGATTTGTATGGGCTATACTTACTTCTTTCGGAAATTCAACCGCTGTAATAATAGGCAAGGAAATAGGGGCTTCAAGGTTTGAAAATGCTTTTAATTACACAAAAAAACTTACTCTGCTTACAGTATTCGCAGCAGTGATACTGGCTTTTGCTCTCTTTTTTTCATCAGGTTTTTTTGCGGATATATTTAACGTCACTGATAATGTAAAAAATATGATAGTAACCATACTTACCATTTCATGTATATTTATACCTTTAAGAGCCTGGAATATGGTCGGTGGTGTAGGTGTATTAAGAGCAGGAGGGGATGCCAAATTCTTTCTTTTGGTTGATGTATCTTCTATGTGGCTTATAGGAATACCTATGGCTTTTTTAGGTTCAAAAGTATTTAAACTTCCTTATAACATAGTTTTTCTTCTTACTATGAGCGATGAAATATTTAAATCAGTAATAATTTTTCTCAGAATAAAATCAAAAAAATGGGCTAAAAATATTGTCGGTGAAACAAACTAAATACAGAGCATTACCTTATAGAATTAAATTCTGATATAATAAGGTAATGCTTATTTTTTACAGGAGGACTTTATGATAAAAATAGAAAACTTAAAAAAATACTACGGAAAAAGCAAAGGTGTGGAAAACATTTCTTTTGAGGTTAAACCGGGTCAGATATACGGCCTTATAGGTCCTAACGGTGCAGGAAAAACAACCACAATAAGAATAATACTCGGATTTCTGAATAAAGATTCAGGTAATGTATTAATAGGAAACAAAAAAATTCCTGATGATATAAATGAGTTAAAATCAAAAATAGGTTATCTTCCCGGGGAAGTAAATTATTATAACGATATGCGTGTAAAAGATTTTCTTGATTACAACAAAAGGTTTTATAAAAATTATGATAAAAATTACGAAAAAGAGCTTACAGAAAATTTGGGAATAGATTTAAATAAAAAATTCAGGGAACTTTCAATGGGTAATAAAAAAAAGGTCGGTATTCTTCAGGCAATAATACATAAACCGGAATTTCTGATACTTGATGAACCGACAAACGGTCTTGATCCGCTTTTACAGCAAAAATTATATGAAATAATTATGAAAGAAAAAGAAAGAGGAACAACTGTTATTTTTTCCTCGCATATTCTTTCCGAAGTAGAAAAAATATGTGATCTCGTAGGTATTATAAAAGACGGCATTTTGATAAAAGAATTTACAAAAGAACAAATAGGAAGTTATTCAAAAAAGATAATTTCTGTAAAAAATCTTAAAAACTATAAAAATAATTCGTGGAAAATTTCTGAATGTAAAGATGAAAATTATATATTTTCCATAAAAAATTCAGAAATAAAAAACTTTTTAAACGACATAAACAATTATGAATTTGAAGATATTGAAATAAGAAAGCCGAGTCTTGAAGAAACCTTTATGGAATATTATTTATAACGGAGGTATACCTGTGAATATTTTAAAAAAAGAAATGAAATGGAATTTTAAATTTGTTCTTTTGTGGACAATAATATTTGTGCTTTTCGGATTCATGTACATACCTATTACAGGAAATTTACTGGATGATATAAAACCAATGCTCGGAATACTCGACAAATTTCCGAAGGCTCTACTTTCCGCATTTAATATAGATAAAGAAATTCTTTCCGGACCTGAAGGTATGTTCGGATCAGAAGGAATGAGTTTTATGTATATTCTCGGATCTGTTTTTGCGGCAATGTTTGCCGGTAATTTATTTGCAAAGGAATTTGAAGAAAAAACTATAGAGTATATTCTTATTAAGCCTGTTTCAAGGTATAAAATATATTATAGTAAAATATCAACAATAATTATTTATATTATGATATCTGCGGCTATTTTTCTAATAAACGTTATATTTTTATTTAAAATATTTATAGCCCCTAAATATTCATACAGTACTGATGTTCTGATTGCTTTCGGTGTTTATTTTTTAACCGTAATGATATTTTTTTCTTCTGTATCGGTCCTTACATCGGTAATTTCACAGAAAAGTTCACTAAATATAGCAATATCGCTCGGACTTACAATTTTTATGTATTTCGGCAGTACTCTTGCCCAGTCATACGAATCAATAAAAGCAATCGGTAAAATAAGTATATTTACTTATATACCCCTTATTGATACTATAAAAGAAAATAAAATATTCTGGACAAATTCTTTTTTCATAATAATAATTTCTGTTTTAATATTCATATTATCATCTTATATTTTTAATAAGCGGGAAGTAAAAATATAGAAACTTTTTATTAAAATAGTTATTTTAATAAAAGTAATAAGCATAACTAATTATTTAATGATATAATTTATTTACGGAGGTGATATTTAGTGTTATCAAAATCTTTAATTGAAAAGATACTAATGGCCGTATTACGCAACGGTGGGGATTTTGCGGAAGTTTTTGTTGAAAAAAGATACGACAACAGAATATCCATGAAACAAAATTTAGTAGAAAAAGCAATATCAGGAAACGAATTCGGAGTAGGTATAAGAGGATTTCTCGGAGATAAAGCCGTTTATGCTTACAGTAATGATGTTTCCGAAACTAACCTTATATCAGTAGCTGAAAGAGTAGGAAAAACTCTTGGTGAAATAAAAATAAAAGATACCGTTTTAAACTTTAATAAGGTTGAATATAAAGAAAATAACAGAGTATTTCTTTATCCGAATGATATTGACAAAAAAGAAAAAATTCTTATAATGAAAAAAGCTTCTGAATCAGCAAAAAACTATTCACAGCTTATAAAACAGGTTATTGTAAATTATTGGGAATATGATCAGTCAGTGCTTATTGCAAATACAGAAGGTGTATGGGCAGAAGACAGACGTGTAAGAACAAGATTAATGATACAGTCAGTTGCTGAACAAAACGGAATAATGGAAACAGGATTTTACGGTCCGGGAGCAGGAATGGGTTTTGAATTTTTTAATTCTTTAGACCCTCATGAAGCAGGAAAAAGAGCTTCAAGAATTGCTGACAGAATGGTTAAAGCTGATCCGGCACCTGCAGGAAAAATGCCTGTTATAATATCAAATGAATTCGGAGGAGTTATTTTCCACGAAGCCGTTGGACATTCACTTGAAGCTACTTCTGTTTCAAAAGGTGCTTCTGTTTTCTGTGATAAATTAGGTCAGAAAATAGCTTCTGATTGTGTTTCTGCAGTTGATGACGGTACAATAGCAAATGCTTGGGGATCTTCAAATGTTGATGATGAAGGAACTCCTACAAAAAGAAATATTCTTGTTGAAAATGGTATTCTAAAAGGTTATATGGTAGATAAACTCGGAGCAAGAAAAATGAAAACCGAAGTAACCGGTTCATCGAGAAGAATGAATTATAAATACGCACCGACATCACGTATGACAAATACATTTATATTACCGGGAAAAAGCTATCCTGAAGAAATTATTTCAAATACTGAATACGGTATTTTTGCAAAATCTATGGGCGGAGGATCTGTACAGCCTGCAACAGGTGAATTTAATTTTGCAATAAATGAAGGATACTTAATAGAAAACGGTAAAATTACAAAACCTGTAAGAGGAGCAACTCTTATCGGAAGAGGAAATGAAATAATTACTAAAATTGATATGGTCGGTAATGATATCGGTAGAGGTCAGGGAATGTGCGGTTCTGTATCAGGTTCAATTCCTGCTGATGTCGGACAGCCAACTATAAGAGTAAGTGAAATTCTTGTGGGAGGTAAAAACAAATGACATATGAAAATTTTAAAAATGAATTATTTGATATATCAAAAAAATTAGGTTTAGATGCCTGTGAAATAAATTATGAAGGAGAAAAAGAATTTAATCTTTCTCTTGCAAACGGAGAACTTGACAGCTACAAAGATGCAGAAAGTTTTAAAGTAAAAGTTGTTGTTCTTAAAAACGGTAAATCAGGAGCAGCTTTTACAGAAATACTTGAAAATCCTGAAAAAATAATTAATGAAGCCGTAGAAAACATGGAAATAGTTGAATCGGAAGAAATAGTAAATCTTCACGACGGATCAGGTGAATACCTTAATGCAGAACTATATAAAGGAAATTTTGAGAAAGAAGATGTTTCTGATAAATTAAAATTTATAAAAAATATTTATGATGCAGCAAAATCTGATTCCAGAATAAAAATGGTTCCTAATATTGTATATCAGAACTTCGTAAGTGATATAAGAATTGCCAACACCTACGGTCTTGATAAAAAATCGAAATCTGACGGTGGATTCTGTTATTCTATGACTGTTGCTGAAGATGTTTCCCCAAGATCAGGATTTTATTATGAAGTAGGAAAATCACCTGAAAATCTTACACTTGCAATAGGTGAAAAAGCTAAAGAAGATGCAATTGCAAAAATAGGTTCAAAATCCGTAAAAAGCGGAAAATATAATATAATAATAAATAACATGGCTTTCTCTGATATTCTTAGTCTTCTGAACAGTATGATATCAGCTGAAAACGTTCAGAAAGAAATTTCTCCTTTAAAAGGAAAAATAGACCAGAAAATAGGTTCAGATATTCTTACTGTAAAAGATATAGCAATTTATCCGGGAAGTCTTACAAACAGAACATTTGACAGAGAAGGTTTTCCTACATCGGATAAAACAATAATAGAAAACGGAGTATTAAAAACATTTTTATACGATATAAAAGCAGCACTGAAGGAAAATAAAAAATCAACCGGTAATTCCACACAGGGCGGAATAGCTCCTGTAAACATGGTAATAGAACCCGGAAAACTTTCATTTGAAGAATTAGTAAAGGAACTGGGAAACGGTATTATTATAACAGAAGTTGAAGGAATGCATTCAGGTGCAAATCCTGTATCAGGTGAATTTTCACTCGGAGCAAAAGGCCTGCTTGTTGAAAACGGTGAAATTACAAAAGGTGTTGAACAGATAACTCTCTCCGATAATTTTATCGTTATGCTTTCTAAAATAAAAGCTATAGGAAATGATACTCTGCTTTCTTACTCAAATATAATAACTCCTTCAGTAATTATTGAAAATGTAGATATCGCAGGTAATGAATAAACCATCGAAAGATGGTTTATTTAATTTAGGGGGGAAATATGGATTTTATAAAAAATTTTTTTATTTCACGGGAAAATTTAAATATTATTGATATAGGTACAGGTAACGGAGATTTCATAGAGATAATAAAAGCTTCATTCGATAATATTAAATCATTAACTGCAATAGATATAAATGAAAAAACAGAAAAATTAATAAAGGAAAAATATCCTGAGGTAAATTTTTTTAAAACAGATATAAACAAAAATAATTTCAGTGACGGACAGTTTGATATTACATGTCTTTCAAATACACTTCATCATATAAAAAATAAAAATAATCTTATTAACCAAATAAAAAGAATTACTGCAGACTCCGGATATTTTATTTTAATGGAAATGATAAATGATAATTTAACAGATTCTCAGAAATCACATATGAAAATACATCATTTTGCAGCTAAATTAGACATGCTAAAAGGCGATTATCATGAAAACACAATGTCAAAAAAAGATATAATAAAAATAATTTCGGAAAATTTTACAATAAAAGCAGAAAATGTTTTTTTATGGGAAAAATCATTTATATCAGAAGAAACTGCTGAAAATTTTGACAAAATCTTTTCATTAAAAATTTCAACTCTTGAAAAATCTGTTCAGGAAAAACTCACAGATGAAAAAAATACTATAATAAACTCTGTAAAAGGAAAAGAATTCCAGGTATGTCCGGAACTTATACTTATATGTTCAAAAAATAACTTTAAGTAAACAAAATAAATGAATTTTTAACTTTAAAAAAACTTTATCTCCGCTAAATATAAGTGATATAAAATGAATTATCTAATTATTTTTAGGAGGTAATTATGCTGAATACACCTGTAAATAAAAACACCGAAATAATAAATATTCTCAGGGAAAAAATTTTAAATCATGAAATAGACACTGAAAATCTTCATTCTGAAGAATGGGTTTCAGCGGAAGCAATAATTACAAAAGATAAAGAAAGAAAAGCATACCCGAAAAATTTAATAGTATATACAGAAAAATCAGAAATAATAAGCTGGTATTTTTATTATCTTAACAACAATATCAAAACACTAAATATAGAAAATAAATACGTTTTTTTCGGAACTCTTGCATCATTAATAAATAATAATATCCAAAAAATAGAAAATGAAAATAAGTCTTCGGAAATACTTATGTTTTTAACAGAAATAACTTTTCCGCTGATAGAAAAATTTTAATAAAAACATAAAACAGAACTTTAAAAAGTTCTGTTTTTCTTTTATATTTAATATAATGCACAAAAATAACAAAAAAGCATCAAAATATCAATAATCATTATTAAACATATATAATCATATATAATCGGATTTTGAAATTTAAGAATAAAATAATAAAATGTAAAAGTGAGAAGTGATTCATATGTTATCATCTCTCTACAACACCCCGTACATATTTGCTCACCCAGAAATAAATATTGGCATTATTATGGCAGTTAATCTGCCATTTTTTTTATTTTAGTTTAAAATGAGAGATGATACATTTATTTTTTTAATATTTTTTTTCTTCTATATATATGTTTTAATAATTGTTTTAGAGCTTTTTAGTGAATTAAAGAACATAAATGTGTCTATTTGTTTAATTTGTTAAAAAGAACGCCTTTATTCACTGTTTTTTATTATTTATTGTATTTAATCAAGTTTTTTAGACCTTTTAAAAATCATAATAAAAGTATAAAATTGTTTAATGAGATGTGATTCATTTGTTAACGCTTTGTGAGAAGTGATTCACTTAATAACAAGAGAGGGGTGTAAAAGTTGTTCGCAAATTTTCTTATAAACGGAGCTATTAACAGTTCAATATATGCACTGATAGCTCTTGGTTTTTCTCTTACTTTTGGTGTTGCCGGAATTGTAAACCTTTATCATGGTGCGTATTATATGGTTGCGGCTTATTTAGTTTACTTTTTTATTACTTCGGGTATACCGTCATTTATTTCGGTAGTACTTTCTCTTCTGATTGTAATGGTACTCGGTGCCTTTTTAATGAAATATCCTATTCTTTATCTTCAGAAAAAAGGTGAAAGTATATACATTCTCATATTTACATTAGGTTCAGCTTATTTTACCCAATATTTATTTAAATTGTTATTCGGAGCAAGCTATTACTCTATACCTTCTTTTTATGATAAAAGTACAAAAATTTTAGGTGAAGTTATTCCGGGTTCAAGACTTTTTGCTTTTATTGTTTCCGTAATAACTATTATTTTAGTTCTTTTATTCATTAATAAAACAAAATTCGGAAAACAGATCCTTGCTACTTCACAGGATAAATATGCAGCTGAACTCGTAGGCGTTAACACTTCTATGATTTTTGTAGTAACAATGTCTTTAGCTGCTCTTTTATCAGGAATTGCAGGTATTGTTATTTCACCATTCCTTTCTATATCACCTAACATGTGGCTTACAACTCTTTTAAAAGCATTTTCCATAGTAATTCTCGGTGGACTCGGAAGTATCCCGGGCAGTATAATTGCTGCATTTTTTATGGGATATCTTGAAAGTTTCGTTTCACTGGTCTGGACTTCAAGTATGACAGAAGTTGTTTTTCTCGTCATAGTATTTATATTCCTAATATTCAGACCAACCGGTATTATGGGCAAAAAAACAATATAAGCGGGTGATTTTATGAAGAAAAAATTTAATTTAAATTTCATATTAATTTTAATAGGTGTAGTTTTTTTGTATATTTTTCCAGTATTTAAAGATTATTATTTACTAAATGTATTTTCAATAGCTGTAATATATGCTGTTTATGCAGCCAGCTGGGATTTTCTTTCCGGTTTTACAGGTAAGGAAAATTTCGGTCATGCAGCTTTTATTGCAATAGGTGGGTATATGATTGGTTTTATTTCAAGTGTTTATCCTATAAAACCTTTCCTTTCTATACCTCTTGCAGCAGTTGTTTCTGCAATTTTCGGTATTCTTATAGGTCTTCCTACATTAAAACTTAAAGGCCCTTATTTTGCTCTTGCTACACTTGCAGTTGCAACAATTTTTGAAAAACTTTCAATATCTCTTTCTGATCTTACCGGAGGAGAAGAAGGTATTTACGGAATAGAATTTCTTACTCAGGGTCAGATAAGTTCTTTCTATTTTGTACTGACTTTTGCTGTTCTTGCAATTCTTATAATGTATATTTTAGGTAAATCTAATTTCGGTCTTATTTTAAAATCACTGAGATCTGATGAAGATGCCGCAAGAGCTCTCGGTATAAAAATAAATTTTTACAAGATTTCAGCTTTTGCTGTAAGTTCAATGTTTGCAGGAATTGCCGGAAGTATTGTGGCTCATTTTTACGGTTATATAGGTCCTGATATAGTTTATCCTTTATCTTTAAATTCTATTATAATGGCTGTTGTAGGTGGTATCGGCGGTATAGTTCCTGCTGCTTTGGGTGGATTCTTTCTGACATTTATATCAGAAATGCTTTCTGAATTCGGAGACTGGAATCAGCTTCTATACACCGTAGTACTTATACTTTCTACACTTTTCCTACCAAGCGGTATATTTAATTATTTAGGTGCCAAAATCAGAACCATAGGTTCAAAAGCAGGTGAAAAATAATGGCTTTACTTGATATAAATAACCTATATAAAAAATTCGGCGGACTTGTAGCAACAAATAATATAACTTTCTCTGTTGAAAAAGGCGAACGTGTAGGTATTTTAGGTCCTAACGGTGCAGGAAAAACAACAATATTCAATCAGGTATCCGGTTTTATAAAACCCGACGGTGGGGAAATCATATTCAACGGTGAAAATATTATCGGAAAATCTCCTGAATTTATAGCAAAAAAAGGTATTGTCAGAACTTTCCAGATTGTAAAGCCTTTCAAAGGTATGAATGTTTATGATAATTTAAAAGTTGCCACTCTTTCCCCAAAAATGAAAGAAGAAATTAAAAATGAAACCGAAAGAAAAAAATGGATAGAATACATAATTGATATATGTGAATTAAAAAATGTAGCTTACACAATGACAGATCTTTTACCGCAGGGTTATCTGAAAAAATTAGAAGTTGCAAAATCATTAGCAATAAAACCTAAAGTTGTTTTACTTGACGAACCTTTTGCCGGTCTTACTCACTCCGAAATAGAACCTATATCAAAAGTAATAATAAAGGCAAATGAAGTAAGCGGTACTTCAATAGTGCTTATAGAACACCGTCTTAAAGAATTTATGCAGCTTGTGGAAAGAGTTATAGCTATAGACTATGGTGAAAAAATAGCCGAGGGTACTCCGGAAGAAATTGTAAAAAATAAAAAAGTAATCGAATCTTATCTCGGAAAAGGCGGTGAAGAAATTGTCAATTCTTAAAATAACTGATGTAGTTTCAGGTTACGGAAAAGCAATAGTACTTGACGGTCTTTCTCTTGAAGTTGAAGAAGGTAAATGTCACGCTGTTCTGGGACCAAACGGTTCAGGAAAATCAACTCTTTTAAAAACAATTACAGGTACTCTGAAACCTTATAAGGGTGAAATATATTTTAAAGATTCGAAAATAACCGGTATGAATACATTTAAAATTTCACGTATGGGTATTTCACTTTCTCCGGAAGGAAGACGTTTATTTCCTGATTTAACAGTTAAACAAAATCTTGAAATAGCAACTATGTTTACTCAGGATAAAGAAAAAGAATCCAAACTGGAATTTGTATTTAATATTTTTCCGAGATTAAAAGACAGAATAAACCAGAAAGCAGGTACCATGTCGGGCGGAGAACAGCAGATGGTTGCAATAGCAAGAGCAATTATGATAGATCCGGAAATACTTCTTTTGGATGAACCTTCTATGGGACTTGCACATATAATAAAAGAACAGATTTTCGAAGGTATAAACAAAATTAAAGAAACAGGAAAAACTATTTTAATAGTAGAACAGGATGCAACAATGGTAATGCCTATTTCTGATTCAATATCTATTCTGGAACACGGAAGAATAAAATGGTCCGGTAATGTTTCAGAACTTGAAAATAACGATTCTTTAAGAAATTCCTATTTAGGACTATAAAGGGGGCGTATGTAATGAAAAAAGTTTTATCGTTTTTACTTGTTGTTTTATTGAGTTTCAGCATTTTTGCCGCAGCAAAAACATGGAAGATAGGTGTATTGGGTCCTTATCAGACAGAAAACGGTATGTGGGTTCAGCAGGCTGTTCAGATGGCTGCAGATGAAATAAATGCAGACGGCGGAATACTCGGAAGAAAAATTGAATTAGTTTTCCAGGATACTGAAGGCTCTACTCAGAAAATGCAGACAGCTATAATAAAACTTACTACAAAAGATAAAGTTGATTTCATAATCGGTGGTGTCGGTTCAGGTCCTGTTCTTGCAAACCTTGATATAATGGCAAGACAGAAAATAATATGGTTAGGTACAGGTGCTGCTTCTCCTGATGTTACTAAAAAAGTTGCTGAAAATTACAGTAAATACAAATACTATTTCAGAGTCGGTACACTTGATTCTATAGCTCAGGGTAAATCAGTAGGTGATTTTATTGCAAATTACCTTGTTCCGAAATACAATGTAAAAAAAGCAGCTATTATATCAGTTGATCTTGTATACGCAAAAGAAATAGCAGAAACAGCAGCAGAAATAGCAAAACAGGCCGGAGTTGAAATAGTTTATACAGATTATTTCCCTGCAGGTACAGCAGACTTCTCAGCTTCATTCAAAAAAGCAACAGAAGCCGGCGCTCAGGTAATAATAGATGCAATAGTTACAGCAGACGGTATTCAGTTTACAAAACAGTGGTACGATTTAAAAGTTAATGCCGCTTTAGTCGGAGCAATAGCTGCCGCACTTAAACCGGAATTTAAAGATCAGACAAACGGAAAATGTGTATACGAAACATCAGCTTATCCTAACGGAGGTCCTGCACCTTTAACAACAAAAACATTAGATTTTTTTGAAAAACATGAAAATCTTTACGGTGTTGCTCCTGGATTTATTTCTTTCCCTGCATATAACACATTATATGTACTTAAAGAAGCTCTTGAAAATGCAAAAAATCCGGATAACGATGAAGATGTAATTAAAGCTCTTGAAAAAGTTGTATTCCCTCTCGGAGGAGATAAAGGTGTTGCTCCTGTTAAATTCACCGAAAACCATGATCTTGTTTACGGCGGAGACGGTGCAAGCGGTATTATATTCCAGTGGTCAAAATCAGGAAGCTGGAATGCTGTATGGCCTTATGAATACAAAACAGGCGAATGGGAAAAACCTGAATGGATTAACTGGTAAAATAATTTTACCTCCGACAGATTTAAAAATCTGTCAGGAGGTATTTTATTAAAAAATATTTATTATTATTTTTTATATTATAAATTCCGTTAAATACAATATCAGTTTTTTCATTATTTTTTTTGATGTATGAAAAATCACATATAAAATATTTTTTTTGCATGAAAAAAAATTCCAAATTTTTGTAAACAATTTTAACAATGATATTTTTTTCAGTTACACTTATTATTTTAATCTTTACTATTCTCTATGATGCTTTAACATAAATATAGTAAAATGTAGGTGAGATAGATCCCCTATCCCCTGAGATAAAACCCAAACATTTTCCGGAGCGAAAGTTTTACGCTTCCGGATTTTTTTTATAATATAAAAATTGAAATTTTTTTCTAAATAAAAAAAGTGTATAAGTAAAAAACTTATACACTTTATTTTTTATATTTTAAATTTATTTGTAAATTTCTCAAGACTTTCTATAGTAGAATTAAGTCTTTCAGAAAGTTTTTCAAGTTCTTTTGATTCTTCAAGCTGATTATCAACTTTATCAAAAACATCATTTATAGCTTTAACTATATCCTGTATTGATGTATTTATAAGTGCCATTGATTTATCTATCTGTTCTATACTTGCTCCCTGCTGCTGTGCACTTGCTGTTGTGTTTTCTATCATACCTGATATCTGAGAAACCGATCCGAGTACTTCTTCAAGACTTACAGCAATATTTTTTATACTTGTTGTTATTTCTTTTACACTCTGTGTCACTTCATTACTTTCTTTTGCAACCTTGGATGCATCATTTACAAGATAATCAATATTCTCTTCTATTTTACTTGTTGCGGTAGAACTTTCTTCCGCAAGTTTTCTTATTTCATCGGCAACTACCGCAAATCCTTTTCCGGCTTCTCCGGCACGAGCGGCTTCTATTGCTGCGTTAAGTGCAAGAAGATTTGTCTGTGTTGATATCGAGTGAATAGACTCCGTAATATCTTTTATAGATTCTGTTTTGTTAGAAAGACTCTGAATACCTTCATTGTTTGCAATCATAAGATTCTGTATTTTATCTATTGACTGTGTCATAGAATTTATTTCTTTTTTACTTACATCTATTTTATCAACTATAACAGAAGTTCTTTCAGACAGTTCGTTAGAAGAATCAACTATAACTCTTGCTCCTCCTGATACATCCTCAATACTTGCAGTTGTTTCCTCAACAGAAGCAGCAACATTTTCAGATCCTCCCTGAATAACTTCCATTGCCTTTCTTATATCATTAGAATTTTTTATGTTCTTTTTACTTGATTCTTCAAGCTTTTCAGCTTCTGATATTATTTCTTTTGTTTCACTTTTTATTTTTACTATAATTGATCTTATTCCGTCCTGAACATTTCCAAAAAGCTTTCCTATTAATCCGAATTCATCTTTTCTTTTAATTGTTATTGTTGAAGTCATATCACCTTTAGCAATATTTTCAACGTTTGACTGTATTATTTTTATAGGTTTAACAAGATATCTTCCGAAAAGGCTTACAAGAATAAGTATTGCAATTACGGTTGCGGAAACTATATAAATATTAAGCATATTAAGATCATTAACTGTTTTAAAAGCTTCTTTCGAAGATATCTCAACAACGAGTTTTTTCGGATAACCTATATCAAGATCAATTGTTTTGTATGATCCGAGAACATTTGTACCGTCAAATGATTTATACTGTTCAGTACCGGAAGTGCCGTTAAAATCAAGATTTATGATATCTTTAAACATTTTAAGATTGCCGAGATTTATCATAAGCTCATTTTTGTCGTTCATAAGATATACTTTTCCTGTTAATTCCTTAAGTTTATCTTTTGTCACTATATTATCGAGTTCCGAAATATCTTTTGTTATTATAAGATATCCGTCTACTGCATATTTTGTAAGTGGTACGCCGTAAAAAGCTATGTATTTATCTTTTATATCATAATATTCAAAGTCTCTGAAAACAGGCTGAGCACTTTCAAAAGTCATTTGCTTCATTTCATTGTATATTTCACTTATGACTCCTGTTTTATTGTTGAGATTACTTGCAAAATCCTCATCTTTGTCAAGAGTATAAACTACATATCCGTCTCTCGAAATAAGATATATATCTTCAAGTTTTTCAACATTTGCAAAATCATTTAAAACAGTATTATACTTTCCGTGAAAAAGATCATAATCTTCAAGATTATAATAATCATCCCCGTATTTTTCTTCAAGTTTTGCTCTTATTTCAGTAGATAATCTCTGAAAATCCCTTTTATTTTCCTCTGTATTAAAATTGATATATGCATCCTTAAACATAGTTTCAGGATCATCTATACCCTTAAATGAATTCTCAAGACTTTTTACAAGAGTATTTACAAAGTCAAGTTTAACAATAGAGTCTAAAGATTTTGAATAATTAGAATAGAATTCACTGATGTTCTTAGATAAATTAGAAGTAATAATTTCCATTCTGTCAAGGGTAAGATCTGTTATTGAATTTTTTGATGAACTATAACTTATTATCCAGAAAATAGACAAAGGTATAAGCGCAAAAACAAGCACAACAACTATAAATTTTTGGGAAAACTTCATTAAAACACCTCCATAAAAACTCTAAGTTTTTATAATATTTTATGCCTTTAAAAAGGCTATTATATAAAAATCTAAAACACTGATTGTTATACCAATTGTACCATCTGAAAGCAAATAATTCAACATGAATATATTTTCCAAATAAATTAATTTTTTTACATCTTTGAAATTTTTTTCTTTTATTTATACGATTAATATGCCGAATATACAATTATTTATTATACACTAAATATGAAATTTTTTTCAGAATTAATTAAAAAGTTTACAAAAAGCGGGCTTTTAAAAAGCCCGCTTCTTATTTATCATAAACTCCGTCCTGAATATTTTTAGAAACTTTCATCATTTCCTCATGTTCTTTTGTAAGTTCAGAAATAAGATCCTGTAATTTCCATTCGGAGTTTATTTTTGTTGTTGATGCAAAAATAATTTTCGGTAATCCTTCAATTTCTTTAACAGCTTTCATTACTTTAAGTATCTGTTTATTATCAAGACCATTCATAATAATAACCGGATTATCCTTTATATCTTCATACATGTTTTTACCCCCTGTTATATAATAATTTCATTTGTAAGAGTTTCCGAATTTTCAAATTCAGTTATACTGTTTATAGTAACTTCCGAAATATTTTTTATTGCATTTTCTGTAAAAAACGCCTGATGTCCTGTAACTATAACATTAGGAAAAGTTATAAGTCTTGAAAAAACATCATCTGTTATTACTATATCAGACATATCTTTAAAAAACAAGTCCTCTTCTTCCTCGTAAACATCAAGTCCGAGATATCCTATTTTTCTGTTTTTAAGTCCTTCCACAACATCAAGTGTATCAATAAGTTCTCCTCTGCTTGTGTTTATTATCATTACTCCTTCTTTCATAATCCCTATAGCTCTTTTATTTATTATGTGATATGTTTCCGGAAGAAGCGGACAATGAAGCGATATTATATCTGATTTTTCAAAAAGAGTGTCAAGATCAGTATATTCAGCATCATATTTTTCAAACTCAGGATTTTTATATTTATCATAAGCAATTATTTTAGTATCAAACCCTTTAAGAATTCTTGCAACATTCTGACCTATCTTTCCTGTTCCGATTATTCCGACAGTTTTCCCTGCTAAATCAAAACCCATAAGTCCGTCAAGAGAAAAATTACCCTCCCTGACCCTGTTATAAGCTTTATGTACTTTTCTGTTAAGTGCAAGAATTAAAGCTACAGTATGTTCGGCAACAGCATTAGGAGAATACGCAGGAACTCTTGTTATACTGATTCCAAATTCTTTTGCTGCTTTTATATCAACGTTATTAAATCCTGCACTTCTCATTGCAATCATCTCAGTTCCGTTTTTCTTAAGTTTTTCAAGAACATTTCTGTCAATTCTGTCATTTACAAATGCTGAAATAACTTTATATCCGTATGCCATAGACAAAGTATCATAAGTAAGTCTCGGTTCAAAAAAAGATAATTCATGCATATTTCCTTTTGCTTCGTTAGCTTCATTTAAATATTTTATATCATAGTTTTTACTGCTGAAAACAGCAACCTTCATAATAATCACCTCACAAAAAATTATTTTTCTCTTATAATAATTATATCACAATTCAGATAATTTATATCCGAATTGAATTTTATATCATTCTTTTACGAAAAATAGTTACATAATATTTACAAAAAAAGCAAAGATCAGAATTAATCTCTGAAAAGCTTTATTTATAAGTGTTTTATAATATTATTTTCTGATTTTTATATTATTTTTTTTACAGTGCAGTTTATATATACCTATAACATTGTAATTAAAGGGTTTTCAAGATTTTACAGACTTGTCCGTGTTTAATAATATTTACATACTGCGCATATAATATTAACTTTTTTTGTAACTTTTTGTTACTTAAAAATTATTAAATATAATCATGACAAATTTTAAAGGAGGAGATACCTGAGATGAAAATTACGCCACTCATAAGGAAAGCAGCTCAGACACTTGATACACCGTTTTTAGTTCTTGATCTTAAATATGTTAAAGAGAATTATATTAACCAGAAGAATGCCATAGATAATGTAAATATTTTTTATGCGGTAAAGGCAAATTCACATATTAAAATACTTGAAC
Organism: Thermotogae bacterium; assembly: GCA_024233675.1. GTDB lineage: Bacteria > Thermotogota > Thermotogae > Petrotogales > Petrotogaceae > JACKPH01. The sequence goes on from JACKPH010000002.1 coordinate 127,944, forward strand.
TTTTAAGAGATCTTGGTTCGTCTTTTGATGCTGCGTCCAGAGGAGAAATCGATAAGCTTTTGAGTCTTGGCGTAACACCCGACAGAATAAGCTTTGGTAATACAATAAAAAAAGAAGTTGACATAAAATATGCCTGGGAAAAAGGAATAAATTATTTTGCAGTAGATTCTGAAATGGAAGTAGAAAAAATTTCGAGAAATGCTCCCGGAGCAAGAGTTTACGGAAGAATTGCCACCAGTTCAAATGATGCTGACTGGCCTCTTTCAGGAAAATTTGGTACTGACGTTGACCATGTAATTTCAATTCTTGAATATGCACACAGAAAAGGTCTGACTCCTTACGGTGTTTCATTTCATGTTGGTTCTCAGTCTTATAATAAATATAAATGGAAAGAAGCTATACTTAATGCAAGTGAAGTTTTTGAAAAACTTGCCGATAAAGGTATATATCTGAAACTTCTCAATTTGGGAGGAGGAGTTCCTGTTCAGCATGTTAAACCTATACCTTCAGTTAAAGAAATAGGCGAAGTTATTAATGAATCTATAAAGGAATATCTCGGATGGGTTGACGGTCTTAAGGTTTTCACCGAACCCGGAAGATCTATGGTAGGAAATGCCGGAATAATGACTTCAAGAGTACTTTTAAGATCAAAAAAAGGTACTCAGGACTGGGTTTATCTTGATGTCGGAGTTTTTCACGGATTAATGGAAACAATAGAAAATTTCAGATATGAAGTTGTAGTTGAAGGTAAGGAAGATCAGGAAACAACATCAATGACTCTTGCCGGTCCAAGCTGTGACAGTGTTGATACAATTTATGATGAAGTTGAACTTCCTATAGATACAGATTATAATGATATAGTTTACTTTGTAAACACAGGTGCTTATACAACAGAATATGCGGCTCCTCATTTTAACGGAATTACTCCGCCTGTTGTTTTTACACTTGAAGAATTAAAAGAAGAATTAAGTAAAAAAGCAAAAATTCCTATGGAAGAACTAATATAAAAAAATATCCTGCCTGGCAGGATATTTTTTTATATTAGCGGAATATACATCGGATAATATTCCTTGGTAATTTCTGTTTCTGTTTCTGTACATTTATTCATAACTACTTCTTCATTAAAAACTTTTTTAAATCCTATTTTCAGAGAATACGCTATGTCATCAAATCCTAATGGTATATTTTTATAATTATATATTCCGGTAAATTCATCAGAAAGTTCTTTTATGGTTTCTTTTTTATTATTTATATTAAAACAGTTTATATAATTTCTTATATCAAATTCAAAAGGTACATAACCCTGGACCATATAAAATCTTTCTGTTTTTAATATAACACTTGATATAAAGCTCTTGTTAAAAAGGCATATTTCATCATTTAAAATGTTTTCATTAAAAAGATATGACAGTATATTTTTTGTTTTTCTTTTTAGATTTCCGGAATCAATTCCGAGTTCTTTAATAGATTCTACTATTGCATTTTCTACAAAACTGAATTCATTATTTGTTTTTTCCCTGTTTATCATATACTCTGAAGGGGCAGCAAATAAAAAAGAAAATCCTTTTGTATGAAAAAAAGGTCTTCCGTCAGTCGGCCTTCTGATAAGTTCAATTCCGTTATTTTTTATATATTCAAGATCAAAAACTTCAACATTATTTTTTTTACCTATTGATAATGTAGGAACTGTCCAACCGTATAATTTTATAGTTACCGGAGCTCTGCCGGAAGCTACATAATTTGTTATAGCCATATCAGAAGCCATATTCCATGATCCCATATGATAAGAATCGACAATAAGCCTAATCATTTTCATTTGCCTCCAAGTGGTTTTTTTAAAGGTATACCTGATTTTCTCGGATATTTTGAATCGGTTTCAGCAGTTTTTTTATAAATAACAAGACATCTTTCTTTTTCATCACTGTCATAAATCTCATAATTTATAATTTCTTCTTTTTTAAGATTTAAAATACCGCAGGCTTTATCAGAATAAATATATTCCTGTTTTCCGAAAAGCGGACCTTTATATAATCCTGTATATCCTTCTTTTTTTATCAGAGGAGCACAGTATTCCAGCGATATGTCAGCTCTTGCAACCGCTCTGCAAGTTGAATAATCAAAATAATTTCTGTACTCTGAAGAAAATTCTTCTATTCTCTGATTGTATATTATAACATTTTTAAGGTTTAATTTGTTCACAAAATATTCCAATGCATCTGTTTTCTTTTTTATACTTTCGACAAGATGTATTTTTTTATCGGGAAAAGCTATTGCAATAGGTATTCCCGGAACTCCTCCTCCGGAACCGACATCAACAATATTTTCAGAATTCTGAAAATATCTGTTGCTGAAAAGAGGTATAAGTGAATCGGCTATATGATAACTGAAAGCTTTCTGATAGTCTTTTACAGCAGTAAGATTAACAGGATACTCTATAAGCTCTTTTGTGTATTGAAAAAGTTTATTTAACATTTCTGTGTTCAAATCTAAAGAATACTTTTTCATAATATTTACAAATAAATTCATTTCATCCATTGACAACACCTCTTGTTTATGATAAAATATTCTTGGCTTTGGAGACGTAGTCTAATTGGTAAGGCGTCGGTCTTGAAAACCGATGGGGTGAAGGCCCCATGTGGGTTCGAGTCCCACCGTCTCCGCCATTAAAAAAACCGCCTTTAGGCGGTTTTTTATTTTACCTTACCAAATCTTTCCATAGGATATATTCTTAGAAACGGTGTTCCGACAACATTCTTTACAGGAACAAATCCGAAGAATCTGCTGTCAAAGCTTTCCATACTGTTGTCACCCATGAAAAAATAATATCCGTCAGGGACTTTTACATTAACAAGACCGTCAGTATCTCTGTATATATAATCATTTATATTAATTCCTGAAAAAACTTTTTCATACGGCTCTTTATAGTTGTATGAAGTGTTATAAAATTTATAAAATTCTATTGAAGGTTTTCCTATTGTTAAAGATGCTTTTGAATTAAAATTATCTTTATAATAAAGTTTTACATCCGAAGAAATTATTTCACTCTGATATTTTTCAGGGTACGCCATATAATTATAGAAAAGCGGATCTTCAAATATAGCTGAAATCAAATAATATCTGTTTTCAAAACCTTCAGGTATTTTACCGTTTACTTCGAGTGTACCTACTGCATTTTTTACCATAGAAGGTATATAATCAACTTTTTCATAATAATTAATTATATATGTAAGCCAGTCCGGAAGTTCTTTTATTTCTCCGGATTTTATTTTTTCCCAAAAATTACTTTTAACGGGAACTATCCTTAGAATATCACCTGGTTTTCCTACTAATCTTTTAACATATTTAACATGTCCTTCGTATTCTCTCGGGGCAAAAAAATCCATAAATCTGTCGAATGCCCTTAACTGCTGCTGTGCCACTGTATCGACAAAAGGTGTCCAGAATACTGTTATATCTCCTCTTTCAGGAAGAGTATAATTATAGGTAATTTTCTCAATAAATAAACGATCCCCCACCTTAATGGTCGGAACCATTGAAGGTGTGGGAACCATCATTGTCTCAAAGACAAATAATCTAATTATTGTACCGAAAATTACCGCATAAAGGATTGCTTTTATCCAGTCTATAGTTTCATATCTTATCTTTTCTACGGTAGATTTTTTCAAAAGGGATCAGTCCCTTCTTTCTTTAATTTTTACTTTACCTCTAACATTTCTTAAATAGTAAAGTTTTGCTCTTCTTACTTTACCTTTTCTTACTACTTCAACTTTTTCCAAAGCCGGTGAATTGAATGGGAAAACTCTTTCCACACCTATTCCGTCGGCACCTATTTTTCTTACTGTAAATGTTTTACCCATTCCGGCTCCTCTTATTTTTATAAGAATTCCTTCATAAGCCTGTGTTCTTTCTCTTCCGCCTTCAACAACCTTAACACTAACTCTTAATGTGTCTCCCGGTCTGAAGCTAGGTATATCTTCTCTCATAAAACCTTTTTCAACTGACCTTATTAAAGCGTCCATGTTTTTACCTCCAGTCAAATATTTTTATTCTCTAAATGTTTTTAATTATATTTAATAAATTTCTTCTCCTATAAGCCTGTCAAGTGATATAGCAACTGCTGCTCTTACGGAAAGATGATTAAATTCCCAGTCAGCCCTTATAGGTTCAAGGTCATAATCACATATTTCCCTTAATTCCTCAGGCATTCCCCATCCTGTACCGTAAATAATGAGTAATGGTTCTTCAACAGTTTTAATTTCTTCAGACATATCTTTAAAAGTTATTGCCTTATCTCTTGGTTTAGCCGAAGTAAATACTATTTTAGGCTTAATTCCTTCTTTATTTTCTATATCCTCAATAACTTCTTCGATATATTCTTTTATATCAGCAAGCATAAGAGCATCATTTCTGTTAGGATTGTATTCTTTACCGAATCCGTATTGCCAATAGTCAAGAACATTTCTAGCTATTTTATTCTGAGCGGAAAGATTGTTGACAAGATAATATTTTTTTATTCCGTATGTTCTGCATGTTCTTGATATATCATGTATATCGAAATTGGTTATCGCAGTTGAAATTATCTGTCCTTCCCTACCCAAAACAGGATAATGTATAAGAGCTACATAAATTTTATCAAGCATCTTTAAACATCTCCCTGATTATTTCAACAATTTCTTTTTTTTCTTCTGAACTGAAATCTTTTTTTATAAAGAGATCAGGTCTTTTTAAAATTGTTTTTATTATGCTTTCTTTCTTTCTGAAACTTTCTATTTTTTTATGATTGCCGCTTAAAAGTATATCCGGCACTTTGTAATTTTTATACTCATAAGGTTTTGTATAAACAGAATAATCAAGAAGTCCGTTAAAAAAAGAGTCATTTTCAACACTTTCGGAATCTCCGACAACTCCCGGAATAAACCTTGAAAGAGAATCTATAATTATCATGGCAGGAATTTCTCCTCCGGTAACAACAAAATCCCCTACTGATATTTCGTCATCACATATATTATATACCCTTTCATCTGGTCCTTCATATCTTCCGCAGAAAAACAGTATATCTTCTTTTTTTGAAAGTTCTGATGAAATTTCATTATTAAAAGGTCTTCCCTGTGGCGAAAGTATTACTGTATAAGGTTTTTTATTATTCTTTTTTTCATATTCCTCATAATATTCAAAAAAAGGTTCCGGTTTCATAACCATTCCCGGTCCCGGTCCGTAACCGGGTATATCCGTAATTTTATGTCTGTCATGTGTATAATCTCTGAGATTAACAGCTTCAAATTCTATAATTCCGTTATCCAAAGCCCTTTTAAAGACTCCGAAATCTGTAAGTGTTCTGAACATTTCCGGAAAAATAGTGAGAACACTAATCTTTATCTTCGGTTTCATCTTCATAAAACTCCATTTTTTTTACTATAATAACTTTTTTTTCTTTGTCTATTTTTTCTATAAACTCTTTGGAAATAGGATACAGTACTTCTTCTTTTTCATAATCGCTGATTTTTTTCTCTACAACTATTATATCATTAGCTCCTGTATCAATAACTTCTTTAACCTGACCTGCTAATTCCCCGTCAGAATAAAATACCTGACAGTTTTCAAGTTCATAAAAATAATATTCATCATTTCCCGTATCCGGAAGATTTTCATACGGCACATAAACTTCATAACCTTTGATTTTTTCTGCCGAATAAATATTGTCAACACCCTGAAGTCTGAATATGTACATTTTGTTTAAAGGTCTTATATTTTCAACTTTAGAAAATAAAAACTCTTTTTTTTCGGATTCATGCAAAAGAACTTCATCAAGTGAAAAAACAAATTCCTCATCATTTATAAACGGATAAAATTTTATTTCTCCGTCAAGTCCGTGAGGTTTTACGATTTTACCAACAGAAACTCTGTTCTGAAGTAAATCATCGAGTCTTTTCATGCAATCACCTTATAACCTTTAAAACAAATTTTTTGTTGTTTTCTCCTCTTGCAGCATTTAATATGGTATTAATAGATTTTATTGTTCTTCCGTCTTTACCTATTATCTGTCCTACATCATCAGGATTTACAACAATTTCATAAACAATTTCTTCTTCATTTTCAAATTCTGCAATAGCGAGCTGTTCGGGATTTTTGACAATTCTTTTAAGTATCTGTTCCAGTAAAGCTTTCATTATTTAGCTTCACCGGCTGATTTTTTATTTTCATATTTTACCTGATCAAATTTTTTCATAACACCCATTTTTGAAAGTATATCTTTTGCTGTAACTGTAGGCTGCGCACCTTTCATTAACCATTCAAGAGCAAGATCTCCGTCAAGTTTGTACATATCATTTTCATTAAGAGGATTATAATAACCTAATGACTGTATGTATCTTCCGCTTCTTTTTTCTTTTGAATCAACAACGACAATTCTGTAAAATGCCTGATGTCTTCTTCCCATTCTGTTTAATCTTATTTTTACCATCGAAAAAACACCTCCAAAATAATTTTTTATATATTTTTACAAATTAATTTCTGTTAAAAGGATTTTTACCGTCAAGTCCGGCTATATCAGGCATATTTTTAAGCCCGCCGAAAAATTTTTTCTTTCCCATTTTTTTAACCTGTTTCATTACTTTTTTGAGTTCCTCATATGATTTAAGAACTTTATTTATATCCTGAAGAGATGTGCCGCTGCCTTTTGCAATTCTCTGTTTTCTTGAATAAGAAAGTATTCTGGGATCTCTTCTTTCTTTTAAAGTCATAGAATGTATTATGGATTCCATTTTTTTCATTTCTTTTTCGCCTTTTGAAACATCTACGCCTTCTTTCGGCATTCCCGGAATCATTTCAAGAATATTTCCCAAAGGCCCTAACTTCTTTATCTGCTTTATCTGTGCAAGATAATCCTCAAGATCAAATTTTCCTTCAAGAAATCTTTCGGCATCTTCTTCAGCCTGATCTTTATCTATTTCCTGTTCAACTTTATCTATAAGCGATAAAACATCACCCATACCGAGTATTCTTCCTGCGTATCTGTCAGCATAAAACGGTTCGAGCGGATTTATTTTTTCTCCTGTACCTACAAATTTTATAGGTTTTCCCGTCACATGTCTTGTAGATATAATTACACCGCCCCTTGAATCTCCGTCAAGCTTTGTAACTATAAAACCTGATATATCAAGAAGATTATTAAATTCTTCTGCGGCCTTTACAGCATCCTGTCCCATCATCGAATCAACAACCATTAATATTTCTTCGGGATTTACTATGGCTTTAACATCTTCTATTTCTTTCATCATTTTTTCATCAATATGAAGTCTTCCGGCAGTATCAACTATTACAACATCATATAAAAGTTTTTCCGCATAATTTTTTGCTTCTTTTACAATTTTTCTTGCATCGGTTTTATCTCCTGTAAAAACAGGCACATCTATCTGCTGACCGAGCTGAACAAGCTGATCAATAGCAGCGGGTCTGAAAGTATCGGCTGCTACAAGCAGAGGTTTTCTTCCTTTTTCTTTATACATTCTTGCAAGTTTCGCAGCTGAAGTAGTTTTACCTGATCCCTGAAGTCCGACCATCATTATATATCCCGGATTTCTCGAAAGAATAACTTTTTCCGGTTCATTTCCGCCCATAAGATCTACAAGCTTTTTTCTGAGTATTCTTACAAATTCCTGATCAGGACTAAGACTTTCAAGAACTTTAGAGCCCATAGCCTCTGTTTTTACACTTTCAACAAAATCTTTAACTACTTTATAATTAACATCAGCTTCAAGAAGCGAAAGTTTTACTTCTTTTACGGCTTCTTTTATATTTGCTTCTGAAATTTTACCTTTTCCCGAAAGATTTTTAAATGCAAGGGAAAGTTTTTTCTGTATATTTTCAAACATGACAACACCTCACGTTTTTTATTCGTATCAATTAACATTAATAACTCCGTGATAGTATACTATAAAAAAAATTAAATTAGGTGAAAAACCTGCTAAAAAGAAAACAAAAAACATACATTATTGTTGCAGTTTCATTACGACAAAAATAATTTAGGTTTAATTGATTTAATCATCAACTTTTATAACCTTCATTATAAGTATATTATAGATTTTAACATTTTTGATAAAACAAATTAATATATATTTATTTTCTGTTAATTGATTTCCCTATAAAATTTTTCCGGTTCCTTCAAAAGCTTCAAGAAATTTATCAAGATCATCTATAAATTCTTCATCTTCTGATTTATGTGAAGGATTTCTGCTTATAACTTCAACGGCCTCCATAACATATCTCAAAACATCAACTTTGTACTGTCTTTTAAGTGTTTCAAGTTCAGAATAAATTCTTCCTTTGGCTGTTCTTACATATTTAGCCGGCAATTTATTGAGAGCATAAAGCATTATATCGGTTTTACACTCTTTACATTTACATATGTTAATATTAGGCATTTTAAGAATTTCCTCAGTAATTTCGTAAACAAGCATCTCCATAACATTATAGGCTTCTGACATCCTTCTTATCAATGTTAACACCCCTTTTCAATAAATATTTTATCATAAAAAATATTTTTTTAACATTCAGTCATGTCAAAAAACATATAAAATGTGTTAGTATTACACATAAAGAAATAAACAGAAATACCTTTTTTGAAGCATCTTTTAAACATGACTTTAAAAGTCATATTATACGATAAGACTTAATTATAATTTAACTGTTTTATAAATAAAAAACTGTTAATATTGTTATTGTATTAAATTATTGATTGGAGGATATACAATGAATTCTATTCTCGTCCTTTTTATTGCCGTGCTTGCTTATTATTTTATTATTTTTGTCCGAAAGATTAAAAAGTCTATTGTAACTTTTTTTCTTGCAACTCTTTTGTTTATAATCAGGCCGGTAGCCGGGCTTGATCTTGAAAATGTAAGCCACATTGTAAGTTTTGAAACACTCGGTATTTTACTCGGTATGATGATTATCGTTGAAATTCTGAAGGAAAGCGGTTTTTTTACTTTTACTGCCGTAAATGTTATAAAAATAAGTAAAAGTAATTACTGGGTTGTACTTTTTCTTCTAATGATTGTAGTTGCACTTTTTTCAGCATTTTTGGATAATCTTGTTACTATAATGCTGATAGCACCTATTATTTTTCTCATTTCTGATACTCTGGAAGTATCTCCTGCCCCTCTTATACTTTTTACAATTGTTATAGACAACATAGGAGGTATGTCAACTCTTATCGGAAGTCCTCTTAACATAGTCCTCTCATCCATAAGTAAATATGATTTCACAAAATTCATAACAGCAATGGGTCCGGTTACTATACTCACATTTATTGCTTCTTTTATAATATTTAAAATAAGCAATAAAACAGATACAAAAATTTATAATGAGAAGCTGAAAAAACTCAGCAGTATGGAAGCATCTAAGGCTATACAGAACAAATCAACAATGATTAAAGGAGTTATAGTTTTTGCAGTAGTTTTAGCTGGTTTTATACTTCACAGTGCCATAAACGTAGATATAGCGCTTGTTGCTATGGGTGGCGCACTTGTTCTTATGCTTCTTACAGGAAAAGATTTTGAATCAATGGCTAAACAGCTTGACTGGGATACCATGTTCTTTTATGCAGGACTTTTTACAATATCTTTTGCTTTGGAGGAAATCGGAGTAATAGACATAATAGCAAATCTTTTTACCCCTCTTCTTTCAAATCACATAATATTAATGCTCACAATAATGTGGATATCCTCAATAGCAATACCTTTTTTAAGTGCTGTTCCAGGTACATTGCTTTTGGCACCGGTTGTAAGTGTTTTAATTTCTCACGGAGCTCCTTACGAACTTTGGATAGCTTTTGCAATAGGTGCAAATTTAGGTACAAATCTTACGCCTCTCGGAGCTGTTCAGAATATAGTAGGTGTTTCTCTTATAAGTAAGCATTCCGGACAGGAAATATCTTTCGGTTCTTATATGAAATCAAATGCTATGAATTATCTAATAACAATGATAATAGGTACGTTTTATCTTATGTTTCACTTTTATGTTTTTAACTGATTAAAAACATCATAAAAAACAGCGGTTTTAACCGCTGTTTTTTTTATAAAAATATTGTATAATATATTTGTATAATTTTATAACGGAGGTTAGAAATGACATACGAATATTTTCAGACACACAGGGAAGAAATGAATAAAAAAATTTTAGAACAAGGGACAACAAACACAAAGAGATTTTTTACACTTGACGGAAATGTATACAAAAACGGTGTTATCTCCGAAAAATATAAAGAATTAATGGGACTTGTAGCTTCAATGGTTCTCAGATGTGATAACTGCATTTCATATCACATAATTCAGTGTGTAAACGCAGGAGTTACGGATGAAGAATTTTCAGAAGCCTTTGATATTGCTCTTATTGTAGGAGGATCTATTGTTATTCCGCATTTGCGTGAAGCCGTTGCATTCCTTGAGGATACAAGAAATCACATTGATACAAAAAATGAATAAAAAAATACTTATTATACTTATTGTATTGATTTCAGCTTTTTTGTTTTCGGCAAAAATTATTTATCCGCGGGATCCTGATTATTATTATAATTATTTCCAAAGTAATTTATATAATTCGGATTTTCCTGCCGGTAATTTTCTGCAGATTACTCTACCTTTAAAGTATTCTGACCGTATCAGTATTAATTACTCACTTACAGAAGGTGACAAATGGTACGGAAGCAGAGGTGTAAGTGATATTCTTTTCAGACAGTTCTGGGAAAGAAACTCTGATATAATTGATATATCATTTGTAAGTAATTTTCAGAATAATGTTTATTTCAAATTTTCAGGAAATTTTCCGGTATCTGATACAGCTTATATCGAAAGCGGGAATAAAAGTATACTGAACTTTGATCCCGGAAAAGATCTGGGACTTGATTTCCCTAAAGAATCATATTTATCAATAAATGAAGACAAATGGTGGATGATACTTGGCCGAAATAAAAATTCCAGAGGACCTATGAAATACGACACATTATTTTCCGACAATGCATTATATTATGATAATATTTCCGGAGGTATTAAATCGGAAAAAAGTTTTATTTCTTATTTTATGCTTTCTTCCGAGCCATTTCTTACAAACACGGAATATCTCACATATTTTAACAGTAATATTGATTTTAAAGCATGGCGAAATGATTTTATACTTAATTATGAATACAGAAATAAAAATTATATATTAGGTTTAAACAGACTTGATCATGTCGGCGGAAGATTTCCGGATCTTATGGATGTTTTTACACTGAATAGTTCAATGTCTTCAGTTTATGGTGAACTTTCAGGATTTTTAAAATTGTACGGCGAAATCTCTCACAGAAATGAGAAAAATCTTTTTTCTTTCTCAGGCGGAATTAAAAAAGATTTTAATATATTTAATGATTTTTACGGTGAAATTTACGGTGAAATTTACAGAATACCGGATGAAATGTATTCAGGAGTTCTTCCTTATGATAACCTTTATTACAGGGCCTTTTCACTTTCGGCTTCTCCGGGCGCAAGAATAATGTTTGATTATCCTTTCGGATTTATATACGGAGAAAATTCATCAGTAAATTCATTAGGTGCAACTCTTTTCACTGATAAAAGCTATATAAACTTTTTATATGATTCCGGAACAAACAAATTCGGAAAAATAAACAATATGAAAATTTATGCTTCTGCAGATCTGAAATATTTTAATTTTATTCTGGACTATCAGAATCTTACAGTAGGGGATAAACAGATGACTGAACTTAATTTATCTGCGGTTTTTACAGTTCTTATAGGATTGGACTGGTGATTTTATGAAAAATAAATATTTAATTTCATTTTTTATTTTATTATCAGTTTTTTCATTTTCATACTTTTATACTGACAAAACAAATATAAACGAAGAAATACTTTCCGGTAATTCTTTTACTAACATAATGCCTTATCCTGATTTTAATACTCCCGGTGTATATGCCGGAGAATATTATTTGGGTTATATAAATAAACCATACTGGATTATACTGGGAAAATACGTTACTGACTGGTCTTATTTTGAAAGAGGTCTTTATCTTTCTGATTCACTCCCGTACGTTGAAGGTATGACAATGGGTTATGATTATAATTCAGTAAAAATTATTTCCGGAATTTACGGATTCGATCCCGTTATGACAGAAAAAGAATTTGAAATACAATCTAATCCTGCAATAGATCAGAATTCTGACAGGAGATTCCTGTATGGAGTTGGTTTTACCGACAAAGGTTATGCTTTTCCTTCAAAAGTTTTTGCAATACACAGAATTGAATTTAATTTTTTTAAAAAAATAACTTTATCTTTAAATGAAATAAATCTTATAGGCGGAAAATTACCTGACATAGTTGATATAAACCCTCTCGGAATCTTACACAATACTTTCGGTGAAGGATATTCTAATACAATACTCGGTTTAGATCTCAACATAGTTCCTTTCAGAGGATTTTCGGTTTACGGACAGTTTGCTATGGATGATTATGTTGTTCCGGCAACGGAGGCCGGAGCTATAAATTATAAACCTACATCATTTGCGTATGCAGGCGGTATTAAAAATGTATACAAAATAAATGAATTTATTATTTCTCCTAAGTTCGAATATTATAAAATTTACACATGGATGTACAACAGATGGCAGAAACTTCTTAAATTCACCGGTATTTATAACGGTATTGAATATCCTATGGGATTTGATTACGGCAATGATATGGAAGGCTATCTGATAGGAATTGACATAAACCATAAAAAATTTAATTATAAATTTATTTTCGAAAGTTATTTAAAAGGTGAAATTGACCTCAGCACTCCGTATGATGACCCGCGAAAACCTGATTACGAACAGTGGCCAGGTCCTTACGGTAATACCAGGAAATTCATTAAACTTTCATTTTTATTCGGAAACAATTAAACACGGAGGTGAAATATGGGGGACTTATATCTCATAGACGGAACAGGAATTGCATACAGAGCATTTTTTGCTCTCGAAGGATTTTTTCAGAATCAGGAAGGCATACCTACAAATGCTACCTTCGGAGTAGTACGTATGATAAAAAAAATACTTGATGATTTTATAAGATTAGATGATGATTCTATTGTTTTTGTAATGGATAAAAAAACAAAAACATACAGACATGAACTTTTGGAAAGCTATAAAGCACAGCGCCCCAAAGCTCCTGATGAATTTATAATTCAGATTCCTTATATAACAGAAGTAGTTGAAAATATGGGAATACCTGTTCTTACACTTGATGCCCATGAAGCTGATGATATAATAGCAACACTCGCTGTAAAAGGAAAAAATAAATTTGATAATATTTATATTATTACTTCGGATAAAGATATGATGCAGCTTGTTAAAGAAAACATTTATATTTTAAGACCTGAAAAAGGTATAACTGATATAAAAATGTATAACAGGGATAAAGTTTATGAAAAAATGGGTGTTTATCCTGAAAATATAGTTGATCTTCTTGCACTTATGGGTGATAAGGCTGATAATATTCCAGGAGTAAAAGGCATAGGCGTAAAAACTGCCCAAAAACTTGTAGATGAATTCGGAACGGTTGAAAAAATTTATGAAGGTATTGAAAATATAAAAGGCTCAGTTAAAACAAAACTGGAATCAGATAAAGATATGGCTTTTCTTTCAAAGAAACTTATAGAACTAATACTTGATGCACCTATAGATTTTGATGAAAATAATTACACTTATAAGGGATTTAAAAATGAACTTACCGAAAATCTTAAAAATCTGAATTTTAAATCTATAATACGTGAATTTAATCTTTCTGACGAAACTCCGGAAGAAGATAATAATAAAACTGATTATTCAAAAAAAGTTGAGTATAAAAATATAGAAATAAACGATATTGAAAGATTTTTAGCAGAACACGGAAATGATATTTTTATATCATTTGATCTCGAAACAGATTCTGTAGATCCCGTAAAAGCAAAAATACTGGGAATAGCTCTTTCTTTTAAACCTTTTGAGGGCTTCTATATTAATATAGGTAAATTATCAGAAGATGAAAAAAAACCTATCATTTATAAAGTAACTGATTTTCTTAAAGATAAAAAAATAATCGGACAAAATATAAAATACGATATTATAGTTTTGTCAAATTACGGCATAAATACAGAAAATATTTACTTTGATACTATGATAGCAGCTTATCTTACAGAACCGGATGAAAGAAAATTTAATATGGATGATCTTGCAGAAAAATATCTTAACTACAATACAGTTAAGTATAAAGAACTCTTTCAGAATAAACTTTTTGCAACATCGCTTAATGATATAGACAATAAAGAAGTTACAAATTACGCCGGTGAAGATGCCGATATAACATACAGACTTTACGATGTACTAAAGGAAAAATTAAAACAGGAAAACACAGAGAATCTTTTCAGTAATATTGAAATACCGTTTATATATGTACTGAAAGATATGGAAAAAAACGGAGTATTTTTTGATATTCCGTATTTAAAATCGCTTGAAACCGAATACACAAATCTTTCAAACTCCATACAGGAAAAAATATTTACTTATTCCGGAACAAATTTTAATCCAAATTCTCCAAAACAGATATCAGAATTACTTTTTAACAAATTAGGACTTAAAGGCAATAAAAAAACAAAAACCGGATCTTATTCTACCGATGCGGAATCACTCGAATATTTAAGATCAGAACATCCTGTAGTAGATCTTATTCTTGAAAACAGAAAATATCAGAAATTACTTTCAACATACATAACAGCAATACCTAAACTTGTAAATCCTATTACAAAAAGAGTTCACAGTACTTTTAGCCAAACAGTTGCTGCAACAGGACGTCTAAGTTCTTCCGACCCAAATCTTCAGAATCTCCCGATAAAAGATTCTGAGGGGGAAAAAATAAGAAAAGCCGTAAAAGCTCAGGATAACGGAAATATACTTTTAAGTGCTGATTATTCACAGATAGAATTAAGAATACTGGCTCATCTAAGCCAGGATCCTGTTCTTACTGAAGCTTACAGAAATGAAAAAGATATACATTCACTTACAGCCTCAAAAATTTTCGGTGTTCCTATAGAAGATGTTGATACAGAAATGCGACGTGTGGGGAAAACCATAAATTTCTCAATAATATACGGAATAAGTGCTTACGGTCTTTCCGGAAGAATAGATATTTCCATGAAAAAATCAAAAGAATTTATAGATAAATACTTTGAACTGTACAGCGGCGTAAAACTTTATCAGGAAAATATTTTAAAAGAATCCAAAAAAACAGGTTACGTTGAAACCATTTTCGGAAGAAAAAGATACCTTAATAAAATCCGCGGGAATAAAGGTGATATAGAAAGAATTGCTATAAATTCACCTATACAGGGAACCGCTGCCGATATAATGAAAATAGCCATGATAAACATGAGAAAAAAACTTCCGGATTATGCAAAAATAATTCTACAGGTTCACGATGAGGTTCTGATAGAACTTCCGGAATCAAAAGCCGAAGAAATTTCAGAAATAGTAAAAAATGAAATGGAAAACGCTGTAGTTCTTAACATCCCTTTAAAAGCAGATATTCATTACGGCAAAAACTGGGAAAAATAAAATATATTTTGTAAGTCAAAAGCTTTCTGATATAATATTATGATATGTAAATATTTTATACAAGGAGCGTTTTAATGAAAAAGTTTAATATTGTAAGATTAGGATGCCCAAAGAATGATGCCGATATGGACATCCTTAGAGGTATATTTGAAAATAAAAATTATATTTATGAAGAAAACCCTGCAGAATGTGACTATATAATTATAGACACCTGCGGATTTATTGATTCGGCAAAAAAAGAATCAGTAGAAACCATACTTGAATATTCACAATACAGGGAAATAAATCCTAAAGTAAAAATAATCGCTGTGGGCTGTTTTGTTCAGAGATATTATGATGAATTAAAAAAAGATCTGACAGAAGCTGACGGACTTATAGGAGTTGTTCCTCCTCAAAAAATATACGATACAATAAATTCGGAAAAATTTTCATATTATAATGAAATTCCGGAAGATACTTATAAATGCGAATACAGATATATTCCGGAAACTCCGTATGCTTACGTAAAAATTGCAGACGGCTGCAGCAGAAAATGTGCATTTTGTTCTATACCTTATTTTAAAGGTGACCCTAAAAGCAGGGAAATAGAAGATATAAAAAATGAAGTTGAATTTCTTGTAAAAAACGGAAAAAAAGAAATAATTCTTGTTTCACAGGACAACACATTATACGGAACAAACATTTATAAAAAGCAGGCTTTACCGGATCTTTTATCAGAATTAAACAGTATACCGGGTAATTTCTGGATAAGAGTCATGTATCTCCATCCTGATTTTCTTTCGGATGAAATAATAGATTCAATACACAAAAATGAAAAAGTACTTAATTATTTTGATGTGCCAATGCAGTGTGGTTCTGACAGCGTACTAAAATTAATGGGCAGAATTAAAAACACCGGAGAACTTGAAAAACTTTCGCAAAAAATACGTAAAACCCCTTCTATTCTTAGAACATCTATAATAGTAGGATTTCCGGGAGAATCGGAAGAAGATTTTGAAAAAACTTTGGATTTTATTGACAAAACTGAATTTGATAAATTAGGAGCTTTTGTTTATTCAGAAGAAGAAGGTACTCCTGCTCACAAAATAAAACCAAAGATTTCTAAAAAGGTTAAAGAAAAAAGACTTGAAACACTTATGAATCTTCAGAAAGATATTTCTTCCGAAAAAATGGAATCTTATATTGATGATGTACTGGATGTTCTGATAGAAGAATACGATAACGGTGTTTATATAGGAAGAACTTTTATGGATGCACCGGATATAGACGGAAATGTTTTTGTAAAATCGGAAAATCAGCTTAATTTAAACGAATTTTATAAAGTAAAAATAACCGGGTCATATGAATACGACCTTGAAGGTGAAATTATCGGAGGAAATCAATGAATCTCGCAAATACTCTCTCTCTTTCAAGAATATTTCTTACAGTACCTATTTTTATATTAACCTATATGGGGGAAAACTATTATCCTTTCGCACTTATAATATTTATAATTGCTTCTTTGACCGACATGTTTGACGGTATGGCGGCAAGAAAGCTAAACCAGGTAACTGATATAGGGAAATTTCTTGATCAGATATGCGATAAAATAATGATAAATACTGTTTTTATTATCCTGCTCTCGGTAAACCTTATTCCGGGATGGTTTGTAGCTGTAATTGTTGCGAGGGATACCTTTGTAAACGGTATAAGACTTATTCTTGCGAACAGAAATGTAGTAGTTGCTGCTGACAAACTCGGAAAACTAAAAACGGTTCTTCAGATAGTTCTTATTTCACTTATTTATTTTTATTACTCTCTTTTTAACGGCGGAAATGTAAATACAGTTTTAGAATCACTGAATATATTCATAAATATTCTTGTATATATAACCGCCTTTATAAGTGTATTTTCCGGTATAAATTATTTTGTAAAAAATTCTAAATCCATAAAATAACCTCTTTATTATCTGCCCTTAATAATATTGGGGGGATACTCATGAAAGAAAAACTTTACAGAACATTTATAGCTCTGGAATCAAATAAAGAATTAAAAGCTCTTATGGAAACACTTATCGAAAAATTAAAAAAAATAGGTTTTAAATCAAACTGGACAAAAAATGAAAATGTACATCTTACAATGCTTTTCTTAGGTAATATAAGTATGCAGCAAATCGCAAAAATTTCTTATAAAGCCGGAGAAAGAATTTTTGGTTTTCCGACATTTACCTTTAAAGTTGACAAACTGGGATATTTTACGGATAACGGTATTCCTAAAGTATTATGGCTAAATGTATCCGGCGGGGAAACTTTAAACGGTCTTTACAGTGAATTCAAAAAAAGTGTTATTCAGTCTGATATCGAAATTTCTTCAGAATCTTTTGTTCCGCATATAACCGTAGGAAGAGTTAAAAAACATCCTGATTATTGGGATCATCTTATAAAAGAAATAACTTTTGAACCTATAGATGTTCCTGTAAACTCAGTAGGACTTTATTCTTCCCAACTAAAAAAAACAGGTCCGGTATATACCAAACTATATACCATTGATTTCGAAGGAGGCGTAATAATTAATGGCTAAATCTTCTAATAACTCTAAAGAACCTAATAAACAGGATTTACTTGAAAAACTTGTAAAAGAATTAGAAAAAAACCATGGCGCCGGTTCCGTAATGCTCATGGGTAAAGGTATCGAAAACAAAGAAATAAAAGTTATACCTACAGGCTGTCTTGCCCTTGACATGGCATTAGGTGTTGGCGGATTTCCGAGAGGCCGTATTATAGAAATATACGGTAACGAATCTTCAGGAAAAACCACACTTGCTCTTCAGGCTGTAGCAGAAGTTCAGAAAAGAGGCGGAGTATCAGCATTTGTCGATGCCGAACATGCTCTGGATATAGAATATGCAGGAAAATTAGGTGTGGATATTGATAATTTAATAGTTTCACAGCCGGATTACGGAGAACAGGCCCTTGAAATCGTTGACTCTCTTGTAAGATCAAATATGGTTGATATGATAATTCTTGATTCTGTTGCAGCTCTTGTACCGAAAACAGAAATAGAAGGCTCAATGGGAGATGCCCATGTAGGACTTCAGGCAAGATTAATGTCTCAGGCATTAAGAAAACTTGCAGGTTCTGTGAACAAATCAAAAACTATAGTTGTTTTCATAAACCAGGTAAGAATGAAAATAGGTGTAATGTACGGAAATCCTGAAACAACTACAGGCGGTGTAGCTTTAAAATTTTATTCCACAATAAGAATTGAAGTAAGAAAAGGTACACAGATAAGAGAAGGAAAAGATGCAATAGGTTCGGAAACAAATTTAAAAGTTGTAAAAAACAAAGTTGCACCTCCTTTTAAAGAAGTAAAAGTTGATATGATTTACGGTAAAGGTATAGCAAGAGAAAATGATATATTTAATCTTGCGGTTGAAAATGAATTAATTTTAAGAAAAGGTGCATGGTTCTTCCTTGTAAATGAAAAAGAAGAAGAAATCAGCATAGGTCAGGGAAAAGTTAATTCTGTAAATTATCTTCTTGAAAATCCTGAGCTAATTGACTACCTCGAATATAAAATAAGATCAAAATTTGAAGTTCCTATTCCGGAAGATTTAGCTGAAAAATTCAATTCCAAAAAACCAGCAAAATCAAAAACGGAAAAGAAAACAACTACTAAAAAATCAGCTAAATCTTCTGCTGAGGATTCTGCGGATGAAATTCCGGAAGATAACGCCACTGATGATAATATCAATGATGATTACACCGAAAATTATCCGGAAGAAGAAAATGAATAATACTGATCCAAATGATGTAAAAGCAGCAGAAAATTCTGCGGCAAATCTTATCAGATTCAGAATGAGAAGTGAAAAAGAATTATCGGAAAGATTACGTGAAAAAGGGTTCTCTGAGGAAACTATAAAAACTGTAACTGAAAAATTAAAAAAACACGGTATTATAGATGATGTTAAATTTTCTTATTTGATGGGGTATGAAAAGGCAACGTTATACGGTAAAGGAAAAATTTTCATAAAAAATTATCTATTACAGTTAGGTGTTGAAAAATACACAGTTTATGATACTATTGAAAAACTTGATCAGGAAGTAAATTTTTATAATTATGCTTTAGAAGAAGCGAAAAAACTTATTAAATTAAAAAAAGAAAAAAATAAAGTTGTTGATTCCCTTATGAGAAAAGGTTATGAATATACTTTAATAGAATATGTTATTAAGGATTTAACAGAAAGTTTTAAAGAAACCTAATTTACAATGAGGAGGAAAAGTATGGTTGTTACAATAATAGCAGTAATTATAACTGCAGCTGTTGCAATTACTGCTGGTATATATTTGGGAAATAAAAATTTTTTAGGTAAACTGGCTTTCGAGAAAGAGCAGCTTCAGAAAGAAATTGAACTTTCAAAAAAAGAAGCAAAATCAATAGTTGAAAAAGCAAAGGAAGATGCAGCTTCTGCCAGAAAAAAAGAAGTTCTGGAAGCAAGAGAAGAAATACATAAAATAAGAGATGACTTTGACAGGGATTCAAAAAAGCAGCGTGATGAATTAAAATCACTTGAAGAAAGACTGGTAAGAAGAGAAGAAAATATAGACAGAAAAGAACAGAACCTTGATTCTCTTAAAGAAAAACTGGAATCAGAAAAATCAGAAATAGAAACATTGAATCAGGAAGCAAAGAACAAACTAAATGAAATAGCTAATTTAACAGAAGACCAGGCAAGAGAAATAATATTAACACAGGCAAAAGAAAAATATGAAAAAGAACTTGCACAGAGATACGTGGAAATAAAAGATAATTACGAAGAAGATGCAAAAAGATATGCAAGATGGGTTATAACTACAGCAATACAGAGATATGCCTCTGATGTAACCTCAGAAATAACAACCTCTACAGTAACTCTTCCTACCGATGATATGAAAGGAAGAATAATCGGAAGAGAAGGAAGAAATATCAGAACATTTGAAAAATTAACAGGAACAGATCTTATAATAGACGATACACCTGAAGTTGTTGTTCTGTCATGTTTTAATCCTTTAAGAAGAGAAATTGCAAGAAGAACTTTAAATGCTCTTGTTCTTGACGGAAGAATTCACCCGGCAAGAATAGAAGAACTTTATGAAAAATCAAAAAAAGAAATTGAAGAATATATAAAAGATGCCGGAAAAGAAGCTGTAATACGAGTAGGAATAAAAACACCTCATCCGGAAATTGTTAAATTACTCGGAAGATTAAAATTCAGAACGAGTTACGGTCAGGATGTTCTTGAACACTCAATAGAAGTTGCACAGTTTGCAGGTCTTATGGCAGAAGAATTGGGACTCAATACAGAAATTGCAAAAAGATCAGCTCTTATGCATGATTTAGGTAAAGCAATAGACCATGAAGTAGAAGGTTCACATGCTATTGTCGGCGGACAGATTGCAAAGAGATACGGAGAAAAACTCGAAGTTGTAAACGGAATTCAGTGTCATCATAGTGAAGTTGATACAATGACACCTGAAGCTGTACTTGTAGGAGCTGCAGATGCACTTTCCGCAGCAAGACCGGGAGCAAGAAGAGAAACCCTTGAAAATTATGTAAGAAGAATAGAACAGCTCGAAGAAATAGCAAAAGGCTTCAGATATGTTGACAAAGCTTATGCTATACAGGCAGGAAGAGAAGTAAGAATAATTGTACAGCCTGATAAAATAGATGATTTTGTTGCCGAAAAACTTGCCCAGGATATTTCATCTCAGATAGAAGAAAAAATGCAGTATCCGGGAGTAATAAAAGTTACAGTAATAAGAGAAAAAAGAAGCGTATCATACGCAACCTGAAATATTATTAAGAATAAAGGAATCCTGGTGTTTATTCATCATGATTCCTTTATTTATTAGAAAGAGGTAAAAAAATGGCTACATTAATAACAACACACAAAAATCCCGATTTTGACGGTTTTGCTTCCGCAATGGCTGCAAAATTTCTTTACAGCGACTCTTATGTAGTAATAGAAGGTATACCTCAGCAGAATCTTCTTGAATTCATCAATATATATAAACCTTTTTATATAGAATCAAAAAATCTTGAATCTTATCTTAATGAAAATAATATAAATTCAGTTGAAAAAATTGTTATAACAGATACCGCAAATATATCAAGAATTCCCGCAGAAATAAAAATTTATATAGAAAACGGAACAGAAACTGATATTTATGATCATCATCCTGCATTAAGAGAAGATAATAATATATACGGAAACAATTTTTCAAGGGAATGCGGATCGGCAACAACACTTGTTCTTGAAAAATTATTACGTGAAACAAATGATCTTCCTGATGTTTACGAAACTCTTTTTTTAATTGCCATTCATGAAGATACCGGAAATTTTCTTTATCCTACGACAACGCCTCTTGATCATATGATAGCCGGAGAACTTATAAAAATGGGCGCAAGAGTAGAAGAAATAAATGAATTTGTTTCCCTTGATATGACAGAAGAACAGAAAAACCTTTTCAATGATCTATATACAAATATACTTGATATAACAGTAGGCGATATAAAAGTAAATATATGTTTTCACCAGATAAATAAATTTATAGGCGGTTTAAACGTAATTACACATAAACTGCTTGATACTCTTTCACCTGATGTTCTCTTCAGTATAGTAAAAATGGAAAAAAATATTTATATAGTAGGCCGTTCAAAAACAGATGAAATTGATTTAAACAAAGTTTTAGAAAGTTTTAACGGCGGGGGACATAAAAAAGCAGGTGCTGCAAAAGTAAAAAACGGAGATATGCAGCAGGTAACAGACAAAATTATAAAAAAACTGAAAAGTGTTTATAACCCCTCACTAAAAGCTGAACATATAATGTCATCACCTGTAAGAACCGTTCAGGAAAATGAAAAAATAGAAAAAGTTTATCAGATTATGGAACAGACAGGTCATTCCGGAATACCTATAATTACAAAAAATAAATTATCAGGAATGGTAACCAAAAAAGATGTTGAAAAAGCCATAAAACATAATCTTGGTCACGCACCAATAAAATCAATTATGTCATCAAAATTAAAAGTTGTAGAATTTGATTCATCGGTAACAGCTATAAGAAGAATAATGGCTGAAGAAGATATAGGAAGAGTTCCTGTGATGAAAAACAACATACTGGTAGGAATAATAACAAGAAGTGACATATTACGTGCTTCAAACGGAATATTTGATTTTTCCCCTAACCCGATATTAGATGAAAAAACCAATATTGTAAATATTAAAAATAAAATGGATGAAAAACTTCCGAGCAGGGTAATGAGTATGCTAAGATTACTCGGAACATACGGTTCTGAACTTTCTATGAATGTTTATGTTGTCGGGGGATTTGTACGCGACCTTATTCTCGGCGTTGAAAATTATGATATTGATATTGTTGTTGAAGGAAATGCACACGAATTCGGAAAATTTGTTTCTGAAAGACTTAAAATAAAATATGTAGAATACAAAGCTTTCAACACATGCTCTCTGTTTTTTAAGGATGGCTTCAGAATAGATGTGGCTACAGCAAGAACAGAATATTATAATGAACCTGCCGATCTTCCTAAAATAGAGATTTCTTCAATAAAAAAAGATTTATACAGAAGAGATTTCTCAATAAATGCAATGGCAATAAAAATAAATCCGGGAAGCTTCGGACATTTACTTGATTTCTTCGGATGTAAAAAAGATATAGAAAACAAAACAATAAAAATACTTTATCCGCTTTCATTTATAGAAGATCCCACAAGAATAATAAGAGGTCTGAGATTTGAACAGCGATACGGATTCAGTATCGAAGAAGATACACTTAATCATCTTAAAAACGCTATAAATGATGGCTATCTGGAAAAAGTATCAGGTCCGAGATTAAGAGAAGAACTGGAAAAAATAATGAAAGAAAGAAACTTCACCGAAACTCTCGACAGACTCGGAAAATTAAAAATTTTCTATCACATGTTCCCCGGAAATTTTTATACACCTACAATAAAAAATGATTTAGTAAAAATTTTTGAAATATATTATCAATACAAAGAAAAAATAAACGATTCTCAGGTAAAAAAATTTCATATTCTCTTATATCCGATATTACAATACTGCAGCGGTGAAAATACCGAATTTATAAGCAACCGTTACGGACTTCCGAAATATTTTTTTACCGAACTTTTCAATGCATTGAATGCACTCGAAAAACTTTCTTTTCTCTTTGAAAAATCAGTAAAATATTCTGAAATATACGAAATATTAAATGGTTTTTCACATGAGCAGGTAATATTTATATTATCAAAATTATCAGAAGACTCAAGAGAAAAAATATATGAATACATAAATAAAATAAAAAATATAAAAATGACTGTTGATGGTAAACAACTAAAAAACAAAGGATTAAAAGGTATTGAAATAAAAAATGAACTTGAAAGAATTAAAAAAGAATTGCTTGATTCTTAAAAAAAATTTAATAATCTTAATTTTTATGAAAAAATAATGTATAATGGTAATGTAAAACTTTATAATATCTTTATATTACGTGAGGTATGAAAAACTTAAAACTGCTTGTGAAGCTTTTTATAATGGTTTTCATTACTGCTGTTATTCCTATAATCATTATAACCTTCATATTTATTTTTTCTTCAGGCAATGAAATTAAAAATCAGGTATCAGTAACGGACAAGGTTTTTGCAGAGCTTTCAAAATCAAAGGTAGAAAATTATTTTTCCGGAAGAATAAGTGATTCAAATCTTGCGGCAAATCTCAGCAGGGTTCAGAAAGCACTTGTATTTAACAACACGGAATCTTCCGAAGCAGACCTTGAAAAGGCCTACAAAGATTTAGATGATTATTTTAAGGTTTCTCTTGAAGAATACGGTTATACAGATATATTTATGACAGATAAATCAGGAAACGGTTTTTTCTGGACAAAAAATAAATCTGCGGAAAATTTTGATTTTTCAGATGTCTCTTATATAAAAGAAGCCTTATCAGGTAAACAGAACTGGTCAGATATATTTTATCTCGATCTTATAAATGCAAATATTATAGTTCTTGCAACTCCTGTTTACGAATCCGGAAATACAAAAAATATTATAGGTACATTGAATATTGTAATAAGTCAGAAAATACTTGAAAATCTTCTATTTGCAGGTATTGAACAAATAGGAAATACTGCTGATTCATTTTTAATTTCGCAGGATCAGATATTACTCACAAATACTAATCATGGTGAATTTTCACAGAATTATTCACTAAAACAGAAAATAAATTCAGACGGTGCAAAAAAACTTGCGGATGAAATAAAAAACAAAAATTATACATACAGCGAATTTACAGAATATACAAATCATTACGGTGAAAAAGTTTTTGGTCTTTTAAGTGTTTTATCTGTAGGAAATAATCATTTCGGGCAGATAATAGAAATAGAAACATCAGAATCTCTTGCAAATCTTAATAAACTTCAGATATTAATAGCTATAATAATATTAATCGTATTAGTTTTCATTGTTATAGTAGTTTATTTTATGTCAAAATCAATAACATTGCCGCTAAAAATATCGGTATCACAGGCAAAAAAATTCTCAGAATATAATTTCAGGGATCATATACCTGAAGAATACACAAAAAGAAAAGATGAAATTGGTGAACTTGCTCTTGCTTTTGAAACTCTATCGGAAAACCTTAGAAATATAATAGAAAATATAAAAGAATCTTCAGACGAAATAAATCAGGCAAGTCAGGGACTTGCATCAATTTCAGAAGAAAATACCGCTTCTATACAGGAACTGGCTTCACAGAGCAGTATAATTTCAGACAATACTGAAAACTCATCTTCAGGATCTCAGAAAATAAATTCAGAAACAGAAGAACTTGCATCATCCGCTCAGACAATATCTGATCTTTCAAAGAAAATATCAGATATAACAGGAGAAACAACAAAAGATTCTGAAATAGGTTCAAAAGTAATAAACAAAGTTACAGAAATGATATCGGAAGCTTTTGAAAATTCAAATATTACAATAGAAAGAGTAACCGAACTAAATACAAAAGCACAGAATATAGAAAGTATAGTCAGTACAATCAACGGAATAACAGAACAGACAAATCTTCTTGCACTAAACGCAGCAATAGAAGCCGCACGTGCCGGTGAAGCCGGTAAAGGATTTGCGGTTGTTGCTGATGAAATAAGAAAACTTGCGGAAGAAAGTAAAACCGCAACACAAAAAATTGCAGAAATTCTGAGCAAATTCAGAGAAGATTCAGGAATAGTTACAAAGCAGACAGAGGATTCAAATACAATTATTTCAAAAGTAAAAACAGGAGCCGATGAAATAACTCTTACTTTTGAAAGAATAAAGCAAAAAATAGAAGATATAAATACCAAAATAAAAACACTTACTTTAAATTCGGAAAATCAGAATGCAGGTACAGAAGAAATACGTAAATCCGTAGGCATTATAGTTAAAAACTTTGAAGAAATATCAGATCAGGTCGGAAATATGAACAACGCCGTATCCGATCTTAATTCAGGAAGTCAGACAATAAGCTCAAATGCTGAAGAATTATCTGCACTTTCACAATCATTAAATGATGTAATAGAAAAATTTATACTGTAAAATATTTTTATAAAAATAAAACTACACCCGGTAAAATAATTACCGGGTGTAGTTTTAATTACTGAATAAATCTTTTAAAACATTATTGGACTTTTTACCTTTATAAATAAAATTATTATTTCCGTAAACACTTCCCGAAAATTCTTTGTTAGTACAACCACAATTTTGATCGGCAAGAAAAACCGCATAAGCATTATCATAAAAAATATTTCCCAAAATATTAACCTGCTGATTTCCACCAAGTAAAATACTGTTGTTAAGGGACAATAAGAAAGAATTATTAAAAACATTACTCGTCATATTTCCTGATAAAAGAATAGAATTAACATTATCACTAAACTCATTACCGATTATATTTATATCAGAACCATTATCAGAAAAAGCAATTATAGCGTTAGAAAATGCACTGAAATGAGAATTTTGTATATAAACATCCGTATAATTCATAACTTTTATTCCGTATCCTTTTATAAGATATGTTTTTCCCGATAATTCCTTTGTTCCGTTGATTTTCACATTATTTATACTTACATTATTATTATAAGTAAAAACAGAAATACCGTTATATTTTGTATTTATGTCAATATTATTTATAAATATACCTGCGTCAATTATGTTCATAGCAGTTCCGTCAGAAGTTAAAGTGATGTTTTCTATTATTACATCATCTGTATTATATATTTCAAAAGAATCAGCTGAAATAATTACATTTTCTTTCGAACTTCCTATTATTCTCAGCGGTTTATTAACTGATATATTTCCTATATAATTTCCGTTGTTTAAATATATGATATCACCGGATTCGGCTCTGTCAATAAAATCCTGTATGTTTTCACCGTTTTTAATGTTTATGATATTTCCGAAAAAAAATGCAGAGAAACTTAAAAAAATAAGAATTCCCAAAAATATTTTTTTCATATTTCACCCCCTGAATTAATATATTAAAATACTACATATTTTTTTAAAAAAAGTCAATTAACATATCTGATAATTAACAGAAATTTATTATTTTAATATTTTACATAACTGTAATTTTAAATATCAGATATAAATTATCTGTTATTTTTTCTGAAAAAAAATGTTATAATATTTTCGTTAAAGGGGAGTAGCTCACGGCGTAAAATCAACATAATGGCTTTCGGCCTGGTTTTACCATATATATATAAATATATAGCGAGACTTTTGACAGGTTTATCCTGTCAGAAGTCTCTTTATTTTAATCACGGGAGGTTTTTAAATGGATTTTTTTATTATTCCTGCAGCTCTTGCCATGGATGCTTTTGCAGTATCTATAGGTATAGGAATTTATCTGATTAGTGTAACAAAGAAACAGATTTTAAATGTATCTTTTCATTTCGGTTTTTTTCAGTTTATTATGCCTATTATCGGTTATTTCCTCGCAAAATCATTCAGTCGTTATATACAGAATTTTGACCACTGGATAGCCTTTGTTCTTCTTGTATATATAGGAATAAATATGATAATTGAATCAAAAGATGACTGTTGTAAAAAAACAGATCCGACAAAAGAAAAAAATCTTATTATTCTTTCCATAGCAACAAGTATAGATGCAATGGCAATAGGTATAGCTTTTGCGGCTCTCGGGAAAAATATATTTATACCTGCTGTCTCAACAGGTATAATAACTTTTATCATGTCTTTTATCGGTGTATACGGTGGCTGTTTCCTTGGCAAAAAATTCGGAAAACTAATGGAAATTTTCGGAGGAATAGTACTTATCATTATAGGATCAAAAATTTTAATAGAACATTTGTTTTTTTAAACTTAATAAAATAGTGATAAAATATATTCAGACAAAAAAAGTCAAGTTAGGGGTGAAAATATGAAATCATTATTTGATAATATTAATTTAAAAAATTTAAATTTAAAAAACAGATTCGTACGTTCCGCGACATGGGAAAAACTTGCGGATGATAACGGCTTTATGACAGATAAACTTTTAAATATTTATGATAGAGTTTCAAAAGGCGGAGTAGGCCTTATAATAACAAGTTATGCCTATATATCGGAAACAGAAAAACCTAACAAAGGCATGCTCGGAATATACAGCGATACTTTTATTTCTCATTATAAAAAACTCACAGATTTAGTTCATAAAAACGGTTCGAAAATAATTCTGCAGATTGTTTACGGAGGTTCTCAGACAAAGTACAACACTTCTGACAGACTTATATGGGGAATGTCATCAGTACCTCACAAAAAAACAGGTGTAATTCCTAAAGAAATGAATCAGAGCGAAATAAATCTTCTGAAAAAATACTTTGCCGATGCTTCAGTACGAGCAAAAAAAGCAGGTTTTGACGGTGTTCAGATACACGGAGCCCATGGTTATCTTCTTTCACAGAGTTTAAGTACATATTATAATCAGAGAAAAGATTTATACGGAGGTTCTCTTGAAAACCGTTCAAGATTAATAACAGAGGTTTATAGCGAAGTAAGAAAAAATGTCGGTGATGATTATCATGTTTCAATAAAAATTAACTGTTCTGATTTTGAAGAATACGGAACAGATTTTGAACAATCTGTATATCTTTTACAAAAGCTTGATAAATTGGGAATAGATTCTGTTGAAGTGAGCGGAGGAAAAAAACTTTCTCAGTTAAAAGAACATATGGAATCAGTATATGCATGGTATGCAGGTGAAATAGCAAAAAAAATCAAAGCGCCTGTAATACTCGTGGGGCTGAACAGAAGCTATGCCACTATGGATAAAATATTAAATACAACTGATATAGATTTATTTTCAATGGCAAGACCTTTTCTTGCAGAACCTGAACTCATAAACAGATGGGGAAACGGAGATTTAAGTAATTCAAAATGTATTTCATGCGGCAAATGCTACGGAGAAAATGAAAACGGCTGCATAATGGTTAAATAAATAATACTTATATTTCCGAATTATTTTCTTTAATATTCAGAAAGATTTTTTTCAATTAATTTTTTATTAACAAATATTTTTACAATATTTAAATAAACAATTTAATAAAATGACAAATCTTTAGCTGTTTATGTTAACATAGATAGTGTAATATTTATTTGTTAGGGAAATTCCCCCTTCCCTAAGATTTTCCCCTGATATAAAAATTTGCGGCTGATTTTTCAGCCGATTTTTTTATATATTTACATCTTTTTATAATTTTTTTATTTTATACTTAAATGAATTTTTTTAATTAAAATAAAGGAGTGCTGATTTTTATTCAGCACTCCTGTTTATCTTAGTTTGTAAAATATTCTTTAATTATCATTTTTATCGTATAATTTTATTATCAGAAGATCATAGCCATTATCTGAAGCCGTGTAACCGGCTGCTATGTATCCGCCGTCTGCTGTCTGCTGTACCGAATTTGCTGTATCATCTAATGAACCGCCGTATGTTTTCTGCCATTCAGTTGTTTTATTCTTAAAAGAATTTACAGTACTTTCAGCTACAGCTCCTTTACTATCTTTAGCAATAACTTTCCAGTAATATGTACCGTAGCCGTCTGCATTAACCTTTATATTTGATTCTGAAATATCCGCTTTAACCTTTGTTGTCGGATTAGCCTTATTATCCATATATACATCAAATGTCAGATTATCTTTATCCGGATCTGATGCTTTCCATGTTAATGTTATTTCTTTTCCAATAATCTCTGAACTACTTTCCGGACTTATTATTTCTATAACCGGCGGATTGTTTAACCTTGTACATGAAGTAATTAATATAACTACCAAAATAACAGTAAAAAACAATGCTTTCTTCTTAACAAATACATCTCCCTCAATTTATTATTCCCCAATCCCTAATTTTAAAAGTATTACCCCAAAATACATTATATATAATTAACTTTAAAGTTATAACATTAAAAATGTAATCAAATTGTTAATTACATTGTGTTTCAGACTAAATTAATATAAAAAAATCAGCTGATTTCTCAGCCGATTTTCTTTATATAGTTAAGTATATCACCATAAACTTCTTTATTATTTATTTCGTTAAGAATTTCATGTCTCGCCTGCGGATAAATTTTAAAATCTACATTTTTTATTCCTGCATCTTTGTAAATTCTTACAGACTGTATTATTCCGTGACCGTAATCTCCTACCGGATCTGCTTCACCGGAAAATAAAATTATATTAATATCTTTTCTTATTTTTTTTATATTATTTTTATCAAAAATATATCCCATACCGTAAATCATATCTCCGAAAAAACCCGCTGTCGGTACAAATCCGCACAAAGGATCATCTATATAATTTTTTACTACAGATTCGTTCCTTGAAAGCCAGTCAAACTGAGTAGAACTGTTCTTTATTTTTTTGTTATATCCTCCGAAAACAAGTTTATTTATTTCTTCGGAATATGTTTTTTTCCCTATTTTTTTTATTTTGGAATTTACTATTTTCCCTGCGACAGTCATCATAAATTTTTTATATCCGCCTGTTCCTGAAAGAATTACAGCAGAATATCTGTCGGAATAATTTATCATAAGTGTCCTTGCTACAAATGACCCCATACTGTGGCCAAGTAAAAATATTTTTTCTCCGGGATTTTCTTTTTCTATTATCTGGGTAAATTTCGCCGAATCTTCCGTAAGCTTATCCCAACCATTTTCTTCAGCAAAAAAACCTAAAGGTATTTTTTCATTTACTGATTTACCATGACCTCTGTGGTCACATATATAAACTTTATATCCGTTTTCCGCAAGAAAATCAGCAAAATGCGTATACCTTTCTTTGTGTTCGGCCATTCCGTGAACAATCTGAATTACACCTTCAGATTTATCTTCAGGAATAACTTTATAATAAGATATTTCTACTTCACCGTCTGCAGAACTAAAATGCGAATAAATTTTTTCCATGTCACCATCCCCTATCCCTTATATTTAACTACTATACTTAATTATATATTTTTATCAGTTGATTTAATGATATTTATAAGCTTTTCCTCGAATTTTTCATCGTAATTAAAAATAATAGGTTTCATTTTTCTTTTCAGGCTTATAATATAGCATTTTTCAGGAATACCGAAATCCTTAAGAAGATACATATAAAAATTCATCTGAAAAATATAATTTTTTATTTTATCCTTATTTTTAAGATCTGAATATTTGTAATCTACAAGATAAATTTTACCGTTTTCTATAATTACTTTATCCGGTATTCCGAAAAGCATATACTCTCTTTTGCAAATTTCAATATTTTTTACAAGTCTCCATTCGTTTTTTATAATCCTTGAACCGGGTCCGAAAATAAATTTTATATTTTCATCTTCTGAAAAATTTTCAGGAAGCTTTATTTCATGATTTTTAAGATTATTCTCTATATAAATAATATCCTTAAGATCGTAAGCACTTCTTAAGACATCATGAAGGTAAGAACCCCTGTAAAGTATTTCATTATCTGAAAAAAATTCATAATCGGAATTATAATAATTATTATCGGAAATTTCTTTATAATACTCTATCTCAGAACTTTTCATAAGACCGTCTTCTTCATAGTTTTTTATTTCTCCTGTTTCCTCTATCAGAAAAGTAGGTGCTATATATTTTCTGTATGCTTTTTTTCTGAGATCATTTAAATTTTCCTGATTAAATACTTTTGGGGTTTCTTGGGTATTTTCTGTTTCTTCGGTTTTTACATCTTCTATTTCATAATAATTTATTTCATCAGCAACAGAACTTTCATATTCAAAAAATCTTGAAACTGTTTTTCCTGTTTCATTTTTATTTTTTATTATAACAGGTATAAGCATTTCTTTTGCTCTTGTCAGTGCAACATACATTAATCTGTTTGATTCGGTTGAATCAAGAAATAAATTATTTTTCATCCATTTTATTGCATAATTGTCAGATTGCTCTAACTCTTCTTTAAAAATATTGTTTAGTATAAAAAATCTGTTTTCATATGAATCCGGCATTGAAAATTCCACATCTTCTTTTATATTTTTTTCTTTTCCGGATATTCCCCCTATTATTACAATAGGGAATTCAAGTCCTTTTGACTTATGTATAGTCATTATTTTTACACTGTCTGATTTTTCATCTTCAATAACTGCCTCTTCCTCTGAAACAGACGAAATATTCTTTAATATTCTTACCAGTTCGGAAAAGGATGATGTAATAGAACTGAATTCTTCGGCTTCAATAAGTATTTTTTTTACATTTGAAACAGAAGTTTCGAAATCATCAAAAGCAGATAAATTTATTATATAATCACTTTCTTCAATTATGTTTTTTAATATTACCGAAGGATTTAAAAAATATTTTAATTCTTTATATTTTTTTATTACAGAAAAAGATTTTTTAAGCTGTTCTCTCATACTTTCAAAATTTTTATCCATAACCTCATAAAGTGTTTCCGTTTCATTCCTCATCTGAATAAATTTGTCGTATTCTTCAAATGTAATTCCGCCCATAAGAGAAAACATATATTTTGTCATTTCAAAATTATTCTGAGGATTCTGTATAGCCCCGAGTGCCGAAAATATAGCCTGTATTTCAGGTCTGTTATAAAATGTTTTACTTCCGTATATGTAAAAAGGAATTTTTTCTTTTCTGAATTTTTCTTTTAATCTTTCTTCATACCCGGATATCTGTCTCAGAAGAACTGCAAAATCAGAATATTTTATTTTTCTTTTTTCGTAAAATATTTCTCCGTTTTCTTTTCTCTTTCTGAAATAAAGTTCCTGACCGTAAAGTTTTTTTATTATTTTTACAAAAGCATTTATTTCCGTTTCTTTTCTTTCATCAGCATTTATTTTTTCTTCATATTCAGCATAAACTTTTTTAACTCTGGAACAATCATTTTTTCCTATTTTAGGATTTACAGTATTATTATTTTCTGATTCGGAAATACTCATATCTGATTTTTTAAACGCTATATCATCGAGAAGTATCTGATCGACACCGTCCACATATATCTGATTTTTATCAAAAAGTACGCCCGAAACCATTTCATTAACAAAATCTATTATCTGACTGTCAGAACGTCGGTTTGTAATAAGTTCTTCGGTAATATCATTTCTGTTTCTGAATTCCTGATATGTTTTTGAAAAAACCGAGACATCAGCTCCCCTGAATCTGTATATAGACTGCTTCCTGTCTCCTACATAAAACAGAAAATTATTTCCTGTATAAATTCTGTCAAAAAGTTCCTTCTGAAGATAGTTTGTATCCTGATATTCATCAACTATAATATACTTAAATTTATTTCTGTACTTCTCAAGTATTATTTCATTTTCAAAAACCTCAAGAGTTTTTTCCAAAACAGCTTTATGGTCAAACTGAAACTGGTCAAGTGTATTATAATAATAAATTTCAGTAGCTATATTGACAGTATTTCTGTATATCCATAAAATATCTGTATAAATTTTTGATTTTTCTGTATCGGAAAGTTCGAAATCTTCAAGCAATAAAGACTTCTGCATTTCTATTCTCTGATTTTTTACAGAGCCGGAAAGCATATTTTCTATTTCTTCAACTCTTTTTTCTCTTAGAAATTCTTTTATAGCTTTTCTGAAACGTTCTTTATCTTTTTCAAATATATCAAGATGTTTTAATATATTCTGTTTTCTAATATTAGAATAATTTTCTATTATTTCACGGTTACTTTTATCGTCATATGCCGAAAAAACAAGTGCAAGAGCTGTTTTTACCGTTCTGTCTATTTCACGTTCTTTTTTCAATTCGCTTATTATGGAAAAATTAGGATCCACACCGACAAGTATGTTGTTTTCTCTGATAATTTTAGAGCAGAAAGAATCAATTGTTTTTATCCATGCTCTTGAGAGATTTATTTTTATTTCTTCCCAATAACTGTTATCTGAACCTGACATTATTTTTTCTTCTACGGCAGCCATTATTCTTTCTCTCATTTCTCCGGCAGCTTTATTTGTAAATGTAACAGCGAGAATACTGTCGGTAATATCAGGATTACCTACATTTTTTTCAAGTATTGAAATATAATATTTTGTGAGTGTATAAGTTTTTCCTGTTCCTGCAGAAGCTGATATAAAAAAATTTCTGTCGGGATTCTTTTTAATTTCTTTAATTATGTCCATAAAAACTCCTCATCTGTATAACATGCAGATTTTTTATGTATTCGGTATTTTTACATATTTTAGCAAATTCACATGTCGGACAGTCATAATATTTTTCATCCGTATCACGTGTCCCGTATTTTTCTCTTATTTCCGATAAAAATCTTTTATTTTTTCTTTCCCTGAAAGAAACCGGTGTAAAATCAGATTCTTCTATATTTTTTATAACTCTTTCCGTATAATCGGTAAATTCTTCTGTAGGTACTGAAATAAAAGTATTTGAATTTCCCTGCTTTTTAAGAATAAAATTTTCTCCCTGAATTTTTATAAACAGTTTACTACTGTCTTTATCAGTTTTAAGAGGTAAAAACTTAAGATATATATCCTTACCTTCAAAAAGTCTTCCGAATTCTTCGGAACTGAGCAGAGTGAAATAATAAAGAAAAAGTTGCTCTGACTGATAAGAATAAGAATTTTTATAGTCTATAACAGCATAGGTTTTTTCTTCGGAAATCTCAGATTTATCGAGTTTAAAAACAAAATTATAATCAAGCTCATCTATTCTGTCAATTCTTGTATTTGTTTTTATTTTTCTTCCGTAAGGAAGTTCTATTTCTGATTTCACAGAAACTTCATTCTCAATAACTCTGTTATAATAAATAATATCTCTTTTTGCTACAGAAAAATATTTTTTAACCATTTCACCGAGAACATCCTTTAATTCTTCAGTAATCTTTTCTGTTTCTATTATTTTTATTATTGACTGATCATAATTATGAAATTTCTCAGCTTCTTCCCATTTTTTTTCGGTAATTTTTTTAATTTCCGTATACAGTTCTTCCGGATTAAGCACAAGATTGGCAAGATTATGATAATAAGGATATTTATCAAAAAATTCCTTGAGTACGGCATGTTTTATAAGACCTGTCGAAAAAACCGCAAAATTCTTATCTCCGCTTATATTAGCCTCATAAGAATAATAATATTTAAGAGGACAGTCTACATACGCTGACATTCTGTTATGTGTGAAATAATTTATTTTTCTTCTTTTAATACCTTTCCACTGAGGATTTTCATTTATTTTTTTTATCTCTTCTATATTATTTATAAAATCTTCTGTTTTTTCATTCTTTATACCTTTGAAAACACAATAAAGCACATAATTTTCAAAATCATATATATTTTCCGGATCTTTTTCAATTATATCTTTTTTATTCTTATATTTGTTATACACAGAAGCTTTAAATCTTTTTATAAATTCTTTTTCATAAGGTGAGGAAAGTATCTGTTCTCCTGTAATTGTTGTCTGCGGTCTTGAAAAAATAATATTTTCGCAAAATATCATGGATACCATAAGATTTCTTCTGAACATTTTTTCATTTATTCTGAAACTGTTGTTTATGTTAAATATAGATGTAACAAAAGGATTAACCGAAACCGCAGGATAAAACTCTTCTGTGAACCCTGTGAAATATTTTATTTTCTTGCTGACAAATCTCGAATCGTTCAGATTCATTATTTCAACAACATTTTCATATCTCTGTGATTCCCGGTAAGTTTCTGTCTCACATATTCCTGTAATTATTTTATATACTCTGTCAAGAGTATAATTACCGTCTATAAGCTTTCCGAGATTGTTTTCTATTTTAAGGAGAAGTCTTTCAAATTCCCTAAGTGCGTTCATTTCACCGGAAATATCATTATCCCTGTAATTTTTCACTTTTTCTGTATTTATTATTTTATTTTTAAACCATTCTCTTATAACTGCCCTTATATTTTCTATTTTTGGTTCACGTAATTTTTCTATAGTATCATCAAAAAAAGAAAAAAGATTTTCAAAAATTCTTTTTAATTCTGTATACTCTGAAAGCTGTTTTGAAATTCTTTCAATTTCATCAGTATTATTATAAACACTTTTAAGTTCATATATTTTGAAACTGATTTTTTCCCTGAACATCTTTTTTCTGTTTTTTAAAGATGATTTCTGAAAAACATAATAAAGATTAAGTTTTTTTAAATACAACTCCGTATCTTCTATAGTGATATTTATATCACCGGCATATCCGGCTTCTATAAGTGCAAGCATATCATCTATTTCATATCCTCTTATAATTGTTCTGAACGGCTGCATTATTATATTTACTATTTTACTTTCAGAAAGAGGTATATCATTTTTATATCTGAAAGGCACCTGTATCTTTTTCAGATACTCTGCAAAAGCTACAGAATATCTCCCGGGAGAAATTATACCGAAATCCTCAGGAGAATAATTTTCATACAGTATTTTATTTTTTATTTCATTACATATATTTTTTACCTCATCACTGAGATCTGTATTAATAATTATTTTTATATTTTTATCAGAATAAATCTGTTCCGGATTTTTATGTCCGGCCGGAATATCTATTTTGGCTTTATCAAAATATTCAAGAATCTGGTCGTATGAAAAAAAACCTCTGTCTGTAATTTTCGGCCACATTATTATTTCTACTTCTTCGTATATTTTACCGAATGTATCTATAACTTTATACATTATAGGGGTAAGATCAAAAAAACCAGACATAAAAATCTTTATCCTGCCGTTAAATGCAGAATCTTTCTTTATAATTTCCGGAAATTCTTCTGTAAACCATTTATAAACGTTAATTGGGTCATAATTTTTCATAATATTTTTTGAATTATCAAATTTACTGTTCAGTATGTTTTCAAGAGAACTTTCGAGTTTAAGATAAAGTCTGTATAAATTATTTTCCTCTTTTAAAGCATCTTCGGTATTTCTGTATATATCAGAATATTCAAGGATTTCATCATCATTAACCCTTGATATTTCCCATTTTTTTTCAAAAATATCAAGTATATATTCTGTAGAACGCTGAGATTTTGACATTGTTTTAAGATATTCAGAAAATTCAGTATCAGATTTTTCCGTATCAATAAGCTCTTCAATTTCATTTTTTATATATATCTTTAAAAAATCTCTGTCCAGAACAGTCACTCCCGGATTGTACGCTTTAAGTATTTCTGTTACATACTGATTTATAACTCTGAATCCATCCCTGTTAACGGTACCTTTGTGTTTTAATGCAATTTCATCAGCTATCTGTTTAACATAAAATCCCGAAGGCCCTATAAATAAAAAATTCATAGGATCTTCGGTATAATAATTGTATATATAATCTGCAACGGTTTTAAAATAATTTTTATCAAAATTTATAGTTTTTATTTTTATCACAAAATCCACCTATTATCTGTAAAGCGAAATGATCCCGGCACATTCGCCTATTTTTTCAAATTCGGAAAATATATTTTCATTTTTTAGTTTTTCGGCAAAATCATCGTATACAATGTAATATTCACTATCATCCCATATCTTTATGTATTTATTTCTTGTCCTTTTAAACTCCATGTTATTTTTAAACATAACATCACCTATAGCTATTATTCCGTTGTCAAGAATATCTGAAAGTAAATGCTTAATTATTTTTATTTTAATTTCATCTGAAAAATGATGAAACACATATGTGGAAACCGCTTTGGTAGGTTTATATTTTTTTATATCTTCAGGAAATTTTTCAGTTATATTGTGTCTTATGGTTATTGCCTGAGGTACGGTATAAGAAAGTTTTTTCAGCATTTCTTCAGAAAAATCTATTGAAACTGTTTTTATTTTTTCTTTAACAAGGAGAAATGTAGTACTACCCGAACCGCATCCGAGATCAAGTACAACATCATCTTTTTTTATTTTAAGCATATTAAGAGTTTTTAATATTACATCGTAATATTTTTCAAACGGATATCTGTCAAGAGAATTCAGTATGTCCTTTTCATAATTTCCAGACCAGCTGTCAAAAAAATGATAATCGTACATATTTCACCTCCCATATAAAATGCTAACATTAATATCATACTATAATTTACATAAAAAATTTTTATAAAAAAGATAATTATATATCATAATTTGTTATAATATAATTTGTGTAAGTTTATTAGCCGGGGATTTTATTATGGATATAATGAATTTTATTTATAATGTTCCTTATTATGATGAGGACTTTATTTTCCGAAAAAATTTAATAAATATTTTTCATAAAAATCTTAAAAAATCGGTTATTCTCGTAAAAGCTCCTTTAGGTTACGGAAAAACTGTATTTCTTTCTCAGATTTTTTATGAAATAAATTATAAAAAAATCTGGATAACCTGTCCGGAGTTTTGTTTTGATTTTTCTTCACTTCTTAATCATATATTTTTTTCTTTAAACAGTTCTTTTTCTGACTTAATACCTTTCAGTCTAAAATCATTAAATGAAAAAACTGCAGAAATAATAGATTTTTTATCTTCTCTTAAAGAAGATATTTATATATTTATAGACTCTTTTGAAAATATCTTATTTGATGAATATGAAAAAAAATATTTATTACTTCTTATTAATTTTTCAGGAGAAAATGTTCATTATATTTTCGCAACGAACAAAGATTTTCCTGTTCCTCTTCTTAAACATATAAACAAAATAAAAGAAATAGATAAAAATGAAATGAAATTTACTGATTCGGAAACAAAAAAATTTTTTAACGGTACGAAAATAAAAAATTACGATTCTGCCGGAGGTTATCCTCTTATGCTTAATCTTATAAAAATGTTTCCCGGAAACAGCAAAAATTATATAGAAGAATATTTCAGTTTTATTATAAAAAATTTTAACAGTGATGAACAAAATTTCATAGAAATTATTTCTCTCATGAATAACATTTCATATGATTTTTTAAAAAAATATTTCAGGGAGCCCTCATCTGCAGACTTTTTTATAAAAAAATCCGAAGACTTAAATATAATAAATCATTCTGATAAAGGCCTGTATCATACGTCAGAATTAACAAAAATCTTTTTTTCGGAAAAAATAACTTCCGAAAGAAAAAAATCGTTGTACAAAAAAATTTCCGAAATATTTAAAAATCTCGGAGAAACAAAAAATGAATTTTATTATCTTACTCTTCTGAATGACCCCGAAGAAGTTGCTTTATTTTTTCTGAACAATTCAGATTTTCTGGTCAAAGATTATCCCCTTGTAAACTCCTGGTTTGAGAAAACGGAAGAACAATTTTTTAACAATGATTACAGTTTATATTATTACAAAGGACTCATAAAAGAAAAATATTTCTTTTTCGATGAAGCCTTAAAAAATTATAAAATTGCTCTGAAAAATATTAATTTTTCAGAAAATAATAAAATAACAAAAAATACAATTGAAATACAAATTCTTGGAATATACTGGCATAAAGAGAATTATGAAAGAGTAATAAAATATTATGAAAAAATAATAAAAAAAATTCCTGAAAATGATTATATTTCCGAAATCTCTGTTTTCAACATAGCAGGTACAAGTTATATAAACATTTCCGATTATAAAAACGGTGAAAAGCTTCTTATAAAAGCTTTGGAATTATGTGAAAAAAATAATGTAAATGATATGAAACCCTGGATTTTAAATAATCTTGCATATAACATTTATTATCCCGAAGGAAATATAGAAAAAACAGAAGAAACATATATAAAAGCACTTTTAACTTTCAGAGAAAACGGTGATATTCACGGTGAAACAAAAATTTATGCAAATCTTTCGGATTTTTATACTGAAACAGCAAATTACAAAAAGGCTTACGAAAATCTGAAAAAATATCGCAACATATCAAAATCAGCAAAGAACACCGGAAATTTTCTTTCCATAAATTTATTGAATGCTAAATTAAATCTTTATACAAAAAATAAAATTTCTGCCGGTAAAAATATTGAAACGCTTGATAAAAATATAAAAAATATGTCAGAATTTATAAAATTACATTATTTAGTAATTAAAGCTCTCTATTTTGCTGAAACAGAAAATCCGGAAAAAAGTATTTACTATATTTCCGGATTTTCAGAAAAAAATAATTTCAAACTGAATGAATATAAATTTTACGAATTCAGCTTAAAGGAAATTTATATATTTACAAAATTAAAAAACTATCAGAAAGCTCTCGAACTTTCCTCGGAACTTAAAGAGAACTCTGAAAAAAATAATTATCTTATTATATTAACAGAATGTCTTTTTCTTAAATTTATTTGTTTTAAAAATTTAAATATGTCTATTGATAATAATGAAAAAAATTTTTTTACATCAGTTGTCAGAAAAAATAACTATTATTATATATCTTCAAAATACACAGAATATTCAGAATTTTTCGAACAGATTATGAATAACAGTATAACTCCGGGCTACAGGGAAAAAAAACCGCAGGAACTCTTTAAAAACAATAAAAAAATATTTCCGGAAATATTTTTTTTCGGAGAATTCAGAATATTTTTCGGAAAAACAGAAATAAGTGAAAAAACTATAAAAAATAAAAAGTCTTTCGATTTATTTAAATATCTTATTTTTAATAAAGACAGGGAAATTTTCCAGGAAACTATTACAGAAATATTCTGGCCGGACCTTAGCTATGAAAAAGCACGTCAGAATTTATATGTGGCATTACATGATATAAGAAAAGAATTTAAAAAAGTAGGACTATCAGAAAAATATATATTATCCGGTAATAAAAAATACAGTTTTAATTCAGATTTACCGTATTATTTTGATTATGAAGAATTCATATTTTATTTTAACCGGGCTGAATATTTTTATAAAAATAAATTTATAATAAAGTCAAAAGAATATTATTTACAGGCTAAAAATATTTACAAAAAAACCAACAGTAATTTTGTACCCTTATACGACTGGGAATCAGAAAAAATGAATTATTCTCAGGATATT
Source organism: Thermotogae bacterium (assembly GCA_024233675.1). Lineage (GTDB taxonomy): Bacteria > Thermotogota > Thermotogae > Petrotogales > Petrotogaceae > JACKPH01. The sequence continues at coordinate 168,994 of JACKPH010000002.1, forward strand.
TTTCTGAAAATTCTTTTAAAATTATCCGAAACAGAAAATGATATACATCAAAAAATACTTTTTCTTGAAGATTACATAAAAATAAACAGATATTCTGATTATGCTAACAAAAATTACATAAAAATACTTTATGATACTGGTAATCAGAGAAAATCATTTGATTACTTTAATTTAACAAACAAAATATACAATGAAGAATTGGGAACATATTTCACAGAGGATACTTTTTCTGATTTTATAAAAAAATTATAATTTATTTTATTATTTTATCTTATAACCAGAAGGCTATTCATGAAAAAACTTAGTATTTTTATCATCTTTATCGTTTCTCTTTTCATCTTTATCGGCTGTATACCCAAAAAAACTGATACTTCCGTAATCAGTCTTCATGCAACAAACGGTTATGACAACACACTTCCTTCCTACATTGCTTACAGATCGGGAGAAACGGTGAATGGAAAGAACTGACTTCGGCCGATGGTAATTATAAAATATCTCCGGATTCAACTGACGGTAATTACAGTGTTTATCTTGTTTGCGAATCCAATCTGAGAAATCAGGGAGACGAAATATACGTATACAATTTAAATATTGCTGACGGAAACGATATAAAACTTCCTACAGCAATTTACGATTACGAAGATGAAACATTCGGAGCAACTTTAAATGTTAATCTTGAAAATTTTTTTGATACAGATAACACCAATATGAATTTCATATCTATATTAAAAAATCCGGGAACTACTATCTGGGGAAAATTAGTTTCGGAAAATTCTTCTTTAAGATTGCCGGCAAATAATAATTATGATTTCTTATTATTAGAAAATCCTCCTTCACCTAAAGTTCTTATGGTAAAAGATTTTAATCTTTCTGATGAAGCAACTTTAAATGTTGATTTTTCTAATTTTTTAACAGCTGAAACTTTTGAAGCTACTTCTTCTGTATACAATAAATTTGATATATCACTCGTATTAAACGGCAAATGCAGCTTAGGAATTCCGACAATTTCTAATACTACCGTAAAACTTCCCGGTGCTTTTAGTTCTGACGAAGATTTTTATTTAGTAAACGCTTCAAAATATTTAGGTGAAGGAAAATCAATTGCTTTTACAAAAACTTTTTCAGCTAATAATTCTACAGCAAGCATGGATAAAGTTCCTTCAGAAATATGGGAAACACCTGTTGCAACAGATAATAAAATTATCTGGACACCTTATGATTCAGAAATAGATAATTTTAAAACAAAATTTTATTCATTTGGTGTACTTTACGGAAGTAACATCTATATTTTAATTAATTCCGATAACTGGGTAAAAGCTAACGGAAAATATGAATGTACAATTCCTTCTTTTTCACGATTAGATGATTCTGTTCCTCATTTAATGAATTCTTCTGCTGTTTCAGGTCCTTCGGATAATCTGAACTATTATTTAAGTACCGTTTATTATCATAGTGAACCTGCCCGAGCTATTGATAAAAATTCTGAATATTCAATAATTCAGTTTGAAGAAAGATATTAAAAAATAATTTTAATGATCCGACCGCTGTTCAGATTAAAAATCTGATAAACAGCGGTCGGATTTTTATTATAAAAATTAATATACAGTAAATTCTAAAGAACTTAACGAATATAACAATAATTTTTTTTAGTTTTTTTTTAGATAATAATTTTAAAATATATTACGGAGGTGAATTTTATGAAAAAATTTTTTACAGCCGTAAGTTGTATTCCTGAAAATTCAGCTTCACAAAATACAGTAACCGTAACTATTTATGAAAATAATGTAAAAAAATCGGATGGTTTTTTAGCTTATATGGATGGAAAAACAGGAAACTGGAAAATTTCCGAATACAAAAACGGTGTTTATTCTTTTGATCTGAATTCTCCTGACAGGAATTACAGTATATATGCCGCAAATTCTTACGGAACATTTCATACAATAAAAATTATGAATTACAATATTTCAGACGGTAATTATATTTTAATAAATTTTGAAAACAATTTTTCTTATACTTCTGATTCTACAATAACTCTCAATCTTGATAATAATTTTATTAATACGGATACCTCTCTTTTTTACGGTTCTTTTCATGAATTTCCTGATTTTTCATCTGAAAATAATCTTAGTCATGAAACATGTGGACTTCACTCCGGAACACATGATTTTATAATTGTTTCAGGTCCTAAAAGCGGCGATCCGGAAAAAATATGCATTGAAAGAAATAAAACCGTATTACCGGGAGCTTATCCGGAAACACTTTATTATTCCGACCTGAAAGACATAGATACTTATACAGCAACATCTCTGTTAAAAGATGTATATGTGTGGGGTGAACTTTTTGCCGGGAAATCAACACCTGTTTTTCCTTACTTTACTACACCTGATAAAAATCTCAGACTCCCTGATAGTTTAAAATCAGATGATGATCTTTATTTAATAACTTTACAGAAATATAATGATATATCCCTTTCTTTTGAAATTTATAAAACATATCCGGAGTCTACCGAAATACAAAATACGCTCCCCTCTGCAGAATGGGAAAAGCCTATTTTATCAGATAATAAAACTTTTAGTTGGAAACCTTATGACAGCAAAATAGAAAATCATAATTTAAAAAAATACGAAATAATTACTTCTGACAGTCTAAATTCAGAATGGTATATAACAGTTTCAAAAAACTGGCTCGGAGATTCTTCTCAATATTCATACACATTACCTGATCTTTCATTATGGAATTCTTCGTGGAATCCTGATTTGGAAAAAAACAGCTATACTTTTTCTGCAGTTTCGGGAAATGAAAATAATGTTATAAAATATGAAACTCCTTACTCCGGTCTTGAAATAAGTACAGCTTCTTACAATATAAATTTACATTAATTATATTAGCTTTGAAATTACTAACAGAGAGTGTAAAGCGGAAGATAAAATCTTCCGCCCTTTTATTTTATACCGTTTATTATTTCTCTCATACTTATCATTTCTATAAGACTCATAGCTGCATCAAATCCTTTGTTACCTGATTTTGCACCCGCACGGTTTATTGCCTGTTCAAGACTTTCAACTGTTATTATTCCCATAACAATCGGTATATCCGATTTCATACTGAGATTAGCAATTCCTTTTGTAGATTCATTTGCAACAACATCAAAATGATAAGTTTCACCTCTTATTACAGCTCCGAGTGTAATTATTCCCGAATATATATTTTTTTCTGTCAGTTTTTTTGCTGTATATGGTATTTCAAGAGCTCCGGGAACATAAAAAACATCTATATTTTTTATATTATGCCTGGTAAGACAGTCTTCGGCACCGGCAAGCATATCTTCAGTAATTACTGAATTAAATCTTGAAATAACTATTGCAACTCTTATATTTTCCTGAATATAAATTCCGTTATATTTTTTCATTTTCTCCTCCTAAAGTATATGATTAAATCTTTCTTTTTTTGTTTTTAAATAGAATCTGTTAAAATCATTCTCTTCCCCGTAAATTCTTTCTGTCCTTAAAACATTTATTCCGTATTTTTCAAGAGATTTCTTCTTTTCAGGATTATTTGTAAGCAATATTATATTTTCAGCAGCCATAGCTTTAAGCATTTGTGCAGCTATATCATAATCTCTTTCATCCGGATATCTTCCTATCTTTTCATTTGCCTCATATGTATCGTAACCTCTGTCCTGAAGCTCATATGTTCTTATTTTATCCGTTATGCCTATATTTCGTCCTTCCTGCCTTAAATAAATAATTATTCCGTTATTTTTTTCATTTATATATTTCATTGAATTTTTAAGCTGATTTCCGCAGTCACATTTAAGCGATGATAAGACATCTCCGGTAACACACTCCGAATGAACTCTTACATATACTTCTCCGTCAGTGTTACCTTTATATATAAGAAAATCTTCTTTACCGTCATAAAGTCCTTCAAATCCTACTATTTTAAAATTTCCGTATTCAGTAGGCAGAAAAGCTTCACTGACTTTTTTTACTATATTTTTTTTGGATATCATTTCTTCAAATATTTCTTCAACACTTACAGTTAAAATTTTAAATTTTTCTGATAATTCCCTTATATAATCAAAATTATGCGAGTTTCCTTTTTCATCAAGAATTTCAACAATAACTGAAAATCTTGAAAATCCGCATAATTCACAAAGTTCTACAGAAGCCTCTGTATGACCGCGTCTGTTTTCAAGTCCTTTTCCTCCTAAAAGACTAACATGCCCGGGATATATAAATTCAGAGATTTTAGGTTTTTCAGATAATTTTTTTACTGTTTGGGCACGTTCATACGCAGAAATACCAGTATCAGATTTTTTATAATCAACCGGTATGAAAAAGTTCGTATAATGTTTATCATATCCGTTAACAGGCAACTTAAAAAATCCGTTTTCAGTAAGTATATTTTCATCAGTGCATGTGCAGAGAAGTCCTCTGCCGTGAGTAATAAACATATTAATTATTTTTTCATCGGCAATTTCCGAAGGAAATACCATATCCCCTTCAGACTCTCTGTTTCTGTCAGTAATAATAACAGGTTTACCTTTTAGAAATTCATCTCTTATTTTTGATATATTCATAATATCTCCTTTGGAATTTAAGAAGGTAATCATATTCTATATTCACATAATCACCATATCTTAAAAATTTAATATTTGTATTTTCAAAAGTATGAGGAATGACCTGTACCGAAAAAGTATCAAGAGAAAAATCCTCTACCGTAAGACTTATTCCGTTAATAGCAATTGAACATCTTTTAAAAATATAATAAGCTTCTTTCGGCATTTTAAATTTCATTCTGTAACTGTTTTTTTCTTTTGTTTTTTCAAGAAAAACCGTCATTTCGTCAACATGCCCGTAAACATAATGTCCCCCGAGTTTATCACCAGCTGAAAGCGCTCTTTCGGCATTTACTGTTTTTGATTTATAAATATTCGTAAGTTTTTCTGTTGCATACCCTGCTGAAAATATAAGAAATTCTTCTTTTTTTTCTTCAACTGTAAGGCATACACCGTTTAAAGCTATACTTTCACCTATATCAATATTCCCGAATTTGTTTTTTAAAATTATTTTTTCTCCGGAGAATTTTATTTCATCATAATAGTTAATTATTCCGGTAAACATTTTTCTGCCTCCCAGCAAACATTATCATCAAAAACATTTATTTCTTTTATATCAAATATTCTGTTATCAGCAAATTCAAAAGCTTTTTTACCTGAAGAAAAAATTTTAGGTGCTGTAAAAATCATAAAATAATCCGTACAATCGAAAAAAGATTCATAAATACCTGCACCTCCTTCTATAAAAACCGAATCAATATTTCTGAGACTGATTTCTTTTATAATATTTTCAGATGTAAAATCTTCAGTAATTATAAAATCTGTATTTTCCGAATCAAAAACTTTTACAGGGGTTATTAATATATTTTTACCGTTTTCATTAAAAATTTTATATTTATTGTTTTTTATAAGATTATCTTTATCAAGAATTATTCTTATGGGTGATTTAACTGTTTTACCTGAAAATCTTACATTTAATTCCGGGTTATCCTTTATTACTGTTCTGCTTCCTGCCATTACGGACATATGTTTATAACGGTTAATGTGAACATAATTTCTTGACCTCTCATTAGAAATCCATTTTGAATTTTCTTTTCTGTCAGCTATAAATCCGTCAAGAGTAATAGCTGTTTTAAGTGTAATATAAGGTTTTTTTAATTTCATATTTTTAATAAAAAATTTGTTCTGGATTTTTATTTCATCTTCATAAAAACCATATTCTGTATTAATACCGGAATCTATTATTTTTTTTATTCCTCTGCCGTTAACAGCAGGATTAGGATCTTTAATTCCTATATAAACATTTTTAAAACCTTTTTTTATTATCATATCAGCACATGGCGGTGTTTTTCCGAAATGTGAACATGGCTCGAGAGTTACGTAAATATCTTTTCCTTTTACGCTTATTCCTCTTTTTTCCGCTTCTTCTACAGCATTAACCTCAGCATGTTTATCTCCGTAAACCTTATGATAACCTTCGGAAATTATTTTACTCCCGTCAGTTATTACAGCCCCTACAAGAGGATTCGGATTAACTTTTCCTGTGCCTTTAAAAGCTATTTTTAAAGCTCTTTTCATAAATTTTTCATTATACATTTCTGCCTCCCGAACAAAAAACCCCCGAAGTTTAACACTTCGGGGGTTATATAAAAAAATATATATTACACATTACGTTCTTCTTTCATCCGGACTATACCGTCGGCTCTGGAATCACACCAGATCATGCCATATAATGGCTCGTGGGCTATACCACCGGTCAGGAATTACACCCTGCCCCGAAGAACAACTATTAACTTTTGATTTTATTATTACACTTTTTTATTGTGAATTCTTTAATTAAATATTAATTTTTTCCACTCTGTTTCTTCCGTTATTTTTTGCAAAATATAATGCTTTATCAGCGCTCTCAATAAGAATACTGTAATCAGCATCATTTATTTCAGGAATTTTTGACGCAACTCCGAGTGATATAGTAACAAAATCCGATATTTCAGAATCTCTGTGTTCTATTCTGAGATCTTCGACATTTTTTCTTATTTTACCGGCAATATCCTCTGCATTTTCAAGTCTCGTATCAGGTAAAAGAATAACAAACTCTTCCCCGCCGTATCTTGCACAAAAATCACCGGCTCTTTTAACACCTGTTGTAAGAACCTTACTTATTTTTTTTAAACAGTTATCTCCTTCAATATGACCGTATGTATCATTATATTTTTTAAAATAATCTATATCTATCATTATGAGTGATATTTCACTGCTGTTTCTTATAGCCCTTCTCCATTCCCGCTCTATTGTCTGATCAAAAAGTCTTCTGTTATAAATCCCTGTAAGTCCGTCTATATAAGACATTTGTCTTAACAAATCCTTACTTCTTTTAAGTTCTACATGATTTTTTATTCTTAGTTTTAAAACATTAGGATTAAAAGGTTTTATTATATAATCTATAGCTCCGGCTTTTAAACCTTTTTCCTCGAACTCCGTTTCATCTTTTGCTGTTATAAAAACTATAGGTATATCTTTTGTTTCAGGATAATTTTTAAGATTTCTGCAAACATCATATCCGTCCATACCGGGCATCATTATATCTATGAGTATAATATCCGGAAGTTCTTTTAACGCAACTTCTATTCCTTTATAACCGTCTTTGGCAAAAAAAGTTTTATATTCTTCCTTAAGAATCTTGTTAATTATATTTATGTCTATGGGAGAATCATCTATGATAAGTATTTTAGAAACTTTTTCACTATTCATGTTTCACCTCTTTCTTTATTTTTTATGTAAATTAATTATTTTTTCTTTTATTTCTGTTATTACAGCAAAAGAACTTTCAAAATCAAGTGTATTTATACATTTTTCGAGTCTGAGAAAATTATACTCGTCATAAGGTTTTATTATATCAGTTATTATTTTTATATATTCAAGTGCTTCAAGATCATTCTTTTTTATAAGTTCTGATGTTTTTTCAAATATTTTTTTTATTTCGCTGTAATCATAAATATTTTCTCTGTATTCGGAAACATGTTCGTTTATTTCGGAATTTAAAATGACAGTAAGTTCTTCCCATTCTTCGGTTAATTTTTTATAGACACCTATAATATTACCTTTAACCTTATTTTCGTTTTCAAGTTTTCTCGCAGTTTCTCCTAATTCATTAAAACATAAATTAAGAGCTGTTCCTTTAATATAATGCGTTTCTGATTTTATATCTTCATTATTTTTATTTTTAACAGCTTTACCGAGTTTTTTTATATGTACGGAAAAATCATTAACAGATTCCCTTAATATAAGATTATACATTTCATAATCATTATTAATCTTATCCAAAAGCTGTCTTTTATCAAAATGACTTATTGCTTTATCCTTAGAATACTCTTCATCAGTAAAATTATTTTTATAATCTCCGTGTCTGAAATATTTTTTGAAAATATCAGCTATTTCACCTGTATTTATGGGTTTAGAAACAAATTCATCCATTCCGGCCTCAAAACATTTTCTGATATCTTCTTCCAAAACTCCCGCTGTCAGAGCTATTATAGGAATATGCGTATCTTTTTCATATTTTCTTATTTTTTTTGTAGTTTCTATACCATCCATACCGGGCATCTGTATATCCATAAAAACAATATCAGGTTTATTTTTTTTATAATATTCATAAGCTTCTTTTCCGTCAGATGCCTCATAAAAAAGACTGTTAGGAATTATTTTTTTTATTATGGATTTTAAAAGTATCATATTCATATAAACATCCTCAGCAATAAGAACTTTTATTTTATCATTATTTTTATAAACTTCTTTATTTATACTATTATCTTCAAAAACATTCTTTAAAATTTCAGTTAATTCTCTTTTATTAATTGGTTTTTCCAGGAAAAACCCTATATTAAGATTTTCCGTAAAAGAATTTTTGTAATCAAAATCACTGTAAATAAACACTATAGGTATATCTTTTTCAGACTCCCTTATCTTTTTTATTACTTCTATTCCGCCTAAATAAGGTAAATCCGAATCTATTATTATCAAATCGATCATATTCTCTCTTAACTTTTTCAGAGCCAAAAGTCCGTCTCTGCTTTCCGTGACATTAATACTGTAGCTTTTAAGAAAATCACTAATCACTTTAGATGTTTTTTTGTTGCACTCAACCAAAAGAACATGCTTGAAAAACCTTATTTTTTCCTCATCATATTCATTTTTTAAATATTTTAAAGATAACCCGAAAAAAATCTCCGTACCTTTACCGGGTGAACTTTTTAATTCAGTTTTCCCTCCCATTTTATTTATGAGAAGATTTGAAATAGTAAGTCCGAGACCTGTGCCTCCGTATTTTCTTGTTGTCGATATATCTGCCTGTGAAAAAGCTTCAAAAATACTGTCTTTTTTATCACTTTCTATTCCTATTCCTGTATCTCTTACAGAAAAAATAAAATTTTTATATTCATCATTGTTTTCAGTAAAATTCACTGAAATTTCTATTTCTCCTTTTTCGGTAAATTTAACCGCATTTCCCAAAAGATTCACAATAATCTGTTTAAATCTTAAAGGATCAAGAAATACATATTTAGGAATATTTTCCTGAATGTTCAGAATTACTTCTATACCTTTTTTATAGGCCTCATATTTTATAATATCTACTGAATCATAAATTAATTTTTCCAGATCTGTCTTAACATAATCAAGTTCAAGTTTATCAGCTTCTATTTTTGAAAAATCAAGTATATCATTTATAATATCCGTGAGTGATTTAGCTGAATTTAGTGCATTTTTCGCATATCTAAGCTGTATAGGCGTAAGACCGGAATTTAAAAGAAGTTCATTGAATCCTATAACTCCGTTAAGAGGCGTTCTTATTTCATGACTCATATTAGCAAGAAATCTTGATTTTGCTTTATTAGCCTCTTCGGCCTGCTTTTTTGCTCTGACAAGTTTTTCAAGTGCTTCTTTTTCATTTTTGTTCTGTTCAGTAACATCAAATATTATGGAATGAAGATAAATTTTTCCTTCAATCTCTATTTTATTGCTGAAAACTCTTACATCTTTAATACTGCCGTCAGAAATCTTATGTCTGAATTCAAAATATACTTTTTTCATTTTTTTTGCTTTCTTCATTTCATTTTTTACTTCAGTATCGGACAAAATATTTATATCCTGTATTTTCATTTTTTTAAGTTCTTCGGAAGTCCAGCCGTAAAATTTTGATGCGGCTATATTAGCATTTTTTATTTCTCCGGTTTCAGGATCTATTATAAGTTTTACTGCCGAATGTTCCTCAAAAAGTTTTCTGTACGTTTCTTCACTGTTTATAAGTTTCTCTTTAAAAAGCTTTTCTGCAGTAACATCTTCAATTATTCCTATTCCGTATTTTTTACTGCTCAGACATGAAGTTATCATTTTTATATATTTTTTATTTTCATACCAGCCTTCAAAATATCCTTTACCGTTTTTAAAAGGTTCTTTAAGCGCTTTTATAAAATTATTGTTTTTAGTTTTATCTAAAACATTTATTCCTATTATTTTACTTTTTTCAATACCTGTAAATTCAGTAAGTTTTTTATTACAGTTGTTCACTATACCTTTATCTGTATAACAGAATATTGCCATGGGTGAATCTTCAAAAATTGCTCTGAATTTTTCTTCATTTTCTTTTATCTTATTATCATTATTTTTAATCATTTCCGAAGTTATTGTTATAAAATAATCATTTTTACGGCAATAAATATTTACTATATATCTTTTTTCAGAATCATAAGAATATTCCTCAAATTCATAATTACCTTCCTCAGAAAATAAGTTTCCGTAAAATTTTTCAAAATAAAAATTATTATTATTAAAATATGAATTAACTTCCTTAAAACTTTTACCTATAATATTTTCTATTCTGACTCCTGTTATTTCAGCAAATTTTTCGTTTATCTCAGAAAAAATATAATCATATATATTACCTGATGAATCTCTCTTTATACTGTGCTGTGCATATGCAAAAGGCAGGTCATTTATAAAATTTTTTTTATTCATGCTTCACCCCACCGGATAAATTTTGATTAAAATTAAAATTTTACACAATATAATTATAACAGAAATAAATCATCAATATAAAAAATATTAAATAAAAAAGTTATCAACCTAAAATGTTGATAACTTAATTTTTTATATGTTTTGGTTCATAAGTTATATTTTTCAGTTCTCTTCTTAAAAATTCCGGAAAAAGCGGTTCGTTTTCCAAATCTTCAATATCAATCCATTTAAAAAATATTTCACGCTGGGTATCATCCTTAATTGTAAAAGAATCAAGGTTATAAATACTGCTTTCCTTATCAAATTCTGTCTTATAATATATTCCCAGCTGATAAAATTTATTATTTCTTCTTTCAAAAAAATTTTCCTCTATAAATATCAGTTCAGACCCGATAACTTGTTCACTTAGTTCTTCAGCCATCTCTCTTTTCAGAGCATCTTCGGAACTTTCAAGAAATTCTACTCTTCCGCCGGGAAGTGTCCAGAAGTTTTTTTCGTTAATTTCCCTGTGAACAAGGACTTTATTATTCTTAAGTATTATCCCTACAGCCCTGCAGTTAAAATATGTACTGTTAAAAGCTATTGTAAGTTCATACCTTCTGCTGAGAATGTTCTTAAGATTACCCGGTATACTGTTTATATGTAAAATACCTTTTCCGCTGTATCTTATAATTTCTTTACTGTATTCGGGAACAATACTGAATTTTTCAAGTTCCGAAACATCAGTCCATTTAAATATATTTTCCTTATAACCTTTTTTTACTTTAATCTCATCATATATGTACAGATAAGAATCTTCGGAAAATTCTACTCTGTAATGGAAACATATTTCATGAGAATTATTCTTCCCGAATAACTTAGAACTTTCCGTAAAAGCAGCAAGCGTTACTTTTAATGTTTTTTCACCGAATTCCTCATAAATTTCTCTCTTTATTGATTCTTCGGAAAATTCACCTATTTTTATATTTACCCCGGGTAAAAACATATAACTTTTTTTCCCGGAACGTTTTAACAAAATTTTATTATTACGGATAATAACAGCGCTTACCCTTATTTCAAGATTTTTATTCTCTATTGATGTACGTATATCCATAAAAAACTCCTTAAGATTTATATAGATATATTATACACCATTATTTTTTTAATAATTAATACCTGAAAACTTATCAGTAAAATGTTTTATAAAATTTCCTGATTTTTCAAGACTGTTAAATATTTCCTGAATCTGTACAATAAATTCTTTAAGCGAACCGTACATCTCTTCTGATACAGCAGAATTTTCCTGAGCTGTGGCCATAAGACTTTCTATATTAATTGCAGTTTTTTCGAGGTTTTTGCTCTCTGTAATTAAATCCGTAAAAATTTTATGTATGTCAAAAGTAATTTCTTCAAGTTTATCTGTTTTTTCCCTGTTAATCTCAACAGAATCATTAAGACTTATTGCCTCCTGTTTTGATTTATTATATTCTGAAAGAATATTTTCCGTAAGATTATTTATTCTTTCGGAAATACTTATTATTACCTCTGATATATCGGTAGCTGATTTTTTACTTTCTTCTGCAAGTTTACGTATTTCATCGGCAACAACCGCAAATCCTTTTCCGGATTCTCCGGCACGTGCTGCTTCTATCGCTGCATTAAGTGCAAGAAGATTTGTCTGTTCGGCTATAGCGGTAACTGAATCTATAACTTTGAGTGTATTAAGTGTATCCTTCTGAACTTCGCGGCTTTTTTCCATAAGCTCACTGAATCTTTCTGTCATATCAACCATTTCACCGGAAGACTTCATAACCGTTTCGGAAGTATTTTTTATTGACTCCACGCTTTCTTTTAGTGTTTTTGAAATATTACCGCCCAAACTGACTATTTTACTTATACTGGAATAATTATTATTTATTACTTCCGAAATACTCTGTGAATCATTTGAAATAAATTCAGAACTCTTTTTAACCTCACCCACTAATTCTTTTAAACCATCAGTATCAGTTCTTATCCTTTTAGAAATTAAAACAATATCATTTGAAAAATTATCTATCTGATCCACATCAACCATCATATCAGTAAATATTTCCTGATTCTTTTTTCTGAAACTTTCTATTTTACCATTACTCATGTTTATCATATAATCAGCTTTTATTTTTACAGGGTCTTCATAATTCATTTCCGACATATTTTTTATACTTCTGTCAATAACAAGTCTGAAACTTTTTCTGTAAAATGTAAAAAATATATAAAAAATAGTAGAAATAAGAAAAGAAAGTAAAACAGAAGGTAACCAGGCATAAAATGATTTTTCAAAAGTATAATAAATAACAGTAAAATTCAACAAAGAACCGAGAATAAGGGAATAAATATACATGAAAAAGTCTCCGTGTTTTGAAGCAAGCCCCGGAATCCTGAAAAATCCTAATCTATAATTTTCCCCGTATTTTTTTCTGAAGTTACCCTTATTTTCATCATAGAAAAGTTTTCCTCATTTTTTTCTTCAGTAATTTCATATTTTATAGGATCATCAAAATGTTTTGCTGCACCATTCAGCATTCCGAGAAAATAATAAGTAAGATTTCTTCTTTCACTGAAATAAGTTATATACGCATTATTAGGGTCAATATATTCAAAATCAATTTTAGGCGGTTTTGAATCCTTAATTCTTCCGGCTATTGATTTATGAACAAAATTCATAACAGACATAAAAGATAAAATTCCTTTTTTCTTAAAAAAGGTGCATAAAGTTTATAAAAAGTAGAAACATTTTCCGTACCGGTTTTATAGAGTAAATCTTTTACAGCTATATTAAATTCTTTAGACATTTTTTCAAGTATTTTATAAACAGTTGTATCGTCAATATCTTTTAAAACTGATTTACCGTTGTTATCAGTCACTGAAAATTCTCTGAGAACTTTATTTGTTTTTTCTTCTCCGTAAATTTCATACCATGTCTTTATCCAGGCCTTAAACATAATTTCTTTCATTTTAACACCTCTGAAATAATTTTATTTATTTTGTAACTAAAAAAATTATACATTTTTTTATTTACAGTTTTAATAAACGGCCTTGTATATAATGTTAATAAAATTTAATTAATTATTAAAATTATTTACATTTCAGAAACCTTTTTAGAAACAAAATTACTTCCGGAAATTAAAAATCTCCATTCTTTATATCTGTACTCTTCTGAATAATCTATATTTATTCTCTTATCACACAAAACATCAAAATTTTTATTTCCTTTTTCAATATAAAAAAATTTATTTTCTGTAAGATCTATACCGTTAAAACTCTTATCTATTCCGTAAATTCTGCAGATTTTTCCCGGCCCGTTTGTTGTTTTACATATATTTTTCTTTCCGGAATTAAAAAGAATTTCTTCTTTATGATCAAGCGGTTCAGCGCCTCTTATAAGAACAGCCTGCGGCTCACCTTCTTCCCTGCATACAACATTAAGACAGAAATACATACCATATATCATATAAACATAAACTGTACCGCCTTTTTTATACATAGTGCTGTTTCTTTCGGTAATTTTTCCTCCGTATGAATGTGATGCTTTATCGTAAATTCCGCAGTAAGCTTCTGTTTCTGTTATTCTGAATCTGTATACTTCATTACTTTTTTTCAGAACAAAAATATTGCCGAGAAGATCTTTAGCTGTAACATCAGCATTTCTGAGAAAAAAATCTTTTTTAAGTCTCATTTTTAAATCCTCCGTATATAAGTTATAATTAGATTATACTAAAAAGGGGGGATAAACTTGAAAAAAATTCATGATTTTCATACGCATACATTTTTAAGTGACGGTGTACTTCTTCCGTCCGAACAAATAAGCTGGGCTATAAAAAACGGCTATCAGACAATTGCTATTACTGATCACGCAGATCATTCAAATGTAAATCACATTATAAAAAGTATAAAAAATTTTAAGGATAAACAGCAAAAATACTATGATATAAAAATATTATGCGGTATTGAAATAACCCATGTTCCTCCCAAAGAAATAAACAGTCTTGCCGAATATGCACGATTAAACGGAGCAGATATAATCGTTGTACACGGTGAAACACTTGCGGAACCTGTTCCGCCGGAAACAAATTTATATGCACTTAAATCTGATTTTGTAGACATTCTTGCACATCCCGGATTACTCTCAGAAGAAGAAGCACAGATTGCAAAAAGCAACGGAAAATTTATTGAAATAACAACAAGACCCGGGCACTCAGCTTCAAACGGAATAGCTGCAAAACTTCATTCCCTGTATAATTTTGATTTAATCATAAACAGCGATTCTCACGGTCCTAAAGATTTCAACACGTATGAAAAATGTCTGAAAATACTTCTGGGATGCGGAATAGAAGAACATGAAACGGAAAAAATAATGTTTGAAAATCCGGAAAAACTTTTAAAAAAAATAAGGGAGAGATAATCTCTTCCTTATTTTTTTATCATACATTTCATATTAAATTCATCTATATCACAAAATCCATTTTTAATATAATATTTATAAATTCTGTCTTCTTTATCACACACAATAATTTTTTTTCTGCATCCGAAATACTTCATTGTAATTCTTCTTAAAAGTTCTTTTCCTATACCTTTATTTCTGTATCCGGAAAGTACTATAAGATCCTGTACATAAAGAATAAAAACTCCGTCACCCACAGCACGTACCATACCGATAAGTCTGTCTTTATCCCATGCACTTATTATTGCAAGAGAATTTTTAAAAGCTCTGTTTAATTCCCCGTAATTTTCCGTATAAGAAACCCAGTTACTGTCTTTATAAAGCTCAATAACCTTTTCTCTGTTAAGACTTTTTGATGAAATATACCTATACATAATATCCCCCCCGATTTATTATATCATAACTTTTGAATACTGATTTTTACTTTAACAGTATTAAAATTTATAAAAATATGATAAAATTTTTCAGCGGGGTGATAATATGATAGCTGCAATAGGCGATATACACGGATGTTTCTGCGAGCTCAGAGAATTGCTTCAGTACATAAAATCAAAAAATCCTGAACTTACAGTTTTCATAGGCGACTACATAGACAGAGGACCTGATGTAAAATCTGTAATAGATCTTATAATAAAATATTCAGAAACAAATAAAACTGTTTTTCTGTACGGAAATCACGAGGATATGGCTATAGATGCAATATATGGCCAGGAAAGATATAAAAAAGATCACTGGTTTACACAGGGAGGCCTCGAAACTGTTTCTTCACTCACAGGGAAAAAATGCACAACTGAAAATGTTCATGATTATATAAAACTTATTCCTGAAAAATACATTAATTTTTTAAATTCTCTTGAAAAATATTATGAAACGGAAAAATATATATTTATTCATGCCGGAATAGGTGATTATTCAAAATCTCTTGAAAATCAGAATCAGGATCTTGAAATATCAAAAAAGAAAAAGTTTTATAATTATATATGGGTAAGAGAAGATTTTCTCACAAAAAATGAAAAATATATGAATAAATGTATAATAACAGGTCATACCCCTATAGAGGCCATGCCTTATTTCGGAGTACATACAGAAGATTTTTATACTCCTTTTGTAAAATATGACAAAAATTCAGAACCAGTCTATATAAATACAGATACAGGCTGTATTTACGGAAAAGCGTTAAGCTGCGTTTTTTTAGAAGATAACAGCTTTGAATTTTATTCTGTAAAAAGTACTAAAAATACCGATAAATAATATTTATCGGCATTTTTTATTTACCGGAAAAAAATCACGAAAATATATATATATGTTATAATTAAAAAAATTAATCAAATTCGGTACAAATTCAGGAGGTATAAAATTGAAAAAAATTAAATTTGTTTACTTCGATCTTGATCACACCTTATGGGATTTTGACAAAAACTCAAAAAATGCAATGAATATTATTTACAGGGAATTAATAGAAAAACATGATAAAAACAATATAGGTTTTATAAATTTTTTCAACACATATGATGACTACAATCAGAAAATGTGGGATCTTTACAGAAAAAAAGAAATATCTAAAAGTGAGCTTAAGTACAAAAGATTCAAAGATGTTTTTGATATGCTTGAAATAGATCTTTCTGATGAAGAAATAAAAAACCTTGACGATATTTATCTGAAAAAATTATCTATGCAGAAAGAACTCCACGCAAATGTCACGGAAACACTTGATTATCTTTATAAAAAATACAGTCTCGGAATTCTGACTAATGGTTTCGTAGAAGTTCAGCACAAAAAAATGGAAAGTTCCGGAATAGAAAAATACTTTAAAATAGTAATTACATCAGAAGAATCAGGAACTCTTAAACCTGACAGAAAAATTTTTGATTATGCTGCCGAAAAATGCGGAATAGAAGCAAAAAATATTGTATATATAGGTGACGATCTTCAGAATGATATAATAGCAGCTAAAAATGCAGGATTTCAGGGTATATATTTTAACTACCGTAATACAGCTTATGATAAAAATATAACAGCAATATCAAATATGTCGGAAATAAGAAAAATATTATGATTATCAGTTATTAATTACAATTGCTTAAAAAATCAAAAACATTTATATTTACTATACATACAATTATTTTAAAAAATGAATTCTATATATTCTCTTATAATTTGATTTTTATAAGAGAATATTTTATAATTTAAATGTAAACAATAAAAATCATTTTATATTATCAGGAGGTGTTGTTTATGTCATTGATAAAAAAGACAGATGATATGTTCAGGAGCCCTTTTGATGTTATGCAAAAAGAGATAGACAGTTTATTTGATACTTTTCCGTTCAAAGATTCATTCCCTTCTTTGGGAAATATAGATTATTACGAAACAGAAAAAGATGTTGTTGTTGAATGTGAACTTCCGGGAATGGATAAAAAAGATATTAAAATAAATATAAACGACAACAGACTTAATATATATGCAGAAAGGTCTGATAAAAATGAGAAAAAAGGAAAAAATTACTTCAGAAAAGAAAGAATTTACGGAAAAACTGAAAGAACTGTCTTATTACCTGAATATGCCGACACAGATAATGTGAAGGCTTCATTTGAAAACGGGGTTCTTGAACTGAAAGTTGCAAAAAAGGAAGACTATAAGAAAAATTCCAAACAGATAAGTATCGAATAAAACAACAGCTGCCTCGGCAGCTGTTGTTTTATTCATTTTTAAATATAATATCAAATCTTTTATAATTCGCAGAATATTTTACTATTACCTTTTCACCGTTACTCTTACCGTAATATTTTATACTATACTTTCCTTTTTTAATAGGAACTTTAATTATTTCATTATTCTGAGATGCTTTAAAAAGATCAACAATTTCATTACCGTTTATATCTGTTATTCCGGCTGTTGCATTTTCAAACCCAACAATGTTAGTAAAAATAATATTTGTATCTTCATTAACCTCAAAATTCTGAATATAGTCAAGACCTTCTGTATAAGTCATATTAACTTTATAAGAATCGAAAAAATTATATTTTCTCGGAAAATAATAAAAAGACGTAAAAGCTAAAACCGCTGATGTAATAATCAGAAAAGCAATTCCTTTTTTATTCATTTCAACCTCCTCAGTTCTTATATTCTGTTGATTTAAACATAATATTGTCGACAGCAAAGAAAATAATATTAAAAACAATTAAAGCTGAATAAATAACTGCTTTCATTTCATGAAAAACAAAGAAACTGTAAAGAGTATTAAAATTCAGAAGTAAAAAAGCTGCCAGAAGCAGATTTGTTCCTACAACATAATACCATCCTATTTTTCTTCCTAAAAGTGAAAGAAATCCTGTATAAAAAACCGAAAAATAAAGCAGCAATAATATACCTGCAAAAAGTTCAGCTCTGTTAAAAGGCACTTTAACAAAAATAAGAACAATACTTATTATAAAAGTCATAATTACAGGAAAAATAACACTATAAATATTTATAACCTTAAGTATACTTTTTCTCGAAACAGAAAACATAAGAAGAAGATCAACTATCTGCTTATAAATAATTATTACGGAAACAAAAGAAAACACAAAGAACATTCCGGAAAAATTATATCCGGCATTTTCGGCAAAAAAGCGCCCGAAACTCTCACCGCCGGCAGATGCACCGCTTCCGAAATAATTTGTAAAAGAATTAATAAGAGAAATAGTCATAAAAACTATAAAAAATATAAAAAATGTCTCCTTAAGCATATTCAGAGTAACTTTAAAAGCTTTTGAAAACTCTTTATTCATTCGTTTCACCCTCCCTGGTAAGATTAACAAGTATCTTTTCTATTCCCATTCTTGAAATTTCCACATTATTTTTATAAAGTTCCTCTTCTTTTATTTCATCAGAGTTTCCGCAGACAGCATAGCTCACAAAACCACCGATTTTTTCTTTTGAAAGAACTCTGAAACCCAAAGCAATTTTTTCAACATCATTTTCCTTACCGTTAAGATAAAAATAATTCTGTTCTATATTTTCAGTTGCATTATCTATCATAATCTTTCCTTTATTTATCATAATTACATTTTCAAAAAGATTCTCAAATTCCTGTATAAGATGTGAAGAAATAATTATTGTTCTCGGATTTTCCATATAATCTTTGTTAAGTTCTTCAAAAAATATACTTCTTGCAACCGGATCAAGTCCGACATATGGTTCGTCAAACATTGTAATTTCAGCCCTGCTCGCAAGTCCGAGTATTATTCCAACAGTTGTTTTCATACCTTTTGATGTCTTGTTATAGTATTTTTTTGTATCAAGATCAAGTCTTTTAATAAGATGCGAAGCAAATTTTTTATCCCAGTTATTGTATAAAACAGAAGCAATCTTAAAAATTTTTTCAATTTTTATAGCGGTATTCTGTTCATAATAAGGTCCTAAAGTTTCTCTTGCAAGACAAACTCTGCTCACCGCTTCTTCATTTGTTTTATAATTTTCACCAAAAACAGAAATATCTCCGGTATCAGTTCTGATCTGATTTGCAATTGCTTTCATAAGAGTTGTTTTTCCTGCTCCGTTTCTTCCTATAAGTCCGTATATTTTATTTTCTTCTATATTTAAATTAATATCTTTAAGAGCCTGAAAATCACCGTAAAATTTATTAAGATTATTTATTTTAACAGCTTCTCTCATCTTTTTTCGCCTCCGTAATTTCTTATCATTTCTATAAGTTCAGGTTTTTTTATACCAAGTTTTTCGGCTTCTGCCATAAACTTCATTACAAATTCACTCAGAAATTCCTGTCTTCTTTTTTCTCTTATTATATCCAAAGCACCTCTGCTTACAAACATACCGACACCTCTCTTTTTGTATAAAATATTTTCATCACTGAGAACAGAAAAGCCTTTTCTGGCAGTTGCCGGGTTTATATTATAAGTCTGTGCAAGCTGATTTGTCGAAAAAACCTGTTCTTCTTCTTTTAATTCACCTTCAAGTATCATATCTTCTATCAGTTCTGAAATCTGTAAAAATAAAGGTTTAGATGAGCTTTCATCGAGTTTCACTTTTTCACCTCCGTTTTATTTAATCACTTAATTAGTTAACTAACTAAGTACATATGTATTGTACTATTTTTTTTATTATTTGTCAAATTTATTTATTTTTTTCTAAAACCACTTTCAAATAATATTTTCATTCTATAAAAATTATTTTTATGATTTTGTTAATCAAAAAGTAACAAAATTCCCGGATATTTTCTTTCTTTTATCTTAAAAATATTAGGCTATGTATCTTCTTTCTTATTCAAAATAGCATTTACATTTATCTAATTAATTAAAAATTACGACATTACCGAAATTCTTATGAAATAAGATACTTATATAAAAGATTTAAACGGTTCTAATGCCTTTGATTCGCAATTCATATGAAAGATAAAAAAATTCTTGAATGTTTTAAAAAATAAATATATCATTAGTGCATAAAGATTACTTTTTATTTTGCCGGTTTTACTTTTCAGAAACATATTAAAAACATATTATTTTTATTTGGTTTTTTTATTTACTTTAATAGTTACATTTTTGTATATAAATAATTTTTAAATACATTTTAAAAATTATTTTTTTCTTTTTTTGAATATTTTTACGTTTTGACTTTTTAAAAAACACTATATATAATTATATTGAAATATTTAATTTTTGTTTTTGTAATTTTTGTTTTATTATATTAAAATTTTTATGAAGGGGTTTGTAAATTATGAATATATTTAAAGTTTATTTTTTAAAAAACAGATTAAATGCCTTCGGCATAATTCTGCTGTCTGTTTTTATAGGTATAACTTCTTTCGGACTTTCCGAAAAAATAAAAATTGTTTTTAACGAAGGTATTCTCAGAAACAATATAACAACTTTGGAAAATAATATTTTTATTTTATTTGTTATTTTCATCATATTATTTTTTCTGAACGTTTTTTCTTCAGTTCTGAACAATGTAATTCAGTGGAAAGGTACTAAAAACTTAAAATTATATGCAATGAATAAAATTTTCGGTTCAAAATATGATTATTTTTTAGAAAATCAGCCGACATCTATATGGACAGAACTTAACATTTCATCAAGCAAAGTAGCTGATTATTATACTTCTGTTGTTTCTATATTTTCAAAAGCTATAGAATTTATTGTTTATCTGCTTATAATTATAAATATTAATGTATATGCAGGTATTTTTACACTTTTAACTATACCTTTTGTTTATATTTTTACACTCGGTGTAAAGAAAAAAATGGCATTTTATCAGAATAAAATGCTTGAAAAATCAAGAGAACTATCTTCAGTATCTATAGAATCCCTTGAAAATATAAATAATATAAAGGTTAAAAATGAAAATGATTTTTTTATAAAAATAATTGATAAAAAGCACACAGAATTAAACAATAATATTATAAAATCAGCATTCTACGAAAATTACTGGAGTTTTATGACATCATTAATAAATTCAATAGCCCCTATTCTGGTTATATTTCTGTTAATGAAATTTACCGATCTTATCACAATCGATTCAGGTGAAATAATAATTTTATATTCTTTTATACCTATATTTTTATCAACTTTTAAAACTCTTTATTCTTATATTATGAATTACTATACTTCAAAACCTTATTTACAGAGTATAAAAAAATTTTTTAATCTCGAAGGCGAAAAAGATGGTGATTTTATTATAAAAAATTTTGAAACACTTGAAACAAAAAATTTGAAAATAATGCATGGTAAAAAAATAATTTCAATTCCTGATTTCAACATTAAAAAGGGTGAAAAAGTTTTAATTTCCGGTGAAAGCGGAATAGGGAAATCTTCATTTTTTAATCTTATTCTCGGACTAAATGATAATTACACAGGAATAATCAAAATAAACGGACATGATTTAAAAGACTTCAATGTCAGTTCTTTAAGAAAAATTTTCGGAATTTCTTTTCAGTCATCGGGTATTTTTTCACTTAATTTAAAAGAAAATATTTCACTCGGAAAATCTTATACAGAAAAAGAAATTGATAAAGTAATTAATATAGCAAATCTGCAAAAGCAATTAAAAGAAAAAAACGAAGCTTTACTCAGCAACAATATATTATCCGGCGGAGAAAAATCAAGAATAAATATTGCCCAGAATTTATTCAGAACCCCGGAAGTCATTTTACTCGATGAATCTTTATCAAGCGTTGATGAAGAAATGGAATCAGATATTATAAAAAACATTGTTGAAAATTTTACTCAGAACACAATAATATGTATAAGTCACAGAAAATCATCAGAAAAATATTTTGAAAAAATAATTTCATTTCAGGGGGAGATAATATGACAGATATTAAAACTACAGCTTCAATGCTCGGAATTTCAGAATTCACTTTATCAGAATGGGTGAAAGATAAAAAAATAAAAAGTATAAAAATTAATGAAGAATTATTTTTTACCGAGGAAGATATAAAAGATTTCATTGAAAAAACCGGTATAAAACTAATAACTCCGGAAAGTCATAAAGAATCTTTCGACAGTTTTTTCAAAACAGATATTAAAGATCAGGTTATAATTAATTCAGACTTATCCTCAGATGAACAGATAAATGAATTTTTAAAAAAACTAAACAATGAAAATTCCACTTTATCACCTGAAGAAATTGAAAAAATAAAAAATAATATAAAGTAAAATTAAAGTATAATTCTAAAAAACTTTTTTATAAAGTCTGTTTAGAATTATATTGTTTATTTTTTTATTATGTTACATTTTTATTTTTATATATATTTTTATAATAAATTTTTTAATTTTAATTTTAATTTATATTATTAATTACATTTTAGTTTTTTAAAAAAATTTATAAATTTATAAAAATATTTTTATTCATTTTTTTGTAAAATTTTATATTAGGGGGAAATATATGAAAAAAAATTATTTTTTACCTGTTTTCATTATTCAGCTTTTGGCGGTGAAAATTGCCGGTATTTTTTTAATACCTGTTATGGGTGACATAAGTATTTTATATTCTTTGATACTTATTCCTGATTTTTTCATATTCAGAAAAGCTTTTTCACAGATTAAAATAAAAAATGAAAAATTCAGTCTTTTAAGCTCTGTTATTATTTCTTTTTTATTATCATTAATTTTTATTATAATAATTTTGTTTTTGGACGAATTTATGAATTTGTTTTCAGATACTGCAAAAGCAAACAATATATTAAGTTATATAATTAATTTTTCAGAATACCATGTTTATGATTCTTCACAATTTACTTTTTTTACTATACTTTCTTATATTATTTCTGTTTTTACCACATGCTTTATAAGTATAGGAATGCTTATTGAAAATTTAAGAAAAACCGCAAATTTAAGTACTTTTTCGTCATTAATAACATCTGTTTTATTAGTCACATTTTTTTCTCAGTTTAATGACCTCGAGACTTTTTTTATTGGTATTTTATTTATCTTAATAAATTATATTTTATATCTGAAAAAAGATATGATAACAGTATTTATTTTTAATATTTTTTTATCGGCTTTTTATACTATTATTATTTTTATAGGGTTTTCAAAGGGTATTTTACAATGATTAGTGATTCTGCGGATAACAAAAAAATCAGGTATATAATTCTTTTTATTCTTTATTCTGTCTTCACTTCTTTTTTACCGATCTCGGCAAACGGTCATGTTAATATTTTGGATATACTTTTCTTTTTTATCTTTCTTATTGCTTATATGAAAACAAAAGAAAGTACCGATATTTTTAAAAAATTAAAATTTAATAATATAAACGTCATTTTCAAAAATAAAATACTGATTTCTGTTCTTTTTTTATATTTATTTTTTATTATTAAAAATTTGATAATTAACAAAAGTAATTTTAATTTTTCTTTTGACATACTTATATATACACCGTTCGATGAAGAATTTTTATATAGACTTCTCCCTGTTGCATTTCTTGATGAAATATTTGAATATGATTTACCGAAAGCTTTTATAACTGCTTTACTTTTTTCTTTTAATCATGATTATAGTATTTGCGGAAAGTTTGAAGTTTTTCTATCCGGTATATTATTTTATTATTCTTACAAAAAAACAGATTCAATTTATGCTCCTATGTTATTTCATTTTATTCATAACTTAAATGTTTCTTTATAATTTATACCTGAAAGAGCCTGTAATTATTATTTTTAAGTTATTAATCACGAATAATCCATAAAAAAAGCCGCATCAATAATATGATGTGGCTTTTTTTATTCACCTCTGAATGTTTTACCTCATTATTTCCCGGGCAACCCTTTCTGCTATTCCCTGCTGAAATGCTTTAGGAAGTATGTTTTCCGGATTTAACTGATTCACATCTACCATTGAGGCTATTGCTTTTGCTGCTCTTATTTTTATTTCTTCAGTTATCTGAATTCTTGCCTTTATAGCTCCTCTGAATATTCCCGGAAAAACAAGTACATTGTTTATCTGATTCGGGAAATCAGATCTTCCTGTACCTACAATGTAAGCTCCTGCCTCTTTTGCCTTATCCGGCATTATTTCAGGCATAGGATTTGCCATTGCAAATATAATTGATTTCATGTTCATGGATTTTACCATTTCAGTGTTAACCGCATCAGGTCCTGATACTCCTATAAAAACATCAGCATTTTTCATAGCCTCACTTAGATCACCCGTTATATTTTCAGGATTTATCTCTTTTGCTATTTTATTCTGAGCTTCATTTTTATTTTTGTCATCTTTTGTGAGAATTCCGTTTCTGTCACACAATATAATATTTTCTACTCCGTAGAATTTAAGAAGTTTTGTTATTGCTATGCCTGCCGAACCGCTACCATTTATAACAAGTTTTATATTTTCTTTATTTTTTCCTGTTAATTTAAGTGCATTTATAAGCGCAGCCAAAACAACTATTGCTGTACCGTGCTGATCATCATGAAATACAGGAATATTTAATTCTTTTTTCAGTCTTTCTTCTATTTCAAAACATCTCGGTGCGGAAATATCTTCAAGATTTATTCCGCCGAATGCAGGAGCTATTATTTTTACGGTTTTTATTATTTCTTCTGTATCCTGTGTATCAAGACAGACAGGAATGGCATTTACATCTCCGAATTCTTTAAAAAGAACACATTTTCCTTCCATAACAGGAAGTGCGGCTTCAGGTCCTATATTTCCCAAACCGAGAACGGCGGATCCGTCAGTAACAACAGCAACTGTATTTCCTTTCATGGTATATTTATAAACATTCTCCCTGTCTTTATGTATTTCTATACACGGCTGAGCAACTCCCGGTGTATATGCAACCGCAAGATCATGTGAATTGTTTACCTGAGCTTTGGATTTTATTTCAAGTTTTCCCTTCCATTCTTCGTGTTTTTTTAAAGATTCTTCGTTTATGTTCATTTTATTCTCCTTTACTGTCTATTATTTCTATCATAGTTTTATCAAAATCTTTTAATGATTTCTCATTTATTATTTTTAAATTATTTATTGTTTCCTCAAAATCTCTTCCGGCTATTCCCATATCAGAAAAGCAGTCCGGTGAATTTAGTGTAAGTTCTGCAACTTCAAATGCTTCTCTTGCTGCAGAACCGGCTTTAAGCGCACATGTTTCTTTTGCGCCGTCACAAAGTACTCCGGCATTTTGCGAATAATAATTGTTAATTATAAGATTTATATCTTTTTCATTTATAGTTTTGTTCATAAGACAGTATATTCCTGATGCTGCACCTACACCGGCTGCATAAAAAACTCCGCAGAGAGGTACAAGTTTTCCTATTTTGTTTTTTATAAGACCTGTTATTAAACAGCTCAATATTAAAGCTTTTGATATCTGTTTTTTTGATATTCTTTTTTTGTTTCCGTAAAAAAATATAGGTACGAGCGAAACTATTCCCTGGTTACCGCTTCCGTAACAGCTTGTTATTCTTACAGGAGCCCCGCCCATTCTGGCCATTGAAGCAGCTGTAACAAGTAATTTTATAGTTTTTTCATCATATCTTTTCTTACATTCTGTTAATTTTTTTATATATTCACATCCTGTATAATCTTTGCTTTCTATTGCATATAATGCGGCTTCGTAATTTGTTTTTGCCTTTTCGTATATGTATTCAAGATAGTCATCTTCTGCGTTTTCAGTAAACCTTATTATATCTTCAGGTGTTTTACCTGAAAAATAGTCTTTGCTTATTTCATTTTTGTCTTTTTCAAAAATTTTTTCATCGTTTATTTTTACAAGAACAACATTGGTATGTCCGCCTTCAACGGTAAGTTCAACTGTTTTTCCGCCGCCGTATGCCGTAACCTTTACATATACTCCTGTAATTTCACAAAAACATTTCAGAGTTATTTTTTTTGATTCAATAACTTTTTCCGCTTTAAGAATTGTTTCCTCATCAATTCCGGAAAGAACTTCAAGTTCTTTTTCGGGATCTCCGGAAATAAGTCCTACTGCAGCTGCAAATAAATTTCCTCTTTTTTTTGTTCCCGGTATTCCTACATCAACTCCGTTTTTGTATATACTGTTACTGACATCAATATTTATTTTTTCTACTTCATCCCTGTTTCCGAAATAGCTTACAGTTCTGGCAACCGCAAAAGCGACACTTGCCGGTTCCGTACAGCCTCTTGCATAAACTATTTCTTTGAAAATATACTCTTTAAGTCTTTCCATTTTTCTTTCATCCCCCGATGTCAAAGATATCTTCTCCGTTTACATCTATTGCCGTCATCAGCGGAAAATCCTCCACAATTAACTCCTGTATTGCTTCCGTTCCGAGATCATCAAAAGCAAGTACAGTATGTTTTTTTACTTTTTGTGAAAGCATAGCAGCCATTCCGCTTGGTGTTACAAAGTAGACCTTTGAATATTTTTTGTTAAGCCCGGCCACAAAACCGCTTCTTTTACCTTTTCCTACAGTTGCGGAAATTCCAAGCTGATACATTATTTCAAGGAATCCATCCATTCTGTTGCTGGTTGTGGGACCTATTGAACCTACAGCCTGGAAATCCGGTTTTTTAGCCGGACCGGCATAAAAAATAATCTTATCTTTAAAATCCACCGGAAGTTTTTCATTTCTTTCTTTCATTTCTTTTATTCTTTTATGTGCAGCATCCCTCATAACGATTAGTCCGCCGGTATAATTTATTATTTCTCCGGCTTTTAATTCCTCAAATTTCAAGAGTAACACTTCCTTTTCTCACAAGATAACAATCAACAGAAACAGCAACAGGAAGTATTGCTATATGTGTGGGATATTGCTTTATATGAACGGAGTAAACACTTATACCTCTTCCGAGTCCCTGAAATCCTATTTTAAGTCTGTTCAGTTCTTCGGTAAGCTCTGTTTCAAACTCCGCATATTCCCTCTTTTCATTTCTTTCATCAAAATCATATGTAAGTGCAAGTTTGGAAAGCATAAGTGCTTTATCAGATGTTCCTCCGATTCCTATACCTATATTGAGAGGAGGACATCCTCTTGCACCGTTTTCTTTTATATAATCTATTATTGTTTTTTTCACAGTTTCTTTATCCGAAGAAGGTTTTAACATAAAAAGTGACGTAAGATTCTCACTTCCTCCGCCTTTAACAAGAAATTTTATTTCTAAATTTTTTTTATCGTGAAACATATAATGAATTACCGGGGGACAGTTATCCTTACTGTTCACTCTTTCAAAAAGCGGATCCTTTACTGTTGAATATCTGTAGTAATTTTCTTTATATGCATTATAAACAGAACGGTTAAGCATATCTTCAATATCAAAATCTATATTTATATTTTTAGGCAGAAAAACAAAAAACTCTATCATTCCTGTATCCTGACAAAGCGGAAGCTGTTTTTCACGGGCAATTTTTATATTTTCCCTGATTTCACTGTCAAACGGACCGGTATAATTTTTTATGAAGTTTTCAGATCTGTAATTAATTATTTCATTTGCCTTTTTTATTTCTTCCGTCAGTTTTCGGGTAATATCGTCTTTCAAATCCTTTCCTCCTAAAGTTCTGAATATTTTTTATCCGTATTTTTTATTTTTTCTTTTATTTTTTCATCCGTATTTTTTATTTCAGAAAAATTTTCTTTTATTTTTTCTTCAATTTCATCAAATATTTTTTCCATGGACTCCGGAGAAGGACCGCCGTAAACCTTTCTCACTTTTATAAAGTTATCCGTGGAAAGTATATCATTTATTTCGTCATCAGATTCTTTTAAATCTTTACCGGTTTTTATTTTAAATTCTTCTCTGAGAAGTTCTTTACTGTATCCTGACTTCACAAATTTAGAAAGTATTTCGTGTGCCTGTCTGAAACTAAGTTCATGATTTCTTACAAAATAATCAGCAAGTTCTGTTGTTGTTGTACCTGTTTCAACGGCTGTATTTTCAGCTTTTTCCTCATTAACATCAACTTTTGTTATTACCTCATTTAATAGTTCCAAAACAGAAATAAGATATTTGTATCCTTCTGAAAAATATTTTACCGGAGCATCCGCAAGCTCGTTTATATCCTGATACGGTGCATTTAAAAACAGATCTTCCATTCCTTTAAAATACCCCATAGCAAGTCCTGACTGTATTCTTATATGTTCAAGAATAACAGGATTTCTTTTCTGAGGCATTATTGAACTTATCTGAACAAGATCATCAGGAAACCAAAGCATGCCTACCTCGGTAGAAGCTTTATGTGACATATCAGCCATTAATCTTGTTATATCAGAAAGAATTTCCTTTATTCCTATTAACGGATAAGTCATCCAGTGAGATGAAACTATTGCATTATATGAATTGTGAACCGGGATTTCAAAACCGAGATAATCAGATACACTTTTTCTGTTAATCTGAAATCCGGTAGTTGTTATTGCACAGGCTCCCATAGGGGATTTATTAAGTGCCCGGAATGAAGTTAATATAAGCTGCATATTTTCGTACAGATCATATGCAAATGCCGTGAGATAATGATCAAATGTAGATATATTTGCTGGCTGTCCGTGTGTATAAAGAACTATTTTTTTACCTCTGAGTTCTTTTGCCCTGATAAGAATATTATTCAGAGTACTGTTTAACATATACATCAATGAAATCATATTATCCCTTATGTACATTTTAAAAAAAGTCATATCCATATCATTTCTTGATCTTGCCGTATGAAGAGCACCTGAATTTTTTTCTCCTATTATATCCTTAAGAATTTTTTCTATGTAAAGATAAAAATCTTCTGTATTGTCAGGTATTTCTTCCGGAAAATCATCATTTTCAATAATTATATCAAGTCCTCTTTTTATTTCCTTTGCACTCTCCGGATTAATTATACCTTCTTCTTTTAACATAAGCAAATGAGCTTTTTGAACCAAAAAAAGATATTTTTTAAATAATGTTGTTCCGTTTACATATGTTTCGTTCAGTACGTTTTTTTTGTATATTTCCGAAAACATTTTATTCAGCTCCTAATCTATAAGCCTGTTTATATTTCCGTACAAAACAGCATCAATTTCATTTTCATGAAATCCGGAATATACCATTGCTCTTATCTGTTCGTCAAGATATGCTTTTGTAAATCCACGAGGAAACCAACTTGAATCTGTTCCGAAAATTATTCTTTCATAACCGAATGTATTATAATATTTTGTAAAAAGTTTTATCAGATCAAGATCATAAGGCATCCATCTCATCCACTGATTAGACCCGGATGTATCTATTGATACATTAGGACATGCCCAACCGAGCTGAAGTGTTTCAAATACATAGCCACAGCCAAAATGAGGTATGATAAACCTTACTTTAGGAAATGCCCTTGCTACATCATGAATTATAAGAGGATTTATATTTACATGATTTGCTATTCCTCCTGCTCCTCCGAGTATACCAAAATGAATAAGCACCGGTATTTCATATTTCTGAGCAGTTTCCCATACAGGATAAAGGCTTTTATCATTGAGAGGCGTATCTATTCTCGGACCTAAAAGTTTATATCCCTTAAATCCTTTTTCCTTTATACATTTTTCAAGTTCTTCCGCAGAATTTGCATTATCCGGTGCATGATGAGCATACATAATAAATTTATCCGGATGTTTTTTTAGTATTTTATAAGCTTTTTCATTTCCGCCGGCAGTAACAAAGATAATTTTTTCTATATTACTTTTTTTAACTTCTTCGTACCATTTTTCTGTTGTTTCCTCTTCATCCTCTTCTGTAACAGGATCTATAGAATCAGGAAACCTCCATGCAAGTCTCCATTTTGCTTTATCCCAGTCTACCCATTCATTTCCTTTCAAATCAAGTCCGCCCATAGATTTTCCGTCACCCATAAAATCAAATGCAGGAAAATGCACATGTGAATCAATAACTTTTAATTCCATATTTCATCATCCTTTCAGTCCCTGGGTTGCTATACCCTGAATTATCTGTTTCTGAAATATCAGGAAAAAGATTATGAGAGGTATTGTCGATATAGTTGCACCTGTCATTATCTGTTCCCACTGAAACGAAGCTTCCGAAGAAAAATAAGCCATACCTACAGGAAGTGTATACATACTTGAATCCTGTGCCACTATAAGCGGCCATAAAAAAGCATTCCAGTTTCCTATAAAATTAAATATAGCAAGTGTTCCTAATGCAGGTTTTACAAGAGGCAGAACTATTTTCCAGTATATTTTAAATTCACTTAATCCGTCTATTCTTGCTGCATCCAGAAGTTCATCCGGTATTGTTCCCATGAACTGTTTCATAAGAAATATACCAAATCCGCTTATCATACCCGGAAACATAAGACTCCAGTAACTTCCCATCCAATTAAGTTTCTGACTCATAGCATACCATGGAATAACAAGCATTTCCGTAGGTATCATGAGTGTAGAAAGGATAAGAATAAAAAGTATTTTTCTTCCGGGAAACTTGTATTTTGCAAGTGTGAATCCTACAAGCGAATCAAAAAAAAGTACTGAAAGAGTGGTAATAACAGCCACTATAGTACTGTTTAAAAACCATTTCGGAAATCCTGAAAACTCAAATATATTTTTATAATTATCTAATGTAGGTGATTTTGGTAATAATGCCATATCATAAATTTCCCATGAAGGTTTAAAGGATGAAAAAATCATCCATAAAAAAGGAAATATCATTAAAACGGCAAGTACAGTAAGAACTATATATGCGGTTACAGTATATTTTCTGTCAGCTTTTATCATAAAAAACACCTCAGTCCGATTTTTCGTTAAGGAACTTCATCTGTATAAAAGTTATTACCATAATGAGTCCGAAAAGCACAAGACTCGCACTTGATGCCAGTCCCATATCAAAATTTACAAAAGCCTTTTCATATATATAAAGAACAAGCGGTTTTGTTGAATTCAGAGGTCCGCCGGAACCCTGAACAGACATATTGTAAACCTGTGTAAAAATTCTTAAAAAAGATATACTCTGCATTATAACAAGAAAAAGTGTTATCGGTTTTAAAAGAGGTACTGTTATTTTCCAGGTTATCTGTCTTCTTGAAGCACCGTCTATTCTTGCCGCCTCAATATATTCCGACGGTATTGTCTGAAGTCCTGCAAGAAATATTACTATACAGTATCCGAGCTGTATCCATACAGTTGTGACAACTATAGATATAAGTGCCTGCTCCGTGCTTGATAAAAACTGCTGTGTCGGCATATTAAGATTTAAAAGAATATTATTTAACACACCCATAGGAGGCGGCTGATAAAGCCATCTCCACACCCAGCTTACGGCAACAAGCGGAGTTATATAAGGCATAACATATAAAAGTCTGAAAAGCCACTGAAATTTTCTTATTCTGTTTAACATCATAGCTATTAAAAGAGACAGTAATATTACGGAAGGTACTCCGAAAATAACATATTTAATAGTATTCCACAATGCCTTTAAAAATACTTCATCGGAAAATATTTTTACAAAATTATCAAATCCAGTAAAATGTACATCCTTAGATAATAAATTCCAATCCGTAAAACTCATTGCAAGAGAAAACACCATTGGAAGAAATCTTACAACGAGAAAAAATATTATCGGAATAAAAAGGAATGTGTATGCAGTTATTGTATATTTCCTCTGTAAAGTCCCTTTTTTATTCCCATGCCGTTTCCTCCTAAAATATACCGTGGAACATAGTTCCACGGCTAATTATTTATTCCAGAATTCGTCAAGGACTTTCTGTTCTGTTCCGGCTGCTTTTTTCCATGCTTCGGCAGCTGATATTCCCTTAAGATAAACTTCATCTATTGCATTCATAAGAACTTCTCTCTGAGCTTTTTCATCAGCAAAAAATGTTGCATGTGCATATTCAAGACCTTTTAGGAAAGGACCGTATTTAGGATCATCGTAATATTTTGATGCAATTTCAGGATTTGCCGGTAATTCTCCTGTATTTTTGAGCCATAATTCCATAGCCTTAGGAGAAGTTATATATTTTAAAAATTTTATCGATGCTTCAAGTTTCTCACCTGTTGCATTTGTTGTTATACCATGTGCCCAGAAAGATGCAAAATTTGATTTTATTCCGTTGTATTCCGGAAGCTCGGCAACACCGTAATCAAGAGATTTGTTTGCATCAAGTGTTCCAAGTCTGAAAGAACCGTCTATAGTCATAGCAGCCATATTTGACTGAAATGCTGTTACATCATCATTAAGAAAATTCGGAAAACCTATATTATCTTTTACTATTCTGTCAACATACCATTGAAGAACATCTGAACCTGCTCCTGTTTTATCATACAAAACAGTTTTATTATCAGACGTATAAGGAACTCCGCCGAACTGTCTTACAAGAACTTCTCTTAGCCAGTGATGATGCTGACCGCTTGGCTGCATTGTAAATCCCGCTCTTATAAGATTTCCTTTCTTATCATATTTTGAAAGCTCTTTTGCAACTTCTATAACTTCGTTTAAGGTTGAAGGCGGCTGATCAAGACCTATTTCCTTAAACATTTTTTATTGTAAAAAAGTGCAAGTGTTCTTACAGCTGTAGGTACAGCATAGTATTTTCCCTCATACTGGACTCCCTGTTCAACAAAAGGGTAAAAATTCTTCTGAAAATATTCTTTATCAAAATCATTTTTAGGTAACTCCATAAGATATCCTGATTCTATATACATAGGTAACCATCCGTAATAAAGATTTATAACATCAGGTCCTATACCTGCCGGAAGAGATGCTGCTACTTTCTGATTGTAATTTTCATACGGGAAAGTAACATGTTTAACCTCTATATCAGGATTTTCTTTTTCAAAATCTTTTATAAGCTGATCTATAGTATCCTGTTTCGTTTTGTAAAAATACTGCCAGTAAGTAATTGTTGTTTTCGGAAATACTGTAATAACTAATAAAACTGATAAAATAACAAATAAAACTACTTTTTTCATCCCTTACACCTCCAGATTTTTCACAGTTTCATAAATAAAATATCGTGTACGAGCGATACAGCTCCAAGTGCTACCCCCAAATCTCCCAATTTCCCCCTTTCAAATGAAATTTTAGAAAGAATTTCTTCAGGAACAGTCTCTTTTAACGTTTTCATTATTGTTTCTATAATTATTTCGTATCTGTTATAACCTATTCCGCCTGTTATAACTATAATTTCAGGATCTAAAAGATTTATTATATTGGATATTCCCAAAGCAAGATGTTCGCATGAATCATAAAAAATTTTCTTATAATCATTATTTCTTTCTATATCATCAAAAAAATCTATTGCTGTTACTTCTTTTCCGAATTTTTCATAAACTTTTTTTTCTATAGCATGTCCTGAAAACCAGTTTTCAAGATGCCCGAATGTCTTATCCGAATCATTTTTTTCATTCTGCCAGTCTGTAATAACATACCCGAATTCTCCGGCCATATTATGAGAACCTGTATAAACATCACCGTTTATAATTATTCCCGAGCCTGTTCCTGTACCTATTGCTGTCAGAAAAATATTTTTTGAATTTTTTGCAGCTCCTTTCCACATTTCTCCGAAAGCATTTGCCGTAACATCATTTGATACAATTACCGGAACAGAATATATTTCATTAATTTTTTCGGAAAGATTAAAATTTTTTATTTTAAAAGCCGGCAGATAATAAATAAAACCGCTTTTCATATCTGTTGTTCCGGGAACTCCTATGCCTATACCTATTACCTTGCTTTTAATCTCAGGCATAACCTGATTTATACTGTTTTTTACCGCATCGGTTAATTCTTCTTTCGTTTTTATTCCTTTTGTAATTCCTCTGTATTTTTTTATAATATTTCCGTCTAAATCAGTAAGAACAGAAATTATCTTATTTCCTCCGACATCAATTCCTATTATGTATTTATAATCAGGTATAAAAGAAAGTAAAATAGGTTTTTTTCCTCCTTTTTTTGAACTTTCTCCTATTTCTTTTTCCTCAACCGCACCTTCAGATATAAATTTACTTATTATCTGAGAAACAACCGGTTTGGAAAAATTACTCTCTCTTGAAATATCAGCCCTTGAAATCAAAGGGGTTTTTCTGAGTATTTTTAATATTTTTTCTTCAACTTCCTTTAAAATTTCAGACATTTTTAACCTCCGGGTAAGTTAGTTATTGTTACTAACAAACTAATTTTACACAATGTTACATATTTTTTAAAACCCGATTAACCTTAATGGCTATCCGTTAAGGTTAGTTATGAGAACTTAATTTTTTATTTCTTTTTTTATAAAATTTATATTTGAAAATCTAAACAAAAAACAGAGAATTACAAATTCTCTGTTTTTCTTTATTAATAAATATTATAGAAATTTTTTACTCTTTTGCCTCGCCTTTCCTAACAAACATCATGGTAAAAAATGCGAGTAGAAAAAATACTACCGAAAATACAAGAAGAGCATTATATCCTTTTTTATCCATGAAAAAACCGGCAAGTGGCGGTGCAAAAATATTTGCTGCCATTGAGAAGAAATAATAAAGACCCGTATATCCGCCTGATTTTTCAGTTGTAGTCATATCAACAACCATAGGAAGTGAATTAACATTAATAAGTGCCCATCCTATACCGCCTATAGGGAAAATTATATACATAATTTTTATAAAAAAATCTTTATTACTCTGAATATTCATATCTGTATTCCCGAAATAAAATATAGCTACCGCCATTAAAAAAACTATTATTATTCCGGAAAATATTGTTTTCTTTCTTCCCATTTTTGAACCTATAATACCTGCGGGAATAGAAAAAATCATAAATGTCAGTGAAAATATTCCGAGTATAAATGCTCCGGTACTTTCTGCTATACCGACATGATATTTTACATAAGTTGTAAAAAAAGTTTCTATTGCATTAAATCCTATAAACCAGAACAATATGGAAAGAAGTATAAAAAGAAGACTTTTTTCTTTTGCAAGAAATACATCCTTAAGATTTTTTATAAGGTCCGAACTTCCTTTTCTGAAAACCGAACCGACACTTACGTGACCTTCGGAAATAGTATATTCTTTAGGTTCTTTAACAAATACAAAAAGAACTATATTTCCTATAAGCATTAAAGCCGCACCCGCAATAAAAGGATAAACAGGATTAGCATCGTATAAAGGTTTACCTGCGAAATACGCAAGAAGTGCTCCGAGTCCGCCCATAAAATTAATTATACCGTTTGCCTGCGATCTGTATTTAGAAGGGGTTATATCAGGCATTAAAGCAACTACAGGTGATCTGAAAAGTGCCATAAAAAAATTCATAAAAATAATTACTGTCATCAGAAGCCAAAGACTGTTAAAATCTTTTAAAAACGGTATTAATACAAACATAATAGCTGCAAGAGGAGAACCTATCATTATATAAGGCATTCTTCTTCCGAATCTTGTTCTCGTCTGATCGGAAAGTGCGCCTATAACAGGCAGCATAAAAATTGCAAATATGTTGTCAATAGTCATTATACTTCCCACAGCAAAAGAACTTAAATCAAAATTTTTTAAAAATATCGGAACATATGAATTATAAAGAGGCCAAAGTACACTTACACCAAAAAATCCAAAACCTAAAATAAATAAATTCCAGAATTTAAACTTCATCTTATCCCCCCATTGAGATTTTAAGTAATAAAATTATACCATAAGTATTTATATATCTTTTAAGTTTTTTATTTTATTGTTAAAGAATAAAAAAATATCCGCAAATACGGATATTTTATTCAGTTGTTTTAACTTTTTCAATAACTCTCTTTTCCCATTTTCCGAAAAGATAAAATATAAATCCCATAACAGATGTAAGGAAATTACTTAAAATCATCGCATACCATACTCCCTGCGAACCGTAATCCGTAAATTTCTGAAAAAATATTATCAGAGGTATTCTGAATATCCATAATCTTCCCATTGATATCATCATGGAGTAAATAGTATGTCCTGATCCCTGAAATGTATTGTTGAAAACATCATTCATACTTACCAGAAACAGTGTAAGCGCCATAAGCTTCATATACTGTGTTCCGGCAATTACAGTAGGCATATCTTTTTCAAGAGGTAAAAATATTTTAAGTGCTCCTTCGGCATAAATAAAAAGCACAGTCCCGAACGTCATTGATATTAAAAATGCATATAGTGCAGCCTTTCTGAAAGCCTGTTTTGCCCTTTCCGGATTACCGGCACCTATATTCTGACCTACTATTGAAACTATTGCTCCTCCTATAGCCATTCCAGGCATAAAAGCAAGCGAATTTATTCTGTTAACAACACCGTATGCGGCAAGTGTTGTATCTCCGTACATTACTATAAAACTGTTTAGTATTATAAAACCGAGTGATTCCATAGAAGTTCCTATTGTTGATGGTATTCCTATTTTAAAAATTTTTAATATTTTTTCTTTTACCGGTTTTATATTTGAAAATATTATATAAATTCCGTCATGTTTTTTAAAAAGCAGAGGATATATAAGAAAAAGAAATATTCCCTGAGAAAGTACTGACGCAATTGCAGCTCCTATGATTCCCTGTCGGAAAACTAATATAAAAACAGGATCAAGTATCATGTTAAGTACAACTCCCAAAGTACTTATTATCATAGGTGTAAGCGTATTACCTTCTGATGTTTTTACGGAATTAAAAACCATATAAGTGTATGAAACAGGAGTACTAAGAAACATTATTCTGAGATACGCAAGAGATTTATCATAAAGTTCTCCCGTAGCTCCCATCCATTTAAGAATATATGGTGCAGCAATTATTCCTAAAATAGTCATAATAACAGAAAAAATAATCGTAAGAAAAAACATCTGCCCGGCAATCACCCTTGCACTGTCTTTATCTTTCAGTCCGTTGTACTGTGACATAAGAGATGTTCCGGCAGAAGATATGCCTATACCTATAGTTATTACCAAAAAGAGCACCGGCCATACAAAAGAAGCCGCAGCAACTTCCAGAGAACCTATTTTTCCTACCCAGAAAGTATCGGTAAGATTATAAAGAGTCTGGCTCAAATTTGAAAACAGTAACGGGAGGGCCATTTTTATAATCGTTTTTCTGAGGTCCCCTTTCAGTATCATTTCTCTTTTTTCTTCAAAATTCATAATTACACCGCCTAAATTGTTAGCTTTCCATAGTATTATACATTATTCTGACAGTACGTAAGCATGACTAAAATGAAAATTTTTACTGAATAGAATTTTCTATAGCTTTTAATATAAATTTTGAACTGTATGTTGCACCTGTTATAATATCAACGTCTGTGCTCTGGGCATCAGTAACGTCCTCTGTTATTATTTCGGCAGGTTTTCCTTTACCGTTTTTATGTTCTGTAATCTTTATATATTCTATTTTGTGGTTTTTTACACTCATTTCGATTTTTGCTCCCAGTAATTCTTTTAAAAAATATTCGCCTTCATAAACACCGTCTCCGGTATTTTTTAAATTTTCCGAAAAAAGTACGGGATTCAGTTTTATATTTTCTGTTTCTTTCTCAATACTCTTCATAATATTTGTAAAAGCAACGGCAATTATTATTATAAGTATAATAAAAATAAAAGCTGTATAAATAAGAATTTTATGTTTTTTTCTCACAAAACACCTCTTCATTATTTTTTTAAAATATATTCTATCTGTTTTTTTATTGCGGAAAAAAATTCTTTTTCTGACACACTGCTTCTTTTTCCTATATAAAACATCAGTTCGGAATTTAATACATTACTCAGAATACTTATTCTCATATAAGCTTCTTCTTTGCTTATACCATTATTTTCAAGATATAATTCTGTTTTTTCCGTAAGATAAATAATTGCCTGCGGAACATAATTTTCTCCTGAAAATGTTAAAGGAAGTTTTTCAAAATTATACATAAATATAGTTTTAAATTTTTCCGGATTTTTTATAAAAAATTCGAGATACCCGTAAATAAAAGCATATAATTCCTCTTTGCCTTCTGTACCTGATGATTTTTCTTTAATAAAATCATAAAGTTCTGAAAAAAAATCTTCTATACATATAAAAATAAGTTCTTCTATATCTCTGAAATAATTATATATAGTTGCATAAGAGTATCCCGCTTCTTTTGCTATATTCCTGGCACTTATTTCATGATATCCTTTTTCCGTTATTATTTTTTTAGCTGCTTCTTTAAAATAATTTTCCGTTCTTTCTCTTTTCAAATCTTTTTCAGCCAATTTTTTTCACCAGACTGTCAAGATTTTCTTTTCTGAAATCCTCTTTAGATTTATCTATTTTTACAATTTTTTTAATTATAAATTTTTCAAAAAAGTTCATTTTTTCAAAATCATATGAATACCCGGCGTAAAAAAAATCGTCTATATATTTTTCCTTATCAGGTAAATTATCATTAAAAAATTTCTTATAATTTTCTTCCTGCCCTGCTACCATGACAAAATAAAACTTCTGATTTTCTTTTTTATTTTCAGCAACTTTATTAAAAAAATCTTTAAATCCTTTTTTCATCTGTCCGGCATAAACCGAGGACACAAAAATTACATTATTATAATTTTCTGTATCATAATCTTTCTGATCAATTATTTCAACAATATCCGCAGATTCTGAAGCTATATATCCCGAAACTTTTTTTCCGAATCCTTTTTTTGTTGAATAAAAAATAATACTGCTCATATTTTTCCCTCCTAAAAATAATTAACACTGTTAATTTTATTAACAGTGTTATTATACTATTCCTTATGTAACGTATAAATTAATTAAATTTTATATAACAATGACATCATTTTAAACATTTTTAAGAAAATTCATAATCTGACTTATTGCAAAATCCGATTCACAGTCACTTAGTATTGTATGCGGACTGTTTTTTAAAATAAGATAATTTTTATTTTTTATTTTTATATCAGTAATTTTTTTTACATTAAAAGGTACTGATTTATCATTTTCTGAAAGAATTATGAAAGTTTCCGATTTAATATTTCCGAGTTTTTTTAAAGCCTTTTTCTGAAGTTTAAGCAAATCATATTTTTTGTTATAAAAATTATATTCCCAATAATTTTCCGACTGAGTTTTCCAGTTTTCATCATTATATTGAACAGATAAAAGTTTTTTTCTCGGATAAATAAATCTGAGAAAAGGTGTAAACATCATCATTCTGTCTTTAATTCTGAAAGCAGGGGCAACAAGAATAAGTTTTTTTATATCAAATTCAGCAGCAATTATGGATCCTATAACTCCTCCCATTGAAAAACCAAGAATATTTACTTCTTCATAAATAATTTTAAGGTTTAGGTATTCTTCGTATATTTTTCTTAACCAGTCTTTCCATGTGCTTTTTTCAAAATCTTCTCTATTTGTTCCGTGTCCCGGAAGTCTCGGAATATATACATCATAAAATTCTGAAAGTGCCTCTGCAGTTTTTTCAAGTGTTTTTATTATTCCCGTATATCCGTGTATTATAATAAAACAGCTTTTTTTACTGTTATTTATTCTTATTTCTTTTGAAAGCGGATTAACTTTAGTAAAATTATTTTTCATTTTTCACCTCAAAAAAAACCGGAATAAATTCCGGTTTTATTTTTTATAAACTGTTTTTCCTTCAAATATTGTTTCCTGAACATTTATCTCTTTATCAAGAACCACAAAATTAGCATTATAACCTATTTTTATTCTTCCTTTGTTTTCAATATTCAGATCTTTAAGTGCATTGTAAGAACTTACTTTTGACAAATCTTTAAGACTGCATCCGGTAAACTCATAAAAATTCTTTACACCCTTATCAAAAAGGAGTGTAGATCCTGCTATATTACCGCTTTTAAGTCTTGCAACACCTTTTTCTACATAAACATCCAGTCCTCCGAGACTGTACTTACCATCGTTTAATCCGGCTGCTTCCATAGAATCGGTTATAAGTATTATCCTGTCGCTTCCTTTTATTTTATAAGTAAGTTTTATAAATTCTTTTGAAGAATGTATGCCGTCGCATATAAGTTCTACATTAAAATCAAGAAGCATAGCACTTCCTGTTCCTGAGATATCCCTGTGATGAAGCTGATTAAGTGCATTAGGAAAATGTGTTATCCTGTCAGCTCCGTTAAGATACGCTTTTTCCATCATATCATATCCGGCACCTGAATGTCCTATTGATACTTTAATATTTTTTTTCTGCAGGTATTTTAAAGCTTCATAAAAATTAGGTCTTTCCGGAGCCATAGTTATTAATCTTACAAAATCCGGAGTTATTTCTACGATTTCATCAACAGAAGGATTTCTTATATAATCAGGATTTTGTGCTCCCTTTTTTTCGGGATTTATAAACGGTCCTTCAAGATGAAGTCCTTCTATAGGTGTACCGCAGAATTTTATATTTTCTATAACTTTTAGTATATCTTCTTTTGAAGCTGAAACTGTTGTAGGTATAAGTGAAGTTACACCATGCTCAAAATTTTTTTTGCTCCATTTTTCAAAATCTTCTTTTGAAGCATTCATTGTATCAATTTTTTCAAAAGCATGTGTATGAACATCTGCAAAACCCGGCATAACTATTCTTTCATAATTGCAGTCATGCGGTATTATATCGCATATAGTTTTTCCTTCAGTTATTATATCCCCGGTAAATTCTCCGATAAGCGGGTCTACAATGAGCACGTTTTCAATTTTCATAAATCCCACCACCTCTTAATGTTTTTTTATATTTTATACAAAGACATATAATAATCAATATTTTCAGGAGCTTTAATAATATTTTTACCTAACTTTTTCTTGAATTCACTGAGAAATCTTTCAGAAGAAAATACTCCTCCGTGATAATAAATTTTCTCTGATTCTGTAATTTCGGACATTTTTAAACATCTGGGAATGATATCCTCAAGTCCTTCTTTTATTATTCCGTCAGTAATTTTACTCTCTGTCTGAAAAAATACAGAAGAAAAAGATGCAATATGTGTTTTAAAATCTTTTCTTTTCTGAATATCAGAAAGTTCATCAGCTTCGGATACTTTAAAATACTTTTTAACTTCATCAAAAAGAATATCATAATTTATTATTCCGTCCCTGTATTTTAATGTTTCCTGTATGGCTCTTTCCGAAAACCAAAATCCACTGCAGACATCACCGAAAAGGTGACCCCATCCTCCGCTTCTGAATGTATCTTTTCCTTTTTTCCCAAAAACAATTGAACCTGTTCCGCATATAACAACTGTACCGTCATTATTACCGAGAGCTGAATAAATAAGTCCTTCTGCATCGTTGAGAACAGTAATAGCGGGACTCGACAAGGGCTACCAACGATTCGTGATATTCGGCGGTCTGGGCGGCAGGCTGGATCACACGATTGCCAATCTTCATGTGCTGGACTATCTTGTGGAGCGTGGAGCAAGAGGCTGTCTGGCAGGAGATCATGAAAATGTATTATTGATCAAGGGAAGCAGCGGGATTGCATTTCATGAAAGTGCTGCAGGTGAACTGTCTGTATTTGCATACGGAGGCAAGGCAGAGGGCGTATATCTCTCAGGCTTAAAATATCCGCTTGAGGATGCACTGCTGACGACAGACTTTCCAATCGGGGTCAGCAATGTATTTATGGGAATGAAATCTGACATATCCGTCAGAAACGGAAAGCTGTTGATTATGTGGACAGGCACACTGGATTGGTTGATGTACGATGCTATTTGATATAATTTACAATTAATATAGCAATCCCCAGAGTGGTAAGTACAATGCCTGTTGCCCGGTTCAATACGATGGCAGGAGTCTTATTGGCGAACTTGGCAGCAATCCTTGCCCATAGCAGCGTGGAAAGAATACAGGAAATCAGAATCAAAATATCCGGCGCACCACCGATTGCAAAATGTGACATTGAGCCCGTAAAGGCAGTAAAGGTCATAATGAAGACGCTGGTGCCGACCGCAGTCTTTAACTCATATCCAAGAACACTCGTTAAGATCAGCAGCATCATCATACCGCCACCGGCTCCGACAAAACCACAGATCAGACCAATGAGAACGCCACAGAGAACAGACTGGAGGAAGCGTTTCTTTGCTGAAACCTGTACCATATTTTCCTTAGTTGTCATGACAGGTCTGACAATGAACTTGATTCCCAGAAGCAGTGTCATAACGGTGGAGAAGCCTCCCATGGTTTTGCCGGGAACCAAGCTGGACAGATAACTTCCAAGTAAGGTAAAGCAGAGGACGGAAATCATCATCACGATTCCGTTCTTGATATCCAGATTCTTATTTTTACCATAAGTATAGGCCGAGACAGCACTTGCAAGAACGTCGCTGGCGAGCGCAATTCCCACGGCTTCATAGGGCGGGAGGTCTAGAAATGTAATGAGCATGGGGCTGATTACAGCGGCGGCACTCATTCCGGCAAATCCGGTTCCAAGTCCGGCACCGATACCGGCAATGAAGCAAATCATCAGAGTATAGAGCAGATTGACAGTCATAGTATTCACATTCCTTCTTTATATGCTTTTCGTGCATTGAAGCTGAGTTGTTCTAAAAATGTAGCAAATTTTTCGCGTTCTTCTTTCAAGATTCCGTCAAACAACAGATCAAGAAAATGTTTCTGACACTGTCGTCCTTTTTCGATGATTTCCATAGAGGCGGGAAGCAGGCATAAATGGATGACCTTGTGATTGTCGTTGAGGTAGTTCCGTTCCAGCAACCCGCGTTTTACCAAGTCGTCAACAGAGACGGACACATGAGATTTCGTTAAATGACGAACCTCGACAATATCCTTTGCCGTATCATAGATCGGATTATTTGCAAGGAATAAGAGAATATCCAATTCATTTTGTGTCAGTTGATATTCCTTAATCAGATCACTGAACATCATCGGATAGAGATGCATAACATCAGCTTGTCTGTTTAAAACCTAAATTCCACGTGCATTTTTTATTAGCTTAAAAGAACACTATTTCAAGAAGAATTTAAACTGATACTCCCACATTGTAACATTATTTACCACCACCTTTCAATCTTTTTCAATAAATTATTGATTGCAACTTTGGAGTAAAGATACTTATTAAACCCTGCAAGTTATCCACAGAGCAACACTCGATTTTCAAGATGATATCTTTATTATACCAGACATTTTTCATACACTTCCTTGTACGGATAGTTTTCTGACAAATTCATAATTACAGTTCTTGCGGTTTTAATGATTTTGGCTGCAAGAAATACATACTTCAAACGAAAGGTCTTTATTTGCTGTCTGTATTCTGAAGGCTCTAAGGAATCAATCTTGAACAACAAAAACAGGTTATATGAAAGCATCATCATTTGAAACACCGCTTCATTTGCCCAAAATGATTTAAGTAAAAGATGACCCACCGCCATGTCGTATTTGGCTTCTTTAATATAGTTCTCAGCATTGCCACGTTTTTCATAGGATATAACTACTTTTTTCAGAAAGCAATGTAGTGTTTGTCACAAAGAAAAAGTATTCGTACTCAGAGCCTTCTGTAAAAGTGATATTTGTGCTCTTTCTTTTTCTGGTTTCAGTACACGAGACACAAATAAACCTTCTATCTTTTCTCCCAGTTATCTAATTTTGTAAACAGTTCTGTAGTTTCTCTGCCTTCTTCACCCTTTAACGAATACAACCTGATGAATTCGTTGCTTGGGATGCAAGCGTAGAATAACTTTTGGCTTTAATTAAATATTTGCAACCAAGAGATTCTATCGTTTCAATAATTTTTTTCATCAAAGTAGCCACTATCCATTCGAAATAAAATCTCTAAATCATCTGTTTTGATGTTGGCTACTATTTCTTTGATCATTTCAGATGCACCGTTAGTAGCTGTGTAAGTATTGCCACTTTACAAAACCGGTGACGTAGGCTTTAATTCGTCGCAAAATGCAAACTGGATATTGTAGCATCGGTTTCCTAGTTTCTGGGATTATATCCTTTTGATGCACCTTCTGATGACCTTTCTACGTTGATTACACTACTATCAATATCAATCGTAATGGATGTCAATTTACTTTTTTAGTGAGCAGTTTTTTAAAGACTTTAAAATTAATGTCTCTAAACATTTGTGTTGTCTTAAAGGTGAAGTTTCCTAAAAACCGTGACACTGTTTCAGGTTCTTTTACGGAAATATCAAATTCATTAACGAGTGGATCATTTTGAAGGAGCTTTAGACGTTCTAGCTTGTCTATACCAATAAAGTGACCACAGATCATCGTCTTTATATGATTCATCTTGATTTTATTTGTGGAGTCATTATCAAATACGAGGTCATTTTCAACTAGATCAAAAATCTCATTACTTTTTGCGTTCTCAAGGAGAAGAAAAAGACCTGCATTTGATGTTAGATTCTTAGCTGTGAAATCAATTTTATTAATCATAATTTAAACCCCTTTTTCTGCTTTTGTTACTATTATTATACCATATATCGACTC
This sequence comes from Thermotogae bacterium, assembly GCA_024233675.1. Classification (GTDB taxonomy): domain Bacteria; phylum Thermotogota; class Thermotogae; order Petrotogales; family Petrotogaceae; genus JACKPH01. The sequence continues at coordinate 213,800 of JACKPH010000002.1, forward strand.
ATAAAAGCTGATAATTCAACACATTTTTGAGCATTTTTCTTTCACCCAATGGGTGAAAGCTGAATTTTGAAGGAACGTATATTTATCAATGCTTTGAGGGTGGTTTATAAAGTACTGACGTAGAATCTCAGTAATATCTGAATTTTTATAATATTTTTTAAGTATTTTAAATATAATATTTTTTCTTTCTTTGCTTCCCGCACCGGAAAAAGATCCTGTAACAAAATCAGTATTTCCTGTCAGAGAATACATTTCGCTTACAAGTTTTTCTATTTCATTTTCATCTGCCGCAGTAATATTTATCCCTTTTTTTATTCTGTCGGAATAAACAATACCATTTTTATTTACAGTAAATCTTAAATTTGTTCCACCGCCGTCTATACCAAGAGATATCAAATTTGCTTCACCACCTTAAATTTATACTTATCTCCTCTGTAAATAGACTTTACATATTCTATGCACTGACCGTCCTTAAGATAAGTATAACGTGTTCTCAGTGCTGCCGGAGCGCCTTTTTTCTGCTGAAGAATATCTGATTCATCTTTATCAAGAACTGTAATTTCAAGCGTTTCTTCGGCATAGGCAAGTCCAAGTTCAAATTCCTCCTGAAAAATATGATAAAGGGATTCTTTTGACATATCTCTGTCTATAACATTTAAAACTCTGAGATCCGCAAGAGGATTAAGATATGCGGTTTCTATTGCATAAGGCTCGTCGTTAATATACCTTATTCTTTTCAGCATCAGAACTCTTGAATCTTTTGGTGTTTTAAATATTCCGTCAAATTCAGTTTCGGCTTTTACAAGTTTATTTTCAAGTACAACTGATTTTGTTTCGCTTCCGGAATTCTGAACATCATCTGTAAAACCTCTTAACTTAGACATTTGTTCTTCACGTTTTTTACCGGTAAAAAAAGTTCCTTTACCTTTTTTTCTGTCTATAAGACCTTCTCTTTTAAGTTCATCAAGAGCCCGTCTTACTGTTAATCTGGAAACATTATAATTTTCGCATATTTCTTTTTCAGTAGGAAGTTTATCTCCCTTCTGATATTTATCATTTTCAAAATCCTCTTTAATGGAATTATAGAGTTTATAATATAACGGCAGAGGTGTTTCATTCATAAATTTTACCCCCTTAAGATATTTAAAGCCTGATTTAAAACTTCTGTTTTTTCAAGTGCTTTTTTACATTCTTCTTTTGATTTCCCTGATAATATCATTAAAATAGCAAGTTTTGGTTTTTTGTCAGCATTAAAAAGATACTCTCTGCTTTTTTCCTCATTTATACCGGTTATTTCGGATATCATTCTTACAGCCCTGAGTACAAGCTTTTCATTGAGAAGCATAACATCGACCATATAATTTTTAAATGTTTTCCCCATTTTTATCATTGTAACCGTGGATATCATGTTTAAAGCAAGTTTCTGAGCTGTTCCCGCTTTCATTCTCGTACTTCCTGTCACAACTTCCGGACCGGAAACAAGAGAAACAACAGTATCAGCAAAATCTTTAAGTAAAGGATCTTCCACATTACATATAAGAGCTGTTCTGCAACCCATTTTTTTAGCTTCATCAAGTATACCCTTTACAAAAGGAGTTCTTCCGCTTGCGGTTATTCCTATAACCATATCAGATGAATTCACATTGTTTTTTCTTATTTCTTCTCTTCCGGATCCGCAGTCATCCTCAACAGCTTCAAGAGCAAGGAAAAAAGCATCTTTACCGCCAGCCATCAAAGGAAGAAACAATCCGGGTTTAACTCCGTAAGTAGGAACTGTTTCAACAGCATCAACAACAGCTATTCTTCCGCTGGTACCCGCTCCGGCATAAATAATTCTTCCGCCGTTTTTTAAACTTTTTATACAGTCATTTACAATTATATCAATTTCTTCTATAACTTTTGATACGGCAAGCGGAACTTTTTTATCTTCATCATTTATTATTTTTAGTATTTCATAAGTAGTAAGTTCATCAAGATTTGATGTATTAGGATTATTTTTTTCTGTTTCAAGTTTTTCAAGCATTACTTTTCCTCCACTCTAAAGGTAGCTTTCCGTCAGGTTTTATGTTCCCTTCAAATAATTTTTTTATTGCTTTCTGTTGATTCACTGTGTATCCGTATGAACAGTAACAGTTTTTAACTCCTTCTATTCCTGCGTCATAAGGATTTCTCAGAGCTATTAATATGAGTTCTTCCGAAACTTTTGCAATTTCTTCGGCAAGTTTTTTCTGTCCCTCGTAAAGATGTGCATTTTCAGTGAAAATAACATTTACTTTGCCTTTTGCTTTTTCAGTATATTTGCTGATAATATTTTCGTTTTCTTTAGGGTCAAAAATATATAAAGGTGTTTCGTACATATCTGATATTTCTTTTGCTATTTCAGGAATTCCTTCTTTTTTATCTTCAACAAGAACCAATCTTGTAAGTTTTACCGAAAAAACATTGTCTATTTTTTTTAGCGGAAAATTTATATTTCCTGATATTTTTGTAACTGCCTGTTCGGAAATATTCTGAACGGTTTCTTTGTCTGATTCTCTGTTTATATTTTCTAAAGGAATTACCGGAAAATCAGAAAATTTATTTCTTATATTTACTATTCTTTCCAAAGATTCTTCCATTCTTTTTTCTAAAATTTTATTATTTTTTATTTTATTTTCCATAAATTTTTTAACTCTTATCTGCATTTCTGTATCATGACATACGGAAAGTATATCCATACCGGCTTCAAATGCTTTTAAAACTGATTCTTCGGGAGAATAATAATTAGCTACCCCTCCCATTGTAAGATCATCGGCAATAAGTACTCCGTCATATTTTAACTCTTTTCTTATAAGATCTGTCAGTACTTTTTCCGAAATAGTTGCAGGTTCTTTTTTATCCTGAATTTTACTTATCCATACATGACTCGGCATCCATGACGGAGCTTTTACATTTATAAAAGGATAAAATTCCGTTTTATACATTTCCTCAACACTTATATTTAACTCAGGCATATCAAGATGTGCATCAACAGCAACTCTTCCTTTCCCGGGAAAATGTTTTATACATGATAGTATTCCTTCTTCTTCAAGACCTTTGATAAAATTTGAAGAAAAATCAACAACAGTTTCCCTGCAGTCGGAATAACTTCTTATACCTATTCCGGGATTATCAGGATTATTGTTTATATCTACAACCGGTGCAAGATCCCAGTCTATACCGATAGCTTTCATTTCTCTTCCGAGTATTTTACCTATTTTATATGCATTTTCTGAATTTCCCGTAGCAGAAACCGCCATGGCACTCGGAGCTACCGTAAATCCCTCCAGAAGTCTTGTTACTATTCCGCCTTCCTGATCTATAGTAAAAAGAGGCTTATATCCGAGATATACGGTAATATCATCTATAAGTTTTTTTACCTGAAATTTATTTTCTATATTTCTTGAAAATAAAATTACGGAACCGGGTTTTACCTCATCTAAAAGTCTTTTTGTTTCATCATCAAGTATAGTTGAAGGAACACCTATCATGAAAAGTCTTCCCGTTTTTTCTGAAAAATCAGTTGGTTTAAACATCAGTCTTCAGCTCCTTATTATATATAAGTATATCCTTACAGAATGTTTTATATTCTTCCAGTTCTTCACCGGAAAAACCCGTAAAATTAATAATTTCCTCTTTTTCAAATCCGGAAAGTGTTTTTATTCTTTCATTAAATTCAAACTCATCATATTTTGTTAAATATCTGAGTATAAAAAAAGATATTTTAATAAAGTTGTTATTTTCATCAGGAAAAAATTCTATACCGTGACATAATTCACCGCTATACTTTGAAAAGAGAGGTATAAACTCTCTCTTTCTTACCGGAATATTTTTTTTGTTAAGTTCAGAAAAAAGTTCTCCGTTATCAAGCCAAGGAGCACCTATATAAAGAAAAGGCTTAGTTGTACCTCTGCCTTCCGAAAAATTAGTACCTTCAAAAAAACAGTTTCCGCTGTAAGCTATTACATTTGAAAATTCAGGAAGATTAGGCGAAGGAACATTCCATTTAAGACCTGTTTCAGGAAAGGCTTCTCCGTTATAATTTTTACATTTTATAACTTTTAAAGAAACCCTTAGATTCATTAATTTTACATAATAGCCGGCAAGTTCTCCGGGTGTAAGGCCGTATCTTACAGGAAGTTTATACCCGCCTACAAAGGAATTGTATTTTATCCTGTTTCCCTGAACTGTTCTGCCCAGAGGATTTATTCTGTCAAGAACAACAAATTCTTTTCCGTTTTCAGAAGCAGCTTCAAGACAGTATGCCAGAGTATAGATAAAAGTATAAAATCTAAGTCCGACATCCTGTATATCATAAATAAGACAGTCAATCCCTTCGAGCATTTCTGCCGAAGGTTTTTTATTTTCGCCGTAAAGACTTATAACAGGTATTTTATAGAGGGGATGTATACTGTCTGAATATTCTTTACCGTCCGGAAGACCGTAAAGTCCGTGCTCCGGAGTAAAAATTTTTACTATATTCAGTTTTTCGGTAATTTCTCCGAGAGCATCTCTCATATCTGCTGTAACAAAGGAAAAATTTATAATTAAACCTATTTTTTTATCTTTATATCTGATATATTCGTTTTCAAGAAAAACATCTATTCCCTGTAATACCATTTTTATCACCTCATCGTAATATTTTATATATGTTATTACATTATGTCAAATTTAATTATCGGTTATTCAAGATTAATTATTAATGATTATATCTGTTTTAATAAAAATAACTAAAAAAAGCTCTTTAATCCGGTTGGTTATTTTTAGAAAAAAGCTCTTTTAAAGGTTGTTTTAGGAAAAAGTTATTTTTTTTACTTTTAACAAATTTTAAGTTTTTTAACGATAATCCTTATTTTTTTTCCGTAAAACGGATTAGATTATATGTAATAACATTTAATCATATTTTGTATAAACGAAAAACATGTTATATAATTAACTCGATTTTAACTTATTAAAGGGGGTAACAAGAATGAAAAAAACACTTATCCTTATAGTAATTCTTGCTATGGGATTGGCTTTAATCGCATCTGATTACACAGTAAACAAAATGTTTACCAAAGAAAAAGCAAAAACCGGAGGAACTATTACGATTTCTCTCGATAGTGCCCCGCAGTCTTTTAACCATTACGGAGCTTTGGATAACGCAGTATATACAGTTATGGGACAGGTTCTTATTCCTCTTGTTGAAATGAACCCTATAACTCTTGAAATAGAGCCTGGTATGGCTGAATCATGGGAAATATCGCCTAATAACAAAGAAGTAACTTTTCATCTGAGAGCTTCAAAATGGTCTGACGGTGTTGCATTTAACGCTGATGACGTAATGTTCTCAATGCAGTACTTTGTTATGAATAAATTTGCTGAAGGTAATCAGGTTGCAAGATATACTCTCGGCGGAAAACTTGTTGAATGGAAAAAAGTTGATAATATGACAGTAAAAGCAATTCTTCCTGAACCTTACGGAGCTTTCTTCACTGTTCTTGCACAGGCAGTTCTTGTTCCTAAACATAAACTTGACGGAAAATTTGATAAAAATGATCTCGGTTCAGTTAACAAACTATGGACAACTGATGTTGATATGAGTGAAATAGCAGGAACAGGTCCTTTTGTTGTAAAAGATTATTATCCTGACCAGAAAATAGTACTTAAAAGAAATCCTTATTACTGGAAAGTCGATTCAAAAGGTATAAGACTTCCTTACGCTGATGAACTTGATTACCTCATAATAAAAGATCCTGAAGTTGCCGTTGCAAAATTTTTATCAGGAGAACTTGACTATTTAAAAATAACTTCAAAAGATTATCCGTCTTTAAAACAGAAAGAACTAAAAGGAGCAGATTTTAAAGTTTATAAAGGTCAGCCGACAAAACCTACACCTTCTCCTATTCATATAACATTTAACTTTGATGCCGAAAATCAGCAGCTCAGAGAAGTTTTCAGAAATGATGATTTCAGAAGAGCTATGGAATATGCTTTAGACAGAGAAAGAATAATAGAGGAAGTTTATAATACTTTAGCTGTTGTTGGCGGTGTACCTGTACTTCCAAGCAACAAAGCTTTCTATAATCCTGAAATAGAAAATATAAGAAGATCTTTTGATCTTGATAAAGCTTCTGAACTCCTTGACAAAATAGGTATAAAAGACAGAAACCGTGACGGTATAAGAGAATTCCCCAACGGTCAGCAGTTCAGATTTGTTCTTCTTACAAGAAATCAGCAGGATTTTCAGGATATAGCTTATCTTTATTCACAGGATTTAAAATCAATAGGTGTTAATGTTGATTTACAGATTCTTGATGCAGGTCTTACTTCACAGAAAGCTCTTGCCGGAGATTATGAAGCAGCTATAATGGCTTTCGGTAATCAGCCTGATCCTCAGCTTAGAAAAGCTATATGGCAGCCGGGTAACCCTCTTTACTATAACCATTTATCATCAATGGATAAAGATACAAGAACTGTAATCAAATCAGAATTATATGACTGGGAACTTAAAATATGGGAAGATTTTGAAAAAGGTCAGGTTACTATGGACCAGGCTTCAAGAAAAACATATTACGATGACTGGCAGAAACTTTATGCAGAATATGTACCTTTCATTTATGTTTGTAAAGGTATGGATCTAATGGTTGCATCAAAAGATTTAGGAAATTTCTACCAGCTTGATAACGGAACTATGGTTTACCTTGAATACACATTATTTAAAAAATAAAATAAAGGGGAGGAAACTCCTCCCCTCTGTTTTTAAAATAATTTTACCAAGAATTTCAAAAACGGAGGAAATAATATGTGGTCTTTCATAACAAGACGTTTGCTAATAATGATACCTATGATGTTTTTTATATCAATTATTAGTTTTACAATTACAGAACTGCAGCCGGGTGATTTTGCAACACAATTTCTAAACAATCCACGTGTTTCTCCCGAACAGATAATTCAGTTAAGAGAAAAATTAGGTTTGGATAAACCTGCAACAGAAAGATATCTTATATGGATTAAGGGTATAGTAACAAAAGGAGATTTCGGTTATTCCTTTGCATATAAAAGACCTGTGGGAGAACTAATATGGGAAAGAATGGGCTGGACTGTCACCATAGCCCTTATAACTATTTTGTTTCAGTGGCTGATATCTATACCGGTCGGTATATATTCGGCACTTCATCCATATTCTGCAGGTGATTATACATTAACTACTATAGGTTTTTTAGGTATGTCAATACCTAATTTTTTCTATGCACTTATATTAATGTGGGTTGCTTTAAAATTCGGTTCAACTTCTGTAGGAGGAATATTTTCCGCAGAATATATAGGTGCTCCCTGGAGTATTGCAAAGTTTGCTGATCTTCTAAAACATATATGGTTACCTTTAATCGTTATAGGAACAGAGGGACTGGCAAGTCTTATGAGAATTATGCGAGGAAACATGCTTGATGTTGTAGGCTCACCTTTTGTAAATTCTCTGAAAGCAAGAGGTCTTAAAGACGGTGTCGTAAAAAAGCATGCTATAAAAAATGCTATTAATCCGATGGTTTCCATAGCAGGAATGCAGCTCCCTGATATATTCAGCGGAACAATAATTACTGCGATAGTTTTAAATCTTCCGACAATGGGACCGTTTTTTTACACGGCTTTGCTTAATCATGATCAATACCTTGTAATGACATTCCTTATGTTCATAGCTTTTATAACACAGATAGGAAATCTTTTATCTGATATTGCACTTGCTTCTCTTGACCCGAGAATAAGAATCAATTAAGGGGGTATTGATATGACGGATACTCAAAAAAGAGTTTATAAAACATTTATTAAAAACAAACTCGGAATTGTAGGACTTATAATACTTTTATTAATGTATTTAATGGTAATTTTTGCGGATTTTATATCTCCGTACGATTATACAAAAGCTCACAGAAATTATCTTTATTCTTCTCCGAGTAAAATTCACTGGGTTAACAACGGAAAATTCATAGGTCCTCATGTTTATCCGAAAATAAAATCAAGGGATCCTGAAACTTTTCAGATTTATTATGAAGATGATTTCAGCAATCCTGAAAAAATAAAACTTTTTGTAAAAGGTGATACTTATAAATTTTGGGGTCTTTGGGAAACAGATATACATTTATTCGGTATAGACAAAGATTCAAAAGCTATTCTTGCATTATTCGGAACAGATAAATTCGGACGTGATATATTTTCAAGAGTTGTTGTAGGAGCTAAAGTTTCGATGACAGTAGGATTAATCGGAGCTCTTATAAGTGTTATTCTCGGAGCTATAATAGGGGCTGTTTCCGGATATTACGGAGGATGGATAGACATACTTATACAAAGGCTCACAGAATTACTGCGCTCTTTCCCGAGAATTCCGCTATGGCTTGCACTTGCTATGATACTTCCGCCTCAGTGGCCCAGTACCGCTGTTTATTTCGGAATAGTTATCGTTCTGTCTTTTATCGGATGGATGGGTGTGGCAAGAGTTGTAAGAGGAATGGCTTTAAGTTTAAGGGAAAAAGAATATGTAATGGCTTCTTCAGTAATGGGAAGTTCAGGATTCAGAACAGTTATAAAACATATAATTCCTAATACAATGAGTTATCTCATAGTAGTAACAACACTTTCAATACCGGGAATGATATTAGGTGAAAGTTCGATAAGTTTCTTAGGTCTCGGTATAAAAGAACCTATGACAAGTTGGGGACTTCTTTTAAAACAGGCACAGTCACTTTCCGAACTTGAAACTCATCCATGGCTTTTAATACCCGGAATATTTATAATAATTGCTGTATTATCTTTTAATTTTGTCGGGGATGCTCTCAGAGATGCTATAGATCCTTATAAGGCAGTTGATAAAGTATGACGGAAAAAGTACTTGAAGTTAAAAACCTGAAAACTTATTTCAGAACAATGGAAGGAACTGTAAAAGCAGTTGACGGAGTAAGTTTCGATTTATACGAAGGTGAAATCCTCGCTCTGGTAGGTGAATCAGGCTGCGGAAAAAGTATAACAAATATGACAATAATGGGACTTGTAAAATCACCTCCCGCTATAATAGAAGGTGAAATTCTATATAACGGTAAAAATATTCTTGAACTGAGTAAAGAAGATTACAGAAAATTAAGAGGAAAAGAAATAGGAATGATTTTTCAGGAACCTATGTCTGCATTTGATCCTCTTTATACAATAGGATATCAGCTTTTTGAAGTGTGTAAAACACATCTTGGTCTTAATAAAAAAGATGCTAAACCAAAAATAATAGAAATGCTAAAAAAAGTAGGCATACCGGAACCCGAAAAAAGATTTGACGAGTATCCGCATGAAATGAGCGGCGGAATGCTTCAGAGAATAATGATAGCAATGACACTTATAACAAATCCTAAAATTCTTATAGCAGATGAACCGACAACTGCACTTGATGTTACTATACAGGCTCAGGTTCTTAATCTGATGAAAAATCTTCAGAAAGAATTCAATACATCAATTATTTTCATAACCCATGATCTCGGAGTTGTTTCCGAACTTGCTGACAGAGTTCATGTTATGTATGCGGGAAAAATTATAGAAAAATCGGACGTTTACGGAATTTATGAAACACCCGAACATCCTTATACAAAAGGTCTTCTTGCATCAAGAGTTATAAAAGAATATAAAGACAGAGAACTTCCGCATATACCCGGATTTGTACCTAAAGCGACAAATTTTCCGGATGGCTGCAGATTTGCCGAAAGATGTTCTTTCTGCACCGAAAAATGTCAAAAAGTTTCGCCTGAACTTATAAAAACATCGGAAATACACGAAACTGCATGTTTTCTATACGGAGAGGATACTAATGAAAAAGATAATTGAAACAATAAATGTTAAAAAATATTTTCCCATAAAAAAAGGTATTTTTTTAAAAACAGTCGGTCATGTAAAAGCACTTGAAAGTGTAAATTTTTCAATACACGAAAATCAGACAATAGGTGTTGTCGGAGAATCAGGATGCGGAAAATCAACTTTAGGACGTGTTCTGACAAAAATATACAACCCTACGGAAGGTACTATAAATTATTATGATAAAGACGGGGAAAAATACGATATATCAAATAAAATAAACAAAAAAACAAATATGAAATACCGTTCCGATTTACAGATGGTTTTCCAGAATCCTTTTGATTCACTTGATCCCAGAATGACAATCGGAGATATAATAAGTGAACCTCTTCAGATACACAAAGTATTCAAAACCAAATCCGAAGAAAAAGATTATGTAAAAGATCTTCTTAAAAAAGTAGGTCTTTATGAAGATTATTTCTCAAGATACCCGCATGAATTCAGCGGAGGTCAGCGTCAGAGAATTGCCATAGCAAGAGCTATTGCATTAAAACCAAGACTAATAATAACAGATGAACCTACCTCGGCACTTGATATTTCTGTTCAGAGTCAGGTAATAAATCTTCTTAAAGATATTCAGAAAGAAAACAATATTGCTTATATTTTTATTTCCCATAATCTCGATGTTGTTTATCATGTCAGCGACAGAATAATGGTTATGTATCTCGGTAATGTTGTTGAGGAAGCTGATTCAAAGGAACTTTTCGAATCGCCTATGCACCCTTATACACAGGCACTTATGAAATCTGTTCCGGGCTGGAATCCACGTGAGAGAAAATTATCGGAAATTTCACTTGAAGGAGAACCGCCAAGTCCTATAGCACCTCCTCCGGGTTGTCCTTTTCATCCGAGATGTAAATATAAAATGGATATTTGTTCAAAAGAAAAACCGACTATAAAAAATGCGGATCATAAAGTGGCCTGTCATTTATTTAAATAATGGTCTACTTAAGTAGACCATTTTAATATTATATATTTTACGGAGGTTAAAATGAAAAAAATATCTTTCAAAATTGTATTTTTTCTTATTATGCTTTCTTCTTTATTATCTTTTGTAATGGTTTTTATAGGCGGTTATCAGACACAGAATATAGTTAAAAAATATTCTGAAAATAATATGAATCTGAATCTTGAATCAATTTCAGAAAATATTAATTCCGCTATAGAAAAAACTCAGATAACAGCTGATAATTTTTTAAATTCCGTTTTTTATAATTCTTATTCAAAATTTAAAGTGGCCGGAGCTTTCGGAAATTCCGCATATGTAGAAAATTTTCTTTCAAGAAATAATGAGATTGCACGCGGATACGCTGAAGGCCTTGAAATAGCTGATTCAGCATTTATTGCAGTTAATCCGGAAATAACTATGGATGATAAATTACATTATATTTATTATGATAAAATTTCAGATTCTTTTTATAATGCCGATAATAAAATATTTGATACAGAAATACCGGAATGGATAAGCGAAGCATTAAAAAACAACTCCGGTTACTGGTCTGATTTAACCGAAATAAACGGAAAAAAAGAGATTATTTATCTCGTTCCGTTCATGCAGGATGATGTTTACGGCGGTCTTGTAGGAATAACAGTAAATTATGAAAAGTTTACCGAAACACTTAACAAAAAAAGATTTTATAACGATTCTTTTTTTACTCTGAAAAAAGAAAACGGATATCTTATTTATGATAAAAAAAGTGTTTCATATTCATCAGATCCTGATAATTACACATCTTCTGATATATTTCTTAAAAACGGTTGGAATTTAATTTACAATGTAAATTCCTCAGAAGTATCAAAAGATATAAACGAATATAATAAAAATCAGATTATAACGATAATCATAGGATTTATTTTTATGTTTGTAATTTCATTTTTTGTAGGTCAGTCTATAACAAAACCTCTGAAAAAACTTACGGAAAAAATAAAACTTTTTTCCGAAGGTGACTTAAAAACTGATTTTTCAGTAAAAACAAAAGATGAAATAGGTGAAATATCACTTTCACTTAAGAAAATGGCAGAAACAATAATATCAGTAGTATCAGCTTTAAAAGACACTACCGTTCTTCTTGAGCGTATATCAGAAAATCTTTCTGAAATTTCCGACGAATCCGAGTATTCTATAAAAACAATTAACCGCAGTTCAGAAGAAATGTCAAAAAATTCTGAGGAAATCTCTTATTCCGTAAAAGAAATAAAGAATAATATCTCAGAAATAGCTCTTTCGGGGCAGAATATAGTTATATCTTCTGAAAACCTTACAAAATCGGCAAATGATACATCAGAATCAGCAGGAAGCGGTCTTGAAAGCATTAAAATTATGAATGATTATATAAAAAATGCCGTTATTTCCTCACAAAATTCTGAAAAACGTGCTGAAATTCTTATGGAAAAAGCTGAAAACATTGACAGTATAATAAATGTTATTAATTCTATAACAGAACAGACTAATCTTCTTGCTCTTAACGCCGCAATAGAAGCAGCACGTGCAGGAGAAGCCGGAAAAGGTTTTGCCGTTGTGGCTGATGAAATAAGAAAACTTGCCGATGAAAGCAAGAAAGCAACAGAAAAAATTTCCGAATTAATAGGTGAAGTAAGGTCAACCACTACAGAAGTTAATATTTCCTCAAAAGAAACTATGAATGTTATAGAAAACGTAAACAATAAAATTTCTGATGTTAACAGTAAATTTTCGGCAATAATAAATAAAATAAATGATGTGCATGAAAAAGTGGAAAGTATAACAGCAACATTTGAAGAACAGACAGCATCTACCGAAGAAGTTTCATCTTTTATAGAATCTGTTTCTTCACTTACGGAAAACAACACAGAAGAAATAAAAAACTCTTCAGAAAGAATTTCTGAGCATGAAAAAGTAATTTCCAATATAACCAATCATTCTTTTGATTTAAAATCAGTAGTCGATGAATTAAAAGAAAAAATAAGTTTCTTCAGATTTTAATTTTACGTATATTTTGAAAATACCTTCTTTGGTAGTAAAATAGAACAAAGAAGGTATTTTTTTATTAATAAAAGATTGGTGAAATAATGAAAAATGAAAAAAAATGGTATAAACTGGATAACGCCGGAAAACTTTACTCTTCAATTATTTCTGACAGAGTTACAACAGTTTTCAGACTTAGTGTTTATCTAAAAAATAATATAGATGAAAAAATTCTTCAGACTGCTTTTGAAAATTCAATGAAAAGATTTCCATACTATTCCGTTCTTCTGAAAAAAGGTATATTCTGGTATTATCTCGAAGAAGCCTCTTATATACCTAAAGTACAGAAAGAAAAATACTTTCCGTGTATGGATATGAAATTCAAAATGAGAGGTATTTTCCCCCTCAGGATTATTTATTTCAGAAACCGTATATCACTTGAATTTACACATGTAATAACGGATGGTAACGGAGCAATGATACTTCTTATGTATATTGCAGAAGAATATCTCAGACTTTCAGGAATCATGCCTTCTGACAAAGAATATATAATAAATTCCGAATTTCCGGCTAATGATGAATATGAGGATTCTTTCAAGAAATATTATGACAGAAAAATTCCGGGCAAAGTTCATAAAAACCCGGCTTTTCAGTTGCCTTTTAAAAAAATAGAACGTGGACGTTATAATGTTGTCACAGGAATTATGCCTGTTAAAAAAATAATAGAAATTTCAAAAACTTACGGATGTTCTGTAAGTGAATTCCTTATATCCCTTTATATAAATTCAATATACATTTATATGAAAGAAAATAAAAAAAAGAAAAAACCTATAGTAATAAATGTTCCGGTAAATCTCAGAAGCATACTGCCGTCAAAAACAATGAGAAATTTTTTTATAAGTATAACCCCTGGTATAGACCCGAGAATAGGTGACTATACATTTGAAGAAATAATTAAACTTGTTCATCATTATATGAACTATAATATAAACGAAAAACAGATAAAGGTTCATATAAAAAGAAATGTTAAAAATGAAATAGGTCCTCTGAAATTTTTCCCGATTTACACAAAAAATATGTTTATGCCTACAGTGTACAAACTCTGGGGAGAAATGAACTATACTTCCGGATTCTCAAATATGGGGATAATAAAACTTTCTCCGGAACTTGAAAATTTTATTGAAAAACTTGAGGTAATACCTCCTCCGAGTTCGGGAAATAAAATAAAAGCAGCTTCATTTACATATAAAAATATGCTTAATGTCACTTTCGGAAAAATGACAGATGAAACCGATATAGAAAAAAATTTTTTCACAGCACTTGTAAAAATGGGCGTTCCTGTAAAAATAGAAACAAATACGGAGGGTTAAAAATATGCCATACTGTTCAAAATGCGGTATTGAAGTTGATAACGGAATTGAAAAATGTCCTTTATGCGGATATACTGTTCCGGTTTTTAATGACGAAGAAATAAAACCGAAAAAATACCCGAAACAGATTAATAAATATCCTCATTACAGAGATAAAAAAAGAAATTTTGCATTTAATATAGTTATGATAGTTTTAATTTCGGCAGGTTTTATGAATATGATACAGAATCTTATTTACTCTGACAAACTTACATGGTCACTATATTCGGCACCGGTAATATTTTTCTCGATAATATATGTTTATTTTTCATTCGGATTTATACGGAGTTTTTTTAAAATAACAGTAGGAATTATGCTTAATACTCTTGCAATGCTTTTTGTAATAGATATTGTAAACCGTTCGCTGACATTTTTTACAAATCTCGCACTTCCTATAGTTCTTACTACGGGTTTTTTTGTAATGGCTGATTATTATCTTATAAGAAAATTTAAAAATAAAGGATTAAACATTATAGGCACCGGTTTTATATCAGTATCGCTTATATGTCTTCTTTATGAAATAATAATAGATACAGGAACTTCCGGAAAAATATTTTTTAACTGGTCAACAATAATATTTTTTCAGCTTATGCCTATAGGTGTTTTTTTCATAATACTTCATTATGCAATTCCTCATAAAATAAAAGAAAAAATAAAAAGAAAATTTCATATTTAGTGTGGTGATAAAAATTATACACGGACAAAATATATTTCTTATTGAACTTTCTCTCGAAGATTTCGGAAATGAGCTTACAAATTACGCAAAATTATCGGAAAAATATGCACTGAAATCAGAAAAAACAGATCTTGAAAAATATGTTAAAGATATTTTTTATGAAATATACAAAAACTGTATATCCGGAAAAACGGATTACAGAAATGTAAGAAGATTTATAGCTGTAGAATATAAAAGTATGGAACAGGTAGGGGGAATTGACTTAAAAGAAAGCTCTTTTCTCGATTCTTTAGACCATAATCCGCACACTGAATTAGGCTACGGAATGTCAAAAAATTATGAAGGTTTAGGATATGCTACAGAAATGGTAGGCATACTTTGTAAATATCTGAAAAAAGAATCCGTTAATATTTATGCGGAAACAGAAAAATATAACAATGCTTCAATAAGAGTTCTTGAAAAAAATAATTTTTCCAGAATATATTCAGGCGAAACATACTGGTGGAAATTAACAGATTAAAAGGCCATATCTGATAAGATATGGTCTTTTTTTAAAGTCTTTTTATTATAAGATTTCCTGATTCATATTTTTTTAATCCGTGTTTAAAAAACAAAAATGCAAAAACCGAAAATCCGACAGTAAAAAAGAACATTTCCGATAACTGGTATAAATTAAAATCTTTTATAATTCTTACCGGAAGAAAACTGAAATATCCTGCCGGAACCACTGTAAAAAGAACTATCTTTATTATACCGTTAAAAACGGTTTCCGGATACATAGAAAAAGAAAGCACCGCTTCGGGGAAAACTCTTGAAAATGCAGTTGAATCACCGAAATAAAAAGTAAGAGACTGCAATACGGAATTAAAAGCCGCAAAAATAACAGCTCCCATTGTACAGACAATAATAAGTACTATAAAATTCAGAAAACCGGCATATCCGCTCATAAAAAAAACAATTATTCCGAATATCACATCACCGAGTGCACTAAGCGATATCCTTGATACAAGTATATGAAAAAGATAAGGTCTCGGAAGCATTATATAAGAATCAAGCTCTCCCGTATAAATTATTCTGCTTATTCTTGTCTGATTACCGAAAAATGTCATACTTATACCGAAAGAAACAGTTACTACAGAATAAATAAGATATATATCCTCCATTCCGTATCCGCCGAATTTACCGACTTTACTGAAAATAACCCACCAGAAAAACAGCAGAAAAAAATTATTTATTATCATACCGAAAATCTGTATAAAAAAATTGACCCTGTATTCCATCTGTGCAGAAATATTAAATTTAAAATACCTCATTAAAAGTTTAAGATTTTTCATACAATCACCCGCCGTTAACGTTAAGTCTTTTCACTGCAAAAGAATATAAAATATAAACAAGTATTCCGTAAATCAAAATATTTAAAAGCTGTACCGGAAAAAAACCTATAAAAGTTCCAAATCCTTCTATATATGACCTTGCAGGAACATAAATTATATATTTGAAAGGCATATAATCAGTAATATTCCTTACAAAAGCCGGGAAAAATTCCACAGGCATAAAAAGCCCTCCTACAGTAAAAAGAAATTTCCCGTAAATAAATGCAAAAGATGAATTATCCTCAAACCAGAAAGCCGTTAACCCCAAAAGAAAAAAGAAAAAGAAATTAAGTACAAGTCCGAAAAAAGATGAAATAAAGCCGAATAAAAAACCTGATAATTTCACAGGAAAAGATCCTGTAATAATAAGTATTATAAAACTTCCGAACACCGTATTTAAAAACATTCTTATAACACTTGTAGAAATATATTTTGAAAAATTAAAAAGTATATACGAATAAGGTTTATTAAGGCTATAGGCTATATCTCCCGATTTTATCTCTTCAGCCATATCGGAATAAAAAGGATATTTTGACATCATAACCGTTTCCGTGAACATAAAATACCACATAACCATTTCAAAAGAATACCCTTCTATAACTGTTTTTCCCGAATATATAGCTCTCCAGACAAATGAATAAACAAACATAAATAGGGCAAAAGTAAAAAACTGTCCTATATAGTTAGAAACATAAGCAAGATCATTTATAAAAGTTATTTTAAAAAATGTAAAATATTTTCTAATCTTTTCCATAATCGCCACCACCGGTGTATATATTTTCTATTATCTCTTCCATAGGCGTTTCGGAAATATTCATATCTACAATCGAAGTATTTTTCATTATATTTTCCATAAGTTTCTGAACAGATGATACTTTAGTATCTATTTCAGCCTTAAGTCCTGTTCCGTTCTGTTTAATTATTTTTACACCTTCAATATCCGGAACATAGGCTTCATCAAGTTTAAAAGAAACTATTTTTTTACTGAGATATTTATATTTAAGTCCCGGAACATCATTTTCCATTATAAGTTTTCCGTGATCTATTACAAGAACACGTTTACATAATTTTTCTATATCTCCGACATCATGACTTGTAAGAAAAACCGTTAAACCTTCTTTTTTATTTATATCCTTTATAAGTTCTCTTATCTGATTCTTTACAACAACATCAAGTCCTATTGTAGGTTCATCCAAAAGAAGTACTTTAGGTTTATGTATAAGAGATACCGCAATTTCACACCTTATTCTCTGACCGAGAGAAAGCTTTCTTACCGGAGTATTCATAAGTTCTTCAAGCTGAAACTTTTTTACAAGTTCACTCAGTCTTTTTCTATATTCAGATCTGTCTATTTCATATATATCCCCCATAAGCTCGAATGTATCCTCCGGCGGGAGATGAAACCACATCTGTGATTTCTGTCCGAAAACAGATCCTATTTTATATGAAAGTTTTTTTCTGTCTGTCCATGGAGTCATACCCATAACACTGACATTACCGGAAGTAGGATATAAAATTCCGGTAATCATTTTTATAGTTGTAGATTTACCGGCTCCGTTCGGTCCTATAAAAGCTATCATTTCACCTTCAGAGACTTCAAATGAAATTCCGCTTACAGCTTCTGTTTCTTTATAAACAGGATTAAAAAGAGATTTCATACTGCCTCTGAATCCGGGTTCTTTCGTTTTTGTCCGGAAAGTTTTTCTTAATTCTTCTACCTTTAATATTTTCTCCATAAGTTCACCTCTATATAAAAAAAACCGATGCTTTTAAGCACCGGTTTTTGTATGTCAAAAAAGACAGCATCAAAAACAGCGCCGTTTTTTAGAGACAATAATATATACTTTTGAATTATTTATTATACACATAAAAATCACTCCGTTAAATATAAATTGAGAAGATTATAACATAAATAGCCGTATGTGTCAACAAACTAATACAAAACAAACTCTTTCAGGTTATTTTCTATTTCATCATAAGGAACAACTGTTTTAAACTCACCTATAAATACCGCCGGTTTTGTTTTACCGTGAAAATCACTTCCGCATGTAATTATAAGATTTTTTCTTTTTGCTGTTTTATAAAAATATTCTGTCTCAGAAGTATCATGATAACTGCTGAAAACTTCTATTCCGTCAATACCGGAATCGGTAAATTTATCAAATAAATCATTTTTATCTTTAAAATTAACCCCCGGATGTGCCAAAACTGCTTTTCCTCCGGATTCATGTATAATTTTTATAATTTCTTCAGACGGTAAATAATTTACAGGAACATATCCCGGTTTCCCCTGAGAATAAAAATCCCAGTAAAAACTGACATACGGATTATCGCTCCGGTTTCCGCCCTTTCTGTAAGGACTGAGTATTTTGCTGTTTTTATATTTAGATTTATTCAGTATTACTTCCGCAAAAATCTCTCCTGTCCATACATTTTTATATCGCGTCCTGTCCGATATTTTTCTAAGTTCCGAAACAGAAATATCAAACCCCATATTCAAAGTTTTTTCCAGTCTTTTTTCGGAATTTTTTACCATATCTGCGGAAATATTTTTTTCAATTTCGGAAAACTTATTATATTCATAATCTATACCGTATCCGAGAATATGAATATTTATACCGGAAAAAACACTGTCGAATTCTCCGGCACATATATATCCCAAGCCTGATTTTTTTGATTCCGCCAATGCTTCGGCATTTGCTCTGACACAATTATGATCTGATACAGAAATTATTTTCATATTTCTGCTTTTTTCCACAAGTTCTTTCGGACTAAATTCACCGTCATCACTGTAAAAAGAATGCATATGAAGATCTATTTCTGATCTCATTGTAAAACCTTTTTAAAGTTTCCTGATTTTGAATCCGATATTTCAACCATTATAAACATAAATACGACAAAAAATGTAAGTACAAAAGGGTAAAAAGAAATATTTATATTATCAAAAAGCAATCCCGCAATCATAGGAGAAAATGTACTGCCTATATATGCCGATGCCATCTGTATACCCATAACGGACTGTGAAATTTCCTTACCGAAACGCTGGGGTGTCTGATGAAGAAGGCTCGGATAAACAGGTGCACATCCAAGTCCTATAAGAATAAAACCAATTGCCATAACAACTGTATTAAAAGAAAATATTAAAGTTAAAGTTCCTATAAAAGCTATTGTCTGACCGAGCCTTACCATAAATTTACTGTCGAATTTTATTGCCATAAAACCGCTCAGAAATCTTCCTATAGTTATACCGAGATAAAAAACAGATGTCAGTGTAGCTGCTGTTTCAGGCGAAAGGCCTTTCTTTACAACCATATAACTGCTTCCCCAAAGTCCCGTTACAAATTCAAGAGAACAGTAACAGAAAAAAGCAGTAAGAATTTCTTTTGCACCCGGAAGTGCCATAAGCTGTTTTATATTCATGGATTTATGTTCATGATTATCTTCGGAATTATTTTTTTCTTCTTTCCATAACGGCAGGGAAAAAATAAGAACAGCAGTAAGAACTATCTGAAGATAAAAAATAATACGGTATCCGTGATTCCAGCCCATTCCCTTTGTAAGTGCCGTTCCCATTATATAAGGACCCAAAGTTGCACCTACGCCCCAGAAAGAATGAAGCCAGCTCATATGTTTAGCCTTATAATGAAGTGCAACAAAATTATTCAGTGCAGCATCAACAGATCCCGCTCCGAGACCGTAAGGCAGAGCCATAACACATAAAAGCCAATAATTATGTGAAAGCGAAAATCCTAAAAGTGCAAATGCTGTCATGGCAACACTTATAGCAGTTACTTTGCCGGTACCGAATTTTTTCAGCATACGCCCGCTCATAAAACTTGAAAAAATAGTACCGCCGGAAATAATCATTGCTATAATTCCGGCATAAGAAATAGGAACTCCGAGCTGAGGATACATACTCGGCCATGCCGAACCTAAAATTGCATCCGGAAGTCCCAGACTTATAAAAGAAACATAAATAATTGCAAGAAGAAGATTAAACATTTTACTCACTCCCGTTTATTAAATTTGACTTTTTTCACCTATTATTATAATATAATAATATCGTCTTTTAATACTTTTTTTTATATTAAAAAAGACATAAAATATAAAAAAACCGACCAAATTCTAAAGGAATGATATAAATGGAAAAATGTACACTGAATCTCAGTACAAATTTAAGAGAATTACAGCCACACGGAACACCTGAATTTTCCTGTGCAGGATATTTATCCGAAGAAAAAAATTCCGGTCAGTACTATATTCCGTGGCACTGGCATGAAGAAATGGAACTTATTTACACTGAAGAAGGCTGTCTCACTGTTCAGATACCGGGAAAATCTTTTCTGCTCGAAAAAGGCTGCTGTATTTTTATTAATTCAAATATACTTCATAAAGCAGAAACCCAGAACAAATGGAAATTACATTCGCTTGTTTTTCATCCTAAACTTTTAACAGGTACTGATGAATCTGTTTTTGCTAAAAAATACATAAATCCTCTTATAAAAACTCTCGATTCATATTTTTTTACAGGAAAAAATGAATGGGAACTTTCTGTAATTTCAAATATAAAAAAAGCTTTTAATTCTGTAATGAAAAATGATACGGGATATGAATTTACAGTCAGGGAAAACCTTTCAAAAGTATGTTTTGAAATTTATAATCTGAATAAAAAAGACATATTTAAAAAAAATGATGACTCCGATAATGATAAAAAAAGAATTAAATTAATGGTAGAATATATAAATCAGAATTTTCACAGAAATATATCACTCTCACAAATTGCTTCTTCAGCAAACATAGGAGAAAGGGAATGTATGAGATGTTTTCAGAGAATGCTTAAAATATCCCCGATACAGTATCTTATGAAACACAGAATTTCAAAAGGAGCATTAATGCTCGAAAGCAGCAGCAATATATCCCTGGTTTCCCGGGAATGCGGTTTCAGAAGTCCGAGCAATTTCTCAAAAACCTTTAAAAAATTTTATAAATGTTCGCCGAAAGACTACAGAAAAAAATATAAAAAAATAGTATAATATCACTGAGGTGTTATAATGAATGAAAATATAAACAAATTACTTTACATAATATCCTTTCTTATATCAACAGCCTTTTCACTCATATTCATAATTTTTTTCGTAGGTGAAGGCGGATTAACAGTATTTGTTCCCGAACTCATTCCGAATATAATAGCTGTTATAATTGCAACAGCCGGAATTATATACACTCTTAAAAATAAAAAAACAGGTTCTTTTATGCTTATTTCAGGAGGACTTATTCAGGGAATTTATATGTTTTTAATGGGAGGAACTGATGATTTACCTGTTGCACTTGCCTTTTCTCTTCCTTACATAATTCCGGGTTACATTATTTATCTTATATATAAAAGGGAAAAAGCAGACAGATTACTGTAAATATCTATCAAATCCGGAGGATGATAAATATGTTTAAATGCAGATACTGCGGCAAAACAATAAAAAACAAATCAGAAATTAAAGATGACTGCCCTGTCGGAAAATTCGGAATCCATACATGGATTTCTGTTGATGACTACGTAAATCATTCAGACTTTGAAGAAGAGCGTCAGGAAATTTTTGATGATGATTCCGTAAAAAAAATAGTGGAATCTATGGTTGATGACGAAATAATAATTGATAACAAACTAAAATTCACTGATGAAGATAATGACTTATCAGAAGAAGCTGAAGATGATGATGAAGATTTCGATTAAACAGTTGAATTTTATAATATAAATGTTGTATAATTTAACCGTGGGGTGAAATATTATGAAAAAAAATAATAAAAAATTATATAGAAGTTGGTGGTGGCATCTTTTAGGATGTCGGTAAACGTCTGCGGGCATCCTTTAAGGATGCCCTTTTTTATTTAAAGGGCTTTTTTTTAAAAAGCTCTTTTTTTTATATCTATAATTTTTCAGACAATACAGGAGGTTAAAAAACATGGAAAAGAAAAAAATACTTACAGGTGACAGGCCTACAGGAAAACTCCATTTAGGACATTATGTAGGAAGTATTGAAAACAGAGTAAAACTTCAGGCAGAATATGACTGTACTTTCATAATCGCTGATCTGCACATGCTTACAACAAAAAATTCAACAGAAGCAATTAAAAATTCTGCCGATAATGCGGTTGATATGGTTCTTGATTCCATTTCCGCAGGAATTGATCCTGAAAACGTAAAATTTTATCTTCAGTCCGGAATACCTGAAATAAATGAAATGTACACACTTTTTCAGAGTCTTATTACAGTATCAAGACTTGAAAGAGTTCCGAGTCTTAAAGACATGGCAAGAGATGCAAATATAGAAATGCCTTTTGCTCTTCTCGGATATCCTGTATTACAGGCTGCGGATATTTTATGTATAAAATCACATCTCGTACCGGTAGGAAAAGATAATGTAGCTCATGTTGAAATATCAAGAGAAATTGCAAAAAGATTCAATTCACTTTACGGAGAACTTTTTCCTATTCCTGAACCTTTACAGGGTAAAGAATCAGCACTTATAGGACTTTACGGTAAACAAAAAATGAGTAAAAGTGCAAACAATGCAATATTCCTTTCCGACTCACCGGAAGAAGTAGGCCGAAAAGTTATGAAAATGACTACAGACCCGAACAGAATAAGAGCTGATATTCCGGGAAAAGTTGAAGGAAATCCTGTTTTTATATACCATGACCTTTTCAATTCGGACAAAAAAGAAGTGGAAGAGCTTAAAGAACGCTACAGAAAAGGTACAGTAGGTGACGTTGAAGTAAAAGAAAAACTTTCTGTTGCCATAAATAATTTTCTTACACCTTTCAGGGAAAGAAGGGAAAAATACCAGAAAACCGGCATGGTCGAAGATATAATATTACGCGGAACGGAAGAAGTAAGAAAAGAAGTACAGCAGACATTATACGATATGAAAAAATTAATGGGTTTTACAACAGTTGTAAGAAAATTAAAAAGAAAAGCAGAAAAATTCAATGAAAAATAAAATGGTATGCGCATACGCGCATACCATTTTATTAAAAGATTTATAATTAATTAATTTCCGAAAGTTCTTTATAAAGAATTACTATCTCTTCTACTAATCTCGGAGAAGGTCTTAATATTTTTGAGGAATCTACAATAAATATATTTTTATTTTTTCCGGCTCTTGTATTTTTTATCATAGGATTTGCATTAAGTATGTCATCTGTTTTTCTTATACTCATTGCACCCAGAAGAAAATCCGGATTTTCTTTGAGAATATATTCAGGACTTAAAATAGGTCTTTCACCTGTAACTCCGTCAGTAATATTCTCAACTCCTATAATTCTGAGAACTTCTCCTGCCATCGAATCCGAGTTAAAACCCATAATCGGATTTGTACTGTACAAAAATGCACCTTTTAAATTTAAAGGATTATTTTTTATTTCCTTTTTTATCTCTCTTAATAATGATTTTTTTTCCTGAGCAAGTATTATAGATTCTTTTTCTTTTCCGAAAATAATTCCGAAAATTTCAGCATTATCAAGTATTTCATCTAATGTATCCGGACTAACCGTTAAAACGGGTATTCCGCGGTCTCTGAGAGTTACACCGAAATCTGTTATCATTCCGTTTATAATAACTAAATCCGGATTCTGAAATAAAACTTTTTCAAGTGACGGTTTTGTTATAGTTCCTACGGATTCAATATCAGGAGTTTTGTCATAAGGCCATATAGGACTTGAAGATGTGTGTCCGATTGCCTTTATTTTATTTTCTCCGCCTATAAGAAAAGATGTTTCAACTGTTGAAGGATCTATAACTATAATACTGTTATATTCCTTTAATTCTGCCGACCATCCGTTGGAATCATATATCATACCGTCTTTGACAGAAAGTGCGAATATATTTGCCAAAGACAGAATAAAAAACACAAAAATCAAAAATTTTTTCATATTAATCCTCCCTATAAATTATTTAAATTCCGACTCAATAATAAGTCCGAGCAAATCAACGGCTATATTATTACCCCAGAAAATACCTTCGCCGTTTAAAATATATTTTTCTTCATATTTATAAAAAAAACCCTCTGAGTAAAGATTATTAATTTTTTCCGAAAATTTCTCAAATGTATTTTCTTTCATAATATTTTCAAAATACTTCATATCATAAATTCCGTACTGCATTTTTCCGAGTACTTTATTATAAAAAAGACTTTTTTCATCTGTATAAGAATAAAAACTCATTTTCGGATTCATATTATAAATTCCTATATTACCTATTCTTCCTCCTGATCCTATTCCTACCGGAAGTGTATCGGCATTATCATATCTGAGTGTTATATACCTGTACCTGTCGTTATTTTTATATTTAACTTTAGAAAGTTCCAAAACATTATAATTTTTGTCCAGATTTTCAAGAAAAAGATTATGCAGCTTCATTTCTGTTTCATTGGTTCTTTCAAAAATTACTCTTTTTTCCTCTATCATTTTATGTAGCGCCGAACCGTTATGTATCATCAGGGGATAAAAACTTATACTGTCCGCAGGAATTTGTCCGGCAGTTTTTGCATCATTTATTACTTCTTCATCCGTTTCACCCGGATATGAATATATAATATCAATACATATCAAACCCCTGAAAGTTTTTCTTATTTCATTTATTTTTTTCAGAAGCTCTTTACTGTCAAAAGTTCTGTTTAAAAGTTTTCTTCCTCTGTCTGAAAATGTCTGAACACCTATACTTATTCTGTTAACACCGAAATCATTAAGTATATTTATTTTTTCCCGAGTAAGATTATGAACTGTTGTTTCGAAAGTAAACTCATAATCATCAGAATATTCGTATTTATCTGTTATTGCTCCTAAAATTCTTTTTAAATTATTCTCCGAAAAGGTTGTAGGTGTTCCGCCGCCGAAATAAAAAGCATCAAAAGGCTTGGACTTTACATAAGCAGAATTCCCGTATTCCTCTATTTCAGATATAAGATAATCGGCATATCCGTCCATATTACCCTTAAGAAGTTCCCTGTTGAGATTACAGAAAGTACAAAGTGTATCACAGTATGGAATATGAAAATAAACAACTCTTTTATCATTCTCCCCTTTTCTGCTCATAATTTCTTCAAAATCTTTTTTATTTACCTCTTTTTTTTCAGTATATTTTTCAAGAATACCTGAAAGTGCAGCTGACGAATCATGATGTGATCTCAGTCTTTTTTCATACATTTAAAACACCTCTTGATTTACAAACAGGAATTATATAAGGAATTCCGCCGTCTTCAATAATTTTCGAATCAAACCCGTAAACATCTTTCAGTACATCTGAATCTATAATATTATTCTGATTACCTGTCATATAAACTCCGCCGTTTTTCATCAGAACAAGATCTGAACAGAAAAACGAAGCAAGATTTAAATCATGAAGTACCGTAACAACTGTTATACCCTTATATACGGATAATTCTTTTACAACACCCAAAAGTTCTACTGCATAATTAAGATCAAGTGCCGATGTCGGTTCATCAAGAAGAAGAATTTTAGGCTGCTGACATAATGCCCTCGCAACAAGTACTCTCTGAAATTCTCCTCCGGATAAAGTAAGAACATTTCTTTCGCGGAATTTTTCAAGATTCATCTGTTTTATTATTTCATCGGTTATTTCTCTGTCGTTCTTTTCAAAACCGTTCCACTTATTTTTCAGATGAGGTATTCTGCCGAGAAGAATAAATTCTTCAACACTTACAGCCATTGAAAACCCTGATTTCTGAGGTACAAAACCAACTAATTTTGCATATTCTTTTCTTTTCATATGATTTATATTTTCATCATTTATAAAAACACTTCCTGAATTAGGTTTAAGATAACCGAGAATATTTTTAAGCAATGTAGATTTTCCTGACCCGTTAGGTCCTAATATTCCGGTAAAAGAACCTTCTTTAAAACTTAGATTAATATTTTTTAATATATTTCTTTTACAGTATCCGAAACTCAGATTTTCTATTCTTATCATTTGTCAAAATGCCCCCTTTTTGCTTTTAATGCAAGATACAAAAAGAACGGAGCTCCGAAAAACGAAGTTACAACTCCTATAGGTATCTCCACAGGTGCTAATATAGTTCTTGAAATAGTATCGGCAGCCATTAAAAATATTCCGCCGAAAAAAGTCGATAAAGGTATTAATTTTGAATTAGAACTTCCCATTATCATTCTTATAATATGCGGAATAATAAGTCCCACAAAACCTATCATTCCTGTAAAAGCCACTGAAAAAGCAACTGTCAGCGAAGACGTAATCAGCATTGTTTTTTTTAACTTTTCAACACTGACACCCAGCGAATGTGCCTCTTCTTCACCGCTCAGAAGTGCATCAAGCTCATTTCTGTTCATAATAAAAACAAAAACAGAAACCGCAAGCGGAAAAATCATTAAAATTACTTTTCGCCAGCTCGCACCACCGAGATATCCCATTGTCCACATAATTATTTTAAAAGAATCCTCACCGACCAGATACATTGCGAAAGATGTAAAAGCACTTAAAAAAGATGAAACTGCAATTCCGACTATAAGTAAAGTTGCCGTATTAGTTTTTTTACCGCTTTTTGAAATATTAAAAATTATAAAAGAAACAGCAACCGACGAAAAAAAGGCAAGAACACCATACATATAATCAGGCAGATTAAACAGAAATGCAATAACGGCACCAAATGTTGCACTTGCACTTATACCTATAATATAAGGATCTGCTAATGGATTCTGAAAAACAGTTTGCATAACAGTTCCGGAAGATGCAAGCATCATACCGGTAAGAAGTGCCATAATAATTCTCGGAAGCCTCACATCAAAAATAATAAGTTTAATTAAATCACTATCAGTGTTCTTATCAAAAATTCCGATAAAATCATCAAAATTTATTTTTACCCCACCCGAAAAAACAGAAACTGCAAATATAACCAAAAAAAACAGAATTCCTACAAAAATTATTTTTTTCATATATCACCTTCTTTGTTAAATCTTATTTTATTTGTTTATCTTATATTTGTTAGGCTTAACTAAATTATACAAAAAGTAAAATAGTATGTCAAATAAACAATTTTTGCAATTAAGAAAATAAATAAAATCATTAATTAACAAAAAGTTAATTATATTTCATTTTTTTGAAAACATTGACTTTCAGAAATAAATGTCTTATAATCAAAATGTTAGGCTAATCTAAAACAATTAGGAGGATACATGAAAACTTTACTTATATATTCAAGTTTGACAGGAAATACAAAAAAGGTAGCAGATGCGGTAAGAGAAGTTCTTCCGGAAAATACGGATTTTTACAAAATAGACGATTCATACAACGTAAATGATTATGATTTTATAACAGTAGGCTTCTGGATAGATAAAGGAAATGCAGATAAAAAAACTCTTGAAGTATTAAAAACAATAAAAAACAAAAAAGTTGCATATTTTTTTACATTGGGTGCATATCCTAACTCCGAACATGCACAGAAATGTACCGAAACTATAAACAGCATACTTATCTCGGGCGGAAATACTTTACTTGGTCATTTTTTATGCCAGGGTAAAATTGACAGCAGAATGACAGAAATGTTTAAAAAATTTCCCGAAGGTCATCCTCATGCTATGACCGAAGAAAGGAAAAAACGTCATGCAGAAGCTGCAAAACATCCGGATGAATCCGATCTTAATAATGCAAAAATATTTTTTGCTGAAATAATTATGAAAATTCTGAAATAAAAACCATGAATAAAATAATATGTACCCGGTAAAATAGACAAGAAATAAAAAAACTATTTTACCGGGTACACATTAGAACACTGAATCCTGAAACATAAAAAAAATAAATAATACTTTTAATTAAACCGCTTATGCTTAAAGGTATTATATTCTTTATTAATCCGACTAATTTATAAGCATTTCCGAAAATTTCTGATCAAAAAAATTTTCATAAATAACTGTACGGAAATCATTCATTTCTTTCATCTCTTTTTCTGATTTTAACTCATTAACAAAACCGCTAAGCCGAATACTCCGGAATTTTCCACACTGAAAATTTACTATATATCTTCAAATAAAAAATGTACAAGTATTTAAACTCATACATTTTATTTTATATAATCATCATAGCTGACAGTAAAATTTTCAAACAAAACTCTGTACAAAAGATCATAAAGTTTTTCCGAATTAAATATTTCTTTCATATTCCCGTTTTTCATCTCAAAAAGCAATTTATTTTCGAGATCTTTTCCCGTAAGTTTTTTATTTTTCTTTAAAAAATTTTTTTCATTCCCAAGCCAAATACAATAAGAGTTAAAAGCTTTCTTTACAGTAGAATACCCGTAATTATTGTATTTGAGAATTTTATAAAGATGACTGAGAAGTATATATATTTCATCATAAATTAAAAATTTATTTTTATACATATAATGAGGTATAATTGTGTTTATTCTTAATTCACGGGCTATAGCGTAAAATCTGCCGTAAAAATCATCAAAATATTTGCTGTCACCACTTCCTGACTGACGGTTCTGTGAATAAAGTTTTATATACTTTTCTGTAAGTTCCGGAAAATTTTCTTTTATGAATTTCATGAAATATTCTTTATTTATACCGGGTCTTAATGTCATTCCGCCGGGAATAACAACATCTGTAAATTTTTTTAATTCGGAAAGAAGTTTATAAATATCTTCGCTGCTGTCATTAATATACGGTATAAATGGCATAGCAAGAACTCCCGTACAGAATCCGTTTTCGTGAAAATGCTTCAAAACAGATACTCTTGCAGCATATCCGGAAGAAAGAGGTTCAAATATTTTTCTGTATTTATCTTCGTGAAAAGTAAGGCTCATAAATATATTGCACCCTGATTTTCTGTTAATTCTTCCGAGATATTCATAATCTCTTTTTATCATTGACGATTTTGTAGTAACGCTGCAGGAAAATCCGTATTTTTCTATTTTCTTATATATTTCAGGCATAAGCTTTTCATTATTTTCGGCATGCTGATAAGGATCTGATATACCTGACATAATCATTATAAGACCTTTTTCTCTTTCCTGACTGAGTTCTTTTTCAAGAATTTCAGCTATATTTTTTCTTACTTTTATATCGGTGTCAAAATTACCGTCAACATGATACTTTTCACTTCTTCCGTCACAGTACGAACAGGCATGTGAACATGCCATGTATGGACTTAATCCGTATTTCGAAACAAAATAAGTATCCGGAAAATCACTTTTTCTTAAAATTTTTTTCGGATAAACATAATTCAGCATTTAAGTATATCTTCCTTTATATGCCTTATATCTTCGGAATGGGCATCATCATCTCCGGGTGTTTCAAGAATCATTGTAGTATTAAGAAATTTATCGAAAGAAAGAAAATTTCTGAATCCGGAATCCCCTATAAATCCTTTTCCTAT
Organism: Thermotogae bacterium; assembly: GCA_024233675.1. Classification (GTDB taxonomy): domain Bacteria; phylum Thermotogota; class Thermotogae; order Petrotogales; family Petrotogaceae; genus JACKPH01. The sequence continues at coordinate 243,486 of JACKPH010000002.1, forward strand.
AAATTCATGCCTGTCCTTTCCGGCAGATAAATCAAATTTTGAATCGTTAAGATGTATCATTTTAAGTTTGTCTATACCTATATATTTATCTATTTCAGAAAGAAGTCTTTCCGTATCTTCACGGTCTCTTATATCATATCCCGAATCAAAACCGTGACATGTATCATAAGTTATTCCTACTCTGTCACCAAAAGAGGATTTTTTAATAATTTCACCGAGTTCACTCATTGTTCCCCCTATTGTATTTCCCTTTGAAGCCACATTTTCAAGAAGGAGAAAAATATCTTTATCTTCATTATCTTTAAAGAACAAATCAATTGACCTTGCAATTTTATCACTGCCGTATTCCTTACCTTCACCCAAATGACTTCCGGGATGGAAATTGTAATATTTTATACCGTACATACAGGCTATTTTAATCTCTTCACTGAAAAGCGTAAAAGATTTTTCCCATGATTCTTCTTTAGGTGATGCAAGATTTATAAGATACCCCGAATGTACAAGCATATTTTCTTTTTTAAAATTAAGTCCGGAAACATTTTTAATAAACTTTTCAACCGATTCTTTATCGGGTTCTTTTACGGACCAAGTTCTCGGCGAATGAACAAAAACCTGAAAACTGTTTGCACCTATATTAAGAGTGTTCTCCGGCACATTTTCAATCCCGCCTGAAATCTGCATATGTGCTCCTATTTTTATCATATTACCATCTCCGTATTTTAAAGTAAATATGCCATTTCAATTCTTACTTCTTTATTTTCGGTATCTTTATTAGAATATGCTATTCTGTCAAAACCGGAAATATTAAAACCGCATTTTTTATAAAAACATATTGCATTATAATTTGATGACTGTGTTTCGAGAACTATAGCCCTCACTTTTAATTCTTCGGCTTTTCTGAAAATAAATTTTATAAGTTCCGAACCTATTTTCTGCCTTTTATAATTATTATCAACATAAATATCCCATAATCTCATAGTATTGTTCCAGTTCACTTTACTGCATGAAGCAACCCCAACCTGTTTTTCTTCATCAAAAGCACCGTAAACAAAAGGATTCTCCTTATATTCATCAAAAATATATTCTGTACCCGAATGAACCTTTAATTGTTCAAAATCTTTAACTTCAAAAGAAATTTCCCAGCCTTTTGATGTATTTATAATATTAAGATCATAATATTTTTTACTTTCATAATAATAAAGAAAACTTAAATTTTTATTTTCTTCATTCAGTATAATTTCTCTGTATTCCATAATTGCCTCCCTACTGTATACCTAATTATACCATAACAGTATTTTTATTAAAATTGGTATTTAAAAAACTTTTTTGATTATTTTGAATACTGCTTTTAAAAAAACATTTTTAAAAGTGATATAATTGGAAAAGAATCTGAAGAAGAATATTTTCAGAATCTCCGTTGCAAGACTAAACGAAGAAGAAATAACAGCAGGAGCCAAAATATTATCAGCAGTATTAAATAAATTATAAAGGGGGATTCTAATGTTTAAAAAAGCTTTAAATTATTTCAACGGCTTTCTCAGAAACAAAAGATTTCTTTACGCAGTAATAGTAACTGTGCTTTTTGTGATATTAAGTATGATTCCGGATTACCTTCCGTTTCATATATTTACGTCAGACACATCAAGACCTGTTATGAACTCTTTGTGGACAAGTATACTTATGAGTGCCATTATAAACCTGGTTCTTATATTTTTCTGGTTCTTTTTCATAAGAAATTATCCTGAACTTAAACAGGAAAAAAATTCTATTTTTATTAAATTTATATCGAAACTTTTAATACTGACTTTCTTATCTCTCATAGTAATAATAACTGCAGGTATAATGTTTTTTCCTGTAAGTGACATAAAAACATTAATATTTCCGGAACTCTTAACACAGTGGTTTATTATTTCATTTCCTTTCATAATATTCATTTCCTCATTATCCGCATTTCTGGAATCAACAGAAAAATTAAAAGGTATAACCGGAATAATTATTTTTATAGCCGTATTTTTAGGTGTTTTTATGCTATCCGTACTATCAATAATAAACAAAAACTTTTTTATTGATTTCTCCGGATTCGCACATATTTCAAAATTTATGAATTATGATATAAATATTTTCGGAAACGGGATTTTAAAAGAAACATATCTTATAGATAAAATAAGCTATGAAAATTCTTTTATTTACGGAAGATTTTTTATGGCACTTATAAGCATTATATTATTATTTACAGGAAACTTTTTACACAGAAAATCAAATTAAATATACTTTACCGCTTCTCTGTAACTTAAAGAAGATAAATCTTCCCGGTTTTGGGTTATAAAATCTCTCACCCAGCCGGGATTTGTTTTTGAATATTCTCTGAGAGCCCATCCTATAGCCTTATCAACAAAAAATTCATTAGTCCCGTAATTTTCCGAAACAGCATATTTCAGAAAATCAGTATCAGTATTTTCTTTATATTTAAGCTGAAAAAGTATTGAAACTCTTTTTAACCATACATTATCAGATTTAACCCATTTTGAAATTATATCTCTTTTTATACCCGGATCAGATAAAGCCATATGAGCAACTATATTATCTATAGAATCCGATGTATCCCACCATGATTTTTCTGTAATTAATTCCTGAATATTAATTATATCCTCAAAAACAAGAATTTTCTTAACAACGCTGAGATAATCTATTGCAAGATACTGAAATTCTCTTTCTTCAAGACTATACAATTCAAATATCATATGCCAGTCTGCTTTATTATCCTTTTTCTTTTCTTTAAGAAACTCTTTGCTTAAAAGTGCTCTTTCCGGTTTTTTTATTCCGATAAATTCAAATCTGTTCCCCATATATTTTTTCATTGCAGCGGCATTTTCAGAATTACGTGAATTGTAAAATATTTTTATAATATCCATAATAACCTCCGTGATATAATATAAATATCTAAATTATCTCACAAAAGGCGGAATATTTATGAAACCAAATGAAAAAAAATCTGTTTTCTATGCCATAACAGCAGCTTTTCTTTATGCTTTCAGTTCACCGTTTTCAAAAATATTTCTTAAACATGTATCACCTACAATGATGGCAGCATTCTTATATCTCGGTGCCGGGACAGGAATATTTTTAATGAATATTTTAACGAAAAAATCCCCGTACGAAAAACCTCTAACAAAAAAAGAATTTCCTTATGCCTTAGGAATGATTCTGCTCGATATTGCAGCACCTATATTTTTAATGATAGGACTGTCAAAAACCTCCGCAGCAAATGTTTCACTTTTAAATAACTTTGAAATAGTTTCTACATCTATAATTGCACTTTTTATTTTCAGAGAAAAAATATCAAAAAAACTATGGACAGCAATAATTCTTGTAACAGTCTCAACAATGCTGCTTTCATTTGAAAACAGTGAAAGCTTATCCTTCTCATTCGGCTCTCTTTTTGTAATACTTGCATGTATATCTTGGGGATTCGAAAATAACTTTACAAGAAAAATGTCACAAAAAAATCCAATGCATATAGTAATTCTCAAAGGATTATTTTCAGGACTGGGTTCATTTATTATAGCTATCTCTGTAAAAGAACAAATACCTCAGTTAAAATATATTTTAGGCGTAATGCTGTTAGGATTTATTGCATACGGCCTGAGTATTTTTTTCTATGTCTATGCCCAAAGAACTCTCGGTGCAGCCAAAACAAGTACTTATTACGCAGTAGCACCGTTTATAGGATCGTTTTTATCTCTGATAATATTCAGAGAACTCCCTTCGGCAACTTTTATAATAGCTCTTATAATAATGATTATAGGAACATATTTTGCCGGTGAAAATTCTAAATAATAAAAAATATAAACAAATCGGAAATATTTCACAAAGTTTTTTACTGTTTAAAAAAGTTCTCCGTTTGATTGACAAACAGAGAACTTTTTTTGTTCCGTAAAAACACAAAAATTATATAATTCTTTTGTTTTTTAAACATATCAGATGATATAATAAAAATGTACAAATAAAAAAATATTGAGGGTATAAGATGAAAAAATTATTAATTGTAATAGCAATCATGTTTTCTGTTATTACGTTCTCTGAAAATACAACAAAAGACTCAACACCTATAGAAGGTCCTATGTATTTAAAAATTTATAATCATTTGGAAAAACTTTACAACGAGGGCAATGAGAATGTAAAACAATTTGATGATGAAAATATTTATGATTATTATTTCAGAGACAAAGAAGCTAATAAAATAGTTATGTTTGAAGTAAATAAAAGATATAAGACATTTTATTTCACAATTGAAGCCAAGAGTAAGGTGATTATTATTTCGTATTTTTCATAGATGACATACAAGAATAGGATTTTTCCTATTCTTTTTTTTTATTTATCAATTATCTTGCCAGAAAAATCTATAGTAAAAGAATACCGTCAGAAACTCATAGATATTACAAATAATCTTAATCCGGAAAATATAACATATTTGCAATTATTTTATTTTTTGTTATTTTGTCATTTCACCAGGAAATATAATATATTTCCTGGTAGCCTTCTAAATGTTAGAAATCCTGATTTTTGTTCATTTTACAAAAATACATTTGTTTTATATGTTTTGGGTTTTTAAAGTTAAAAGCATTTTTTTACGTTGTAAAAAATCAAGATTTCTCACCTTCGTTCGAAATACCAAGAAATATGTTATATTTTCTGGCAGTCCTTCTAACCATCAAACCACCTAACAACTAACCAGTTATATTTCCAATGAACTAAAAGTGTTTAAAGGACTACTTTAAAAAATAAATAAAAAAAAGACCTTTTAAAAAAGGTCTTTCATAATTTAAGTCTACATTTATAATTATACCACAAAAATAAGGTTTTGTAAATAATTTTTATGTTACTTTTATATTTCTGTTTCACTTTCAGAAAATGCTCTTCCGCCTACCTGTATTCTCTCAAAACTTTTATTATATTGTATAACAGCTTTTATAACAGATGGTTTTTTCATGGCATATCCCTGTTCAAAAGTAAAACTGAATTTACCGTTATAAATTTTATTTTTTATAATATATGCTGCTAATGCTCCGCTTGCCGTTCCTGTAGCCGCTTCTTCTTTTATTCCCAAATGCGGTGCAAAGTTTCTGCATGATGCGTCATAACCGGTTCTGTCTGTACAGAAAACATGAAATCCTGCTGAATCATTTTTTCTGCATATCTGTGATATTTTTTCATAATCCGGTTTTAAATTATTTAATATTTCAAAAGATTTTACAGGTATTATTATGTCTTTAAGTCCTGTCGATACAATTTCCGGTGAATATTTTCCGGAAATATTTTCCTGAGTTATTCCCAAAGCCTCTGCAATTTCTTTTTTATCAATAATTCCGTAAAAAACCGGAATATTCTGATCCATAAATATTTCTCCCGAATCATCACATACAATTTTTAGCAATCCTGCTTTTGTTTCCTGAGTATATATCCCCGGATTTATCATTCCTTTTTCAGACATAAGAAAAAAAGTTGCTATTGTAGCATGTCCGCAAAGGTTTACTTCTTCTACGGGTGTAAAAAACCGTACTTTAAAATCAGCTTTTTCTGATTTGGAAACAAATGCCGTTTCTGATGCACCTACTTTAAATGCAATATTTTTCATAATTTCCTCAGAAAAATTATCAGCATCAAATACAACTCCGGCAGGATTTCCGCCATCTTTGTTATCAGTAAAAGAAAGTATTTTGTAAACTTTAATCCCCATAAAATCACCTCCGGTTTTATTATATTATACACAAAATATTTATTAATTTTAATTTCCATGAAAGATTTTTCATAGTCTATGCTGTATAAATGCACTAATTAATCCGTAATGTGCTTAAACGGCATTATCTTTTTTATATTTTTATGATAGAATATTATTGGAAAATTTAATAAAAAATTTTTAGGTGATTAAAAATCTTAATAGAGAATTCGGTGAAAATCCGAAGCGGTCCGGCCACTGTAAGCAGTTACGAAAGCCCCTGATGCCACTGGTTTAATAATACCGGGAAGGCGGGTTAGTAGGTTTGAGCTGTAAGTCAGGAGAACTGCCTGAAATTTTATACGTTTTTACTTTCTCCTGGATTGGAAAGTAAAAGATTTTGTTAATTGTATAAATAATTATACAATAAAATCTTTTTTACCTATTTCAGGAGGTAGAAAAGATTTTTTTTATGGGAGGATGAGTTTTTTGAAAAAAGGTGTCATAAAAGAATATGTTTTTTCAGTCGTAGGTGTTATTTTAACGGCAATAGGCCTTGTATCTTTTCTTATGCCGAATAATATTGCTGCCGGAGGAGCTAACGGTATAGCAATAATAATTAACGGGATTTGCGGTCTTCCCGTCGGAATTGGTATGTACGTTGTAAATGCCGTACTTTTTACACTTTCTTTTTTAATTATAGGGAAAAGTTTCGGTATTCGTTCTGTTGCATGTACTTTTCTTCTTAATTTTTTTGTGGATTTTTTTGACAGAATTATTCCTTTTCCGAAATATACGGGAAACGATCTTTTTCTTTCGGTTTTTTTAGGTGTTTTTATTTCGGCTGTAGGTATGGCAATTGTTTTTTCTTTTAATTCATCAACAGGAGGAACAGATATTCTTGCAAGAATTTCAAATAAATTTACCGGTTTACCTTTGGGAATAAGCCTTCTTATGATAGACCTTGTTATAGCGGTTTCTGCAGGTATGGTTTATGATGCAAGAACAGGTATGTATTCAATAATATCTGTTGTTATGAACGGTGTTGTTGTGGATTTTGCAATTAAAACCATGAAGACAAATAATTATATAACAATAATTTCTTCAAAAAAAGATGAAATTATCAGTTATATAACAAAAAATCTTGACCGCGGAGCTTCTGTCGTGAAGGGTACCGGTGCATACACTAATCAGGAGAAATCAATAATTTATGTTGCAGTAAATAAAAAACAGAAAGGAGATATTGTAAGAAAACTTCATAAAATAGATCCTGCAGCATTTGTAATAATACAGGAAACGTCAGATGTTATAGGTGACGGTTTCAATGATTTTTCATATTTTATATAGAGGAGGAAAAAGATGAAAATACATGAATTTGTAGGTAAAAAAATTCTGAAAGAATATGGTATAAACGTTCCGGAGTCAGTTTTTATAAAAAATTTTCCTCCGGAAAAAGGAATTATTCCGTCCGTAATAAAATCACAGGTTCTTGTAGGAGGAAGAATGAAGTCCGGAGGTGTATTGTTTGCCGATAACGGCGAAGAATTTCTCAGAAACACGGAAATACTTCTTAAAAAACCAATTAAAGGGGAGTTCCCTTACGGTGTTCTGGCAGAAGAAAAAATAAAGATAAACCATGAATATTATATTTCTGCAGTTTTAAACAGAGAAAAAAGATCAGAAGAATGGATTTTTTCAGAAGAAGGCGGTATAGAAATAGAAAATTCAGAAAATATAAAAAAAGGTTCGTATGAAGAAATATTAAATACCGTTCCTGAAAAATTCAGAACTTTTCTTCCGAAATTAAAAAAAATATTTAATGAGAAGGATTTAACTCTTCTTGAAATAAATCCTGTAGCTGAAGATACTTCCGGAAATCTTACAGCTCTTGACTGTGTTATGCATGTCGATGATAATGCTCTTTTCAGACAGCCCTGGGCAAAAAAATTTACAGAGGATGACCATGATTTCCATTATGTAGAACTCGACGGAAACATAGGAATAATAGGATGCGGAGCAGGTATTGTCATGGCAACTATGGATGCTGTAAAAAATGCCGGCTACAGTCCTGCAAATTTTCTGGACATAGGCGGTGGTGCCGATAAAGAAACTACACTTAATGCTCTTAACCTTCTGAAATCAAAAAATATAAAAATAACCGTAATGAATATATTCGGCGGTATAACAAAATGTGATGTAATTGCAAATTCAATACTTGAATTTAAAGAGATAAATAAAGATATAAAACTTTTTATAAGACTTACAGGAACAAATGAAGAAGAAGCCGGTATTATACTTGAAAAAAACAATATAAAAAATTATAAAGATTTGGATGAAATGATAAACGCGCTTGACATATTCTTAAAGAAAGAGGTGCATAATAATGACTGAAGGAAACGAAAAAGTATGTGTTCAGGGTATAACAGGTAAATACGGTAAATTCCATACCGAAAAAATGTTAAAATACGGAACAAATATAGTATGCGGTGTTTCAAAAAATTCTTCCGTTAAGGAAATAGCAGGTGTTCCTGTTTTAAATTCGGCAGAAGATGCAGTAAAAATTTATAAGGCTGATACTTCCGTTGTTTTTGTTCCGGCAAGATTTGCAAAAGATGCGGTAACTGAAGCTATTTATGCAGGAATTAAAAAAATAATAATAATTACCGAACATATTCCTATTCATGATATGATAGAAATTTACAGTCTTTCAAAAGAAAAAAATGTAAAAATAATAGGTCCGAACTGTCCCGGAATAATAATTCCTTCTGTTCTCAAAATAGGTATAATGCCTGAAAAAGCTTTTAAACCCGGTGATATTGCTATAATTTCAAAAAGCGGAACATTAATGTACGAAGTAGCAAATCAGTTATCTGTTAACTCTTCGGGTATAAAAATAGCAATAGGCCTCGGAGGTGACCCGGTAACCGGAACAAATGTATCAGAAGCTTTTGATTATATTATAAAAAAAGGTATTAAAAAAACTGTTTTAATAGGAGAACCCGGAGGAAACGAAGAAATAAAAGGTATTAAACATGCAATTGATAAAGGTTATGACGGTAAAATAAAAACATTTTTTGCCGGTAAAACAGCTCCGGAAGGAAAAACAATGGGACATGCAGGGGCTATTGTAGAAGGCAGGGAAGGCAGTATCGCATATAAAGAATCTTATCTTAAAAGTATGGGAATAGACGTATCGGAAAAAATATCAGATTTAGTATTTTGAGGTGATTTATGAATAAAGTTTTAAAAAGCTGGATATATCTTATTATAGCGATTATATTTTTTGCAACTATAGAAGTCGCAACAAAACCTTATACAGGTGTTTTCGATCCTCTCCAGTTAACATTTCTGAGGTTTTTTTTCGGTGGCTTGTTTTTACTTCTTTATATAACGCTTACACGCAAAAAATATACACTTTCGCTCAGAAGTATACTGCTTATGGGTATAATAGGTTCATTTAACTCCATTATTTCTATGTCTCTTTTACAGTTAGCCGTAAAATTTTCAAATGCTTCGACAGCAGCTCTTTTAATATCTTCAAATCCGGTTTTTGTGGTAATTCTTGCTTTGTTTATTCTGAATGAAAAAATTAACAGAAATAAAATTTTGTCAATGGCTTTCGGAATTACGGGATTACTTATAATCAGTTTTTCTTCTTCTGCCGGAGACAGTATTTCAGGTCTTATATTCGGTATTCTGGCATCTCTTACATTTGCACTTTATACGGTTTTGGTTAAAAAATTTATAAAAAATATTCCTTCTGAAGTTTTTATAACTTATTCATTTTTAATTTCTTCCGTTTTTTTCTATATAATATTAAAAATAGCTAAAATACCTGTATTTGCGTTTGATTACGGAAGACCCGGAATAATTCCGACACTTATTTATCTTAGTGTTTTCGTAACCGGTATTGCATATATATTTTATTTTAAGGCCTTTGAGGCCCTTGATGCGTCAAAAGCATCTTTCTCTTTTCTTCTGAAACCTATAATTGCAATGATTTTTGCGTATTATTTTCTCGGAGAAGTTCCTGCTATGCAGAAAATAATAGGAACCATGTTCATAATAATTTCAATTGCTTTTATAGCTTTCTCCAAAAACAAAAAAAGTTTATCTTAATAAAACACATAAAAAATGCGGATTTATCCGCATTTTTTATTTATATGTTATAATTGAAAAAAAATCGGAGGCTTATTATGATTGTGAATTGTATACTGTTTTTTATAATTTCTTCAGCTACTGTATTTCTTTTTTTTATAAGTTCACTCAGTGCAGTATCGGAAAATATTCCGTTATTTCTGCTTTTTATAATAATGAATATAGGTCTTATTTATTCTGTTGCCGAAGAATTTATGAGTATGAGAAAATGTGAAAAATTCAGAATATATTACAAAGATATATTTTTTTCAATAGCCGGCGGTCTTTTTACATATATACTAAATATTTATCTGCTGCAGGGACCTGTTATTTCCGCAAGTCTTACAGGAATAATAGGAAGTTCTTTTTTTCCTGAATATTCGGTTCCCATGTATGCGGGTGCCGTTGCTGGAATGATATCACCGGCAGTAAATCATAATCCCGTTTACATGCTTATGGTATTAATTTTAACCGGAACAATGTATGCATTTCTAAAAAACACTTACAGCGGTGTGGGCGGAAAACTCGGTGCTTCTTCTTTTTCTGCGTGGTTTATTTTTTACTATATTTTTAATATAAATCTTTTAAATAATCCTTATGAGGAGGAAAACTTTCTTATTCTTCTTATTATTCCTTTAATAGGTCTTTTTTCAACTTTTATTCTTCAGCATTATTTTAAACGTGAAATAGTTGCTTCTTCTTCAGTTATAAGTCTTTTAGGAGCTTTAATATTTCCTGTCATTTTTAAAAATTCCTCACAGAATTTCTCGGCTGTTCTTATGGCCGCAACATTTGCCGGAATGTCATCTAAAGACAGGATTAAAAATATTTATGAGATTTTTATTATCGCTGTTTTTATTTCTGTTTCATTCATATACAGTTACACACATTTTGGCGGAAGCGGCGGAAAACTGGGAGCTCTGGCTTTCGGCTCAGTACTTTCCGAAATAGGATTAAAAAAACTCATTAAAAATATTATTTTCTCTAAGAAAAGAAATGCTGTGTAATTTTGTATAAAATATATAATTTATTCAAATAACTGCCGTTATTTTTTAATAACGGCAGTTATTTGTCTTTGATAAATAAAAAAAATTTATGTATTATATAAAATGAACCGATTCATTATGAATCGATTCATTTTATAAGGAGGTGCTATAAATGGCTACAATAAAGGAAGTTGCAAAATTAGCCGGTGTCAGTGTAGGTACCGTTTCTAAAGTTCTTAATAATCAGAATAATATAAAAGATTCAAACAAAAAAAGAGTTCTTGAGGCTATTAAGGAATTAAATTATGAACCTAACATACATGCAAGAACACTTTCTTCCGGAAAAACCCATCTGATAAGTGTTGTTGTTCCGACAGTGGGTTTTGAATTTCAGAAAATTTTTCTCACATCGGTTGATGATGTTTTAAGGGAAAGTAATTATGACAGTGCTATATTTCCGCTGCTTTCAAGAGACAGACTTGTCAGATTTTCAGATGAAAATAATTTTCTTTATCATACAGATGCTGTTATTATTTCTTCTCTTGCTCCGGAAAGACTTTTTAAAGAAGGAAAAATCCCGACAAAAAAACCGTATATTATAGTCGATTCCCACGGTGATTACAAAAATTCCGTAACTATAAATAATTTTCTCGGGGGATATCTGGCAGGTAAGAATTTAAAAATACATAAGAATAAAAAGATTTATCTTATAGGCGGTTATGAAACTGATGATATTTTTTCAAGCGGTGTTTTCGGAGAAAGAACCAAAGGTTTTATAAAAGCGCTTGAAGACCGTGGAATAAATTATTCTGATATAGAAATAGAAAATATTGTTCTCGACTGGAATCAGGCTTTTGATTTCGGAAAAAAAGTCTCACAGTTTCAGAAAAATTTTAGTGTTTTTTCTGTTTCTGATCTTGTAGCATGGGGTTTTACAGAAGGCTGCCGTGTAAATAATCTTATATCCGGCAGGGATTATCACATAATAGGTTATGATAACTGTTCTTTTGCGGAAAAAATCGGATTAACCACTATAAATCAGCCTATTTCGGATTTGGGAACAATTTCCGCCCAGAAGATCCTTGAAAAAATAAACGGATCGGACAGGGATGAAAATGTAGTTCTTAATCCGGATTATGTTGAGCGAAATTCAAATTAAGGGGAGGAGAAAAAGTGAAAAAATTTCTTATTTTTTTCATGGTAATTTTATCTTTTACAGTTTTTTCAAAAACACTGACAGTGTGGACAACATACGGAGAAACTACCGTTGAACACAAATCATTAAAAGAGATCGGTCAGGCTTTCGAAAAAGAAACAGGAACCAAAATTAATTGGGTTATTATATCAGATTTAACAGATATGGATACAAAACTAAGAATATCAGCTCCTGCAGGAGTAGGTCCTGATATATTGGTAACAGTTCCTCATGATAACATAGGAAAATGGGTTAAACAAAGAATTTTAAAGCCTCTTGATGATGTTATGAAAAATGAATTAAAACTTTTTACAGATTCATCTCTTATGGCTGTTAAATACGAGGGTGAAACATACGGACTTCCTTATTCTATAGAAAGTGTAGGTCTTATTTACAACAAAAAATATGTTAAAAATCCTCCGAAAGACTGGAACGAAATAATAGAAATTTCCAAAAAAATGAAAGCCGAAGGTAAAGAAGGATTAGTATTTCCTGCCGGTGAATCATATCATATGTATTCAATTCTCAGAGGATTCGGCGGATATATTTTCAAATGGGAAGATAATCAGTACAACACAGATGATATAGGTATGAATAACAAAGGAGCATTTGAGGGTATTTCTTTCATAAAAAGTCTTTTTGACCAGGGTATTCTTTCTCCTTCACTTATGGATAATTCATCTATGCATTCATACTCAACAGGTACTTTCGAAGAAGGTAAAGCTGCATTTCAGATTAACGGTCCGTGGGTATTGCCGGGATTAGATAAAGCCGGAATAGATTACGGTATAACAGTTCTTCCTAAACTTCCTAACGGTGAAATGCCTAAACCTTTTATGGGTGTTCAGATTATTGCTCTGAGTAATTACGGAAAAAATCAGACAGATGCAATGAATTTTGCAAAATATCTTATTTCCGAAAAAAATATGGTTAAATTTGTTCTCGATACAAAAAGAATTTCTCCTGTTAAAAGTGTTATAAATTCTAAAGAAATTAAAAGCGATTCTATAATTTCAGGTTGGTCACAGCAGGCAGTTTATTGTGAACCTATGCCTAATATTCCGGAAATGGGCGTTGTATGGACAGCATGGAAAGATGCACTTCCGCTTATGTATTCCGGTAAACAGGATATACAGGAAACTTTGGATGAACTGGTAAATGTACTGCATAATAAAATAAATATGCTTCAGGAATAAAAGGTCAGGCTTTTTGCCTGACCCACCCCTTCATAAGCCAGTAAGGAGGACGCCCTAATGACTTACAAAAATGAAAATATTATAGATAAAAAAACACTGAAACTAATTATGAAAAACAATATATTTCTGAAAAGGCAACAGAAAAAACAGGCTCTGCTCGCTCTGATTTTTCTTATACCTGTTCTTGTAGCACTGACTGTGTCAACTTTGATACCATCGGTTTACAACATAATTATATCATTTACTAACTATGGTTTAAACCATTATTTTGAATTTGATTTTATAGGATTTAAAAATTATATTAAAATATTCAGTCTTAATTCCAACAGTCCTTTTTTTCCTGTTTTGGGATGGACTCTTGTATGGATGTTCGTCGGAACTATATTAAATTATTTTTTAGGTATGCTTCTTGCAATATTTTTTAATAATCCTAATCTAAAAGAAAGAAATATTTACAGAAGTCTTCTTATAATTCCATGGGCACTTCCGGGAGTAATTGCCATTCAGATGTGGCATGGTATGCTCGGAACAGACGGTGTATTTAATCAGATATTAAATCTTTTCGGTATACATTCGGTTTCATGGCTGAATTCGGTTTTCTGGTCAAGATTCTGGGTAATTATAGTAAATGCATGGCTTTCTTTTCCTTATTTTATGACAATAACATACGCAGCACTTCAGAGTATTCCCGATGAACTTTATGAAGCTGCGGATATTGACGGAGCCGGAAAATTTTATAAATTCAGAAGAATAACTTTTCCGCTTCTTAATAAAACACTTGCTCCGTTAATTATAACGCAGTTTGCTTTTCAGTTCAACAATTTTAATCTGATATATCTTTTGACAAACGGAGGTCCGAGAAATTCACTTGGAAATTATTTCGGTTCAACTGATATTTTAGTTTCCTATACATTCAACATAATGCGTGAACTTCAGCAGTACGGACTTACAGCAGCTTACGGAGTAATAACTTTTATACTTACAATATTTATTATTGTTATTTCAACATTTTCTATAAAAGGCTTAAAGGAGGAATTCTAATGACTGTAAGAAAAAATAAAAGAATATGGCCTGTAAGAATTCTTGCCATAATGATAGTTCTTATAATTTTGTTTCCTTTTTATTATGTTCTTTTAACTTCTTTTAAAGCCGGTTCTTCTTTTTATACGGGATCTATTTTCCCTACCAGTTTTACTTTGGAAAATTATATTTCTCTTTTAAAAGAAACAAGTTTTATGACATGGGTAAAAAATTCAACTATTCTCGGAATTTTTGCATCTCTTATAGCAACGACAATAACAATGTTCGGAGGTTTTGCCTTCAGCAGGCTGAGATTTCCCGGAAAAAAATACGGAATACTTGTATTAATGATACTTCAGATGTTTCCGACATCAGTTGCTATGGTTGCATATTTTAAAATGCTTCAGTTAACAGGTCTTTTAAATACACTTACAGGACTTATACTGCTTCTCGGATTCGGCAACGCAGCTTTCGGAACATGGATAATGAGAAATTATCTTAATTCTATACCAAAAGAGCTTGATGAAGCTGCTTTTATAGACGGAGCATCTTACTGGAAAACTTTCTGGAAAATATTATTTCCTTTAATGACTCCTATACTCGCAACTCAGTTTATACTGACTTTTATAGGTGTGTACAATGAATATATGTTCTCAGTACTTTTACTTTTTGATCCTTCAAAATATCCTGTGGGGGTCGGAATAAAAGGTTTTCTTTCTTCAAATTATTCAACAAACTGGACAATATTCTGTGCATCAGCCATTCTCGGTTCAGTTCCGATTATGGTAATTTTCTTACTTCTGCAAAAACATATTACAAACGGTCTTACAAAAGGAGCTGTTAAGTCTTGAGAGGAAAAATCGGATATCAGATATTTCCGGATAGATTTTTTAATTACGGAAATACTTATGAAAATCTTTTGGATTGGAATGAACCGGTCAGATCACATGAAAATCAGGAATATGATTTTTACGGCGGTACTTTAAAAGGTATAGAAAAGAAAATTGATTATCTTAAAAAACTTGATATTGATTTTCTGTATCTTACACCTATTTTTAAAGCTAATACAAATCACAGATATGATGCTGTTGATTTTAAAAAAACCGATGAAAGACTTGGTTCCGAAGAAGATCTGATTTCTTTAAACAACAAATTAAAAAACAGCAGCATTGAACTTTTTCTTGATATAGCACTTAATCATACGAGTAAATATTCTGTTTTGAAAGAAAATCCGGATTTTTATACAGGAAAAAACTGGGCTGATGTTGAAAATCTTCCGGAGCTTAATCTTGAAAATAATACTTTAAAAGATTATCTTTTCAGAAATAATGATTCAGTTATAAAATATTATATGGCACGCGGTATAAATAACTGGAGACTTGACTGTGCATACGATCTCGGATATGATTTTCTTAAGGAATTAAAAGATGAATTAAAAAAATTTAATACTAAGATAATAGGTGAAATCTGGTCATATCCTAAAAAATGGACAGAAGTTACTGACGGAATAATGAATTATTATTATTACGGACTTATCAAAAATCTGCTTTCCGGAGAAATATCAGGTAATCTTTTTTCTGAAATTCTTGAAGATACTTACAAAGATTGCGGTACAGATATTTTTAAATGCTGGAACATGCTTTCATCACATGATACCCCGAGAATAAAAGATGTTTTCGGAAATTTATGGAAAATTGCATTAACCTTACAGTTTACTTTACCGGGAAGTCCTTTAATATATTACGGGGAAGAACTGGGATTTTCAGGAAATGGTGACCCTTTCTGCAGAGAAACAATGAAATGGGAAAAAACAAAAGAAAAAAATGAAATTTCAGATTTTTATAAAATACTTATACATGAATTTAAAAATTCAGAAGGTCTTAATTCAGGAGATTTTATAAAACTGTATTCAGAAAATAAAAATATTATAGCTTTTGAAAGGTATTCGGAAAAAATAAGAGAAACCCGTTTTGTATTAATAAACCCTACTGACAGAAAAACAGACTGTATAATTTATACAAAAAATTCATCACTTATGAATTATTCAAAAATAAAAGACGTACTTTCAGGTACGGAATTAGAAGTGTTTAATTCTTATATAAAAGCTTCTTTACCTCCAAATTTTTCAGGTATTTTTAAAATAAAAGAAGAACCTGAAAAATACAATTTTTATAAAAGAATAAGATAATCACAACGATTATCTTATTTTTTTATATTTATTCCAAAAAAAAGAATTTAGAATATATTATTGTTTATAATCATATATATTTAACGGTAAATCCTTAAAAATGTCTTTTGAAAAAAATTTCAAAAGACTATAACAAAAACTGAAATTTTATTACAAATAAGAAATGAAGCTAAAACGGAGGAAAGAAAATTGCAAATCAAAAATACCTTAAACCGGGGACTAATTGTATCATGTCAGGCAGAAGAAAATGAACCTCTTTACGGTTCAAAGAATATGGCATTACTCGCATATGCTGCCGAATCATCTGGTGCTGTTGCTATAAGGGCATTAACTCCGGAGGATGTCTGTGAAATAAAAAATAAAGTTAAAATACCTGTTATAGGTCTTACAAAAGACAGAAAATCAAAGGGCGCTTTTATAACAATATATAAAAGAGATATAGATGCACTTGCAAAAGCAGGAAGTGATTTTATTGCACTGGACTGTACAGAAAGAGAAAGACCGGAACCTATTGATTCACTGTTTTCACATATAAGAAATAATTATCCTTATATAGGAATAATTGCGGATATAGCGGATATAAACGATGTAAAAAAAATCAAAGACCTGAATCCGGATTTTATATCCACAACACTTTCCGGATACACTGATTACACAAAAGATATTAAAAAACCTGATATAGAACTGATTTCAAAAATAAAAGAAATCACAGATATACCGGTGATAGCAGAAGGGAATTATATTTATCCGCAACAGGCCAGACAGGCTGTAATTAACGGCGCTTATTCTGTTGTGGTAGGCGGGGCAATCACAAGGCCTCAGAAAATAACAACAAGATTTAACAACGCGATAAAAGATATAACAGATGATTTTTATTCATTAGGATTAGATATAGGCGGTACTCATACAAGAATAGTAAAGACAAACCGCAAAGGAGAAATAACAGCTTCAGAAACAACAGAAACAGGAAAAACAAAGGAAAAAATAATAGAAACTGTATTTCATCTTACAGATAAATATATAGACAGTAAAACCAAATATATAGGAATCGCGACTGCAGGAAGAGTTTTCAGAAGTACCGGAATCATTTCTTTCGCAAGTAAAAATCTCCCCGAATGGACCGGTACCGATCTGAAAACAATTACGGAAAATCGTTATAACATTTCATGTACAGTAGGAAATGACGCGGATTTGGCAGCATACTCACAATATTTAAAAGTTAAAAAAGATATTTTATATATAACAGTAGGTACAGGTATAGGCGGGGGAATAATTTCTGACGGACAGATTCTAAACGGAAAAAAAGGTAATGCAGGAGAAATCGGACATATAATTTATCCCGGGAATAAAAATATGTGTTCGTGCGGAAAAACAGGATGTATTGAAACTATTGTTTCCGGAAAAAATCTTCTGAAAAATCTTGAGGCTGATCCTAAAAACAGAAGCAACGTATTTAAAGATTATTCCGAAAAAATTGCATGGCTTATAGATACAGTTAAAAACACCTGTGATTTTGAAGAAGTTTATATCGGCGGTGTTTTGCCTAAATACGGTGAAGATTTACTCCGTATGATTCAGGAGAATTATTACGCAATTTCTGAGGAAAACACTGAAAAGATTTATTATTCAGAAGTCGGCGAACTTGCCGGGGCTTATGGTGCATCATTATATTCATTTTATAATTGGGAGGAAAATTATGATTTCTAAGATTATTTCCATAATTGAATCAAGAAGAGATACCTTAACTTCGTCAGAAAAAAAAGCAGCCGATTTTGTTCTAAGTAACGGAAGTGAAATTTTAAATATGACAGTAAGTGAATTTTCTAATTCATGCAAGGTTAGTGAAGCTACAATTATAAGATTTGTTAAAAAACTTGATTTTGATTCTTTTCAGGATTTTAAACTTTCTATAGCTTCAGATAATGAAAGTATGAAAAATTATGAAGATATCGACACAACAATAAACCGTGAAGATACTCCTCAGGAAATAATAAAAAAAGTAGAACTCGGAATTATACGTGCAATAGAAAGTACTACAACAATTACCGATTATTCCGAATATGTAAAGGCCATAAATTATATAAGGTCTGCAAAAAGAATAGAAATATACGGTGTAGGTTCTTCCGGTGCTGTAGCAAAAGTTCTGAATTATAAACTTACAAGACTCGGATTCCCCGCTTTTGCAATTGAAGATCCCCATATGCAGGCTATTTCAGCTGCAACAATGAAAACAGGTGATCTTGCAATAGGAATTTCTCAGTCGGGTTCAACTATAGATGTTGTCGATTCTCTTACAATTGCAAAGAAACACGGAGCAACCACAATATGTATAACAGATCATGTCAATTCACCTGTAACTAAATTTTCTAACATTGTTTTACAGACATTTTCAAAGGAAAATCCAATAAAAACAAGTGCAGGAAGATCTATTGTAGCTCAGATTTATTCCGTAGAAATTCTTGCGGCAATTCTTAATTCCGTTGAATATGAAAAAGCGGAGAAAGCCGGAAAAGAAACAGCTAAAGCTGTAGTAAATAAATTATATTAAAAATAATAGGGGGTTCATGATGAAAAAAATCTTTTTCATAGCAGTTTTCACAATAATAACATGTTTGATATTCTCTGAACGACAGATAGTTAATTTTTGGTATTTATGGACAGGCAATGATGCTGTAATAGTTGAAAATATTATAAAAGATTTTAATGAGAGCCAGACAACTTATGAGGTGAAGGGATTA
This sequence comes from Thermotogae bacterium, assembly GCA_024233675.1. Taxonomy (GTDB): domain Bacteria; phylum Thermotogota; class Thermotogae; order Petrotogales; family Petrotogaceae; genus JACKPH01. The sequence continues at coordinate 262,662 of JACKPH010000002.1, forward strand.
CAGGTCCCGGATGTTCAGAAACAGATAGCAGCTATAGCAAGTAACTCGGGACCTGATGTTACAGATAATTTTAATACAAATATAGGAAGTTATGCATCAAAAGGTATACTCATGCCTCTTGATCAGCTTATGAAAAGAGACAGCTACGGTGATGATTTTATTAAAGAAGCTCTGAACACATGTAAATACAACGGAAAAACATATGGTTTACCTATAGGTATAACAACAATGATGCTTTATTACAACAAAGATTTATTAAAAGAAGCCGGTTATGACCGTGTACCTCTTACAGATAAAGAATTAATCGAATATTCTTTAAAACTTACAAAAAAAGATAGCGAAACAGGTTATATAAAAACTTTGGGTTTCCCTGACTTTCCTTTTGTATACTATCCTGTAAATCTTACATTCGCACTTGGCGGGGATTTTATAACTAAAGACGGAAAAACTCTTACTCCTGATAATCCGGGAACAAGAAAAGCACTCGAACTTATATATAATTTCAGAAAAACAGTAGGTATAGATAATATACAGAGATTTACATCATCAGCAGGTGGATATGTTACTCCAAACGACCCGTTTATTGTAGGAGATCAGGCATTAAGAATCGACGGTCCATGGTTAAATTCTCTTATTAAAGAATATAATCCTGATTTAAATTTCGGAATAGCAGAACTTCCTTATCCTGAAGGTCATAAAGAACTTGCAGGAGGCGGAGAACTTTCAAGTTCAGTTATGTTTATACCGAGCACATCAAAAAATAAGGAAGGCGCATGGGCATTTATAAAATATATCTGCGGAAAAGTCGGTATGAAGAGTTTTGCAATTGCAAACGGTACAACACCTGCAAGATATTCACTTCTTAAAGATCCTGATATTCAGAAAATAGACGGATTTAAAGAATTTGCGGAAAGAATTGAAAAAGGTAATTTGAAATCATTCCCTTCATTCCCTAATCAGCAGGAATATTTAAGTCAGATGGAACAGGAATGGGAATTAATAATAAACGGTAAGGAATCACTTGATGACGGTCTTGAAAAACTTACCAAAAAAACCCTCAAACTGTTAAAATAATCTTATAAAACTCTGTAAATCTACAACGAAACTAAGTTTTGTTGTAGATTTATTTAAAGAACTTTATATGATTTATTCGGGAGGAAATGACATTGCATTTAAAACATAAAAAAATGAAATATTCTTATAAAAATAATTTAAAAGGGTTGTTGTTTACTTCACCCTGGATAATAGGATTTCTTGTTTTTTCTCTTTATCCTATATGTATTTCCTTATACTACAGTTTTACAAATTTTAATATTTTCATGAGCCCTGAATTTATAGGTTTTGATAATTATGCTGATTTATTTACAGATGATCTTTTTTATAAGAGTCTTACAAATACAGTATATATGGCTATATTCGGAACAGGTATAAGTATTATATTCAGTTTAATTTCAGCTATGCTTTTAAACATGAAAGTAAAAGGACAGTCAATTTTCAGAACTATTTTCTTTTTACCTTCAATAGTACCTGTTGTTGCGTCAACTCTTATGTGGACATGGATATATAATCCTCAGTACGGTATTCTTAACAAAATTATGAGTTTTTTCGGATTACCTGAATTAAACTGGCTTTCAAATCCGGCATTAACAAAACCGTCTCTTGTTCTTATGGGAGTATGGTCTACAGGAACTATGATAATAATTTTTCTTGCCGCACTTCAGAATGTACCGATACAGCTTTATGAAGCAGCGGAACTTGACGGGGCAGGTGCTTTTCAGAAATTTTTACATATAACATTACCTTCTATTTCACCTATAATGCTTTATCAGATAATACTGGGACTTATAGGAAATTTTCAGTATTTTACACAGGCTTATATTATAACAGGTGCAAACGGAGGATTGAACGTAGCAAGCGGTGGTCCTGAAAATTCAATTCTGTTCTATGCTCTTTATCTTTTCCAAAATGCTTTTGTTTATTTAAAGATGGGAAAAGCTTCTGCAATGGCATGGATATTATTTATAATTGCAGGAATTATAACTTATTTACTCATAAAAACATCTAAAACATGGGTAGATTACGGACAGGGCGGAGATAAAAATGAATAAGAGAACTTCCGGAAAAAATTTTACAAAATATCTGATTTTAATACTTATTTCCATGATTTTCCTTTTTCCTTTTCTTTTTCTGATTTCTACATCATTAAAAAGTATGGATGAAGCTTTTTCAAATTCTTTTCATCTTATCCCTCAGACAATACACTGGGATAATTATATAAAAGCATTTCAGAAAATACCTTTTCTGACTTATACAAAAAATACTGTTGTTATAACACTAATAAATGTAATCGGTCAGCTTATTGTATGTCCGATGATTGCATACGGACTTTCAAAAATAGAATGGATAGGTAAAAAAATAATTTTCGGAATAATACTTGCAACAATGCTTATTCCGTATCAGGTTACTATGATTCCTGTTTATATGATATGGAATAAACTGAATTTGGTAGGTACTATTATTCCTATAACTCTGCCGGCATTTTTCGGTAATGCTTTTTATATAATAATACTTACTCAGTTCTTTAAAACGATACCTAATTCAATACTTGAAGCAGCAAAAATTGACGGTGCATCAGAATTCAGAATATATTCAAAAATAGTCCTGCCATTGTGTAAACCGGCACTGGCAACTGTAGCAATTTTTACATTTCTTAATACATGGTCTGATTTTTTAGGCCCTTTGCTTTATCTGACAGAACAGAAAAGCTGGACTTTATCTATAGGACTGCAGCAGTACATGTCGGCACATTATGTTGAATGGACTTTATTAATGGCAGCTTCGGCAATGTTTACTATTCCTATTGTTATACTGTTTTTCTTTGCACAGAAAAAATTCGTAGAAGGTATAGTAACTACGGGACTTAAAGATTAAACGGAGGAAATTATGCATAACATATTATATATACCTTTAGATGAAAGAACATGTAATTATAAATACCCTTCAATGCTTGCAGAAATGACGGATGACATTAATTTAATAATTCCGCCCGCAGAAATTATGGGAAGTTATAAAAAACCCGCAGATACAGAAAAAATATGGTTATGGATATTTGAAAATACAAAAAAATGTGAATATGCCATAATTTCACTCGATACATTATTTTACGGAAACATCATTAATTCCAGAACTCATTATAAAACAATTTCCGATTGTGATAACACTTTTGAAAATATAAAAAAAATAAAAGACATCAATCCACAGATAAATATTCAGGCTTTCAATCTTGTTGCAAGAGTAGCAAAAATAAACAGCAGTACAGAAGATCCTGATTACTGGGAAAAATACGGTGAAAAAATATGGCTTTATTCATATCTTCTCGATAAAATAAACAGAAAAAAAGCTTCCGAAACAGATAAAACAGAATTTGAAACCGTAAAAAATGAAATCCCGGAAAAATATCTCAATGATTTTTTAAACAGACGATCTATAGATATATATGTTAATCTTAAAGCTCTCGATTTTGTAAAAAACGGTATCATAAATAATCTTGTTATACCGAAAGATGATACTGCACCTTACGGTTATGCCGCAATTGATCAGAAAAACATAGCAGAAAAAATTTACAGAGAAAAAATCATGGATAAAGTCATGGTTTATCCGGGAGCCGATGAAGTAGGATGTGTACTTTTTGCAAGAGTTTTCGGAATGATAAAAAACTATACACCTAAAATAATAATAAAATATTCTTCCGTAAACGGAGGTAATTTCATTCCCATATGTGAAGACAGACCTTTTCATGAAGGTCTTAAATCACAGATAAATTCTGTAGGCGGAATAATAGTAAATTCCGAAGAAAATTCCGATATTCTTGTAGCTGTTAATTCTCCGGGTACTGATATGTATGATTCATTATCCTATGAAAAAGATGTAACTTATTACAGTTATTCCAACAATACCGAATTAATAAATTATATAAATTACTACACGGATTATTATAAAAAAGCCTGTTCTGTTTCCGATGTAAAGTTTCTTAACGGCGGTGATTCTGAATTTATAGAAACTATGATTCTTAAAAACAGTATAAACAGTATAACCTCTTACTGCGGATGGAATACAGCTCAGAATACAGACGGTATAGCAATTTCACATTCGGTAATATCTTCTTACTACAGAAATTTCATTTCTGATAAAGATATGTATATAAAATCAAAAATATTTTTATTAAGAATGCTCATTGAAGGCTGGATTTTTGAAACTAATATCTTAAAAAAAATTTATTCGGATAAAAATAATTTTAAAAACACCGATCCGTATAACATAGAAAAAAATTACAATGAAGTCGGAAATATACTTGAAAAACTTATAAAAGAAGAAATACATTCAAATTTAAATGATACTTTTGCTGGCAGAAAAATAGTGTTTAAAAATCTTTCCTTTCCCTGGAAAAGAGTTTTTGACATAGACTTTGATTTGGAGCTTATATAGCCGGGAGGAATTATGAGAGAATATTTTTCAGAAATAAAAGAAATTTTGTCAAATGTACTGAAATCAAAAACTGTTCAGGGATATGACACCGCTAATCTTATAACTGAACTCGAATCAATAGAAAACAGTTATGATAAATTATTTATTTTTTCGGAAAAACTTGCAGATATTCCTTACAGAAAAGACTGGAAATATGTAGAACCGGATGATTATAAATCAATTTTAAAAGAATGTGATAAAAACCGTTCAGTTGTTCAGAAAGACTATTCAGACAAAGATGCAGTAAAAGATAAAATAAAAACAGCTTTTTATTCTTCTGTGTGCGGCTGTATACTCGGGAAACCCCTTGAAGAATTCCCGCTTCCAGATTTGTATGAGATGAAAGATTCTCTCAGAAAATCTGATTCATGGCCGTTAAATGATTATGTAAACGTAAATACACTTGAACATTTAGGAAGAAGAAATATAAGCTGGACAGAAACGACAAAAAATAACATAAATTTTGTTGCCGAAGATGATGATATAACTTATACAATAATAGGTATGCTTCTTTTAGAAACAAAAGGTATAAATTTTACAAAAAAAGATATTAAAAAAATATGGATAGAAAATCTTCCTATATACTCTGTATGGGGACCGGAAAGAACTATCCTTCTGAAAAGCGGATTAAGCTCTTTATTCCCTAACAATGACTATAATATAGATTCATGGCCGGACTTTTTAAATCCCGGAGATGAATTGTGCGGAGCACTTATAAGGGCTGATGCTTACGGATATGCATGTCCGGGAAATCCGGAACTTGCGGCAAAACTTGCTTATAACGATTCAAGTTTTACACACAGAAAAACAGGTATTTACGGTTCTATGTTTATTGCCGCAGCAATATCAACAGCATTTTTTGAAAAAGATCCGATGAAAATATTTGAAAATGCATTAAAATATATACCTCAGAAAAGCAGATTTTATCAGATTGCAGAAGATTCACTGAATAAAATAACATCTGCTAAAGACTGGGAATCCGGATATGACCTGATACATAACAAATATAAAAAATACGGTGCATGTCAGATATATCAGGAAATAGGAACTGTAATGAATACTTTAAAATTTGCTGAAAATATAGGTGACGGAATTTGTAAACAGGTAATGCAGGGAAATGATACCGATAGTTTCGGTGCAACCTGCGGTTCTTTACTGGGTGCATATTTTGGTCCGGAATATCTTGAATCCAGATGGTTGGAAGTATTCAATGATGATATATATACATCACTTTCAAATTTTAAGGAAAGAAAACTGTCAAAAATTGCAGAAAGAATGGCAAATCTTCCCGAAATAATACAAAAATAACGGAGCTTAAAAGCTCCGTTATTTTTTATCCTAATATTATTATCTGAAGAATTATAAGAATTATAAAATATATTACCTGAAATAGTGATTTTATAAATATTTTTCTGTATTTAATAAGTGCTGTAAAAACAAAAGGCACAAAATTAACTAAAAGTACAAAAAGAGGTATATAAGCCGACAATCCGCTAAGAGTTAATATTTCAAGTGCATTCATCATCTGCACAATTCCTGTAATAATTAAAAGTATTCCTCCCTGATATATCATTATTCTCATGGAAGCTACTAAAAATTCTTCCCTGGTATTATCCTTAAGGATTTTCATCTGAACCATTTCCCCAAAAACAATATGTATTCCACCTATTAAAACAAATAAAAAGGCTGACAAAATTTCCATATAATCCCTCCTGAAAAAAATCTCTGTTATTTTATTATATATTAAAATTCTAAAAAATTTATGTGTCTTTACTTTATTTTTTTATAAAATAAATTATATAAAAATTTATTTTACTTATTATAACTTATAAAACTAAAAAAAAGATAAAATAAATATGATTAAGTTAAAATTTACACATAAAAGAAAACTATAGCATTAATAAAAAAATATCCCTTTCGGGATATTTTTATTAAAACGGATATACATTAGAATGTGCTGCTATATATACAGGGGAATTGATATCGGGAACATAATCCAAAGGTATACTGAATGAATAAGATTCTATATTATTGTCTTCTATAATATAAGGATACTGACCTGGTGCTGCAGTATCAGGATAAACAGAATCTACAAACAAATGAAGTACATCTGCGTAATAAATATCATTAAAAGAATAGCTAATGTTTAAATTTCCATCGGCATAAGATATATCAAGATATCCTACCAAAGTTCCCTTAGTTATATCATTTCTTCCTGCTGCCGCATAAATAGGAGTTCTTAAAGAATTTCCGTCAAATGTAATAACCCATCCCCATCTTGTTGAAATTCCAAGATTTATAAAAGTTTCATTACCTACTGCCCATGCTGTTTCTGATGAATATTCAACCGGTGGTTCCGATACATCCTGAATTTCATAAACTATATATCCGTACCATTTACCTTTAACTTCTTTTGTGGTAAAAAGTGTATCCGAAGAATCTCTCTGAGGAACTTCACTGCCGGGAACATAATTTGTTAATTTAACTCCCCATGCTGTTTCTGACTGACCTGTAACAACGTTAACAACAGAAAGATGAAGATTAATTATTACTATGTCTTCTTCAGGAATAGGTACTACAAATATATCGTATGAAGTACCGGGGTTATATGATTCTCCGAATTGATATTTTCCGGGAACATAATCTGTTTTGTTAATATCAAAATGACTTTCTAAAGCTACCCATGAATCATTAAGGAAAAATTCAACATAAATATTATCTTCATCGTTGTATACATTTACCTGACCAATATACTGATTCTGACCCGCTACAATCTGATAATCATAAGCTATATTTTCATTTACTATGTTTTCGTTAGTTATACCTTCTATACTTCTTGTACTTAAGGCATTCTGAAAACTATCATTGTTATTAATTCCGTTTGTATCTAAAAACTGTGTACAACCTGTAAACACCAATAAAGAAACTAAAATAGCAACTATAAAATAAACTTTTTTCATAAAAATACCTCCTCTGTTTTTTTTGTTTTTAAATTCTTATTCTTACAAAAATTGTAGTATTTAAAAGTAAACAAAAAGAACATAAAGGTAACTTTCTTAATTCATTTATGTTATTTTTTTAAAAATCTTTTTATAATATTAATCCAATATTAATAAAAATTATTCATAGAGCCATAAAAATATTTCTTTAAAATGCTGTGACCAGGCGGATTCATTGTGAATACCATTTTTATCAAATAAAATATTTATATTATCAAATCCTTTTTTTCTGAGAATATCTGCAAATTCAGATGTGTCATTTTTATATTTTTCCGAAAGTCCGTCTTCTTCACTTTCTTTTTCTCCGGCATAAAAAAATATTTTTATATCTTTTTCCGAATCATATTTATCTATAAAATTAAGAAAATGTTTTTTTGCAAACCAAAATGCCGGAGATAAAACACCTACTCTTTTAAATATTTCAGGATATTTAAGAGATGCATAAAGTGAAATTAATCCGCCCATAGAGCTTCCCATAATACCGTTGTCTTCTTTTAAAGTTCTGTAATTTTTATCTATAAAAGGCTTTAACGAATAAACAATTGAATCTGTATATTTATCTCCGAGCCCTCCCTGTCTTTTAATTCTATAAGAATTAATTTCTGATTTCCACGGGGAATATTCGTTTAATCTTTCTTTTTTACCGTTATCAACGGCAACAATTATTACTTTTTTTCCTGTATTTTTTTCATATAAATCTTCAAGAATTTCATCAACTTTCCATTCTCCGCAAAAAGACGTATACTCATCAAAAATATTCTGACCGTCATGCATATAAAGTACAGGATATCTTTCTGACGATTTTTCGTATTCAGGAGGAAGATATATCCATATTTTTCTTTTTCTTCCTAATTCTTTAAGATAAAAATTTCTTATAATTGATACATTTCCTGTAATAGTATGTTTTTTCATTTTATCACCCCGAATAATTATACTAAAATAATAAAAGACGGACAAGCGTCCGTCATAAATCATAATTGATAAAATAATTCTTTAATGGGTTTGGGATGATTTTCATTTTATAAAATTAATATATCAGATAAATTTATTTTCTTAGGAATTAACTAATCATAAATTAATAAAAAAAAGAATCCTTATAAGGATTCTTTAGTTTTTTATATTAATTTTATTGTTTTTTAATTTCATATTTTTCACTTCCCGAATATATTATAACAAAAAACAAAAGAAAATGATATACTATTAGAAATAATAATTTACGGAGGGATTATATTGAAAAATATAAATATCGAAGACAAAAAAGAGCTTATAGAAAAAAAAATAGAAACCAAAATAAACACTTCAGAAAGATTAAATAATCATAATTTTGTTTCAAAGTCCATATACGGAACAATACTTATTTATGCAACTATTATTTCACAGGAAAATGCCGGAAATTCTTTTATAAGAATTTTAATGACTATTATTTTTACAACATTAATAATTTTAATTGCGGATTTTTATTCAAAAATAATGGCAGCACTTTTTGTAAAAAAACGAAAACTGAAAGTATCGGAAATATTTCATATAATAAAGGATATTCTTCCTATAGCTGTAGGCTCACAAATCCCTACAGGTGTTTTTTTGTTCGGTCAGTTATTTAATCTTTCGGGATTTTATGTTTTTCTTGCAACAAAAATAGCAGGTATCTTTGCACTTTTTCTTTACGGATATCTTACAGGTCTTAGTTTATATGAGAAAAATAAAATAAAATCCGTAAAACTCGGTTTTATAAATGCAGTAATAGGTTACGGAATAATACTTCTGAAAGCTTTGATTCATTAAACTTTCATTTTGACTTTTAAAAGAAAATATACTTTATAGAGCTATTTTTATAAAGAAATTCCGGATTATAAAAAAAGTGAAAAATATGATATCATATTTATGAAATCGATTGCATACTTTTTTTAACAAAAAGAAAAGGAGTTTTTATGGAAAAAAAAGTTACTTTAAAAGATATTGCAAAAAAAGCCGGCGTAAGCACATCTACAGTTTCAAGAGTTCTGAACAGTTCTCTGCCTGTAAATAGTGAAACCAAAAATAAAATTATAAAAATTATTGAAGAAACCGGTTATCATCCTGATTTTACGGCCAGAAGTCTCAGATTAGGAAAATCTAATACCATAGGAATAATTATTCCTGATATATCAAATCCTTTTTTTTCAATGCTTGTAAAAGGTGCCGATGATTATCTGAAAGAAAAAAATTTTTCAACGCTTATATGTAATTCCGGTAATGAAAAAAATGATGAAAAAACTTTAAAATTTCTTATAGAAAAAAAACCTGATGCAGTAATTTATGCGGGTATAGGAAATATTAAAATCTTTAAAAATGTAGGAATTCCAATTGTTTTTACAGACAGACTTGAAAAAGATGAAAATTTTTCATATGTAGTTTCAAATAACTATCAGGGTATGACTGATATGCTTGAATATCTTATAAAAACAAAACATAAATCTTATGTTTTTATTTCAGGTAACAATAATATATTTTCGGCAAACGAAAGACTGAGAGCTTTTAAAGATTTTACGTCCACACATAATGTTATCAGTAAAATAATACATAGTGATTATTCTTTTGATTCAGGAATTGATGTAGTTAATAATCTATCGGAATTTCCTGATGTTATAGTATGTTCCAATGACCTTACGGCTTACGGGGTAATTCACGGATTAAAACTCAGAAATCTCAATGTTCCTAAAAATCTCAGTGTAACAGGTTATGATGACCTCTTATTCAGCGAAATGCTTAATCCTTCCCTTACAACGGTTAACCAGCCTGTTTATAATATGGGAAAAGCTGCTGCGGAAATAATATTAAATATGATTGAAAAAAATAATACTTCTGTCAGAATATTTAAAAATGAATTAATAGTAAGAAACAGTACAAAAAATTCAGGAGGGTGAAAAAATGATCGGAATAATAGGCAGTACAAATGTTGATATAGTAATAAATGTTGAACATTTTACATTACCCGGAGAAACTCAGAAATCATCGGCACTTTATACAAATTTCGGTGGCAAAGGGGCAAACCAGGCGATGACAGTAGCCAGATTAACCGGAAAGGATACATATTTCTGTACAGCAATAGGTAACGATGACTACGGTAAAAATCTTGAAAATGTTTTTCTGCAAAATAATATTAAAGGATACTTTAAATCTGATACAGAAACAGGAAGAGCTTATATTGAGGTAAACAGTTCCGGAGAAAACAGAATTATTATTCATCCCGGTGCAAATTCAACCGTAGATAAAGAAAAAATAGATAAATTCCTTGAATTATATTCAGAAAATATAGATTACTGTCTTATACAGAATGAAATACCTCATGAAAGCATAATATATGCCATAGAAAAGCTTAAAAATCTCGGAATAACTATAATTTATGATCCTGCACCAAAAGAATCAACAGATATCAGTATACTGAAATATGTTGATTTTCTTACACCTAATGAAACCGAATTTGATTATTTATTCAGAAAAGTATCCGATAAAGAAATTTCTGATTTATCAGAAAAGGGTATTATATTCAGAAATATTACCGGTGTTAAAAACCTCATTATAAAAAACGGCTCAAAGGGCAGTATTTTTATAGATGAAAATAATAATGTCACAGAAACTGAGGCTATAAAAGTTAAAGCGGTTGATTCTACAGCTGCTGGAGATATATTCAACGGTTCTTTTACTGTATGGCTTTCGGAAAATAATTCTGTGACCGAAAGTATTTCCTTTGCAGGCATTTCTTCCGGAATTTCAGTAACACGAAAAGGTGCACAGAATTCTATTCCGGAAATTTCCGAAATACTTGAAATATATAAAAAATAAAGAGTCTTATGACTCTTTATTTTTTATCAAATTTATATAATTATAATTTTTATAAAAAAAAATATATAATAAAAATAAAAACAAAAGGAGTTTTATATGAATAAAGAACTAATAATCAGTAAATATCCCGAATTTTCAGAAAGTATTTTTGTTGTTAATAATTATGGCTGGACAAATGATGTACTTATTGCAGATGAACATATTATTTTCAGATTTCCGAAAAATTCTGAAAGTGCTGAAAATCTTAAAAAAGAAATGTTTTTTCTTCCGAAACTTAAAAATTTATTATCTATTAATATTCCTGATTTTAAATACTTTTCAGAAGATTCCGGCAGTATTTTCTGCGGTTATGAAATGATTAAGGGAATTTTTCTTGAAAAAGATATTTTTGAAAGTCTTCCGCATGATGAAAAAATTTCTTTGTGCAATGAAATCGGAATCTTTCTTTCTGAACTTCATTCTTTTCCCGAAAATATATTAAAAAATTATTTTGGTGAAGATTCCTCGGAATTACAGTTTCTGAAACTAAAAAATGAATTAATAAAAAAAGCCGGTTTTTTGTTCAGTGAAAAAGAAATTAAAAAAATTCATATTTTTTTCGATTCTTTTATAAATTTAATGAAAAAAAGTAATTATAAAAGTTCTCTTATACACGGTGATCTGAGTTCTGACCATATTTTATACAAAAATAAAAGACTATCAGGAGTAATTGATTTCGGAGATATGAATTACAGTGATCCTGCCTATGATTTTACAGGACTTTTTCTTTGTTTCGGAGAAAAATATTTTAAATATATACTGAATTTTTATTCAGGAATTACTGATGATAATTTTAACGAAAGAATTAAAAAATTTTATATTCCAAAAATTCCTATACATTCTATTTTATACGGTTTAGAAATTAATGACACAGACTTAGTTAAAAATTCATGTAAAAATTTCAGAATAACTCTTGAAAATATTATTTAATTTCTTGACATTATTTTTTTACAATAGTATAATTAAGTATACTAAAAGGGGGCTTCCATATGATAGCATACTGTGGTTTAAACTGTTCTGAATGTGATATTTTTATAGCAACACAGAATAACGATAAAGAAAAAATTCTTTCTGTTTTAAAAAAATGGCAGGAAGGAATAGGCCTTGTGTATAATGATTCAGATCTTAACGGTTGCAATGGCTGTAAATCTGATATGGTACTTTCTTACTGTTCAAAATGTGATATCAAAGATTGTGCCGTTTCAAAAGATGTTTCAATGTGTTCTGAATGTTCTGATTATAAATGTGAAAGAATTAAAAAATTTTACGGTGAATAAAAACAGAGGACATATTAAATATGTCCTCTTACAGCCTCATATACGATTTATAGCGAATTATAACATAAATTTGGAAATTAATTCTCCGAGCTGATCAGCCATTTTTTTCACTTCTGCCGCTATACCTGAAACTTCTTCCACAAGCGCAGACTGTTCTTCAACTGATGCAGCAACTTCCTGAGTTCCCGAAGCATTTTCTTCTGCTATAGAAGAAAGGCTTTCGAGTATTCCTACAACTTTATTTTTCTTTTCCTCTATTACTTCTCCCGATTCTGTAAGTAATTTTATAGTACTGTTTATATTATCTATTGAAGACGATATTCCCTCAAATCTTTCTTCTGTTTCTGTTACCTTGCTGCTTTGCTGTTCTGCTATTGTATTCATTTCTTCCATAGTTTTTACGGCATTTCTTGTTTTTCCGGTAAGAATATCCATTATTGAATTTATTTCATCCGTAAATTTGTTTGAATCATCAGCAAGCTTTCTCAACTGATCGGCAACTACGGCAAAACCTTTTCCTGCTTCTCCTGCTCCTGCTGCTTCTATTGCGGCATTAACAGCAAGGAGATTTGTCTGTTTTACTATTTCTTTTAATTTTTTTACGGCTGTCTGTATCTGATCGGCACTTTCATTTGTACTGAATATTATTTCTTTTATTTCATCTGTCGATTTAAGATTTTCTTTGTTTTTTTGTGTGAGCTCTTTTACAGTTTTTATTCCTTCATCTTTTAACGCATTTATGTTTCTTGCATTTTTGTTTAATTCGGAAATATATATCTGATTTTTATCGAGCAATTTTTCCATTCCTTTCATATCCATAGAACCTGTTTCAGTATTCTGTGCCTGTTCAGAAGAACTGTTAGCTATTTCAGAAACGGCTTTGGCAACTTCTTCAGAAGATATTGCGGACTGTGCACTTGTCTGTGAAATTTGTTCGGATGTTGAAACAAGTTTTTCAGAAGATTCTTTTGTCTTTTTTATAAGTTCTGTAAGACTTTCTTCTACTTTTTTTACGCTTTTTGTCATTTTACCTATTTCATCTTTTCTTTTGAGATAACCTGCAGCTTTTGAATCAGCTGCAAATCTCAGATCATAATTAGCTATTTTTTCTATTACCTTTGAAAGTTCTGTAAAAGGTTCGGCTATTCCGTAGCTTACTTTTAATGTTATAACTGTACCCACAATTACTATTATTACTATTACGAGAATAAGTATTTTTATAAGATTACCTACTTCGGATGTTATCTCATTCCTTTCCATAACAACAACTACTACCCAGGAAGTTCCTTCAACCGGAGAAAATCCCGCAACTTTTTTTATGTTATTGTAAGTATATGAGCCGTATCCGTCTGTTCCTTTTAACATTTTTTCTCTCATAAGGACTGAAAGATCATCTGTTGATGACTCTTTTAAATGATTTGATTCTGTTTTTACAAGGTCTGTGTTTGGATGTGCTACAACTCTTCCTTCATTGTTTATGATATAACCTGTTCCTGTTTTTCTGTAAGTTATATGTGAGGATATATCACTAAAATATATAGCATCTTTTTCACCGATAAATATTTTTTCTGTTTTACCGTCAGATTTTACAGGTGCATAAAAATATATGTTTATTTCATTATTTTCTACAAATATGTCAGAAGAATCAGAATTTCCTTTTAATGCTTCATTAAAAAATTCATAATTTTTAAAAACTTTTTTATTTCCTGTACTGATTTCTGTTTTACCGTTTAAATCAACTATATAAAAATTTTTGTATCCTGCTGTATTTATTTCTGAATTTAAAAAATCAACTTTTTCCTGTTCAGAAAAATTATTACCGGTGACATAACCGTTTCTTGCAAGTGTTTCAATATAATATATTTCTTTATCTTTTAAAGAAGATATATATTTTGCTTCTCTTTTTGCAACTGATCTTATATTATCTGAATATAATGATGTAAAACGGTTTTCAACGATAACAACTGAAATAATTCCGAGTATCACGGTAAGTGCAAGTATAAGTACACCGTAAATTAAAACCAATCTCCACTTTATAGATTTCAAAAAAATCAGCCCCTTTATCTGAATAAATAATTTATTAAATCAGTAAAATTTTTTCTTTCATTTTCTTCAGACATATAATAAGAATTAATTAATGCAGTTTTTTTTATTCCGTATTTTTCAGTATTTATTTTTTCAAAATACTCAGAATTATTATATATTTCTATATCGAGCTCTTTATATGTTTCAATATTTTTTATTATTTCAACAACTTTTATCTTTTCTTTATATTCAAGTATAAAAAATTTTTTTATAAAAAATTTAAAATCAATTTTTCTGAATCTTTCAAAAAATGAATTATAAATTTTAAATATACCGTTTATAACAGGAATTTCATCTATATATTTTATAAGACATATTTCAAAAGCTGCAATACTATCTTTATCAATGATTATTCTTCCCTTATTCAGAAAAAACATTGTATATCTTATTAATGATTCATAGTTCATAGAAAAACTCTTCATAGAAAATAAAAAACTGAAAATTTTAACTTCACTGTATTTTCTGAGATTAATACTTTTTTCTGTTTCATTTATTATGCTTTCAATATATTCCCTGAAAAAAATTTGTTTTTTGTATTCAGATTTTACATACGGTAAAAGCATTCTTACAGTATCAGATTTTATAAAATTTGTTTTTCTGTTAATAATATTTGAAAGAGTTACTCTTGAAACACCTGTCATTTCAGATAATTCTTTTAAAGAGTATTTCCCGTTTATAATTTCGGATAAATCAAAATCATTGGGATAGCTTCTGGAAGATTTACAAACATAAATATTTTCATTGTTATACATATTAAAAATATATTCATTAAAAAAGAGGACATTTTCGCAGGGAAAGTCGTAATTTCTCAAAAAAATTTCAAAAATAAAAAAAAACTCTTTTTTTCTTGCAGTGTAGCAGGGTACTATTTCAAGATATTTTTTTAACGGTTTATATTTTTTTTTACCTTTATAAATAACATATAAATTTATCATTGAATCAGCGAAAAGATCATAATTTTTTATTTTTAAAGAATCTTTTGAACATTCTGAAAAATAATTCTGAGCTTTTTTATATTCAAAATTTTTCAAATAAATTAACCCTGAAAATTTTTTTCTGTAAATTTCTTTATAATTACTATTATCAGAGTTCATAAACATTTTTGATATTTTTAAATCATGATTTTTAAACTCATATTCTTTTATTATTATTTCACATAGTTCTCTTGCGGGAATAGGTATTTTGGAAATATTTTTTTTAATATTTTTATATTCAGTTACACCTTTATTTTTGCTAAAATAAAGAAGTGAATGAAGTCTTAGACTTCTCATCAAAAAAAAAACCGAAGAACTCTTTATATAAAAAGTTCTTTTTGTACATGAGAAAAGTTCTTCGTATTCTTCTTTATAATAAGCTTTTAAAGATTTTATCAACTGAATTATTTCTTCATTTTCATAAATATTTTCAAGATAGTTAAGGTATGGGGTACTGTAACTTCCGTATTTTATTATGGCATTAACAATTTTGCTTAAAGACGTCATCCCGTCATCCTTTTTGTATAAAAATATATATAAATACCTCTATAATAATTATATATAATTTTTTATGATATTTTTTTTCTGAATTATTCTATTATAAGCATTATTAAAGTAAATAAAATGTAAAAATTATTATTAACTTTACATACTAATTTTTTTAGCCTATATATAGTAAAAAATCCGGATAACTTAAAAAGTTATCCGGATCAAATATTTTAAATTTATACTTTAAATTTAGATATAATAACTCCTAATTCATCAGCCATGCCTTTAAGCTCCGCTGCTATACCGGAAACTTCTTCAACAAGCGCAGACTGTTCTTCAACCGATGCCGATACTTCTTCAGTACTCGAAGCATTTTCTTCTGCTATTGAAGAAAGATTTTCAAGTATTTCAACAACTTTATTTTTCTTTTCTTCTATTATAGATTCTGATTCTGTAAGTAATTTTATAGTACTGTTTATATTATCTATTGAAGATGATATTCCTTCAAATCTTTCTTCTGTTTCTGTTACTTTACTGCTTTGCTGTTCTACAATAATATTCATTTCTTCCATAGTTTTTACGGCATTTCTTGTTTTTCCCGTAAGAGTGTCCATTATTGAATTTATTTCATCCGTAAATTTATTTGAATCATCAGCAAGTTTTCTTATTTCTTCTGCAACTACGGCAAAGCCTCTTCCTGCCTCTCCGGCTCTTGCTGCTTCTATTGCCGCATTAAGCGCAAGGAGGTTTGTCTGCTCTACTATATCTTTTATTTTCTGAACTGCGGACTGTATCTGATCGGCACTTTCATTTGTGCTGAATATTATTTCTTTTATTTCATTTGTTGATTTTAAATTTTCTTTATTTTTTTCTGTAAGTTCTTTTACGGTTTTTATACCCTCATTTTTTAATGCATTTATATTTCCGGCATTTTTATTTAGCTCTGAAATATGAAGCTGAGTTTTATCAAGAAGTTCTTCCATCTCTTTTATATTTACAACACCATTTTCAGTACTCTGAGCCTGTTCCGAAGAACTGTTAGCAATTTCCGTAACTGCTTTTGCAACTTCTTCTGATGATGTTGCGGACTGAGAACTTGTAAGAGATATATGATCAGCAGCTTCAGTAACTTTTGCTGAAGATTCCTTTGTCTGTTTTACTATTTCATTCAGACTTTCTTCAAGAACTTTTATTCCGTTTGTCATTTTACCTATTTCATCTTTTCTTTTTAGATAATTTGCGGCTTTTGAATTAGTATCAAATCTCAGATCATAATCTGCTATTTTACCTATTACTTTTGAGAGTTCTGTAAAAGGCTCAGAAACCATAGAACTAATTTTCAATGTTATAAGTGCTCCTACTACCAATGTTCCGAGTATAAGAAATACCAGTATTATTATAAGACTGTTTTTATCTATAACTTCTTTTCTTTCCATAGTTATTATCATAACCCACGGAGTATTTTTAACAGGAGCATATCCGGCCATCTTCTGCACACCGTTGTAAGTATAAGCTCCGTTTCCTGTTTCTCCTTTTATCATATGATTCTGCATCATATCCACAAGTTCTTTAAGGCTTGAATTACTTTTTGCATTTTCTATTTCATTTGACTGATTTTTTACAAGATCTATGTTTGTATGAGCAATAACAATTCCTTTTGTGTTTATCATATATCCGTACCCTGTTTCTCCGTATGTTGCATTAGCCATTATTTTACTTAAAATTTCAGCATTTTTTTCAACTATGAGATATCCTGTTATCTCTCCGGAACTCATGATAGGGGAGGCAAAATATATGAGAGGTTCTTTTTTTGAATTTACAAGAATATCTGAACTTACAGGTTTACCTTTTAAAAGTTCTTTAAAAAAATCATAATTCTTAAAATTCATACTTTCACTGTTTTTTTCCAGCGTTTTTGCATTTCCTGATTTATCGGAAATAAAAAACCTGTTATAATCTTTTCTTTTAGCCTCATTTTCAAAAAAATCAGATTCTTCTTCAACAGAAATATCTGATCCGTTTAAAAGATTAATCTGTGAAAGTGTTTCAACATAAGAAACATTTTCTTCTTTTAGCGCAGCAACATATTTCGCTTCTTTCTCCGCAATACTCTGAATGTTATTCAGTGCTGTAAGTGTAAGATTCCCCCTTACAATTATCACGGTAGCAACCCCAAGTATCAGCGTAAGCCCGAATATCAGGCCACTGTAAATAAGGACCAATCTCCATTTTAATGATTTCACAACACTCTACTCCCCTTTATATAATTTTTCAGAAAGATTAACTTTCTGACTAATTTATTTTACTAAGGCTAAATATCTATTAAAAATGCTTAATTTTTTAACGTAAATGTTTTATTATCTCATTTGAATTATATATCTCTTTTATTACTTATTATGTCATAATGTTAACAAAACAAATTAGTTTTCTTAAAATTATATATATTTTTTCTGAAGTTTGATATAAAAATGTTTCTGTTTATATTTTAAAAATAATTTTTATTTTATATCTATAAAGGTGCATATTATGTCACTTCTTTTAACTCCTCGTATTTTAATCTTCTCATCATTTTCCCAAAGCATAAAAGTATCTTTTTCATTTATTTTTAAACCATTTATTTCAGCAGAGCCTTTAAAAATATATATAAATATCCATGAACTTTTTTTATTTATAATACTGATTTCATTTTCTTCTACTTCTAAATAAACAATTTCTCCCGTAAATCCTTCTTTTGTCATTGCATTAAAATCTCTTGTTTTCCCTAAACTTATTATATTATCACTTCCGCTGAATCTGTATTCTTTAAATATATCAAGATTTATCTTTTTACTTTCATTTATAATCACTATAGGTTTTTCAAGAACCATTAGTGATCTTTTTATGCCCTCTAAGTGTGTAAATTCTGATTTTTCATTTTCTATTAATGCTGTACTTATTCTGAATCCGAAATTTCTTTCCGAATAAACAGAATTTTCAGGATATATATATATTTCTGATGTTTTTCCGCCTGACCACTCAGTTGTTTTATATTCTTTTTCATTAATTATTTTATACTTCATAAATCACCTCCTAATATATTTTATATCAAAAAACGGAGTATACCCCAGATTTTTCAGATAATTTACATTAAAAAGGCAGTTTTATATATTGACATTAATCTTACTCCATTTTGTATAATTTATATGTATTAAAGATAATAATTATTTTTAATATTTTATTTATTTTATTTAGTTTTTTATTAATATTTTTTATCTTATTTTATTTTTTTAAAATATTTTTAAATATTTTTAATTTTATACTTGACTTTTTTAATTTTTAGTGTTATAATTTTTTTATAAATGATGTTGTGTTTTCGCTTTTCGTCCCGATTGATAAAGGAGGGGTTATTATGAAATTTAATTACAATACAAAGAAATGTGTAAGTTATTATGAAGGTTTTGACAGAATGTCTTCAGACCTGAAAAGAATTTTTCAGGAAAATATCCGAAAAATTTAAGGAGGTTTTATCATGAAGAAAAATAATAAAATTAAAAGTTATTCACTTTTTTTAGAAGATCTTAATTCCTATAAAAATATTTTTATAGAGCGCATAAAATATTTATAAACTTTTACTCTTTTCAATTATTTCTCTTTATATAAATCTGATCCACTTTAGCAAAACTTCTCGTCCATACTTTTTGTTTCAAAACGACTCCTCACCCGGGAGTCGTTCCTTATTTATTATGTAATAAAATGTACCCGGTAAAATAGCCAAGAAATAAAAAAGCTATTTACCGGGTATACATTAATTGATACGATTTTTATTCAGACTTTAAATTTAGAAACTATATCGTATAAAGACTGGGCAAGAGCTGAAAGTTCTTCCGCATTTGAACTTATAGTCTGACTTCCTACAGAAATATCAGAAATTGCCGAATCAGAATTTTTTATCTGATCTGAAATATCATTAAATCCTGAAACTATTTTCAGTACATCTTCACTCATTTTATCAGTACTTTCACTTTGTTTCTCGGAGTTCACGTTGAGTTCGTTAGCACTATTTACTATAGAGGATATTTTTTCTTTTATGGCCGCAAAAGTTTCTATAACATCAACAGCATCCTTTTTTACTTTAGACATTATTTCATTAGCTTCAGATGTTTCTTTAGTTACATTACCTGTCTCTTTTTTCAGTTCCTCAAGAATTTCAGAAATTTTTTCTGTTGCTCTTTTACTTTCTTCGGCAAGTTTTCTTATTTCATCCGCAACTACAGCAAAACCTTTTCCCGCCTCCCCTGCTCTTGCCGCTTCTATTGCGGCATTTAACGCAAGAAGATTTGTCTGCTCTGTTATACCGCTTATAGTACTTACTATACTTTCAATATTTTTAGCTTTTTCATTAAGCTCAACAACAGATTTTATTGTCATATTTGACTTTTCATACGCACCTGTAATAGACTTTGAAAGATTATTGATTACAGTATTACCTTCATCACTTTTCTGACCGGCTTCAGATGTTTTACCAAAAATTTCATTTGCAAATCCCGAAACTTTTTTTGCGGAATCTGCAAGTTCCTCAATTTCATCACTTATTCTTGATGAACTTGCTGAAGCCTTTTCCGAATTTGTTGTAATAACCGCACTTTGCGAAGCTAACTCCTGTGTTGATGCGGTATTTTCTTCTGAAATAGATGCAAGTCCCTGACTTGACTGGTTTATCTGATCTGATGATTCTCTTATTTCGGAAACAATATTACGAAAATTCCCTGACAATTCATTAAAAGCTCTTGCAAGTTCTCCGGTTTCATCTTTTCTTTTCATAAATTCATCTGTAATATCTTTTGAAATATCAAATTTTGCAAGTTCTTCCGCATGTTTGGTTGCCATTCCCAAAGGAGATGTTACTATTTTTCTTATAAGAAAATAAATAATTACAACTATAGCTAAAGTTATCAGAAAAGATATCATAATAACAAATGATATGTCAGAAGTAATCTTTTTGTTCAGTTCCGAAAGAGTTATTCCTGCGAAAAGAATTCCTATAATCTGATTATTTTTATTTAATATCGGAGAATAAATAGTCTGATAAGCTGTACCGAGTATATCCGCTTTTCCGTTATAAACTTTTTTCTCATTTTTAATATAATCATATACCTCAGCGGATAGTTTAGTACCTATAA
This sequence comes from Thermotogae bacterium, assembly GCA_024233675.1. Taxonomy (GTDB): domain Bacteria; phylum Thermotogota; class Thermotogae; order Petrotogales; family Petrotogaceae; genus JACKPH01. The sequence continues at coordinate 284,030 of JACKPH010000002.1, forward strand.
CTCTTTTATTATCAGATAATATGTTTGTACTTACCCTGACATCATTTAGAAAAACAGTATAAACAAATCCTGTTTCATTTTTTATAATATCAGGAACTTCAAAATTATCATTTATAAGTGTTTCTCCTTTATAAAGTTTCCCGTTCTCTTCTTTCCACTCTCCGGGATATTTAAGATCAAATATATTTTCGGATAATTTTATAATATTTAATAATTCTTTTGAATAACTGCTTTCTCCATAGGCTTTAAATCTTACATAAAAAATATAACTCATCGATAAAAAAAGCATTATAAACGATATAAAAACAGCAAGTGATATTTTAAAACCTATTTTCATAACAGTCACCCCCCAAAATATATTTAATATAATTATACCAAAAATAAATATTAATTAAAAATTAAATTAAAAATTAAAACGATTTATTTCTTTTAATTTTATTGAAAAATAAAGATTAAAATTTTTTTCCCCGTCATCAAGATTGTAATTAGTTATTTCTTTTATTTTACCGAGTCTGTATGCGAGAGAATTTCTGTGTATAAAAAGTTTTTCCGATGTTTTTAATAAATTACAGTTATTTTCAAAATATTTTTTTAGCGTATACAGATATTCTGTATTATTTTTTTTATCAAAAATTTCTACTTCGGATATCATGTTATTAATATAATCATCACTGCATATGTTTAAAGCTGCCGATTTAATAAATTCAGCAGTTTTAAAATCATTGTAATATGAAACCATTGTATTTTTATCTTCTCTTATATAATAGGCGGATTTTTTAGCCTGAATAAAATACTTTTTTAATTCCATAAGATTACTGAATTTATCACTTATACCGCATTTTATGTTATATTTTTTCAAAATATCTTTGCACTCAGAAAGTACATTTTCATTTTCAGTCAGAACAAGAAAACCGTTTTTATAAAAAATATTTTTATAATTTTGAAAACAGTCTGTAAGAGTGTTGTACACTATATTAAAATATCTGTCAGTATATACGGATAAATCAAAATAAAAAGCACTGTATATTTCATTATTTTTAATTCCGCAGCTTTCCGTTCTTTCTTCAAGTGTTCTTATATCTTCTATATTATCTTCAAGTAAATCATAAAGAAGATTTTCATAAATCACACCGGAAAAATTTTTAAATATTTTATTTTTCTGAAGTTCTTCTGATATTACCATACTTAATGTTTTAAGAAGATTTTTACCGTTATCATCAAAAATTCCGTTTTTTTCAAGGGCTATAAGATTGCCTACGGATTTTCCGTTTATTATAACTTTACTCACCATTTTCCTTACAGGACTTTCAGGACAGGTTACTATAAAAGGTGTATTAGATTTGGGTGCTTCTTTTACTTCTTTTATTTTCTTCACTTCATTAATAAAATTTAAAGAGCAGTATCCTTTTTTTATATTTTCTTTCCAGAATATTTCATCAATATCTTCTTTTTTTGAATGTGCCAAAACTTTATATCCGGAGTCTACAAGTATAACAGGATTTTTAAGTATTTCAGACCCGAGATTAATAATGTATTTCAGACTTTTCCCTTCTATAAGTGAATTCAAGAGTTTAGAAGAACTTTCCATAAAATAATATTCACTGTCTATTCTGCTTTCTATATTGTTTAAATAATTAACAACATCTTCCCTGTCAAAATTTTTTTCAGATCTTTTTACTTCATATATTTCATTTTTTATTTCTTCTATTAAATCTTTCACAAAATCACCTCCGTTTATATTATAGTGCAAATTGCACAAAAAAATCAACTTTTTTTAGTTTTTATACCGTTTTTTTACAATAATCATTGTGCTAAAATAAAGAAGTTGTTATTATTTTAACAAGGAGGATGAAAAAATGAATTTTAAAAATCTTTTTTCGGAAGGAAAAATAGGCAATCTGACTTTAAAAAACAGAATTGTTATGCCGGCAATGGGTACTTCTATTGCTTCATCAACAGGAGAAGCTTCGGAAGATATTATACGCTATTATGAAGAACGTGCAAAAGGCGGATGCGGTTTAATAATAACCGAAATAACAAGAATTGATAATGAAACAGGTGTAGGAACACCAAATCAGTTATGTGTAACTGATGAATATCAGATACCTTCTCTGCAAAAACTTACAAGAATTATCCATAAATATGATACTAAAATTTTTACTCAGTTACATCATCCGGGAAGACAGGCTCACAGCAGTTTTATGCCTGCAGGTGAAATAGTTGCCCCGAGTCCTATAGCTTCAAAAGCAATAGGTGAAGTACCAAGAGAACTTACAAAAGATGAAATAAAAATTATGATCAAAAAATTTATAAAAGGCGCTAAAATTTCACAGATATCAGGTTTTGACGGTGTAGAACTTCACGGTGCTCACGGATATCTTTTATGTCAGTTTCTGAGTCCGGAAACAAACAAAAGAACTGATGAGTACGGCGGAAATTTTGAAAACAGAATGAGAATGATTTCAGAAATTATAGTAGGTATAAAAACAGTATGCGGTAAAAATTTTCCTATATCCGTAAGAATAGACGGTGATGAATTTACAGAAGGCGGAATAAAAATTGATGAAGCCGTAAAAATTGCAACAGCACTCGAAAATCTCGGTGTAGATGCAATTAATGTAAGTTCAGGAACATACGAAACATCAGGTACTATAATAGAACCTATTTCTTTTAAAGAAGGCTGGAAAGAAAATTTATCCTCAGAAATTAAAAAATCTGTAAAAATTCCTGTTATAGCCTGTAATAACATAAAAAAACCGGAAGCTGCCGAAAAAATTCTTGAAAACGGTTCAGCAGACTTTATAGCACTCGGAAGAGCTCAGCTGGCTGATCCGCAATGGGCATATAAAGCATTAAACGGCGGTAATATAAGACCATGTATATCATGTCTTAAATGTATAGAACAAATAATGTCAGGTGTCAGAATAGAATGTGCCGTTAATCCGAGAGCAGCTATGGAAAACTATTATCCTCTACCTGAAAAAACAGGTAACGGAAGAACTGTCGTAATAATCGGAGGAGGTCCTGCAGGTATGCAGGCATCAATAACTCTTGCGGAGAGAAATTTCAGACCTGTACTTTTTGAAAAAACAGAAAGACTCGGAGGAAGTGTTTATCTCGGAAGTAAACCTCCTTTAAAAGAAAAACTCATGTGGTTTATAGAAAGTCTCGAAAAAGATATGGAAAAGCTTGGTGTTGAAATACATCTTAACTCATGCCCCACAACAGATGAAATAAAAAAACTTAATCCATATTCGGTATTTGTTGCAACAGGTGCTAAATCAGTTATTCCTGATATACCGGGAGCAAAATCCGAAAATGTATTTACAGCAACAGAAATTCTTGAAAAAAATCCTGATATTTCAGGTAAAAAAATTGTTGTTGTCGGTTCAGGAATGACCGGACTCGAAACAGCAGAATTTTTAAATGAAAAAGGTAATGAAGTAACCGTAATAGAAATGCAGCCGAAAATAGGTCCCGGCGCATATATGCCTAATCTTATAGATGTAGTTTTAAGACTCAGAAAATCCGGTGTAAATCTTATACCATGTAAAAAACTAATTTCTGTTTCTGAAAAATCTGTAGAAACAGAAGATACAGTTTCAAAAATAAAAGAATTTATTCCGGCTGATTATGTTGTTCTTTCACTCGGAGTAAAATCAGATAATTCACTTTTAAAAGATTTAAAAGAAAATTTCAAAGATATAAAAATCATAGGTGATTCCGAAAAACCGGGAAGAATAATTGATGCTGTAAAAACAGCATATGATAAATCATACGTATTATGAGGAGGATATAATGAAAGATTTCAAAAATAAAACAGCGGTTATAACAGGTGCTGCAAACGGTATAGGACTTGAATTAGCAAGAGAAGCTTCAAAAAGAGGCATGAATGTTGTAATGTCAGATATTGCGGAAAAAGATCTTGAAAAAGCTTTTGATGAAATCAAAAAAATAAATGAAAATGTTATAAAAGTTATTACAGATGTCACAGTATATGAAGATATGGAGAAGCTTGCGAAAATTTCGACTGAAAAATTCGGTTCTGTTGATCTTTTTTTCAACAATGCAGGAGTTGTAGTTCCGGGTCCGATATGGGAAATTCCTAACAATGATATAGATTACATAATGAAATCAAATGTCTACAGTATAGCTTACGGTTTAAAAGTATTTATTCCGTTAATGACTAAACAGAATACCCCGGCACATATAATAAATACCGCAAGTGTTGCAGGGCTTTTAAGTTCTCCCGGAATGCCCACATATCATATGACAAAATTCGCAAATGTAGGTCTTTCAGAATCGGTAAACTATCAGCTTCAGGCTGCCGGTTCAAAAATAAAAATGTCCGTTTTCTGTCCCGGATTTATTCAGACTGATCTTCATCACTGTGATGAAAGAAGGCCGGAAAGATTCAGAATAGATGAAAACAACCCTTATTATTCAAGTCAGACATACAAAGACGGTCTCGAAAGAGCTGAACAGGTTATTGTAACAGGTATTCCTATTGAAGGAATAGGTAAGAAAGTTTTTGAAGCTATAGAAAATGAAAAATTTTATATATTAACACATCCACAGTATGAACCGGTTATAGGTCTAAGAGTAAAAAACATTTTAGAAAATACCAATCCTGATATTTCCATTTTTAAAAAATAAAAAAAGCGGATTTTTTAATCCGCTTTTTTTTATTGAATTTTTACATTTGTTACAAATAAGATAAATTAAAATTACAAAAATAAGTAAAAAAACAATAGGTTTGCAATTTGTTAATTTTATTAACAAACAAAAACCTTTTATTTCATAATTATTTCAGAATTATGTTTCTTAATTTTGACTATGTTCAGATAAATATAGTATAATCTTCTAAAACGGCGAATTTTAAAGGAGATTAACTATGAACAAAAAAGAGGAAATATTAGAAAATGCAAAAAAATTATTTTCAGAAAAAGGGTACAATTTTCCTGTTTCGGTTTTGGCAGAAAAAGTATCTTTAAAAAAACAGTCATTGTATAGTCATTTTAAAAACAAAGATGAAATAGTTTACACAATTGTCGAAAAAGAAGTATTACATTTTTTTGAATCTGCCGAAAGCAATCTTAAAGAAAATTTCAGAGAATCTTTTAATATTTTTCTGAAAAATTTTTTTTATTTTACTATTAAATATTTTGAAAATGATGAAACTTATCTTTTCTGGAAATGGGCTTTTTTAATTGATAATCCTGAGTTAAAAAATAAATGCTTTGAACTTATTAAAAAAAATTATAATGATTTTTTTAAGCTTTTTGAACCTTTTTTTAGTGAACATTACAGAAATACCGAAACCGATTATCAAAAAATTATAAATCTCTTTTTTGTATCGGTTCTCGGCACTCTTGAAACAAAATTCTTAAACAGTACAATAAAAATAATGGAAGTTCAGCCTCAGAATATTTGGAATCAGATTGAAAAAATTTTATAATCTGAATTTTTTTATTACATCGTTCAGAGATTCCGAAAGTGCAAAAAGTTCCTGAGAATTTGCACTTAATGTTTGTGTATTTGAAGTCATTTCATTAAGCGAATTGTTTGTGTTGCTTATTCCGTCAGAAATATCAGAAAAACCGTTAACTATTTCGTTTACAGAATTACTCATTTCTTCTGTATTTTTGCTCTGATTCTGGGAATTAACAGCAAGTTCTTTCAAATTTTTATTTATACTTTCTATTCTTTCATGTATTTTTTCAAAAGAATTAATTATGTTTACTGATCCTGATTTTACTTTTGTAATTATTTCATTTGATTCTTTTACCTGTGAAGTAACATTGAATGTTTCCGCCTTAAGTTCATTTAATATATCTGATATATCCTGAGTAGCTGTTTTACTCTCTTCAGCAAGTTTTCTTATTTCATCGGCAACTACGGCAAATCCTTTTCCCGCCTCACCGGCACGTGCTGCCTCTATTGCCGCATTCAACGCAAGAAGATTTGTCTGTTCGGTTATCTTGGTAATTGATATAACTATATTTTCTATATTTTTAGCTTTATTATTGAGTTCATCAACAGAACTTATAGTTGCAAGAGATTTATCAGAAGCTCTGAGAACCATATCGTTCATTTCTGAAATAATATTTTCGCCCTGTTCGGCATTATCTTTTGTTTCTGCTGCATATTCAGAAATATTTTTTGCAAGTCCGTAAATAACATGTGATGAAGAAGACAGTTCCTCTATACTCGAATTTATATCCTCAGAACCTTCTGCAACTGATTTTGAACTTTCTTTCATAATACTGCTCTGAGACAGCATTTCCTCAGCAGAAGCAGTATTTTCTTCCGAAAGAGCAGAAAGGTTCTGACTGGACTGACTCAGATCATCGGATGATGCACTTATCTCTTTTATTATATTTTTTAGATTTTCAGACAGATTGTTATAAGCATTTGCAAGTTTTCCTATTTCATCTTTGCGGTTCAAAAATATTTCATCCATATCATTTCTTAAATCATATTCTGATATTTCTTCTGATTTTTTAACTATTTCTTCAAGAGGTTTTGTTATAGATCTTGCTATAAAAAAAATCATAATCATAGAAACTACTATTATAACAAATAAAAGTCCGTAACCTACATATCTCATATATTCAAGTTCTTTAAAAGCTTCTTTCTGATTAATTTCTATAACATATCCGAAATAATTCTCACCTATTTTTAAAACTTTCATAATTCCTAAAACTTTATTTTCCTCATGATTTTTATACTTTTCAAAAAGACTGAAATTATTATTTTTCTGAGCTATTTCATTTTTCAGTATTTTATAGGTCTCTCCGTTTAGCTTTTCTTTAAGAGCTGCATTTTCTGAATATTTTCCGTATTTTGTTTCAGTATAAAGCATACCGTCTTTATTAATAATATAAGAATCTGCTGTTTCTCCTATATTTTCAAGTCCGTCATGTATTATAGAATCAAATTTATCCTGTGTTATAGTAATATTAACTGTACCTATAACCTTTGAATTTTCTGTAATCGGTGTAGATAAGACCATCATGTTAAGATCAACATTAGCTGAATAAAAAAGATCCGACCAGTTCTGAACTCCGTTTAAAGCTGTTTTTATATATGTACGTTCCGAAAGATCTATTCCTTCAACACTTTTTGAGCCATAACTGTAAATAGCTTTTCCGGTGTTGTCAGTTAAATAAAGATCGGAATATCCGTATATTTTTACTACTTTATTCAGATATAAATCTATAATATTGTAATACTCCTCAGAACTATTTTTATCAGTACCTTCAGAAATTATTTTTACTGCATCAGTTATACTTTTATTAGAAGCTATAACATTTCCGTCTTCTGTTATTCCGTTAAAATAAGTATTCAGATTTCTTTTTGATATTCCAGAAAAAACCTCAACAGTATCTTCTATTCTTTTTTCAATATTTGTACCCGCTTCTCCTATAAGTACAACAGTTATTATAAATATGGGAATTATTCCCGAAATAAACACTGTTATCAAAAATTTTTTAAACATGCTAAAGTTTTTCATCCCTAATACCCCCAAAGTATTTTAAAGATTATCCCCACAAACGAACTTACGTCAGTCATTTTTTATTATAAGATTTATTTTTTTATTTTCAACAAAAATATATTAATTAAAATTATTTTTTATTAAAATAAGTTATTAAATATTTCAGTTCATATTTATTAAAAAACTTATAACAAAAGCACATTGAAACTGTTTTTTGTTCTATTATTAACATTTGATATCCAATAAAATAACATTTTTAATAATAAAATCCTTAAATAAAACATTATGAACAATGATAAATTTATTTTTTCGTTTTTAAAAAAATAAATTTTTATATTTTTTATTATAATATTTACTTTTTTATGTTGTATAATTTATAGTAACTTATATATAACAGAGGGTGACTATGAATAAATACTTTAAAATTTTTAAAACATATTTTATTATTACTTTCGGATTATTTATTAACACTATAGGATGGACAGCCTTCGTTATTCCGCACAAAATAGTAGGTGGGGGTCTAAGTGGTTTAAGTTCTCTTATAAACTATATGACAGGATTTCCTATTGGTTTGGGATATCTTATAATGAATATTTTTCTTATACTTATTTCGATTAAAATAATAGGTGCTCAGTTCGGAATTAAAACAATTTACGGTATATTAGGTACCTCAGCTTTTATTTCTGTATTTGAAACTGTTTTTAAAACCCCGGTTTTGCAGGATGAATTCATGTCTGTAATTTTAGGCGGTGCACTTATAGGTTCAGGAATAGGTATTGTTTTTTCACAGGGAGGAAGTACCGGAGGAACAGATATAATAGCTATGATAATTACCAAATATAAAGATATAAGTCCGGGTAAACTGCTTCTTATGTTTGATGTTATAATAATTTCATCCTCATATTTTCTTTTCGGCTCTGCGGAAAAAATTATATACGGTATAGTAACAATGGCTGTTTCATCTTATGCTGTTGATATGATTTTAGAGGGTAACAAACAATCTGCACAGTTTTTTATTTTTTCTGAAAAATATGAAATAATTGCCGAAAGAATATCAAGAGAACTTGCAAGAGGTGTAACCGTAATAAAAGGAACAGGCTGGTATACAAAAGCTGATAAACATATAGTAATGGTAATAGTAAGAAAAAATGAAATTCCGTTTGTAATGAATATAGTTCATCAGGAAGATGATACTGCGTTTATTTCTCAGGGAAGTGTAATGGGAGTTTACGGAAAGGGTTTTGAAGAATTCAAAAAAAGAAAATAAAAAAAAGTCTGACACAAGTGTCAGACTTTTTTATGGCTCCGGCTGAGGGATTCGAACCCCCGACCTAATGGTTAACAGCCATCCGCTCTACCGCTGAGCTAAGCCGGAATATTTCAGTTACGAGATATATTATATCATCTATTTTTCACTTTTGCAAGTATTTATTTAAAAAACTTTTAAAAGAATGTCGGTATTTGTTTTTATGATATAATTGAATTAAAGTTAGCTTAACTAATTATATCGGAGGTAACTGAATGAAATATGATTACTTTGATTATCCTTACAGTTCTTCAAGAAATATAATATTTGCGGGAAACGGCGCCGTGGCAACATCAACACCGCTTGCGGCAAAAGCAGGACTTGAAATTCTTGAATCAGGAGGAAATGCCATTGATGCTGCTATTGCAGCTGCTATTGCTCTTACCGTTGTAGAACCTACTTCCAACGGAATAGGCGGAGATAATTTTTCCGTATTCTGGTATAACGGAAAACTTTACGGGTTAAATTCAAGCGGTTATGCACCTGAAAAAATAAATACGGAAAAAATAAAAAATAAAAATATAAATCCCCACAGCTGGGAAGCTGTTACAGTTCCCGGTGCACCGGCAGGCTGGAAAAAACTTTCTCAGGATTTCGGAAAACTTGATTTCAGAAAACTTTTTATACCTGCTGTAAGATATGCCGAAGAAGGCTTTCCTCTTTCCGTAAATACTTCTTTTTACTGGAAGAAAGCATCTGAAATCTATAAAAATTTAACAGGCGAAGAATTTATTCCGTGGAAAGATACTTTTTTATTTAACGGTAAAGCACCATACCCCGGAGAAATCATAAAACTTCCGTATCATGCCGAAACATTGCGTAAAATTGCGGATAGCGATACAAATGCTTTTTACCGCGGTGAAATTACAGAAAAAATTGTTGAATTTTCTGACAAAACCGGAGGTTATTTTTCATACAGTGATTTCAATAATTTTGAAAGTGAATACACAGATCCGGTTTCTGTTAATTACAGAGGCTATGACATATGGGAAATTCCGCCAAACGGTCAGGGAATAATAGCACTTATGGGTTTAAATATTTTTTCTGATTTTTCTGATTTCAGCAATGAATCTTACAGATATCACAATATGATCGAATCATTAAAACTTGCATTTGAAGACGGTAAAAAATTTATAACCGATAAAAATAAAATGACTGTTTCAGTAGAAGATCTTTTATCCAAAACATATGCAAAAAAAAGATTTAAAGAAATAACAGAAAAAGCTATGCTGCCTGAACCCGGAAATTTACCTTCTTCGGGAACAGTATATATAGCAACTGCAGATAAATGGGGGAATATGGTTTCTTTCATACAGAGTAATTATATGGGCTTCGGCTCCGGAATAGTAATACCTGAAACAGGAATTTCACTTCAGAACAGAGGTCATGGTTTTTCAACAGATCCCGAACATATTAATTTTATTTCACCTCTGAAAAAACCTTATCATACTATAATACCGGGATTTATAACAAAAAACGGTAACCCAGTCGGTCCTTTCGGCGTTATGGGCGGTTTTATGCAGCCACAGGGGCATATGCAGGTTGTTTCTAATATGATTGATTTAAATCTGAATCCACAGGCAGCCCTTGATGCACCAAGATGGCAATGGATAAAGGAAAAGAAAATAATTGTCGAAAAAGATTTTCCAACAGATATTGCAGAAAAACTTGAAAGAATGGGTCATGAAATATCAGTGAGTCTTTCATCCGGTCCTTTCGGAAGAGGTCAGATAATACAAAAGTGTGATAATATTTATATATGCGGAACAGAAAAGAGAACAGATGGATACATAGCTTTTTACTGATAAGAGGTGGCTAATGAAAGAATTGCTTTTTTTAATTCCTCCAAGTGAGACAAAAGATTCCGAAAATTTAAGAGACGATACATTAACTAATGTATTTGATTCTCTGTCATTTCCTACGCTTAATTTTTTACGTAAAGAAATAATTGATGAAATTTATAATTTTAATTCATATTCAGATAACCTTCTTTCAAAGATATTTGAATTAAAACCAAAAAGTGTTCCGGGTGTGCTTGAGTATTATGCGGATTTTAAAAATGCCGGAATAAAAAATGTTATGGATGTATACAAAGGAACTATGTTTAAATCTATTCTATACAGCAGTTTTGATGAAAAAAGCAAAAATTATTTCGACTCTCATTTTATCATTTTTTCGGCACTTTACGGTATTCTTAAACCTTTTGACGAAATTGCTGTTTATAAACTTAAACCTGAATCCGAATTAAAAAAAATAGGTAAACTTTATAAATTCTGGCATTCAGAAATAACAAAATTTCTGAACGATTTTTCTTCAAAATATATAATAATTGACCTGCTAACCACTTCATACAGAAAAATGTATGATATAAAAAAAGTTAAAACTTTAAAAGTTAACTTTTATGAGAACAACAAATCATCACTGAAAAATATAGGTCATTTTTCAAAAGATCCGCGCGGAATACTTATAAACAAAATATGCACAGAATCTTTAACTTCCGTTGAAGACTTTAAAAAAATAACAGATTTTGATTTTGATTATTCAGGCGGTTCGGAACTGAAAGTTATATTAAAATAAATTTCCGAATACTGTTTCATAAATTTTATTTAAAAGAAATTATATTTATGATATCATTCAATAAATACAGGTGATGGAGTTCGCCTTTAATTGCATAACAATGCTGATGACTCCTGCTATATAGCAGGAGTCATTTTTATTTTAAGGAGGAATATATGGCTTTAAGTCTTGCGGCAATAATTGTTCTCGGATTAATTTTTAAATGGTTTTTTGAAAAAATAAAACTTCCGGGTATACTCGGTATGCTTTTTTTAGGTATTCTTATAGGACCTTTTGGTTTTAATATAATAAATTCTGATTTAATGAATGTATCTTCTGATTTAAGAAAAATTGCGCTTATAGTTATTCTTCTAAGGGCGGGTCTCGGAATATCAAAAAAAACTCTTGTTTCGGTAGGAAAATCCGCATTTAAAATGTCATTTATTCCTGATATTATCGAAGGTTTTTCCGTTGCATTATTTTCGGTTATTATTTTCAAATTTTCATTCATTCAGGGAGGTATTCTCGGTTTCATAATAGCCGCTGTTTCTCCTGCCGTTGTTGTTCCGGGAATGCTTGATCTTATTTCAAAGGGCAAAGGTCAGAAAAAATCAGTACCGACAATTATAATTGCCGGAGCATCTGTGGATGATGTTGTTTCAATAACAATATTTTCAACTTTTTTAGGTCTTTACGGCGGAAGCAGTGTAAACATTCCGCTTAAAATTATAGAAATTCCTTTTTCTATAGTATTCGGAATTATAATAGGTATCATTTCAGGACTTTTCCTTGTTTTTATGTTCAAAAAACACAGTATAAGAGATACAAAAAAAGTATTATACATACTTGCAATTTCAATTTTTATGACTTCCCTTGAAGATGTTTTAAAATCTCATTTTCAGATTGCAAGTCTTATAGGTGTAATGGCAATGGGCTTTATTATACTTGAAAAAGCTCCGCAGAGAGCTAATAACATAGCAAAAAAACTTGAAAAAATATGGGTTTTTGCCGAAATAATGCTTTTTGTTCTTGTAGGTGCTCAGGTTAATGTTAATGTCGTTCTTAATTCAGGTCTTAAAGGTCTTCTTCTGATATTAATAGGACTTATTTTCAGAAGTGTCGGGGTATTAATTGCTTTAATTGGTTCAGGTCTTAATACAAAAGAAAAAATATTTTCTGTAGTTGCATATATACCAAAAGCAACAGTACAGGCAGCAATAGGTGCTATTCCTTTCAGTATGGGTGTTGCCGGCGGAGATATAATGCTTGCTGTTGCTGTTCTGGCAATAATTGTTACTGCACCTATAGGCGCTTTCGGAATAAAAATTCTCGGAGAAAAATTCTTAGACTGACTTATACTGATGAAAATGATTAAATATATAAATAATCTCATTAAAAAATTACTTTATACTTATTGACATAGAGTATACTCTTTATAGTATTATTTTATAGAAATTTATTATACGGAGTTGTATCATGAAAAATAAGAACTTTAATCTATACCTTTCCGGAAAATTTATATCTCTTATAGGCAGTGGTATTCAGAATATAGCTTTACCGCTTTATGTAATAAAAATGACAGAATCAGGTAAAATAATGGGGTTATTTTCTGTAATTACTATGATTCCTGTTTTAATACTTACACCATTTTCCGGAGTAATCGGTGACAGACTTAATAGAAAGACAATAATGATTTCTATGGATTTTTTCAGAGGATTATTAATTCTTATAATGTCATTATTAGCGTTTAACGGATTTATGAATATATATATAATACTTTTTTTCCAGATATTTATATCTATGGAAGATAGAGTATACTTACATTCAAAAGATCTTAATTACAGAATAGCCGCAACTTCATGGGGAAATCCTTACGAATACAGAATGGTAATGTATAATTCTTATGGTGTTAATTCTTTTACAAAATATAACAGCACAGGTTATCTCAGTAAAACAATATGTAATATTGTATATGAATCTATAAAATAAACGGAAGTCTTAAGACTTCCGTTTATTTTTTTAAAAAATCTTTTATATTTTCTTCAACAGTTCCGTCATTCTGAAGTTTTAATTCTATTCCGGAAGCTTTTGCTGCTTTTACCGCATTTTCCCCGAGCCTCGGTGCAATTATAACATTACAGCCATTATCTGAAAAAAACTGTACGGCTTTCGGACCGGCACCGTGTTCTCCTGAATCAGTATTTTTTAAAAACTTATATTCACTGTTTTCAGTATTGTATAAAACAAAATATTCCGCTCTTGCAAATCTGTCATCTGTATTTGATTCTTTTGAATCACTTTTTGAACATAATCCTATTATCATTTTATTTCCTCCGTAATATTTTTATATAATTTTTTTATGGCCTCTGAAGCCGGTGAATTGTAATTTATTATACTATTACTTTCCTGAACGGCTTTCATTACTGTTTTATCAAAAGGAATTTTTCCGGTAATTTTTATATTTTTATCCGAACAGTATTTTTCAATCTTTTCTGTTATTTCAGTATTTATATCGTATTTATTTATTGCAACCGAATATTTTCTTCTGAACTGCTCTGTTGTTTCCATTATTCTTTTGAGATCATGAAATCCCGAAAGAGTAGGTTCTGATACTATTAAAACATATGAAACACCTGTTATTGAAGATGTTGCGGGACATCCTATTCCCGGAGATCCGTCAATAATAATATAATCTGTTTTATCAGCTAATTCAATAGCTTTTTTTCTTATACCTGCTATAAGTCCTCCGGAAGTTTCTTCTCCCGGTTCTAATTCTCCGTGTATAAATCTTCCTTCTTTGTATGATGATATATAGTATTCACCTGATCTGGATTCAAAAAGTTCTATTGCTTTTTCCGGACATCTTATAGCACAGTATCCGCAGCCTTCACATGAATAATTATCAACGGAATATTCACCTGAATTTATATTTATAGCGTCAAATCTGCATATTTCAGCACAAAGACCGCATGAAGAACATTTACCGATATCTATAACAGCCTTTTTTCCTCCGTAATAATCGTACTGTTTTTCAGTTTTAGGATTAAAAAGTAAAAATAAATTAGATGCATCAACATCACAGTCTACAGGAATATTATTTTTAAAAAGGTGTGTAAGTGCAGCAGTTACGGTAGTTTTCCCCGTTCCGCCCTTACCGCTTACTATGGCTATTTGTTTAAACATTTTAACACCCCTGTTTTTTCTGCTATTTCAAGAAATATTTCCCTGTATTCTTTTTTATTACTTATTAGTTCTCCTCTTGAATACATTTCGGCTATTTCTTTTATAAAAGGGATTTTTGATATTATTTCAATATTTTCAGACCTCAGATAATTTTCTGTTTCTTTATAATTCTCATCATATCGGTTTATAACAATACCTGTTTTTATATTCATTTTTAAAGCTATTTCCAGAACAGCTTTCATGTCATGAAGTCCAAAAGGTGTTGATTCTGTTATTACAAGTGCATAATCCGCTCCTTTAAGTGTTTCAACAACAGAGCATGATGCTCCGGGAGGTGCATCAGTAATAATAATATCAGAATCCGGATATTTATTTTTTAATTTTCTTATAACCTTTACCCCGGAAGGTTCACCTATTTTTAAAACCCCTTCACCGAATATAATATTATCTTTTTCTCCGAAAGAAATATTTCCTATGGTTTTTGATTTTTCCTTTATCGCTTTTTCAGGACATATATAAGAACATACTCCGCATCCGTGACAGAGAGATTCAAAAACAACAGTTCCTGTTTTAAAAACACTTATTGCACCAAACTGGCAGTTTTCGGAACATAAACCGCACTTTGTACATTTTGAACTGTCGGCATAAGGTATTTGTATATCAACATTTTCAGTAAAATCTATTTCCCTTTTAAGAAAAATATTTGAATTCGGTTCTTCCACATCACAGTCCAAATGAACTATTTTACCGAATTCTGATAAAACATTTGTAAGATTTACAGAAACAAGAGTTTTGCCGACGCCGCCTTTACCTGAAAGAACAACTAATTTCATCTTTTCAGCTCCTAAATATTTATGAATTATTTTTTATAATTTCTTCGTTTATCTTTTTAAGTTCATTTTCAAGATATATTTTTCTTTCTTCTAATATTACACTATTTCTGCATAAGTTCTGTCTTCCGGTTTTATTTCTTCCGCATCTTCTCATTCTGTGTAATTCTGTTCTTTCATCATTAAACTCAGTTTTTCTGCATATTCTTCTTCCTGTTCTTACATTACCGTCCGGTCCTGTACCGTCTCTGTTAGGCATAAATATCACTCCTTTTTATTTATTTACTATTATAATTATATATATTTTTTTTATATATATCAAATTAAACATAAGTTCGATTTATTAATTTAAATAGATTTATTTGTATTTAATCACCAATAAATGCTTATTTTGAGAGATGAAATATATTTTTGTATGTGATATATTTATTTTGTATATAATACAGGAGGTAATAATATGATAAAATTAGCTATTCCGGTATTGGAAAATAAAAATACAGATTCACCTATAAGCGAACATTTCGGACATGCACCTTTTTTTGCTTTTATTGAACTTGACGGTGATAAATATCAGTGCGTTATAGAAAAAAATCCTTTTACAGAACATTCTCCCGGAGAAATTCCTGGTTATATGAATGATAAAAATGTTAATGTTATGGTAGTAAGAGGTATCGGATCAAGAGCAGTAGAATTTTTTAACAGTTACGGTATAAATGTTTATAAAGGAGTTCTCGGTTCTGTGAGCGAAATTATGAATGAATATATAAACAAAACCCTTAAAGATTCTGATTATACATGTAATCACAGCGATCACCATCATTAATAATCATTAAAATAAAATATCTCCAAAGCAGAAAGCGTAATTTTAAAAATTACAAAACTACTTTGGAGGTATTTTATTATGTTAAAAAATACTGAAATTTAAAAAATTCTTTAAATATTCAGATAATCTTTTTAACTTTTTACTAATTAATTTTACTTTACAAATAATATATGATATAATAATATATGATATTATATTAAATATTATTTATAAAAATATTTTATTTCTTTTTTGTAATATAATTATTAAATAATAAGAAAATTATTTTAGCAAACAATCTCTTTATCAGGGGAATTATAAATATAAAAAAAATTATTTTAATTTTACTTTTAGTGTTAATAATATTATTGTGTGTAAATATTTTTGCCGTAATCGTTATAGTCAGCCAAAATAATCCATCCAAACATAACGAGTACGACCGTAATGATCCCAAAAATTATTATTATGATGTAGCATGCGAAGAATATGATCATATAATAATAAGCCATGGTAATCCTGCTCAGCTTAATTGCTCTATTGCTTCAACCGGTACATTATCTGTAACAAGACCTCATTCATTTTTATGGACCATTTCTGTTCAGAAAAATAAAGATTTTGATATGTTATTCCATAATAATAAAGACTTTGAACTATTAGTCGGGAAAAATAAAAAATTTAAAATGTCAGTCGGAAAATCTGAGATTAAATTTTCAGGTGTAATTAAAGATAACTATGATGCTTCATATGAAGTTACACAGCAGATGTTGGATCAGGCTCCGACATGGACTATTTGCGAAGCTATTAATACAGTTCAGAATAAAATTACTATAATTAAATCAAGAAGATTTAAGTATGATACTTCTGCTGTATGGGAAATAGTTTCTGATTTAACTGCAATAAAAACTACTGATTATCCTGTATATTCAATAATATCTACCAGATAAAATAATAATCCCTCTTTTTATTAAAATAAAAAGAGGGATTTTATATTATAAAAATCTTTAAATATTCTTATAAAAAGGAGCATCTTAATTACTAAAACCGATTTTCCGACTTAATATTTCATGTGTAAAAATATATATTAAATTATACAGAACTCTTTATAAATGCTTTCTTTTTTTATTGATATGTTTTGATAAATATTTATTATAGCGTATAATGATTATAGAAAGAACTATACAGGAGGGATTTTTATGTTAAAACTTAATCATCACGCTCTGGAACTTGTTAAAAAGAATTTTCAGGAGATCGCAAGACCTCTGGAATTAAATATTTATAATATGCTTTTTGAAGGCGGTTCAGAAGAAGATGCTATTCAGGAACTTTTAAAATATCAGAATTCTGACGGTGGTTTCGGTAACGGTATAGAACCTGATTTTCTTATGCCTTATTCTTCACCTGCAGCAACAACAAAAGCTTTAGAATATCTTGAATATTTCAGTTCTGAAAAATCAGAAGATATAAGATTAAAAGTTTTTTCTTATCTTGAGAAAACTTTTGACAAAAATGAAAACAGATGGTTTAGTATTACTCCTGAGGTTAACAATTTTCCTCATGCACCGTGGTGGGAATTTATTGAAGAAAAAAATATGTCCGTAATAGATTTTAATAAGGGGAATCCTTCAGCAGAAATACTTTCATATATATACAAATATAATAATCCTATTAAATCGATAAATACCGATGAAATAATAAAATTTTATTCGGACTATCTTAATTCTATGAAAAAATTTCAGTCAGATCATGAAATATATTGTTTTTTAAGACTTTATAATGTTGTAAATGATGATGTTAAAAAGTCTATGAAAAAGCCTTTAAAGAAAGCTATTAATTCTTTGGTTTCAAAAAATAATGAAGACTGGATAAATTATGTTCCGGAGCCTCTGAAATTTGTTTCTCTTGTAGACGGGGAAAATTTCGGACTGGAAAAAAGACTTGTGGATCAGAATATAAATTACAGAATAGGTGTTCTTGAATTATACGGAATATTTACACCGAACTGGTCATGGGATAATTATGAAGAAGATTGGGAAATAAGCAAAAAAGCATGGTCCGGTATTTTAACACTTGAAAATCTTATTCTTCTTAAAAAATACGGAAGAATATAAAAATTTTCAGAATAGATAATCGGTAGTTAGCATAGGAACAGGTCCGCCAAATTTCCGTACTGCGGAAAAAGGCAGCATAATTTCAGCAGCAGCTGATATATTTAACTTATCGTTCAGAAAATTATATCCTGCACCTATACCTGAAAGTATGAGAATTCTTTTTTCAGACGATACTTTTATAATTTTTGTATTTAATTCTAAATTTATTCCCGGATCTGTAAAGTATTTAATTTTTACAAAGGGTTCAAATAAATAATTTTTCCCTTTCATAACAAGAAATCCTGTGCCAAGCTCAGTTTCAATGTTTTTATAGCTGCATACCGTAACAGAAAAATAAGGTATTATATGTCCTGAAATTTCTATACCTGTTTTTATTTTTAAAGGAAATAAATATGCGTTCATAAAAAGCATTAAAATTATTATAATAACTTTTTTCATAATTTTACCTCCTAATAAAAAAGAACAGAAAATCATCTTTAAAACTAAAGATGATTTTCTGCTCTTTTTATAAAATCATTTATAAGTTTTTTCTGATTTTCCATTTCTTTTTTTATATTCTGAAGTTCTGATAAACCTATTTCCGTTATTGTATAAATTTTTCTCGGCGGAGAAGTTTCAGTGTCCCATTCGGCAGCAACATAATTCATTTCTTCAAAATTGTTGAGAAATGTATATATTCTCCCTATATTGCCTACACCTTCAAGATTTATTCCGAATTCTCTGAGTTTTTCAACGAGTTCGTATCCGTGTGATTTCTCTTCCGATAACAGTAAAAGTAATACCGATGAAAGCCACCAGCCTTTTCCTGTAGGCGATGCACACCCTCTTTTTCTCATATTTAACCCTCCGATTCCATGTATTTAAGTATTTCTTCTTTTTCCGGAAAAGATCCTATTGCTCCTTTTTTTGTCGTGGTAAGTGCTCCGCATATGTTTGAAAATTTAAGCATTTCTTTTATTATATTAATTTCCATATTTAATCCGAAGCTGTCCACATAATAAATTATACCAGACATAAAAGCATCTCCCGCACCCGTAGTGTCAATCGGTTTAATTTTTATTGATTCTGCTGTTAATATCTGATTACCGTCATAATAAAGAGAACCTTTTTCTCCGAGTGTAATTACCATAAAGCTCATATTTTCCGTATAAATTTTTTTCATTGCTTTTTCTGTATCGGACTCATCACTTATAAAAACAAGTTCTTCATAACTCATTTTTACAACATCAGCATAATTGAGCGCATCCGTTATAACTTTTTTTGCTTCATTTTTACTGCTCCATAAATTTAATCTAAGATTGGGATCAAAAGTTGTAATTCCCTGATAATCCTTTAAAAGATTATAATGTGTTTTTCTTGAAGGATTAGCTGTAAGTCCCAGAGAACCGAAATGTATTATTTTTGATTTTCTGACCTCTTCAAAACTGAAATCATTATGATTAAGATTTATATCAGCAGTATTGTTTCTGTAAAAAGAAAATCCGCGTTCTCCTTTTTCATCAAGAGAAACTATTGCCAGAGTTGTATTATAACCGCTTTCTGTTATCATATCGGTATTTACTCCGTTTTTTTCTATTTCTTCTTTTAATTTTTTCCCTATATAATCTTTACCTACTTTAGAAATTATGCGGCTTTCAATTCCTAATTTTGCAGTTCCGCAGGCAACATTAGCCGGAGCTCCCCCTGCTTTAAAAATATATGAATGATTTTCATTAAAATTATCTGACGGAAGAAAATCAACAAGTAATTCTCCTATTGCACTAAACATAAATATTCACTCCTATATCTCTTTTATTTCAGAATATATTTTATCCAGAATTTCTTTTTTTTCATTAA
This sequence comes from Thermotogae bacterium, assembly GCA_024233675.1. Taxonomy (GTDB): domain Bacteria; phylum Thermotogota; class Thermotogae; order Petrotogales; family Petrotogaceae; genus JACKPH01. Next base: position 304,149 of record JACKPH010000002.1, read on the forward strand.
TATCAGAAGATTTATAAGCTTTGTTAAGTTCTGCATTTATATCAGCACTGTAAAGATTTGAAAGTATTCCTTTTATTTTATGAATGAGAGGATTTATTTCTTTAATATCGTAAGTTTTATTTATCTGCATATAACATGCATAAGTTTCCTGTTTTATTTTATCTATTATTTTTCTCAGAGCTTTTGGATCATTTTTAAATATTTCCTCAAGATTTCTCAGATTTATACCTTTAGGATTTTTAACTGTATGTTTTTCTATATTTTCAGAAAATAATGTTTTTATATCATCTTTTGAAAATGGTTTTACTATACAGAAATCAAACCCGTCTTCAGTAAATGTTTTTATTTTTGAACTGTCTGATTCACCTGTTATAGCAATTATAGGTATAGGATATTTCTGATAATCATCACCGGATTTTATCTTTTTCATAATCTCCGTGCCGTTTAAATTCCCTATATTTATGTCAAGAAATACCGCATCATATTCAGATGTATTAATGTTTTCAAGTATTTCGCCGGGATCTTTCAGCAAATCTACCTCGTATTTTAAATCCCTGAAAATTTCTTTTATAAGATAAAGACTGGTTTCTGAGTCATCAACAGCAAGAACTTTTCTGTTATTAATTTTTATTTCTTTAAGTGAATATGTTTCAAGACTGAATTCAACAACAAATTCCGTACCCTTTCCCTTAAAACTCTGAAAATATATTTTACCGTTATTTAATTTTTCAACTATTTTTTTGGTTATTGAAAGTCCCAAACCTGTTCCGCCGTATTTTCTCTTTATCGAACTGTCTGCCTGTGTAAAAACATTAAAAAGTTTTTCTTTTTTGTCTTCTTCTATACCTATACCTGTATCTTCAACAGATATTACAAAATTATTTTCAGAAAATTCATCTACTTTTATTTTTACATATCCTTTCTGAGTAAATTTTATTGCATTGCTCACAAGGTTATCTATTATCTGTCTTATTCTTACAGGATCACCGTAATAAAATTTATTTTTTATATTTATTTCATATATAAATTCAAGTGATTTTTTATCAGCAAGATTTTTATAGGTTTCAACAAGATTTTTCAGAATTATTTCAAAGTTAAAGCCTACCTTATTTATTATAAGTTTGTTGTTTTCTATTGCGGAATAATCTATTATATCATTAAGAAGTGATAAAAGATGAATAGCGGAATTTTTGGCATTTTTTATATATTCTTTCTGTAAACTGTTAGTATCAGTTTCATTCAGAAGCTCTATAAAACCTATAATACCGTTCATCGGAGTTCTTATTTCATGTGAAACTGATGCGATAAATTCAGATTTTAATTTAGCAGATTCTTCTGCTTTTTTTGCAGATTCAATAAGATTTCTTTCTATGGCTTTCTGAGCTGTAAGATCTGTTACAACAGATATTGATCCCTTTATTTCGCCGTTTTCAAATTTAGGTACGGCATTAATTAATATATCAACAAAATTCCCGTCACCTCTTATTATTCTCGATTCATACTGACTTTCCATTCCTTTTTTTCTTTTATTATAATTTTCATCAAGTATTTCCATAAAAGAAGGTTCTGTTATATCACGGGGAGAACGTCCTACAAGGAATTCCTTTTCATACCCTGTAAGTCTGCAGAATTCTCTGTTTACATATGTAAATAATCCTTTTTCATCAGTTATTGTAAGGCCCTGTCCCATTGTTTCCATAACAGTAAGTGCAAATTTTCTCTCGGATATAATTATTTTATCTTTTTCATATCTGTTTATGGCATTTGCTATTATCTGTCCCGAAAATCTCAGTATATTTATAGATTCGCGTGACCATTGCATATGACGTCTTACACTGTCCAGTCCGAGAAAACCTATAACACTGTCTTCTATTATTATAGGAACAACTATAAGTGATATTATATTCTGTTCTTCAAGTATTTCTTTTTCAACGGAAGCTTCTTTAGGCATTTTATCGGTAAAAGGTATATAAATATTTTCTCTTTTTTTTATTTTTTCTGTCCACCACGGAGTTAACTCAACAGGTATATTTTTAAGATTAGATATTTCAGGATTTATTCCCGGAGCACACCATTCATGTGTATTACTCTGAAAATTTCCGTCCTTACTGTAGAGAAAAACATATGATCTGTCAGCATCGGAAAATTTCCCGATTTTTTTAAGTGCCTCATTTATTTTTTCATTTATATTTTTATACGATATATTTACAAAAAAACTTGAAACTTCAGAAATTATTGTTTCAAAATAAAGTCTGAAATTAAGTTCTTTTTCGATTTTACCCATTTCACTAAAGTCTTCGAAACATATCATATAAAAATAATCTTTTATATGAGTTTTAATTACTCTGTAAATTACATTTCCGTCATCAGAGTTTATAAATAACTCTTCATTTCCCTCATGATATATTTTTTCACTTACAGAATCTATATATTTAAAAATATTATTATTTAAATAGTCTTTTTCTGTTTTTTTGTACTCTTTATCTAAAATATTATTAATATCACCGTTAAAAGTTTTACGAAATAAATTATTTACATCCCTGATGATAAAATCAGAATCAGTAACCTCAACAATAAAAGCTAATTTATTAAGATTATAAAATAAATAATTATAAATATCTTCCATTGTTTACCCCTTCCTGATTATATTTATAAAATATTTCCTTTATTTCGGAAAACCCTTCACTAAAAGCTTTTACGCATTCAGGATCAAACTGTTTTCCGCTGCTTTCCTTTATTTCCTCAAAAGCTTCTTCCAGTGTCCATGCATCTTTGTAAATTCTCTCTGAAACAAGTGCATCAAAAACATCGGCAACCGATACTATTCTGGCAAAAATATTTATTTCTTTACCTTTTATTCCGTAAGGATATCCGCTTCCGTCATATCTTTCATGATGTGAAAGAGAAATGAGTGCACCTGACCTTAAAAACTGACTTTTAAGATTTTTAAGAAATTCATAACCTATTATTGTATGTTTTTTCATTATTTCATACTCTTCATCCTTAATTTTCCGTTCTTTTTGAGAATACTGTCATCTATTCCTATTTTCCCTATATCATGAAGTGGTGCGGCATATCTTATTATATACTGAAATTTTTCCGATTTTCGCAGATACTTTGCTATAATCCTTGAATACTCTCCTACTCTTATTAGGTGATTTCCTGTTTCGGAATCTCTCATTACAGATATTTTACCTATTATTTCAAGAGTTTCAAGTTCTCTTATATTACTTTTTACTATTTCTTCTTTAACTTCATATTCAAGTAGTTTTGACCTGTCTTTTAAAAGTATCTCTTTTTCTCTGAGTTTCAAAATATTTTTTACTCTTACTTCAAATTCTATTTTATCTATAGGTTTTATAAGAAAATCAGTAACACCTTTTTTTAAAGCTTCTATTTTAATATCATAATCATTATACGCCGTAACCATAAGTATAGGAATATCGGGTTTATAAAATCTGATAATTTCTATAAGTTCAAGTCCGTCTATATCAGGCATCATATAGTCCAGAAATACTATATCATATTTTTCTTTTATAAGAAATTCTTTTGCCTCTTTTGAATTTTCAAAATCATACACATTTCCAACAATATTTTTCAGAACTTCTTTCATTATTATAATATTTATTTCATTATCATCAACAACTACAGCTTTCATATTTTCAAACATATTTACCTCCTTTATACAAATCGGTATATATTTTATTATATTTTTAAAATATTAAATCAATATTTTACATATATTAATTTTAAAAATAATAAATTAACCTGTTGACATTGGGTATGCTCCATGTATTAAAATATAAATATAGTATAATTAGTTCATACTGCTAATCACTTGTTAAATTTATTAAAGATTGGAGGATCAATATGCTAAAACGTTTTTTTGCTTATTATAAGCCGCATATGAAACTTTTCATATTTGATATGATATCGGCTTTTTTTCTTTCGGGACTGGGACTTTTTTATCCTATGATAACAAGAAAAATAATAAATGAAGCTATACCTGACAAAAACTTAAACATGGTTTTAACTTCTGCCTTATTACTTTTAGGTGTTTACCTTATGATATGGCTTTTTGAATATTTTGTCGGATACTGGGGTCATGTTATGGGTGTAAGAATACAGTACGATATGAGACAGGATCTTTTTACCCATTTGCAGAAACTTTCCTTTAATTATTACAGTAACACAAAAATAGGTCATCTCATGTCAAGAATAACAAATGATCTTTTTGAAATATCAGAAATTGCTCATCACGGACCTGAAGATCTTTTTATTTCTCTCGTAAAAATAGTAGGTGCTTTTATACTTCTGCTTACAATAAATGTTAAACTTACTCTTATAACTTTTGCTATAGTTCCTTTCATGTTTGCATTTATGGTTTATTATAACAATAAACTTGAGGAAGCTTTCAGAGCAGCAAAAGAAAAAATGGCCGATGTAAATGCAACAATAGAGGAATCCCTTTCAGGTATAAGAGTTGTAAAATCTTTTACAAATGAAGATTTTGAAATTGAAAGATTTAAAAAGGGTAATGATAAATTTAAACAGGTAAGAACAGATGCATTTAAATATCTCGGAACTTTTTATTCAAGTGTAAATTTTCTTTCAAATATGGCAATTCTTATAATGCTTGTTTCGGGAGGAATATTTGTTGCAAACGGAGAAATTAACCTGGGAGATTTTTTTGCTTTTTCTCTTTTTGTAACGCAGTTTCTTCAGCCATTAAACGTTCTGCTGCGTTTTGTTGAGATGTACCAGCAGGGTGCTGCCGGTCTGAGACGTTTTTTTGAAATAATGGATACGGATCCTGATATAAAAGACTGCGAAAAAGCTTATGATCTAAAAGATGTAGAAGGTAATATAAGATTTGAAAACGTAAGTTTCAGTTACGATGAAGGTGAAACTGTACTTAAAAATATAAATTTATATGTAAAAAAAGGTGAAACTGTAGCAATAGTAGGACCGTCAGGAGCCGGGAAATCAACATTATGTTCGCTTGTACCGAGATTTTACGATGTTTCGGAAGGATCTTTATTTCTTGATAAAAATAATATAAAAGACGTTACTTTAAAATCTTTAAGACAAAATATCGGAATTGTTCAGCAGGACGTTTTCCTGTTTTCCGGAACTATACGTGATAACATAGCTTACGGAAATTTTAATGCTACAGATGAACAGATAATTGAATCAGCAAAAGCTGCTAATGCACATGATTTTATTATGAAACTTCCGGAAGGATATAACACTTATATAGGAGAAAGAGGCGTAAAATTATCCGGAGGTCAGAAACAGAGAATATCTATAGCACGTATGTTTCTTAAAAATCCGCCTATTCTTATACTCGATGAAGCAACTTCTTCTCTCGATAATCAGAGTGAGGCAATTATTCAGCAGTCAATCGCAAAACTTTCCGAAAACAGAACAACATTTATAATAGCCCACAGAATGGCAACAATACGACATGCCAGAAGAATAATTGTTTTGACAGAAAACGGTATAGAAGAAGAAGGAACTCATGATTCTCTTATGGAAAAAAAGGGTGCATATTATAACCTTTACAATGCACATTTTGAATCACTTTTAGTAAATTAATATAGTGTATCTGGTTTATACACTATTTTTATAGTGTTTTAATAAAAAACATCTCTTTTTTGGTGTATAATAAAATCAAAGGAGGTGTTTTTTATTAATTACTTTGCGATTACATGTGATATTATAAATTCAAGAAAACTTTTATCCGCCGAATCAAAAAAATTACTCGAAAAAAAGCTTAATTCCGCACAATTTGAAAATATTCTGACAAAAATAGTGCTTTTAAAAGGTGATGAATTTCAGTTTCTTGCTGGTATAAATGCCGACATACCAATGATAATAAGAAATCTCCGCATTATTTCAAAACCATTTTCTATACGTATAGGTGTAGGTTTCGGAAGTATTTTCGGAGATATTTCGGAAAACCCTTGGGAAATGAACGGAAAAGCTTTTTATAATTCGAGAGATGCACTGGAATATGCTAAAAATAATAAATTAAAAACTTTTTTTAAATCGGAAAATAAAATAGCTGATGAAGTAGTAAATCAATTTTACATTCTTATTGACAGGATTTCGGAAAACTGGACAGAAAAGCAGACAGATGCAATAATTCATATTGCAGGAGGCAAAACTCTTAAAGAAACTGCCGATGCATTAAAAATCAAAAACTGGCAGACTGTTCAGAAACGTCTGAAATCAGCCGATTGGGATATTGTAAAATCAACGGAAAATGTTATACACAATCTTATACATTATTATTGGGGGGAATAAAAATGACTTTTGAAAACTTTTTTTCTGCTATAAGCTCATATTCTGTTTTATTTATTTACTTTACAATAACAGGTTTGTTTTATTTTTTCATGCGCCCTGAGGAAAAAGGGAAAAAACTAAATTTTTATTATATTAGTATTTTGATTTATTCTTTTATTTTTATGCTTATTTATGATGACAGTTTCTTTATATTAGCTGCTGCTGTTCTTTTTATAATTAACATAACCACTTATTTTCTGAAAAAATTTATAAAAAATGATTATAGTGCGGAAATTAAAAAAAATATTTTTAATATAGCCGGTTTTATTTTTCAGATAATTTTTATTTACATATTATACTTTGGTTACAGCAGAAACATATATTCAACTTACTATTTTAATTACATAGAATCCGTGCTTTTTTTTGTTTTTATTTTTCTTTTATTCTGCTTTAAATCTTCTGACTTTATAAAAAATATTCTTATATACATATATAAAGGTAAAATTCCCGAATTTTCAGATGATTCCGGTGTAAGCACAGGTAAATATATAGGAATGCTCGAAAGATTTTTAATAATGCTTTTTGTACTGATAGGGAAACCTGAAGCCCTTGCGATAATATTTACCGCAAAATCAATAACAAGATTTAAAGAACTTGAAAATAAAAAATTTGCGGAATACTATCTCATAGGTACTCTGTTAAGTAATATAACAGGTATAATAGGCGGTTATATTCTTGTATTGTTTTAATATTTTTTCAGAAAATTAAAAATAACGGAGGACCTATATGCAAAATAAAATATTAGACAATAAACAATCAGGATCAGTTGGAGAAACTTTAAAAGAAATTATAGAAAAAGATTCAAAAGTTTCAATTATTTCTGCATATTTTACAATATATGCTTATGAATATTTAAAAAAAGAACTATCTAAAATAAATAAATTAAGACTATTATTTTCTGAACCAACATTTTTAAATGAGAAGAAAGAAATTAAAAGAGAATACCTACTTTCCGGACGAGAAAAAAATTTATCAGGAGATCCTTTTGAAATAAAATTAAAAAATGAATTAAATCAGTCAGAAATTGCTAAAGAATGTGCTAATTGGATAAGAAACAAGGTTGAAATAAGAGCCTATGATTCAAATTCTACATTGCCTCAAAAAATGTTTCATGTTAAAAGTAAGGAAAAAGAATATCTTATCCATGGAAGTTCCGATTTTACCTCAAGAGGATTAGGTATAATTAATTCAGATATTCCTCAAATGAATATGTATATAGAAGATGAAAATACAACTAAGCAAATGTTAAATTGGTTTGATAGTATTTGGAATGATAAAGAAAAAGTAAAAGATGTAAAAAAATCAGTATTGGAAAAACTCGAGGAAGTTTATAAGGAAAACAATCCAGAGTTTATATATTATATAACCTTGTATAACATTTTCAAAGATTATTTAGATGACTTAACTGAAGAAAAAATAGTAAAAAGTAAAACAGGATTTAAGGAAACAATTGTTTGGAATAAACTATATAAATTTCAAAAAGATGGAGTATTAGGAAGTATTGATAAACTTGAAAAATATAATGGTTGTATAATTGCTGATAGTGTTGGATTAGGTAAAACATTTGAAGCATTGGCAGTAATAAAATATTATTAATTGCGAAATAGTAGGGTACTGGTTCTTTGTCCTAAAAAATTAAGAGATAACTGGTTGATGTATCGAGAAAATGATAGAAGAAA
>JACKPH010000003.1 GCA_024233675.1 Thermotogae bacterium
TGCTAACCACCAACCATCTAAACCCCTAACCAACGAATTTATAACCTACCTATACTTGTACCGAGCGAAAGATTTGTTCGCTCATAAGGATTAAAAAGCGAAGCTTTTTTAAAAAAAACTGTACAAAATAAATAATTTGTACAGCTAATAAATGCATTTTTGCAAAGCAAAAATCAAGATCTCTCTAAGTACATTCGAGATGACAAACCAAATAGATAACAACCTAATTTATAACTTCTAAAAGTCAGATTATCTTTAAAAAGCCAGAAAATATAACATATTTTCTGGTGGAATACCAAGAAATATGTTATATTTCTTGGCAGTCCTTAACCACCAACCATCTAACTACCTACCCACTAACCAACAATTTAACTAACCAACAATCCACCTAACTTACAACTTTATAAGATAAAAAAAATCCACGGTAAAAACCGTGGATTTTTTATATTTCGTAAGTTTCTGTATTTTGTTTTAGTGATTTTGACTGTTGTTCGAGATTTTCTGCCTGTTTTGATATTTCTTCGGTGTTTTCTACTTCTTTTTCTATTGATTTGTCTATTTCTTTTACTATTGTATCCATTTTTTCCATTACTTCCGATATCATATTCATCGATGCACTTATTTTCTGATTTGATGCGCTTTGTTCTTCGCTTGAAGCTGTCAGGTTTTCTATCATTGAATTCATTTCAAGTACATTTTTATTTATTTTGAGGAATTTTTCTTCTATTCCGCTGAAATTTGTTTTTACTTTCTGAACCATTTTTTTGGTTTTGTCTGAAACTTCTTTTGCTTTTTGCGATCCTGTTTTTACGGCATCAACTATTTTTGATATTTCTTCTGTTGCAATTTTGCTTTCTTCTGCAAGTTTTCTTATTTCATCTGCAACAACAGAAAATCCTTTTCCCGCTTCTCCTGCTCTTGCTGCTTCTATTGCTGCATTTAATGCAAGAAGATTTGTCTGTTCTGTTATTGAGTTTATTGTTTCGAGTATTTTTACAACTTTTTCGGCACTTTCTGATACTTCAAATGATGTTTTTTCATTTTCTTCTGCCTGTACAAGTGTCTGTTTTATTATTACAGATGAAATTTTTACTATTTCATTTCCCTGTGTTGATGCTTCGTTTGCATCTTCTGATTTTTCAAGCAGATGCTGTGTATCTATTGATATGTTTTCCGAACTGTTTGCGATTTCTTCGATTTCATTGTTTATTTCTACTATGTTTTCTGTCGATGTGTTTATGCTTTCCGTAAATTCATACATATCTTTCTGTATTTTTTTCATATATTCTTTTGAGTCTGAACTTAATTTTTCAAGTGTACAGGAAGAATCACTGAGATTTTCACCGGTTTCTTTTATTTTTCCTATTGTATCTCTAAGATTTTCTGTCATTACTTTTAATGATCCTGCCATTTGTCCTATGGAATCGTCGGTTTTTTGTTTGAATCTTATTTTAAGGTTTCCGTTACCGAAATCTTTTACCTGAGTGGAGAGATATTTTAAAGGATTAGATATTGTTCTGTTCAGGTATATTATTATCAGTATAATTGCAGCTACAAATATTAAAGCATATACTATTCCGGCAGTTATTATTTTTCCGGTTATTATGTCTGCAATTTCTGTTTCTGAAAGATTTACTGCGTTATCAGCTATATTATTCATTGATATACCGAAATATGTGAGAGTAAATATAGCTAATACTATTAAAACACTTGCGAAAAGTATTGTTATTTTTGTTCCGAAATTAGACCTCATCTGATTACCCCCGATTATTTTTTTATTGTACAGTAGTAATATAACATATTTTTTAGTTTTGTCAAAGTATTTTAGTAATGGTTTTTTTGTTATATTTGCTTTTCAGATTATTTTTCTGTTTAAATTGACTGTGTTTATAGTATAATTAATTGTGACAAAACGAGGAGGGATATTGTGATTAAGTGTTCTGTTTTATCGGTCAAAAATACTTATGATTACTGCAGGGTAGAGATGAATGTGCATGAAGATATTAAAATTAATCCCGGTCAGTTTATAATGATAAAAAGTAATTCAGGACCTTTTTTACCGAAACCGTTCTCCGTTGTTAACCAGAAAGGTAATGTCCTTACACTTTTGATAAAAAAAGTTGGAAGGCTTTCAAATGAACTTTCTGAGTCAGTCAGCGGAGATATTTTTTTTATAAAGGGTGTTCACGGTAAAGGGTATTATGATAGCATAGATATTTCCAGGAAATATATTCTTTTGGGTGCAGGCTGCGGTTCTGCCCCTTTAATGCATTTTTCATATGTTTATCCGGACAATGTGTATAAAAAGCTTTTCGCTTTTAAGGATTCTTCCGTTTATGATATTCTCGAAGATGATTTTTTTATTCAGGATGAAAGGAATGAAAATGTTATAGATTATGCAATTTCTTTTACTGATAATAACACCGGAATAATTGCTTCAGGAGGTATTGCTTTTCTTAAGGCTGTTAAGGAAAAGACTTCTTCTCTTTCTCATGTTTATGCTGTTCTTGATGAAAGAATGGGGTGCGGTGACGGATACTGTAAAGGATGTCCGGTAATGACAGCAGACGGTGTTAAAATGGTTTGTAAAGACGGTCCGCTTTTTGATCTTAAGAAACTTGACCTTGAATGGGGTGATGATTTTGAATAATATTAAATTTCTTGATAAATTTATTAAGAATCCTGTTTTTCTTGCTTCCGGACCTGCGGGTTTCGGACCTGATATATCTCATTTAATTGATCTGAATTCTCTCGGCGGTTATACGTCAAAAACTATTACACCGAAACCTGTAATAGGAAATCCTCCTCCGAGAATAGTTGATGTTTACGGAGGTATAATTAATTCTGTGGGTCTTCAGAATCCGGGAGTTGAAGTTTTTAAAAAGGATATTCTTCCTTTTATAGAAAAAACAGATACTTTCAGACTTGTTTCCATAGGTGGATTTTCACCGGAAGATTATCTTTTTATGGCTGATTCTCTTAAAAATTCATCTGTTGACGGTTTTGAACTTAATTTTTCATGTCCTAATGTTAAATCCGGTAAGGGCCCTGTCGGAGATGATGATGATGTTATTTCCGGTATTATACGTGATATTAAAAAGATTACAAATATTCCTCTTTTTGCAAAATTCGGTTACGGTGATTCACTTAACGCAAAGGCAAAAGTTTCATCAGAAGCAGGAATAGACGGCATTACAGCTATTAACTGCCCACGTGGAATGAAAATAGATATAAATACCGGTAAACCTTTTCTTAAGAGGAAATTCGGAGGAGTGGGCGGTCCCTGTATAAAACCTCTCGGTGTTTATTCTGTTTATACACTCAGAAAAGAATTTCCCGATTTACCAATAATAGGTACAGGCGGTATAATGAATTATATAGATGCTATTGAATATATTATGGCGGGAGCAAGTGTTGTTTCCGTAGGTTCCGGTTTTATAAGCGATCCGCAGATTCCTTCGGTTATTATTAAAAATTTAAGGAATTATGATTATAATAATATATATAATAAATCTCACGAATAGGGGTGCTTTATGTTTTTTTATGTTTTTATTGCAGTTTTTGTTTTTTCGTGGCTTTTTGAATTTGTTCTTTCTGCTGTAAATACAAATTATGCAGTTTCTCCGAAAAGAACTATTCCTGATGTTTTAAAAGATGATATTTCTCAGGATGATTTTGAAAAGTCTAAGAAGTATATGAAAGATAAGTCAAAAGTCAGCGATATTTACGAGATTATAGCTTTTTTCCTGAATTTGTTTTTTATAATTTATTTTTTACCGTTTACTGAAAAATTTGTTTCAGGAATTTCTGAGAACGTTATTGTTCAGACTCTTTTGTTTTTCGGTATTTTTGCTCTTATTTCCGCTGTAGCGGAATTACCTTTTTCTTATTACATAACTTTCAGTGTTGAAAATAAATACGGATTTAATAAATCTACAAAAAAGACTTTTTTCGGCGATTTGTTTAAGAAAATTATTTTATCCGTTATTTTCGGCGGAATTATGATTTCTGTTGTTGTAAAAGCCGTTGAGTCTTTTGATAATTGGTGGATTTATGTTTCTGTTATAATAATAGCTTTTCAGTTTATTGCATCCTGGCTTTATCCTGTTCTTATAATGCCTCTTTTTAATAAATTTTCACCTCTTGAGAATGAAAATCTTAAGGAAAAACTTGTAAAAATTGCAAAAGCTTCGGGTTTTGATATTTCAAAAATATATGTTATGGATGCTTCAAAAAGAACGGGTCATTCAAATGCTTTTTTTACAGGTTTCGGAAAATCAAAAAAAATTGTTCTTTACGATACACTTCTTTCCCAGCATTCTGATGAGGAAATTGAGGCTATTTTTGCACATGAGGCCGGTCATTATAAGATGAAACATATTTTGAAATCCATGGTTTTTTCTGTTATTCTTATGATTATTATCATTTTTACCGTTTATTTTATTACCGAATCAGATGTTCTTAATTCTTTCGGTATTTCCAAAATTTACTCAAAACTTGCTTATGCTTTTATTTTTGTTTCTGCTGTTTTTTCTTTTGTGGATTATTTTTTAAATTTCATAAGCAGAAAACATGAATTTGAAGCGGATAATTATTCTAAAAAGTTTGTGGATCCGGAATATCTTATAAAAGCACTTAAAGTTTTAAATAAAATTAATCTTTCAAATATTAATCCGCATCCTTTTTATGCAGCTCTTAACTATTCTCATCCTACAATTACAGAGAGAATTAAAAATTTAAAGAGGTGATTTATGAAAGGTATTTTAGTTGTTCATTCATTTTCCGGAAACACTTTTTCCGTATCGGAAAAAGTTGTAAATAAATTAAAAAAAGAAGGTCATGATGTTTATATTGAAAGACTTGAGACTACAGAGAAAGTTAAAAACGGTACTCCTCTTTCTGATATACACTTAAAAAATATGCCTGATTTATCTTCTTTTGATTTTGTTATTTTAAGTTCACCTGTTCACGGCGGAGGAGTTTCCTCTGTTATGAAAAAATTTATAATTTCTTCTGATTCTATAAACGGAAAGGATATTTTCTGTTTTGTAACTCATTTTTTTCCTTTTGCATGGATGGGTGGAAATTCCGCTATATCACAGTTTAAAAAGATGTGCTCGGAGAAAAATGCAAATGTTATAGATTCTTCTGTTGTTAACTGGAAGAATAAAAAGGAAACCGGCATAGGTGAAACTGTTTCAAAAGCTCTTGATTATGTGAATTCATTATGCCAAAAGTAAAAATTACTATAACTGAGAGCAATTGCAGAAGTAATTATCATAAAAAAGGTGATACTTTTACTGTGGGGGATTTATGCCCTGAAATGTGTCATGAGTTATGGCATTGTATGTATCCTTATGTTTTGGCTCTTCAGAACGGAGCTACACTCGAATCCGGAGAATACAGTAAAAAAAGTTTTTCCGTTAAGTGCCCTGATGAAGGAAGGGTAACTGCCGAAGTAATTGTGGAAGAAGGATAAAATATGATAAAAGTTTTGGATTTATTCGATAATTTTGAATCTTTATATAATAATTCCGGTGTATCAACCGGAAAGGATATTCTTTCTTTGTGGCGTGATTCTCTCGTTTCTTATCCGGAGATTACCGAAAACTGTATTGACAATGTATTAAGTGACGGTATTCTTCCCGAAAAAATATGTACAGATCATCTTCTTCCTATTCTTGAAAATAAATGGGATGAATTTTATACTGCACATAAAAATATAAAGAGTATATGTATAAATACAATTGAAAAAATAAATTCTTTTTTTCCGCAGAATACTGATGAGGATATTTATGCTGTTTTTTACGTAGGTTTGTGTAACGGAGCAGGCTGGGTCGATAAGTTTCAGGGTAAACGTGCAGTTTATTTCGGACTTGAACAGATAGTCGATCTCGGATGGTATGATTTTGATTTTCTTGAAGCGCTCATAGTCCATGAATTCGGACATGTTTATCATTTTTCCGAAAGAGAAAAAAATAATATTCCGGTAAATTATGATTATTCTCAGGCCGATTCAATTGTATGGAGAATTTATGAGGAAGGTTTTGCGGAAAGATTTACATATTTAATTACTTCTAAAAGCAGTTTTAAAGCTGAAGAAATTAAAAATATGGATAAAAATTTTTCAAAACTTGTAAATATTTATTATACATATTTTTCCGAAGAGAAGAAAATATATGATTTTTTCGGTGACTGGTTCAGTATAGACGGAATGAGCAGAACAGGCTATTATCTCGGTATGAAAATGATTGAAAGAATTGAAAAAGATATGGATTTTAAAGATATTGCACTTCTTGGTTTTGATGACATAAAAAAATATTTTAATATTTTTATTACAGAAAACTGTGTAGGAACTTATGATGATTATACTGTTCTTTCTCCTTACAGTGTTTTCTGGCCCGCTGTTTATTCTGAGATTGCAATGATAATAACAGGTCTTTCACCCGGAAATATAACCGGTGTTTATCATATAGGAAGTACATCCGTTCCCGGAATGACTGCAAAACCGATAATAGATATAATGGTTACTTATTCGGATGAAAAGGATATTATAACAGAAGATTTTAAAACTATTTTTGATTATTCCGGTGAAAACGGTATTCCCGGAAGAGAATTTTTCAGATATAAAAAATCCGGTAAAACTATTTCCCATATTCATCTTGTTCATGAGGATTCAGCTCTTCTTAAATCACATATTCTTTTCAGGGACAGACTTACCGAAAACAGGAAATATTTTGATATGTATATGGAACTCAAAATTAAACTTGAAAAAGAATATAAAAACAATCGTCAGCTTTATACAGATTCCAAATCAGAACTTATAAATAAGATTCTGGAATAAAAAGATCCGGAAGAATTTTCATTCTTCCGGTATAATAAGGGTTTTGCCATTTTTAAAGCAGAGTAATCAGAGTTTCTCCGAAATTTGTTTCTTTACCTGTTTCGTATACAATATCGTTATAGATGTTTGTATTTGTTATTACTACAGGGGTTATTATTTCATAACCTTCTTTTTTTATTCCGTTTATATCGAATTCAAGGAGTATCTGACCTTTTTTCACTCTATCTCCCTGATTAACTTTTTTTGTAAAATATTTTCCGTTAAGTTTTACTGTATCCATTCCTATATGTATAAGTATTTCAGCTCCCAAATCTGTTTTTATTCCTATTGCATGTCCTGTAGGAAATGCTGTTGTTATTGTACCGTCAGCAGGTGCAACAAGTTTTCCTTCTGTAGGAATTATAGCAACTCCGTTACCGAGAGCCCCGCCTGAAAAAGCTTCGTCTTTTACTTCACTTAAATCTTTTACTGTTCCTTTTAATGGTGTGATAAGTCTTTCTTTTTCTGCAGAAGACACTTTTACTGATGTTTCTTCTTCTTTATCATCTTTATATGTAATTATTGTTACAATAAAAGAGAATACCATTGCTACGGCTACTGCCAAAAGTGCCCAAAGCATTCCTGATATATCATTTTCAGCACGGTTTATATAAGAAGGTATTCCGAATACTCCGAGACCTCCTATCATATATCCGTATACATGTGCTCCTCCGATTATTGCTCCTCCGATTGCTCCTCCTATACATGATATGAGGAAAGGCGTTTTTTTAGGAAGAGTAACACCGTAAATAGCAGGTTCTGTTACACCGAATATACCGGATATAAAAGCAGGTATTCCGAGAGATTTCAGCTTTTTGTTTTTTGTTTTTAATATTATTGCCAGTACAACAGCTGTCTGTGCAAAAGATGCGGCAAACATGAGTGAAAGTATAGGATCTCTTCCGTATGTTGACATATTTATAATTCCTATAGGTACAACACCCCAGTGAAGTCCGAATATAACAAGTATCTGCCACAATGCTCCGACAACTATACCGGCAATTATAGGACTAAAACCGTAAACAGAGTTTGTAAGTACTGTTATTGCTGAAGTAAGTACTGATGCAATAGGTCCGATTACAAGGAAAGTAAGCGGTGTTGCAATTGCCAGTGTCAGCATAGGTACAAGGAATGTTTTTACAACATCAGGTATTACTTTTTTCCACATTTTTTCTATTTTACTTGCCATCCATACTGCAAGTATTATTGGTATTACGGATGATGCGTAACCACTTGCCGGAAGAAGTACCGGTATGCCCAAAAATTTAGTGTAAACATTTGCCGCAAAATCAGTTCCGGCAAATATTGTTGCTATAGGCGTTGTTGCCGCAAGTTTCAGAACATCATCAACATACATAAGTCCGCCTCCGAGAGCAAGACCTGTAAACAGATTAACGTTGAATTTTTTAGCGGCACTGTAGCCCAGAATTATAGGGAGATAATGGAAAAATCCGTCTGATACAGCGTAAAGAATCTGATAAACTCCGCCTGCTTCCGATATTATGTTAAAATATACAAATAATGCAAGAAGTCCTTTTATCATACCTGTCGCAGCAAGAACACCGAGTGTAGGGGCAAATATTCCTGATATTACGTCTATAAGTGCTGCTCCGGGGTTCATTTTTTGTTTCGGCATCTCTGTATAATTATCAGCGGATGAAAAACCGCCTATTTTATTTACAACTTCAAATACATCAGGAACATGATTTCCTATTACTATCTGATACTGTCCTCCGCTTTTCATTACTGTTACTATACCTTCTGTTTTCTTTAGTACTTCGGTATTTGCTTTGCTTTCATCTTTCAGTTTAAATCTGAGTCTTGTAACACAGTGAGTTAAACTTATTACATTGGATTTTCCGCCGACATTCTGTATTATTATTCTTGCCAGCGCATCGTATTTGCTCGCCATAGCTCTTTCCCCCTATTTAGTCTTTTAATGATTTACCGTTTGTTTTTATTACTTCTTTATACCAGTAAAAAGATTTTTTCTTATATCTTGTAAGTGTTCCGCTTCCGTCATCATTTCTGTCAACATATATGAAGCCGTATCTTTTACTCATCTGTGCTGTTGATGCACTTACGAGATCTATACATCCCCATGTTGTGTATCCCATTATTTCCACACCGTCTTCAAGAGCTTCTCCTATCTGTACAAGATGATCATTTAAATATTCTATTCTGTAATCATCATTTACTGTTTTGCTACCTTTTCCGTCATCGGTAAGAACATCTTTTGCCCCGAGTCCGTTTTCAACTATGAAGAGCGGTTTTTCGTATCTGTCATACATTGTGTTGAGAACATATCTGAGTCCTTTAGGATCTATCTGCCATCCCCACTGACTTTCTTTAAGATAAGGATTTTTTATTCCGCCCATTATATTTCCTTTTACTTTTAGTTTTTCCGGATCGGAAGTCTGACATGCACTCATATAATAGCTGAAAGATATAAAATCAACTGTATTTTTTAATATTTCTTCATCTCCGGGTTCGGTTTTTATTTCAATACCGTTTTCCCTGAAAAATCTTTCGGCATATGCAGGATATTTTCCCCTTACATGTACATCTGTAAAAAGCATATTGCTTCTGTCTGCATCAAGAGTTGCTATCATATCATCAGGATTAGGTGTAAGCGGATAAATAGGTACTGCTATAACCATACAGCCTACTTTTGCTTCCGGCATTATTTCATGGGCAATTTTTGTTGCCATGGCACTTGCCACAAGTTCATGATGTACTGCCTGATATAATTCCTGTTTTGTT
Organism: Thermotogae bacterium; assembly: GCA_024233675.1. Lineage (GTDB taxonomy): Bacteria > Thermotogota > Thermotogae > Petrotogales > Petrotogaceae > JACKPH01. The sequence continues at coordinate 9,647 of JACKPH010000003.1, forward strand.
GGATTTTCCTTTACAATCCCACCCAAAAGAGGTATATGTATTATTGAATTTATCTCGTTAAATGTTAGCCAGTATTTTACTTTTCCTTTGTATCTGTTAAATATTGTTCTTACATAATTTTCAAAAAATCCTATTGTTCTTCTGTCTGCCCATCCGTTGTATTTTTTTGCAAGATTGAGCGGTGTTTCATAATGAGAAATTGTTACGAGAGGTTCTATACCGTATTTATGACATTCATCAAAAACATCATCATAAAATTTTAATCCTGCTTCATTCGGAAATGCATCATCTCCGTTAGGAAATATTCTTGTCCAGGCTATAGAAAGTCTGAAAACTTTAAATCCCATTTCGGCAAATAATTTTATATCTTCTTTATATCTGTGGTAAAAATCAATTCCTACAAGTTTAAGATTATCTTCCGTAGGTTTTTCTGTCATAGGCGCAATCATACCTTTAGGAGTTACATCCTGAATACTTAATCCTTTTCCGTCTTCATTGTATGCTCCTTCACACTGGTTGGCGGCAACAGCACCTCCCCAGAGAAAGTCTTTAGGAAAACTTTTAATCATTTTTATTCCTCCTTACTGATATTATTTATAAAAAAAGAGCCTAACAATAACGGTTTTAACCGTTTTTGCTAAGCTCATGCCTGATTTCTCAGTTACACGCTTTTTTATTTATTTTTTAAACGCTGTATTCTTTCTATATGAAGTGCAAGATATCCGATTTCATGTTCACTCATTTTTACCGAGAGATTTTTTTCTATATACTGTGCAATTTTTTTTGATACTTTAAAAGATTTTTTAAAATCTTTTTTTATGTTGAGTAAAAGCGGATTTTCAATATCTCTGTTCTGATCCGCAACACTTATAACATATTTTAAGTGCGTGAGCAGTCTTGTATAGCTTAATTTGTCATCCTGTATTTCCATACCGAGTTCGCTGTTTATTATTTCTATTATTTCTCTTATGGTTTTTGTATCTTTCATTGTATCGGTTATTTTTCTGTCCTGTCTTGCCGAACTCAGATGAAGTGCTATAAATGCCTTTTCGGAATCCGGAATTTCTGTGCCCAGTCTTTCTTTTAGCATAACAGCTGCTTTTTCTCCGACTTCATATTCTTCACTGTACATTGTTTTTATTTCGAAAAGGAAAGGATTATCTATTATAAGGCCTTCTTTGAGTCTTTCTACCGTAAATCCTATATGATCCGTAAGTGCTATATGTATATGATCGTTTAGTTTTCCGAGTTGTTTTTCGGCATAAAATATTATTTCTTCTGATACTCCTATTACTTCAATGTCTATCTGTTCCATTAATTTGAAAAATGTACCTGTTAATCTGTTGTGACGCGAAACATATGTTTTTTCTATCTGTGAATGATCATATGTGTATACTTCACCGTTTTTTCTTCCGAAACCTATTCCTTTTCCTATTGCCATAACTTCGTATCCTGTGCTTTCTTCAAGGGCCAGTATAACATTGTTATTGATTACTTTTAATATTTTAAACGTATCCTGTTCCATAAAAAGCCCCCTTTATAACAAAAAACCCATATAAAGAATTATTCATATAATAATACTTTATATAGGTTTATGCCTGCCTGACAGTAACACACCGTACATACAGATTTATATTACCAAATAAATAAATTTAAGTCAAAACTAATTAAAGCTGATTACAATCGATTATGTCCTTTTTATTTACTTTAACTTTTATTAAGTTAATTTTTCTTGTTCTGACATTAATATTTCATATTTATTAAGAGATTTTTATTTTGTAATATTTTTTATGATAAAATAAATTTAGAGGTGACTATTTATGGAAAATATTTCAAAAGCATGGGACTGGAAAGAAGTTAAAGATAAAATATGGTATGAACCTTCGGAAGAATCTTATTATTTACTGAAAAGATGGCAGAATTTTAATACTTTCCTTGATCTCGGATGCGGTCTCGGAAGACATTCAGTTCTTTTTGCGGAAAATAATTTTGAAACTTATGCTTTAGATCTTTCGGAATATGCCGTTGAAGAACTTAAAACATATTCACATAAAAATAATCTCGGTATTAATTGTACTGTTTCGGATATGGTAAATCTTCCGTATGAAGATAACTTTTTTGACTGTATTTTTTCTTATCATGTTATTTCTCATACAGATACTGCAGGAGCATACAGAATTATTTCGGAAATAAAAAGAGTTTTAAAGCCGGGCGGGGAAATATATTTTACTCTTTGTTCAAAACAGACTTGGAGTTATACAACGGCAAAATTTCCTAAAATCGATGAAAATACTGTTTTAAAAACAGAAGAAGGTCCCGAAAAGAATATTCCGCACTTTTTTGCGGACAAAGAACTTATAAAGGATTTATTAAAAGATTTCAGTATTCTTTCTTTGTCTCAGAAAGAAGATCTGATCATAAAAGGTAAAGAGCTTGATTCATGGCATTATTTTATTCTTGCTTCACTGAAATGATTTTTTTGATTTTTTTGTTTATTTATGATTAATTCATTTTAATTAAGTTTTATTAATAATTATCCGGGCTTATTAACATTTGACTTATGAAAATAAAAACATTAAAATTTATACGATATTTGATATTAATGGAAAATGAATATAAATTGCGTGTGACTGATTATATCAGGCAATAGCTTAATGAAAACACTTTATGTGTGATTATTCTGTTATTGCCTTTTTTGTTATTACCCCAATTCATAAGGAGGAATTTTTATGGAAAAAACTTTGGTTATTAAAAATAAAACAGGCCTTCATGCCAGACCCGCAGCATTGTTTTCTCAGAAGGCATCTTCTTTTGCATCTGATATAAAAATAGAAGCAAACGGAAAATCAATAAATGCAAAATCAATTCTTTCTGTTCTTTCTCTCGGAATTACACAGGGAACAGAAATAAAATTAACTGCAGAAGGTCCTGACGGCAGCCAGGCTTTGGATGCACTGGCAGAACTGATCAGTACTTTTAAAGACTGAGGTGATAAAATGCTTAAATTAAACGGTATAGGTGTTTCTGAAGGTATAGCCTTTTCAAAAGTTTTTATATACAAAAAAGAAAATCCTGAAATTGTTAAAAAAGCCGTGAAAGATACCGAAGCGGAACTTACAAAATTCAAAAGTGCTCTTGATGAATCAGAAGAGCAGCTTGATTTACTTTATAAAAAAGCATGTGAAGAACTCGGTGAAGAAGACGCAGGTATTTTTACAGCCCATAAGATGTTTCTTGAGGATCCTGAATTTGTTCTCGGAATAAGAGAAAATATAAATTCGGGCGATAATGCCGAATTCGCTGTTAAAAAAGTTGCTGACAGTTTTATCGAAAGTTTTTCCCTTATAGATGATGAATATATAAGAGAAAGAATTGCGGATATTAAGGATGTTTCTGAAAGACTTATAAAAAATATTATGGGTATAAAAGAAAAAAGTCTTTCTGATATAGAGGAAGAATGTATTATAGCTGCATACGATCTTACTCCTTCTGACACGGCGGCAATGAATAAAGAGAAAATAAAAGGATTTATTACACAGATAGGAGGAAAAACTTCACATACTTCTATTATTGCAAAAACAATAGGTATACCGGCAGTTGTAGGAGTAGATGATATTTTCAAACGTTTTAAAGGCGGTGAGAATATTATTCTTGACGGTTTTTCCGGAAGTGTTTTTATTTCTCCTGATGAAGATACTGCGGTTAAATATATGGAAATTTCAGTTAATTATAATAATGAAAAAAATAAATTAAAAAAATATACGGAAAGAGAAACAGTTACTTCTGACGGGAAAAAATACAAAGTATTTGCAAATATTGCAAATCATCATGATGTATCTTATGTAACGGAAAACGGTGCTGAAGGTATAGGTCTTTTCAGAACTGAATTTATTTTTATGGACAGATCTTCACTTCCGACAGAGGATGAACAGTTTGAAATTTATAAATCCGTTTTGGAAAGCATGGCTGAAAAACCTGTTATTATAAGAACTCTTGACATAGGCGGGGATAAAGAAGCCCAGGCACTTAATCTTTCTAAAGAAGCAAATCCTTTTATGGGATACAGAGCAATAAGAATATGTCTTGACAGAAAAGATATTTTTAAGACTCAGCTGAGAGCTATTCTTAGAGCCGGTGTTTACGGTAACGCCGAAATTATGTTTCCTATGATTTCTTCCGTTGAAGAATTGTTAAAGGCAAAGGATGTACTTAATGAGGTTAAAAATGAACTGAAATCTGAAAACGCTGAGTTTTCTGAAAATATTAAAACCGGTATAATGATAGAAGTTCCTTCGGCAGCCCTGATAAGTGATATACTTGCAAAAAACTGTGATTTTTTCAGTATAGGTACAAATGATCTTATTCAGTATTTTACAGCTGTTGACAGAACAAACGAAAAAGTTCAGGATTTGTATAATCCTTATAATCCGGCAATTATAAGAATTTTAAATTATATTATTTTTAACGGTCTGAAAGCCGGTATTACTGTTGGAATGTGTGGAGAATTAGCTTCCGATGAGAATTTTACCGATATGCTCTGCGGTTTCGGTTTAAACGAATTTTCGGTTAATCCTTCTTCTGTTCTTAAAACAAGAAGAAATATATGTTTAAGTAATTCAAAAGATAATGAGAAAAAAGCATCTGATGTTTTGAAAGCACAATCATCAGATGAGGTTAAAAATATATTAAAAAACGGTATGTAATACATACCGTTTTTATTGTTCTATTTTTCTGCTTCCGGGTTTAACCGGAGTACTTCCTTTTTTACATAAAGGACATTCTTCTTTTTCCCACGTTTCTATATCAGGCTGAACAGCCGAATAAACAGTGTGCTTTAAATTTCCTTTGCTTCTGTCTGCTATACAGGTTATTGCGACAATTTCCGCTCCGAGTTCCTCAAGAACTTTTATTGTTTCATATGTAGATTTTCCGGTTGTTATGACATCTTCGGCAATTATTATTTTTTCTCCCGGTTTTATTTCAAAACCTCTTCTTAATTTCATTTCACCATTTTCTCTTTCGGTAAATACAGCTTTTTTCCCTGTCTGTCTTGCAAGTTCATAAGCAACTATTATTCCTCCCATTGCAGGGCCGCATACTGTTTCAAACTGAATATCATTTAACTGAGAGGTTATTTCTTTTATTACTGTTTCCGCTTTGTCAGGATACTGCATAAGTTTGGCACACTGAACATATTTATCGGAATGTTTTCCTGAAGATAATAAAAAATGTCCGGTTAGTATTGCTTCGGTTTCTTTAAGAATTTTATCTATCATTTTTTCACCTTCTTATATAAATTTTTCTTTCATTTCATTTACTTCTTTTCTTGCGGCAGTATCAAATTCATCCGTTTTAAATTTTTTATATGCTGTAAGTATTGCACGTGAAGAATTTACAACACCGAGTCTGTTTTTTCCGAGAAGTATTTTTACAGTTTCGGCTTCTCCGCCCTGTGCTCCGTAACCTGGTATAAGAAAAAGACTTCCGGGATTTTCATATCTTATTTTTTCCGCTTCTTCTTTGTGTGTACATCCTATTACCATACCTATTTGTGATATTCCGTTTTTATCTGTGTATTTCATTCCTTCTGATTTTATTTTTTCTGCTATTTCACTGTAAAGTTTTCCGTTTTCTGTTTTTAAAAGCTGAAAATCTCCTGAACCGGGATTTGATGTTCTGACAAGCACAAATATTCCTTTACTTTCAAGATACGGATAATACGGTTTTAATGTATCTGTTCCCATATAAGGATTTACTGTTATCATATCTGTTTCGAAATCACCGCTGAAATGTGCTTTTGCATATTTTTCGGCAGTAGCTCCTATGTCTCCTCTTTTTATATCTGATATTGCTACAAGATTTTTTGATTTTATATATTTCAGAGTATCGGAATATACTTTCATACCTTTTATTCCCATTGATTCGTAATAAGCTATCTGTACTTTATAACATGCCGCAATATCATATGTACTGTCTATTATTCTTTTGTTATATTCTAATACGGCATCACATTTGTTTTCGAATTTTCCGGAAAATTCTTCCGGTATATAATTTATATCTGTGTCTAAGCCTACACATACAACTGATTTTGATTTTATATTTTCATAAAGTTTTTCTGTGATCATTCTTTTACCTCCCATATTTTCTTTCCGCCGCAGTAAACTTCTTTTATCAGCGAATATATCTGTTTTCCGGCAAAAGGTGTGTTTTTCCCTTTTGATAAAAAATTTTCCGGATTTATTATTTCTTCGTGATCAGTATCTACTATTACAAAATCGGCAGGATAATCTTTTTCTATTAAACCTGACTTCACCCTGAGAATTTGTGAAGGACCGTAAGACATTAATTTTGAGAGTTTTGAGAGATTTATTATTCCCGTTTTTACAAGATATGTATAAAGTATCTGAAAAGATGTTTCTATTCCGGATATTCCTGGTGCTCCGTTTTCTTTGTCTTTTTCTGTATGCGGAGCATGATCTGTTGCTATTGCGTCTATATTTCCGAGAACTATATTTTCTATTATTTTCTCCGTATCTTTTATATTTCTTATTGGTGGATTTACTTTGTACTGAGATATCTGATCGTTTAAAACTATATGATGCGGAGTAACTTCAAGAGTTATTCCGGATAATTTTTTTGATTTTACTATTTCCGCAATTGATTCTTTTGTACTTACATGACAGAAATGAAGAGGTCTTCCGTATTTTTCGGATAATTTTATATCTCTGACTGTCATAAGATTTTCTGATTCTCTGTAATCTTTTATTTTACTGTACTGTTCGTGAAGCATTATTATAAAACTTTCATTTAATGAAAATTTTATAAATTTTTCCATTATTTCGTCATCATCAACTCCATAGCCGTCATTTGATACGGTTTTTATGTTTTTTATTTTTCTCAGATGTTCAAAATTATTTTCTTTCTGTCCTTTTAATATGGATAATGCCTGATATATATTTATTCTTCCGTCTGCTTTTATTTTTTCATTTATACTTTCATAAACAGCACTGCTGTCGCATACAGGATTTGTATTCGGCATTAGGTTTACAGTTGTATATCCGCCTTTAACAGCTGCATCCGTTCCGCTTTTTACTGTCTCTTTTTCAGTATATCCGGGATCACGGAAATGTGCATGAAGATCCGTAAACCCGGGCATTAATACAATATTTTTATTTTCACCGTGAGATTCTGTCACCGATATAATTTTTCCGTTATCAGTTTCAACATCATAATAACCGTCTTTTTGAGCATCAACAACTCTTATGTTTCTGAATATTTTTTTCATTTTATTCTCCTACTGTATGTTTTTCATCACAGTATTTACATCTGTAAACTTTATTTTCTCTGTCGGAAAGATAAAATATATTATCTACATATTTTTCAATTGATGTAACACATCTCGGATTTTTACATTCTATTACATTAATAACTGTTTCCGGAAGCTGCGGTTTTATTTTTTTTACAACTTTTTCATTTTCTATTATGTTTATTGTTATTTCCGGATCTATGAGAACAAGTTCTTCGTATTCTATATCAATTCCGTTTTCTATTTTTATTATATCTTTTTTATCCTTTTTATTACTCGAAACATTCATTATCATTGCTATTCTGTATTCTGTTTTTTCAAGGTTCATATATTTAAAAAGCTTCATTGCATTGCCGGCTTTAATATGATCTATAACTACTCCGTTTTTTATAGAATTTACAGTCATCATTATAACACCCCCAATAAGTTTGCAATAAGTGCCATTCTTACATACATTCCCATTTTTGCCTGCTGAAAATAACATGCTCTCGGATCGTCATCTATTTCATACGCTATTTCATTTACTCTCGGAAGAGGATGAAGAATTATCATGTCTTTTTTGGAATATTTTATTTTTTCTTTGTTCAGTATATATGTATCTTTTAGTCTTATGTAATCTTCCTCGTTAAAAAATCTTTCTCTCTGAACTCTTGTCATATAAAGAATATCAAGTTCAGGTGCCGCTTCTTCTATTGTTTTTGCTTCATGATACTTTACACCTTTTTTTATTAATACTTCTTCTTTTATATAATCAGGTATTTTAAGTTCTTCAGGAGATATCATGTATATTTCCGTATTTTCATATCTTGACATTGCCTTTATTAACGAATGTACAGTTCTTCCGAATTTAAGGTCTCCGCATACTCCTATTTTAAGATTTTTAAGATTCCCTTTATATTTTCTTATTGTCAGAAGATCCGTTAATGTCTGCGTAGGATGCTGATGCCCTCCGTCACCTGCGTTGATAACGGGTATATCTGAGTATTGTGAAGCTATATAAGGTGCTCCTTCTTTAGGATGTCTCATAACAGCTATATCTGCATAACAGGCTATTGTTCTTATTGTATCGGCTATACTTTCACCTTTTGCAACTGATGATGAATTCGGTTCTGAAAATCCTATTACTTTCCCACCGAGTCTTAACATAGCAGATTCGAAACTGAATCTTGTTCGTGTACTCGGTTCATAAAAAAGTGTTGCGAGAAGTTTATTTTTACATACCTCTGAATATTTTTCCGGATTTTCTATAATTCCGTCTGCGGTTTTAAATATTGTTTCCAGTTCCTCAACCGTGAAATCCATAGGTTCAATAAGATGTCTGCCTTTAAGCATTTTTCTACCTCCCGTGTTTTTTATGTTTTTATAAAAAAAATCCTTTCCCGGGGGAAAGGATTAAATATTAACACCTATGTCTGTTCTGAAATATTTATTTTCAAAATTAACATTTTTAATTGCTAAATATGCTTCCTTAGAAGCTTTTTGAATAGTTTCAGCTTTAGATACCACTGCCATTACTCTTCCGCCGGAAGTCACAATCATTCCGTTGTTTTCAGAAACACCGGCAAAAAAGACTTTTGAATTACCTGTATTATTTAGGCTGACAGGAAAGCCCTTTTTAAATTTTAAAGGGTATCCCTGAGAAGCAAGAATAACACAGCACACATGTAAGTTTTCCCATTCCGGCATAAATCCGGCAAGATTTTTTTCTGTTGCAGCTTCAAACATTTCGCACAAATCTGATTTCATTATAAACATAAGTGCCTGTGTTTCCGGATCTCCCATTCTTACATTGTATTCAAGAAGATAAGAACCTTTTTCGGTTATCATTACACCGAAAAATATTATTCCTGTATAATTTATATTTTCTTTTTTCATTCCTTCAAGTGTTTTATACATTATTTCTTCAAAATCTTTTGCCACAATAGGGTTAAAATAAGGATTAGGTGCTATAACACCCATTCCTCCGGTATTCGGACCTTTATCACCGTTATAAACCTGTTTGTGATCTTTGCATGGTATAAAAGGAATTATATTTTCACCGTCTGTTATACATAAAACTGATGCTTCCTTACCCTGAAGAAAATCTTCAACGATTATTCTGTTTCCTGAATCCTGAAATATCTTTTTTATCATTACTTCATCTATTGCATCAAGAGCATCGGCTTTAGTATTGCATATAAAAACACCTTTTCCGGCGGCAAGGCCGTCAGCTTTTATAACTACCGGAAATGTTTTTCTTTCGTTTATATATTTTTTTGCGGAATCAAAGTCGGAAAATTCATAATAATCAGCTGTCGGTATTTCATATTTTTTCATAAAATCTTTTGAAAAAACTTTACTGCCTTCAAGTTTTGCGGCATTTTTGTCCGGTCCTATTATTTTCAGGCCGGATTTCTTAAATTCATCAACTATACCGTCAACAAGATATTTTTCGGGACCGACAAATGTTATGTCCACTTTTTCTTTTAATGCAAAATTTTTTATTTCTTCAATTGTTTCAAGATTTATATTTTCACATTTTTCTTCTCTTTTTGTTCCGGCATTTCCCGGCACACAAAATATTTTATCTACTTTAGAACTGAGAGAAAGCTTCCAGGCAACCGCATGTTCTCTTCCGCCGTTACCGATTACCATTAATTTCATAAAATTCCCCCTGTCAGTGTTTAAAATGTCTGATACCTGTGAATGCCATTGCAATTCCTAATCTGTCACAGGCCTCTATTGACTCTTTATCCCTTACTGATCCTCCGGGCTGTATTATTGCTTTTATATTGTATTTTGCAGCTTCCTCAACTACATCCGCAAAAGGAAAGAATGCATCGGACGCTATTATTCTCGACTGTTTTGATCTCTGAAGCGCATGCTGGGCAGCCCATATTCTGTTAACCTGACCTCCGCCTATTCCTGTTGCAACTTCATCTTTTACTGTTATTACGGCATTTGATTTTACATATTTTACTATTTTCATTCCGAATATCATATCTTTTATTTCCTGCGGTTCGGGTTTTTTCTGTGTTACAACAATAAATTTTTCATTACTTTTTATGTCCGCTTCCTGAACAAGTATACCACCATCTATACTTAATTTTTCATATTTTTCCTGAGGTTTTACATTTATTTTTAAAAGTCTCAGGTTTTTCTTTTTTTCAAGTATTTCAAGTGCTTCCGGTTCAAAATCAGGGGCTATTACTATTTCAAGAAATATTTCATGTAATTTTTCAGCAAGTTCTTTTCCTACAGGTCTGTTTAACGAAACTATTCCGCCGTATATTGAAACAGGGTCAACTTCGTAGGCTTTTACGAATGCTTCGTTAATATCTTTTCCTATTGCTGCTCCGCACGGAGAATTGTGTTTTAATCCTACACAAAAAGGTTCTTCAAATTCAGAGGTTATTTTCCATGCAACGTCAAGATCTTTATAATTATTATAAGAAAGCTGTTTACCGTGAATTTGTTTCATATCCGAAAGTACTCCTGTTTTGTCTGTTCTTACATAAACAGAAGCTTTCTGATGTGGATTTTCTCCGTATCTGAGATTTTCATATTTTTTATAGCTTAAGCTGAGATAATCATTTTCATTGTCCTCATCAAGAAAATTACTTATTGCTGCATCATATGCAGACATAAGATTAAAAACCTTTGATGCGAGTTTTTTTCTTGTATCATAATTTAACGATGAAAATTTTTCATCGTCTATTATTAATGAATAATCTTCTTTATCAGTTATTACAGTTACATCCCTGAAATTTTTTGCTGCGGCTCTGAGCATTGTCGGACCGCCTATATCAATAAATTCTATTTTTTCTTCAAAGTTTATGTTTTCTCTTACTTTTTCAAAAAAAGGATAAAGATTAACAACTACTATATCAATAGGAATTATACCGAGTTTTTCAGTTATTTCAATATCTTCCGGATTTTCACGTCTTACAAGTATTCCTCCGTGCACAGCAGGATGAAGTGTTTTTACCCTTCCGTCCATTATTTCCGGAAATTTTGTTATTTCTTCTATATCAGTTACCTTTATACCTTTTTCCGAAAGATATTTTAATGTTCCTCCGGTGGATATTATTTCATAACCTCTTTCTGTAAGCTTTGAAGCGAGAATATCTATGTTTTCTTTTTCATAAACACTTATTATAGCTCTTTTCACTGTTCTTTCTCCTTTATTATTACTTTTCTTCCGAAAATTTCTATTTTATTTTCGGCAAAGAGTTTTATGGCTTCCGTTAGACTTTGATGTTCAAACTCTAACACTTTTTCCTGTAATTTTTCGGGAGTCATATTTTGTTCAACGTTAACAGTTTTCTGAATTATAACAGGACCGGTATCCGTTCCGCCGTCAACAATATGAACGGTACAGCCCGTAACTTTAACTCCGTATTCTATAACGGCTTTATGTACATTAAGTCCGTACATTCCCTTACCGCAGAAAGAAGGTATAAGAGACGGATGTATATTTATTATTCTGTTTTTGAATTCATCAATTATCTGACCTTTAAGTATGGATAAATAACCCGCCAGAATTATTAAATCCACTTTGTTTTTTAGTATTTTTAGTATTTCGTCAGATAATTGTCCTCTGTATATTTTTTTATCCAGAATATATGTTTTTATTTTTTCTTTTTCCGCTCTTTTTAATGCATAGGCCTGCGGATTATCTGTTATAACCGCATATATTTCACAGTTTTCCTGCGTTTTAACGGCATCTGCTATTGCCTGTAAATTTGTTCCGTTTCCGGAGACAAGTACAGCTATTCTAAACACAGTTCGTTTCCTCCGATTGATACATATCCTATTTTATATGATTTTAATCCGTATTCTCTGAGTATTTCATTTACTTTTTCAGAATTTTCTTCCGCAGTACACAAAACAAATCCTATTCCCATATTAAATGTATGATACATATCTTCTTCAGAAACACCGAGTTTCATAAGATGTCTGAATATTTCAGGAATTTCGTATGAGTTTTTATTTATAACAGGTTTAAGATTTTTATCGGCAAACATTCTCGGAATATTTTCGTAAAAACCTCCGCCGGTTATATGTGCCATTCCTTTTATTTCTACTTTTTTAATAAGATCAAGAACAGGTTTTACATATATTTTTGTAGGAGTAAGAAGTTCTTCTCCTATTGTCTTTTCACCGAATTTTTCATTGAAATCACTTATAAGACTTCTTACAAGAGAAAATCCGTTCGAATGAAGTCCGGATGATTCTATTCCTATTAATATATCTCCTGCTTTAATTTTTTTCCCGTCAATTATTTCTTCTTTTTCTGCTATTCCCACAGAAAAACCCGCTATATCGTATTTTCCGGCATCATAAAAACCCGGCATTTCGGCTGTTTCTCCTCCTATAAGCGCAGCTCCGCTCATAAGACATCCTTCGGCTATTCCGGAAACTATTTCCGAAGCTATATCGGAACTTAGTTTTCCGCATGCAAGATAATCAAGGAAAAAAAGGGGTTTGGCACCGTGGCAGAGTATATCATTGACACACATGGCAACGCAGTCTATTCCCACAGTGTCAAATCTGTTCATTCTGAAAGCAATGTCCAGTTTAGTACCCACGCCATCGGTACCTGATATGAGAACAGGGTTGTTGTAGTTTTTTATTTCATACATTGCAGCAAAGCTTCCGAGTGAATTTATAACATTTTCATTATGTGTTTTTTCGGCAAGTGGCTTTATTTTTTTTACTGTTTTGTATCCTTCATTTATGTCAACTCCTGATTCTTTATAACTCTTCATTTTTATTTTCCTCCAGATAAAATTTATCTTTTTCCATTGGTGCGGGAAGCGGATATATTCCTTTAAAACATCCGAAACAGTAATTATTTCCGTTTCCGAAAGCTTTAAGTATTCCTTTTACGCTTAAAAATCCCACACTGTCTGCACCGATTTCTTCTGATATTTCTTCTATACTGTTTTTGCTTGCTATTAGCTGTGATCTGTGCGGTGTGTCTATACCGAAATAGCATGGATACTTAACAGGCGGCGATGATATTCTGAGATGTACTTCTTTGGCACCTGCTCTTCTGAGAATATTTACAAGCTGTTTGGATGTTGTTCCCCTTACTATTGAATCATCAACAAGAACAACTCTTTTGCCTTCAACATTACTTTTTAAAGCATTGAGTTTAACCTGAACGGCTTTATTTCTCAGTTCCTGGGAAGGTGCTATAAATGTTCTTCCTATATATTTATTTTTTATAAGGGTTATTCCGTACGGAATTCCTGATGCTTTTGAATATCCTACCGCAGCAGCTATACCGGAATCCGGAACACCTGTTACTATATCAGCTTCTACAGGGTTTTCCTGAAAGAGTATCTCTCCTGAAATTTCCCTGAATTTATAGACATTTATTCCGTCTATTATACTGTCCGGTCTTGAAAAGTATATATATTCAAAAGAACATGTTTCTGATTTTATTTTTTCACTGTCATTAATGGATTTTATACCTTCGGAATCTATTATTACTATTTCACCCGGTCCCACATCTCTGAAAAAATCCGCTCCTACTGCATCAAATGCACATGATTCCGAAGAAAGAAACCATGCATCATCTTTTTTTCCTATACATAAGGGTCTTATTCCGTTAGGATCACGTATACCTATAAGTTTGTCACCTATAAGCATTATTATTGCATAAGAACCTTTGATTGCATGAACCGCATCCTGTATTCCTTTTTCAAGTCCGTATTTTATATTTCTTGCAATAAGATTAAGTATTACCTCTGAATCTATTGATGTCTGAAATACTACTCCGGCATCAACAAGAAGATCTTTTATTACATCAGCATTGACAAGATTTCCGTTATGTGCAACTGATATTTCGCCGTATTTTGATATAGCGTGTATAGGCTGTGAATTGTTGAGTGTAGATGCCCCGGCAGTTGAGTATCTTACATGTCCTACTGCATTCTTGCCGTCGAGAGTTTTAAGATTTTCATTATTAAAAACCTCTGAAACAAGTCCCAGTCCTTTTATTATTTTTTGTTTTTTACCGTCCGAAACAACTATTCCGGCACTTTCCTGTCCTCTGTGCTGTAATGCGTAAAGTCCGTAATAGGTAAGTGATGCTACATCTTTATCTCCCGAAGAATACACTCCGAAAACTCCGCATTCTTCGTGCAATTTGTCATCATACATTTTATGACCTCATTTATTTTTTATTCTTTTTAATATTTCCTGATAAGCTTCGCTTACGTTTCCAAGATCTCTTCTGAATCTGTCCTTATCTAATTTTTCATTTGTTTCTGCATCCCAGAATCTGCATGTATCCGGTGATATTTCATCGGCAAGAACTACTTCATTACCGTATCTTCCGAATTCAAGCTTGAAATCAACAAGTTTTATATTCTGTTTTATGAAAAATTCTTTAAGTATTTCATTTATTTTATCCGTATAGTCGTATATTTTTTTTAATTCATCAAATGTAGTAAATCCTAAAGCAACAGCGTGATAATCATTTATAAGAGGATCTCCGAGATCGTCATTTTTATAGCTTAATTCAAAAACAGTTGTTTTAAGTTCTGTTCCTTCGGCAACACCGTATCTTTTTGCCATTGACCCTGCCGCAATATTTCTTACTATTACTTCAAGCGGTATTATCTCTACTTTTCTGCATAACTGTTCTCTTTCATTAAGTTTTTTTACAAAATGTGTTTTTATTCCTTTGTTTTCAAGCATTTCAAAAATCATGGATGTTATTTCGTTGTTCATAATTCCTTTTGATTCTATCTGACCCTTTTTTTCACCGTTGAAAGCTGTTGCATCGTCTTTATAATGAATTATTACTTTATCTTTTTCTTCTGTTTCATATATTATTTTTGCTTTACCTTCATATAACTGTTTACTCACCGAAATCAACTCCCTTTTCATAATCTCTTATAAAATTTTCTTTCATATTTTTTCTGTAATTTTTAAGTTTTTCTTTAATATCAGGATATTTTAAAGCAAGTATTTCAACGGAAAGCATTGCGGCATTAAAAGAATTATCTATTCCGACCGTGGCAACAGGAACTGATTTAGGCATCTGCAGTATGGAAAGAAGGGAATCAAGTCCTCCGAGAGAAGCATTTATAGGTACTCCTATAACCGGAAGAATTGTATGTGAAGCTATTACTCCGGGAAGATGTGCGGCAAGACCTGCACCGGCAATTATACATTCAAAATTTTCTTCCTCAAGTTTTTTTATTTCTTCCAGAAGTTTTTCCGGCACTCTGTGGGCGGAAAGAACCATAGCTTTGTACTCTATTCCGAATTCCTCAAGGAGTTCCACACCTTTTTTCATTACTTTTTTATCACTCTGACTTCCGAAAATAATAGCAACTTTCATTTATTTCCTCCTAAAATAAAAATTTCCCGTCACCTATGGAGAATTCGGCGACGGGTACGAACACAACGGCATTTTCATACCGTTATTCACTGAATTCACCCATAGAAAAAGAATTTAAGGTTCTTTTGTAGAGACTCCCGAACCGTATTATCGGGATTATATGGATGATTTTTTATTCACTTTCATTTTTATTCTATCATAAAAAAAAATACCTTGCAATAAATTTCATATTTTAAGACAAAAATTCATTTTTACTTTATTTTTTTGTAATATCTTTTTTTTTATAATTTCAGTATAACCCGCCAGGTTAAATCCGCCTGTTTTTACAGGAGGGCTTTTTATGTCAAAAAATATTTTTACTGTTTTTACAGAAAAGAAAGAACAGTTCAGAAACAACGCTCTTTCTCTTAAAGAAGAAATTAAAAATTTTCTGAATATTCCCGCTGATGATCTGAGAATTATTCAGAGATATGATGTTAGCGGTGTATCGGAAGAACTTTTTAACGAATCATGTTTAAAAATATTTTCCGAACCTAATCTTGATAATTTATACAAAGAAGAATTTATTATACCGGAAAATTATTTATACTTTTCCTCAGAATTTCTTCCCGGACAGTTTGATCAGCGTGCCGATTCTGCTATGCAGGCTATTAAACTTCTTGACAGTCTTTCTTCTCCTAAAGTGAAATCTTCCGTAATTTATATGCTTAAAGGAAATATCTCCGAAAATGATTTTATTAAAATAAAAAAATATATTATTAATCCTGTTGACAGCCGTGAGGGTGATCCTTTCGGAAAATATTTACCTGAAAATGAAAAAAATATTCCGGATGATATAAAAATTTTTGACGGTTTTATTTTAATGTCTGATGAATCACTTTCTGATCTTTATAATTCTCTTGGTCTTTCAATGACTTCAGAAGATTTTAAATTTATACAGAGTTATTTCAAATCAGAAAAAAGAAATCCTACTGAGACAGAAATAAAAGTTTTCGATACCTATTGGTCAGATCACTGCAGACATACAACTTTTAATACAAAAATAAAAAATATAATTTTAAACGATTCTTTTCTTAAAGAAAGAACCGAAAAAGATCTCAGCACTTATTTCAGCGTAAAAAAAGAACTCGGCAGGGAAAACCGTGATGTTAATCTTATGGAACTTGCCACAATAGGTGCAAAATATATTAAATCAAAGGGACTTCTTGACGATCTCGAAGAATCAGATGAAATAAATGCATGCAGTATACGTGCGTCAGTGGAAAACAACGGTGAAAAAATTCCTTATCTTATAATGTTTAAAAATGAAACACATAATCATCCTACTGAAATAGAACCTTTCGGCGGTGCTGCAACATGTCTCGGAGGAGCTATAAGAGACCCTCTTTCCGGAAGATCATATGTTTATCAGGCAATGAGAATAACAGGAGCTGGAAATCCTTTTACTTCTTTTGAAAATACTCCGGAAGGAAAACTTCCTCAGGCCAAAATAACCAAAGGTGCCGCTCACGGTTACAGCTCTTACGGAAATCAGATAGGTCTTGCTACAGGACTTGTAAAAGAATTTTATCATGACGGTTTTGTTGCAAAAAGAATGGAAATAGGTGCAGTTATAGGATGTGCTGAAGAAGCAAATGTTGTAAGGGAAAAACCTGTTGCCGGAGATATTATTCTTATGCTCGGAGGCAAAACAGGAAGAGACGGTATAGGAGGAGCAACAGGCTCTTCAAAAAAACATGATGAAAAATCAGTTGAAAAATCAGGTTCTGAAGTTCAGAAAGGAAATGCACCGGAAGAAAGAAAACTTCAGAGACTTTTTTCAAATCCGGATTTTTCAAAACTTGTAAAAAAAAGCAATGATTTCGGTGCCGGCGGAGTAAGTGTTGCCGTAGGAGAGCTTGCCGACGGACTTAATATTTATCTTGACAGAATACCTAAAAAATATGACGGTTTAAACGCAACAGAACTTGCAATATCAGAATCACAGGAAAGAATGGCAGTTGTTATTTCAGAAAATAATCTTAAAAATGTTATGGAAATTGCCGGTTCGGAAAACATAGAATGTACACATATTGCTGATGTTACAGATGAAAAAAGATTAAGAATGTTTTTTAACGGCGAAACAATAGTTGATATAAAAAGAGAATTTTTGGATACTAACGGTGTTACTCAGGAAACAGACGCAATTATACCATTTACAGACGGAACAAATTATTTTGAAAAAAGAAAAAATCTTTCTCCGGAAAATATTTTCTGTGATCTTAATCTTCAGATAAATAAAGGTCTTTCGGAAATGTTTGACAGTACAATAGGAAAAAATACTGTTCTTATGCCTTTCGGAGGAAAATACCAGATGACTCCGGAAGAAGTTATGGCAGCAAAAATACCTTTAAAATCGTCACTGAGTAACACATGTACATTAATGTCAGCCGGTTATAATCCTTATATGGCTGAGTGGAGTCCTTTTCACGGAGCATATTATGCAGTTACCGAATCTGTTCTTAAAATAGTCTCAAAAGGCGGAAAATCTGATAAAATAAGACTTTCTTTTCAGGAATACTTTGAAAAACCGGAAAACAGTCCGGTAAAATGGGGTAAACCTTTATCAGCACTTTTAGGAGCTTTTGAAATGCAGATGAACCTTGATGTTCCTTCCATAGGAGGAAAAGACAGTATGTCAGGAACATTTAAAGATATGCATGTACCTCCTACACTTGTTTCATTTGCGGTAAATGTTTGTGATTCCCAAAATATAATAAGTTCAGAACTTAAAAAAACAGATTCTGTGATTTATATTTTAAAAACCCCTTTTGAGAATGATTTTACTCTTAATGTAAACGAACTTAAGAATAATATTTCTTTTCTTGAAGAGAATATAAAAAATAAAAATATAATTTCCTCAATGACAATAGGTGAAGGCGGAGCTATTACGGCACTTATTAAAATGTCACTTGGAAACCGCATAGGTTTTACTTCATGTAAAAATTTTGACTTTTTCTTTCCGCTTTACGGATCTGTTTTAATTGAAACAGAAAAATCATGTAAAATAAATTATAAAAATCTTGAAAAAATAGCTGAAACAAATTCCTCCGGGGAAATTGTTTTCGGAAATTATGTTTTTGACTTTGATTATATTACAGAAAAATTTTCATCAGGTCTCGACGGAATTTTTCCTTCAAAAACAGCAGAAAATTCAATGGAAAAAATTATTTCTCCTGATATTTCCGAATCAAAAAGATTTAATTTCAGAAAAACAGAAAAAGTCTTACCCAATGTTTTTATACCGGCTTTTCCGGGAACAAACTGTGAAAATGATTCTGCTTTTGCTTTTGAAAGACTCGGAGCAAAAACTGATGTAAAGATTTTCAGAAATCTTTCTCAGAAAAATATAGAAGATTCGATACAAGTTTTTTCAAAATCTATTAATAATGCTAATATTCTTATGTTACCAGGAGGATTTTCAGCCGGTGATGAGCCAGAAGGTTCGGGAAAATTTATAGCAACTTTTATAAGAAATCCTCTTATATCTTCTTCAATTGAAAAATTTCTTGAAAGAGACGGACTTATTCTTGGAATATGTAACGGTTTTCAGGCACTTATAAAAACCGGACTTCTTCCTTACGGTAAAATAACCGATATAAATGAGAATTCTCCTACACTTTCTTTTAACGATATAGGCCGACATGTTTCATGCATGGTAAAAACAAAATTTGTTTCATTAAATTCGCCGTGGCTTTCCGGATATAATTTCGGAGATACTGAAACTGTACCTGTTTCCCACGGAGAAGGGAAATTTATATGTAATAATGATTTATATTTAAAACTTATGAATAATAATCAGATAGCCTCACAGTATATTGATAACAGCGGAAATCCAACTTATGAATTTCCTTTTAATCCTAACGGTTCTTATATGGCTGTTGAAGGTATTATTTCTCCCAATGGAAAAATTTTCGGAAAAATGGGACATTCTGAAAGAATTTACGGAAGTCTTTACAAAAATATAGATAATATTTCAGAGAGCAAAATATTCAGAAACGGTATAAATTATTTTTCAGTATAATAAAAAACGGAATATCGTAATGATATTCCGTTTTTCATATTACAAACACAAAAAGAAAATATGCAATAATTCCTACTATTCCGAATATTTTTAGTACTAAGGGCCAAAAAGATTTATTTGCCTTGTATTCCTGATTATTTATTTTCAATTTTACAGCCTCCAAAAGTTAAATTAATACGATAATCATTATAATTATAGAATTTTAAAGTTATAAAAGAATTACATAATAATTGTATTCGTATTATATTTTCATTAATAATTTAACCTAAGAAATATTAATTTAACATTAATTATTTTTTCCGGCTGTAATACAACATAATAGATTTTGAGGTATAATTGATAGGGAGGTGTTATTATGGTCATTGTTTGTTTTGAACTTGAAAATGCAGATGATGAAAGAATATATAAAAAACTTTACGATGTATTCGGAACTCATGAATCTTTTCCTTTCGGTGAATCACCAAAAAACTGTCTTATTCTTACAGGAGATTTTTCCGAAAAAAATTCAAATGATATATACAGAATACTTTCTGTTGAAATAGGAAAAATTAATGAAGAATTTTCTTATACTGTAGCTATAAAAAAAGTTCTGATATCTGAATTCTGCCTTGATAAAACAACTTTATTCTAAACGGGGTGATATCTATAAAAATTAAAATATTTTTTGTCTTTTTTATTATGTTAATGTCTTTTTCCCTTCTATACTCCGCAGAAGGAGGAGAAGCTTATTTAGGGGAAGGGGATATATGGAAATATAAACTTTCGGAAGAAAAAATTAATTATTTTTATAACGGCATTCAGTTCGGATCCGATTATTCATATCTTTTGGATAAGCTGCGTGAAAGAATGATTAAAATAGACAGCAGTTATATAGTAATTGCGAATCAGATAGACAGTTTCCCGGTTGAAACATCATATCTTCTGAATTCAGAAGGGGAATTCTATATGGTAAGTCATTTTTTTAAACAGTTTCATTATTCATCAAAATATTTTATAAGCGATTATAATAAACTGAAGAAGCTTATTGCCGAAAAATACGGTTCTCCTCAGAAAGATGAAAATTATTATTCAAATTCATTTTTAATCGGAAATGAAGAATATGCTATGGACAGAGGTCTTCTGAAAAAAATTACCGTATGGATAATTGATGACATAACAATTGATATGTCTCTCGAAAAAGTTCAGACTTCATATATATTAAAAATTAATTATACCTGTAATTTGTTTAAATATTAAAGTTCATTTTTCAGAGAACTTTAATATTTTTTTTTACTATTATTCCTTCTACAATGTATCCTTTTTTCAGAAGAATTTTCCTGCTTTTTTCAACAGCTTCGTCACTACTTTTTGCATAAACATCCATACTTCCGTTTATAACTGATAAATCACCTATGACAAAATAAATAATATAATATTTCACAGAAAAACCTCCTTTTTAG
Source organism: Thermotogae bacterium (assembly GCA_024233675.1). Classification (GTDB taxonomy): domain Bacteria; phylum Thermotogota; class Thermotogae; order Petrotogales; family Petrotogaceae; genus JACKPH01. The sequence continues at coordinate 30,796 of JACKPH010000003.1, forward strand.
GTAATTATAAGTCTTTATTATTAATTATATCGTATTATAACCAAAAATCTTTAATTTGTTATATTTTACTATTAATTTATTAAATATTTATTAGAATTATTTATTTTATAAAAAATTTTTTTTCGTAATAACAGAAACTTTTGTTTTTGTTTAAAAAAATTTATATTGCATTTAAATAAAACGTTACTTTTAATTTTTCATTAGTTAACATTACCGCTTGACCGTTAACATTACGATTTTATAATCATATTGTACAAAGAAATAAATAATTTAAAAATAAAAATACAGAGGGGTGTTATTATGAAAAAAATTTTAGTATTGGCAGTAATGATGTTAGCTATGATAAGTATTTTCGCTTATGCCGATTATCCTATATGGGAATACGGAAGCGGTAATTATAAAAATTCAACAAACGGAAAAGCTATTTTGAAAGATCAACAGGTTGCAGTAAGAATTTACCAGTGGGTATCCACAAAATTTGTTTCAAGACAGGTTTTAGTTGATAAAAGAGGAGCAAAATTAGACGGTCAGTCATTAACTTCATTTATTCTTATAGGCAAACCCGGTGTACATACTAATCAGATTTTAGGTGTTATACCTGTTATGTCAAACGGAAATGTTAATATGAAAGCTACAATAGATACAACAGCATCTATAAATAATAAAACAAATATAGGCAGTCTTGTTACAAAATTAAACGGTTATGCTTTTGATAATTATTCTCAGATCAAAGGTCTTACATTTACAAAAGATATAGATGATGCATTATTCGGTACAGGTCATGTTCCTACTCCTGTAACAAGCGGAAGAACTGTTGATGTAACTAATATGATAGGTAACAGAGTTCAGGGTAACAAAATAACAGGTCCGGAAATTATTCTTACAGCTGATTTGGATATTCCTTTAAATCAGGGTCCTACAGATGATGCTGTAATTGTAATTGATATAGAAGTTTCTCCGAGAACAACTTTCTGAAATGAATAAAAAAATCCTGCTAAGGCAGGATTTTTTTTATACTTTTATTCTCTCTTTTATATATATGTAATGCATTAGTCTTATAAATTCAACTCTTGTTATTTCTTTTCTTTTATAACAATTTATTATCATTTCTTTTTTTCGTTTTATTGTCATTTTTACCCCCCCTTTAAAATATTTTAATATTTTTATTTTCCGTTAATTTATAATTTTATTAATTTTTTTGTGCTATACTATATTAAATATTTTTTTGGAGGTTTTGATATGAAAACTATTTTTTGGTCTGAATCAGAAGATTTACTTCCGGTAAAAAAAATTCATTCTGATGCCGGATGGGACTTAAAAGCAGCAGAAGATACCGTTATTCCGGCAGGAAGTTCGGCTCTTGTTTCAACAAAAACATATGCGGAAATCCCAGAGGGTTATGTAGGACTTATACAGTCACGTTCAGGACTTGCATTAAAAAACTCAATAGCAAAAAATGCAGGTGTTATTGACAGTGAGTACCGCGGTGAAATAAAAGTTCTTCTTCATAATCTTTCAGAACCCGAGTATGAAATATGCGGAAATGATGTTGTGAGAAAAAAAGTACAGAAAAATGATTTTTATATAAAAAAGGGCGACAGAATAGCTCAGATTCTTATTATTCCGGTTGCTCTTGAATGTGATCTGAAAGTAGGTATACCCGAAAAATCTACAGAAAGAGGTTCTAAAGGCTTCGGATCTTCCGGAAAATAAAAAATTACGTATCTTACGATACGTAATTTTTTTATTTTATTTTCATTATCATATCATTTACCGTACACATTTCTTCGGTTTTAGGTCCATATGATATGTATTCTATTTTTATTCCTGTTTTTTCTTCTATAAATGTAAGATATTTTAAAAAATTTATGTCATTCGTATCTTTCCAACCTCTGAGTTCTTCATAAACAGGTTTTGCAAGTACAAAATCAAGCGAAGTTTCCGGTGTTTCTTTTATTTTTCCCTCAACATCATATGCCGTACATATTTTTACTTTATCAAATCCGTTGAGAACATCGGCTTTTGTAATAACTATTTTTGTAAGTCCGGAACGTATTTTTGCATATCTCATTGCCGGCAGGTCAAGCCATCCTGTTCTTCTCGGTCTTCCTGTTGTTGCACCGAATTCATTTCCGAGATTTCTTATTTTTTCACCATCTTCATCTTTAAGTTCTGTAGGGAAAGGACCTTCACCTACTCTTGTTGTATAAGCTTTTAAAACTCCGTATACTTCATCAAGTTCAAAAGTGGAAAAACCTACGGAAGAAACTCCGTGGGCCATACATGATCCTGAAGTAACAAAAGGATATGTTCCGAAATCAAGGTCAAGAAGAACTCCCTGTGCTCCTTCAAATAATACCGATGTGCTTCTGAAAACATCTCTCATTGATACAGCTGAAGCAAAGTTTACTTTTAATTCATCAAGTTCTTTTCTTAATTTTATAAGGTAACTGTATGTTTCTTCGGCATTAGTTTTTATTTTTCCGTTGTGTATGTTGTTTTTAAGATAATATATATCATCAAGTCTCTGTTTTAAAGTTTCCTCATGGAATATATGATAAAGTTTTATTCCTTCTCTTGAAACTTTATCAGTATATGCAGGGCCTATTCCTCTTTTTGTTGTTCCTATAGGTTCTCTTCTCATGGATTCTATGAGTTCGTCTTCTTCTTTATGCCACGGAAGAACAAGAAAAGCTTCCATATCTATATAAAATCTTGAGGAAATACCGGGAAAATCATTTTCAAGTATTTTTAATTCTTTTATAAGCTGTTCCAAGTCTATTACCATTCCTGCTCCGAGAAATCCTTTGGAATTACTTCCCGGGTCTATTGAAGGTAAAAGATGATTTACATATTTTTTACCTTTATAATATATTGTATGTCCTGCGTTTGCACCGCCTGAAAATCTTACTATCCATTCGTAGTCAGAAGAAAAATAATTTACTACTTTTCCTTTTCCTTCATCGCCCCACTGAGAACCGACTATAGCTACTTTTTTCATATTTCTCCCTCCGTTATAAACCGAATCTTTTGTATATTTCGTCTATATTTCTTATATAATAATCATTTGAAAAAAGTTCCTCAAAATCTTCGGAATTTATTTTACTTTTTATAATTTCATCTTCTTTAAGAAGGTTTTTAAAATCCGTTCGTTTTTCCCATGCGTCAAGAGCACATTTCTGAACAGTTTTGTATGAATCTTCTCTTGAAAGTCCTTTTTCTATGAGTCCGAGCATTACTCTCTGTGAGTATACAAGATTGAAAGATGTATCAAAAGTTTTAAGTATTCTTTCTTCAAATACAACAAGTTCCCTTACAAGATACTGAGATTTGACAAGCATATAATAAGCCGTCATACATGCATCAGGTAATATAACTCTTTCTGCCGAAGAATGTGATATATCTCTTTCATGCCATAATGATATATTTTCATATCCTGTTACTGTATAACTTCTAAGCATTCTTGCCATTCCTGTAAGTCTTTCACATAGTATGGGATTTTTCTTGTGCGGCATTGCTGAAGAACCTCTCTGTCCTTTTCTGAAAGGTTCCTGTACTTCGAGAACTTCTGTTTTCTGAAGATGTCTTATTTCAGTTGCCATTCTTTCCATTCCGGCACCTATGAGCGCTAAAACAGAAAGAAATTCCGCATGTATATCTCTCGGGACAACCTGTGTAGCAACATCTGTAGGTTTTAATCCGAGTTTTAAAAGAGCTGATTTTTCAATTTCGGGATCTATATTTGCATAATTTCCTACAGCACCGCTGAGTTTTGCTTCGCTTACTCTTTCAAGTGATACTTCAAGTCTTGAAATATTTCTTCTTGTTTCTGCAGCGAAAGAAAGAAATTTAAGCCCGAAAGATGTCGGTTCAGCGTGTATCCCGTGTGTTCTTCCTACAGTTATAAGATATCTGTATTTTTGTGCTTTCTGAAGAAGTTCATCATAATATTTTTTTAATTCTTCAAGTATCATTTCACCGGCTCTTTTAAGTGCAAGTGCCCATGCGGTATCTACAACATCAGAAGATGTAAGACCTTTGTGGAAATATCTTGCCTCATCTCCCATTTCGTCTGTTACTCCTTTAATAAAAGCAATAACATCATGGTCAACAACTTTTTCAATTTCAAGTATTTTTTCAACATTTATTACGGCTTTACTTCTTATTTTTTCCGCCGTTCCCTGCGGTGCCTGATTTTTTTCCTCAAAGGCTTCAACTACAGCTATTTCAATTTCAAGCCATCTTTTATATTGTTCTTCAAGACCCCATAAGTCTTTTATCGGTGATAAAGAATATCTCTCTATCATTTTTACACCTCCTAATTAAAGCTATATCCCGTATAGCTTTATTAATTGTCAGTAACTTTGTTTTTTCTGAAAAAATCTTTCATTCCCAAAAGAACTATAAGAACACCTATAATTATTCCCCAGACCGGACTTTTTACATTCCAAAGAAGATATCCGAGTGAAAATCCGTTAAAAATCCAGCTTATAAATGAAAATATCTTTTTATTTTTAATAAAATAAAAAGAAGAAAAAACCGCTGATATGTTTATAAAAATTAAAAAAAGCGGAAAATCCATATTTTTATAATGTGTTATAAAAGATAGCAGAAGTCCGGTTGATAATATTATTGTTGTAAGTTTATCATAATCTTTTTTTACAAAAGTCATTGATATAACAGCAATTGCAAGAATTCCTATTACGAAAAAATAAATTTTTTCATAATACATAAATCCGAGTGCAGCATTTAAAGCCGCAGCTATAATTGTATAAATCATTTTTTCCTCCTCTGAATAATAAAATAATCTTTCTGATTTTTTCAAAAAAAAATAAAGACTTTTTTTGTAAAAAAAAAAAGCCTTTACCTCTGAACGTTTTTATTATACATTTAAAATATTAAAAAATTGTTTCCGTTTCTTATTTAATTTTTCAGAAAAATAATTTATATTTATTCTTCGAACTTACCCATATGTATTATAACAGAATTTTCCATCATCTGTTTTCCTTTAAAATATACATCAGTTATATCGAGTGTTTCTCTGTCAGCAATAACAAAATCAGCATCATATCCCTTTTTTATCCTGCCTTTGTTTTTTAGTTTGAGTATATTTGCAGGATTTACAGTTATTACTTTAAGTATTTTTTCAAGTGGTATATTTTCATTTTTAACCAGTTTTTTTATTTCTCCGTAAAGACTTGTAACTTTTCCAACAGAAAGACCTGAAAAAATACCGTTTTCATCAAAAACCGGAAGACTTCCCTGACCGTCCGAAGAAAAAGTTATATGATTTAAATCCATATTGTTTCTGAGCATAATAAAAAGAGCTTCGGAAGCGCTCAGTCCTTCGGATTTGTCATTACGGCTTGTCGTAAAGTCAGCATAACCTCCGGATTTAATATATTTCATAGCGTTTTCGAAAAGTCTGTAATTTCTTCCCATATGTGTAGGCAGAAATTGTGTCGGAGGGATTTCCGTATTTTTTATTATTTCCTCTATAAAACTTAACTGTCTTTCTCCGTCTCCGACATGAAGATTTACTATACCAGATTTTCCGGAAAGTATTCCTCCGAGTCTGGCATCTGAAGCTATTTTTTTTAATTCTTCAATTGTCGGCTGTGATGATCTGTGATCGGAAATTGCTATTTCCCCCACACCGATTATTTCCGAAAAAAGCATTATATCACTTGCTATATTTCCTGTAACTGTTTTTACCGGAACATGATAAGATCCTGTATAAATATAACATGTAGCTCCTTCTTCATTTATAGCTTTAGCTTTTGCAATAAGATTTTCCATACTTCTTGTAATACCGTCAGTTCCGAGAGTACCTACAACTGTTGATATCCCGCCTTTTATAAGATCTCTGAAGTCGAGCTCCGGAGTTCGCGTACTGAAACTGCCCTCGCCTCCGCCTCCCGTTATGTGAACATGACAGTCTGTAAATCCGGGCATTATTAATTTATCTCTGTATTCTTTTATATCTATTTCAATATTTGTATTTATTGTGATTTCATTTTCAACAGCTATTATTTTACCGTCACAGAATAGTATATCTTTTTTTCCTGTTTTTTCAGGCGAATAAATTTCTGAATTTTTAAAAAGTTTTAACATTCTACTCCCTCCTATATAAAAAGGAATTCCGTATTAATAATGTATATTACAATTTATTTATATAAGTTCTGATATACTTTTAAGTGTTTTAAGTTCAGGTATTTACATCTTTTTCTTTCTCAGACTAATTATTTCTGATAATTCACTTAACAGTAATTTTTTTTCAAATTCTCCGACATTCTCATAAAGTCTTGCAGAAAAAACAGGTATTTTAAAAATTTCAAAAGTATCTTCAGAAAAATTAAAATGTAATTTCATTTGTTTCAAATACAATTCAGCTAAAGATTTTCTCTGTTCAATGTATTCAGCACTCATACTTTCCATACCCATAGGAAGTCCGTATCTGAAAATCATATAGCTTCTGACAATATCATAAAGAAAATATCCCTTAAGAACACCAATCTATTACCTTGAAGCAACCGTTATTTATCAAAACATTATCGGCATGAAAATCCCCATGACATAAATTATTAGCTTCAGGTAAATCAGAAACAATATTCAAAATATAACCTTTCAGTTCAGAATTCAGATATTTATCACTGACATTTCTGATTTTAAAGTCCAGATCATTTCTGTAATCCCTAATATCTTCTACTTGAGTGGATAAAATATTATAATGAACATTACAAAAATTATTCATATGATTTTCCGTTTCTGAAATATCATTGATAAAATAATTCAATAAAGAATTACCGTATACAATGTCAAATATAATTCCATTTCTGCCGTTGTATTCGGAAATACCATAAACATTAGGTATTATATTAAGTTTTTCAGAAATTACTTTATTATTGTGAAATTCGAGCTGAACATCAGAAATGGGAACATTATCATAAAATAATTTAATAACTTTTTCATCAGAATAAGTTAAAATTTCAGCGGTTCTTCCTTTACCAATCAGTTGCATAAAATACTCCTCTCCTATAATTTATTTTTGATATAATATAAATTATAACAGTAATCCGAAAAAACAAATGTATATAAATATTGTGTAAATAATTTAAATTATTATTTTCTTTTGCGTTAAAAAATAAAATGTTGTATAATTATATTATAAATATTCTGGAGGAATTGATATGGAAAAAGTACTTATATATTACGGATATCCTTCGTGTATAGATAAAAAATATGACACCGATTATGCCGTAAAAAAATTTTCTGAATTTGATATAGTTGTTTTCCCGGGATCAAAAAAAGGATTTAAGAGTATAGAAAACACTTCGCATGAGGATCATGAAAAATCAAAATATATAATAAAAAATTTAAATAATAAAAAATTCGGTTATATTGCCTGCGGTAACAGACCGGGTATAGATTCATGCTGGAACGATAACGAAATAAAGGCAATAATTGATCAGTGGAAAATAATGGGTGTGAACGGTATTTTTCTTGATGAATTCGGAAAAGACTATAAAAATACCGATTTAAGACAGTCTGAAATAATAAATACCGTAAAACATAATAATTTTAACATAATAATTAATCTCTGGAACACAGCTGAACTTCTTGAAAGACCTGATCTTAATATAAATTCTGATGATTATTATCTTCTTGAATCTTTTATTTTCAGAAACAACGGTGAAATTACACAGTATCAGGAAAAAGATAATATTTTTCAGAAAATTTCGGATTCGGTTGATTTAAGAAATTCAACAGGAATAAAAATAATTACTTACAATACTTTCGGTAATGATTCAGATATTGTTTATGATGAATTTATTTCTACACTGGATTCATTAAATAATTTTATTTCAGCAGATGCTACAGGCATTGCAAAAAGAGATTATTATATTTATGATACTGAAATTATTGATTACGCACCGAAAGATTATGATTTCGCTAAAAACTTCAGAATAAAACATTTTCTTTCAAAATACAGCAGATCTGACAGAAAAGATATTTATGTACAGTGGAAAAAAGATAAATTCGGCGGAAAACCCACAGATATAAAAATATAACTCTTCATTAAAGAAGAGTTATACCGGAAAATAACATTTCGGGGGAAATGTATGTCCGATAATAATTTTATTATTTTTTCCTTAAACAAAGCTTAAATTATTGCGATCAATTCTATTTCAACATCGGCATCTTTAGGAAGCTTTCCTACCTGAAAAGCAGACCTTGCCGGTGAGTTCTCTCCTAAATATTTCGCATAAATTTCATTCATATCTGAAAAATCTTCTATATCTTTTAAAAACACGGTTGTTTTAACTATTTTTTCCATAGAACTTCCGGCTTCTTCAAGAATATTTTTTATATTTTTCATAATTTGTTCCGTTGCTTTTTTTACATCATTTCTTACCATTTCTCCTGTTTCCGGATTGACCGGAAGCTGTCCGGATAAAAATATAAAATTTTCATAAATATTCGCAATTGAATACGGTCCTATAGGTTTTGGAGCACTTTCCGGATTAAAAACTTTTTTCATCATTATAACCTCCTTATTTTTGTTACAACATTTATTATATTACTTTTATTTATTTTTAAAAAATTCCGTTTCGGTTAAAAATCCTTTTCCCGGGGGCGATATTATGAAAATTAATAAAAAGAGTCAGTATATTATAATGATTGTTATTATAATATCATTTTTTTCAGCTTTGGTTGCTTTATACAATATTTATGTTGATAAATTTTATAAACAGGATATGGAATTTGAACTTGATAATATTTCTATAAGCTATAAATATAAAGTAGAAAAATATTTTAATTTTCTTAAATCAATTGAATCAATTGTACTTCTTCAGTATGAAAATTTAGGAGATTCTTATGAAGAAAGTCCGGAAATACAGAATTTTCTTTCTTATCTTTTTGAAGGCAGTCAGAACCTTATAAACATAAGTTTTGCCCCAAACGGTATACAAAAATTTGTCGTTCCTGTTCCACAGGAAAATGTCGTAAAAAATCATAATCTTTTTGAAGATACACGTCCATGGGTAATAAAGGATATAAAAAATGCTATGGAATCAGAAAAACCTATTGTTTCAAATCCTTATGAATTAAGACAGGGCGGATTTGGAATAGTACTCAGAAAATCTGTCTTTTACGGGGAAAAATTTCTCGGACTCGCAAATATAGTAATTGATTTTTCTGATTTTGCCGATTTGCTTTTGAATACAAATAAAAATTATCATTTTATTCTCGGGCATAACGGAGAATTTATATACGGAAATTCTGAAGGTCATAACCCGGCTAAAATGATGTTTAAATCAATATCTATAAAAGATAATGAATTTGAAATATATGTTTGTGATGATATGTACAGACAGAAAAATATTTTTTTCAGATTTATTTTCTATATTCTTGTAATACTTTCAGCCGTAACTTTAATTTTATATATAACAAAATCATATTTTTTCAATATCGAACTTAATAAGAAAGTATCATTAAGAACTCAGAAATTAAGGGAAAAAGCCGAAGAACTCGAAGCAGCTTACGAAGAAATATATGCTTCGGAAGAAGAACTGCGTTATTTTAACGAGGAAATTGAACTTAAAAATTCTGATCTTAAAAAACGTATAGAAGAAAGAGAAACGTTAATTAAAGAAATAAATCACAGAGTTAAAAATAACCTTCAGCTTATAAATTCCCTTATATCACTTCAGGAATTCTATATGGATAAACTTGATAAAAAATCTATTCTTGAAAATATAAAAAGAAGAATTTATTCTCTTTCTTTTGTTTATGAGAAATTTTATAAATCAGAAAGTATAGAAAAACTTAATGTAAAAAACTTTATTGAAGATGAAATAAATTATCTTATAAATTCGACAGGAAAAAATCCGTCAGGTATAAAAACAGCTTTTGATATTTCTGAAATTTATATGAATCTTGAGATTCTTATACCGCTTTCACTCGTTATAAATGAGATAATATCTAATTCGCTTATACACGGAATACCTTATGAGGGAATTATTTCATGTATGCTGCATGTAAAGGAAAATAAAATTATTTTTATTCTCGGTGATAACGGAAAAGGTCTTCCGGATGATTTTGATATTTTAAAAAGTGATTCACTCGGGATTCAGATTATTAACAGTATGATTTCTCAGATGAACGGAAAACTTAATATAAAAAATTCCGACGGACTTTATTATGAAATAAAATTTGACTATAATGAATAACATCCGGAATAGTTATTTCCGGATGTTATTTTTTATTTTTTTTATATAATTAATTTTTTTCCAGGCGTAAAAAGCCAATGCTGCAACTGTTATTAAAAAAGGAATTGACTGTGTTATTTCATAAGGAATATTCATAAACTGCAAAGAATATGAAGCCGCTTCCGAAAATCCGAAAAGAACTGATCCTAAAGCAACCCCGTAAGCTGAACTTCCTCCCAGAGCCTGCGCAGCAAGTGCTATAAACCCTCTTCCCGCAGTCATATCCTTGGCAAACCATGAAACATATCCCATTGAAAGGAAAAGTCCCCCTAAACTTGCAAGTACACCGCTTATAATAAGTGCAGTAAACTGTGTTTTCATAACAGATATTCCTACTGATTTTGCAGCTTTCGGAGACTCACCGACAGATCTTATCCTGAGTCCGAGAGGTGTTTTGTAAAGTATATAGTGAACCACAAATATCATAATAAATGCTATATATGTAATTATATGATGACCGCTTAATATATCTCCCAAAACAGGAATTTTATCTATTATCGGTATTGTAACAGAAGGAAAAACATATGATTTTAAAGATGCAGAAGAACCTTTGTCCCCTGTAAGTACAGAAAGAGCAAATATTGTCCCTCCGCTTGAAAAAATATTTATGGCAATAGCTGCCATTATTATATCTGTTTTAAGTTTCAGAGAAAAATACGCAAGTATTGCTGCCATTACAGCTCCCGTTAAAATACCGGCTATAAAAGCTATAAAAAGACTACCGGTAAATGCTGAAGTTATAACCCCTACGAAAGCTGAAAAAAGCATTATACCCTCCAAGGCTATATTAGGAGTACCTGCAAGATCAGCAACGAGTGCTCCGAGCGCTGCAAGAAGTACAGGTGTTGTTACTCTTATTCCGGCAGAAATAAAATCCCATGAAAAAATTCCGTTAAGTGTATTATTCATTTGATTCACCGGCTTTCTCAATATTTTTACCGAATTTTCCTGCTTCTTTTATAACAGATTTTTCTTTAATTTTTGCCAGAAAGGCTTCCGCCGTGACAAGAAGTATTATAACTGCCTGTAATATAGAAACTATTTCCGGGGGAGTATCCGTATATCTTCCCATAGTTTTTGCACCTACTCTTATATAGGAAAGGAAAAGTCCGGCAAAAGGTACAAATATAGGGTTATTTCCTGCAAGAGTAGCAATTATTATTCCGTCCCATCCGTATCCGGGACCGTTAAGCCAGAGAAATCTGCCATGATATCCCATTAATTCTATTATTCCTGCTGTACCGGCAATTGCTCCGGAAACTACCTGTACATTAAATATTGTTTTTGATGTATTTATTCCGGAATATCCTGCAAATTTTTCATTATTCCCAACTACTCTGACCGAATATCCCCATGTTGTTTTTTTCATAATAAACCAGAACAGTATAGCCATAAAAATAGCTATTATAATTCCTATATGCCATTTAAATCTGGAATTTAAAAACCATAATCCTGCCGTTTCCGCATAAGGCAGAGAAACAAGCTGTCCGGCAGAAGGATCCCTTAAAAAAGTTTTTATTATAAAAAGTCCTGTAAAAACAGCAACATAATTCATCATTAATGATGTTACAAGTTCTGATGCATTTAATTTTGATTTCATTACAGCAGGCACTGATGCCCAGACTGCTCCCGACAAAGCAGCCGTAAGTATTACCATTACACTGTGAATAACCGGTATACCCGGAAAATAAACAGCCGTAAAACTTGCTGCTACAGCTCCGATAAAAAGCTGTCCCTCAGCACCTATATTAAACTGTTTTGCAGTAAAAACAACTGATACAGCTATTCCTGTTATTATTATCGGTACACTTTCATTTATCCACTGTATAAAACCTCTTATATTAAATTCAGGTATTCCTTTTCTTTCTATAATAAGAGGTGAAGTAAGAAAATATCTGAAAGCAGTATTTGTTTTATCAAATGCATTTTTAAGTCCGATTAAAAAATCAGTATTTTCTTTAGAAAAATTTGTCATAAAAATTATTATATATCCGAGTAAAAGAGCTATAAATACGGCAAAAACAGTTCTGTATATTTCAAATTTTTTTGCATTTTTCATTCTAAATCACCTATCTCTTCCGTATTCATTCTTTTTATTCCGAGCATATACTCTCCGAGAACACTTTCATCAACTTTTTTCAGATCATCAAATTTAGCTGTTATTTCACCTTTATACATAACAATTATTCTGTCTGATACTTCTATTAATTCTGTAAGATCTGCGGATACAAGTAAAACACCTACCTTTTTTTCTCTTTCCTTAACAAGAAGTCTTCTTATAAAATCTGCCGCAGCAATATCTATACCTCTTGTCGGCTGATCGGCAACTATAAATTTTGCCCCGGAAGTAAATTCTCTTGCAACTACAGCTTTTTGTATATTACCTCCTGAAAGCATTTTAACCGGAGATTTATAACTATCTGTTCTTATATCAAATTTTTTAATTTTATCCAAAGCATTATTTTTTATTGTTTTATAACTTAATATTCCGAATTTTGAAAATTCTTTTGTTTTAAATCTGTCAGAAATTAAATTTTCTTCCAGAGAATTATTTTCAGATACACCTATTTCCATTCTGTCGGCAGGTATATAACTCATTCCTGCTTTTCTTAATTTTTCCGTATTATCATAATTTTTATCCATAAACTTTATTTCTCCGGACTGAATTGCTGACATTCCTGTAATAACAGAAACAAGTTCTGTCTGTCCGTTTCCTTCTATTCCTGCTATTCCTGTTATTTCACCTTCTCTTATTGAAAAAGATATATTTTTTATTTTTTTTATTCCGTCATTTCCGGTAAAAGAAAGATTTTTTATTTCCATAATTTTTTCTCCTGCTTTTACAGGATTTTTTTTGATTTTTAATTCTACATCTCTTCCTATCATCATTTTTGATATGTCTTTTTCCGTTAAGTCGTTTACTTGTGCATTACCAACTACTGCACCTTTTCTTAATACTGTTATTCTGTCTGCTATTTCTTTTATTTCTCCGAGTTTATGTGTTATAAATATAATAGTTTTTCCTTTTTCCGTAAGTGTTCTGAGTGCAGTAAAAAGTTCTGACGTTTCCTGAGGTGTAAGTACTGCCGTAGGTTCATCAAGAATAATAAGATCTGCACCCCTTACAAGAGTTTTAAGAATTTCGACTCTTTGCCTCATACCTACAGTTATATTTTTTATTTTTTCATCTAAAGGCACAGGAAGTCCGTATTTTTTCATTTCTTCGGAAACAAATTTTTCAGCCTTTGTAATATCTGTAGAAAAACCTTTTCTCGGTTCTATTCCGAGTATTATATTTTCAACTACAGTTAAGGAAGGCACAAGCATAAAATGCTGATGTACCATACCTATTCCCATGTTTATTGCTCTGTCTGCATTATAATTATGAACTTCCGAATTTTTATATATTATTTTCCCTTCGGTTGCTTTTTCAAATCCGAAGAGTATATTCATTAAAGTACTTTTTCCCGCCCCGTTTTCGCCAAGCAGTCCGTGTATTTCACCTGTTTTTACTGAAAAATTTATTCCCCTGTTTGCTATAAAACCATTAGAATAAATTTTCCATATATTTATCATTTCAATTATATTATCACTCATTTATGCACCTCTTAATTTAAAAATAGGGGTTTATCCCCCTATTTTAAGGCCTTACGGAATTTCTTATTCTGTTAAGTTCATCGTTACTCATTCCTCCGGCTGTATTTACTTCAATATCTCCTCTTATTATATCAAGCTCAAGATCTTTAAGTTTAATAAGTACTTCAGGATCGGCATTCATGAGAATACTTCTGAAATATTTATTATCGGCAAGCCCTACTGCTCTTTCTTTAAGACCGAGACTTTCAGTTGTGCCCAGGGGAAGTTTGTTTTCAGTATAAAGTTTTATTGCTCTTAGTATTGAATAATCAACATTTTTAAGCATTGAAGTTAATGTATGATTTACAATATTCATATCTTTTTCGGCATAAAGAAGCTGCATATCCGAATCAACACCTATTGCCCAGTTATCAGTATCTTTTGCTGCATCAAGAACTCCGTTTCCTGTCTCTCCGGCAACGGCAAAAACTGTATCAGCACCATTTCTGTACATAGAAAGTGTAAATTCTTTTCCTTTTGCAGGATCATTCCATGCACCGACATAAGATACCGCAACTTTTATTTTAGGATCTATATACTGTGCCCCCTGAATATAACCTACTAAAAAATCATTTATTACCGGTATATCCATACCTCCGAGAAAACCTATTATATTTTTATCATGTTTTGAATATTTAAATTCTGATGATTCAGATACAAGAGCAGCAAGAGCTCCGGCAAGAAATGAACCCTCATTCTGTTTATAAACTATAGAGTATACATTATCAAGATTTTCTTTTCCGTAATCCATCTCAGTATCAAAAATAACATAATCTGTTTCGGGATACAGAGGAGCTAACTCAGCTATTATATCAACCATCTGCCATGTACCTACAATTATAAGGTCATATTCCCCCATATATGAAATATCATCAACAGTAGGATACCATTCTGAAGGATTATATCCCATCTCTATTATTTTTGCCTCTATACCGAGTTCTTTCTCGGCCATTTCAACACCACGTGCCGCAGAATCAAAAAATGATTTGTCACCGAGAGTACCGTTAAGAAGCAAAGCTACTTTCAATGATGAAAATGCTGTAAAACCAATCATAAAAACCAAAAAAATTAAAAAAGTTTTTTTCATATTCCCCCTCCTTTATCTCTTTTCATATTTTTTAAGATTTTCAAAAAGAATTTCTATAAATTTTTCACGGTTAACCCTTACAGCCCATTTAGAATTCACTTTTCCCGAAAGATGCCAGTAATCGACAACAGTCTGACCATAAGTATATTTACCGTTTAATTCAATTTGCGTATAATAATTTTCATATTCAAATATTTCAGGATCTGAAAGATAAATCACAGCGCAAGGATCGTGAAGAGGTGCACCCACAATTTTAAAAACATCAAAATATGTTTTATGAAAAAATTCAAGTAAAACTCCCATTTTAGAAACCACTTCAGATTTTATTTCCTGCATTTTTCTGATTTCTTCGTTATTAATCTTTGCCTGATGCGTAACATCAAGTCCGAAAACTGTTAGAGGAACACCTGAATCAAAAACTATTTTTGCCGCTTCAGGATCAGCATATATATTAAATTCGGCAACAGGTGTAGTATTGCCGAATGCAATTCCGCCACCCATTATAACTATTTCACTTATTTTATCCTTTAATTCCGGATGAATTAAAAAAAGATTCCCTATATTTGTAAGAGGTCCTACAGCTACGATTGTTATATTTCTTTCATTTTCTTCAATTATTCTTTTATAAAAATGTATATAATTCTCTTCTTCATACTTTTTTGACGGTTCCGGAAGTTCTACTCCTTCAAGCCCTGATTCTCCGTGTATATTAGGAGCAACTATCTGTTCTCTCAGTATAGGCTTTCCGGCACCTTTTAATACAGGAACATTTATAGATGCCATTTCAGTTATTTTAAGGGCATTTTTGACTGTATTTTCCACATATGAATTTCCGGCAACCGCAACTACACCTAATAAATCTATAGATTCAGATATTCCGGCAAATAGTAATGCAACAGCATCATCATGTCCGGGATCACAGTCAAGAATTATTTTTTTCATGGTTTATTCCTCCGTTTTTTTAATATAAATATATTTTATCAGAAAAATTAATGTTTTCGAAACGTTATAATAAAAGTATTTTTGATTTTATAACATTTAAACCTTTATAAGTGATAATAAAATAAAAAAATTTACTCAAAAAAAATAATCCGGATTTACATCCGGATTATTTTTTACTTTTAAAAAGTATAAATATATTTATTGAAGATAATATAAAAAGACCTATTCCCAAAAGAAGAAAAGTCAATTTTAAACCGTATATGTCTCCTAATTTTCCTACAAGCGGGAATATAAATATCATATACATACTAAAAACCATTGAACACATTGAAAGTATTGTAGCTCTTTTATCAGAAGGAATATTTCTGTTTACATAATCAGAGTAGGCTACAAAAATAACACTTTCCGCGGCGGAAATAAATATAAAAAATATATACGAAAATTCGGAAATTCCCATAAATATTAATGAAATTGCCATTATAAGAGGTAAAAGCATAAGTATACCTTTTTCTGAAAGCAATTTTTCTATTTTATGTGTCAAAAGTCCGAATACAGCTCCGGCAACTCCTGCAAGAGCAAGTATTAAACCTATTTTATAAGTTGTAAAACCTTCGGAATACATATAATTCTGCAAATAAAAAAATACAGTTGTACACATCATACTTGCAAATTCCGAAAACATAATAACAAAAAGCAGTTTTTTATTTTTCTTTATTTCGTTAAAGCTGTCTCTGTTTTGTATAAAAAAACCTTTTAACCCTTTTATTTCATTTTTATATTCTATTTCGGGTTCAGTAAAAGAAAAAGCATATAAGAAATTTATTATTCCTATTATTATTGCTATTATATATGCAGTTTCAAAACTTTTTCCGGCAAAATATCCCCCGGCAATATATCCCAAAAACATTGCTGTCTGGGTTATAAATTCTATTCTTCCGGATATTACAAGATATTCTTTTTCTTTGGATATACTAAGAAGTGAATCATATACCAAAGCCTGCCCTGCTCCTGACTCAAGATTATAAGAAAGTGCTGTTACAAACATACTCAGAGCAAAAAGCCAGAAATTTCCCGATGATATAAATATTATATTTGAAATAACCCCTGTTAATTTTCCGAGAATTCTGCTGGTTTTTCTTCCGAAAATATCAGCAACCGCTCCTGTAGGAACTTCCATAAAAAAAGAAGTAACATGAAAAATACCTTCAAGAATACCTATTTCGGTAAGTGACATTCCTTTATACGCAAGAAAAATTACCCAGAGAACACTTGTAAGATTAAAATTGCTTAAAAAAGTAAATATATAGTTTTTACCTACATTTTTTTCCATTTTCTGATAATAATGCATTTGCCTTTCACCTCATAATATAGTTTTTTTCACCACCACTGTCAGCAAATACATTTAATTGTCCCATAAATTTAATATTTAAAATATATATCATATTAAAACCCCCTACTGAATAATTTTTTTAATGTTATTATAAATATTATATCATTAAAAAAATTTTTTTCATTTTTTAGTTTACAAAACGTATTTTTTATGCAATAATTATATTATGGGTATAAGGAGGAATATATGAAATATAAAATAGATTTTTCAAAAATAGATTTTTATGAAAATATTTTAAACAGAACTTTCAGAAATTCTGAAAATAAAAAAGCTCCTTATCTTTATAAACGATTTTTTTCGGAAAAAATTATTTTTGATGTGTATAAAAACGGAACTCTTTATTTCGTTAAAAATGAAAATGATGAAGAAAAAAATTTTGTTCTGAGAACTTTCGGATTAGAAGAATTTTTTATAACCGAAGATTCCTGTGAATATACTTTTTATGTTGACGGTTCTTATAAAAACGGAGTATGTTCATATGCAGCAGTTATACTGCACAATGAAATCAGAAAAGAAATATTTTACGGTAAACTCTATAACGATAAATTTTTATCTTCAAGAAATGTTTACGGAGAGGTGGTTTCTTCTCTTGTTTCACTTAAGTGGGCAAAAGACAGAAATCTTAAAAAAATTCTTATAGTTTATGATTATCTCGGAATAGAAAAATGGGCAAAAAATCTCTGGAAAACTGAAAAAGAACTGACAGCACTTTATGTAAAATTGTTTTCCGATTTTTCGGAAAATATTACAGTTAATTTTAAACATGTAAAGTCTCATTCCGGGGAAGATAAATTTAATGATTTAGCAGATGAATACGCAAAAAAAGCTTTTTATGAAAATGATAATAATTACAGCGGTTTTATACCGATAAATTATAACCTTTAGGGGGGTATATATGAAAACAAATAAAGAAAAACTTGTAATGCAGTCAGTGCAGGGAAAAATTCATCATCCGTCA
Source organism: Thermotogae bacterium (assembly GCA_024233675.1). Classification (GTDB taxonomy): domain Bacteria; phylum Thermotogota; class Thermotogae; order Petrotogales; family Petrotogaceae; genus JACKPH01. Next base: position 49,083 of record JACKPH010000003.1, read on the forward strand.
GGGGGTTTTTACAGAATAAGCAGTGACGGTGATCCAAGAATACTTCCGGCAACAGGAGGTATAACATACAATGTTAAAGTGGGAGACTGTGCTTTCGGTTTCGAATGGGATCATGTTGAACCCGGAGTTTCGATAAGGAATGAAGACCGTCAGGAATCAGATGCGTTAATGACACTTTCATGTATAGGTAATGAAGCAAGAGTAGTAAGCGGAGATGCCAAAAATGAAAAAGGTTATGTAACCGGTATGCACGGCGGAATAGAACATGTACTTATAAATTTTGAAGATTCCGTACTTGAAAAACTTGCGGTAAATGATCAGATTCTTATAAAATCATGGGGTCAGGGATTAAAAATTCCGGGTTACGATGATATAAAAATAATGAGTATAGATCCGAATGTTTTGGAATCCGTAGATATAAAAGAAGAAAACGGTAAGCTATGTTTTCCTGTAGTTGCAAAAGTTCCGGCATATCTAATGGGTTCAGGTATAGGTTCAGCATCCGCATATACAGGTGACTACGACATAATGACATCAGATAAAGAAGAAATCAAAAGGCTCGGACTTGACAAACTTAAATTCGGAGATTTTGTACTTTTGGAGGACTGCGATAATTCTTTCGGAAGAACTTATTTAAAAGGTGCGGTTACTATAGGTGTGGTTGTACATTCTGACTGCATAAAAGCCGGACACGGACCGGGAGTTACAACTATTATGACATGTAAAAAATCTCTTATAAGCGGAATAATAGATGATAGTTCAAATCTCAAAAAATATATGAAAATAGCTTACGGAAAATAAAATAAAAATGATCCCAAAGGGATCATTTTTATTTTTACGGATATATTCCTCTAAGTCTTGTTGCTGTAGCAACTCTGTCGATAGCAACAATATAAGCTGCTGATCTCATATCAAGACCTAAATCATATTTTTCAAGAGCACTGATAACATCATTGAAAGCTGAAGTCATTTTTGTATGAAGTGCTTTTCTTACATCTTCGAGTTCCCAGAAATATGACTGTAAACCCTGAACCCATTCAAAATAAGAAACTGTAACTCCACCTGAATTAGCTAAGAAATCAGGTACTACAAAAATTCCTTTTGAAGCAAGTATTTCATCAGCTTCAGGAGTTATAGGACCGTTAGCTCCTTCAACAATTAATGTTGCTTTTATGTTATTTGCATTTTTATCTGTTATAACATTTTCAATAGCTGCCGGAATTAATATATCTACATCTAATTCCAATAATTCTTCTGTTGTTATTGTTTTGAAACCAGGATTAACATGAGCTACTCCTGTTTTTCTTGCAAGTGTTTTTTCAGCAAGATCGCTTAATTCAGCAGGTGTGAATCCTTCTTCTTTGTAAAGTCCGCCTGTAGAATCAGCTATAGCAACAACTTTCATTCCTAATTCTTCTGCAGTAAGCATTGCTGCATAAGAACCAACATTACCGAAACCGTGTACGGCTACTGTAAGGTCTTTATTATCTTTTGTTATTTTACCATTTTTTCTTAAATATTTTACGCCTTCTTCAACACAGATTCTAACTCCTCTACCGGTAGCTTCTGTTCTTCCTTTTGAACCACCTATTTCAAGAGGTTTACCTGTAACTATTCCGAGAGCGGTATGTCCAACGTTCATTGAATATGTATCCATGAACCAAGCCATTATCTGACCATTTGTATTAACATCCGGAGCCGGTATATCTTTGTCTTCTCCGATTATAATCTGAATTTCAGAGAAAAATCTTCTTGAAAGTCTTTCTAATTCAGCATCTGATAATTCTTTAGGATTAACTGTAATACCACCTTTACCACCGCCGTAAGGTATATCGGCAACAGCACATTTCCATGTCATCCAGAAAGATAAAGCTTTTACTTCATCTAAACTAACATCCTGATGGTATCTTATACCACCTTTTGCAGGTCCTCTTGCAATGTTATGCTGAACCCTGTGTCCGGTGAAAACTTTTATAGTTCCGTCATCCATTCTTACCGGAAAATTAACTGTTAATTCTCTCTTTGGCTTTGTTAAAACATCGATCATGTCTTCTCTAAGTCCCATTACTTTTGCAGCTTTTGTAAACTGTCTTACCGCATTTTCATATAAGCCCATCTTTTTTTACCTCCCTACAGAGAATAGTGAAACGCTTAATTATTTAATTCACTTATATTTTAGAACTTTATTAACAAAAAATAAAGTCCTGTTTTTATATAAAATCAGTCTTTATAATTGATTATAATAAAATAACTTTTATTTTGTTAATAATACCCAATGTATGAAATTTTTTTCAAGAAAAATATTTCAAAAAAAACGGATAAATAAATTATCCGTTTTGTACTTTAAAATTATTTATTTTTTCTATTATTTCAGGAAGATATTTATCTTTAAATATCTTTCTGTCTGCCACTGATATTATAATATAAGCTACAGCCATACCGGCAAGACCTGAAAGAAATGAATATACATCAGGTACTCCTGCAATATACATAATTACTGTAAGGGCTATAAAAACCAGAAGCGGTATACCGTAAACTATAAATGACACTTTTGATATTGAAAATTCAGGTAATTTAACACTTACGCAGTCTCCGGGTTTTAATGACATGTTATTTTCATTCTTTGCTTTTATTTTTATTTTGTTATCCCCGGGAATAACCGAACAGCTTCCCTGACTTGAACAGCTTTCACATTCGGAAATTCTTTCGGCCTGTAAAAATATATATTTATCAGTAATTTCCGAAACAGTCATTATTCTGTTGATAAGAAACACCTCCGTAATTAAAAAATATTTTCGTTTTCTATAAGCTTCTGAAGTTTTTTTCTTGAATAATGAAGTTTACTTTTAACAGTACCTTCAGGTATATCCATTACCGAGGCTATATCTGAATAACTCATGCCTTCTATGTCTCTTAATTTTATTATAAGTCTCTCATCATCTTCCATACTTTTCATTATCTGATCTATTTTTTCATTTGTTATCTGATTTATTGCATTTTCAGAAACATTTTCATCAGACTGTATAAAATTAAAATATTTTTTTTCGGCATCATCAAAATTAATAAAATTGTTTTTATTTTTTTTAATAAAATCTTTTCCTACATTAACAGCTATTCTGTACATCCAAGTCATAAGTTTCGATTCATTTTTAAATGTATCAATGTATTTAAATACTCTTACATAAACTTCCTGCATGGCATCTTCTATTTCCGGCGTATGTATATAGTTCTTCAGTATACCGTAAACAAGCGGGGAAGTCTCGCGGTAAAGATACTCAAAAGCTTCTTTGTTTTTACTTTTTAATAAATTAATAAGTTTATTTTCCTTCATTAAAACAGCTCCCCCCTGAAAAATTATAACATATCCTTTATAAGATTCTGTTAATAAGAGTTTCTAAAATTATATGATACTATTAAATATCGGATTAAAACACTAATATATTAGAAAAAAACAGGAGTAAAAACTCCTGTTTTTTTAACTTCTGAATTCACCGGCAAAATGACATGAAACATAATGATCTTCTTCTATCATTTTTAAAGGCGGTTCTATTTTAGAACATATATCTTTTGCTATAGGACATCTCGGATGAAATCTGCATCCCTTAGGAGGGTTAAGAGGACTCGGTACATCTCCTTTAAGGATTATTCTCTTTTTCTTTACCTCAGGATCAGGAACAGGTATAGCAGACATAAGAGAAACAGTATACGGGTGCATCGGTTTTTCAAACAATTTTTCTTTTGATGTCAGCTCAGCTATTTTCCCGAGATACATAACCGCAATTCTGTCAGAAATGTGTTTTACAACAGCAAGGTCATGAGCTATAAATATAAATGTAAGTTTATATTCTTTCTGTATATCCATCATAAGATTTATAACCTGTGACTGTACAGAAACATCAAGAGCAGAAACAGCTTCATCAGATACGATAAGCTTAGGATTTAATGCAAGGGCCCTTGCTATACCTATTCTCTGCCTCTGACCACCTGAAAACTGATGAGGAAATCTGTACATATAATCTTTCTGAAGACCTACTTTGTCAAGAAGATCACCTACTACATTGTTTACATCGGAAGGTTTTATTAAATTATGTGTAAGCATACCTTCCGCAATAATATTTTTTATTCTCTGTCTCGGATTAAGCGAAGAATAAGGATCCTGGAATATTATCTGTGCATTTCTTCTGAAATATTTTCTTTTATGATTATTTCCTGTATCGACTAATTTTTTAAGTCCTGCAATTCCTTCTTCAAAATAAACTTTGGCATATTTTCTGTCTATTTCGTTCTGAAAAAATTCTATGGCTTCATTTTGATTTTTAAAATCCGATCTTGCTTTTTCAAATCTTTCAAGATATGTGTCATTAAGATATTTTTTCATTTGTGAACCCTTCATAAACCAGGTTGTGGTATCTTCACCATCGAGCATTATTCTTCCGGCTGTAGGATCCATAAGTCTTAGAACAGACATTCCAGTAGTACTTTTACCGCATCCGGATTCACCTACCAAGCCAAGAGTTTCACCCTGTCTTACATCAAATGAAATATCATCAACCGCTTTTACCTGTGCAACAACTTTTTTAAAAACCCCGGCTCTTACAGGAAAATATTTTTTTAAATTATCTACTTTAAGAAGTATTTTCTTATCTTCCATTATTTATCACCCGCTCTGACTTTTTTTACTTCTTCCACTAGTTTGTCTATATGCCAGCATCTTGAAAAATGATCATTTTCAATTGTTTCAAGTCCAGGATGATCCGTTTTACATTTATCGGAAGCTAAAAAACATCTGTTTGAAAATTTACAGCCTTTCGGAAAATTCAAAGGACTCGGCACAACACCCGGAATAGCCCATAATCTTTCGGTATCAATATCTATTCTCGGTATAGAATTCATAAGTCCCCATGTATAAGGATGTCTTGGATTTTTATATATATTGACAATATCTCCCTGTTCGACAGTTTCACCGCCGTACATAACTATTGCCCTGTCTGACATTTCGGCAACAACACCGAGATCATGTGTTATGAAAATTATAGCCATTCCGAATTCTTTCTGAAGATCTTTCATAAGTTCAAGTATCTGTGCCTGAATAGTAACATCAAGTGCTGTTGTTGGTTCATCAGCTATAAGTATTGACGGATTACACGAAAGCGCCATAGCTATCATAGCTCTCTGTCTCATTCCTCCTGAAAGTTCATGAGGATACTGATCCACACGTTTTTCAGGTTCAGGTATACCTACTTTTCTAAGAAGATCCACTGCTCTTGTTTTTGCATCTTCTTCATTCATTTTCATATGAAGAGTTATGGCTTCTGTTATCTGTTCACCGATAGTAAAAACAGGATTTAAAGCTGTCATAGGTTCCTGAAATATCATAGCTATTTCGTTACCTCTTACCGATCTCATTTCGGAATCAGACATTTTAGTTACATTTTTACCCTTATATATAATTTCCCCTTCGGGAATATAACCGTTTGTATCAAGAAGTCTCATTATAGAGAGTGAAGTTACGGATTTTCCGGAACCGGATTCACCTACTATAGCAAGTGTTTCTCCGGGACACAAATCAAAATCAATACCGTTAACGGCTTTTACTATTCCGTCTTCTGTTTTGAAATATGTTTTTAAATTTTTTACTTTTAGAATAGGTTCTTTATCCGACACAATAATTCCTCCTTTCGTCACATTCTGAGTTTAGGATCAAAAATATCTCTTAGTGCATCACCAACAAGATTCCAAGCAAGAACAAAAAGGACCATTGCTGTACCGGGATATACTATGGTGTACCAAAACTGGAAAGGATTATCTCCTCCGCCAAGCATCCAGTCTCTGGCATAAGTAAGTATTGATCCCCAGTCAGCATAACCCTGAGGAGCGCCTACTCCGAGGAAACTGAGAGATGCTGCGGTTATAACCATAGATCCTATTCTCATTGACGCCTGTACAACTACCGGAAATATAGTGTTTGGTAATATATGTTTTATAATTATTTTCCAGTCGGCAACTCCGAGAGCTTTTGCCGCAATAACATACTGTTCATTTTTTGCCTGTAATATATTACCTCTTATAAGCCTTGCTGTTCCCATCCATCCGAAGACAACCATAGCAATCATTACTTTATCAAGCCCTGTACCCAAAATAGTTGTAAGAACCATAGCAGAAAGCATAAAAGGTATTGACATGAATATATCGGTTATTCTCATCATTATTTCATCTATCCATCCGCCGAAATAAGCAGATACGGAACCTATAAAAAGTCCTATTACAGTAGCTATTGATACAACTACAAGACCTATTTTAAAACCTGTTCTCGTACCCCATATTACACCGTAATATATATCCTTAGAGTTACTTACTCCGAAAGGATGATCTTCTGACGGTGGCTGTGGCTGAGTTGTCATATTAACATTAGGCATAAGATAAGGGTCAAAATTTATGGAATTTATATAAGTTTTATGTACTTCTTTGTAGAATGATTTTGCATCATTAAGAAAATCAGATGAAACTTTAAGATTTTCCATTTTTTCTTTATATTTACCGGCAAGTATCATTCTCTGATCATAACTATTTACTTCATCAGTTATTGAATTTAATATTGATTTTTCAAGATCATCTTTTTTTGAAACTTCTGATTCTATTCTTTTTATATATTTTTCAGGTTTTTTATCAAATTCCTTAAAATATTTATAAGTTACAAAGCCGTTTTCCGCAAAAGGTTTAAGTTCTTTTTCGAATTCTTCTTCAGAAACAGTACCTTCTTTGTACTGATTAATTACATCAAGGAATCCATCGAGTTTATCAACATCTGTAAGTTTCTGATAATAAGAATAATCTATTATATAATATTCCGAAAGCGGTTGAATTACAGCTATTAAATCATCTTTTGTTATTTCTTTGTCTTTATATTTTTCAACAGCCTGACCAAGTTCTTTTACGCTTTCATAATCCATTTCCACGAAACCGTAAACTGTATCATAATAAGACTGAAAATAATAAAGTATCATATCTTTATTTTCTTCTTTATAATCATTAAGAAGATTATCTATTTTCTCAAGGTCAGCATCATTAGGTATAACCGGCGGTGCTATATAAGGTGCTATTATTGCTATAACAACAAAAAACAAAAGCAGACCTATACCTATCATGGCTGAGGGATTTTTAACAAATTTTTTCAGGGTTCTTTTCATCTCTTCCTTATTCACAAGTAATCACCTCACTCAAGTCTTATTCTGGGATCTATTAGCGCATAAGAAATATCTATTATAAGATTACCTACAATTAATATCACGGAAGAAAAAAGAAGACTACCCATTATTGATGCATAATCAAGCTGCTGGGCCGCTCTTGCCGCAAATCTTCCTATACCTGTTCTGTTAAAAATACTTTCAACAATGATAACTCCCATAAACAAACCTATTACCATATTACCGGCAACTGTAACAACAGGAATCATAGCATTCTTTTTTGCATGTTTATTTATAACTTCTTTCTCAGCAAGACCTTTTGCCCTTGCTGTTCTTATATAATCTTTTCTTAAAACTTCAAGCATTGATGATCTTGTTATTCTTAAAAGATATGCCCACCAGAGCCATGACATTGTTATAATAGGTCCTATTATATGTCTGAGTGCATCCCAGAATATATCAAACCTCAAATTTAATATTGCATCTATTGTCAGAAATTTTGTATACTGATGATATTCTGCGGATCTTACAATAGTTTCTGCCCAATTACTTAGATTCTGAGGAGGAAACCAGTTCACACCTACATAAAAAAACAGTATTATTACAAGTCCAAATACAAAATCAGGAAGCGACCATCCTACAAGAGCAAAAATTCTTATAAGCTGATCTATCCATGAATTATGATGTATAGCAGCCTTTATTCCCAGCCATATACCTATTCCTAATATAGGTATAAGAGCATAAAGCGCAAGTTCTATAGTATAAGGCAATCTGTGAATAATTGCTTGTGTTACAGGTTCTTTTCCTACTATTGACCAACCCAAATCACCTTTAACTAAATTACCGAGCCATTTACCGTATCTTATAGGTAAAGGATCGTTCAAACCGTATTTGTCTTTAAGCTGTTCCATTTCCTCAATGGAAATTTTATCTAATTTATTTGCATCAACATAGGCGGATAAAAGTTTATCCGGTCCGAGTATCTGCATCATGGAAAATACTATAAGGGTAACTCCGATAAGAACCAACGGCAATAAAAGTAATCTCCTTATGATATATGCTGCCAAAACATCCACCTCCGAATACCTACCGTATTAGCATTTCTTATAAAAAAAATAGAGGGGTATTACTACCCCTCTTTTTTATTTAATTTTATTCTGATTTTGATAATGAGTAGTAATCTTCACCAGGTCTTATAGGATTTCTGTAATAACCTTTAACCCAACTTCTCTGAGCTCTTAGTCCTAAAGGCTGATATAAAGCCATAGAAAGTCCGTGGTCAAGAACAAATTCCTGAATCTGAACATAAAGTTTCTGTCTCATCTTAGGATCAGGATCAACAGAAGCAAGTTCTATCATTTTGTTTAATGATCTTCCGCCGAATTCAGGCTGCGGTCTTCTTGCAAATGCATCAAAAGCTTCCCCGTAGAATTTACCGTAATCTCCGCTTGAATGATAATAAGTAAAAATAAAGTTGTGAGGATCAGGATAATCTGCAAGCCAACCTATTATGTAAACAGGCATAGTACCGTTCTTTCTTGCATCAAGATATGAAGGCCACTGTACTCCGGCAACTTCTACTTTAAATTTAGGATTAATCTTTGCGAGATTGTCTCTTAATATTTCAGCTGATCTCTGTCTTGATGAATTACCTGTGTTGTAAAGAATTGTCATTTTGAAACCTTTCTGCCACAACTGACCTCTGAAAGCTCTCTTGAAATAATTTGTAGCTTTATCAAAGTCAAGATGATAACCTTCAAGTTCTCCATCATAACCTAAGAAACCTTCAGGTAAAACTGTAGGTACATTTATTCCGAGTCCGTTAAGTGTATCGTCAATAAATTCCTGATAATTGAAAGCATATGCGAAACCAAGTCTTACATTTTCATCAGTGAAGAAGTTAAGAGGTACGCCTTCTCCGTCAAGTTTTCCGGAACCAACATATTTTGATTCAGGTTTTATTTCCCAGTTGAAAGAAAGAGCTGTTATATTAACAGTCGGTAATCCTGACATAACTGTAACATTTGCTAATTCTTCTACCTGTGGTAAATATTCTGCTGGTGTTGTTATAAGATCAGCTTCACCGCTCTGAAGCATTGCGAATCTTGTTGACCATTCATCAATACCGGCAATTACAATCTGTTTAAGTTTTGCAGGTTCTCTCCAGTAGTTGTCATTTCTTTCAAGAAAAACTTTCTGCTGTGCTCTGTCCCATGAAACAAGTTTGAAAGGACCTGTACCGTTTGTCTGTGCATAAAGTGGTGAATCTTCTTTTTTCCAGTCATGATGTTTCCACCAGCCGTCTGCATTTCCGTCCCAAAGTCCGAGGCCTTCGCACCATTCTTTGTCAAGTATTCCTGACCAGTGTGAACTCTGTGAAAGAATGTTCATAAAAGGTCCGAATGCTTTAGGAAGTCTGAAAACAACTGTATCGCCTTCAACTTCAACTGCCGGGTCTATAACATCGTTAAAAAAGTCTATTAAAGCCTGTTTGTATTCTGATTTAGGATTCATATCAGCATCAAATATATCTCCCCATGCTGCTCCGACATATTCTTCAACCATTGATTCAATGTCATGTGTACCGAAAAGCGGTTCAAATAACATCCATGTAGGTCCTGCTGCAGGTGAAAATACTAAAGCTCTTTCAAATGAGTATTCAACATCTTCAGGTGTCAGAGGATCTCCGTTGTGGAAAGTAACTCCTTTTCTTATAGGGAATACATAAACTGTTCCGTCATCGTTTAAGTATCCGTTTTCAACTGAAGGAACTGCTGTTGAAAGTAAAGGAACAAAATCAGCCATACTTCCGCCGTCATATGCGATTAAGTTTTCATATACATTATATAAAACTTCGCCGCTGGCGGTATCATAAGCATAATGAGGATCAAGTGTATCAGGTTCTCCTATGGTAGCGTAAAAAAATGTATCAGGATTTACTACCTCAGAAAAAACAGAAACAACTGCAAAAACAACTAAAAAAACAAAAATAAGTTTTTTCATTTACTTACCCCCTTGTCAATGATTTGAAATGGTATAAACTAAACTATTAAAAATGCAAAAAAACTTTTGGAAACGAACAACAAACAACGTTTAACAATAAAGAAACAATATTTTTTGATTAGTACAGAGTTATTTTACCATAATATTTCTTTAAATGCAAGTTTATAAATTATTTCGAAAATTACATTAACTTTTTATCCTTTTTCACTAACTATTTGCATTTGAAAAAATTTTCATATTAATTTTTTATTTTTTTTGTTAATATTTATATAAATAAAAAATGTTAAGAAATTTTTTTCAAAAAAAGAGCAGATTTAAAAATCTACTCTTTTAATAGTTTTATCAGCGTTTCCCTGTATTCTGAATTAATTATTATTTTATCTTCTGATTTGTAAATTATTTTTTCTTTATCTGCAGGAGCATTTCTTTTTACAGAAGATACTAATGCCGAAACTGATTTTTTGTTTTTCAGACCCATTTCACGGCATATTTCTTCCGAGTCTTCTTCTCCTTTTTTTAAAAGTATTTCCATAAATTTTTTAGTCATAGGTCTGAGTTTTTTTGAAAACTGTTTAAGTTCTTCTTCATTCCATTTATTTTTACCTGTTTCAAGAAATACTGTTTTAAGGGCTTTAATTCTTTTATTTAAATCATTGCTGAGAAAACTTATTATTATTTCCCTGTCAATTTCGGAAAGTGATATAAACGGTATTATCTCTTTTATGTTTTCAAGTGATATGTTTATTTCTTCCTCAAAATTTCCGTATATAATTTTACCGTCTTTATATATTATTTTTATTTTTCTGAAGTATTTTTCAATTATTTTTTCCGATATATATTTTTTTACTTCGTAATTTTCAATTTTGTTAACAAAAGATATTATTTCATAAAAGTCTTTTTCCGTATTTAATTTTATAAAAATACTTTCTTCAAGTTTTTTTTCATTTTCGGGATTTATTATGTCATCTCCCAAAAAATCATAAAGCGTCGCCATTATTTCATATATCACTCAGATTCACCTCTTAACTTTTTATGAATATATTATATTTTACCAGAAATTTTTTTATTTTACATTTATATTAAATATACCGTTTTTTTACTTTCTTTATATATAATAAATATAAACTAATATAATTTTGATAAAGAGGTTAAAAAAATGCTTAAGGAAATAGAAGTAAATGAAAGAAACTATTATAAAAGAATAGACAAATTTATAAGAAACAGTTATCCGCAGCTCAAGCTCGGCGGAATTTTCAAACTTATAAGAAAAGGCTTTGTAAAAGTTAACGGTAAAAAGATAAAAAATAATGATCACGAAATTTTTAAAGGTGATATTGTATCAGTTTATATTCCTGAAAATACTGAATCACTTGTAAGACCTGAAGTACAGAAGTTTTTTCCGAGATATTTTGATTTTGACATAATTTATGAAGATGATTCTCTTATAGTTATTAATAAACCTCCTAAAATTTCTATGCATCCCGGAAGCGGCGAACAAATGGTTACAGTTATAGAAGGTCTTATGTTTTATGCTGACGGAAAATTTGATCCGCATCTTGTTCACAGACTGGATAAACTGACTTCCGGTGTATGTGTTGTATCAAAAACAAAAGAAGTTTCAAGAGAACTTTCCGATATAATAATTAACAGAGATGCTGATAAATATTATTTTGCACTTGTATGCGGAAAACCTAAAAATTCAGGTATGCTGGAATCTGTTGTAGACGGAAAAACCGCAAGGCTTGAATATAAGGTAAGAAATGTTTACAATCTTCCGGAAGGTATATTTTCTCTTGTTGATATACATCTTTTCACGGGAAGAAAGCATCAGATAAGAGTTCAGTTCTCTCAGATAAACTGTCCGGTAGCAGGTGATGACACTTACGGCGACAGACTTTTAAACAGGGAAATGCGTAAAAAATACGGTCTCAGACGTTTTTTTCTTCATGCTTACAGACTTAAATTCAATTATAAAAATACACCTTATGATTTTAACGCAAAACTTTCAGATGATTTAGAATCTGTAATTCAGGAAATTTCGGATTATGAGGAAAAATAATTTTAAAAATATAATTATAAAAAACAGATTTTATTTTATAGTTATAATTGCGGTTATAGCTTTTTCTTCCGCTTTTTTTACTTCTTATACAGATATAAAAGATACTCATAATTTTTCAGTAATAGAAAATGAAAATATTTTTACCGAAAATTTTTTCGGTAATTATGGTTATTATGTATATAAAAATTATGCTTTTATAAGGGATACAGTTCCGGAAACAAAAAAAGCTAATGACGAATTTCTTTTATATCTTACGGAAAATTATTCGGAAGTTTTTATTTATGAGCAGTTTGATTATGATAAATATTTTACAGGTTTAAAAGACAGTATAGATAAATCCGTTCTGAAAAAAATTAATTATGCTCATTATATAAAAAAAGAAGAAATCGATAAATACACTGACAGTATAGTAATACAGAGATTTATACGTGCGAACAGGGAAAGGAAGATGAAAATCCTCATTTTTCCGGCCCATGAAAGATCACCCGGTATAATTAATGAAGTAAAAAAAGAAATCGGTAACGGAGTCAATACTGAAGATGTTTTTTTTAACGAAAGACCTGTTTTCATAAAATATACGGGATTTTTACTTTCAGCTTTTTCCCTTTTTATTTATGAACCCGTTTTTTCTCTCGTTTATATTTTGTTTTATCTGTTTTTTTATAATTGGTCGTTTACGGTAGGAGGAATTCTTTTCACACTTATTATTTATTTCAGAATTTCAGGAAAAAATACTGTTAAAATAATTTTTTATTCTGTTTTATTCGGTGTTTCTGTTTATTTATCAGGTTATGACTATTATATGGTTTATAAACTTATGAATGTACGCGGAATAAAACTGCTTTTAACTGTACTTCCTTTATTTGCGGTTTTAAAAGTTATGAAAGATTATAAATTCAAAAAACCGACAAAAAATGATATAATATACCTGATAATGGGTCTGGCAGCTTTCGGAATATACATTCTCAGAAGCGGGAATTACGGTTTCACATCGGATTTTGAGCGTTCCCTGAGAGATAGTTCGGAAAAAATTCTCGGAGCACGGCCGCGTACAAAAGAACTTTTTTCTTATTTTTTCTTTGTTTTAAAACCGACAAAAAATCTTTTACCTTTATGGGCACTGTTCAGAAGCATTCTTATATGTTCTGTAACAGATACATTTTTACACATACATACTCCGGTTTATTTAGGTATTTTAAGAAGTTTCTACGGATTCGTATTTTATTTTATCATTACCTTAATATTCATTTTTTTCAAATCCGGTAAAGAGGTGTTGAAATGAACCTGAAAATAATCAATCTCGACAGAAAAAAACTGTTTATACTTATGGAAAAACTCAGAGAACGTTTTGATGAAATAAGTCATGATATAGTTCTTGCAGTTGATGAAATAGGTTATAACGGTATAAAACACGGAAAAAATGTAATGGTTGATATTTATCTCGAAAATAATTTTCTTGTAATGGTTTTTGAAAGTGAAGGAATTAAAATCGAAGATAAATATTTCCGTGACAGCTATTATCATTCCTCAAATGAAATGCTTACACGCGAAGGCGGTATGGGGCTTTATATAACAAGAAAAATAGTTGATGAGTTTAATTATTCTTTTTCGGGAAATAAAAATATAATACAGATAAAGTTTGACATAAAAAAAAGACAGGAAGCTTTTAAATAAGAAGGAATAACCTAAGGTTATTCCTTCTTTATTATTTTTCATTATATGCTTTTATTCCTTCTTTAATTATTCTGCATGCCTTTTTTATTGCCTGCGGTTCAAGTACATAAGCTATTCTTATTTCTTTTTTTCCGGATCCCTCAGTTGCGTAAAAACCGTTAAGAGGTGCAACCATTGCTGTTTCTCCGTCTATATCAAAATCATTGAGAAGAAATTTTACAAATTCTTCCGAATCATCTACGGGAAGTTCTACAGAAACATAAAAAGAGCCCTGTGGTTTTTTAAATGATATTCCTTCTATTTTGCTGAGTTCTTCATAAACTGCATCTCTTCTTTGCTGATATATATTTTTCATTTCTTCTGTATATTTTTCATCAAGATTTTTTAAAAGACCTACTGTTCCTAACTGAGCCACTACAGGAGAACATAATCTTGATTGCGCGAATTTCATTGCCTGTGCAAAAAGTTTTTTGTTTTTAGTTGCAAAAACTCCGATTCTTGCACCGCAGGCACTGTATCTTTTTGAAATTGAATCCACAACTATAAATCTTTCTTTGGGTTCAAACTCCATAACAGAAACATGTTTTCTTCCGTCAAATGTAAACTCTTTATAAACTTCATCGGATATTACAAAAATATCTTTTTCCTCTGCAAAATCAACTATTCTTTTTACTTCTTCAGAAGTATAAACTGCACCTGTAGGATTTGAAGGATTTGAAAATATAACCGCTCTTGTTTTTTCGGAATATACTTTTTCAAATTCTTCTTTTGAAGGTAATGCATATCCGTTTTCCGGAAGAGCTCTGACTGCTTTCAATTTTAAATTAAGCATTTCTGCAAATCCTCTGTAATTAGCATAAAAAGGTTCTATAACAATTATTTCGTCTCCGGGATCCGCTATTGCCGAAAGAGCAAATATAATAGCTTCACTTCCTCCTGTTGTTATCATTATATCTTCATATTCAAAACCCATATTCCATCTTTTATAATAATCGGCAAATGCTTCCCTTAATTCCGGTAAACCCGCTGAATGAGAATAAGATATTACTTTCTGTCTGTTACTTTCGATGTAATCATAAAATTCTTTAGGTGTTTCAAGATCAGGCTGACCTATATTTAAATGATAAACCTTTTTACCGTTCTTTTTAGCATTTTCTGCATAAGGTATTAGTTTTCTTATAGGTGATTCCTGCATATTTAATGCTCTCTGTGAAAAATTCATTATATCACTCTCCGATATGAAATTTTTTTCATATATATTATATTTAATAAAACGGTTAAATTCAAAACTCCGAATTCAAATTTTACCGATATTTAACAATGATTATTATCAAAAATCTGTTTTTTTTATTTTCCTTTATATTTTTATAATATTTTCCCTTAAAGCTCCGAAACAAATTATATACAACGCTGTGATATAATAATAACAGGAGGATAATTATGAATGATATAAATCAGCAAATATTTGTGGCTTTTGATTTTGAAACAACAGGTCTTGATCCTTATTCCGGTGACAGAATAATAGAAATCGCCGCTGTTCCTGTTTACAACAGAAAAATAAAGTTCAGGTATTCTTTTAACACTCTTGTTAACCCTGAAGTAAAAATTCCCGGAGAAGTATCACGTTTTCATAAACTGAATAATTCAGATATTTCAAAAGCACCTACGTTATCCGAGGTTTTTGATTCTTTCAGAAATTATCTAAGTAACAGTATACTTATTTCACATAACATAACAATGGATCTTAAATTTATGGATGTTGCAGCAAAAGAAGTCGGATATTTTCCTATAAACTATCTTTATATAGATACTTTAGAACTTTCAAGATATTTTCTGGATGAAAAATCCTATAAACTTGAGTATTTAAGCAGGAAATATCTTCCGGGTACAGAAAGATTTCACAGAGCATGGGATGATGCTGTTGCAACCGCAAGACTTTTTTTATGGTTTACCGAAAAATATTCACTGAAATCCGTCTCTGATTTTATAAAAAAATGGGGGTGATTTTATGGTAAAAAACTATGTGATTGATACTAACACTCTTATTCATGATCCAGAATCCATATTTAAATTCGAAGATAACAATGTAATAATACCTTTTCCGGTTATTGAGGAAATCGATAAACTAAAAACAAGACAGGACAGAATTTCAAAAGAAGCACGTGAAGTTAACAGAATTCTTGATTCACTGAGATCACGTGGAAGTCTCAGTAAAGGTGTAGCTCTTGAAAACGGCGGAAAAATAAGAATAGTATCTCTTGATAAAAAAATTTATAATGAAAAAATCCCTAATGTTTTAGGCGATTCTATGGACGATTATATACTAAGATATGCACTATATCTTTCCGGTATTTCTGAGGAAAGAACAATAATTGTTTCAAAAGATCTTAATTTAAGAATTAAAGCAGATGCGCTTAATCTTGAGTCACAGGATTATATGCATGATAAAGTTGATATAAAAAGTCTTTTTAAAGGATTTTATAAAATAGAAAAATCATCATTGGAATATAAAACAGAATATTCTCCTGACGAACTGGGAGTAAACCCCACAGATTTATTTCCTAACTGTTATTTTGAAATAAATGATAAATTTTACAGGTACACTTCTGACAAAATAAAGCTTATAGGTTCTGATTATAATATAGATATTTTCGGTATTTCACCGCGTAATCCCGAACAGGTTTTTGCGGTAAATGCACTTCTTGATAAAGACATACCTCTTGTAACTCTTGTAGGTACTGCAGGCACAGGTAAAACACTTTTAGCTGTTGCATCAGGTCTTGAAATGATTTTTTCACAGAAAGCCTATAAAAAAATGTTAGTATCAAAACCTGTCATCCCTATGGGAAAAGACATAGGATATATTCCGGGTTCTATAGAGGAAAAAATGAGACCGTGGATTCAGCCAGTATACGATAATCTTGAATTTCTTTTTGAGGGCAAAGGTAAAAAACCGGAAGATTTTCTTTCAAAAAAAGATGTTCTTGAAATTGAAGTTTTATCTTATATAAGAGGGCGTTCAATCCCTAATCAGCTTATGATTATTGATGAAGCCCAGAATCTTACTCCGGCCGAAATAAAAACAATACTTACAAGAGTAGGCGAAGGAACAAAAATTATTCTTACAGGTGATCCTGACCAGATTGACAATCCTTATCTGGATGCTTCTTCAAACGGTCTTGTTTATGTTGCAAATAAATTCAGGGATTCCGCTGTTTCGGCTCATATAACTCTGAGTCAGGGTGAACGTTCCGAATTATCTTCACTTGCTGCAAAATTACTGTAATTTTTATTTCTTTCTTTATAAATATTTAACCTAATTAATTTATAATTTACTGGCTATATAACCAGGGAGGTTTTTTTATGTTAAAAAACGGATCAGAAAACAGAAATGAATATGATATATATATAGATATGAAACAGGAAGAAATTCATATGATAACTTATCTTCTTGAAGCTGAAGATAATATTATGTCTATAAGAAAAAGATTCGAAGACGGTCTTTTAAAAATAATAGTTCCAGAAGGAACAAAAGATGATGCGCTTATCCTTATAAATTCACTGAAAGAATATGTTGAACTGGAGGTTGTAAAGGTTGAACCGCATAACGGAACTGTTTAGTAAATATATTCCTATACCACGTGAAAGCAAAAAAGATATTTTTTCCATAGATTATAAATCACTTAAAAAACTTGGTTTTAAAACTATTTTTTTTGATTATGATTTTACAATAACAGAATGGAAAGGCAAAGAAATATCACAGGAGACGCTCGAACTTTTCGGGCGTCTTTTGGATATGGGATTTAAAGTTTCAATAGTTACAAATGCTCCGCGTGAAAGAGCAGAGATGGTTGAAAGTCTTACAAACGGAAAAATAAAAGTTTTCGGAAATATGAAAAAGCCCAGTACTTCAGGTATAAGAAATGCTTTATTTCAGACCGGTTCAAAACCTTCAACAACAGTAATGATAGGAGATCTGTTCCTTACTGATATACTTGCCGGAAACAAACTCGGACTGTATACAATTCTTATTAAACCCTATACTTTTAATATTCACAGTAAATATAAAAAAGTTACGGCTTTTATGTCCACTCTGCTTTATAAAATTTTTTTCTATACAATAGGATGGATTTTCCGTCTTATTGATTTAGGAGTTCCCAATGAATTCAAAAAAAATATATATGAAATTGATTATGAAAAATTAAAAGAAACAAATCATAAACTTATTATATTTGACTATGATAATACTTTAGTACCTTGGCATTCCGAAAATTTAAGCGGTGAAGTTGTTGATTTTTTTGTTTATCTTAAAAATCTTGGTTTTGATATTTTAATCGCTTCAAACGGAAGGGATTCAAGATTTGATTCGGTAAAGGATATTATAAAAAATATAGATATAAAAATACAGACTCTTTCATTAAAACCATTGAAATACAAAATACAGAAAAAAATAAAAAGTCTCGGATATGAACCTGTACAATGTGTTCTTGTAGGTGATCAGCTTTTTACTGATATAGTTTCGGGAACATATTCAGGATTTTATACTATAAAAGTTGAACCTTTATCAGAAAATGAGGGAAAATGGACACATTTTGTAAGAAATTTTGAAAGACTAAGTCTTAAAATGATGCGTGAAAGGCCAAAAATAAACAGAGAGGAATGATTAAATGAGTAAATGTTACGGATGCGGTGCGGAAATTCAGTTTAACGATATATCTTTACCGGGATATGTTCCGGAATCAGTATTTTCCGAAACGGATAAAGTTTTATGCCAGAGATGCTACAAATTAAAACATTACGGTCAGCTTCTTCCGGTAAGTGCTGATTCTGATTTTTCAAAAAATATAGATACTGTACTCAGAGATTTTAAAAATATAATTTATGTTATAGACATAATAGACTTTAACGGTACTTTCAGAGATGAAATATGCGAAAAAATAAAAAATAAAAATGTTATACTCGTTGTAAATAAAGTTGATCTTCTTCCTAAAGCAGTTTCTTATAATGATCTTAAAAACTGGGTTTATAATCAGGTGAAAGATAAATTGCCTATAAAAAGAGAATTTATAAGAATGGTAAGTGCAAAAAATTCAACCGGTATAAAAAGACTTTTCAGGGTTATAAAAGAAAATTTTAATTCCAAAATGCTCGTTATGGGAGTTACAAATGTCGGAAAATCTTCCGTAATGAATGCACTTGATTACAGTCATAATTCCACAGTTTCATCTTATCCGGGAACTACACTTAAATTAATAAAATCTAATATAAAAAATCTCGATCATGAAGTTTTTGATTCTCCGGGAATAGAACCAAAAGACAGACTTTCGGATTTACTGGATATTTATGCTCAGGTAAAAATGATACCGGTAAAGGAAATTTCAAGAAAAACTTTTAAACCTGACCCCGGAAGAGTACTTTTTATAAGTGCTCTTTTCAGAATGAAAATTCTTGATTATGTAAAAGATGATTTAAATCCTGTTTTTATAATATTTGCGCCTCAGAATATATCTTTTCACGAAACCAATGAGGAAAGAGCGGAAGAAATTCTCGGAAACAGAAAAGTTCTTTTCCCGCCTTTTGATGATAATTTTAACTTTGAAGCAATAGAGACTGAACGCAAAAATTATACAATATATGAGGGTAGTGATCTTGTGATACCCGGTCTGGGATGGATTTCTGTAAGAAGAGGTCCTCTTAAAACAACTTTATGGTATCCTAAAGGAATAAAACCTATAATAAGAAAATCTATGGTAAGTCCTAAATAATTAACCGGAGGTGTATACATGAATTTAAAACAGCCTGGAATTGTAGCAGGTGTATCAAACAAACATTTACATTTATCTCAGAAAGATTTGGAAGCTCTTTTCGGTGAAGGATATGAATTACATCCTATAAAAGATCTCGGTCAGCCGGGTCAGTATGCCGCTGAAGAAATTGTTGATCTTGTAGGCCCTAAAGGTATTATTGCAAAAGTAAGAGTTTTGGGTCCTGTAAGAAAAGACACACAGATAGAAGTTGCATACACAGATTCTTTTAAACTCGGAGTTCAGCCACCTGTAAGAGATTCAGGAGATGTTGAAGGTACACCCGGCCTTAAACTTGTAGGTCCTAAAGGCGAAGTCGAAATTAATCAGGGTGTTATAATAGCAAAAAGACATATACATATGCACACAAAAGATGCAGAACATTACGGTCTTAAAGACAAAGATATAGTTTCAGTTTTTATAGACAGTGAATCAAGAAAAACAATTTTCCAGGATGTTCTTATAAGAGTAAGCGACAAATATGCTCTTGAATTTCATGTTGATACTGACGAAGCAAATGCATGTCAGTTAAAAAATAAAGATTTAATATATATAATAGAAGAATAAAATACCGTAAAACGTATATCTTAAAAGATATACGTTTTTTTGGGATTAATACATATTTTTCTTGACTAAAATCAATTTTTATAGTATAATTTCTCACGTAAATGCAGAAGTAGCTTTAGTGGTAGAGCGCTGCCTTGGTAAGGCAGAGGTCATGGGTTCGAATCCCATCTTCTGCTCCATTCCCGGTATTTTAAAATACCGGGTTTTTTATTATAAAGGAGGATATGTCATGAAATCTTATGAATATTATGATAACATATCATCAGAATACGACGAAATGTACGAAGATTATTACTGGAAAAGTCATAATGATATGATTAAAAATTATATAGAACGCTTTACAAAAGATCTTTGCGGTAACTCGCTCGATATCGGATGCGGTACCGGAACATGGTCAAAACTTCTTTCTGATATGGGTTTTAAGTCTTACGGATTTGATCCTTCTGAAAAAATGGTAAAAATTTCGGCAGATAAAGTTAAAAACGGTATTTTTTCCCGGGGTTTTATAGAAACTTTTTCATATGATATAAAATTCGATGTAATTACTGCTGTCGGAGATATACTCAGTTACTGTGAAGATTATTTTCAGGGAATTTATAATGTTTTCTGTCATCTTAAAAAAAACGGTGTATTTATAGGTACAACAGACAGTATAGGAAGATTCGCCTCTGATTCTTTTTATTCCGAAAGACTTGATATAACGGAAAAACTAAAATATAATAGATATATAGAAATAGGAATGTCGGAAAAACTCTCTTTCAGATCAAAACTTTTCAGTTCAGAAGAACTCGGATATACTTTAAAAAGTCTTTTCCGTAATGTCAGAATATACGGAATAATGCCTTTTCCTTTTGAAGAAAATAAAAATCTTTATAAGTATTCCGGTCAGCTCAAAGAAGTTGAAAAAAAATACGGAGATGAATCTTTTATGAATAATTATGCGGAGCATCTGCTATTCGTGTGTAAAAAATGAATAACAGGAATATCTATTCTCTGAGATCTCTGAATCTTAACCGTCTTATAAAAGTTGCTCAGACGGGGGATAATAATGCCATGGGTATGATTCTTGAAAAATTCGAACCTATGGTTAAGTCAATAACTTCAAAATATTACGGAACATGGGCTGAATTTGAGGATTTTATTCAGGTCGGTTTCGTAGGTCTCATGCAGGCAGTTTATAATTTTAAAGAAGATTCCAATACAAAGTTTTCAACTTTTGCTTATATGAATATTTCTTCGGAAATAAAATCTTTTGTAACTTATTTAAACCGTCAGAAAAACAAAGTTCTTACAGATGCTGTAAATCTTGAATACAACGATGAAAATGATGAAGGAGAATCTTCAGATTATTATATAGAAAAAGCTGAAGAAGAAAATGTTGATCCTCTTATGAAATATCTTATAAGTGAATGTTATCTTCTGCTTAAAGATGATGAACAGATTATAATAGACTACTGGCTTGAGGGTTACAGTTACAAAGAAATTTCTGGTTTATCCGGTTTTAAATTAAAAAAAGTTGATAATACAGTTCAGAAAATAAAAAAATTACTCGGTTCCAAACAGGAATTTTATGAAAAAACAAAAATGTTTTTCGGAGGTGCGGTGTGAGACTTAAGGTTATACTGATAATAATAAGTATTCTGGCTATTTCTTTTTCAATTGCAACAGAAATAAGATTTTTAAATTTCAGAAAGTCTATGGAATCATCTATGAACAGATTAAGCAACAATATAAATACAAAATTCGAGTCAGTTAACAACGATATAGCAAAAATAGACAATTATTTTGTTCCGGGAGGTATTGTCGAAAAATATATAGTCGCAAATTCTTTTCTGAAAAATCAGATGGATGATCTTGAAAATATTCTTACGTATTATCAGGATGCTGATAATAGCGGTTATATACAGATTTTTGTTACAGGAAGTAAAGATGTATGGTGTGCTTTCAAGAATGAAGATGATAAATATATTTTCCAGGGAAATCTGAAACCGGGATTAAATCCCTATAAATTTTATTTTTTCAAATCCCCGTCAATAGAAACAAAATATACTTATCAGACAACATATAACGCTTCTTTTCAGAGCGGTGACACTTCAAAAATCTATTTTCTTATACATGAACCAGGTCAGTCAAAAATAAGAAAGCATCCCGATTCAGCTGTGAAAAATCTAAAAGATGATTTTAACCTCTATATTCCCACGGTTACAGGAAATTAATGTTTGTGAAATTAACTTTTTTGTGGTATAATTAACAATGTATATTTTTTTCAATAATAAGATTTTGAAATATTTGGAGGTATAGTTATGGGTGATTTTAATCCTCAGGATTTTGAAAAAAAATGGCAAAAAGTCTGGGATGAAAAAGGTATTTTTAATACACCCCAGCGTTCTGAAAAACCAAAGTACTACAATCTTGTAATGTTTCCTTATCCGTCGGGAACACTACACGTAGGACATGCAAAAAATTATGTTATAGGTGATGTTATTGCCAGATATAAAAGAATGAACGGATACAATGTACTTAATCCTTTCGGATATGACTCTTTCGGACTTCCGGCAGAAAATGCCGCAATAAAACACGGAAATGTTCACCCTGAGGAATGGACTTTAAAAAACATAGAAATAATAAGAAATCAGATAAAAACACTCGGTATGAGTTATGACTGGAACAGAGAAGTTATAACCTGCAGTGAGGAATATTACAAATGGACTCAGTGGATATTCACAAAAATGTTTGAAAAAGGTCTTGCTTACAAGAAAAAAGGTGCAGTTAACTGGTGTCCGAGCTGTAATACAGTTCTTGCAAATGAACAGGTAGTTAACGGTCATTGTGAAAGATGCGGTACAGAAGTCGAACTTAAACAGCTTGAGCAATGGTATTTAAAAATAACAGACTATGCCGAAAGACTTTTAAACGATATAGACAAACTCGAAGGCTGGCCCGAAAATGTTAAAACCATGCAGAGAAACTGGATAGGTAAAAGCAGGGGTGCTGAAGTTACTTTTGCCATTGAAGGCAGTGATGAAAAACTTACTGTTTTCACAACAAGACCGGATACTCTTTTCGGAGTAACTTTTATGGCACTTGCTCCGGAATCACCTCTTGTGGAATCTCTGACAAAACCGGAAATGAAAGAAGAAGTTTCTGATTTTCTTAAAAGAATAAGTCTTGAAGACAGATTCAAAAGAACTGCAGAAGGGGCTAAAAAAGAAGGAATTTTCACCGGAAGCTATGCCGTTAATCCTGTTAATAATGAAAAAATACCTATATATGTTGCCAATTATATACTTTATGAATACGGTACAGGGGCAATAATGGCAGTTCCTGCACATGATCAGAGAGATTATGAATTTGCAAAAGAATACGGAATAAGTATAAAAACAGTTATAAAACCGGCAGACTGCGATCCTGATCTTTCCGAAAAAGCTTATACCGAAGACGGTGTTATGGTTAATTCCGGAAAATTTGACGGTATGAACAACAGAAAAGCAATAGAAAAAATGTTTGACTGGTTAAAAGAAAATGAAATAGGTAATGAAACTATACAGTATAAACTCAGAGACTGGCTTATTTCAAGGCAGAGATACTGGGGTGCTCCTATACCTATTGTTTACTGTGATGACTGCGGTGCTGTGGCAGTTCCTGAAGAACAGCTTCCGGTAAAACTTCCTAAAGATGTTAAATTTGAATCAACCGGTAAAAGTCCTCTTGTAGATCACAGGGATTTTTATGAAACTACATGTCCTAAATGCGGTAAAAAGGCAAGAAGAGAAGTTGACACTATGGATACATTTGTTGACAGTTCATGGTATTATCTGAGATATGTTAATCCGAAAATGTCAGAAAAACCTTTTGATACAGATGATGCAAATTACTGGCTTCCGGTTGATCAGTATATAGGAGGCGTTGAACACGCCATTCTTCATCTTCTTTACTCAAGATTTATAACAAAAGTTATTCATGATATGGGTTATATTAATTTTGACGAGCCTTTTAAAAATCTTTTTACTCAGGGAATGATTTACAAAGACGGTGCAAAAATGTCAAAATCAAAGGGTAATGTGGTTTCTCCCGAAGACACAATAAAGAGATACGGCACCGATTCTCTAAGAACATATACTCTTTTCATAGGACCTCCGGAAAAAGACGCAGAATGGAATGATTCAGGTATAGAAGGTATTTACAGATTTATGAACAGAGTCTGGAATATGTACGAAAAAATTATTCCTGTAATAAAAGATACTGAATATAACGATAACATCGTACTTAAAACAAAAGAAGAAAAAGATCTTAGAAGAAAATTACATCAGATGA
The DNA here is from genome assembly GCA_024233675.1 of Thermotogae bacterium. Taxonomy (GTDB): domain Bacteria; phylum Thermotogota; class Thermotogae; order Petrotogales; family Petrotogaceae; genus JACKPH01. The sequence continues at coordinate 73,688 of JACKPH010000003.1, forward strand.
TAGAAAAAATAACAAGAGATATAGAGGGTAGTTTTCAGTTTAATACTGCAGTTTCAGGACTTATGGAACTTTCTAATGAATTGAACTCGTATCTTAATAATGTTGATGAAAATATATGGAATAAAGAACTCTTAAAAGAAATTGCCGAAAAATTCGTAATAATGCTTTCTCCTATGTCTCCGCATATTACCGAGGAACTATGGCATAAAATGGGTAAGGACTATCTTATTCTTGATGCGAAATGGCCTAAAACAGATAAAAAAGCTCTTGTAGTCGATGAACTTAATATAGTTGTTCAGGTAAACGGAAAAGTAAGAGGCACAGTATCAGTTTCTTCCGGAGCAGCAGAGGCAGAAGTTAAGGAAACTGCATTTTCAGATGAAAGAATAATGAAATTTATAAAAGACAAAGAAATAATAAAAATAATATATGTTCCTAAAAAATTACTTAATATAGTTGTGAAGGGGTGATGGGATGAGACCTCTGAAAATACCTAAGCCGACTGTAAAAAGACTTGCCATTTATTACAGATGTCTTACCAAACTCAAGGAAACAGGCATAGACAGAACTTCATCAAAAGAAATGGCTGATGCACTCGGAATAAAGGCTTCTCAGGTAAGAAAAGATCTCTCTTATTTCGGAGAATTCGGAAAAAGAGGTGTAGGATACGATGTTGATAAACTTTCCTACAAGCTTAAAGAGATTTTAGGGCTTAAAAAGAACTGGAATGTTGCTATAATAGGATCAGGTAATCTCGGTTATGCAATAGCAAATTATTCAGGTCTTGAAAAGAACGGCTTCAAAGTTGTTGCAGCATTTGATATTGATGAGAAAAAAATAGGAAGAATGATAATTCCAGGTGTTACAATAAATAAATTTTCGGAAATGAGTTCCATAATAAATGAAAACAGTATAGAAATAGCAATTCTTACCGTTCCGGCACATGAATCACAGAACGTTGCCGATGCACTTGTAAAATCGGGTATAAAAGGTATTCTTAATTTTACGCCTTCATCACTTTCTGTTCCGGAAAATATTTCGGTTGAAGATGTTGATTTTGTTATATCACTGAAATCTCTTACATTTGAAATAGCTTCTTTTAACGATAATGAATAAAAATACTGAGGAATCTTTTTGATTCCTCAATATTTTTTTAAAATTTTTATGGTATATTTATATATAACTTTTTATAAAGCAGGTGATATTATTCCAAATTTCAAAACACATATTACAGCAGGTGTACTACTTTATCCTCTTTATTTTTTACTTTTTATTGTTATTTACAGGTTTTTTAACGGTAATTATTATTATTTCAGTAATTATGAAATAGCTGCCGGACTGGGTATATTCATGCTTTCATCTGATTTACCGGATGTAGATCATGATTTTTCAATTATAAACAAAATTTTCAGACTCTTAATTTTTTGTTTTTCTGTTTATTACACACTTTTTTTATGGAATAAATTCGGATTTTCAATTTCTGATAATTATCTTTTTTTTAAACCGCTTCTTATATTTGCAGGTATACTTATAGGATTTTTACTTGGATTACTTTTTAATTCTCTTACCAAACACAGGGGTATATGGCATACATACATTATGGGCGTTATTCTTTCACTTATTTTTTATTTAATGTTCCTTCATATAGGTTCTGTGATAAGATTATTTTATTCTCTGGCTGTTTTTTCCGGATACAGTGTTCATCTTATTTTAGATAAATTTTTTACGGAAAAAAACGGTTTTATAAAAATAAAAAAATGAGAAGTTATAAACTTCTCATTTTTTTATTTTTTTCAAACATTTCAACAGCAATAGGTTTCTGAAGATATAAAGGTTTAAGGTCTTCTCTTTTTATTTCTTCTGATTTTTCAAGTATCTCCGCAAAAGCTTCTTTTTTTATAACAACATCAGTGTATTCATTTTCAAGACCGTATTTTTTTATGAAATACATTGATTCTTCACCCGCAAGAAGTATATTTCCTATTACATTTTTTAATTCTTCACCATTAATCATAACAGGTTCCGATATGATATTTTTACCTTCATAAATCATAACATATGCAGCATTTTCACGTGCACGCCTTAAAACTGCAACTTTACCGGTGACTGAAAGTGAATTTATTATTATATCCGTAGAATAAAATGTTTTTATCTTTATTTTTTTACCGAATGTAAGTCCGAGAACCGCAGCTATTAAAACTCTTATTCCTGTAAATGATCCGGGTCCTATATCAACAGCTATTTCTTCGGTATCATCAATTGTTTCTTTGTATCTGTCAAAAAATTTCTTTATTTCCGGAATTATTTTTGATCCGGAATTTTTTCCGTTTATCAATGTTAAATCTGTTTTCCCTTCTTTTATATAGGCAACATAAACATCATTAAAAGAAGATGAAACTACTATTTTAGACATCATCAGTCCTCCCTGAATCTTTTTTCATTTTTGCTGCATTTTTATAAGAAGTTACAGCAGAAGTGTATTCTCCTATTGTTTCATAAGCTCTTGCAAGAGCAATATATGATCTGTAGTCTTTAGGTTTTTTTAACACGAGCTTTTCTGCCGTTCTTACTGCATATTTTCCCATATTTAATTTACAAAGTATTTCAACTGTTTTTTCAGAGGGCAAAATTTCCGGTAACAAAATTATTAGCAGAACTATTAATACACCTATTAAATACTTTATATAACCGGTAAAATTCAAAGTATTTTCTGTAACTGTTTCGGTAGAATTTTCTGTTATATTAACAGGAATATCATTCCGTGTTCTTGTACTCAGTTTAAGTTTCATGAGTTCCGGCTGTATATCTTCATCTTTCATATTTTCAAGAATTTCATCTATTTTATTGTCAGAAAGAATTATTTTTCTCCCGAGTTTTTCTATTCTTGTATTAAGAGTTTTTAAAAGTGAGATGATGAGTTGCTTTAAAGAATCTTTTTCAAGAGTTATTTTTTCAAAACTCTGAACATTATCTATTACACCGGCTGCAAAAGAATCTATCTGTGAATCCTCAAGAAAATAAACACCGCTGTTCTTTTCAGATAATGTATTTTTAAGTTCAAAATAATCTTTAAGACTCATATAAGTATTTTTGTTGGTAACAGAAAGAGAATTTTTCCCGTCAAGAAAATTAAGAAGCTTAAAACCTCCTATATAATCTTTTTCATTGAGATAAATTTTTGATTCTTCTATAACAGAATCAAAAATTTTATAATAACTTTTTCCCATAAAATTTTCCATGAAATTTTCTATTTCAAAATCAAAATAAGAAGGCATATTTAAGGCTTTGTCCATAACAGAAACAAAAAATGCCTGCGGATTTTCCGGAATTATATAATCTTCTATTCCGGTAAGTCTGTAAATATGTTTAAAATATGATATCTGATCAATATTTCCGGAAGAAATACTGTTTTTTAAATTCTGAATATCATCTGAAAATATTATAAGTAAATTTTTAGTATCTTCTTCAGGCACATGATATGTTACGGACATAATTCCGAGCGATGTGAGAAATTGTCCGAAATCTTCCGAAAGAATATATCCTGCAAATTTAAAATTTTTATATTTTTCATAAAAATTTCTTTTTGCTGATATTAATTCTCCGTATTTATTTATTTCTTCATCTCCGGGGTTTTGTGAAACATACGCTAAAAAGTCACTCCAGGATTTATTTATTGTATCAGGAAGTTTAGAAAGTTCGTATATATCTTTCAGCCCGTAAGGAAAAGTTAATACAGAAATACAAATTATAATAAAAATAAATATTTTTTTCAACAATTTATCCCCTTTCAAGCATAGGAGTAATATAGTATGTCCAGAAAACTTTTATTGTAATTCCTATAGGTACAGCTATAAGAGGCCCTATTGTTCCGAATATATATCCGAAAACCAGAATTGAAATAATTATTGCAACAGGATTTATACTTGATTTTCCTTTAAGAACAAAAAGGAAGAATATGAAAGCCGAAAAATGAATTATACTCATAATTATGAGCAGAATAAGCATTTTTGTTATACCGGCGGAAATTCCTACAAGTATAAGCGGTATAAATTCAAATATAACTCCCACAACCGGTATAAAATTTGTCAGAGCTGCCCAGAAAGCCAGAAGTATTGTATATCTTATACCGAGAAAATTCATTGCAAAAAAAGCTGCTATTCCGACAAAAAGTGCCGCAAATAGTGTAGTCACAACAAAGTGTTTCAGATCTTTATATAAATCCGCTACAAACTTTACGGAAACAGCCCTTACAGATTTAGGAAAAAGTTTTTCCACTCCGCGTTTAAAATTGTCCATATAAAAACTTCCGTAAATTGTTATAAGTGCTACATAAAAAAGGAATGACCCTATTTTCTGACCGTATCCGGGAATCTGCACAAGCATTCCGTTAAGGAATTCCATTATTTTAGGTTCAAGACTTTCGATAAAATTACTCATATTTTCCTCTATTTCAGGAAAATTATTGTTAAAAAGTACTTCCCAGTCTTTGTTTTTAAAGAAATTATTGAGGAAATTCATAAAATTTGAAACTTCACCTATTATGGTAGGTATAAGAAAAAACATAAGAAATACAACGCTTGCGAAAAGTATTATTATTGATATCATAATAGATATTTTTTTAGGAATTTTAAAAAATTTTGTCAGAAGTATAGAAAAAAGTTCAACAACAAAAAGAATTCCCAGTGAAAAGACCATTATGGAAAACACCTGCATGGAAATAAGCGGTATCATAAAGAAAATACAAAGATATACTGCGGAAAATACAGCAGATTTTTTTAATTGTGACACATAATCACCCCGTTATTTATCTGTTTTGATATTCGAAATAATCCCTTATATAATTTAAATTATCCGTTTTTCCGAGTACAACAACAAGTTTTATTCTTGCTTTCTGTCCTGAAACTTCCTGACCGAGTATTATCCCTCTTTTTCTTAAATCAGCTCCGCCTCCCGGATATCCGTAAACACCAAGAACTCTTCCCTTAAAACATCTCGAAACAACAACAACCGGAATTCCGCTTTTTACAAGTTCTACTGCGGCATCAGCAACAGCAGGAGGTACATTTCCTCTTCCGAATCCCTCAAGAACAAGACCTTTATATCCGAGTTCAGGTAATTTTCTTATAATACTTCCGTCATCGCCGGTATAAGTTTTTATGAGAGCTACTTTGGGCTCTATATTTTTTGCTTCAATATGCATTCTTTCAAGTGATCTTCTGAAAAAAACAACTGTATCCTCGTCAACTATACCCAGAGGCCCGTATCCCGGAGAATCAAAAGTAGCTACATTAGAAGTATATGTTTTTGTTACTTCCCTTGCCGCATGAATTTCATCGTTAAGGCATACCAAAACCCCCTGATCAATAGCTTTATCACAGGAAGCAACTCTTGTTGCGGCTATGAGATTCATAGGGCCGTCAGTTGAAGGTTCACTCCAGTTTCTCATCGCTGCCGTAAGTACTACGGGTTTTGATGTATCAATTGTTAAATCAAGAAAATATGCTGTTTCTTCGAGAGTGTCTGTTCCGTGTGTGACAACAACTCCGTCAAATTCTTTACCCTTTATAATTTTTTTAATGAAAAGAGAAAGTTGAAACATAAGTTCAGGGTTCATATGAGGACTCGGAATATTTTTGAATTCTATAAGTTTTGTTTCGGCTATATTTTTAAGATAAGGAATATCATCAAGTTTTTTATTTATGTTTTCCGAAGGTACAACACCGAGAATAGGATCATGTGCCATAGCTATTGTACCGCCTGTAGTTATTATTGCTATTTTTTTCATCTGAATCCTCCGTATATTTCTTTAAATTTTTTTCATACAGCTAAATTTTATCATAAAAGGGTGACATTTCAGAATTAAAAAGATTATTTTTAATGTTATTTATAGCTGAAATGGATTAACCTTTTCTTAATTTTAACTATCCCGTTTTTGTATTGTTATGTAAAAGAAAATCCTGTATAATATAAACAAAGAAAAAAATAAAAAATGAAGGGAGAGTTACAATTAAATGAAAAATATTTGGAAAGTCTTCTGGAATTCCGAAGACACTGAATATATGAGCAATGAAGAGCTTGCTCATAAAATTTCCAGTGATATAGGTATTTCGGATTTCCTGTCAAAACTTCTTGTCGCAAGAGGGATTAAAACTTCTTCCGAAGCTAATGATTTTTTAAATCCTTCGATAAAGGATGTTCACGATCCTTTTATAATGAAAGATATGGAAAAAGCTGTTGAACTCCTTATAGAAATAAAGGAAAAAAAGGAAAAAATAGTTGTTTTCGGAGATTACGATGTAGACGGAGTAACAGCAGCATCGATACTGTTTCTCGGACTTAAGGATCTCGGATTTGATGTCGAAGCTTATATTCCTTCAAGAATGGATGAGGGGTATAGCCTTAACATGGAAGCAATTGAAGAATTTAAGAAAAATAAATATAAAAATATAATAACTGTTGACTGCGGAATAACTTCAATAAATGAAGTTATTTATGCAAAATCAATAGGAATGAGGGTTATAGTTACTGATCATCATGAACCTCAGGAAACTCTTCCTCCTGCTGATGCTGTAGTTAATCCCAAAAGATGGGATGATGAATATCCTTTTAAAGGTCTTGCCGGATGCGGTGTATCTTTTAAAGTACTTACAGCTGTTGCTTCAAGAATAGATAAAAATTATTCTACTTATAAATTTATAGATCTGGTTTCTATAGGTACAATAGCTGATATAGTACCCCTTCTTTCGGAAAACCGTTATTTTGTAAAAACCGGTCTTGAAAAAATTAAAAATAATCCGATGAAAGGTGTCGAAGCTCTTTTAAAGGAACTTAAAATTGTTCCTCAGGAAGTAAAATCCCATGTTATAGCTTATAAGGTTGCCCCGAAAATAAATGCTGCCGGAAGAATGGCAGATGCTTTTACTGCTTTTAAACTTCTTACTTCCGAAAATGATGAGGAAATTCACAGTAATGTTTCTTCCGTTATTAAGTTAAATTCAAAAAGGCAGTCAAAAGAAAAAGAAATTTATCTTTTTGCACTTTCAATGCTCGATGTTAACCCTAATCTCAAAGAAGATAATGTTATAGTACTTGCTGGCGATAACTGGCATTTAGGCGTTCTTGGTATAGTAGCCTCTAAACTTTCTTCGCAGTTCAACAAACCGGTTCTTATGATTTCAAAAGAAGATGATTTCGGTAAAGGTTCTGCAAGAAGCCCTCAGGGAATAAATCTTATGGAGCTTTTCAGAATAGCTTCTTCGAAGAAAAATGCTTTCAGGGAGTTCGGAGGTCATGAACTTGCAGCAGGTTTTACAATAGATTCAGAAAATATAGATGAACTGAGAATTTCGGTTAACGAAGCTTATAAAGAATTATACGGTGATGTTGTTCCTGTTTCGGAAATGTCTATAGATATGGAAATAGACAGTATATGGGGAAGCTTTTTCGAAGATATTATGGCTTTGGAACCTTTCGGATATAAAAATCCCGAACCTGTTTTTCTCATGAAAAAAGTTAAAATTGAAAATATTAAATTTTTCGGAAATGCTGTTGAAAGTTTTGCAGGAAAAATGAAAAACAGAAAAGATATGATAATGGATATTATAGGTTACGGAATGGCTCCGAAATTTCAGGATCTCAGATATAATAATCCCGTGAGTCTTGATATAGATATAATAGGTAATTTCAGGGAAGAAAATTCTTTTAATCTCAGACATAAATTTCTGAAATTTTATCTTAAGGATTTAAAAATAATCGACAACAAATATGCCGATATAAATAATGATTCTCTTGAACCTAATCCCGTTGTAAATGATGAAATAAATAAAATAAATAAAATAGAAGTTATTAAAAATAATTTTCAGACACCAAAAACAGGTATGTTTCTTCCGGGAAGAATAAAATACGCCACTATACTTGCTAAAATAACCGATTCTATTTCAAAAAACAGAAAAGTCATAATAGTCGGTTCTTCTCATATTTTATTAAAACATACATATGACATAATTTCCTCATATTTATCACCTACTATAATGTATTATGTCAAGAAAACAAGAGTTTCAGTTAAATCTATTCAGAATGAAAAAGTTATTTTTATAACAGTTCCTGCTCTTATTCATAATCTGAAAATATTTAATTATGAAAAATTTGATTATATAATAGATGAACCTTATTACTCAATAGCTCATCCTGCTATAAAGTCCGTAAAAGAATACTCAGAATTCAGAAAATTTATAGCCCTTAAAAATTCTTCGGTTATGGCTATAGGTAATATTCTGCACGATACAGTTAAAGAATTTCTTAAACGTTCCGGATATAAAATACTTATATCAAATGCCAATCAGATGAATTTTGAAGTTGTAAGGGAAAATAAAAAACTTTCGGAAATTCTTTCCGAATATTTCAAACTTTATCAGAAACGTGTTATTGTTATAAATGACAGAAAGAAGCAGGAAATACTCGCTAAAATGCTCGTGAAAAAATTTAATATTCCTGAAGATTCCATAAAAATATACAACAATGATTTTGATTTTTCAAAAAAACTTTATACACGTGAAAATACCAAAAAAAGTAATCACAGTGTTTTTATAACTTCATACTCAAATAACGGAATTATATTTGATTCCAAGATTGATCCTAATGTCTTTATATTACTTGATCCACCGAAAAACAGACTTGAAATGATAGATCTGTTCTCAACATGGAATCCGAAAAAAAATGTTTTAAATATTGTTCTTGCATATGATTCGAAATTTAAGGCCAGAATGCTTTATGAACTGTCAAAAAACTATCCGTCTTCAAATCTTTTAAAACAGACTTATGATTTCATAAAAAACGGAAATGATATAAAAGAAAAAGACATAACTGATGAACTTTTCAAAGGTGATTTCGAATTATCCAGAATAGCTCTTGACTGTCTTCTGGAAGCCGGAATAATACATTTTAACTCTAATTTTCTGGAAATAATAGATGATTTTGATCTAAAATCTATACATAACGGTGTAAAGGTTAAGGAAAGCATACTTGATACATGGCTTATAAAAGAAAATATAGATTTTTTTACAGATATAGAGATTAAAAAGTTTATGGATCTTTTAAAAAATAATCTTACAGAAATGAACATCAGAATAAGGAAGTGAATGATATAAGAACTACAATGGACCTTGATACTGTTATATTAAATCACGGAAGAGATCTTATAGATGTTAAAACAATTCTCAGAGAAAATAATATATTTTCTAAAATTTACCCCGCTCCGAAAACAGTTCTCGAAAGCTGTTCACCTGTTATTACAGTATGTTCTGAAGATATTGAAAAAATAAAAAATATTCTTGAGGACAACGGTATATATTTCGACCCTGTTAAAATGGAAAGGGATATAATATGGGAGCTGCTTAAAAGATGACAATTTACGGTATAGACCACGGAAATGCAAATACAGGAATAGCAAAAGGTATAGAAGTAATAAATATGGCAACACCTTACCGAACAGTAAAAACGGCAGAAATAAAAGATTTTTTTGCAAAAGAAAAAGTTAACGAAAATTTTCTTTTCGTTATAGGACTTCCTATATCTATGAGCGGAAGATACTCTTCTCAGACTTTTAATGCAATTGATTTCGGAGTAAATATTAAAAAAAATTATAATTCAAAAGTATATTTTATGGATGAAAGAATGACCTCACAGGTACAGTTCTCCGAAACAAAAGGAAAAGTTAATTCAAAAAAAGTAAAACAGCATAAAGATGTTAATGCAGGAGTTATTATACTTAATAAATATTTTGAAAATAAAAACAGTGCTGTTGAGCTTATTTTTGAAGAGCCTTCAGATATAAAATTAAATAATTCATGCAAAGAAATACTTATAAAAGATGTATGTTATGATACAGAATACCTTAAAGACAAAAATTTTTTTGTCTATGCAAAAAACCCTTATGTTTTCTGGTATTATTTTTCCAGGGGTATAAAATCAACCACAATTCTTTCGGATTTCGAAAATAATTTTGATTGTATTATCAGTTCAGAAGAAATAAAATATATAAAAAAATAAAATTATAATATCAAATCAGGAGGTTTATTATGGCAAAACATGATTTGGGAATTGATCTCGGTACAGCAACATTTGTTGTATACAAAAAAGGTGAAGGTATCATACTTGAAGAACCTTCAGTTGTTGCGGTTAATAAGAAAAAAAATAAAATAATTGCTATAGGTCAGGAAGCTAAAGAAATGCTTGGTAAAACCCCTGGTGAAATAGAAATTATAAGACCTGTTCAGGACGGAGTTATAAATGCTCCGGATATTATCGAAGAAGTTCTCAGATATTTTGTAAAAAATGCAAAAACAGGTATTTCTTTTTCAAAACCTACACTTGTCATAGGTATTCCGGCTCTTACAACAGATGTTGAAAGACGTGCTGTTAAAGAAGCTGCTGAAAAAGTAGGCGCATCTGAAGTGTTTCTCGTAGTCGAACCGGTTGCTGCAGCAATAGGTTCTGAAATAGATATAACAAAGCCCAACGGAAATATGGTGGTTGATATAGGCGGAGGTACAACAGACATAGCAGTTATTTCCCTCGGCGGAACAGTTCTCAGCGAATCAATAAAAGTTGCCGGTCAGGCAATGGACAGCGAAATAATAAAATATATAAAGAAAAAATTCAGATTTTCGGTAGGAGAAGCCACTGCTGAAATGCTTAAGAAAGAAATAGGAAAAGTTCATCCCGCTGAAGAGGAAAAAGAAATGATGGTAAAAGGTCAGAATATAAAAACAGGTCTTCCCGATCAGTTAAAAATGACTTCAACGGATGTACAAAAAGCTGTTGAACCTGTTATTAGCGAAATAATTTCAAAAGTAAAAATAGTTCTTGAAAAAACACCTCCGGAACTTGCTGCCGATATTATGAACAACGGAATAATACTTGCAGGCGGAGCTGCTAAAATACGTGGATTTGAAAAGATTTTAACCGAAAAAACCGGAGTTGAAACAAAAATTTTAGAAACTCCTGACCTAACTGTTGCAAAAGGTACAGGAATTTTATTAGATAACAGAGAATTATTAATTAGGGTAGCAGTAGAATAATTCTCTGGAGGGATATAAATGAACGGTATATATGATTCAACAATGGGTATGCTGAATGCTTTTGCAAAGCTTGATGCCATAACTAACAATCTGGCAAATTCAGAAACCACAGGATATAAAAAAGATTCTACGGTTTTTAAGGCATATCTTGAAAAAAACCTTTTGAGATATACAGAAAATTCACCTGAAGGTGTTGTTATAGGTAAAGTTTATTCCGGAACTGTTTTAGATAAAACATTAGCTGACTTTACACAGGGACAGATTACAGAAACCGGAAATAAAACAGATTTTGCTATATCAGGAAATGGTTTTTTTAAAATTAACAAAGACGGAGAATTTTATTATACAAGAAACGGAGAATTTAAAATTTCAGAACAGGGTTATCTTGTGACAAATGACGGCGGATATGTTTTAGATACTGAAAATAATCCGATTATAGCGGGAAACAGCTTTAATGTTTCAGGTGACGGAAGAGTTAATAATTCTGATATAATAATAAACACTGTTGACCTTGAATCACCTTATAAAATAGGAAGTAACTATTTTAAGGGAAATGAGGTTTCTGCAGAGAATAATAAAGTGTATCAGGGTAGTCTTGAAAAATCCAATGTTGACAGCTTAAATGAAATGGTTAAAATGATAAATGCAAACAGAGTTTTTGATATTCTTCAGAAAGCTGTACAGTCGGATGATTCAATGACACAAAAACTTATCGAAACCTACAAACTATAATTCGGGAGGTATTAAAATATGCTAATATCTTTATACAGTGCCGCTACTGGTATGAACGCAGAACAGACAAAACTTGATATAATTTCAAACAACCTTTCAAACGTTGATACAACCGGCTATAAAAAATCACGTGCAGAATTCCAGGATTTACTTTATTCTGCAGTTAAAGAAGCAGGAACTCCTACAGCACAGAATTCAACACTGCCGTCAGGACTTTATGTAGGTCACGGTACAAGACTTACTGCTTCAAATAAAATTTTTACTTTAGGTAATATCGAAGAAACCGGAGATTCCAAAGATATAGCTATAATGGGAGACGGATTTTTTCAGATTCAGATGCAGGACGGAAGAATTGCATATACAAGAGACGGGTCATTTAAACTCGATGCAAACGGTCAGCTTGTAACTTCAGACGGGCTTCTTGCTGTTCCTAATATTGTTATACCTGAGAATGCAACAGGTATAAGCATTTCTCCGGACGGTATAGTTTCAGTTAAATTAGGTGACGGAACAATACAGACTGTAGGAAACATGACACTTGTAAGATTTGTTAATCCATCAGGTCTTGAACCGCTCGGTAATAATCTTTATGCTGCTACAAATTCTTCAGGTGACGCTGTTGAAGGTATTCCTAATCAGGACGGTTATGGTTCTTTACAGCAGAAATATCTTGAAAAATCTAATGTTGATGTTGTAAAAGAAATGGTAAATATGATAGTTGCCCAAAGAGCTTATGATATAAATTCAAAAGCTATAACTTCAGCTGATGATATGCTTAGAACAGTATCAGGCTTAAAGAGGTAATATGAAAAAAATATTTTTTACTTTTTTTATACTTTATGCCTGTATATTATCTTATGCAGGCTTTAATTTTACAGTTCCGGCTACTGTTGTAAATGCTGATAATGTATTATCCCTGAAAGACTTTTTCCCTGAGGTAAATGAAGACAGAATTCTCGGATATACTTACAGTGAAAATACAGTATATGAAAAGGAAAAAATTTATAAGCTTCTGTACGGGTTCCTAAGTATTTACTATAAAAATTTTGAATTAAACATTGAATCGGAAACAGTAACTATAATCAGAAATTCGGAAAAGACAAATTATACATTTTTTGATCTTGATGAATTTTTCAGAAAATGGATAAAAGAAAATTATCCTGAATATTCTGTTGTTTCTGTTGATACTAAAAATTATAACGGCAATTATAAAACACTTGAAATTAAAACTTCCTATATAAACAGAAATAAAATTTTTGCAAGTATTTATGCAAAAAATGAAAATGACTCTTATTCTTATATAAGTATTTCGGCTGAAGTAGCTGATTACAGAAAAATTATGATAATAAATTCAGATATCGCGAGAAATACTGTACTTAATTCTTCAAATACCGAAGAAGCTACTTTAAATGTTTTAAATTATAATTTTAATCCTGTTTATATAGACAATTTTAAAGAAAATAAATTTGTTACCACAAAAAATTTTTATTCGGGTGAACCTTTAAACATGCTTTATATAAAAGTAATTCCCGACGTTGTTTCAGGTAATATTATACCTATAATAGTAAAAATAGGTAATACAACGGTAAAATCTTTCGGCAGAGTTATGAAAGACGGAAATTACGGTGATATTATTACCGTAAGGAATACTTCCACCGGAATTACCGTAACGGGAAAACTTGAGGAAGGTCCTTATTTAATAATTGATTCGGGAGGCTTTTAAGAATGCATAAAAAAATAACTGTAATTTTGTTTTCTTTTATTCTCATTAGCTCATTATTTTCAGAATCTTTATGGAAAAATGCTTCAAATCAGAACTCTATTCTTTCCGACAGAAAAAGTTATAAAGTCGGTGATATAATAACAGTAATGGTTTTAGAATCGCCAACTCTTTCTCTTCAGGACAGTAATCCTGATTATAAAACAAATTCTGTTGAAACTCTCGGTTCTCTTTTTAAAACTATAGGCGGTGTTGACCTTACTACATTTTTGCCTCTTGCTTCTGCTGATCCCACAACACTTAATTCTGTTACGAATAAGCAGAATACATCTTCATCACAGGCAAGTATAAAAATGTACATATCCTCAAAAATCACCGAAAATAACAACGGTATATTAAAAATACGGGGAGAACGGGAAATAAAAATAGGTAATGACAGAAGAACTATGATAATAGAAGGAGAAATCACACCGGACAGTATAGATTCAAAAGGTTATGTTGAATCTTCAAATATTGCCGGAGCAAAAATATGGTATGACGGCGATGTAGTTTTTCAGCAGGATCCAAACGAAAATTCATGGATATCGTGGTTACTTTCCGGAATATCCAATATTTTCTTCTGACGGAGGCTTTTTTATGAATAAAAAAATAATTTTTATATTTTTAATTTTTTCGGTTTCATTAATATCTTTTTCCGCAAGATTAAAAGATATATCCGAATTCAGAGGAGCACGTGATAATCAGCTTTTCGGAATAGGTATAGTAACGGGACTAAACGGAACGGGAGATACAGGAAGAGCTCCTTCGGAACTTATAAACAATATGATGAAAAATCTCGGTGTAGAAATTTCTTCATCACTTACAACAAAAAATTCCGCACTTGTTATGATATTTGCTGATATACCGGCTTTTTACAAAGAAGGTATGAAACTTGATGTAACAGTTACAGCTTTCGGTGATGCGAAGTCTCTCGAAGGCGGTTATCTTGTTCAGACGCCTTTAAAAGGTGCTGACAATAAAGTTTACGCTGTTGCACAGGGAAGCGTCCTTACAGGCGGTGCAAATGTAAAAGCATCTGATAATCTTCAGACAAAGACAAAAATTTCAGGCTATATTCCTACAGGTGCAATAGTTGAAAATGAAATTCCTTCACAGTTTACAGATGATAATTTTGTTACACTCAATCTTAAAACACCTGATGTAACAACAGCAGCAAGAGTAAGCCTTGCAATAAATACTGTTTTTTCGGATAAAATAGCAAAAGCTTCAGATCCGTCGTCAATACAGGTAAAAATACCTGATCTGTTTTATGATGATGTGATTTCTTTTCTTGCTCTTATAGAAGAAATAGATGTACAGCCTGATGTTAAGGCAAAAATTATAATAAATGAAAAAACAGGTACTATAGTTCTGGGCGGAAATATAAAAATGTCTGATTTTACACTTAGTTACGGTAATTATGTAATAAGTGTCGAAAAAGGTAAAATAGGCGAAGAAAATGCAACAATATCAAATATTATAACTGCTTTAAAAACAGCAGGCGCAGTTCCTCAGGATATAATATCAATTATTCAGAATATTTCTGCAGCCGGATATATTTTCGGCGATGTGGTGGTGATGTAAATGGTTGATCCTGTATATAATCTAAACATTTCCTATAAAAATTATGATGAAAAAACAGTAGCGGAAGAATTTGTATCAAATATTTTTAAAGATATACTTAATTCTTCGGAAGATAATCCTCTTTTTGAAGAAGGTACTCTTTTAAAGAAATCAAATACTGAAAAATGGTTTAAAGAGATGATTAATGCGGAATATTCAAAATCTATAACAAAACATAGTCTGAAGCCTTTGGTAAATACACTTGTAAAGTCTTTCGGCAACAATATAAGATAAAGCGAATATCATAGATATTCGCTTTATTTTTATTCAAATGTCGGATCACATTCAGAATTAAAATCTTTATCTTTCTGAGTTATTAGAATATCTCCGTAAAGCGGACCCGCAGAACTTCTTTTTATTTTAATATCAGCATAAAGGCCTGTAAAAGTATCTTCGGATTCAAAAATTATCATTTTGTTATTAAGAGTTCTTCCGTAAAATAATCCCTGTTTGTTTTTTCCTTCCTGAATAACTCTTACTGTTCTGCCTATATATTTATTATTTTCTTCTTTATTGATTTTTTTCTGTAAATCCATAAGCCTTGTAAGTCTTTTATTTTTTACTTCTTTGGATATATCATCTTTAAGAAATTTTGAGGCTATTGTTCCTTCTCTTGTTGAATATTCAGCAATATTTATTTTTTCAAATCTGCATTTTTCAACGATTTTGTATGTTTCCTCAAATTCTTCATCACTTTCACCGGGAAATCCTACTATAAAATCACTGGTTATAGTAACCCCTTTAACTTTCTCTTTTATTTTATTAACAAGATTTATGAATTCCTCAGATGTATATCTTCTGTTCATTCTTTTAAGTACACTGTCACTTCCTGCCTGAGCCGGAAGATGAAAATATTTAGCAGCTTTTTTAACTTCTGAAACTTTTTCTATAAGCTCATCGGTTATATCACTCGGATAAGAAGTGGTAAACCATATTCTTTCTATTCCTTCTGCTTTTGCAGCTTCTTCTATAAGCTTATCGAGTTTAGGCTTTCCGTCACCGTAATCTTTACCGTAAGAATCTACATTCTGACCTAAAAGAGTAACTTCTTTAAAACCTTTTGAAGCATAATCTTTTATTTCCTTAACTATATCCTCAACAGTACGGCTTTTCTCAAGCCCTCTTGTATAAGGTACTATACAGTATGTACAGTATTTATTACATCCGTATTGTATTGTAATCCATGCATGATGATCAGATCCTGTAACTTTAGGTATTTCCCAGGATACACTGTCAAGTTTATCTGACATGTCAATAAACTGATTTTTATCTTTTCGTGCTCTTTCCACAAGATTTGCAATATCCACAACATTTCTTGTGCCGAAAACAAAATTTACGCCGGAATACTTTTTAAGTATTTTTTCTTTTTCCTTGGCAGCGGAACAGCCGCCTACACCTATTATTATACCCGGTTTTGATTTTTTCAGCTTGTTATAAGTACCTATTGCCGCATACATCTTTTTTTCGGCCTTCTCTCTTACCGAACAGCTGTTGATTATGAGAACATCAGCCTGCTCTGGATTTTCTGTCCATTCAAGCTCCTGTTCGGAAAGAAGTCCTCTCATAATTTCGCTCTCATTGATATTCATCTGACATCCGAAAGTTCTTATATGAAATTTCAAAGTTTTCCCTCCTATTATATAGAAGCTCCGACATTAAGTCGGAGCTTTTTATTTTGATATTAAATTTTTATAAATTATTCTTCTTCTTCTTCTTCAAATTCTTCTGAAATATTGCTGTATTTTTCTTCAGCATCTAATTTTTTCTTTATATCTTCTTCTATTTCTTCAGGTTTTTTATTATCTGAAGAAGCTCCTGCAGCAGAACTGTCAATTCTTCCTTCTTTACCTTCGATTATAGCATCTGCCATTTTTGCAACTATAAGCATAACTGCTCTTATTGCATCATCATTTGCAGGAATAAGTACATCGATAGGATCAGGATCACAGTTTGTATCAACTATTGCAATAACAGGAATACCAAGTTTGTTAGCTTCTTCTATTGCAATTTCTTCTTTTCTCGGATCGATAACAAAAAGTGCATCAGGAGTTTTGTTCATTCCTCTTAAACCACCAAGGTTTTTTTCAAGTTTTTCAAGTGTTCTTTTTATATTTGACTGTTCTTTTTTAGGTAAATGTTTAAATTCGTCTGTTTCTACATATTCAACAAGTTCTTCAAGTTTGTTTACTCTTTTTTTAATTGTTGTGAAATTTGTTAAAAGTCCGCCTAACCATCTGTTATTTACGAAAAATGCTCCGCTTCTTTTTGCTTCTTCAGCCATTATCTGCTGAGCCTGTTTTTTTGTTCCTACAAAAAGAACATTTTTACCTTCTGAAGAAAGATTTCTTACAAAATTATAAGCATATTCAATTGACTGCAGTGTCTGCTGAAGATCAATTATATGAATACCTTTTCTTTCTGTAAAAATATACGGTTTCATTTTAGGATTCCATCTTCTGGTTCTGTGACCGAAATGTGCACCTGCTTCTAACAACTGTTTCATACTAACTACTGACATTACTACACCTCCATTTGGTTTTATCATCCAGTCGTATTTTTACCGGCCTTTTTATAAAAGGCACCGGGGTAAAAATCTTTAGAACTGTGTATGATTATATGTATAGTTTATTTTGCTGCATATTCACGCCAAAGACTTTCAAGATCGTAAAATCTTCTTCCTTTTTCAGACAGTATATGTACAATTATATTTCCGGAATCAACAGCCATCCAGTCAAAACCTCTTCCTTTATCATAACTGTTCGGTCTTACGCCTTCATCCTTTAAGAATTGTACCACATAATCCCTCATTGCAGACATATGTGTGTCTGAATTTCCTGTAACAATTACAAAAAAATCTACCATTAATGATGATTTCTCCATGTTTATAACTTTTATGTCTATTCCTTCTTTTTCTTCAAGAAGTTTTACCAAGTCATCAAGTATTTTTTTTGATTCCTCTCTTGTCAAAATATGTACACCTCCGTTTTTATTCAACTGTAACAGATTTTGCAAGATTTCTCGGTTTATCCGGGTCAAGTCCTCTTAATACCGCAATATGATATGAAAAAAGCTGTGTAACAGGTGCAACTGTCAGAGGAAGTATGTCTTCGGATGTTTCCGGTACTTTTATAACTTCATTTGCTATTTCGATTACTTTCTCATCATTTTCTGTTACTATTGCAATTACCCTTGCTTTTCTTGCTTTTACTTCCATTATATTACTTATCATTTTTTCTCTCAAACCGTTAAACGGAACTATTGCAAAAACCGGAAAAGACTCATCAAGAAGGGCTATAGGTCCGTGTTTTAACTCTCCGGCCTGATACCCGCTTGCATGTATATAACTTATTTCCTTTAATTTAAGAGCACCTTCGAGTGCTGCTGTATATCCTGTACCTCTTCCTATATACATCATATGTTTATAATTAACGTACTCTCTTGCAAGTTCTATTATATGATCTTCATTATCAAGAACTTTTTTATATATTTCAGGAAGGTTTTCTATATCTTTTATTATTTTTTCTGTTTCAGTACTGTACTGATTTTTCCACTTCATAATCTGAGATCCTATGGAATAGAGTACCGCTATCTGCGCTGTATATGTTTTGGTTGCAGCAACACCTATTTCAGGACCTGTGTTCATATAAACAACAGAGTCTGATTCTCTCGGAATTGTCGAACCCACAACATTACTCATAGCAAGTACATAAGCACCTTTGTTTTTTGCAAGTCTTACTCCCTCAAGAGTGTCTATTGTTTCTCCGGACTGACTTACCGCAATAACAAGTGTATTTTTATTAACATTCGGATTGCAGTATCTGAATTCCGAAGCTACCTCGATTTCAACATTTATATCAGAATGATTCTGCATAAAGTATTTAAAAGCAAGACCGGCATGGTAGCTTGTACCGCAGGCTACCACGTATATTTTTTTAAGATCATTTTCTATAAAACTTTTTATATTTTCAATTTCTTTTACACATGGCTGACCGTTTTTAATTCTTCCGGAAATTGCAGATTTAATGGAAACAGGCTGTTCAAAAATTTCTTTCTGCATAAAATGTTCATATCCGCCTTTTTCTGCAAGTTCTTCATCCCAGTCTATATGAATAGGTTTTCTTTCAATAGGATTCCCGCTGAGATCAAATATTTTGTAGTTATTTCCGAAAAGTTCAACAATTTCTCCGTCGTTTATAAAATTAACTTCTTTTGAATATTTAAGAATAGGTGTCACATCAGAAGCTATAATTGATAATTCTTCATTACCAGCAACAACAAGAGGACTTCCTTTTCTTGCCGCAACTATTTTATCAGGTTCCTCACTGTGTATAACTCCTATAGCATAAGCACCTTCAAGTTTTTTTATAGCTTCTATAACAGCTTCAAGAAGGTTTCCTCTGTAGCATTCTTCTATAAGATGCGGTATTACTTCAGTATCTGTAGAAGATCTGAAAACATGTCCGCGTGATATAAGTTCTTTTCTCAGTTCCTGAAAATTTTCTATAATTCCGTTATGTACAACAGAAATTTTATTATCCTCATTAGTATGAGGATGACTGTTTTCATCACTTACACCGCCATGTGTAGCCCATCTTGTATGTGCCAGACCTACATTAACATTTTTATTTACTATATCTCCGAGTTCTTTTTCAAGATCTTTTATTCTGCCTTCCTTTTTTATAGTACAGAATTTTCCGTTATCGTCATAAGAAACTCCTGAAGAATCATATCCCCTGTATTCAAGTTTTTTAAGTCCGTCGATGAAATAATCGACCTTAATATTTTTACCTACAAATCCTACAATTCCGCACATTGCTTTCCCCCTGTTTTTTTAAATAAGTATATTGTCTATAAGCTTATTTTCAACAGCCTTATATGCAACATTTAATGCATTGGCTATGGCCTTTGGGTCTGAAGATCCGTGTGCTTTTACTAATATACCGTTAACACCCAAAAAGAAAGTTCCTCCGTACTGTCTGTAGTCTATTTTACCTTTAAGTCCTTTTAATGCTTTTTTCATCATAAGAGCACCTATTTTTGTAAAAATACTGCTCCTGTTTATTATTTCTTTTAATTCATCAACTATGTAATACGAGGTTCCTTCAATTGTTTTGAGCATCATATTGCCTGTAAATCCGTCAGTAAGAGCAACATCATAATCATCATTGAAAATATCTCTGCCTTCTCTGTATCCGACATAATTAAGATTATTTTCTTTAAGAATTTTAGAGGCTTCTTTAACAAGATTGCTTCCTTTTTCTTCTTCGGTTCCTATGTTCATAATTGCAATCTTAGGATCTTCTGTTCCCATAAACTTTGAATATGCAATACCTATTCTTGCAAAATCATAAAAAAATTCAGGTTTTACTTCAGCATTTGCTCCTGCATCAACGAGAATTTTTATTTTATTATTTTTAGCCGGAAGTGCGAGCGCAAGAGCCGGTCTTTTTATACCCGGAAGTCTTCCGGAAATAAATGTTCCGCCGGCAAGAAGAGCACCTGTATTACCGGCACTTATAAAGGCATCTATTTCTTTATTTGCAAGTCCGAGACATCCTTTATAAATAGAAGATTCAGGTAATCTTCTTACCTGTATCGGTTTTGTATTATTATCTATCTGATTTTCAGCTTTTATTACCCTTATATTCTTGTATTTAGCAACCTTTTCACCGATTCCCTCAGCTTCCCCGAAGAGGTGTATTTCGGCATTTTCAGGAAGATAATTTTCGATAGCAAAAATCGCGCCCTGAATCGTTGATTCGGGCGCGTTATCGCCGCCGTATAAATCCAATCCTAATCGGATGTTGGGCACATTACTCACCTATTTCTAAAATCTGTTTGTCTCCGTAATAACCGCAGTTAAGACAAACTCTGTGGGGAAGTTTCGGTTCTCCGCATTTAGGACATGTTACAACATTTAATTTTACTGCTGCGTAAAATTTTGCTTTCCTTCTGTGTGTTCTTGTTCTTGAAGTCTTTTGTTTAGGTACTGCCATGGCAATTTACCTCCCTTTATTTTGAATTATTATTTTCCAGTAATTTTTTTAAAGTTTCAAATCTCGGATCTATATAATCTTCTTCACATTTGTGATCAGGATTTTCGTTAAGATTGGTTCCGCAAATCTGACACAATCCTTTACAGTCTTCTCTGCAAAGTATTTTTTCCGGAACAGATAATATTATAGCTTCTATTATCCTTTCTGTCAAATCTAAATTTATTCCGTCAAATTCTATATAGTTTTCAAGCGATTTAAGATGTTCTGTTTTTTCTGTTTTAATAACACTTTCATCAATATAAACAGCTTCAAAATCAGACTTTATTTTACTTTCAGTCATATTCAGACATCTTGAGCATTCCAGTTCAAGTGATGTTTCAACAGAGCCTTTTACTATAAAATTTGAAGAATTTCTTTTTATTAACAGCTGAACTTTTACGGGAGACAAAAATTTAGCTTCCCCGTTAAGAAGTTCTATATATTTCCAGTCATCAATAACTATATTTCCGCTGAACTTTTCTTTCATTGTTTCTGTATTGAAAATAAGTTCTTTGGAATACAAATCCTCATTAAACATATATCACCTCGACCGATATATTTTACGTTTTTTTGTTTTAAATGATAGTAATACAATGTAAATTTTTTGATAAGATTTCGATATAATTTTTTTACAATAATTTTCTTCTTTTTTATTTCACAAAGTAATAATTAATTAACTCTTTTATAATAACATTTTTTATTTAAAATCAAGTATCATAGGCTTATTTATGGTATAATATTTTTAAAGAGATTCGGAGGTGTAAACGTGGATTTACTTATATTCAAACAGGGTGTTCAGAAGAAACTGAAAGACATAGAAGAAAAACTTGCTGATCCTGCGGTCACATCTGTTCCTGAAAATTTACAGAAATTAGGTTCCGAACACAGCAGACTGAGCCTTTTAACCAATCTTTTTAATTTATATGAAAATCATATAGAAGAAAGAGATTTTATTTCACATATGGAAAATACAAAAGAAATAGATGAATCAGAATACATAGAATTAAGTACCGAAAATAATAAAAACATAGAAGAAACAGAATTCGAAATTCTTAAAGAACTTATTCCTCCTGATGACATGGATAATAAAAATATAATAATAGAATTAAGAGCGGGTGCGGGCGGTGACGAGGCAGGTCTTTTCGCTTCGGAACTTATGAGAATGTATATAAGATATGCCGAAAGGAAAAACTGGAAATACGAAACGCTTGATCTTTCCGATAACGGTATAGGCGGCCTTAAAAATGCAACAATTAAAATAAAAGGTAAAGGTGCTTACGGCAGACTTAAATATGAAATAGGTGTTCACAGGGTTCAGCGCGTTCCTCAGACAGAATCTTCGGGACGTATTCATACATCAACTGCTTCTGTTGCAGTTCTTCCCGATGTTAACCCTGAAGATGTAAACATAGTTATAGATGAAAAAGATTTAAGAATAGATACATACCGTTCAGGAGGTGCAGGCGGTCAGCATGTTAATAAAACTGATTCCGCCGTACGTATAACTCATATTCCTTCCGGAATAGTTGTTGCATGTCAGAATGAAAGATCACAGCATCAGAACAAAGAAGTTGCAATGAATATTTTATATGCAAAACTCTATGATGCCGAAGTTGAAAAGAAAAGTAGTCAGCTTACAAATGAAAGACGTTCTCAGATAGGTACAGGAGACCGTTCAGAAAAAATAAGAACGTATAATTTTCCGCAGAACAGAATAACGGATCACAGAATAGGCTTTACAACTCACAGAATAAACGAAGTAATGGACGGGGATATTGACGAATTACTTGATAAACTTATAGAATGTGATTTAAGTGCAAAACTTGAAAATCTAAAAATTTAAATAAGTGTGGTGAAACAGATGTTTACTACAATGAATAATATTTTCGGAATAATAAGTATGGTTT
This sequence comes from Thermotogae bacterium, assembly GCA_024233675.1. Taxonomy (GTDB): domain Bacteria; phylum Thermotogota; class Thermotogae; order Petrotogales; family Petrotogaceae; genus JACKPH01. Next base: position 96,822 of record JACKPH010000003.1, read on the forward strand.
CTGTACTTTCTCTTATAAAAAACACAATAAATCCCGGTCAGATAAGTTTACTGACAACATCACTTTTTTTTATAAGTCAGTTTGTGTTTGTTATAACTCTTTATATGTTTGAGTCAGAAATGAAAAAAGATAAAGATGAAAAAGCAAATATGTATTTTATTTTTTCTTCTCTTTACTCTGCCGCATTTATAATGTTTATACACAATATAGAACTAAATTTTTTTATAACTCCGGTCATAATTTTTCTTTATATTTATTTTAATTCTGTCATAATATACAATACACTTAAAATAAATTACAAAGAAATTAAATTTACCGATGTTTTTTTAAAATCTCTGTACATGTCTGCATTTAATTTATTCCAAATTGAAGATGAAAATAAAAATTTCTACGAGAGGTGAATATTATGCTTAAAGTTACTCTTCCGGACGGCAGTATAAAAGAAGTAGACAACGGATACAAAGTATCGGAAATAGCAAAAGATATTTCTGAAGGTTTATTCAGAAATTCTATAGCAGCAATAATTAACGGTGAATTAAAAGACTTAGATACACCTATTACAAAAGATTCAACAGTAAAAATTATTACTCTTAAAGATCCTGAATCTCCTGTTATTTACAGACATACCATGGCCCATATAATGGCACAGGCAGTAATGAGAATTTACGGAAAAGATAATGTGAAATTCGCAATAGGTCCTGTTATTGAAAATGGTTTTTATTATGATTTTGATTTAGGAGATACAAAACTTTCAGAAGAAGATTTTAAAAATATAGAAGAAGAAATGAAAAAAATTATAAAAGAAAATATAAAAATTGAAAAATCAGAACTTACCAAGGAAGAGGCTTTAAAATTATTTAAAGATCAGCCTTATAAAGTTGATCTTATAAATGATATTGAAGATGATCATGTATCTGTATACACACAGGGTGATTTTTATGATTTATGTCGTGGTCCTCATCTGCCTTCAACAGGAATGGTTAAACAATTTAAACTTCTTTCTGTTTCAGGCGCATACTGGAGAGGTAATGAAAATAATAAAATGCTTCAGAGAATATATGCAACTGCTTTTGATAAAAAAGATAAACTCGATGATTATATAAACATGCTTGAAGAAGCAAGAAAAAGAGATCACAGAAAATTAGGCCCACAGCTCGGCTTATTTCTTATTGATACAGATGTTGCTCCAGGTATGCCTTTCTTTCTTCCGAGAGGAACAGAAGTTCTTAACGAACTCAAAAAATTCTCAAGAGAAATTCATAAAAAATACAGATATAACGAAGTAGAATCACCTCAGATAATGAATGTAAGTTTATGGCATCAGTCAGGACATTGGGATCATTATCAGGAAAATATGTATTTTACAGAAAAAGAAGACGTCGAAATGGCTGTAAAACCAATGAACTGCCCGGGTCACATAATAATGTTCAAATCAAATGTTGTAAGTTACAGAGATCTTCCGATAAGAATGTTTGAATTCGGTAAAGTTCATAGATTTGAAAGAAGCGGTGTTCTTCACGGACTTTTCAGAGTTAGGGTTTTCACACAGGATGACGCACATATTTTCTGTACAAAAGATCAGGTAGAAACAGAAATTTTAAGTATAATGTCTCTTATAAATGAATTATATTCTACTTTCGGTTTTAAATACGAAGCATTCTTATCAACAATGCCGGAAGATCATATGGGAGATGTAAAAACATGGGATATTGCAACCGGAGCTTTAAAAAGAGCTCTTGAAGATTCAGAAACACCTTATACTGTAAATGAAGGCGACGGTGCATTTTACGGTCCTAAAATAGATTTTATAGTTACCGATTCTTTGGGCAGAAAATGGCAGTGTGCAACTATACAGCTTGATTTCCAGATGCCGGAAAGATTTGATATAAATTATGTTGATAACAACAATGAACTTTTAAGACCTGTTATGCTTCACAGAGCAGTATTCGGTTCTATAGAAAGATTTTTCGGAATACTTATAGAAAATTTTGCCGGAGCATTTCCTACATGGATGATGCCTGAACAGGTTTCTGTTATAGCAGTTTCGGAAAAATATAATGAATCAGCTTCATTATTTGCTCAGAAACTTGAAAAAGAAGGGTTAAAAGTAAGTCTTAATATAACAAATTCAACAGTAGGGTACAAAATAAGAGAAGAACAGATGAAAAAAGTTCCTTACATGATTGTTTTCGGAGAAAAAGAATCAGAAAGCGATATAATAACAGTAAGAACAAGGAACGGAAATACCGCTGAAAATATTCTTCTTAAAGATTTTATCGATACAGTAAAAAAAGAAATTGCAGAAAGAACTATAGAACTTTCTTACTAAAAAAACCGGCATGGCCGGTTTTTTTATTTCAAATTATTTATTTCTTCCTGAACTTTTTTTGTAAGACTTTTAAAAACAAGTTCATATGACATATCTATCATTTCCATAAGTAATTCATCCGGAACATTCCCATCCTCATAAACAGAATTCCAGTGCTGTTTATTCATATAATATCCCGGAATTATATCTTTATATTCATCACGCATGATCTGACCGAAAACAGGTTCGCATTTTAACGTAAATATAGGTTTACCGTATTTATCCCCGCCGCACATAAGAAACATTTTCCCACCGATCATATAACGCCAGGCACTCCATTCTTCTTTATAATCCTTAACAGCACCCTTTTTTGAAAGACAGTAATCATCAAGCCATTCATAATTCATTTTACACCTCTTAAAAACAGTATACTAAATTATAACATATTTTTAAAAAAAACAAAAGACTCCCGAAAGAGTCTTTTGTAAGTAAAGAATAAGCCAGATTCTGTTTATAACGGTCATCTATCTAAGCGACCTACCTGACAGAGGAAAATAAATTTTCTGACGGGCCGTCTTACCCTGTCTGTCTGGTCTTGCTCCGGATGGGGGTTGCCAGGCTGTCAGGTTACCCTGACACCGGTGAGCTCTTACCTCGCCTTTCCACCCTTGCCTTGTTAAGGCGGTTTTCGTTTCTATGACCCTTACCGTGAATCACTTCACCCTGTGTTTAAACAGGCACCCTGCCCTTGGAGTCTGGACTTTCCTCGGTTATTATACCGCGACCGTTTACTTTACTTATTTATATAATTAAATTTTTTACCCTGATATGTTTCTTCTTCTTCCATTTTTTTCTCTATCATGCTCTGTATTTTCTGCTTTGTCATTCCCCAGTTTCCGAAAAGTGTTCCTTTCTGAGGCGGCTCTGCAACCATTCTGTGTATTACAATATCAGGATCAAGATATTCGAGAAATTTAACTGTTCTTTCAAGATATTCTTCCAGAGTTATCGGTTCTATTTCACCTTTTTTGTACATATCAGCAAGTTTTGTATTTTCTGCTATATAAAGGGAATGCAACTTTACACCCTGTACTCCGAGTACAGAAGAAATTTTTGCCATCTCTATTACATCTTCAAGTGTATCTGTAGGGAAATCAACTATAAAATGAAGAATAATCTCAAGATCTCTTTTTTTAGCCCTTTCAACTGCATCTATTACTTCCGCAAGTCCATGTCCTCTGTTCATAAACTTTAAAGTATTCGGATTAGTCGATTCGACACCGAATTCTATAAAAACATCAAGATTTTTTTTAAACTCAGCTATAACATCAAGTACTTCATCAGGTACACAGTCAGGTCTTGTTGATATATCAAGAATTTTTACTCTCGGATCATCTGTTAGCTGTGAATAAACATTTCTGAGTGCATTAGGTGAAGCATAAGTATTTGTATTAGACTGAAAATAAGCCATAAAATAATTGAATCTTTTTTTATATCTTTTTTCAACCATTGTATTAAACTGTTCTTTTACACTTCCTTCAGGATTAAAAGATGCAAAGGAACTTCCTGTGGAATCACAGTATATACATCCTCCTGTACCTTTAAGACCTGTTTTGTTTGGACAGGTAAATCCGGCATTGATTCCGACACGCTGAACTTTTTCTCCGTATCTTTTTATTAAATAGTCACTTAATCTATTGTAAAGCAATAAAATCACCTATATTTATTCAGTTTGAATTTAAGATCATCAACTCCTGATTTTTCTGTTCCTGTTACAAAGGATATAATCATTTCATTGGTATTAAACCATGAATTTATTACTTTATAATCGTAAACTGTGTTAAATCTTCCGTAAATGTACGGTATTGCTGAAACAGCGCTTTCAAAACCTGATCCGTAAAAATTAACAAAATCATACCAGAATTCCATAAGTTTTGTTGCATTTTTATAGCGAAGCATATGAATCTCATAATTTTCATTATTTTTATCAAGTTTTATAAAAAGATGAGGTATTTCTTTATCAATTTCAGTTTCAAGAATAGTACCCCCTTCGGAAATTTCTCTCTGTGTTATATTATATCCCGGAGGTAAAAAATCTATATAGTCATTTAAATTAACTGCAAAACTACTTACCGAGATTATTGCTGTAATTATAAAAATCAGCTTCAATTTTATCACAGTATTTACCGAATTTTTCATATATATCCTCCTTATTTATTCCCGGGAATTTTCTGTCAAAATAAACCCATTTCCCGTTAATCATTGTAGCATAAAGACTTTTTTTAGGTATATTATAAACAAGATGGGATTTAAATTTTACTGTATTATTGGGAAGCCATTCCTCATCATTAAGATCAAAAACAACAAGATCAGCCATATAACCTTCCCTAATTTCGCCGATTTTTTCGTTAAGTGCATGTGCTCCGTTTTCCCAACACATTTTAAGTATTTCTTCCTTTTTTATTTTTTCCGGACCTATTGTATTTTTCTGAAGCATAGATGCCATATGAGCTTCTTTAAGTATATTAAGAGAATTGTTACTTCCGGCTCCGTCTGTTCCGAGAGTTACATTTATACCGCTGTCAATAAATTTTTTAATGGGTGCCGTTCCGCTTCCGAGCTTCATGTTACTTGAAGGATTGTGTGCAACAGTAACATTATTCCTTTTAAGTATTTTTATATCCTCATCATCAGCGTGTACACAGTGTGCTGCAATAACATTATGACTAAGAAATCCTGTTTCTTCAAGGTCAGAAAGTTTATAACTTTCTTTTTCCCATAAACCTTCATATATATGTATCTGATTAATACTTTCTTTATAATCATTAATAATTTCACTGAGTTCCCTAAACTTTTCCATAGGAACAGTATAAGGAGCATGAGGTCCGAAACCTATTTTTATTCTTCCGTCATAATTATTGTATTTTTTATATGTTTCAATATTTTCATTTATTCTTCTTTCCCAACCTTCCTGTGTGTCATATGAAAGTCCTCTTGAAACATAAGCTCTTATACCTGTATCAGCTGCAGCTTTTGATATTGAATCAGTAAACATATACATATCAACCGAAGTAGTAATTCCGGAAGAAATCATTTCCATAAATCCTGTCATAGCACCGTAATATGCCATCTCATCATTTAAAAATTCTTCTCTCGGAAGCATATTATCAAAAAGCCATTCTTTTATTGTAGTATCATCGGAATTACCCCTGAAATATGTCATAACAGCATGACTGTGAGAATTTATAAAACCCGGGGTTATAAGTTTATTATTAAGGTCGAAAATTTCATATCCGTTTTCATCAAAAAAATCATTTTCACCGGTTATTTTAATTATCTTACCGTCATTTACGGCAATATTATACTTTTTGGTTTCTGAATCAGATGACTTCATTACATAGGCATTTTTTAAAAAAATTTTTGACAATTTTTTCACCTCCTGTAATATTATACCATTAAGATTTAAACGCGTATATAAAACAAACGGTTAATTTTTAACAAAAAAGATTTCTTCTTTTTTACTCAAAAATTAACCGTAATTACTTATATTTTCTGGGATTCTATTGCAGATATAAGATCAGCATTTGTTTTATATTTTCTCATAAGATTCATAACAAATTCAAGTGTTTCTTTATTGTTGAAATCAGAAATAACTCTTCTGAAAACAAAAAGATTCTTAAGAACATCATCTTTAATAAGAAGTTCTTCTTTTCTTGTACCGGAAGCTTTTACATTTATCGCAGGAAAAATTCTTTCTTCCGCAATATCTCTTGAAAGGACAAGCTCCATATTACCTGTTCCCTTAAATTCTTCAAAGATAACCTCATCCATTTTTGATCCGGTTTCTACAAGAGCTGTTGCTATTATTGTAAGACTTCCGCCTTCCCTGATTTTTCTTGCAGCTCCGAAAAATTTTTTCGGAAATGTAAGTGCAGCAGGATCAACACCTCCGCTCAGAAGTTTTCCGCTTGAAGGTACAAAAAGATTAAAAGCTCTTGAAAATCTTGTTATACTATCCATAAGTATAACTACATCATGGCCGAATTCAACAAGTTTTTTTACATGGTTGAGAGTCATTTCGGCAACCTTTATCTGATTTTTCGGATCCATATCGAAAGGAGCCGCTATTATATTTGCATTAACTGTATCTTTTATATCTGTTACTTCTTCTGGTCTTTCATCTATAAGAAGTATATATCTTTTAGTTTCGGGATAATTTTCCGCTATAGCATTTGCTATATCTTTAAGAAGTGTTGTTTTTCCGGCTTTAGGAGGAGCAACTATAAGTCCTCTCTGACCATACCCTATAGGTGAAAATAAATTTATAATTCTGCAGCTAACTGTAGGAATTTTTGTTTCAAGATCAATTAATTTATCAGGATATTCAGGTGTAAGATTTTCAAATGATACCCTGTCTTTAGAAGATTCGGGATCTCTGTAATTAACGGCCTCTACTCTTAACAATGCAAAAAATTTTTCACCGTCTTTAGGTGCTCTTACCTGTCCTGTTATCAGATCGCCTGTATACAAATTAAATCTTTTTATCTGAGACATGGAAACATAAACATCATCCTGTCCCTGAAGTAATGAATTATCAGTATTTCTTAGGAAGCCGTAACCGTCGGGAAGTATTTCAAGAATTCCTTCATAAAGAAAGTAGCCAATTGATTCGGTTTGTTTTCTGAGGATAGAAAATTTAAGTTCGTGTTCCGGCATTTTGGAATATCCGGTTATTTCAAGTTCTCTTGCTAATGCATAAAGCTGTCTTTTAGGCATATCGTTAAGCATTTTCATACTTATATCAACAGCTTTTATTTTATCTTTATTTACACTCAAAAATAGCACCTCCTGCTATCGGAGTTTAAAATAAATGTGGGGAAATACCCCACATTTATTATTTTTCTTCTGGTAAAAGCTGCAATATAGATAGTTCAGAAGCATCTCCTCTTCTGAAACCTATTTTTAAAATTCTTGTGTATCCACCGTTTCTTGTTGCATATCTCGGACCTATTTCATTAACTATTTTCTGAACTAATTTTCTGTCGTTAAAATATTTGTTTATTTCTCTGCTTAAAGCCATTTTTCTTTCAGGAACATCTGTAGATGAGGCTTCTTTAGCTTTTGTAATTATTTTTTCAACTAAAGGTCTTACTGTTTTTGCTTTTGCTGTTGTAGTTATTATACTTTCCTCTTCAAAAACACTTCTTGCAAGATTACTCAGTAAGGCATTTCTGTGTTTTGCATATCTATTAAGCTTATTTGTCTTAACTCTATGTCTCATTAGTTAGAGCTCCTCCTTTCATCAAATAAAATATCATAATCAACATCAAATTTATCTTTGAGCTCTTTTCTAATTTCATCAAGTGACTTTTTACCGAAGTTTTTAATTTTCATGAGCTCTTCCGGTGTTTTCTTAAACAGTTCACCTACTGTATTAATTCTTTCTCTCTTAAGACAGTTTTTTGCTCTTTTTGTAAGATCAAGATTGTCTATTGATGTATCAAGAATTTCTCTTGAAACACCGAGAGCATCAGCTTCGCTGTCATAACTGTCTTCAATATCTACTTCACCTGTATCCTGGACAGGTTCAAGTACTTCCTCGCCGGCAGAATCTTTCCATGTTTTAGCAATGAAGTTGAAATGTTCTAACAAAAGTGATGTAGACTCTTTTAATGCTTCATCCGGAACAATATTTTTCTTTGTCCAGATTTCAAGAATAAGTTTATCGTAATCAGTAATTTTACCAACCCTATAATTTTCAGTTATATAATTAACTTTCATAACAGGACTGTAAACTCCGTCAAGATAAATATACTCTATATCACTTTTTGCTTCAACGTCTTTTTGTGGGTTTAAAGGCTGTATATCAGAAGCCTGAACAAATCCTTTACCCGGTGTTGCAAATAAATCAATTTCAACATTTACATTTGAAGTGATATCTGCAATAACCAATTCCGGATTTGCAATTTCTACCCCCGCCGGTGTTTTTATGTCCCCAGCTGTAAGCTTTGCAGGACCTTTTTTATTTATTGTTAATTCAATTTCTTCAGTAAGTTTTGTTAATTCTTTTATATCATCGATTTTTAATTGCACAAGCTTTAAATTAAGACACATTTCAAGAATATCTTCTTTAACTCCGTCGATTACATCGAATTCATGAAGTTTTCCGGGTATTCTTATTTTAGTTATAGCAAGAGCCGGTACTGAAGAAAGTAAAACTCTTCTTAAAGCATTTCCTATTGTTATAGCATAACCCTTTTCAAGTGGGAAAAGCTCATATCTTGCATAATTATATTCCTGTCCATTTAAATCCTGTTCAACCTTTTTAAATTCTTTAGGTTTTATAATTAGTTCCATATTATTCCCCCAGTCAGTTTACACTTCCCGGAGTACACCTCCTTTCCCGCCTTTTGGGCAAGGTGAAACTCGAAAAAACAAAAGAAACAAAAAGATTACTTTGAGTAAAGTTCGATAATTGCCTGAACATCTACAGGTACTTCAAGTTCTTCAATTTTAGGTAATCTTGTGAATGTACCTTTAAACTGATCATAGTTTACTTCTAACCATGATTTACCTGATACTCTTTTTCCTGTTAATTCAATACCGTCTTTTATCTGCTGTGTTGATCTGCTTCCTTCCTTTATTTCTACGATATCTCCTGCTCTTAATCTGTAAGAAGGTATATCTACTTTTTTACCGTTTACAAGAATATGTCCGTGTCTTATCATCTGTCTTGAAGTTCTTCTGTTAACAGAGAATCCCATCTGAAATAATGCACTGTCTAATCTTGATTCAAGAATCTGCATTAAAACTTCACCGGTTTCTCCCTGTCTTCTTGCTGCTTCTTCAAAATATGTTCTGAACTGTCTTTCAAGCATTCCGTAAATTCTTTTTAATGCCTGTTTTGCTCTAAGCTGTATACCATACTGTGTTAATTTTTTATTTTCTTTACCATGCTGACCAGGTGCATAATTTCTTTTTGATACAGCACATTTATCTGTATAACATCTTTCACCTTTTAAATACATTTTAAAACCTTCACGTCTGCAAAGTTTACAGAGCGGACCTGTGTATTTTGCCATTATTCACTTACCTCCTTCAGGTCTATCAGAATCTCTTTTTCTTTGGTCTGCAACCATTATGTGGAATCGGAGTAACGTCTCTTATACCTTCAACGTTTAAACCTGCTGCCTGTAATGATCTTATAGCAGATTCCCTACCGGAACCAGGTCCGTTAACTTCAACGTCAACTCTCGAAATACCTAATTTCATAGCTTCTTTAGCAACTTTATCTGCAGCCAACTGTGAAGCATACGGAGTTCCTTTTTTTGTTCCTTTGAATCCGGAATTTCCTCCGCTAGACCACAAAACAGGATTTCCTTTTGCATCAGTAAGAGTAATTATAGTATTATTAAATGTTGATTTAATATGTACTACGCCTTTATCAATTGATATTTTTTTCTTTTTTGGAGTTGCTGAACCTCTTTTTGCCATCAAATTAACCTCCTCACAGAAAGATTATTTTTTCTTAATTTTTGTATTTCTTGGTCCTTTTCTTGTTCTTGCATTAGCATGTGTTTTCTGACCTCTTACAGGAAGTTTGTTTTTATGTCTGTAACCTCTGTAAGAACCTATTTCTATAAGTCTTTTTATATCCCTGTTTATATCCTGTCTTAAATCACCTTCAACTTTGAAGTTTTCGTTTATATAATGTGTAATCTTTGAAACTTCATCAGAATCGAGTTCATTTGCTTTCTTTTCAGGATCTATACCGGTTGCATCCAATATTTCCATAGCTCTGTTAGGTCCTATACCATAAATGTATCTTAGAGCTACGAAAAGTTTTTTGTTGTTTGGTATTTCAACACCAAGAATACGTGCCATTCAACATTACCTCCTTAAATTAACCCTGTCTCTGGTTGTGTTTAGGATTCTTTTTACAGATAACCCATACTCTTCCATTTCTTCTCACAACTGTACAGTGTTCGCATCTTTTTTTAACAGAAGCTCTGACTCTCATCTTTAATCCTCCCCATGTTATTAATTTTCATTATCTTCTTCATCTATTCTTTTAATTTTTTCTCTTCTGACTATTCTACCTCGGTTCAAATCATAAATCGAAACTTCAACGGTAACTTTATCGCCAGGAAGAAGCCTTATGAAATTTTTTCGCATTTTGCCTGAAATATGGGACAGAACTACATGTCCGTTCTCAAGTTCTACCCTAAAAGTAGCGTTGGGTAAAGATTCCAGTATCTTTCCCTGTAAAACTATTACATCATCCTTTTTAGCCATCATTACCCCCCTTTCCAGGGTTTAAAGTTTGGTTATTATTTCTGCACCGTTATCAGTAACCAAAACAGTATGTTCGAAATGTGCCGCCGGACTTTTGTCAAGGGTTACCGCAGTCCAGTTGTCTTCAAGTATTTCAACCCTGTAGTCACCAAGACTTATCATAGGCTCTATAGCAAGTGTCATGTTTTTTCTCATAACGGGACCTTTACCGGGAGTTCCGTAATTCGGAATCTGCGGATCCTCATGAAGCTTTCTTCCCACACCGTGACCTACATAATCTCTTATCACACCGTATCCGTAAGGCTTTACATAACTTTCAACGGCATAACCTATATCTCCTATTCTGTTACCTGGCTTTACAGCTTTTATACCTTCGTACAAGGATTCTTCAGTAACTTTTACAAGTTTTTTGATATCTTCTGATACATTTCCCACAAGATAGGTTCTTGCACTGTCAGCTACATATCCTTCGAGGGTAACTCCGCAGTCAACGGAAATAATATCACCATCTTTGAATATCTTTGTATCAAGCGCAAACCCATGAACTATTTCTTCGTTTAAAGACATACAGGTTGCATAAGGAAATCCGCCATATCCTTTAAATGACGGTATACATTTCTCTTTATCCATATACTCATTTACTTTTTGCTCGACATAAGCAGCACTTACACCCGGTTTTATGAGTCCGGGTATTATTTCATCAAGGAGACGGGCTAATTTAATGCCCGCCCGTCTCATCATTTCAACTTCTCTTTCAGTCTTAATTATAATCATAATAATATCTCCTTCAGAGAGACAGGTTACCCAGTATATTAAACAATTCTTTTGTAACATCCGGAACATCCATAGCCCCGTCTATTGTAACAACTTTGTTGTTTTTCTTATAAAATTCTATTACAGGCTCTGTATTCTTCAGATAAACCTGATACCTGTCTCTGACAACTTCTTCTTTATCGTCTGTCCTCTGTACAAGTTCATGTCCGTCAACGTCACAAATATTGTCTTTTATGGGTTTTAAAGATATTATATTGTAAACCTTTCCGCATTCCGGGCATACCCTTCTGCTGGATATTCTTTTTACGACTTCTTCTTCCGAAACATCTATGAGTACAGCTTTATCAATATTTTTGTTCATTGATTTTAAAGCTTCTTCAAGAAATTCTGCCTGAGGAAGTGTTCTTGGATATCCGTCAAGAATAAAACTATCCAATTCTGCTAATGTTTCTTTTACTAAAGCATTCATTATATCATCGGAAACCAAATCTCCTCTTTCGAGAATTTCGGCAACCTTAAGACCAATTTCTGTCTTGTTTTTTACTGAATTTCTGAGCATATCACCGGTAGAAATATGAGGAATATTAAATTTTTCGGCAACCATTTTTGCCTGAGTTCCTTTACCGGCACCCGGTGGTCCAAAAAATAATAATTTCATATTATCTCCTTCCTCTCAGCTTACCTTTTTTCATGAAACCTTCATACTGTCTTACAATCATATGTGATTCCATCTGCTGTACTATATCAAGCGCAACACCTACAGAAATAAGCGCAGATGTTCCTCCTATCCATATTCCTACATCAGAAGCACTTCTTACAACGTAAGGAAGTATTGAAATAACAACTAAGAAAACAGCTCCTATAAATGTAACTCTTGACATTGCCGAAGTAATATATTTTGTTGTCGGAGCTCCTGGTCTTATTCCTGGTATAAATCCTCCGTAATTTTTTATATTATCAGCAACTTCTTCAGGGTTCATAACTATAGAACTGTAGAAGTAAGTAAAGAAAAATACAAGTAGTGCATATACTATAAGATAGAACCATGAACCTATTTTAAACAGGGAATCATCCCATGTCCATTTTGTAAATCCTGAAATTAAAGAAGGTAATGTCATAAGAGCAGAAGCAAAAATGATCGGCATAACTCCTCCGCCATTTACTTTTATAGGTATATAAGTAGACTGTCCGCCGTACATTTTATTACCTACAACTCTTTTTGCATACTGAACATTTACTCTTCTTTCAGCAGTCTGAACTGCAACAACTGCAATAACAGTAATAATAACAATAACCAAAAGAAGTACCCATTCAAGAACACTTAGCTGTCCTACAAGAGCACTCGCAATATATCCGGGATATCTTGAAACTATACCGGCAAAAATAAGTACAGAAATTCCGTTTCCGATTCCTTTTTCTGTGATCATTTCACCCAACCATAACAGGAACATTGTACCGGCTATTATTGAAAGTGTTGATAAAAGAACGAAAACTGGCATAGGTAATGTTGCAACTCTTGAACCTGCAACACCTATAGAAATAAATAATCCCTGAATTAAAGCTAATCCTAAAGTAATCTGTCTTGTTATTTTTGAGAATTTCTTTCTTCCGGATTCTCCCTCTTTCTGCATTTCTTTAAGACTCGGTATTACTGATCCAAGCAGAGAAAGAATAATAGAAGCATTAATATAAGGTGTAACACTTAATACAAATATTGAGTATTTACTCAATGCACCACCGGCAAAAACATCAAAAAAGTTTATAAATCCCCCTGTAGCCCCTGTTTTTATACTGTCCAATACCCCCTGCCATGCATTCATGTCCATACCAGGTATAGGTATATATATCCCGATTCTGAATCCTATAAGTGCCAAAAGTGTAAAAATGACACGATCCCGGAGTTCCGGGATCCTAAATATATTCTTGAATGCGGTGGTCATTCTGCAATCACCTCTGCTTTACCACCAGCAGCTTCAATTTTTGTTTTTGCAGATTCAGAGAATTTATGGGCTTTTACAGTTAGGGGTTTTGTTATTTCACCGTTTCCTAAAATTTTTAGACCATCATTTAATTTTTTTATTAATTTTTTCTCTAATAATTTTTCAGCAGTAACTTCCTCTCCGGCCTGAAATTTTTCTTCAAGTACGGAAAGATTTAATGTTGCATATATTTTTTTGAATGGAGTATTTGTGAATCCTACTTTAGGTGATCTTCTGTAAAGAGTTGTCTGTCCGCCTTCAAAAGCAGGTCTAACTTTACCTCTTCCTCTTGATCCCTGACCGTTTTCACCACGTCCGCCTGTTTTACCGAGACCTGATCCAGGTCCTCTTCCTAATCTTTTTTTCTTCTGTCTTGATCCTTCATTAGGTCTCAAGTCTTCTATTCTTAAACTCATTTCAATTACCCCCTCATTCTGCTATTTCTTCTACTTTTACGAGGTGATTTACTTTTACAATCATTCCGCGAATCTGTGGATTGTCCGGCATAATTACAGTTTTGTTAGGTTTGTTTAATCTTAAAGCATCAAGCGTTGCTAACTGTCTGTAATTTTTTCCGGCTCTTCCTCTTACCAAAGTGATTTTTAAACTTGCCATAATTATCCCTCCCTGTGAGCACCTTTGAAAACTTGTTTCACAGAGATGTCTCTCAGCTCTGCATATTTTTCAGGTGATTTCAAGGCTTCTAATCCATTAAGTGTTGCCTGAGCAAGGTTTAACACAGTTGTAGAACCAAGTGATTTCGTAAGAATATTAGTTACTCCTGCTAATTCAACAACAGCACGAACAGGTGCTGAAGCAATTATACCTGTACCAGGTGCAGCAGGCATTAACATTATTTTAGAAGAATCCTGTCTTCCTCTTATTTCATGAGGAATGGTTCCGTTTTTAACGGGAACTGTAACCATTGCTTTTTTTGCATTGTCAATTGACTTTCTTATAGCCTGAGGTACTTCTCTTGCATTTCCTATACCTACTCCGACTTTTCCGTTCTTGTTACCTACAACGGCAACTACTCTGAAAGAAATTGTTTTTCCTCCTGTTGTTACCTTGGTAACTCTTCTTATTTCTATAATTTTTTCTTCAAATTCCTGAGCAACGTCAGTTGCTTTTACATTTTTATTAAAAGCCATTTTATTAAGAGCACCTCCTTAAAAGTCGAGTCCAGCTTCTCTGGCAGAATCTGCAAGGGCTTTTACTCTTCCATGGTATTTATAACCGGCTCTGTCAAAAGCTACTTTTGCGATTCCTTTTTCTTTTGCTCTTTCTGCAATTGTTTTTCCGACAACTTTAGCCGCATCAGTATTCCATGTTTTAGCTATACCCTTTTTTAATTCTTTATCTATTGTTGATGCAGAAACCATTGTATATCCTGATTCGTCATCAATTATCTGAGCATAAATGTTTTTTTCACTTCTGTAAACTACCAATCTTGGTCTCTCAGCACTGCCTGAAAGAGTTCTTCTGATTCTTAAATGTCTCTTTCTTCTTGCCGTGTTTTTATCGAGCTTTTTTATCATTGTAATCCAGCCCTCCTTAATTAACTATTAAACTTTTTTACCTTCTTTTAGATTAATTACTTCTCCTAAGTATCTTACACCTTTACCTGAATATACATTCGGCTGTCTGAATTTTCTTATCTTTGCTGCTGTTTCGCCAACAAGATATTTGTCAGAACCTTTTACATTAACCTTATTAGGTGCGGGAACTTCTATTGTTATTCCTTTAGGTGCATCAAATTCTATAGGATGTGAATAACCTAAATTCATAATAAGTTTGCTACCCTGCAAAGAAGCTCTGTAACCTATACCGACTATTTCAAGTTCTTTTGTAAATCCTTTTGTAACACCGTCTATCATATTTCTTATATGTGAAGTAAATGTTCCTCTAAGAGCAGTTAATCTTTTTTCATTAGATTTTCTGTTTGATAATACTTTGTTTGCTACAACAAGAAGTTCATTTTCTTTTATTTCAACAGCTAATTCAGAAATAACTTCCATAGAAAGTTCTTCTTTTTTTCCTTTAACTGTTAATATTCCGTTTTCAAATTTTACTTCTACACCTTGCGGTATAACGGTTGGTTTATCAGCTATTCTTGACACCTTAAAAACCTCCTTACCATACGTAGCAGATTAATTCTCCACCAACGCCGATTTCTCTGGCTTCCTTGTCAGTGAGAACACCTTTAGAGGTGGAAACTACAGCTATACCCATTCCACCTTTAACCGATGGGATTTCATCTGCTCCAACATATACTCTTCTACCGATTTTTGATACTCTTACTATACCGCTGATTACTTTTTCTCTGTTTCTTCTGTCACCTTTATATTTTAGTGTAACCTTAAGAACTCCCTGTTTACCGTCTTCGATTAATTTATAATCACCAATATATCCTTCTCTTTTTAATATGTCAAGAATTGATTTTTTTAAATTAGAAGCCGGGATTTCAACAGTTTCTTTTAATACAGAATTTGCATTTCTTATTCTTGTTAGCATATCTGCTATGGGATCAGACCACATTTAAGATTCCCTCCTTACCAACTAGCCTTCTTAACACCTGGAAGTTTTCCCTCAAGTGCCATTTCTCTAAAACATACTCTGCAAAGGCCAAATTCTCTATATACTCCTCTAGGTCTACCACAAATTTCACATCTGTTATATTCTCTTGTTGAAAACTTTGAACCTCTTTTCCATTTTTCAACCATAGCTTTTTTAGCCATTTATCAATATCCCTCCAATCTTATTTTTTGAATGGGAATCCTACTAATTCAAGTAGTTTCTTTGCTTCTGCATCAGTTTTTGCAGTTGTTACAACTATAATATCCATTCCCTGTACTCTTTTTACCTGATCCGGTTTCAATTCAGGGAAAACTAACTGTTCGGTTAAACCGAAAGCATAATTTCCTCTTCCGTCAAAAGAAGCTCCGGATATACCTCTAAAATCTCTTAGTTTAGGAAGAACAACATTTATAAGTTTATATAAAAAATTGTACATTTTCCATCCTCTGAGAGTAACTTTTGCTCCGATAGGCATTCCTTCTCTAAGCTTAAAGTTTGCAACACTTTTTTTCGCTGCTACTACAACAGCTTTCTGTCCTGCTATAAGGGAAAGTTCATCAGCATGTTTTGTTACAACATCCTTGTTTCTTGAACCTTCACCGATACCCATATTGATAACAACTTTGTCAATTTTAGGTACCTGATTTACATTTTTATATCCGAATTCTTTCATCATAGCGGGAATTACTTCTTCTGTATATTTATTCTTAAGCGGAATGTAGTCCATCATTTAAATTCCTCCCTATTACGCTTTGTCGACAATTTCGCCGCTTTTTTTAGCATAGCGAACTTTTGTACCGTCTTCAAGAAATTTATATCCTACTCTTGTAGGTGTTCCGGTTGACGGATCAACAAGCATTACTTTAGAAACATCTACAGGCATAGGCTGCTCTATTATTCCGCCTTCTCTTATCTGCTGAGTAGGTTTCTGATGTTTCTTGACAACATTTACGTTTTCAACAATTATTTTGTTGTATTTTGGTATTACTCTTAAAACTTTACCTTTTTTGCCTTTATCTTTTCCGGAAATTACAATTACCTGATCTTCTTTTTTTATTTTCATATCATATTCACCTCGATTACCAGACTTCTTTGGCAAGTGATGCTATCTTAACATAGCCGGCATCTCTTATTTCTCTGGCTACTGGTCCGAAAACCCTTGTTCCAATCGGCATTTTGTTTTTGTCTATAAGAACTGCTGCATTATCATCAAATCTGATGTATGAGCCGTCTTTTCTTCCTACTTCTTTGCTTGTTCTTACAACAACAGCTTTTACAACCTGACCTTTTTTTATGTCAGAATGCGGAACTGCTTCTCTTACTGAACAAACAACAATATCTCCAACTGTACCGGTTGATTTATGAAATCCACCAAGAACTCTTATAACTCTTAAAACTTTTGCTCCTGAGTTGTCTGCTGCTCTTAATTTAGATTCTACCTGTATCATTAGAATTCGCCCCCTTCAACTTCTTCGGGTGTTCCTAATTCTGAATCAATTTTTTTAACTATTCTGACAACTGTGTATCTAACTGTTTTAGCTACAGGTTTTGATTCTTCTATTTCAACTATATCTCCGATTTTACATTCGTTGCTTTCATCATGAGCATGATATTTTTTTGTTCTTTTAATTGTTTTCTTGTAAACAGGATGTTTTACAAGGTCTTTGAACTCTACTGTAACAGTTTTATCCATTTTATCGCTTATTACAGTTCCTAATATTAATTTTTTAGGCATTACTTATTACCTCCTTATGCCGAGTTCCCTTTCTCTCAGAATGGTCTTAATTCTGGCAATATCTTTTTTGACCTGCTTTATGGTCGATGTATTTTTTAACTGACCCATTTCAAGCTGAAATCTGAGTTCAAATAATTTTTTCTTAGTTTCTTCAAATTTCTGTATTAATTCCTGTTCTGTCAACTGTACTAATTCGGTTGCTTTCATTAAGCTTCACCCCCTATTTGATACCTGGGCACTATTTTAGTTTTTACAGGAAGTTTGGTTGCTGCATATTCAAGAGCTTTTTTAGCTAAAGCGTCATCTACTCCGCCACCGATTTCAAATAATACTTTTCCCGGTTTTACTACTGCTACCCAACCTTCAACGTCACCTTTACCTTTACCCTGTCTTGTACCTATACCCTTGGAGGTAATTGACTTATCAGGGAATACCTTTATCCAAACTTTACCATTTCTTTTTAAAGTTCTAACCATTGCAAGTCTACAGGCTTCAATCTGCTGAGCTGTAATCCATGAACCTTCTAAAGCCTTAAGACCCCAGTCTCCAAAATGAACTATTGATCCGCCTTTTGTGTAGCCTTTCATAGTTCCTCTCTGAACTTTTCTATATTTAACCCTTTTAGGCATTAACATTGTTAATTACCTCCTTTGTTTATATCTGAACATCTCCTTTATATATCCAAACTTTGACACCGGTTGTTCCGTATTTTGTTTCAGCTCTTGCTGTAGCATAATCTATGTCTGATTTTATTGTCTGAAGAGGCAATCTACCTTCCATATACCATTCTATTCTTGCTATATCAGCTCCGCCTAATCTTCCGGAAACCATTATTTTGATACCTTTAGCGCCTCTTCTCATAGCATTTGATATTGCTCTTTTCATAGCAACTTTATGAGAAACTCTTCTTAAAAGCTGATTTGAAATATCTTCAGCAATTAACTGTGCGCTTGAAAAAGGATTTTTAAGTTCCTGAACAAAAACTTTTACTTCTCTGTCATTAACCATTTTACCAAGAGATGCTCTAAGATCGTTGATTTCCTGACCTTTTTTACCTATGATAATTCCAACTCTTGAAGCATATATGTTAACGTTTACTTTAGATTCAGTATTTCTGTCAATAACGATTTCAGATATTCCGGCTCTCTCATATTTATTTTTTATGAAATCTCTGATTAATCTATCTTCGTGTAAATATTCGGAATAGTTTCTTTCGCTGAACCATACTGATTTCCATGGTTTTGACACTCCTACCCTAAATCCATATGGATGTACTTTTGAACCCACGAAAGTTTCACCTCACTTTGTATTTGCGTTTCTGTCTCTGACTGTTAATGTAATATGACTCATTCTTTTCTGAAGAATATCGGCTCTACCTCTTGATCTCGGCCACATTCTCTTCATTCTTGGTCCTTCATTTATCATTATTTCTGATAAATATAAATTTTCTGATTTTAAACCAAAATTATTTTCAGCATTTGCTATAGCAGACATTAATACTTTATATATAAGTCTTGCTGATTTTTTAGGGCTGAACATTAAAATCTGTAATGCTTCACTTACATCTTTACCTCTTACAGTGTTTGCAATTGCTCTGCATTTAGTCGGAGATATTCTTAAGTATTTTGCAGTAGCTGATGCTTCAACAACTGCGAGTGAAGCTTCGTGTTCTTTTCTCAATCTATGGAAAACTGATCTTTTTAGTTTTTTACCATCCTGTACTCTTGAGAAAGCCATTATCATTCCCTCCTCATTACTTCATTTTGCCTTTTACAGCCTTCTTATCTATGTGTCCTCCGAATCTTCTTGTTGGAGAAAATTCACCTAATCTATGACCGATCATCTGTTCTGAAATGTATACAGGAAGATGTTTCATTCCGTTATGTACTGCTATTGTATGTCCAACAAATTCCGGAAGAATCATAGATGCTCTTGACCAAGTTTTAATTACTTTCTTTTCACCCTTTTCATTAAGTTCTCTTATTTTCTTTAAGAGGCTTGGGTGCACATATGGTCCTTTTTTGATTGATCTACTCACTCAAAACACCCCCACTTATTTACCGTTTCTTCTTCTTACGATTAATTTATCTGATCTTCTTTTACCTCTTCTTGTCTTGTATCCTTTAGCAGGTAAGCCCCATGGAGACTGTGGTAAATGTCCTTTTGAAGAACCTTCTCCTCCACCCATCGGATGGTCAACCGGGTTCATAACCATACCTCTAACGTGTCCTTTTCTACCTTTCCATCTAAGTTTTCCGGCTTTACCGTCAACTTCGTTTATATGATCTTCATTGCTAACCTGACCTATTGTAGCCATACATTTTACCGGTACTCTTCTGAGTTCTCCGGAAGGCATTCTTAACAATGCGTATTTTCCTTCTTTTGCCATCAGCTGTGTATAAGAACCTGCTGATTTTGCTATTTTTCCACCTCTGCCGGGTTCAAATTCTACATTGTGAACTAGAGTTCCAAGAGGAATATTTTCAAGAGGTAATGCATTACCTACTTTTATTTCAGAATTAGCACCGTTAAAAACTGTAGCACCAACTTTCAATCCCTTTGGAGCAAGTATATATCTTTTTTCTCCGTCAGCATAACATAGAAGAGCTATCCTTGCGGTTCTGTTAGGATCATATTCTATAGAAACAACCTTAGCCGGAATATCCATTTTATTTCTTTTAAAATCTATTATTCTGTATCTTCTTTTATGTCCGCCGCCTCTGAATCTGAGAGTTACTCTACCGTAGGAGTTTCTACCTCCGGTTCTTTTAAGAGGTGCTATAAGAGATTTTTCCGGTTTGTTTGTTGTTATGTCTGAAAAATCAGATATTACCATGAACCTTCTTGAAGGTGTTGTTGGTTTGAACTTTTTAAGACCCATTCCTAATCACCTCTTTATATATTTCCCTGCAGCTCTTTAATTACATACCCGTCTGCAAGTTTAACAATAGCTTTTTTCCAGCTTCTTGTTTTTCCTTCATTTTTTCCCATTCTTTTTACTTTACCTTTTACGTTCATTACAAAAACTTTTTCTACTTTTACACCGTATAAGGCTTCTATTGCTTCTTTTACATCTGTTTTATTGCATTCTCTGCTTACTTCAAATGTATATTTTCTGTCCTGCATTAACATATATGATTTTTCTGTTAAAACAGGTCTTGTTATGATGTCATATGCTCTTAGTTTTTCCATTATGCGAGCACCTCCTCGATCTTGGAGACCATATCTTTTGTAAGAACTAATACTTCGCTGTTAATAACGTCAAAAACATTAAAACCGTCTATATTTTTAACATTCTGATTAGCATTATCTGCTATAAGAACTTTTAAACCGGCAATGTTTTTAGCACTTAACTTAACATCTTTGTACTGCTGTGTCTGATACGGTAATACCATTAAAACTTTTTTATCCTGTATCTTAAGTCCTGAAAGAATTTCTTTCATGTTTTTTGTTCTTACTGCATCAACTTTAATATCATCAATAAACATTATGTTATTTTCTTTCAGTCTTAAACTCAAAGCTGATCTTAAAGCTAATCTTTTTATTTTCTTATTCAGTTTTTTGTAGTATTCTCTTGGTTTTGGTCCAAAAGTAACTCCACCTTTTCTGAACAATGGTGATCTTATAGAACCGGCTCTTGCTCTACCTGTATGTTTCTGAGCCCACGGTTTTCTACCGCCACCTCTTACTTCTGATCTTGTTTTTGTAGAAGCTGTACCTGATCTTTTGTTTGTAAGCTGCATGTCAACGTAATCAAACAAAACATTTAAATTCGGTTCGATTCCGAAAACTGCATCAGAAAGATCAAGAGTTCCTACTTTTTCTCCCTTGATGTTAAGCAATTCTACATTAGCCATTTTGAGACTACCTCCTTATAACGTTTTCGGGCGTTTATTATTATTTTTTAATTGCTTCTCTTATAGTTACTAATCCGCCCTTGGCTCCTGGGACTCCACCTTTGATCGCTATTAGGTCATTTTCTACATCTATATAAACAACTTCTGAGTTCAATATTGTAACTTTTTCATTTCCGTAATGTCCAGACATCTTTTTGCCTCTAAATACTTTAGCAGGATATGTATGCTGACCTGTAGAAGCTAATCCTCTGTGGAATTTAGAACCGTGAGATGCTTCTCCTCCTCTGAAATTCCATCTTTTCATGGCACCGGTATAACCTCTACCTTTGGTTTTACCAGAAACATCGACTTTTTCTCCGATTTCGAAAACATCTGCTTTAATTTCCTGACCGATTTCATAAGAATCAACTGATTCAACAATGAATTCCTTTAAAAATCTCATAGGTTTTACATTTGCTCTTTTGAAATGTCCGATAAGAGGTTTTGTTACTTTTCTTTCGGGTAATTCTTCAAAACCTACCTGAATTGCATTGTAACCGTTTTTTTCTTCAGTCATTTTATCCACAACAATACAAGGTCCAGCTTTTATAACTGTGACCGGGATAGCCTTTCCATCTTTGTAAACTCTTGTCATACCTATTTTTTTACCAATTAAACCTTTCATGCTTTTGCACCTCCAGAGCCCGATCTGTTTTCATTAAGCTTTAATATCTACTGCTACTCCTGCAGGAATAGATACTTTCATAAGTTTGGTAACTGTTTCTGATGAAGCTTCATAAATATAAATTACTCTTTTGTGAACTCTTTTTTCAAATTGTTCCATAGAGTAAGCATATTTGTGTGGTGACCTAATAACCGAATATACACTTCTTTCTACAGGAAGCGGTATTGGTCCGGATACTTTTGCATCAACTTCTTTGACTGCTTCAATTATTTTTTTTGCAGATTCATCAAGAAGTTTGTGGTCATAAGCCTTTAGTTTTATTTTTATATACTTCTTACCCATATTTTGCAGGTCCCTCCTTTTACCGAATAGTAAGGGGAGCAGAGAAGCTCCCCATTTTCCTTCAAATATTTTAACTTTAAATTATTTCATGAATATTTTTTTATTCTATTATTTCTGTAACAACACCGGCTCCAACTGTTCTTCCGCCTTCTCTTATAGCAAATCTCATACCTACTTCAAGAGCAACTTTGTAGATTAAGTCGATTGTCATAATGATGTTGTCGCCAGGCATAACCATTTCAGCACCTGAATCGAATGACTCTAAAGCTCCGGTTACGTCAGCTGTTCTGATATAGAACTGTGGTCTGTATCCTTTTGTAAAAGGTGTATGTCTTCCGCCTTCTTCTTTTTTAAGAACGTAAACCTGTGCTTTGAATTTTTTATGAGGTGTAATTGAACCTGGTTTAGCTAAAACCTGTCCTCTTCTTACATCATCTTTGTCAATACCTCTTAAAAGACAACCAACGTTATCTCCGGCCTGTCCTTCATCAAGAAGTTTTCTGAACATTTCAACACCGGTACATACAGTTTTCTTTGTTTCTTCTGCCATACCGATAATTTCAATTTCGTCTGAAGTGTGAACAATACCTCTTTCGATTCTTCCTGTAACAACTGTACCTCTACCTGTAATTGTGAAGATATCTTCTATAGGCATAAGGAACGGCTGATCTGTAGGTCTTTCAGGATCTGGGAAGTATGTATCTACTTTATCCATAAGTTCATATATTTTCTTTGTCCATTCGTCATCTGTTGTATCTGTTTCAAGAGCTTTTAAAGCTGATCCTCTAACTATAGGAAGATCGTCTCCAGGGAATTCGTAAGAAGATAATAAATCTCTTACTTCCATTTCAACTAAATCTATTAATTCGTCATCGTCAACCATATCACATTTGTTGATGAAAACAACTATAGCAGGAACATTAACCTGTCTTGCCAAAAGAACGTGTTCTCTTGTCTGAGGCATAACTCCGTCTGTAGCAGCAACAACAAGTATTGCTCCGTCCATCTGAGCTGCTCCGGTAATCATGTTTTTAATGTAGTCAGCATGACCTGGACAGTCAATATGTGCGTAATGTCTGTGTTCTGTTTCGTATTCAACGTGAGAAACGTTTATAGTGATACCTCTTGCTCTTTCTTCAGGAGCTTTATCGATCATGTCGAAAGGAGTAAAATCAGCTAAACCTTTTAATGCCAATGATTTGGTTATAGCAGCTGTAAGTGTAGTTTTACCATGGTCAATATGACCGATTGTACCAATGTTCATATGGATTTTATTTCTGACAAACTTTTCTTTTGCCATTTGTTTTTCCCTCCCTATATTTTATTGATAAGAATATACATTTGAAATTATACATTATTTTTCGGATAAGTTCAACTGTTTTTATTATTCTTTGTTTATTACTTTTTCTGCAACACTCTGCGGAACTTCTTCGTAGTGACCGAACTGTATAGAATTTGTTGCTCTTCCCTGTGAAAGTGATCTCATTACAGTAGCGTATCCGAAAAGTTCTGAAAGAGGTACAAGTGCATGAATAACTCTTGTGTTTGTTGAACCTATGCTGTCAAATCCTTCAATTCTTCCTCTTCTTGAATTAAGGTCTGCTATAATATCTCCCATATATTCTTCAGGAGTTGTAACATCAACCTTCATTATAGGTTCAAGAAGTACAGGTTTTGCTTTTCTGGCAGCATCTTTAAGTGCCATAGAACCTGCAATTTTAAACGCCATTTCAGAAGAGTCAACTTCGTGATATGATCCGTCATAAAGTCTTACTTTTACATTAACCATAGGATAACCGGCAAGAACACCGTTCTGAAGGGCTTCTCTTACACCTGATTCTACAGCAGGTACGTATTCTCTTGGTATAGTTCCTCCTACGATTGCATTTTCAAATTCAAATAATTTTTCAGAGTTTAACGGAAGCGGTTCGATCTGAATCTTAACATGTCCGTACTGACCTTTACCACCCGACTGTCTTATGTATTTTGTTTCAACATCGGCAGTACCTCTTATTGTTTCTCTGTAAGCAACCTGTGGTTTACCTACTTTAACAACAACACCGTGTTCTCTTTTTATTCTGTCTACTATTATTTCAAGATGTAATTCTCCCATACCTGAAAGAATTGTTTCTCCTGTTTCATGATCAACTTCAGCTCTCAAACTCGGATCTTCTGAAGTTAATGCAGCAAGAGCTTTAGAAAGTTTTGCTTCATCCTGTTTTGTTTCAGGTTCTATAGAAACATTGATAACCGGTTCAGGGAATTCAAGTGTTTCAAGTATTATTTCAGAATCAAGCCCTGCAAGAGTGTCTCCTGTTGTTGTATCTTTAAGACCAACTACAGCAACTATATCTCCGGCTCTTATGTAATCAATTTCTTCTCTCTGATCAGAATGCATGAACATAAGTCTTGAAACTCTTTCTTTTTTATCTTTTGTTGTATTTAATACATAATTACCTTTTTCAAATTTACCTGAATAAACTCTTGCAAAAGTTAATTTACCAACAAAAGGATCTACCATTATTTTGAAAGCCAAAGCCATGAATGGTCCGTCTTCGTCAGGATGAATTTCCTGTACAAATTCTTTTGTTCTGTAATCATAAGCTTTAACAGGCGGTAAATCCAAAGGTGAAGGCAAATAATCAACTATTGCGTCAAGTACAGGCTGAACACCTTTATTTTTAAAAGAAGATCCACAGAAAACAGGAACTATAGAATTGCTTATTGTTCCTTTTCTCAAAGCTGCTTTTAATTTTTCAGCAGGTATTTCTTCTTCGTTTAAATACATATCCATGATTTCATCATCAAATTCTGCTGCTGCTGAAACCAATTCTTCTCTTTTTTCATTGGCGATGTCTACTAAATCAGCAGGAATATCTGTATATTCCATCTGGCTTCCGTCTTCATTTACCCAGTATATAGCCTGCATTTTTATAAGATCAACAACACCTTTAAAATCTACTTCGGAACCTATCGGTACCTGCATAGCAACAGGTTTTGCACCAAGTTTAACAACCATTGTTTTTATAGCATTAAAGTAATCTGCTCCGATTTTATCCATTTTGTTCATATATGCAATTCTCGGAACTTCATATTTGTCTGCCTGTCTCCATACTGTTTCTGACTGAGGTTCAACACCAACCTGTGCATCAAATGTTGCAACAGCACCATCAAGAACTCTGAGAGATCTTTCAACTTCAACTGTAAAGTCAACGTGGCCCGGAGTGTCAATTATGTTAATTCTATGATTTTTCCAGAATGCAGTTGTAGCAGCTGAAGTAATTGTAATACCTCTTTCTTTTTCCTGTTCCATCCAGTCCATTGTAGCTGTACCGTCATCAACAGAACCTATTTTATGTTTTTTACCTGTATAATAAATAATTCTTTCTGATGTAGTTGTTTTACCGGCATCTATATGGGCAATAATACCTATATTTCGGGTCTTCTCAAGGGGATAAATTCTTTCTTTCAACGGGTTCGCCTCCTAATTACCATCTATAATGAGCAAATGCTTTATTAGCTTCAGCCATTTTATGAACGTCTTCTTTTCTTTTAACTGCAGCACCTGTACCGTTAAATGCATCCAATAATTCCTGTGAAAGTCTTTCAACCATTGTTTTACCTTCTTTTGCCTGAGCTGCACCGACAATCCATCTTATGGCAAGAGAAGTTGCTCTTCTTTCAGGTACTTCAAACGGAACCTGATAAGTAGCTCCTCCGATTCTTCTTGATCTAACTTCGATTAAAGGTTTTACATTTTCAAATGCTTTATGAAGAGCATCTGCAGGTTTTTCACCTGTTTTTTCCGATAATATATTTAATGAAGTATAAACTATTTTCTGAGCGATTGATTTTTTACCGTCCTGCATTACTCTGTTAACTAATTTCTGTACTAATATGTCTCCGTATACAGGATCCGGTGTTACTTTTCTTATTTCAGCACTTCTTCTTCTCATTAGATTCTACCCTCCTTATTTCTTAGCTTCTTTTGGTCTCTTTGCACCGTATTTTGATCTTGACTGTCTTCTTGCTTCAACACCTGAAGCATCAAGTGTCCCTCTTATTATTCTGTATCTAACACCAGGTAAATCCTTTACCCTTCCGCCTCTTATGAGAACGTTTGAATGTTCCTGAAGGTTATGTCCTTCACCGGGTATGTATGCTGTTACTTCAGTACCGGTTGATAATCTAACCCTTGCAATTTTTCTTAAAGCTGAGTTAGGTTTTTTAGGTGTTGTTGTTGATACTCTTGTACAAACACCTCTTTTCTGAGGATTGGACTGTAAAGCCGGAGATTTTGACTTTTTAGTCATTTTTTCCCTACCGTGACGAATCAATTGGTTTATTGTTGGCATGTAAAATTGCCCTCCTTTCAAATTTATTTAAAAATACATGTACTATTTTACATTATTAGCCTTTACTTTTATATTACGTTATGTTAACACTTGTTATCTTCTCAAATTAACAATATATAAAGTCTTCAGGTACAAAAATCCACCTTTTTCTGTGTGCGAATTTTTATCTTTTTTGAACATTAGCTATATCTTAACTTTAAAATTTCAACGTAATTTTTATCTATTCTCTGTATAAAATCATTTTCTTTTTTATATATGAGAAATGAATTTCTCATATAAGGGTTAACTGCACCTGTAGTCTGCTTTAAAATATAAAGTTCATTTTTTGCCCTTGTTATAGCAACATAAAAAAGTCTTTCTTCTTCTTCGATTTTTTTCTCTTTTAAAGCCATTCCGTTAGGGAAATCACCCGGATTAACCGAAATTATTATTACAACTTTCCATTCAAGCCCTTTAGCTCCGTGTACTGTTGTAAGAGTTACCTGATCTTCTTTCTGATCTTTTTCACCGTTTTTTATTTCTATATTTTCGCTTAATGTCATTTCCTCAAGAAAAGCTTCAAGCGTTTTATAGTTGGCAGCTATATCCATAAATCTTTCTATATCCATGTTTCTTGATTTGGAATCTTTGAAATTAAGTCCTGAATATCCTGCATAAAACTCATCAAAAACAAATTTTATTATATCATAAGGATTATTATTTTTTATTAAATAAATATTTTTTATTATTTTGATAATATTTTTGTGTTTTGCCGGTATTACTTTTTCTATAATATTTTCTAATGCCGTACCTTCCTGATAACCGGAAAATATTTTATTAAATATATTAGAGGCCGTTTTTGTCCCTACTCCGGGAAACAGTTTTAGAATTCTCATCCAGGATATTTTGTCGAGCGGATTCTGCACTATTTTTAAAAATGCAAGAATGTCTTTTATATGTGCGGTTTCTATAAATCTTTTACCGGAAAGAAGTCTGTATGATATTCTTTTTGAATCGAGCTTCTGCTGTAATGTCATAGAAAGTGAGTGAGATCTGTAAAGAACAGCAATTTCATCTGCATTTATTCCTTCATCAAATTTATTTTCTATGAGCTGGGCAACAGCATCACACTGTTCCATATCATCAAATGTTTCTATTATGGTGGGTTTCATGTATTCTTTTCTTATCGATTTAAGTCTTTTCGGTACAGATTTTTCAGGAATCATTTCATTTACAAGTTCAACTATTTCGGGAGTTGATCTGTAATTTGTCTGAATTTTGAAAAGTTTTGTTTTGTCATCGTTTATAAAATCCTGAACATTTTCAAATCTTGCTCCCCTGAAAGAATAAATACTCTGTGCATCATCACCTACGGCTATTAAATTTTTATGCACTGATGATAAAGCTTCAATAATATCGAGCTGTATTTTATTTGTATCCTGAAATTCATCTACAAGAACATATTTGTATCTGGATGCGATATTATTAAGTACATCTTTGTTTGTACTTAAAAGCATTGCTGTATTAACAAGAATATCGTCATAATCCATAGCATTTATGTCTCTTTTTAATTCATTATATTTTACCCACATGTCTTCTATGGCATTTTCATGCTCTATAAGATAAGGGGATACT
Organism: Thermotogae bacterium; assembly: GCA_024233675.1. Taxonomy (GTDB): domain Bacteria; phylum Thermotogota; class Thermotogae; order Petrotogales; family Petrotogaceae; genus JACKPH01. Next base: position 125,322 of record JACKPH010000003.1, read on the forward strand.
TCCATTATGGATTCCCTGAGTGATTTAAGTGAATTTGAAGCAAAACTTATTATTTTGAGAACTACACTTTCCTTAGGTAATTCCCTGTCATCGGAAAAATTTTCTTTATATTCATTTCTTGCAATCTTCATAAGGTCTTTTGAATCTTCGTAATCCAGAATGGTAAAGTTATTTTTATATCCTATTCGTGCTGCATATTTTCTCAGTATCATATTACAAACATGATGAAATGTACCTGCAGTCATCGAGTCTATATTTATATTAGTAACATTTTTAACTCTTTTTATCATTTCTTTTGAAGCTGCTCTTGTAAAAGTTACTAAAAGAATATTTTCGGGACTTATGCCCGAATACAGAAGATATGCAATTTTATAAGTAATAACCCTGGTTTTTCCGGAACCGGGTCCGGCTATTATAAGACTTTTACCGTCAGATTTTTTTACAGCTTCATACTGTTCTTCATCCAGGTCTTCTTTAATAAATCCCGGTTCTTCAATTTTTATTTCAAAAAAATCAGAGTTCATAATTTATCACCTTAATATATTTTTTTTGCCGAGCATAGCGCTAAGTTCTTTAAGTTGTGCACTTCTGCTCGGATGTCTTAATTTTCTGAGTGCTTTTACTTCTATCTGTCTTATTCTTTCACGTGTTACGTTGAAAAACTGTCCGACTTCCTCAAGTGTTTTTACTTTACCGTCAAGAAGACCGTATCTCATTTTAAGAACTGTAGCTTCTTTTGGCTGAAGTGTATCAAGAATTTTCTCAATTTCTTCTCTGAGAATCATCTTAACAGCAGCTTCTTCCGGATGATCTATATTTTCATCGGCAAGAAAATCTCCCAATGAAGAATCATCATCTTCAGAACCCGTTATAGGTGAATCAGCAGAAATTGTTTCTCTTGCAGCCATAAGTATTTCGTTTATTTTATCAAGAGGTTTATCCATAAGTTTTGCAAGTATTTCGTTTGAAGGATATTCTCCTTTTTCCTGAAGATATTCTCTTATAACTTTATTAAGTCTGTTTATTGTTTCAACCATATGTACAGGTATTCTTATTGTTCTTGCCTGATCAGCTATCGCTCTTGTTATCGCCTGTCTTATCCACCATGTCGCATATGTCGAAAATTTAAATCCTTTTTTCCAGTCAAATTTATTTACAGCTTTTATAAGCCCTATATTTCCTTCCTGTATAAGATCAAGAAATGACAGCCCTCTTCCTGTATATCTCTTTGCTATAGATATTACAAGTCTCAGATTTGCTTTTATCAGTTCGTCCCTTGCTCTTTCATCACCTTTCTGAGCTCTCATCGCAAGCTGCCTTTCTCTTTTAGGACTTAGAAGACCTATTCTTCCGATTTCTTTTAAATAAATTTTAATCGGATCATTAAGTGACATATTATCATACATTTCAAGTCCGCCTTCACCGAAAAATTCAACAATTTCTTCTTCTTCTTCATCCGCGGATTCTTCATTATCTATATCATCATCTTCAGCTGCCTGAGTATTATCAACAATTTCTATACTTGCAGTTTCAAGTTCAAGATAGATTTTTTCTATAAATTCGGAATCAATTTCTTCCATTTCCTGAGGAATACATTTATCTATATCTTCATATGAAAGTTTATTTGAATTTGATTTTGCAAGTTTTTTAAGATCTTTTATTATAGTATCTATTGTTTTTATATCTCTGACATTTCTTCTTTTAAGTTTTACTTTATCATCATCAACTAACTCTATTTCTCCTAAATCTTTTATTGTCTGATCTAATTCTGCCGTTATTTCTTCGCTTTTATTCAATGCCATTCTTTAATTCCCTCCATGCCTTTTTAATATAGATAAAAGATTTATGGTTTCAGAAGTAATTTTAAGTCTTTCCTGAGAGTCTTTCGTTTCACTGAGTTTCTTTTTGTTATTTTCAATCTTATTCAGTAATATTAACCTTTCTGAAGACTTTTTTATATCTCTGTACAATCTTTGAGGCTCTAAAACTATATCAATTTTCCATATATTGGATATTAAATTCTGTAAACTTTCTGAACATACCTCTAAAATTTCGGGTAACAAAATGCTCTTTTCAGTATATTCAAGAAACTCTCTGAGAGGACCTTCCTCTAAATCCTCCGGAGTTATAATATTCATTTTTTCACGATACTCCGGATATTTTATCCAGAGATAAATATAGCTTTCATCGAAGTGATACTGAATACTTTTAAAACTTTCTTCGGTATCGGTTTTTTTTATTTTTTCAGTAGTATTAGTCCTGTATTTCGAATATTTTTCAAGAATTTCTTTTACCATAACGGAATTCCTGTTTATTTTTTCCGCTATTGTATCTATATAAGGATCTATAATTTCATATCTTTTTGAAATTATAAAATTCTTATACCATACTGATAAATCCCTAAGATAATCTTCAAGACCGAACTCATTGGAAAGATCATATTTTTCGGAATATGAATCAATAATAAATTCATGAAATTTATAAGATTTTTTTAGTATTTCGGCAATATATTTTCTGTCATGTTTTTTTACAAGTTCATCAGGATCTTTTGCATCATATTTTGCAACAGCAATCTGAAAACCTCTGTTATAGAGAAGTTCAATTGTTCCGAGAGTTGCTTTCGAACCAGCCTGATCCATATCATACATAGTTATAATCTTATTGGTAAGTTTTGAAATTTCAAATGCATGATCTTTCGTAAAACTGGAACCGAGAGTAGCAACTACATTTTTATATCCTGCCCTGTTCATAGATATAGCATCAAAATATCCTTCAACAACAATGGCAAAATCATTCTGTTTTATAATATTTTTACTTTTACCGTAAAGATACAGAATTTTTGATTTTTTAAAAAAATCAGATTCGGCAGTATTTATGTATTTAGGAACAACATCTTTATGAATTGCTCTGCCGGCAAATCCGACAAGTTTTTCACCGTGATCTCTTATCGGTATAACAATTCTGTTTTTAAAAACATCCTGATTATCCTTAAGCAATCCGGAATTAACAGCTATTTCAGATTCATACATAGTTTCCCCGAGTGCTTTTTTTACTTCCGAACCAAAAGAGTAACCAAGTTCAAACTCCCTTACATCGGATTCTTCTATTTTTCTTTCTTCAAGATATTTCCATATTTCTGATTTTCTGTTCATGCTGAGAAGATTATTATTAAATATTTTATTAATATTTTCGTTTAATATTATTTCCGGAGGTGTAGCCTTTTTTTCTATCTTTACCGAAACACCGGCAATTGAAGCTGCTTTATTTAAAGCATCGGTGAAAGAAATATTTTCATAATTTTTTATAAAAGATATGCCGTCACCGTGTGCACCGCATCCGAAACAATGATAGGTACCGGTCTCAGGGAAAACATAAAAAGACGGACTGTCCTCAGGGTGAAACGGACACAATCCGGAATAATTTTTTCCTGCTCTTTTTACAGAAATATATCCGGATACAAGGGAAACTATATCTAATTTTGATTTAATTTCATCTTTAATCTTTTTATATTCATCATAGTTATCCATTTTTCACCAACCGGCTGAAAAAAGAACGGCCCAACGAGCCGTTCTTTTGTATTGTAAGAAATTATCTTTTTGAGAATTGCATCTTTTTTCTTGATTTCCTGAAACCAACTTTCTTTCTTTCTACTTCTCTCGGATCTCTTGTAAGTAATCCGTCTTTTTTAAGAATCGGTCTCAGTGTTTCATCATATTCAAGAAGAGCTCTTGCTATTCCAAGTCTTACAGCTCCGGCCTGACCGCTTAGTCCGCCGCCCTGTACCCTAATAACAAGATCAAATTTTCCTTCAAGCTGAGCTGAAACAATTGGCTGAAAAGCGTGCTGTGCCCATACTGCATTATTTATAAAATATTCAACAAGACTATTGTATTCTTTTCCGTTAACTTTTACCTTACCTGTACCTGGTCTTAGATGCACTCTTGCAACAGATGTTTTTCTTCTGCCTGTGCCGTAATAATCTATTAACTGAGCCATTTACCCTTCCCTCCTTATTTAACAAGTGTTATTTTTTCAGGTTTCTGTGCATCGTGCGGATGAGCAGGTCCTGCATAAATTTTTAGTTTGCTTAACATCTGTTTTCCGAGAATTGATTTTGGTAACATTCCTTTAACAGCATGTTTGATAACTCTTTCAGGATGTTTTTCAAGCATATCCTTTGCAAGAGTTTCTTTTAATCCTCCCGGATAATTTGTATGTCTGTAATATACTTTCTGAGTTAATTTATTTCCGGAAAGATTTACTTTATCAGCATTTACAACTATAATAAAATCACCTGTATCAATGTGAGGAGTATATGTAGGTTTGTTTTTACCCTGTAAAATTCTTGCTATCTGTGATGACAGTCTACCAAGGCTAATTCCTTCAGCATCAACTACATACCATTTTCTGTCGATATCCTGTGGTTTAGCTGTATATGATTTTTGTGTCATTTTATAAGCCATTTTCTTTGTTCCTCCTTTCTAAACGTTTAATATGTTTCTTGATCTTTTGAAAATAAAATGTGCTAATATCGAATCTATTGTAAATTTTATCAGATTAAAAACAAAAAGAAATTTAAAATAATCCGTAATTCCTAATCCGAAACCGCTTCTCATAAAAGTATCAAGTTCAGACGGTTTGACAGCAAGATAAACGGGAAGTGCTATGAAATAATTAAGGAAACACATAACAACACCGATTACAGCTGAAGTTAAAATATATCCTATCCACGCCGGTAATTCTTTATTATTAATAACGAATTTTCTTACAAAATGAAAACCGCTTATAAATATAAATCCGGCTATAAAATTCATCAAAATACCTATAGGTCCGCCATTACCGCTCTTGAGAAGAAACAAAAGGCTCTTAACCGTCATCGCAAGAAACGCCGGAACCCAACCGTATATCAAAACAAGCATTCCTATTAATGTATCACTGGGATCAAATTTTAAAAAACTGACTGCCGGGAATATCGGAAATTCCAGAAACGTTAATAAAAAAGATATAGCCGCAACAATACCTGCAACAGCAATTTTTCTAGAATTCATAATTTTCTCCTCAGTTTTCTGTTATAACTGTTGCAAATCTTCTGTTATTTATAACAACAAATTTAACTTTTCCTTCTTTTAATGCAAATAAAGTATGATCTCTTCCAAGTCCTACATTTTTACCGGCATGTATTTTTGTTCCTCTCTGTCTTACGAGTATAGAACCTGCGGTAACAACTTCACCATCATATTTTTTTACACCTAAATATTTCGGATTTGTTTTATGTAAGTTATGGTCTGTAGAACCTTTTTTTGCAAAAAGCTGAATGTTAATTTTCATTTGTTTTCACCTCCACGCACAAGTGTTTGGGATAATCCTCTTCTATACCTTTCAAAGCACTCTCAAGATATTTTTCCAGTTTTAATGAAAATTCATTTTTCTGAAATATTTTTACCCTGAGATAAGCCTCTCCGACTTTCATTTCACCGAGTCTTTCGTTTTTAATGATGTTTCCAACGAACTGAGACAGTGAGCTAACCGCACTACACACAATATCTTTTCCTGAAGTAGCAAATAAAGCATGACCGGTTATTTCAAAACCGTTTTCAGAAAAAACAGCTTTAATCATCAGCCTTCAATTTTACCTATTTTAACAACGGTAAAATGCTGTCTGTGTCCGATCTTTCTTCTATACTGCTTTCTTCCTTCAAATTTAATAATGTGAAGTTTTTCGTCTTTTCCGTGTTCAACTACTTCAGCAGAAACTTTCGCACCTTCAACGTACGGTTTACCGATTTTTGACCCATTTTCATCTTTAACGAAAATTACTCTGTCAAAAACGTATCCTGCTCCTTCGTCTACACCATTAATTTTTTCAGTATAAAGAGTCTGTCCTTCTTCAACCCTGTACTGTTTACCGCCGAACTCAATAATAGCGTACATAAAGTCACCTCCTGTTTTATGGAATAATTAGCCGAGATTCAAGGTATCCGTTCAGGAATTTAAGACCAGAATCTTCCAAGTTATTTTATCATAGTGTAAAAACTTTTTCAGTTAATTATTTGTAAATTTTTCATTTTTTTATAATATACATACCTTTTTCTAAATTTACTTTACTGTTTTTTACAAGTCTGTCAAAAGTTCCTTTTATCATAAGCGTTTTTACAAATTCTTCCGGTATACCTTTTATTGTTGTATTATTAGCTTTTGAGGCAAGTTTATTTAAATGATGAACAATTATTTTTTCATCGTTACCGGCCGAAAGAGAAAAAAGTTCCGTATAATATATTTTCAGATATTCGGAAAATTCTGAAGAAAACTTTTCATCGGAAAACATAGTAAGAAAATTTTCATCTGATATAAGTTCGTACTGAGAATCACCGAAAATATAATAATCAACTATACCTACTCCGAAAAAAAACTTATCAATTCCTAAATAATCTCCCGAAGTATGCATATAAGAAATTCTTTTTTCTTCTTCGGAATATGTAACTGCAGCACAGACGCCTTTTTTCAGATAATAAACGCCGTTAACTTTTGCACCGAAATTTTTTATCTGCATTATATTCACTGAATTTCACCGTCCGAATAAAAAAGATTATTGTTAAGAAATCTCATAGCATAGTCAATCCATGTATTAAGTCCGTTAAACCTTAGAAATTCCCAGTTTTTTCTTATTATGGCATTAACTTCTGCTATATCATCCGATATCATAGCCATAAGATACACGGAATAAAGTGCAAGTGCCCTGTCATTTATAACTACAGCCTGATCAAAAACTTCATTTATAAAATCTTTCCAGTTTTCATCATGAAATCTGTCAAATCCTTTTCTTATTAAAACAAGATACTTTGACACATTGAATTCGAGCATCATATTTTTAACTTCTTCTTTAAAATCCTCAAAATTTTCAGGTATTTCAACATCATCGTTTATCATAAGAAAATCAAATGTCTGAAAAAAATTTTCAAACTCATCATTACCGGAAAATTCTATTTCTTTATCTATATTGTCATGATTTACTTTCGCCGAAAAAACTTCTTCCGGATCCGGAAATTTTTTTATAATAGGATAATAAATAAGGGAATTTAAATTTTTTGAAATCTCTTTCAGAAATGCCTGTCTGATTTCTTCAGGAATTTCATTTATATTCTTATATATATTTATTTTACATTCTGTAAAAGTTTTATAATCATTATTTACAGGCATTTTCATTATAAAGGGAAGCACACCGAAAAAGGACCCGGTGTTATAAATCACATTACCTTCGGTAAGTTTTCCGTCTTCTATATAACCGAAAAATTCAGGAACAGTTCCCGACTCTATTAGATTAATACCTTTTTTAAATTTTTCCATAATTAAAACCCTCTTTTTTCAAGAAACAGATCAATTTTGTTGCTTATATCTGGATATATAAAAGAAATTTCTCCGGATATATCTTTAAGTTTTTCAACTGTTTCAGTATCAAGAATAATTCCGCTGAGATAATCATCAATACTGTAATTATTCTGAATAAAACCGTAAGGATCTTTCAGAAAATCAACAAGATTAAGATTTTCCCAGTTTACAATATCGCTGTAAACATCAGGAAATATGTATTCTATATCTTCTTTAACCGCTTTAAGATTATTTTCAAGTTCTTTAAAAGATAAAATATCTTTATTTCTGTTAAGATATTCTATAACATCAAGACCTTTTGATATGTATTCAACAGGATGTCTGAAAAAATCAGCCGAATCATCCTGAGTATTAACATTCATATAAACAGGAACTTTCATGTTTTTAGAATCATAAAGAAAATTTTTGATTATCTTTGCAGCCTGAGGAACAGCAGTATATGTAGAAAGTATATCCTTACCTATATATCTCAGTGCAATACTCTTATCTCCCGTATACGCAAGGAACCACGAGGAATCATCAGGAGTACCTGTTTTTCCGTGAAGGTCAAGTGACTCAATATTTGCTTTTTTACCTGATCCTTCGGTAACAACTTTTCTTAAAAGTTCGTTTATTTCCGAATAACTTTCCACAGAAACAGAATTAACTCTCTTTGCTATAGAAGGCCACTTTTTGTAAACAAGATTTCCCTTTCTGTCATATATTTCCGAAACAATATATATATCCGGAATTATACCGTAATTAGGAAATATCGTAAAAGATTTTATTATTTCAAAAGGACTTGTTTCAACAGTTCCCAAAGATATTGTAAGATCATCTGGGTATCTTCCGTCAAGTCCGACATCATTTTTCAGAAAATTATATATAAGATTTACAGATTCTGTCGGAGTATTAGCAAGATGCATTGCAAGGTATATAGAAGGAATATTTATAGAATTTACAAGTGCATCTTCAAGACTTACATCACCTCTGTATTTTTTATCATAATTCTGAGGTGACCAGTTTCCTATAGTCATTTTATTATCGGGAAGAATTGTCGAAAAATCATATCCTCTTTCAAAAGACATCATATAATAAAAAGGTTTTATTACTGAACCTATCTGATTTCTGGACATAAAAACAGAATACTGTGATCCCCAGAAGGAAAGTATTTCTCCTGTTTTGTTATTTATAACAATTGCCGAAGAGCTCGAATCCGGTGTAACTGATTCAAAAAAATCTTTATTTACGGTAGTTTTGATAGTATAACCGCCGTTTTTAAGATTAAGTTTTTCTTCGAGTATTTTCGCCTCATAAATAAAATCAAGATATTTTTCATTATACGAAAGTGTATAAATATTTATTTTGTCGGTTGACCCGGCATATTCATCATAATAAGGTTTAAAATAAAAAGAATTCTTAAGTGAGTTTAAAAGTATTTCCGCCTGATTCCTCGCTTTATCGGGATATTTATAAGGATTTGAATATTCCGGACTGTTTATTATGCCGACAAGCATAAGCATTTCGTTAAAATCAAGCTCTTTGAGATTTTTTCTGAAATATCTTGTTGCCGCTGCACCTAAACCTGATATATCATTTCCCTCATAAACAACATTCATATAGGCTTCAAGTATTTCATCCTTTGTATATGATCTCTCTATAAAAAAAGCAAGCATAATATCAAGAACTTTTCTAAGTATACTTTTGCTGTTTGTAAGATAAACAGTTTTCGCAAGCTGCTGAGTTATAGTAGATCCTCCCTGCGAAAAACTTTTTTCTTTTATATTAATAAGCATTGCTCTTAAAAATGTTTTAGGGTTAAATCCGTAATGTTCAAAAAAATCCCTGTCTTCTGACCATAATGTAAGATTTATAAGATTAACAGGAATATCTTCTAATTTAACATACTTGTATTTTGTAGGTAATATCATTTCTCCGTCATCAAATAAATACGTGTTATAATTGGAATTAACGAAAAAGATTGAATCAGAATTTTTATAAAATTTATCAGTATAAACAAATACTGTTATAAATATTGCCATTCCAAGAATAAATCCCGTTATAAAACTTTTCATCAAATATATCCTCCTATTTTTTCCTTAAAAAATTATACCATAGAAAGGGGTATTTAAATGAACTATTTAATAAAAATAAAAAAATATTCCACAATGAGTTACACATCTCATAACGATTTAATGAGAATATTCGAATATACTTTAAGACGCGGTGAATGTCCTTTTGAATTCAGAGGAAAATTTCACCCTACCCCTTTTTTCACATTTGACAGTGCTATGCCGTTAGGATATATATTAAAAGAATATCACATAATACTTAAAACAAAATCAGAATATGATTTCGGAATTCTTAACAAATATACACCAAAAGGATTAAAAATACTTGATTATAAAGAAGTACCGGATAATTATTCATTTAATAACACAATAAGCGGTTATAATATGAAAATATATCTTTCGGAAAATATATTCAGATATTTCTATGATACAGAAACAATTGAAAAAGGTCAGAATACTGTAAAAAAAGAGGATATTTTTAACAATTTAACATTTGAGAATATTTCTGAATCGATTTTTATGATAAAATATTATCAGGCAAGAGATTATTTGTATAATTTTTACAAAATAGTAAAATTGTGTAATCCTTCTGAAAAATACACATATGTGCCTATATGTGATTCTGTGGTATGGAGGTAAAAAGTGAAGAAAATTCTTGTTGTTGATGATTCGGATGTTTTAAGAAAAATAATTGTTTTCAACCTCAAAACATCAGGTTATGAGGTACATGAAGCAGTAAACGGTGAAGAAGGCCTTAAAAAAATAAAAGAACTTAATCCTGCTATTGTTATTCTTGATATAATGATGCCTATTATGGACGGATTTGCTGTTCTGGCAAATCTTCAGAAAGAAAGCATAAATATTCCTGTAATTGTTCTTACTGCAAAGGGCGGGGATTCCGATGAGGAAAATGCTACAAAACTCGGAGCTTCAAAAGTTCTGACAAAACCATTCAGCCCGAAACAGCTTGTAGAAAATGTAAAAGAACTACTCGGAGAATAATTAATGGGCTATCTTGAAAATACATACAATAAATTGAACGACATATTAAAAGTATATAATGACAAAATATTTGAAGAAGATGAATTCAAAAAAAGAATTGATCTTCTTATCGGTCATTATGTAAATGAAATAGAAAACTACAAAAATCAGATAGAAGAAAACACAATAATACTTCAGGCACAATTTGAAGAAATATCAAGACTTTATGAGGAACTCACAACAGTTCTTGACATAAGCAAAACAATATTTTCGGTAAAAGATCCGAGACTTGCTGTAGACAGTATAATAAACAGACTTAAAAACTCAGTTGATTTCAGAAATGTAATTGTGGGAGAATTTGTAAATTTCTCAAAAAAAGATATCACATTTAATCCTATATTTCTTGATCTTATAGATATGGAATTCCAGTCTATTGACCCAATACTAAAAACTTTTATGGACATGGAAAACAAGAGAACTCTTTTAAGGGAAAAAGATGATATAAACAACAAAAATACTTCTTTTATAATGGTTCCTATACAGTCAAAAATAAAAATATGGGGATTTATACTTTTATACGGAAAAAAAGATAACTCTTTTTTTCTCGCTGCTGATAAAAAAATAATGGAATCTGTTGCCGAACAGCTTGCTTTCGGATTTGATACAATGGACTTCTTACAGGATAAGATAAAACAGCAGAAAATGAACGAACAGTTAAAACTTGCAAAACAGATTCAGGAATCTCTTCTTCCGACAAAAATACCGGAATTTTCAGATATAAAGGCTTCTGCATTTTACCGTTCGGCATACGATGTGGGAGGAGATTATTACGACATAATAAAAGTTAACGACAATACTCTTTTCGGATTACTCGCCGATGTTTCGGGAAAAGGCGTTCCGGCGGCATTAATAATGAGTTCTGTAAGAGCTGTTATACGAAGCCGTATAGAAGGCGGAGATTCAATAGAAACTCTCGTAAAATACATAAATAATTACCTGGCAAGAAATATTCCCGACAGTACTTTTGTAACCGCTATTTTTATACTGTTGAATTGTAAGGAAAAACATGTTAAAATAATAAACGCAGGACATAATCCATCTCCTGTTTTTGTTGATGACAAATATATTATTTCATCGGCTTCTTCTTTTCCGTTAGGCATTGTAGAAGACACAGAATACAGCGTTGAGCATTATGACTATAAAAATTACTTCACTTTTATTACTTATACAGACGGTATAACAGAATCAAGAAATTCCGAAGGTGAAGAATTCGAATATAAAAGACTGGAAAATTTAATAAAAAATATATATAAAGAAAACACAGATTTAATAGTTAACCGTATAATTGACACGGTAGATACTTTTGTTAACGATGCCCCGCAACATGATGATACTACAATGCTTGTAATAAAAAGTTATTAGGAGGGATTTAGATGTCAGGACACAACAAGTGGTCAAATATTCAGCACAGAAAAGGTGCTCAGGATGCGAAAAGGTCAAAAGTCTTCACAAAAATAATCAGGGAACTTACTGTTGCCGCAAGAGAAGGTGGAGATGCGAATTCTAATCCTAGATTAAGAACCGCTATTGAAAAAGCCAGAGAAGCAAACATGCCGAAAGATAAAATGGAAACAGCAATTAAGAAAGGTACCGGAGAACTTGGTGGAGAAGAACTTTTCGAACTCACTTACGAAGGATACGGACCTGACGGAGTTGCTTTAATAATTTCTGTTGTTACAGATAACAAAAACAGATCGGCTCAGGAAATAAGACACATACTTTCAAAACACGGCGGATCTCTTGCAGAATCAGGAGCAGTTTCATGGAATTTTGAAAAGAAATCTCTTTTCTCAATACCGAAAGATGAAATTCAGGATTCTGAAGAATTCATGATGCAGGCTATAGAAGCAGGTGCAGATGATATAGATGATTCAGAAGATCCGGTTGAAGTAAAAGGCGCACCTGATGCAGTTGCAACAGTAAGAGACGCTCTTTCAGGATTTGGTTACACAGTTAAAGCAGAATTAGTTTATGAACCGAAAACAACAGTAAGTGTTTCAGGTTCAAGTGCTGAAAAAGTAATGAAACTTTTAAATGCGCTTGACGAAAATGATGACGTACAGGATGTTTACGGTAACTATGACATAGACGACGAAGAAATGGAAAGAATTGCCGAATCTTTATAATATTAAAAAAATCAGAGCACATTCGAAAGAAATGTGCTCTAATTTTATATTTTTATTATATAATATATTAAAGTCTTTAAAAAGTGGTGATTTAATGAAAAAAACGTTATTTCTTTTGTACCTGTTAGTATCGGTAACTATTTTTTTCGGTAAAAATTATATAACACAGGATTTCAGCGGCATAATTAACAACAGATTTAATTTTGAATTTACTCTCGAAGATGTTTATAATGCCAAAATTAATTATTCCGTTTCTCTTTTAAAAAATGATATAAAAGTCTCGGGAATAAATGATATAATAGGTTATATAGACTTTAGCCAGCCGGGTTTTGAAATAACTTACAGAAAAACCCACAAATTAAAAGATGCATATTTTTTTACTTCTAATTTCGATAATTTCAATGTAAATATAGATGATTTTATACTTATAAATTTAAAAGATATTAATGTAGCTGTATATTCTCAGAATGATGATTTTTATTTTACATACTGGATTAATATATTTGATATAAAAGATTCAAGATATATTTTTGGCTATGACACCGATAAAATTTCTTTTTCTTTGGAATTAGGCAGTAACGGAAGATATATTTATGCCGGAAACAGAAATTTTATGGTAAAATTTAAAACCGTAAATAAATTTAAAATATTTTCATACAATAAAAATTATTCATTTGTAGTAGATACAGAAACAGGAAGTTTATCCATAAATTCGGATTATTTTGAATATAACTCCGGAAATTTTTATTACAGATTTCCGGTAAATAATTATTTATATTTAACGTTAACCAATTACGGTCCGGGTTTATCATTCATTATCCCAATATAGCGGAGGTGTAGTATGAACGAGAGTATTATTTACAATTCGCCTTTTGATGACAGAGATTACGAAAAATTTCTTTTAGAAATAAAAAATCATTTTCAGCTTGACCTTTCAGGTTACAAACAGCACAGAGTAAGACGAAGAATAGATATGCTTATGAGAAAACATTCCATGAAAACATATTCTGATTATATGGCAATTCTGAAAAAAGATGATAAATTATGGGATGAATTTCTTGACAAACTGACAATAAACGTAACTGAATTCTTCAGAAATCCCGAAAAATGGGAATATGTAGAAAAAACACTTATACCTACACTTAACAAAGATAACCCTTCAGGTTTAAAAATATGGAGTGCAGGATGTTCAACAGGTGAAGAACCTTATACAATATCAATAATTCTTGATAAAATGAATGCCCCGGCATCCACAAAAATAACCGCAGCGGATCTTGATAAATTTGTACTTCAGAAAGCAAAGGACGGTATATATGACGAAAGAAGTCTTATAAACCTTGACAGTTCAATGAAATCAAAATATTTTCAGGTTACACCTTCAGGAAAATACCAGGTAAAACCTGATCTCAAAAAAAGAATTACATTCAAACAGTTAAATCTTCTTACCGATAAATTTGATTCAGGATACGATCTTATAATATGCAGAAATGTTGTTATATATTTTGATAATGAAGCAAAAGAAAAACTTTACAAAAAATTCTCGGATGCCTTAAGACCCGGCGGAGTTCTTTTTGTAGGTTCAACAGAAAGAATATTTAACTACAGGGAAATAGGATTAAAAACCTTTTCTCCGTTTTTTTACCAGAAAGAAAAATAATATTTTAGGAGCAATAAAATGTCTTGGATAACTTTTTTTATAATTTTTCTTGACCAGATAACAAAATTATGGTCTGAAAAATTGCTCAGATACAGTCCGAAAAATCTCGGTATATTTAAACTGACATATGCGGAAAACACAGGTGTTGCTTTCGGAATATTAAAAAATTATTCTTTTGTACACGGAATAATATCTTTTGTCATAATAACAATAATACTTTTCGTATACAGGGTTTTTCTCTCAAAACACAGAAACATATTAAATGATATTGCGGTAAGTTTTATATGCGGCGGTGCTGCCGGTAATATGATTGACAGAATACGTTTCGGATATGTTGTGGATATGATTTATGTCCCCTACTTTTCTGTTTTTAACATAGCAGATTCCTTTGTAACTATAGGAGGACTGCTTCTCGTAATTTCAATACTCAAAGGGAGTACAAAAAGTGAAACAAAATATTACGGTAAATTCTGAGCATTCAGGAAAAAGAATTGATATATACATGTCAGAAATTTCTCCGGAATTTATATCAAGAAGTTCTATACAGAAAGATATCAGAAACGGCGAAATAACTGTAAACGGTAAAAATGTAAAACCTTCTTACAAAATAGAAAAAGATGATAAAATAGAATTTGAATTCCCTGATAAACCTGTTATACCGGAGCCACAGGCCGAAGATATAAACTTAGATATAATCTATCAGGATTCTGAAATAATTGTTATAAACAAAGAACCGGGAGTTCTTGTTCATCCGACACAAAAAGATTTTTCCGGAACTGTTGTAAACGGAATACTAAGCATTATAGAAAAAGATGAATTTGATGATGTTTCACGTCCGGGAATAGTTCACAGACTTGACAAAAACACATCAGGCGTTCTTATCATAGCAAAAAACAGTTCTTCACTGGAAAATCTTTATAATCAGTTTAAAAACAGAGTAACCCAAAAGTGTTATATAGCTCTTGTAAAAGGAATTCCTAAAAAATCGCGTGATATAATAACTCTTCCTATCGGAAGAGACCCTTATTCAAGAATTAAAATGGCTGTAACCGATGACGGAAAAGAATCTGTAACGGAATACAGGGTTATCAAAACTTTCGGAGACAAAGCATCGCTTGTATGGATAGTACTTCATACAGGAAGAACACATCAGATAAGAGTGCATTTTGAACATTTGGGAAACCCTCTTTTGGGTGATGATGTTTACGGAAATTATAAAGAAGACTTCAGACTTTACGGAATAAAAAGGCAAATGCTCCATGCATTAAGACTTTCCGTTATGCATCCTGTAACTCAGCAAAAAATGACTTTTACGGCTAAAATACCCAATGATATAAAAACAGCTATTAAAAAATTAGAAGGGATAACTGCAAAAGAAAAATGAATATATTAGGACCTGTTGTAACTTCGAAAACTATAGGAAAATCTTTTCTCAAAACTGATGACATAATAAGATTCAGTATAAAAAATAAAATAAATGCGGTTGTTTTAAAAGAACCTCATCCGAAATCATGGATGAGGTTTGTTTCAGTATGCAGGAAATACGGAATAAAACCTGTAATAATATACTCTCCTGATGAAAATTATTTAATTAAAGATACAAAAGAAATGCTTATAGCAATAAGACATTATAATAAAGTCGGAAATACCGAAACACTTGAAAAAATAAAACTTGATATTCCGGAAATATGTTATCCGGATAAATTATTTAAAAGTTATCATGACGAAAAAAAACTTTCTCTCGAAGAATACTTACAAAACTGCGATTTTCTCTCTTACGCCGAATCCGAAACAAAAAATTACGAAATAAAATATTTATCACCGAAAATGCCTTATTTCGGGGGATACGAAGAACTCGAAAAAAATATATTATCTTTAAACGATAAAAATCATAAAATAATAAATCATGAATTATCAATAATAAAAAAAATGAATGCATCCGATTATATACTAACAGTTAAAAAAATATCTGATTTAGCAGAAAAATATAAAATAGTAAGAGGACCGGGAAGAGGATCATCCGTGGGCTCATATTTAGTTTATCTTTTAGGTATAAACAGAATAAACCCTCTGAAATATAATCTTTATTTTGAAAGATTTTTAAACTCAAACAGAAAAGAACTTCCGGATATAGATTTCGATGTAGAAGCAGAAAAAAGAAATTATTTCATAGAAAAAATTTCATCAGAAATAGGTAAATACCGTGTTGCACAGCTTAGAACATATTCTACTATGAAATTCAAATCGTGCTATAAAAAAGTTTCTGAAATACTTAATTACAAACCGGATGCAGAATTTTTTCAACCGGTACGCTCACATAAAAATTTAGCTATTTATAAACGATTGGATAAAAAGGATAAGATTTTTTACAGACTTATGTATGCATATGAAGGTATAGAAACCGCCGAATCAGTACATGCAGCCGGAGTACTTATATCGGAAAAGGATTTAAGGGGTTACATACCTTTGGAATACAAAGAAAATATAATAATTGCCGAAACAGAAAATACAGATCTCAAATTAATAAATATGGAAAAATTTGATATTCTTGCACTCGACACTTTAAATTTTCTCAAATCATTGGGTTTTAATGAAGAATATGAAAATCTTGAAGATGAAAATGTATATAAAACACTTTCGGAAGGCTACACTAAAGGTATTTTTCAGTTAGATTCAAAATCCGGAAAAAAAATATCCGTATTCATAAAACCGCAGAATTTCAGTCAGCTTGTTCAGCTTGTTGCTTTAAACCGACCCGGTCCTATTGAATCAGGTATGGTTGACAGCTACTTAACCGGAAATTCAGATGAATACCTCAGGGAACTTCTACCTGAAACTCAGGGCTTAATGATATTTCAGGAACAAATAATAGAAATATCACAAAAAATAGGAGGATTATCACCTGAAGATGCCGATTCTCTGAGAATAGGACTTTCAAAAAAAATACCAGAACTAATTGAAAAATACAAATGGCAATTCATAAAAAATGCCTCTGATAAAATAGGTGAACCTGAAGCTAAAAAATTATTTGAAGATATAGAAAAATTTGCACAGTATTCTTTTAACAAATCTCATTCCGTCGCATATGCCCATATAACGTACTGGCTGGCAAAACATAAAACATATTCGCCTGAAAATTTTTATCTTGGTTATATATCATTAAAAGGATTAGATACCGATACATACAATGAAATATATATGAAAAACATCAGACTTCTCACACCTTCTGTAAAACACCCTTACGGAAAAACCGAAAAAGGATTTATAATCCCGCCTCTCAGAATAATAAAAGGTATAGGTTTACCTGTTGAAACACAAATATCAAAAATAAAGGACGGCACACTTGAAGAATTTGTATATCAGTGTAAAACATTAAATATAAATAAAAATATAACCGAACTTTTAATAAAATCCGGAAGTCTTGATCACATAGACAAAAACAGAAAACATCTTCTCAGAAAAACAACGGAATTAACTCAGGGAAAATACAGCAGTCTTAACGACATTAAAGAATCAATATTCGGAGAAGTACAAAAAAAATCAAAAGAAGTTGAAACAACAATTGAAACACTCATAGAATATGAATTTGAAACAATAGGACTTCCTATAAGTAATTTATATTCTGATGAACTATCAAAAACAATATGTAAAAAAACAGGATCTGATATAAATGTTCCTATAAACGGCTACAGATATAAAAATATGATATTTGACAGTTCCGGTATATATTATTCCAAATATTATTCCAAAACATTAAAAAAAGTAACGGAAACATTATAATGTTTCCGTTACTTTTTTTCAGGGACTTTATAAAACAAATTACTCTCACGTTTAATATAAATAAAAGAAAAAATTAAAGTTAAAAACTCAGAAAATACAGCAACTGACCATATACCGTTGTCCCCTAAAAAATAAGGAAGTAAAAAAAGAAAAATAAATATAAAAACTAATCCTCTAAGGGATGATATAACAGCAGATTCACGTGCTTTACCGAGTGAAGTAAGAAAAGCCGAAGAAACAATATTAAAACTTCCCGGTATAAAAGAAAATGCATATATTATAAGAGCTCCGGAAGTTATTCTGAGCATTTCATCATTATTTCCTGAAAAAACACCGGCTATCTTTCCACTGAAAATTTCACTAAAAAGAACTATTAAAAAACTTATACCGACAGCAGAAAAACTACCTATTTTAAAAATAACCGATAAATAATCAAAATTTCTTTTACCGTAATTATAAGAAACCAGCGGACTCATTCCCTGAACAATTCCTGTAATTATCATAGTCTGAATATATCCTATATAACCTATTACAGCAAAAGCTGAAACACCTATAACTCCTATTCTTTTAAGAATAACCATATTAAAAGCAAACGTTGTGAGTGAAACAGAAATCTGACCTACAAATTCTGATGATCCGTTAAAAATTATTTTTTTCAGAAGTTCTCCGTCATATTTTACCCTGATAAACCTGAAAACTGATTTTTCCGAAAGAAAATAAACAATATAAATAATATTTGCAAAAATAATTGATACACCTGACGCATATGCAGCACCTTTTATTCCTAATCCTAATTTAACAATAAAATAATAATCAAGAAAAACATTCAGAATATTGGAAAAAATTCCGAATAAAAGTGAAAGAACGGGTTTACCGGAACCTCTCATAAAAACAGAAAAACATATATTCATAATCATAAATATATAAAAAAACATCATAATACCGAGATACTGAGAAAGATAAAAAGAATTTTTACCGGCTAAAAAATTATATATATTATTTCTGAAAACAAAAGAAATCACAGTAAAAACAGAAACCATAAAAAAACCAGATAAAACAGTAAAAGTAAAAATTCTGTCCGCTTCTTTTTTATTACCGCTTCCCAGACTTATTCCGGCCGGAACAAGTCCGCCTACAGAAATCATAATACCTATACCTAAAAGCACATAAAGATACGGAATTGAAAAATTAACTCCCGCAAGTGCTTCTCCTCCTACAAAATTACCTATAAAAATACCGTCTACAATAGTCATAAAAGAACTTAATATCATTCCTAAAACTGCAGGTAAAGCAAAAATAAAAAATGTCTTTCCGATATTCTTACTCTCCAAAAGATTTTTTTCCACATCATCACCTCCACAGGGGAGTATACATAATTATCAGAAAAAAATCTTCTGAATTCGTGCTCATTTTAAAGGAACACAAATTTCACATTTTATTTTACCGGTTTCCGGCTCAATATAAGATCTGTAAATCTCAATAATAAATTTTTCAAAATCAATATCATATTTTCCGAAAGGTATCCATACAGAATTTATGTCTCTGTAAACTTTTTCAAATCTGTCAATAGAATCATAAAAATAATAACAAGCATAATTACCTTCTTCTATATCAAGAATATTTTCATATCCTGAATCTTTAACTGTTATACATGTATCATATATACACTTGTTTTCATCAGAAATAAGAATGTCATCATAGGAAATTCCCACAAAAACAGTATCTTTATTAACCATATTATTATTTTCGGCCTCTTTACAGAAAATATCCCAGGCTTCCCCGGAATATCCGTAATTAAGTATATGCTTTTTATAATAAAGCTTCATACTGTTTATTTTTTTATAACAGAAATTTTTATCTATATCCCTAAAACTATTTTCATCAACTTTATAATCTTTAATTTTTTTACCTATTCTTTCATAAGAATCAGAAAGATTAATAAAAGAAGAATTTTTAAATTCATAAGGGGATACTCCGAAAATTTTTCTGAATTCCGTAGAAAAATTAGAACTTGAATATCCTATCATAGAAGCTATTTCCGTTATTGAAATATCAGAATTACGTTTTATAAAAGCTGCCGCTTTCTCATATTTCAGTCTTTTTATAAAAGAATAGACACTCTCTCCTGTAACTGTTCTAAACATCCTGTTAAAATAAAATTTTGAAAATCCGCAGTATTCGGATATTTGCTCAACGCTTAATTTTTTATCAAAATTACTGTATATATAATTAACAGCATTGTATATTTTCAAAGTATTCTTTTCATCCATAATAATCCCCTATTCATAATCATATAACTTGACTTTTATATAACTTATGAGTTATAATAATTCTGTAATAAAATTGATACTGTCAATATTACCTGTTTTTTCAAGTATTCCCGACCGATACTTAAAAAACTTCTTAAGCCATGTTATCGTATAGAGGATTGCATTGTCAGTCCTCTTTTTTATAAATATAACTCCGGAGGCCGTAAAATGGTATACAAAAAAAATTCAGATATATTTTTCGTACTTGCTGATCCTGTAAGAAGACGAATAATAGAAATGCTCTCGTGCGAAGAATTTTCGGTAAATGAAATAGTAAAAGAATTCAGTCTTACACAGCCTGCAATATCAAAACACTTAAAAATACTCAGAGAATCAGGTCTTGTAATAGTAAAAGAACGAGGTAAAAAAAGATTTTACACACTTGAAAATAAAATTTTAACCGATCTTGAATCATGGATAAAAATGATAAAGTATAAACAGTATTAAACAACAGGCTCAATATATTTTTTTATAAATTCTATCCTGTCTTTAAATTTAGGCATAAAAAGAGAAGTAACGGCAACTACAGTTCCGGAATCAGAATTAACATAAATAACATTTCCTCCGTCACCAAGTGCGGCGTAACTGTTCTGATCTAT
The DNA here is from genome assembly GCA_024233675.1 of Thermotogae bacterium. Taxonomy (GTDB): domain Bacteria; phylum Thermotogota; class Thermotogae; order Petrotogales; family Petrotogaceae; genus JACKPH01. The sequence goes on from JACKPH010000003.1 coordinate 146,271, forward strand.
AATCCACCAAAGATATCCGTATTTCATAACTCCCCATTTACTCTGTTCTTTTGTACTTTCTTCTATCCATTCAGAAGAAAGTATACGTTTTCCTTCCCATAAACCTTTATTTAAAAAAAGCTGACCTATCTTTGCCATTTCATACGGTGTAAGAGTTAATCCCCATCCGGCTGTATTCATTCCGGAAGGATCTGCTGCCCATCCTTTGACTTTTTTATTTTTAATAAAATTCATATAATCGTCTATATTTCTTATAAAAGTATTATCAGGAATTTTAATTTTCAGAGGAACAAATAAATTTTCAGAAGCAAATTCTATTACTGACTTTCCTGTTGAATTTACAAGTATACCGGACAAAATCTGAGTTCCTACTGTGGAGTATTTAAATTCGCCTGTAATACCTTCCTTACCTCCAAGAAGATCTAAAGCTGCTTTTATCCAGTCATCACTTCCGTAAACCTTGGAAAAAGGTTCTGATTTGTATTTATAAGGTGCTGTCATTGTGAGCATATTTTTAATTGTGACATTTTGTATGGTTTTTTCACCACGTTTAACCGTATAGTCGGGAAAAAAATCCAGAACTTTCTGATCCGGGCTCTTTATATAGCCTTTATCTATTGCAATACCTATAAGCGCTGAAATTATACTTTTTGTAACTGACATAATATGAACCGTATCTTCCGGACTAAACCCGTTAAAATATTCTTCATAAACTTTTTCACCGTTTTTAAGTATGCAAACTCCGGCTATATTTTCATATTCATCTTCTATCTTTTCTCCGAGTTTAACCTTATTTTCATTTTTCAAAATACTCACCTCCTGGTTTTAAGTTACTTTTTTTCTGCCGCAATCCATATTTCACATTTATAATTATCATTTTTTACATCTGCGGAAGGATAAACTTCAAAATCAGTTCCTGATGAAGGTTTATAATCACCGGCGAAATCAGAATAAATCTTATGATAAAATTCCGAAAAAGCTTCCGGCATTTTACCCACACACGGAAAAACTATATAAGTATGAGGAGGAATTATTTCAACCGTTAAATGAGAATCCGTAATTTTTTCACCGTTATAGCATACACCTATTGCATAAGAAGAATCACTTATATCTGTACCAAAAGTTGCACCTGAAATACATTTTCCGAAATAACTATTTTCAGGCATATATTTAACAAGTCCGGAAATTGTTCCGTCATTATCACATTCTTTCCAGAATAAAGATATAGTATCAGAATTTATTTCAGTACCTGAAGGAACTTTTAATTTTTTACATATGAACTGAAAAGAATCTGTTTTTTCAATTCTGTAATTTACAATATTACCGCCTTTCAAAATAAGCTTCAGTGAAAGCGGGGAAAAAGATTTAACTTCCGATTTACCGTGTTTTACCTGTGAAGGGGATATTCCGTGAAACTTTGTAAACGCCCTGCTAAAACTTTCAGGAGAATTATAACCGTATTTAAAAGCAATATCAATAACTCTTTTATCTCCGGAAGCTAATTCAGAACCCGCCATCGAAAGTCTTCTCATTCTTATATAATCTCCTACGGTATAACCGCATACAATACTAAAAACCCTCTGAAAATGAAATACAGATGAGCACGCCTCTTTAGCAAGTTTTTCATAATCAGTCGGGTCACAAAGATGATTTTCTATATAATCAACAGCTCTCTGAACAGAGTTTATCCAATCCATTTTTTCCTCCCGTCATCAATTATAGAAGAAATAAAAATAAATTTCATGACTTTTTCTGCGGAATGATGTTATCTTTAATAATAAAAACAGTGTATTATGATTCGTAATAGTTCATAACACACTGTTTTTACTAATTTTTCATTATAAAACCCAACAACATCGAATTAACAGTATCATATTTTTCAAAAATTGCTACATGACCACAGTCAGGAATAACAATAAATTCTGATTCCGGTATTTCGGCAACCATTTTTTCAACAAATTTTCTTGGTTTAAGAATATCTTCCTCCCCGAGAATAAAAAGTACCGGAGATTTTATTTTATGAAGTTCTTTTGTTAAATTAAGATCATTAAGAAATGTTTCATAAAGATATATCTGACCTTCAAAATAATCTTTCGGGAATTTTTCCATATCTTCCGCCCTTTTTGAAAGCATATTCATGTTTTTTTCTATAAAAGAATTACCGTATATTGTCGGCATCATACCGAAAAAGAATTTTTTCGCATCTTTTTCTTCTGCTGCCCTTTTCCAACCGTCTATAAAATATCTTATTTTATCATCTATTTCACTTACTGAATCTATAACAGAAACTGATTTAATATATTCCGGATAATCTATTGCAAAACGTAAAGCCACTTCTCCGCCGTAAGATGTACCTACAATATGAACCTTATTTATTCCCAGTTTATCCATAAGAATTTTTGCTTCCTGTGCATGTTCTTTAAAAGAATACGGTCCTTTCGGTTTTCCGGATTTAAGCTGTCCTTTAAAATCATGAAGCAAAACCCTGTATCCCATCTTCTCAAATAAAGCCGCCTGATACCCCCAGCTGTTTGCTGATGCCATAACACCATTAAAAAATGCAACAGTTTCTTTAGCGTTTTCACTGCCTCTCAGTTCATAAAAAATATCATTACCGTTAATATTAACAATCATTTTTTCACCTATCTTTTATATTTATTTAATTCTTCCACAAGATAAACAACTTTTGTAGAAGGATTTGCATCTATTGGTCTGAAATCTTTAAAATAATTCAATAATTTTTTATTGCAATATTCTGATTTTTTAAAAGTTTATCATAAATTTTTTTATCATTTTTTTTATAATTTTCATTCAAAAAAATTTTAAGTTTCTTATTATAATCATTTCTTGACATTGCACTCTGAAGATATATAAAATGCAAAACAAACCATAGTTCAAAGCATTCATTAGAATATGCAACTTTAAAATTGAGATTTTTTGCTTTTTCAATAGCTTCTGAAAATTTTTCTCCGTAATCATCTTTATCAAATACACACCAGACCTGGTCATATTTATTTTTTTTATTCTCTTTTTCGGCACAGTATACAATATTTATTGTATTTTCTCCTGTAGGTACAATTTTTATTTTGGCACTTGTAACTTCAAAAGATTCAAAATAATTTTTTTCAGTTTCTTCACCTTCACAGACAATTAAAATATCAGGTCTTTTTTCCCTTGTATCCTTTCTTCTTTCGTAAGGATTATTCTTCATAGCATTCACCTATTTCATCTGAGACTATAGGAATACCTCCGTAATTACCTTTCAGATATTTTCTTTCAAATGATTGTCCTTCTCGCTCTCCTTTAATTTCTAAAAGTGAATATAAAACACTTTCACCATACCTATTTTTTTCTGTGAACCAAATTTGATCTCTTCTTAATTTTTTAGTATCCAAAATATTTGTATTATGTGTTGAAAAAATGATTTGTGCTTTTTTATTTAAATTCTCATTATTAAAAAGTTTTAATATATATTCAAGAATTAATGGGTGAAGACTATTTTCAAGCTCATCAATAAACAAAATTCCATTTTTTTCAATAGTATCCAAAATAGGTCCGGCTAAAGAATAAAATTTTTTTGTTCCTTCAGATTCCTGCTTTTTTAGATCAAAATCAACTATTTCTTTAAAATTATTATTTTCATCATATTTTGAATGCTGAACAATAACGTCCATAGTCTTAATATCACTATTGTTATTATTATTTTTTAATTTATCCAGAATTATTTTTGTCATTTCATTAGAAATTTCATCTATATTTATATTTTTTTCTTCAATTTTTACACCTTCAAAATTAATATCAACATCTTTAAGCATAGTTAATATTTTACCTTTAAACCTATTACTTTTTATTTGATTTGATGTATACATCGGACTAAATACAGAATTACCTTTTAATACATGTATTTTTTTTATCCATTTTATTATTTCTATTGCAGTTTCATTATTCCATTGACCCAACACTGAAAGAAAAAGTGTATTTTCTTTTGTTTTCTTTTCTATGTTTTTTTCTAATTGAAATTTACTTCCTATTGTAAATTTTTGATAATTTCTTTTAAATAATAAAGTTTCTTTTCTTGTATAATTAATGTATAACCATTCTTTTGATATAATGCCATTTTCTATTGAAAATCCGTATCTGTAAATATTATTTTCAAGTATAAATGATATTTCAAAATTTACAGGACTATCCTGACTTTCCGTACTTAATAGAAACTTAGGACATTCAATATATTCTTCAACTCCCATAAGTTGTGAATTTTTTATAAAATCTATAAAAAATGTGACGGCATCAAAAAAATTAGATTTACCACTGGCATTTGCACCATATATAACAGAACTTTTTAAAAGCTGAAAATTTTTTTCTTGAAAAGTATTTTCCGGAAATTCTGAAGAATTACCTGCTATCATACTAAACAATATTTCATTTTTAAAAGATTTATAATTAGAAAATTTAAAATATAAAAACATAAAAACACCTCATTTCATTTTTTGTTTTTATTATATTATACTTGTTTTAAAAAATAAAGTCAATTTTCGTATTTTTTATACCAAAACCGACTTTATTTTTAATATATATCAAAAATAATTTTTAAATCATCTATTTTTCTTTTCTATTTTTTAAAAATTTATAATAGTTTCATTTTTTCAGTACTTCCTTACACATATAATATTATAGCAAAAAAAAGAAAAGCCGTGCAATATAAATATCAGACGGCTTTTCTTTTATTAGTATGAAAATAAATCATAAGTGCAGCTATGATTATAAATAAATAACCTATTATACTCAGATAATCAGGAACAGAACCGAAAAGGAAATATCCGAGAATACCAGAAAACAGAACATTTGTATAATTCAGTATTGAAATTTCACCTGCAGGTGCGAGTTTATATGCGATTGTAAGCGTAAACTGTCCTCCTACAGCCGACAATCCTACAAGCAGAAGCATAATTATCTGATAAAAACTCATTGACTGATAAGTAAAAAGCATAACAGGAAACGTTGTTAAAGTTGAAAAAAGAGAAAAGAAAAATACTATAGTATAAAAACTTTCCCTGTTCCCGAGAAATCTTACCATTGTGTATGCTACTCCGGAAAAAACAGCACTTAATAATGCTATAAGCGCAGGCACAGTTTCAAAATCAAACTGAGGCTTTATAATAAAAAAGGCTCCGGTAAAAGCTATAATAAGTGCAGGGAACTGTATACGTGAAAACTTCTCTTTAAGTATAAGATAAGCAAATATACTTACAAAAAAAGGATTAAGTTTATTAATCATAGAAGAATCAGCGAGAAGAAGATGATCTATACTGTAAAAATATGCTATCATTCCTGCCGTTCCGAATGCTGATCTTAAAATAAGAAATTTAATATTTTCTTTTCTGCCGAAAAACCTTTGTTTTTTTCTGTATAAAATAAATCCTGTAATTATTACAGCAAAAAAATTTCTGAAAAATGCTTTCTGAAACGTCGGTAAATCTCCCGAGAGTTTAACAAACGCTCCCATAAAAGCAAAAGAAAAAGAAGAAATAAGCATAAGAATTACAGCTTTTTTTCTGTCCGTCATATTTCACCTCTTAATTAGTTAGTACTATTAATTATTATAATAGAAAACTGTTAAGAGCTCTGGCGGATTATTAAGCTCATGATAACATAGTATATCTGAAACATGATTTAATATGGTCATTAACAACACCGACAGCCTGAAGATAAGAATAAATAATTGTGCTTCCTGTAAAACTCATTCCGCGTTTTTTAAGATCTTTTGATATTATGTCTGAAAGTTCTGTTTTAACCGGAACATCAGAAAGTTTTTCAAAATTACCCTGAACGGGTTTATTATCTACAAAACCCCAAAGATAACTGTCGAATGAACCGAATTCTTTTCTTATATCAATAAAAACTTTTGCATTATTAACAGCAGAATTTATTTTTCTTCTGTTTCTTATTATTCCCGGATCATCAAGAAGTTCTTTTATCTTATTTTCATCATACGCGGCAACTTTTTCATAGCTGAAATTATCAAAAGCTTCTCTGTAATGATTTCTTTTTTTCAGAACGGTAATCCATGAAAGACCAGCCTGTGCACCTTCAAGAATAAGCATTTCAAAAAGTTTTCTGTCATCATGAACAGGAACACCCCATTCTTCATCATGATATTTTATATAAATTTCATCATTAGTTACCCATCCGCATCTCTTAATAAAAATCACCTCTTACTTTATGTAAAAAATCAGATAATATAATGTATAATAATAAAAAATAAAAATCTTGGGGGAAAAAATGAAAAAAAATATTCCTGAACTTATTTTTTTATCATTAACAACATTTATTACTTCATATTTTTTTAATCTTCTGCTAAGACCTAAATCTACAGAAACAATACTACTTATAAAAATATTCTGTGTAGCTGCTATGGTTATTATTTCTTTAAAATTTAAGCGTAAAATTTTAAAATTCAGTATAACTGCTCTGACTCTAACATTTATACAGTATATTCAGTACATAACGGAAAATTCTTATTTTTGGAAACACTCAATAAATTTTAACAGATTTAATGAAAATTTCGGAAGTCAGATTATTTTAAAATTTCTAAGCTCTGCTGTAATAATATTTGTTATGCTCATAATTTTCAGAAAACCCGGGAACTTTTATTTTACACCCGGAAACATAAAAACCAAAGCATCAGAAATTAAAATTTTCGGAATACCTGATAAAAAAATAAGCTGGCTTAAACTTTCAGTTATATCAGGTATATTAATATCAGCAGGAACGGTATTACTTACTTTTCTTACGGTAAACAATCTCTTCAGAACAATAAGAATATCTTTTTTTATAAAAGAAATTCCTTTTATACTAATTTTTGCCATTGTAAATTCATTTTCAGAAAATATACTTTTCAGAAATGCTATAATGGGTCCTTTAATAAATTCAGGTAAATCTTTTCCGATAATTCTTTCGGCATTATACTTCGGTTCTTTTCATTACAATGGTGTACCGAGCGGAATATTAGGAATAATTGCAGCAGCATTTCTCGGATGGTATATATCAGAAAGTATGTATGAAACTAAAGGATTTCTGAGCAGTTGGATAATACATTTTTTTCAGGATTTTGCAATATTTTCGGTAATTGTACTTACAGGAAATTTTTATTAAATTAACCGTAAAAAAAAATATGCGCCGTAGCGCATATTTTTATTTTACTGTTGCTTTCATACCTTCTTTTATAGCTCTCATATTTAAATCAATAAGAGCTGCTTTTTTACCTGTAAGTTTATGTTTAAGTGCATCTTCAACAACTTCAAGCGGTATAGCGTCAGTTGCACCGAGATAAGCACCGAGCATAACCATATTCTGCACTTTAATATTTCCGAGACCTTCAGCAATTTCATTTGCAGGAACTTTAAAAAGATTAATATCTGTTCTCTTTGGTTCTCTGTCAATAACGGAAGAATTTATTATTAAAAGTCCGTCTTTTTTTAACTGCTGTTCAAATTTAAACATAGAAGGAATATTAAATGCAAGAACTTCATTAGGCATATCAAGAACAGGAGAAGCTATATATTCATCAGAAACAACAACTGTACAGTTAGCTGTTCCTCCTCTCATTTCAGGTCCGTATGAAGGAAGCCATGTTGTAAATTTATTACCGAGCATTGCTGAATAAGATAAAATCTGTCCGAGAAGCATAACGCCCTGTCCACCAAAACCGGCAACAATTAATCCGTGATAACTCATTTAGCGTCACCTACCTTGTCAACAAATACTCCTAAAGGAAATTCCGGAACCATATTTTCTTCTAACCATTTAAGAGATTCAACAGGACTAAGACCCCAGTTTGTAGGACATGTTGAAAGAATTTCAACCATACCGAAACCCAAACCGTTGATCTGTGCCATAAATGCTTTCTTTATTGCTGCTTTTGTTTTTATAACATCCTGAGGTGTATCAACTTTTGTTCTTTCAAGATAAGCAACACCTCTGAGTTCTTTAATAACTTCAGCTACATGAATAGGCTGACCTTCATTTTCAATTTTTCTTCCGTAAGGTGATGTTGTTGTTTTCATTCCGACAAGTGTTGTAGGAGCCATCTGACCTCCTGTCATTCCGTAAATAGCATTGTTAACGAAAATAGAAGTTAATTTTTCTCCTCTGTTTGCGGCATGAATTATTTCAGCAGTACCTATAGCAGCAAGATCTCCGTCTCCCTGATAAGTAAATACAACTTTGTCAGGCATTGCTCTTTTTATACCTGTTGCAACAGCCGGTGCCCTACCGTGAGCGGCAACAGTTCCGTCAACATTAAAAAATTCATAAGCAAAAACAGAACATCCTACAGGAGCAACCATCATTGTCTGACCTTCAATACCAAGTTCATCTATTACCTCAGCAACAAGTCTGTGGATAATACCGTGATGACAGCCCGGACAATAAGTAAATTCTTTTCCGGAAAGAGCATGCGGCCCTTTCATTTTATCTATATAAGGCATAATTATTATCCTCCTTTGATTAGATTAATTCCATAAATTTTGAAAGAATTTCATTAGGAGTAGGAACAATTCCACCTGTTCTTCCGTAGAATTCAACAGGTTTTTTACCGTTAACGGCAAGTCTTACATCCTCAACCATCTGACCGGCACTCATTTCTACCGCAAAGAACATTTTTGACTTATCAGCCAATTTTGCAAGAGGTTCATAAGGGAATGGCCAAAGAGTTATAGGTCTGAAAACACCTGTTTTTATTCCTTTTTCTCTTGCCTCTTTTGCAACTGATTTAGCTATTCTTCCCATTGTTCCGTAAGCAACAATTATATAATCGGCATCTTCTGTCATATATTCCTCAAACATCTGTTCATTTTCAACAATTTTTCTGTATTTTTCCTGATATCTGTGATTCATTTCCTCAAGACCGTTAGGATCTATATTGAAAGAAGAAACGAGATTAGGTTTTCTTTTCATATCTGTTCCTCTCATAGCCCATCCGCTATGATCGGCAAATGATTTCGGATCATTAAATTCAGGAAATTCAACTGGTTCCATCATCTGACCGAGAAGACCGTCGGCAAGAATAAGTACAGGTGTTCTGTATTTATCTGCTATATCAAATGATTTAAATGTAAGTTCAACAGCTTCCTGAAGTGATTCCGGACCGTATACAACGAGTCTGTAATCTCCGTGTCCGCCACCTTTTGTTGCCTGAAAATAATCACACTGACCAGGCTGAATATCTCCGAGTCCCGGACCTCCTCTTACAACGTTAACGAAAACAGACGGAAGTTCAGCTCCCGCAATGTAGGACATACCTTCCTGCATAAGAGAAAATCCCGGTGATGAAGTTGAAGTCATAACTCTGTGACCTGTACAACCTGCACCGTAAATCATATTTACAGCTGCTACTTCACTTTCTGCCTGAAGAAAAACTCCGTTAATATCTTTCTCGGGCATTCTTCTTGCCATATATTCAGTTAACTCACTCTGCGGAGTTATCGGGTATCCGAAATATAATCTACAGCCAGCTCTTACTGCTGCTTCTGCAATTGCTTCAGTTCCTTTTGCCATTACTTTTTCTGCCATGGATTTCTCCTCCTTATTTTGCCAAAGTTTTTACTGTTATACAGACATCCGGACACATTCTGTAACAGAATCCACATCCTATACAGTCTTCCGGTCTTTGTACTTCAGACGGATGGTATCCCTTGGCATTGTATCCTTCAGAAAAACCAAGCACTTTTTTAGGACATGCGTTTATACAGAGACCGCATCCCTTGCATCTTTCCTGGTTGATTTCAACGAGGTTTTTATATTCCATAAAGAGTCCTCCCCAATTTAAAAATTTACTTTCATATACCTTTTTATTAAAAATTTTTCGTATATTGTATCAACATCAGAAAACTTTTCCAAAACAGCTGTAAATGCAACCGGTATTCCAAGTTCCTCAGAAACTTCCTTCACAAGTTTTTCACCTTTAAGAATATTCTCAGGTGTTGTTTCATCCATTATATTAGGATTAACAACAAGATAAGAAACTTCTGTTCTGGCTTTGTCCGAAAGTCTTCTTATATGACCGATTATCTTTTCCCTGCTGTCCGTAAAAGGTCTGTATGGATTGATAACAAAAAAAACCGCAGTATCTACTTTTTTTATAAAATTGTTAAGTGAACCGAGAACAACTGCTCCGTCATCATTACCGCCTACATCAAGAATGGTTTTAAATTCAGGATTTTCTATATACCCGCCTACATTAGGAGGAATAATGGGTAAATCCGCATTTAAAAATCTTTCAGGCGGAAGAACAGGAACAATTCCCAACTTTTTAAGATTTTCCCTTTCATCTCTTGTTCTGAAATAAGGACTTATAACATCTATGTCGGCAATAGCAACTTTTTCATATGTTTTTTTCATATCTATTGCAAGATTAAGTGCTATTTCAGTCTTTCCGGAACCGAACATGCCTATAAAAGCAAAAACCTTATGATTTCTGTTAATCATAATCACCTCTTAATAATTCTTAACTGTTTCTGTACCCTGAAGAATTCTCAGAGCTCCCATTGCAAGAGCCTTTTCTTCTTCTCCGCCCGGGAAAACAAAAACAGGAGCTATAAATTCCACTCTTTCTTTTATCCACGGAACCATAAAATTATTATCGTAAGCAATTCCTCCGGTTATAGCTATACCGTCAACCTCAAAATTCATAGCAGTAGACATTTTCCCTACCCATTTTGCAATCTGCATAGCCATTGCCGAATAAACCGTTCTGGCTTTTTCGTCACCGCTATTTATCATTTTCTGAACATTCTGGGCATCATTGGTATTAAGATAAGCAACAAGTCCGCCTTTACCTTTTAAAAGTTTCTTAACCTGATTCATATCATATTTTCCGGAAAAACAAAGTTCTATAAGTCCGGTAAGAGGTACTGTACCTGATCTTTCAGGTGTAAAAGGGCCGTCTCCGTCAAGTGCATTATTAACATCAACAACAAGACCTTTTTTATGTGCTCCTACGGAAATACCTCCGCCTAAATGAATAACAATTATATTTGAATCTTCATATTTTTTTCCTATTTTCTGAGCTGTCTGCCTTGCAATAGCTTTCTGATTAAGTGCATGAAAAACTGATCTTCTCTGAATATCAGGATGTCCCGATATTCTTGCTTCATCAGAAAGTTCATCAACAACAACAGGATCAGCTATAAAACTCTGAATCCCTACTTCTTTTGCAAGCTGAAAAGCTATAAGAGCACCAAGATTTGAGGCATGTTCTCCGTATTTTGCATTTTTAAGATCTGAAAGCATTTCGGAATCAATCTCATAAACTCCGCCTTTTATAGGTTTCAAAAGTCCGCCTCTTCCTATAACAGCAGAAAAACTTGAAAGAGGATAACCGCTTCTGTTAAGAAATTTTTCTATAACTGATTTTCTGAATCCGTACTGTTCACTTATAGAACCGAAAGGACTGAGTTCTTCAGAACTGTGTCTTACCGTTTCGTTTAAAACTTCTATTTCATCTTCAAATATTGCAAGTTTAGTGGATGTTGATCCGGGATTAATAACAAGAATTCTAAACATTTTAAAACCCCCTAAGCCATTATAACGGACAAAGCTATTGAAAGCATTTTAGCTTCGTCAGAATCTGCTCTTGATGTTAAAACAACAGGTTTCTTACCGCCTACAATTGTACTTGCAACTCCGGCTCCTGCAAGAAATACCATTGATTTATAAAAAACATTTCCTGATTCTATCTGAGGCATAATAAGAATATCTGCATCACCTGCAACATCACTTACTATTCCCTTATGATGTGCTGCCTCTTTGGAAATTGCGTTATCCATAGCAAAAGGTCCGTCAACTATACATCCTTTAATCTGACCTCTTTTATTCATCTGAGTAAGAATAGCTGCATCAATTGTTGGCTGCATTTTAGGATTAACCTGTTCAAGTGCTGCAATAACAGCTACCTTAGGTATATCTGTTCCGAGTCTTTTAGCTATAGAAACAGCATTTTCTATTTCATCTGTTTTCTGTTTCAGATCAGGCTGTATGACCATACCGCCATCTGTCATCAGTAAAAGCTTATGATACCCGGCGATTTCGAAAACACTTACAAGATTCATTGTTTTAGAGGTTTTAAGGCCGTATTCATCTTTAAGAAAAACAGAAAGAAGTTCTCCTGTTGTAATCTTACCTTTCATAGGGAGATCGCATTCTCCTTCTGATACAGCTTTAACTGTAGCTTTTATAGCCTCTTTTTTATCTTTAAAATCACGTATTTCAAAAGCTGAAATATCTATATTATTTTCAAGTGCAATTCTATTTATTTCATCAGCATCTCCGAAAAGAACAGCTTCACATACACCCTCTCTGTTTGCATTAGAAATTGCCTTAAGAACTACATCATCCTGAGCAACCGCAACTGCAACTTTTTTCTTAGGATATATTTCAGATGCCTTTTTTATTAAATCATTTATTTTCATTATTTTACCTCCTTTTCCCATTTAAGAGGTTTTTCCTTATTGTTCAGAATTCTTGCTGCTCCCATTGCAAGAGCTTCCATTTCATAAGATCCCGGATAAACCATAATAAGTCCGAGTTTAGAAATTCTCTTTTTAATCATTCCTATAAAATCCTCAGAATTTGCAAGACCTCCGGTGATTATTATTGCATCAATATCACCTTTAAGTACAGTTGCCATTCCGCCTATCTCTTTTGATATCTGATAAGCCATAGCTTCTATAATAAGAAGTTTTTCAGGACTTTCCTTTGCTGCTTTAAAAGCTTCTCTCAGATCATTTGTTCCGAGATAAGCAGTAAGTCCGCCGTTACCTATAAATTTTTTTCTTAATGTTTTTTTATCATATTCTCCTGAAAAAGCCATTTTCACTACATCACCTACAGGAAGTTCTCCTGTTCTTTCAGGTGAAAAAGGTCCTTCATCATTAGCATTATTAACATCTATAATCTTACCTTTTTCCTGCGCACCTACGGAAATACCTCCGCCTAAATGAGCAATAATAAAATTACAGTCATTATAATCTTTTCCCAGTTCTTCAGAAGCTCTTCTTGCAACCATTTTCATATTAAGGGTATGAACAAGACTTCTTCTTTCTATTTCAGGTATACCTGAAATTCTTGATTCAGGTATAAATTCATCAACAGAAACGGGATCAGTTATATAAACAGGTATGCTTCCTCCGGAAAGTTCAAATCCTATTATTGATGCAAGATTTGAAGCATGATCTACCGGACTTTCAAATTTAAAATAATTTACCATTTCTTCATTTACAGTATAAGTACCTGATTTAAGAGGCGGAAGAATACCTCCTCTTGCAGCAATTGCAGAAAAATCAGAAATTTTAAAACCATTATTTTTTATAAAATTTTCAATGTCTTTTTTTCTGAAATCAATCTGATCAGTAAGTTTTTCAAATTTTTTAAGATTATCCGGACTGTGTTCAATGGTTTCCGAGGCTATAAGTTTATCTTCTTCAAAAACTGCTGTTTTTGTTGAGGTTGAGCCTGGATTTATAACTAAAATCCTAATCATCGTGCACCCCCATATGATTTATATAATTAAGAGAGCAGGACGGTATATCCGCCCTGTTTTTTATTTTTTTGTTTTAATTTTTAATTCTATTCCTTTTTCTTCACAATATGTTTCTATTGTTTTTCTTAATCTTTTAATACCTTCAAAAATATCTTCTTTCGGCGGAAGACAGAAAGACATTCTCATTTTATTTCTTTCAGGTTCACCTATATAAAAAGCTTCTCCCGGAATATACAGAACTTTATTTTCTTTAGCAAGAGGGAACATATCCATTGTATCTATTCCTTCAGGTAATGTTAACCATGTAAAAAGTCCGCCTTCCGGATTTACCCATTCAATACCTTCAATATCTGAAAAGGTTTCTTCAAGAGCTTCCATCATCCAGTCTTTTTTCTTTGCATAAAGTTTTATTGTTGGCTGTATTTCCTCAACTAAATCATATTTTTCCATATATCTTGCTGCAAGTCTGTGTGTTAATGGTGAAGAACAAAGATCGGCAGCCTGTTTAACCATTGTAATTCTTCTGATAACATCTTTAGGACCCATAACAGCACCTATTCTTAAACCAGGAGAAAGAACTTTTGAAAATGTATTAAGAAGAACTGTTCTCTCAGGAGCCATTGAATAAATACTCGGAATAGGATCTCCTTCAAATCTTAGTGCTCCGTAAGGATCGTCTTCAACTATATAAAAATCATATTTTTCAGCAAGCTGAATAAGTTTTCTTCTCTTATCAAGAGACATTGAAACTCCTGCAGGATTATGGAAATTAGAAATAACATAAGCAAATTTAAAGTTCTCTATTTCACCTTTCTGTTTAAGTTCCTCAAGATTTTTTTCAAGATAATCCAAATCCATTCCGTCTTCTGTAAGCGGAACATTTATAAAGTTCGGACCTCTCTGAATAAAAGCACTTGCAGCTCCTAAATAAATAGGCTTACTTGCTGACATCCAGCTCTGTTCATCAAGAAATGTCATTCCTATAAGATAAAGGGCCTGCTGTGAACCTACTGTAAAAACCATATTATCTTCGTGTAGCCAGTCAACTCCGTAATATTTTTCCATTAGCTTCATATATTCTTTCTTTAAAAGAGGATCTCCTTCAGTTGTACCGTACTGAAGTGTCATTGCATATTCTTTATTAATTATTTCGCTTGATATTTCTGCAAGTTTTTCTCTGGGGAATGTCTTGGGATCTGGTACTCCGCCACCGAAAGAAATAATTCCCGGTAGGCTGGCATCTTTCAACAATTCTCTTATAATACTCGATTTAATTCTGTTTGATACTTTTGAAAGTTTGGATTCTAATTTCATAACTAACGCCCCCTTACAATACTTGAATTTAATTTATCAATTATATTTTATTATTTTTTAAATATATAAACAAACCCGATTTCGGTTGTATATTTTCAATTACATATAAATATATACAAATAAACACGATATGAAAAAAATTTCATGAAAATTATTTCACCAAATTATACATTGCTAATTTTAAAAAAAGAAAAATATATTATATAATTAGTATGTCAAATATACAGTGAATAATGAAAAAAAATTCACACAGGGAGGATATAGCATGTGGGAAAATCTAAAAAAAACCGATCCGGAGATTTACGACATTGTTGAAAGAGAATTGGAAAGACAGGAATACGGGCTTGAATTAATAGCTTCCGAAAACTTTGCATCACTTTCCACAATAGAAACAATGGGGTCAATGCTCACAAACAAATATGCCGAAGGATATCCAAACAAAAGATATTACGGCGGATGTGAAATAGTGGATGAAGCCGAAATACTTGCAAGAAACAGGGCAAAAGAACTTTTTAATGCAGCATATGCAAATGTACAGCCACATTCAGGTTCACAGGCAAATATGGGTGTTTATTTTGCACTTCTTAACCCGGGAGATACTATAATGGGAATGGCACTCTCATCAGGCGGACATCTTACTCACGGTGCCGAAGTTAACTTCTCCGGAACTATTTATAAAGTAATTCCTTACGGAGTAAGCAAAGAAACAGAACTCATAGATTATGATGAAGTTGAAAGACTTGCAAAAGAAAACAAACCGAAATTAATAGTTGCAGGCGGAAGTGCCTATGCAAGAATAATAGATTTCAAAAGATTCAGAGAAATCGCTGATTCTGTTGGTGCTTATTTAATGGTTGATATGGCACATTTTGCAGGACTTGTTGCAGCAGGACTTTACCCTAATCCTCTTGAATACGCTCATGTTGTAACCACAACAACTCATAAAACACTAAGAGGACCAAGAGGCGGTATGATTCTTACAAACGACAAAGAAATATACAAAGCACTTAACAAATCAATATTCCCAGGAATACAGGGCGGACCGCTTATGCACGTAATAGCCTCAAAAGCAGTTGCATTTAAAGAAGCATTATCACCTGAATTTAAAGATTATCAGAAACAGGTATTAAGCAACGCCGTAAAACTCGGTGAAGAATTAGAAAATAACGGTCTTAGAATAGTTTCAGGCGGAACAGATTCCCATCTTTTACTCGTTGACCTTACACAGCTTGACATAACAGGAAAAGCTCTTGAAAAAGCTCTTGTAAAATGTCATATAACAGTTAATAAAAATACAATACCGAGAGAACAGAAATCTCCTTTCGTAACCTCAGGAATAAGAGTAGGAACACCTGCCTTAACCTCAAGAGGATTCAAAGAAGAAGATATGAAAATAATTGCACAGTTAATAGCAAAAGTTGCCAAAAATGTACAGGATGAAGAAGGAAATCTTCCGGAAAGTACTATCGAAGAAGTAAAAACCGAAGTAAAAAAACTTTGTGACTTACATCCTCTTTACAAGAACAAAATGTAATAAAAAGGGCTTAAGCCCTTTTTATTTTTTTACTATTCTGAAACCGAAAGAATTATATCTTGTCTTAAAATAAGTTGAATACCTGTAAGAACTTTTAAGAAACATATCAGGAGAATCAAAAGCACCGCCGCGTAAAATCCTGTTTGTACTTTTATCATCGCTGAAACACCATTCCCATGCATTTCCGCCCATATCGTATAAACCGAGAACATTCGGTTTAAGAGATTTAACCTCAGAAGTATGATAATCGCTGTTAGCTGAATATACGGCAACTTCAGAAATTTCTTTCTGTGTCAGACCATCAGCACCGCTCACATAATTCCCCATCATCCATCGGTATCCGTCAGAACCGGCACCTGAATATTTTGCCGCAAGTTCCCATTCATATTCGGTAGGAAGTCTGAAACCATCAGAATTATAATCAGCATAAGCATTAATAATTACATTATCATTGACAGCACTTCTTATAACTTTCCCGTCATAAAAATATACAGGATTAAATCCTAAATATTCACTAAGAGCATTCAGCCAGACAATGACATCCTTATAATTAAGATTGGTAACAGGATGTTTACTGTTAGAAGTTGGTTCTTTACCTATATTATTATAATTCGGCCATGAACCTCCTCCGGAAAAAGACCCCTCAAGCCCGTCCTCTGAAAAAGTATAAAAATTATCTCCGCGTTCCTTATCCGTAGCCCATAATTTTACCTTATACCAAAGCTCATAAGTGACTTCACTTTCACCTATAAAAAAATTATTTTCAACTTTTTTAAATGAATCATTTTTTTCTCCGAAAGGAAATTCGCTTCCCAGAGCATAAATCAGTGCAAATTTAACTCCGCCTGCATCATAAACAATACTTTCTCCAAATTCAGGTGTTTGAAGACTCATAACAAATTTGTCGTACTGAAAAAGTCTTTCAGTATCGTCCTTTATTTCCGAAATTCTCATAAGCTCGTTAATAACATTATTTTCAGCGAATAAAATAATACCCGCAAAAACAAGTGCAAAAAAGAAAATATATTTTTTCATATCATCCCCCCTTTCGGTATAACGAAATTATAACTTATTATTAACATAAAAATCAAGTAAAATTTAATGCCGTTGCAACAACGGCATTAAACTAATATCTCATATTCTGTTTTTATTAAACTCATCTCTTGTAAGACCGAAAAGAATAACATCCTTAAACTTACCTTCTGTAAAAACATTCTGTCTGATAACCCCTTCATTTATACAGCCAAGTTTTTTCAAAACAGAAGATGATCCGATATTTCCATCAAGAACAGAAACATTAAATTTATTAAGTCTTCTCTCGTTAAAAGCATAATCAAGAAGAATCCTCATAGCTGCTGTTCCGTATCCTTTAGCCCTGTAATCAACACCTATCTGCATTCCTATACTAAAAGTACCGTTTCTCTCATCAACAGAATTAATATTTGCCCCGCCTACATTCTCCCCGTAAAGATTTTCAACAGTAAACATAATTCTTCCTGTTTCCGGAGAAAAATACGAAAATTTTTCAATACTTTCCATATTTTCTTTAACTGTCGGAGGAAGTTCAAGTTCATACTGAAGCATTCTTCGTGCTTTGCTGTCAAAACAATTATAATAATGTTCCTCCCAGTCTTTAGGCTCCATAGCTCTTAATCTTACAAGTTCATTCTGCCAATAATAATTATCATATTTTATATTTTTCATAGCAAATTCCTGCCTTTCATTACAGAAAAATTGTTTAATTTTATATTTTCTTCTTTAAAACACTAATTCTTTTTCAATATATATTCTCTTTCTTTGTATTCTCCTACAGCAATTATAATATCCTCTTTTATCAGATTACTGAAATATCTTCTAACAGTTGCTTCTGATTTCCCTGTTAATTCTCTTGCTTTTTCATTATTGATTTTTCCGTATTTCTCAATATATTCCAAAATAATTTTATAAATACCGCTCATTTTATCGCTCATTTTATCGCTCATGTTATCGCTCATGTTATCGCTTATTTTTGATGAGGTTATTTTTATTGAAAATTCAAACTCACTAACATTAAATTCTGGTTCTGGATTTCCTGAAATTTTACAGCTTTCTATAATTTTTTGGATTCCTCTTCCCCATGACTCTATAAAACCGACTCTAAAAAAAGTATTAGCAATCAATGGATTATGAGGTTTCGATTTGTGATTTTTAAAAAGAGTATTGACTGTCCAATTACCAGGAAATATGCAATCATTATAAATATATATTCTATTATCATATATTTTAATTTGTATAGGTACAGCTTTAGAATAATCTTTATGAACTATTGCATTGTAAACAGCCTCTCTAATTGCATCCTTAGGATACGGAAATGTTTCAACTCTATTCGCCCCAATATAACTTATACTAGACTTTAAATATTTTGTGAAAATTAGATCCAGTACATTTTTAGCCTGTTGTAATAAGGAACCATGAATCTCATCCTGGTATCTTAAATCAGAATCATTCTCAAAATATCCTATTTTTATATAAGCTCCCGGTATCCATCTTTCAGGTGTTTGGTGAAATAGTAATATTCCTGCATTGTTTATATTATTTTTATTATCAAGCAAATTTAAACTATTAAGTAATTGCTCTTTTGTATAATTTAAATATTTTTCATCAATCCTTTTACTCAAAAAAGATTCTTCCTTAAAAATAATAAAACTATCGTTAAAAAAATTATTAATTTCTATTCCTTCTATGGAAAAATCATCCCATGTCTTACCAATTTTTTTCATTAAAAATTGATTCAAATATTCCCCTTTAAGTATTTGCATGGTACTTCCCGTTCTATAGTAATATTGACCTTTATAACTTATAGGAGAATTTGAAGAATTAACTAAAATTTGTAAATATTCCTTATTATCCGAATCATCCGAGATATTTAAACTTACATCAACCAAAATACCTAATGTATCCCGTACTTTATTAGGAATATCTTCCATGAGTTTTTTACTATTTTTAATACCTACTATTTCTCCTTTATCGTTTAAACCTATAAAAACACTTCCTCCAAAAGCATTTGCGAATCCACATATAACTTTTATATATTCATCCCTCCAAGATTCTTTATACTCAATATTTTGATTTTCTGGCATATTTTACCTCCAAAAATATTATTTTTATATAATACTTTTTAACAAACATTTTTAATCTATAAAAATTTTTGCATCATTTAATGCAATTAATATATTTTAATTTATTCACAAAATATTTTATCATTTTATTTCACTTTTCCGAAATAAAAAATAATGCGGAATAATTCCGCATTATTTTTATAATAAACATTATTCATCTTTATATTTTGTAAATATCATAAGTGCAACAAATCCTATCGAAGCAGCAATTATTCCTGTAAGTCTTATTCCTAAATCCGCTCCTGGTTCTTTTCCCAGAAGAAGCACCGAACTGAAAGTTATCATTGCTATCATTTGCCCTAATTTGTTCATAAATGTCTGTACAGCAAAAAACATTCCTTCTTTGTATTCTCCTGTTCTGTCACCGTCATTTTTTGCTATATCGGCAACAATTGCATTCGGAAGTATACCGAATATTGCAAAACCTATTCCTGCAAGTACTACAAATATTATTGCCTGTAATTTAGGACTTATAGGCAGATATCCGAGAAAACTACAGTAAAGATAAGCTATTATGAGCATTATCATTGCAAAAAAGCACAATTTCTTTTTTCCTGTTTTTTTACTGTATATATTTACGGCCGGATAAAGTGCAAAAGCAAGTAATCCTGACATAGCGGTTATTATTGTTACCCATGTTTCATTAAGTCCGAGTAGTACGGTTACATAATATACGTTTCCTGTCTGAAATATTGTTATCGCAATACCGTATGCAAGAAAAAATATTTCAAAAATAAGAAAATTTTTGTTTTTGAATGTGTTTTTAAGAGCTTTCATGAAGTCATTAGGAACAGGTTTCACAGTTACGTATTTTCTTTCATCAATTGTTATAATTGGTATTAACATAAACAAAAACCCTAAAACTGAAAGTATTGCAACAGATATTCTTATTGAAGTTACAAGAGAAATTCCCATATTCTGAAATACTGGCCATATAAAAGAAGCTGAGCTTGCTATAATATATCCTATAAACCATGTGAGTGCTATATATGTTGAAAGATCAAGCCTTTCTTTTTCTGTATGCCCGAGTTCCGATGTAAGTGCAAAATAAGGAGCAACATACATGGTATAAAATATATAATATGCAAGAAGAGACACTGTAAGCCATATTATATTAATGGCTGATGATGTTTTTTCCGGCATAAAGAAAACGAGTACTGTAAAAATTGTAAAAGGTAGTACTGCTTTTTTCATAAAAGGTATTCTTCTTCCTTTAGGATTTTTACTTCTGTCGCTTAAAGAGGCTATCCACGGATCTGTTATTCCGTCAGTTAATCTTCCGAGCATTGTTATGAGTCCTATTACTGTTAAAAAACCAAAAAATGCATTTCTTGGTATCATTTCCGGTATGTCTACATTTGAAGGCGGATTGTAAAACCATACAAGCCATACCTGAATTATTCCGGATAATATAGACCAACCGAGCTGTCCTAGTGCATATCCCCATTTTATTCTTTTTGTGAGTTTTTTTGTTTCTTCCATGTTATTTCCCCCTGTTTATTATCCCGTTTAGCAGAATATCTATTGTTTCCTGAAATATTTGTGAATAAGTTACATTTTCATTCATTATATATTTTTTTCTGCTTATTGTTGTAAGAACTGATAAGTACATTTCTTTAAACAAGGCTATATTAAAAGGTTTTATTTTATTTTCATTAATTGCCTGCTCAAAAAGTTTATATGTAGGTTCCCATTCTTCATTAAACATTTTCAGTATATTATCATAAACCTTAGGATATATTTTCTGAATCTGTGAAAGATGTCTGTATCTTATAATAAAGTTAAGATCAGGGGTTATGGTTAGTATTTCTTTTATTTTTTCAACAGTATCAAGTGAATTATCGGAAATTATTTCTTTTTGTCTTTGTTTTATGCTTTTTCTGGCTTCTTTTACTATAATATTTATTATTTCTTCTTTACTTCTTATTATTTCATAAAGTGTTCTTTTGCTTATTCCTATTTCTGCAGAAAGGTCATCCATTGTAAAATTGAGTCCTTTTTCCTGAAAAATTATAAGAGTAGCCTCTAATACTTTTTTTAATTCTTCATTCTTTAAGTTTTTATTTTTCAAATTTTTCACCTCTTAAACTAAAAAAACTATAATAGTTTTTTTAGTTTATTATATCATAAAAATATATTCATGTGTTTTTATTGTATAATATTATAAAAAAACTTACGGAGGAATTTGATTTGACTTATTTATACGTTATATCGGTAATATTTTTTTCAAATTTTATACGTGCGGTTTTCGGATTCGGTAATGCTCTTATTGCAATGCCTCTTCTTGCTTTTGTAATAAGTCCGAAAACAGCTACACCTCTTGTTGCAGTTATTTCTCTTACTATATCTCTTTTTATGATGATATTGCAGAAAAATTCAATTCAGATAAAAAGTGCTTTTGAACTGATTATTTCTTCTCTTGTAGGAATTCCTTTAGGTATTTATTTTCTGAAAGGGTTTGATATAAAGACCGTAAATATTTTTCTCGGTATTATTATTATTTTATTTTCGGTTTATAATCTTACGGGTATAAAAAATTTATTTTTAAAAAATAAGTACTGGAGTTATTTTTTCGGTATTATTGCCGGAATACTCGGAGGCGCATATAACACAAACGGTCCGCCTGTTGTTATTTACGGCGTATTAAAAGGCTGGAGTCCGGAAGAGTTTACAGCTACTCTGCAGAGTTATTTTTTCTTTACCGGAATTTTTATTGTTATAGGACATGTTTTATCCGGAAATTATACAGATGAGGTATTAGGTTATTATATTTTTTCTCTTCCTGCTGTTTTTATCCCAATGTACGCAGGAATAAAAATAAATAAAAAATTTTCTTCCGAAAAATTCAGGAGATATATTTATTATTTTCTTATAATTACTTCTTTTATACTTATATACAATGCTTTTAGATAAATTATGTAATAAAAAAACACCGGAAAATTTTTATAATTTTCCGGTGTTTTTTATTCTTCTGTAAAATTATTTTTTATAACCTCTGCATACCATTTTGCTGAATCTTTTACTGTTCTCTGAAGCGTTTCATAATCAACATAAACAATTCCGAATCTTTTGGCATATCCTTCCGCCCATTCATAGTTATCCATGAAAGACCATACATAATATCCTTTTAGGTTTACACCTTCATCTATTGCTTTTTTTGCCGCTATAAAATGATTTTTAAGAAATTCTGTTCTTTTTTTATCGTGAATTTCACCGTTTTCAGGAGTATCTTCGTATGCGGCTCCGTTTTCTGTTATATAAAGCGGTATATCACCGTAATCTTTTTTTATGCTTTTCAGAAGTACTCTCAGTCCGTCAGGATATACTTCCCAACCCATAGCTGTTTTTTCGTTATTCTGAGGTACTGTATCGTATTTCAGAGGATTATTTTCATTCCATTTTATTACGTTTCTTGAATAGTAATTTATTCCGAGAAAGTCTATTTTTTGGTTTATTGTTTCCATATCACCGCTTTTTATTATATTTTTCATATTTTTTCCGAAATCCATATTCAGTATTATTTCAGGATATTTTCCTTTTAATACAGGATCGAGAAACATTTTATTCCATATTCCCTCACTTATCTTAGCCGCTTTTATATCTTCTTCGTTTGAGGAATCTGTATAGTTTGGTGAAAGATTTAATGTTATTCCTATCTGTCCTCTGAATTGTGAATTTTTATAGAGTTTCACGGTTTCACCGTGTGCAAGCATCATATTATGTATTGTTTTCTGAGTTAT
Source organism: Thermotogae bacterium (assembly GCA_024233675.1). Lineage (GTDB taxonomy): Bacteria > Thermotogota > Thermotogae > Petrotogales > Petrotogaceae > JACKPH01. Next base: position 169,557 of record JACKPH010000003.1, read on the forward strand.
TTCAAGATTTTTTATTCCGGGTGCATGAGTTCCGTACAGATTACCGACATATGCATAAACAGCCGGTTCATTAAATGTTATCCACTGACATACATCTTCACCTAAAGCATTAAACATAACGGATGCATAATGAACAAAATATTCAGCAGTTTTTCTGTTTGCCCATCCTCCCTCATCCTGAAGTATCTGCGGGAGATCCCAGTGAAATAAAGTTGCAACCGGTTTTATTCCGTTTTCTTTTAGTTCTTTTACAAGATTTTTATAGAAATTTATACCTTTTTCATTTAATGTATATTTTCCGTCTGTAAATATTCTTGTCCAGGCTATAGAAAATCTGTATGCCTTTATTCCGAGTTTTTTAAGCAGTGCCACATCTTCTTTATAACGGTTATAATGATCACAGGCAATATCTCCTGTATGACCTTTGTACACATTTCCGGGTGTTTTTGAAAATGTATCCCATACAGAAGGAATTCTTCCGTCTGTGTCATATGCTCCTTCAACCTGATAACTTGCTGTTGCCGCCCCCCAAAGAAAATCTTCCGGAAATATATATTTCATTATATTCACCTCCGTATATTATTTATAAATTGATATTTTTAACCCGATATTTTTATTTTAACTCTTTATTTTTATTAAGCCTAATTACCATTTATAAGTAATTTTTATATAATTAATTCTGTATTCTTTTAAAAATGTTTATATCTGTTTTTTTGTTACCGTACTGGTACTGTTTCATAATAATTTTATTTTTTATATGTGAAATAAAGTGTTTTCTTTTTTCCTTATTTTATATATATTACAGTGATTTTCAATTTGTTTTCATTAATTTTCTTCACAGTTTGTGAAAATATTAATTTTTTTTGTATTAATCATGTACATTAGGTTAATTTTTTAAATTTAAATTATATAATTATTCGTAATCCTAATTAACTGTACTTAAACCGGTTTGTTTTAATTTTACGGTATTGGTATAATTTTTTAAAATGAATATAGGCAGAGAATATGAGAAAGCCACACCATTTATAGTGCATTGCACTATATGGTGTGGTTTATTTTAGGGGGAGATATAGTGAAAAGTAAAAAGTTGTTGATAGTTTCAGTCGCATTGATTCTTGTTGGTAGTTTTCTTGCGTGCCTTTTTAACACTTCGTTTTTTAAGGTAAAGATTACTAATATAGAATTCAAGACAGAAAGAGGAACTCTGGCAGGTTCTCTTTATATGCCGAAAGATATTAAAGACGGTGAAAAAAGACCTGTTATAATAACAACACACGGATATCTTAACAGCAAAGAGATGCAGGATGCGCCTGCAGTAGAAATGTCAAGAAGAGGGTATATAGTTTTAGCACTTGATATGTACGATCACGGTTATTCCCTATGGGAAAACAGTATAGCCCGCGGAAGCGAATTCGGTACATTCTGGATTTATTCCATATACGATGCAGCTCAGTATATGAGTAAACAGGATTATACGCTTAAAGATGAAAAAGGTAATGCATATATTGCTGTAAGCGGACATTCTATGGGTGGATTTTCAACAACTGTAGGTGTTTATCTTGATGAAATGAATGCATTACAGTCAGGTACAAGAAGTATTTTTGCAGCAATACCTGTCGGAGCCGATTTTTCATACGCAGCTATGGTTGCTCCTCAGGCACAGTTACAGGCAGCAATGGGTGACAGAACTTTTGGTATAATTGCAGGTCATTATGATGAATTTTTCTTCAGTAAATCCGCTGCGGAAAAAACAGAAGAAGAAAAGAAAATTAGTGGTACTGTTGTTTACAAAGATTTTGTATCAACAATTTCCGGTAAGTCATTTTTAGGTAAAGCAGCAGCTGATTCTGCACAGCAGGGTGTTTTTTATGATGTTGATTCAGGTAATCTTACTGTTAATGGTAATGTTGTAAGAGCTGCTCAGACAGGAAAACATATAATTTATACTCCTAAACAGACACATCCTTGGAATCATTTTTCACAGGCAACAACTGCTCATCTTATAGATTTCTATACAGAAGCTTTTAAAGATGTTTCTTCTTTTGAAAGTATTCCGTCTTCAAATCAGATATGGTGGTTAAAAGAATTATTTAATTTTGTTGCACTCATAGGATTTTTCATGCTTATTATTCCTCTTATGGATTTAATTTTAAGTATTCCTGTTTTCAAAGGTGCAGTAACAAAAGAAACAGTTTCAGTTACAAAAACAGCCGGAAACAAAGGTTTACTTTTCTGGGTACTTCTTGTTGTAGGAACTCTTATTCCGGCAATTATTTTCCCGACAGTTATGTCTAAAATTGCAACAGGTATGAATGTTCTTTTCATTATAGGTCTTATTTGTCTTGTAGGTTCGGTTGCTGCAAGTTTTGTTTTCCTTAAAGGTAAAACAAGAATTATTTCAGCTTCTGTTCTCGGTGTTGTTTCAGCTTTTTTTGTTCTTCTTATAAAAGTTCTTCCGAATTCTTTCGGAACAACACATTTTTTACCTCAGCCTACAAATAATCAGATAATATACTGGGCAATGCTTTCAGGTCTTATTAGTTTATTTACTATAATGAGTGTTTATTTCTTTAAAAATAAAAAAGCCGGAGTTACAAAGGATTCTTTCGGTGTACTTGTTTCTGTAAAATCGATTCTTATTTCACTTGCTGTTGCATTTTTAACTGTTTTTGCAGCTTATATTGTTCTTTACATTGTTCAGGCAATTTTCGGAACAGATTTCCGTGTATGGACATTTGCTGTTAAAACATTTGCCGCAAGACATTTTGTAACAGCTCTTAAATACGGTTTATTCTTCTTTGTTTATTACTTTATAAACACTGTTGTACTTAATGTTATGACAAGAGATAAAAAAGGCGGATATGCAATAGCTATTTTCTCTAACATAGGCGGTCTTATGATATGGATGATACTGCAGTACGGTCTTCTTTTCTCAAGAGGCGTTGCTCTTTATCCGGGACAGTCTCTTAACGGCATTTTACTTTTTGCCCTTATTCCTTGTCTTGCTATAGCAGCTGTTTATGCAAAATCAATTTACAAGAGAACTAATAATGTATGGCTCGCAGGTTTTATAAATACATTCCTTTTCACAATGATAGGTGTAGCTAACACTATTCTTTTCTGGAATATACAGTAAAAATTTAATAAGTGGTAGAGAATATGAGAAAACCACATATGCAGAAGAAAATTCTTCTGCTATGTGGTTTATTTTTCAAAAATATAATATAATTTAAACATACAAGGGGGTTTTTAAGTTGAAAAAATATATTCTTTCTTTCGACCAGGGAACCACGAGTTCAAGAGCGATTATTTTCGATCATGATGGCAACATATGCGGTGTTTCACAAAAAGAATTTAAACAGATTTTTCCGAAAGCCGGCTGGGTTGAACACGATGCTATGGAGATATGGGGAAGTCAGAGCGGTGTTGCGCGTGAAGTTCTTGAAACAGTTGGTGTACGACCGGAAGAAGTTGCTGCGATAGGTATAACAAATCAGAGAGAAACTACTGTTGTATGGGATAAGAATACAGGAAGACCTGTTTATAATGCAATAGTATGGCAGTGCAGAAGAACAGCCTCTATATGTGATGAACTTAAAAGAAAAGGCTGGGAGAAAAAAATCAGAGATAAAACAGGCTTGGTTATCGATGCTTATTTTTCGGCAACAAAGATAAAGTGGATTTTGGACAATGTTCCGGGTGCACGAGAAAAAGCTGATAACGGTGATCTTCTTTTCGGAACAATAGATACATGGTTAATCTGGAATCTTACAAGAGGTAGGGTTCATGTAACTGATTATTCTAATGCTTCAAGAACTATGCTTTATAATATAAAAGAACTTAAATGGGACGATGAAATTCTTGAAGAACTTAATATACCTATATCCATGCTTCCGGAGGTAAAACCTTCGAGTACTGTTTACGGTTATACCGATGAAAGAACTTTCGGCGGTGCTGAAATTCCTATAGCCGGTATAGCTGGTGATCAGCAGGCCGCTTTGTTCGGTCAGTCATGTTATAATCAGGGAACGGCAAAAAATACTTACGGTACAGGCTGTTTTATGCTTATGAATACAGGAGAAAAACCTGTTGAATCAAAAAACGGTCTTCTGACTACAATTGCATGGGGTATTGATAACAAGGTATATTATGCCCTTGAAGGAAGTGTATTTATTGCAGGAGCCGCTATACAGTGGCTGAGAGATTCTTTAAGACTTGTTTATGATGCTCCGCAGACAGAATATTACGCAAATCTTGTTGAGGATACCGACGGTGTTTACGTTGTTCCTGCATTTACGGGACTCGGGGCTCCTTATTGGGACATGTATGCAAGAGGTGCTGTGCTTGGTCTTACAAGAGGAACAAAAAGAGAACATCTTGTAAGGGCAACTCTCGAATCACTTGCCTATCAGACTAAAGATATTCTCGAAGCAATGCAGCAGGATTCCGGCATAGAACTGAAATCTTTAAAAGTTGACGGCGGTGCATCCGCTAATAATTTTCTTCTTCAGTTTCAGTCCGATATACTCGGTGTACCTGTTATGAGACCTTCTGTTGTTGAAACAACTGCACTTGGTGCAGCCTTTTTGGCAGGTCTTGCAGTAAAATTCTGGAATAATCAGCAGGAGATTCAGAGTGTATGTCAGATAGATAAAATTTTTGAAAGTAAAATGGATAATGAAATAAGAATAAAAAAATACAGAGGCTGGAAAAAAGCAGTTAAACGTTCAATGGACTGGGAAGAAAAAGATGAATGAAAAAAGCAGAGTTTAATAACTCTGCTTTTTTTAAAATCTTACTGTGAAAGATAAATAATAATCGGTTGTTATAAAAGGTATATTTACATTTTTAAAAGGATCTTCATCATTACCCAAATTTGATATCATAGAAACAAGATTAAAAAAATTGTATATATAATCAGTAGTGTTATATCCCTGAAACAGCCTTAGAGGACTATCTAAAAGCGTATATCTTGTTCCTATTTCCATTCCGAAAATGTCTCCGGAAAAAAATCTTAATCCTCCTCTTATTGATGAATAAATTGATTTTTCCTTAGCCTCTTTTATAAATGCATCAACATCCTGATCATCGGGATAAGGATTTACAAAAATTGATGCAAGATATCCCGTTTCAGCTGCACCGAATATTTCAAAATCATCTGTAACATAATAACCTGCCTGGCCTATTCCTCTTAAACTCAACCCGTTCATATTAAAGTTATTATCATCCTGATTGCTTTTTATTCCGAGAAAAGATCCCTGAGCGTGCGATTTAAAAGAAATTTTTCCTATGTTAAAATTGGCGTGATTATAAGCACTTAAAGAATAAAAATATAATTCACTATTCTCTTTTTCATCTGAAAAATACGAAGGAAGTATAGAAGGATCTATAAAATAACCGCTTATATTAAAAACACTGTTTTTGTTGATATAATACCTGAAGCCTATATTAAACGCACCTAATATATCAAAAAGAGGTGCACTTGATATTTCAGCATTTCCTGAAGAATAACCTACTCTTTCGAAATTTACAAACAATCCGTCAGGATTGGGCGGAACAATATCAGATTTGACCGCAAGACCTATTACACTTATCATAATCATAATTAAAAAAAGTATTTTTTCATAATATCCTCCCCATTTCGGAAATACTTAAATAATAAAATTTAATATATATTATACCATTCATTTTCACATATATATTTAACTTTATGTTTATTTTATTTTCTATTTTTTTACACATATGAAATATTTAGTGGCATGATTTTTATATTATTTCTATAAAAAGATTTTCAAGTTCATGTTTGGTTGTTAAATTATATATTTCGTCGTTATTTCTTATTTTCCTTTTTCTTCCCCTGCTGAAAATTTTTATTTCCGCCTCTCCGTTTGTATACATTTTTTTTATACATTCTTTTATATTCGATATTGTCGGAGGAGTATTACTGTATATTTTTGATGTTTTGTCATAATTATTCCAGAATAAATTTATTAAGTCAAAGAATGTAATTATACGGTTTTCTTTTAATATTTCCTTTATTTTCCCTTCGAAATCTTCTTCCATAAAAAGAGAATCAATTCTTGCTTTTTTATGATAATCCATATATTTTTCTATTTCTTTTCTGTATACATTCCAGAAAACATCCGCAATTAAAGCTGAATCAGTTGCAAGTATTATCATTTCATAATCTGTTTCATTAACATATTTTTTATCGTATTTTTCAGGCATAGGTGCGGAAAGTATAAAATTTTTGCCTGTTTCGGCATAAAATATTTTTTTTAATAATTTTTCTGTTTCTGATATTTTTTCTTTTTTATTTTCCATACTTATTATTTTTTTTGTATCCCCGTGACCTGTTATTTCTTCGCTGAATTTTATTTTTCCGTTTCCTGAAAGTGATTTTGTAATTTCGTTCAGATCTGTGCAGAAAAATATGTCAGAATTTCTGTATTCACGTGATTTTCTGAATATTTCATCTATTTCTGATGTGCATTTTTCATCAGATACTATTAATGCTCCGGAAAAACGCTGATTTTCATCAAGTTCAGAAATTTTTACAAACTTAGATAAAATATCCCCGAAACTCAGATATTTTACATCTTCAGGGAAACTTTCAGTATTTTTAAGCATGTACATTTCAAAAGATTTTATTTTCGGATTAAATTCAAAATAATAATATTTTTTATTTAAGGGGGATTCTGTTTTTATATTTGCGGATAAAATATTTTTTACCATTTCGTATTTTATTTCCGCATACTGTTTATTATTAGCCAGATATGACTGTTGTAAAATTTTAATCATCCCCCTTATTTTTTCATTTATACTATTATTTTAACACTTTATTATATTTTTTTAAAATCACTATTAACATTGTTTTATTATTTTTAACCCTCCGGTATAAGTATGTAAAACTTCCGGAATTTCAATATTTCCGTCTTTTTTCTGATAATTTTCGATAATTGCAAGTAATAGTCTGTCAGTTACAAGAGTCGAATTTACAGTATGTGGATAAATTAATTTATTATTTTTCAGATATTTTATATTCATTCTTCTTGCCTGATAATCCCACATATTCGATGCCGAATGTGTTTCGCGGAAATCTCCGAATCCCGGAAACCACGCTTCAACATCATATTTAAGATATGCCGGAGCTCCGAGATCCCCGCTGCATACATTAACTATTCTGTAAGGTATTCTGAGACTGTCTATAAATTCTTTAACATTTTCAAGAAACATCATATGATATTTTTCCGATTCTTCAGGAACGGTAAAAGCTATCTGCTCAACTTTATTAAACTGATGAACTCTGAAAGCTCCTCTGTTTTCTTTTCCGTATGCTCCCGCTTCTGTCCTGAAGCATGGTGTATATGCCGTATACAATTTAGGCATATCTTTTTCCCTAAGCGTTTCGTTCATATGATATGCAATAAGTGTCTGTTCCGATGTTCCTATAAGATAAAGTTTTTCATTTTCAATTTTATAGCTTTCTTCTTCAAAAAAAGGATGATATCCTGTTCCGAAAAGTGTATCTTTTATGGTCATTATAGGTGTAAACATAGGTATAAAGTTTTTTTGTATTAAAAAATTAATACCGTAATTTATAAGTGCCTGCATAAGAATTGCACCAGCACCTTTCCAGTAATAAAATCCTTTTCCTGCTACCTGAGCACCTTTTTTCATATCGAGTATTCCGAGTTTTTTACCTATTTCATCATGCATCTCAGGTATAAATTCCGGATATTTTATTTCTGTTCTGAATATTTCAGCATTGTCTTTATCAGTAATTCCGTAAGGTACCTTTTCCGAAAGGAGGTTCGGCATTTTATACCATATTTTTTTTCTTTTTTCATCAGCATCTTTCATTTTTTCGGCATTTTCTTTTATTTCTTTTTTTATATTCTTTATTTTTTCAGCATTTTCTTTTCCGTTTAATCTGTTTTTTAATGCATTAAGTTCATCATTTTTTAGTTTTGCTTTTCTGAATTTTAAATCCTCTTCGTTAAATCTGTCAACATCACATTCCATATTTCTTTTTCTGCATATTTCTTTTATTTTTTCCGGATTTTCCCTTATAAATTTTACATCTATCATTTTTTTCATCTCCTTTTTTATTTTTATAAAAAATAACGGTGCCTGAAAAAAGCACCGTTACTATGATGTCAGTATATAAAGCAACAGACAGCACCGGTGCGGGCTGTGAGAGGAACTTTTTATCATTGTCATATTTTTTCATCTCCTTTTTTTATTTTTATAAAAAAAATAACGGTGCCAGAAAAAGCACCGTTATTATGATGTCAGTATATAAAACAACAGACAGCATCTTTAGGGTGCCGGCTGTAGGAGGATCTGTTTATTTTTATTATTATTATTTTCTTCATATTAACATCTCCTGATTTTCAGAAATTATAACATATATATTTTTATGTGTCAAATGATTTTCAGTATTCTCCGTATTCACATCCGCCCATATAACCCATAAGTTCGTCTATGAGTATACGGTTTCCTTTGTATTTTTTATAAAATTTTACTGTACCGGATGCATATCCTCCGTTCCATAATCTTTTATGATTTTTTTCACCTTTCGGATTTTCATAGTTTATAAAAATCATAGTTGATTTACTGCATTTGAAATTTACTTCGGTTATACTTTTTTTATTTTCGCCTTTTATTTTAAAATAAATATTTTCAGTATCTTCAGTACATTTAAAATTTACTTTGCTTTTTTTCCAGAACTTTGAAAAATTGTATTCATAGAGTTCGCCATCATAATAAAAAGCCATAAGCAGTTTTCTTTCAAGTGGTATACCGAATACAACAGGTTTACCGCCACCTATGTCAAGAGATGTTTTTTGCGGTTTTTTATTGTTTATAACTGAAATAAAATTATTACAGTTAAGCCATACCCATGGATTTGTATAGTCTTCACCCCAGTTTTTATCCTGATATCCGTAACTTCTTTCCGGTATTACATTATATATTTCACCATTAAATATAATTTTACCGCTGTAAAGAGTTTTCATTCCGCCTACATGCCAGTACATTTTAAAAGCATTTATTGTTCTGAAAAATGCTGAAGCACCGTATCCCACATTATAAGAAAGAACTTTTTCTGCTTTAAGATCCCATTCTATATATCCGGAATCACTCATGTATTCTTTTTTCTTAGCTTTTTCATCAGACATACTGACAGAACCTTTCAGTTCTGTTTCCGTTGCATAATTATTTCCTATTTTTACTTTCATTATATCTTTATCAGCGGAAAAATCTTTCGGATCATAGAAGTTATTTATCTGACATTTTGATTTTCCCCATGTTCCGGCTTTTATCATAGCATATGAAGGTTTTTTGCCGCCTATTATTTTTTCATGACTCAATCCAGGATTTATAATAAAATATTCTATAAAAAAAGGTTTTTCTTCACCTGTTTTTTCATTAATGGCCGTAAATGAATGCCACCACCAGTCGTATCCGTTTTTTAAAAGTTTACCTTTAAGCATATACCCATTTCTCATTTTATCACTTCCGAATTTTTTATTTAAACTATATTATAATATTTTTTCTTTAATTTTTATTTTAAAACAGATTTTTATTTAATACCAGAAGTCTTCTTCCGAGAGATATTCCGTAATAGAAAGTATCTCCTTCCTTAAAATCTATTATTTCAGCTTCACGTTTGTTATAAATAGATGGATTGTATTTATCATAACTGAAAAAATCACCGAATTGAAGATTGCTTTCTAAAAATATTAACCAGCTTTTATGATCTTTTGATGATCCTGTAAGAAATGTTCCTTCCGCTCTTCCGTACCCTATTATTTTTTCTTCCGATGTTTTTAAAAATCCGTTTATATTTGCTTTTTCATTGTTATATAAAAATTTTTCATCATTAACAGAAAGATCAGCCGAAAGTTTTATAAGATATGAAGAAGTTCTTTGTGTATCGTAATTAAAGTTTTCTATTACTGCTAAAAATCCAACATTTGTTTCTATTATTCCGAATCTTGAATTTACAGGTGCAAAACTGTTATATTTATCATCAAGAGTACCGTTATAATATTTTGAATTTAAAGTGTTAAGATTTTCATCAGTTATCACAAACCAAAGTCTGTGTGCAGAATTATCTATTGATTTTTTACCTATGAGTACAAAATTTCCGTTTCAGCATATGAATCATATATAACATAATGTGAAAGAGTAAATTCTCCGTCTGAAGATTCTGAAATTCCTATTACTTTTTCCCATAATCTATTTATTTTTTATTATGCATGTTATAACTTGGTCACTTGAGGTCTTTTGTCATGTTTATATTGGTTATATAAAAACCGAAACTTTCATAAAGCTTAAAAGCTTTTTTATTATGTCCGAACACGTGAAGAGCTATTGTTTTCGCCTTAAGTTTTCTGGCTTTTGTTTCAAGTTCTTTCATCGTATCCTTTCCGTATCCTTTTCCCTGAAATTCTTCATCTATGTAAATATCAGCAAGAAAAATCTCTTCATTTCTTTTAAAAAACCATATATTCCCTATATGAATATCTTCCTGAGAATGTATCTCATAAAAATAATTATCCGGAGTTTTTTCTTTTTGCGGAAGCAATTGTTCAAAAGTTTTTTTTGAATTTTCTTCTGCTTCTTCTTCAGACCAGTTACCGGATTTTATTTTTTCTTCGGCATAATTTTTTATCGAAAAGTTCATATAGTTTTCAAAAGATTTTTTTGTCATTTTCTTAAATTTTACTTTTAATTTTTCCATATTTCACCCCCGGTATAATTATATAAAAAATGATGTATTTTTTCCGTTTTCCTTTGCTTTATAAAGAGCATTGTCAGTTCTCTGAAGAACACTTTCCTTAGTATCATTATTTTTTATCTGTGTTATTCCGAAGCTCAGAGTAATATTTATACTGTTGTTTTCACCGAATTTTTTCATATGCTCTCTTATTTTATCTATTCTTATATCAAGATTTTCTTTTTCATTTCTGTATTCATCCGCAAATTTTTTTATCATTACATAACTTGCAAATAGTGTGAGCGGTATTTGTATAAGCCTATCCATAAACTGAGTATCATAACTGTAAACCGGTATTATAGAAGGATATATTCTTCCGATAATCTGTATTAAAACAAATATTGATATAAGAGATATTATAAAAAAATTTCTTGTGTTTTTATAAAACATATAATTGACGGCAATTAAAGTAAGGAATATATATCCTATTGTATTATTTGCATTTCCTCCTGAATTTATCCATCCCACAGGTATAAGTACAAAAATTATAAAAGCAAAATATATTATTTTATAAATATTATTTGCGGCTCTTTCTTTTTTTAATAAAAGATATCCTGCAATTCCTATAAGTACAAACCATTTTATGTCAGCTAAGAAAGGAAAACCGAAAAGTATATTTCCTATAATTGATATAACAGACAATGCAAGAGTTCCGATAAGAATTATTCTGAATATTTTATTTTCAAGTTCATTATTGTAATTCATTTTTCCCCCAGATATCATAATATTTTATAAATTTATTATATATCATTTTTATTAAAAATTCATTTTTTAATAAGGTGTGATTTTATCATATTTTTATTTCAGAAAAGTTACAAAAAAATTTTACATTTTTTTTACATTAATGAAATCAAAATATATTTATAAAATTTATGATATTTTATCTCTAAGTTAATCTATTTTTATAAGGAATTTTTCAAGAATTTCCTTAACAGTAAGTATTTTCCCTTCATTTTCTATATTGTTTTCCGAAATATATTCAAAAATTATTCCTGCAATTTTTACATTTTTATCAAAATATTCTGTTTTCTTTTCTGAATATATTTTTTTTATTTTATTTTCTATTTCGGAAATATTTTTTGTTTTTCTTTCGGGAGAATAATTTTTTTTACATATAATCAGGAGATTGAGGTTCATTTTACTTCTGTTTTTATCTATTAATCCGCTGTTTTTTTCTATATCTACCGGCCATGTTTTTTTCACGCTGAATCCCGATTTTATAATGCTGTTTATTATTATTTCCCATCCTTCTGTATAAGAATTATTATATGTGAATATAAAATAGGAGTCGTCTTTAAGTACTCTTTTTATTTCACGGAATACTTTTGTTATGTTTTTTTCATAAGTATTACTGTCTTTTTCAAGATTTCTGTTTTTCCCTATTTCATTCTGTTTTACATTTTTCATTGTTTCTTTCTGATTTATGAATTTTTTTATCCATACATAAAAAAATTCGGTAAGTTCCGAATAATTTATAGAAGAATAGTAAGGCGGATCTGTAAGAACAAGATCTACTGATTTTTCCGGTATAAAACCCAGATTTCCTGAATTTCCGGTTTTTAATAATATGTTCTTTTCTTTTCCCAGTTCTTTAAAATTTTCCGCAAAATCAGAAATTATTTTTTCTTTTCCGGTAAATATTTTCAGACTTTTTTTATTTTCATATTTTCTTTCATATGTATTTAAATTATACTTTTTTGCCTCAAGCAGGTTTTCATAATAGCCTTTAAGTGTTCCGGCTCCGTAATTCTGCCCGAATATGTTGTTTTCTGTATAAGAGTTTACCGGTGCAAAATGATGGTCTCCGAAAAGAGGTTCACTTTTGTTATATGATGTCTGAAAAATACAAAATCTGTTGTTTGAGTTTATAAGATTTGAAAGGAGTATAAAAAAAAGATTTCTCATATCTTTATTTTCAATTTTTTCTATAGCATTTTTCAGTGAAATTATAGATAAAAGCTGTCTTTTATTAAACATATCTTTCCATTTTTTATATCCGTTTTTTATTAATCTTTCGGTTTCATCACCGTAAGGTATATCTTCATCTGGAACATAAATTTGTGTATTTAATTCACTGTAAAGTTTTTCAGCTTCTTCAAATTTTTTAATATCATATATATCGGCTTTTTTATAACCCCTTTCATTTGTTTCGGGATTATAATACTGTATAGCAAATATTTTAAAATTTTCCGGTTTTTTATCTGTTTTCTGAATATTACCACAGTGCGGACATTTTATTTTTCTTCTTTCTATTATTTTTGTGTCGTATCTGTATATATTTCCGCACGAACAGTTTATTATTTCTTCTTTTATAGAATTTATTTCATAACATTTCGGACATACTGATATATTCTGAAAATTTTTTGTTTTTATATTTGTTAAAGTCGCAGTCGGAAAAAGCATTATTTTTTTACCGCATTCATTACATTCTGTTTCTTTTGCCCAGTGTACATATATTATTTCACATTCCTGACCGTAAACATTTGTTTTATAAAGATTTTTTATTCTGATATCTGTATTCTGACATAATTTTTCGTAAGCACTTTCAATTTCTTTCTGTTCAAAATTAATAAGCTGTGCATGATTTATATATAAAGACATGGGGTTGATATCAACCCCTATAAATTTCCCGCCTGTTTTTAGCACATTAACTGCCGTTGTTCCTCCGCCTAAAAAAGGATCGAGTACTATTTTATTTTTAAGAAGATTTTCATTGTTCTCATAAAAACTTTCTTCTGTTTTTCCTTTTTTATCAAAAATTTCCAAAAGTACTGATCTTATAAGTGCATCAGGTTTTCTTGAAAACCATTTGTGTACGGAATAAATCGGTTTTCTCGAAGAACTTTCTTTTTTTGAAAGTTTTGATACAAATTCAAAAGGATAATTTTTTTCTATTTTATTCAAAAAATACCTCCGGAATTAATTTTCTTTTGCTACAAATTTTTTCGAGGCATAAACTAAAAATATTATTCCTACAATTATAAATGTAAAGTTAAGTCCGTAAAAAACTGATAATTTCATTTCTTCTATACCGGCACAGTATCTTATCATATCACCTATATATTTTATAGGAAGTATATAAGCTATCCACTGTAAAAAATTCGGCAAAAATGATATAGGAAAATATATTCCCGCAAAAAAAGTCATAGCTGTAGAAAAAAGTGATGCCGCATTTGAAGCTGATTCTGTCTGTTTGAAAAGCAGAAGAAATAGTATTCCTACTGCCATCATTCCGAGTGTTGCCGATACAGAAACAAAAAGCATAAGAAACCAGTTAAAGTCATAATTAAGATTGTACATTATTTTTCCGAGAAATATTATTATTATTACCGAAAAAAGATTCAGTATTATTTTGTTTACCGAAGCACTGAGAACAAATTCCCATGGTTTTACCGGGGCAACCATAAATCTTTTTATTACACCGAGTTTTCTGTAATTTCCAAAAACCCTTATTACCGAAAACATACCGCCTGTTAATATTGAAAAAGCTATTACACCTGTAAGAACATAATCCAGATTATTTCCCTGAATTCTTCCGGATGTTACTTTTTTCTGCTCTGTTTCAAAATAATTTTCTTTTAATCCTGTTATCCATTTTTTGAGATAATTCTGAGCACTTATTACTGCCCACTGTGATTTGTTGACATTTTCATTATTTTTTGACTGTATGAGTTTTATGTTTTCTTTGTCAGAAACATCTATTCCTATTATAATTTTACCTGATTCAACATCATTTTCCATTTCTTTGTAATCACTGTAAAAAATGACATTATCCGGTGCAAAATATTCTTTTATACTTTCATCAGATGTTCCGTATACGGCAAATGTATAATTTTCAATTGTTTCATCATCTGCCATAGATCCGAAAACAAATCCGAATATGACAAGAAAAAGAACAGGAAAAAGAAGTGTAAAAAATACTTCGGCTTTATTTTTAAATGTATCTTTAAAAAATACCACAATAAGATTTAGAAATCTTTTATTTTTCATAATGCATCACCCTTTTAAAACTGAATGAAAATACAGTAAGCGAAACTACAAGCCATATTGCGGGGACTATAAGATTCTGTAATCCCACAGAGTTACCGTTTATTATATTTCTCATTCCGTCTACCATATATGTAACAGGATTAAAATAAACATACCATCTTATTATCCAGGGCGTTGCTTTTGTATCAAAATAAAATCCGCTCAAAAAAATAGTCATCTGATATGCTATCTGTCCGAAAACAGCCGCTGTATTTATTTTTTTGAAAAAAGAGGCTATAAGCAGTCCGAATGATACACATACTATTATGCTGTAAAAAAGGAAAGAGAGAAATTTAAATGAATATACAACCGGTTCAATTTTAAGTAAATATCCCTCAAAATAAAGAACTATAATTGAGAGTACAACCACCAGAAGATTTGAGAGCATAAACCCCATGAAAAAATCACTACCTCTGAGCGGTGTTACAGAAAATCTTTTTATTATACCTTTTTCAATGTTTTCAGCCATCCCTATAGGTATATTAAAAAATGATATTGTCAGTATACCCATAAGAAGAATAGAAGGAAACAGATAATCCCTGTATCTGAATTCTTTTTCCTGCGTACCTATATATTCTAAACGGAAGTTTTCTTTTAGTTCTCCTTTGTTTTTTATTGCTATATTTATTTCATCAGTTATAGATTTAAATATTTTATAAGCATACTGCGAATCAGTTGTGTAATTCGTATATATTTGCAGATTGTCAATATTTACATTTAATTTATCACTTATAAATTTAAGATTCAGTCTGTCAAAATTTTTAAGATTCAGTTTGTCAAAATTTTCCGGAAAAACTATAAATATATCTATATCTTTTTTCTTTACATCTTCTATACCTTTTTCCTTATCAGTGTATTCAGAAAAATGAAAAGGTATACCTTCAGCGTTAAAAACACTTTCAAAAGTCATTTTATTAATTCCCGTAAGAGGTTTTTCATAATATATTCCTGCTTTCAGGTTAAAATCATTTTCCTGATTAAACGCATTTTCAAAAATACTTACAAAAAATATAAAAAATAATGAAGGAAATACTATTGCCCAAAAAACAGTTTCGAACTGTCTGAAACTATCTTTTGTATATGCTGTAAAAAGCTCTTTTATTTTCATTTAAACACCTCAGTCTCTTAATTTTCTTCCTGTAAGATGAAGGAACACATCTTCCAGATTAGGGTTTCTTATGCTGAGATTTTCTATGGTTAAATCATTTTTTCTTGCTTTTTCGTATATTTCCACAAGTGTTTTTTCAATATCAGAAGTTTCTGTTTTAAAAATTCCGTCTTCATTTTTCTGATATTCCGAAAAAATTTCCGATTTATGGTTAACAGAAAAATTTATCACACTTTTCATATTGATTGTTTTTACAAGTTCGTTTACTTTTCCTTCCGCTATTATTTTTCCGTGATCAACTATATATATTTTATCAGAAAGATATTCGGCTTCTTCCATATAATGTGTTGTGAGAACAACTGTTTTTCCGTCTTTTTTAAGTTCTTCTATTGCTGTCCAGAGATTTCTCCTTGCCTGAGGATCAAGTCCTGTTGTAGGTTCATCAAGGAAAACTATTTCCGGATCATTTATTACAGCACATGCAAGAGCTACCCTCTGCTGCTCTCCTCCGGAAAGATTTTTTATTTTAGATTTCTTTTTTTCCTCAAGATTAAATTTTATTATTATTTTATCAACATCAAGAGATTTTTTATAAAGTCCGGCAAATGTTTTTATTGTTTCATATACGGTAAGGTTTGATAAAAATGTTGAACTCTGAAGCTGTACTCCTATTTTTTCTTTTATTTTTTCATCGACTTCTTTTATTTTTTCTCCGAAATAATATATTTCCCCGCTGTCTGCTTTTCTAAGTCCTTCAAGTGTTTCGACTGTTGTTGTTTTTCCTGCTCCGTTTGGTCCGAGTATAGCTGTTACTTTTCCTTTTTCTATTGAAAGAGAAATCCCGTCAACAGCTTTTGTATCTTTGTAATATTTTTTCAGATTATGTACCTCTATACTGTTCGTATAATCCATAAAAATCACCTCTGATAAAAGTTATATAAAAATTATAACACTTATTCTTAAATTTTGTTAAAATTAATACAAAGTGTCATTTTTGTATACTATTACGTCAGAATAAATAAAAAAAACCGGTTAATTATTATTAACCGGCTTTTTCTTTATTTTTCAAACAATTTTCTTAAATTTTCTTTGTAAGGAGGTCTTATAACTCCTTTTTCTGTTATTATACCTGCTATTAATTCATTCGGAGTCACGTCAAAAGCAGGATTAAAAACTTTTATACTATCGGGAATCATTTTACTTTTATGACAGTATCTTACTTCTTTATGATCTCTTTCTTCTATAGGAATTCCGCTTCCGTCATTTGTTTTAAGATCTATTGTAGAAAGAGGTGCTGCAATGTAAAATGGTATATTGTGTTCTTTTGCAAGAACAGCAACTGTATATGTTCCTATTTTATTAGCGGTATCACCGTTTGCGGCTATTCTGTCCGCACCGACAATTACTGCGTTTATTTTTCCTTTTTTCATAACCCATCCTGCCATATTATCAGAAATAAGTGTAGTATCTATTCCGTCCTGAACAAGTTCCCATACGGTAAGTCTTGCTCCCTGAAGATACGGTCTTGTTTCATCGGCATATACTTTTATATTTTTACCTGATTCGACTGCAGCTCTTATTACACCTAAGGCTGTTCCGTAATCAACAGTGGCAAGAGCACCTGCATTACAGTGTGTAAGAACTGTATCTCCGTCTTTTAATAGTTCAGCACCGAATTTTCCCATTGTTTTATTAATTTCTATATCTTCAAAAGCTATTTTTAAAGCTTCTTCCTCAAGAATATCCGTTAAGTCCGAAAGATTATTTTTTTCTATATTTTCTTTCATAACTTTTTCCATTCTTTCAAGTGCCCAGAAAAGATTTACTGCTGTAGGTCTTGTTGCTGCAAGTTCTTCTTTTGCTTCTGACATTTTTTCCGTATATACTTTTTTATCAAGTGTTTTATATTCAAAAGATGCAAGAACGTAACCGAATCCTGCTGTAGCTCCTATTGCCGGAGCTCCTCTTACTATCATATCTTTTATTGATACTGCTGCATCCCTGTAATTTTTACAGTCAAAATATATTTCTTCAAGAGGTATATATCTCTGATCTATAAGAGTTAATGTTTCACCGTCCCATGACATGGATTTTCCTTTTAGTTTTATCATAATTTCACCTTCTTATTTAATTTCAGACATAAATATTATAACAAAGTTTTACGGTAAAAAAAAGAGCAGCCCTGAAGCTGCTCTTTTGGATTATATTATTTTTTTCTCCTGAATTCTTTCTTCTATTATTTCCCTGTCCTGTACTGTTGATTCAAAACCGAGTTCAGAATATATCTTAAGACCTGTACCTGCAGGTATTGGCTGACCTACAATTACATTTTCTTTAAGACCTTTAAGATAATCATCTTTTCCTTCTATAGAAGCTTCAGTGAGTATCTGTACTGTCTGCTGGAAAGACGCTGCTGACAGCCATCCTTCTTTTTCAAGAGATGCTTTGGTTATTCTGAGAAGTTTTCTTGAATATTTTATTGTATTTTTAGGATTTATAAGATATGTTTTCTTAGATCCTACGATTTCTAACTGTCCTTCTTCATTTTCTGTTTCTTCGTAATTTTCATAAACTTCTACTTCTTTTATTTTTATTTTTATCATTTCTTCAAGAAGCTCTTTTGTTACTTCTTCACCTATGTTGTATATTTTATCTTCTTCATCTTCGTTTTCAACAGGTATTATTACTCTTTTTGCAAGTTTTTTATTTATTATTTCTTCTCTGTTTTCAGAAATTTTTGCATTTTCATCGAGTATTTTTCTGTTTATACTGTCCGCCTTGTTGTACTGCATAAGATCTCCCGGCATGTAATCAGTATCTCCGCCGTCTGTTATTTCTACTTTGTTGAGCATCTGTCTTATTATTATTTCAAAGTGTTTGTCATGAATATCAACACCCTGTTCGGCGTATATCTTTTTAATTTCTTTCAGAAGATATGTTGATACTGCATCTATTCCGAGTTCATCAAGTATTGATCTTGGTTTTATATTACCGGATGTAAGTCTTTCTCCGGGAAGAACTCTGTCCCCGATAGAAACTACGACTTTTGTTCTGAAATCAGCTTCATATGTTTCGACTTCTCCGTTAACATCCTCAACAATAAATCTAAGTTTTTTACCTTTTTTACCTTCGTTTTCATCTCTTTCTATACCTGTAACAGTACCTTTTACTTTTGAGAATGATCCGTCAGGTCCTTTTGTTTTCTTTCTTGCTTCAAATAATTCTTCAGCTCTCGGAAGACCCTGTGTTATATCTCCTCCTGCAGAAGCTATACCACCTGTATGGAAAGTTCTCATTGTAAGCTGTGTTCCAGGTTCACCTATTGACTGAGCAGCAATAACTCCTACTGATTCACCTATACTTACTATTTTATGATTTGACATATCCATACCGTAACATTTAGCACATATTCCGTTTTCTGATTCACATGTAAGAACTGATCTTATATATATCGAAGGTCTTACCTGTACTGTTTTTACTCCGTATTTTTCAAGTACTTTTGCTGTTTTTATATCTATTTTTTCCTGATATTTTACTATTGTAAGATCTTTATCATTTTCATCTTTTACTCTTAATTCAGAACCGGAGAAAACAAAATTAACAGCTTTATATTCTTTTGCCTTTATTGTTTTGAATCCGTGTCTTAAAAGTTCTTCAGCTGTTTCTTTTGTAAGCTGTTCTCCTTTTTCAAGTATCACGTCATTATCTGTTCCGTAATGTTCGAGTGATTCATAATAAGTATTTTCATTAACTGTTTTTAAATCCAGTTCTTTTTCTTCTGATACGTGAATTTCTCTTGAATAATTAGAAAGGAATTCTCCGTCAATTTCATCAAGCATTGTATTTCTTATATATTTTTTACCTGTTTCGGAATTAATTATTATTTTATCTGTTTCAGGGTCAAGAACATTTTTGGATAATACTCTTCCGAATAAGAAATCTGAAAGATCTTCTATTTTTGATCCGTCTGACCATAATTCCTGTGCTTCTATTCCTTTTACTGTTCCGCAGTCTGATTCTGTTATTACTATTGACTGGGCAACATCTACAAGTCTTCTTGTAAGATATCCTGCTGTTGATGTTCTTAACGCAGTATCTGCTGATCCTTTTCTTGAACCGTGTGTTGATGTGAAGAATTCAAGTTCTGAAAGTCCCATTTTAAAGTTTGATTTAATAGGAACTTCTATGATTTTACCTGAAGGATCGGCCATAAGTCCTCTCATACCTGCAAGCTGTTTTAACTGATCTATTGTACCTCTGGCTCCGGAATCAACCATCTGCCATATAGGATTAAATGTATGATTATCATAAGCAAGAGCTGTTGCATCAGTAACTTTCTTTGTAGCTTCTTCCCAGATATATACAATTTCCTTATATCTTTCATTATCAGAAAGATATCCTTCTTCGTATAATTCTTCTGTTTTTAAAACTTTTGCTTCTGATTCTTCGATTAATTTTTCTCTGTCAGGAGATACGAGAACGTCTCTTATTGATATTGTAAGTCCTGAAAGTGTTGAATAATGATAACCGTAAGATTTTATATGATCAAGAAGTTCTGCTGTTCTGTCTATTCCGTAATTTTTAAATGTTTTGAATATAAGGTTTTTAAGTCCTTTTTTACTCATTTTTGTCTCATAATCTCTTAAATCTTCCGGTACAAAATTATTGAATATTATTTTTCCTACTGTTGTTTTGATTTTTTTACCGTATTCGTCTCTGAAAACTATAGGATTATGAAGTGTAAGTTTTGCTTTTTTCCATTTTATTTCATCAGTATCTTCTTCTTTATATATGAACTGATTTGTAACTTTTGAATATTCATGAACATATTCAGCTTCCGTACTGTTAGAAAAAACATATTCGGAATAATTATCTTTACCTATCTGATCAACTCTTTCAGGTATCTTTGTATCCCTGAAAAGGAAATTATCATGAGTTGTAAGATAATATGTTCCGGCAATTATATCTTTACCTGGCATAGAAACAGGTTTTCCGTTTGCAGGAGATATTATGTTATATCTCGAAAGCATAAGAAATTTTGCTTCCGCCTGTGCAACAGCAGAAAGAGGTACATGTACAGCCATCTGGTCTCCGTCAAAATCAGCATTAAAAGGCGGACAAACAAGAGGATGAAGTCTTATTACATTTCCTTCAATTAATTTAGGTATAAAAGCCTGTATGGAAAGTCTGTGAAGTGTAGGAGCCCTGTTAAGCATTACAGGATGCCCTTTTATAACTTCTTCAAGTATTTCCCAAGCCTGCGGCATTTCTTTTTCTATTATTGTTTTCTTAAGTTTTCTTGCATTTTTACTTGCAACATTTGAATCTTTAAGTAATTCAGCAAGTACAAAAGGTTTAAAAAGTTCAAGTGCCATTTTTTTAGGAAGTCCGCATTCGTGTATCTGTAAATCCGGTCCTACTGTTATAACAGCTCTTCCTGAATAGTCAACCCTTTTTCCGAGAAGATTTCTTCTGAATCTTCCTTTTTTACCTTTAAGTAAATCAGTAAGAGATCTCAGAGGTCTTTTACTTCTGTCAGTCATAGGTTTTCCGACTCTACCGTTATAAATAAGTGAGTCTACAGCCTGCTGAAGTATTCTCTTTTCATTTCTTACTATTATTTCAGGTGCGTCCATATCCATTAATTTTCTAAGTCTGTTATTTCTGTTTATTACTTTTCTGTATAAATCATTGAGATCTGTTGCGGCAAATCTTCCTCCGTCTATCTGTATAAGAGGTCTTAAATCAGGCGGAACAACAGGAAGTACTTCAACAATCATCCACTCAGGTTTATTTCCTGATTTTATAAAGTCTTTTGAAAGTTTTAATCTTTTGAGAAGTTTTAAAGCTTTCTGACTTCTTTTGTCAAGTTTTTCAAGTTCTGCTTCAAGTTTTGCTTTTAAAACTTCAAGATCAATCTGTGAAAGAAGTTTTTTTATCGCTTCGGCACCGTAACTTGCCTCAAATTTTTCATATTTGTTTATCTGATATGTTTTTATAGATTTATTTTCGTCATAAAGATATAAGTCTTTTATTTGTGCATCAACAAGTTCATCAAGAGTGTCCTGAATGATTGTTATGCCTTTTTTATAGAGTTTTTCTCCTACTATAATATCATCAGCAAGAATTTTACCGAGAGTATCAACTCTTTCTGCTTTTATTTTTGAGTTTAATATTCTCATAACATCGTTATAAGCTCTTGCTTCATCTTCAAGAAGAATATCACCTATTTTTTTACCTATTCTTTTTGAATATCTTTTATCTATATCTGTTATTACAACTATAGGAGTATCTCTTTCTATATCTCTTTCTATTTCTATTCTTCCCGGATAATATTCGGAAAAAACTGTATATTCGTCATGTGTAAGATAATCTTCTTCAAACAGGAATCTGTCTGCCAGTGTTGTTCCTTCTTCTATATACTGACCGTCTTCAACCATTATTGAAGCACCTTCAAAAACAGGATATTTTTTTACTGTACCGTCATCAGCTGTAATAACAACCCAGCTTAAATCTCTTTCTGTATGTGTCATTTCAGTTTCTATTTTTACTTTACCGGCTATTTCAGATACAGGAAGCCCCTTTGTTTTTGCAACTCTTACAGCAGGTTCAGCATTCATTTCCATATACTGTGAATATATGTCAAATTCTCTTTGATAAAGTATTTCTCCCGGATAATAATCCAGTTCTTTTTCATTATCTTCACTTGCAATTGTAAGATATGCTCTTTCAATTACCCTTTTTGATCCGTAATATATAACATTTTCAAGATCTTTTACAGCTATTCCTAAAATTATTGAAAGAATAGACGGTGAAGATTTAAGATACCATATATGTGATACCGGAGTTGCAAGAGAAATATGTCCCATTCTTCTTCTTCTTGATTCTTTTGATTCTACTCTTACACCACATCTTTCACATACTGTTCCCTCATATTTTTTTCCTTTGTATTTTCCACAGGCACATTCGTAATCTTTTGTAGGACCGAATGTTTTTTCACAGAATAATCCTTCTTTTTCAGGTTTGCTGGTTCTGTGGTTTAATGTTTCCGGTTTTTTTACTTCTCCGTTTGACCATTCCATTATTCTGTCAGGAGACGCAAGACCAACCTGAATTTTTGCGATTTTTCTCTGGAAAGAAGAAACTTTAGTCATTAGATTTTTCCCTCCTTGAGGATGATTTATTTAAACAAACACATTTAATTTAATAAAAAAAATTTTGTTCTCTTTATTAAATTAAAGAATAACCTCAACCGGCATAGCCGGTTGAGTTTTATTATAATTTATCTACATCAAGTTCTGCTCCGTCTTCATCAAAAAGTCTTATATCGAGCATAAGTCCCTGAAGTTCTTTTACAAGTACTTTAAAACTTTCAGGTATTCCCGGTTCAGGAAGATTTTCGCCTTTAAGTATAGCTTTATATACTTCATTTCTTCCTCTTATATCATCAGATTTATAAGTAAGCATTTCTGTAAGTGTATGTGCAGCACCGTAAGCTTCAAGTGCCCAAACTTCCATTTCTCCGAATCTCTGTCCTCCGAAGTGTGCTTTACCTCCGAGAGGCTGCTGATGAATAAGTGAATAAGGTCCGGTTGCCCTTGCATGAATTTTATCCTTTGCTATATGAGAAAGTCTAAGCATGTACATAACTCCCATATCAACAGGATAATCAAGAGGTACACCTGTTCTTCCGTCTCTGAGAACTATTTTTCCTGTTATTTCATTATCTGTTTCTCCGAGATCTATTTTTTTATCTTTTCTTACTCTGTGAAGTTCATCCATTATTTCTTCTTCGCTTGCACCGTCAAATATAGGCGTTGCAAAATATGTTTTTGTAAGTCTTCCGAGCCATCCCAGATGTAATTCAAGAACCTGTCCTATATTCATACGTGAAGGAACACCAAGAGGTGACAGCATCATCTGAAGTGTAGAACCATCAGGAAGGAACGGCATATCTTCTTTATGTAAAATATTAGATACAACACCTTTGTTTCCGTGTCTTCCGGCTAATTTATCTCCGGCTTCAAGTGTTTTTTTAGCAGCTATATACACTTTAACATAAGTGTTAACACCTATTTCAAGATTTGGTATATCTTCTCTTGTGAAAACCTGTACGTCTATTACTCTACCTTCAACACCATGCGGCAATGTGAGTGATGAATCTTTAACATCTCTTCCTCTGTCACCGAAAACTGATTTAATAAGTTTTTCTTCCGGTGAAGTTTCGGATTCACCACGAGGAGTAACCTTACCTACAAGAATATCTCCTGAAGATACATAAGCTCCTATTCTTACTATACCCGAATCATCAAGGTTTTTAAGAAGTTCCTTTTTTACATTAGGTATATCGGCAGTTATTTCTTCAGGTCCGAGCTGTGTATCCATAGCCTTTGTTTCGTATACTTCTATATGTACCGATGTAAAACTGTCTTTTTCAAGAAGTTCTTCGGAAACAACTATAGCATCTTCAAAGTTATATCCTTCCCAAGGTAAAAACCCAACAAGAATATTTTTTCCGAGCGCAAGTTCTCCCATATCGGTTGACGGACCGTCAGATAAAGGTTCGCCTTTTTTTATTTTCATTTCAGGATATACAAGTGATCTTTGATTTATACACATATCCTGATTTGATCTTACATATTTATGCATTCTGTATTCATCTTTAACAGGCTGACCGTCTTTATTAAGTATAATATTTCCTTCTTCATCTGTTCTTACAATTATTACTTTTTTTCCGTCTGAATATTCAACTATACCGTCATGTTTTGCAAGTGAAAGATAACCTGAATCTCTTGCTGCAAGCCATTCTACACCTGTACCTACATGAGGTGCATCTGTATAGAGAAGCGGAACTGCCTGCCTCTGCATGTTTGATCCCATAAGAGCTCTGTTAGCATCATCATGTTCAAGGAAAGGTATAAGTGATGCTGAAACAGATGCAATCTGTTTAGGTGTTACGGCTATATATTCAACTTCATCTTTCGGTACAAAAGTTACTTTACCGAGATATCTTACTTCTACATATTCAGATATAATTTTGTTTTCTTCATCTTTTTCAACAGATGCAGGAGCTATTTTATGAATTTCTTCTTCATCTGCGGAAAGATAAGAGATTTCATTTACATTTACTTTACCTTTTTTCACTTTAAAGTACGGTGATTTAAGAAATCCGTATTCATCTGTTTTTGCAAGTATTGCAAGAGATGTTATAAGACCTATATTGGCACCTTCAGGAGTTTCAATAGGACACATTCTTCCGTAATGTGAATGATGTACGTCTCTTACTTCGAATTTTGCATGTTCTCTTTTTAAACCTCCGGGTCCTATGGCAGAAAGTCTTCTTTTATGTGTAAGTTCAGAAAGAGGATTAATCTGATCCATAAACTGTGAAAGCTGAGAAGTTGCAAAAAACTGATGAAACGCTGTCATAATAGCTCTTGAATTTATAAGAGTCTGCGGATTTACTTTGTTTAACTGCTGTGCCATAGCTATTTTTTCAGGTATATGCTGAAGCATTTTTGTATATGCTTTTTCGAATTCAATCTGCATTAATTCCCCTACTGCCCTTACTCTTTTGTTTCCGAGATGGTCTCTTGTATCAAGAAATTCGGGATTTTCTTCTATTTCAAGAAGATGTCTTGCAGAAAGTATTATATCTTTTTTATCTATACATTTAAGATTTACCGGATAAGTAAGTGTATCAAGTTCTTCTTCAGTTAATTCTCTTTTTTCAACATCTTTCAGATATCTCTTATAGACATCATTAAGTCTGCTCTGAACTTTTTGTCTTCCTATATCCGAAAAATCAAATTTATCTTCTGAAAAATACATTGAATCTATTTCTTCTTTTGCTTTCTGACCTCTCGGAATTTCCGTAGGTTTCAGTTTTATA
The DNA here is from genome assembly GCA_024233675.1 of Thermotogae bacterium. Taxonomy (GTDB): domain Bacteria; phylum Thermotogota; class Thermotogae; order Petrotogales; family Petrotogaceae; genus JACKPH01. The sequence goes on from JACKPH010000003.1 coordinate 195,372, forward strand.
AACATTTCTTTATATGCTTCAAGTGAAGTTATTGCACCGTCTTTTTCATATCTCTTCTTCATTTTATCGAGTGTTATCTGAGCTATTTTGTGTGCAATTCTTACTTCTCTGATATCATATTTTTCAAGTAATTCTTTTACCTCTGAAAGTTTCATTCCTCTTACTGTTGTTCTTGAAGGAGTAAATTCTTCAAGTTCAGAAAAATGAAGGTCATCCAGTACGGTACAGTCAAGATTTGATTCAATTTCAAGTTCATCTTCAAGATCCACTTTTGCAGGAAAAAGATCAAGTATATCAAGATCGTTTTCATAACCTATGGCTTTCATGAAAAGGAAAAAGTTAAATTTTCTTTTTCTGTCTATTCTTATCTGCAGTACTTCTTTTCCGGGATTAGGATTATAAATTATTTCAAGCCATGCTCCCTTTACAGGCAAAAAGTGAGCTATAAATAGCTCTTTGTTAGAATCTTTTTCTTCTTCTTTTACAAAATAAATACCCGGTGATCTTACTAACTGATTAACTACAACTCTTTCTGCACCGTTAATGATAAATATACCCCTATCTGTCATATAAGGCACATTTGAAAGGAAAACATCATCCTTTTCAATCGTTTCTCCTGTAGAAGTGTCGGTTATCTGAACTTTTAAAAAAGCTCTTCCGGCATAAGTAAGGTTCTTAGATTTACATTCTTCTTCCGAAATTTTCGGATCCTCATATTTAAGCCCTGTAAAATCAACTATTATATCTTTTGATTTTTTTCCTGTGCTTTTAAGAGGAACTGTTATCGGCATGTGCTTCTTTACAGTGTCTATTAAACCGGACTCAAGAAATTCTTCGAAAGACTTTTTCTGTATTCTGATTAAATCATCGTACATGGAAAAATCTTCATGAACTTTTCCGAAAAAATCTCTCTGCCTTCTTCCCACCTTGATGGTGCGGGTGTTCACATGAATCACCTCGACTTTTTTTAAAAATATAGTTATTGATTATTTTTTACAAAACGAAGCCGCATCAAACCGATTAGTCTGATGCGGATTCAATTTTACCATTTATTTCTGAAAATTTTATTAAGAAATTACGTCGATTTGTTCAAAATATTAACTTATTTTAGTTCTACGTCTGCTCCGGCTTCTGTTAATTTCTTTTTCATTTCGTCTGCTTCTGCTTTAGGTGCTGATTCTTTTACTTTTGCATCAGGTGATCCTGCTTTTTCAACTAAGTCTTTAGCTTCTTTTAAACCAAGACCTGTGATTTCTCTAACAACTTTTATAACAGCTATTTTGTTTGCACCGAAGCTTTTTAATACAACATCAAAATCTGTTTTTTCTTCTTCTGCTGCTGCTGCTGCTGCTGGTGCTGCTGCCACTGCTACAGGTGCTGCTGCTGATACTCCAAATTCTTCTTCTAAAGCTTTTACTAATTCTGCTAAATCTGCTACTGTCATTTCTTTAATTGCCTGAATTAATTCTTCTCTTGTCATTTAAATACACCTCCAAATAAAATTATTGTTCTGATTTTTTGTCTTTAATTGCATTTAAAACGTATAACGGTTTTTTTACTGTTCCTGCAAGAACATTAACAAATCCTGCAATAGGAGCGTTTAGAACGTTTAAGAACATAGCAATAAGATCCTGTTTGGAAGGAAGTTTTGCAAGTTCTTTTGCCTGCTCGGCATCAAACAGTTTACCTTCAAGAACTCCGCCTTTTATTGCCGGAAGATCTTTGTGTTTTTTTGAAAATTCAGTAAGTATTTTCAGTGCTTCAACAGGATCTCCGTCTTTTATATATAACACACCTGTGTTATATTCCAAAAAGTGTTCGTATTCTTCAGGATTTAATTCAGCCTGTTTTAAAGCTGTTTTTAAAAGAGAGTTTCTTGTAACTTCATAAACAGCTCCTTCACCGTAAGCTTTAAATAATTCCATTCTTAATTCATCAGTATGAGCAACCGGCATACCTTTGAAATCAGTGAATACTAATAAAGGAGAAGTTGTAAAAGCTTCTTTAAATTCATTAACTATAACTTCTTTTTCTGCTCTTGTAAGCATCAATACACCTCCCAAAAAAAATTTTCCGCGACACTATAAAGGCGCGGAAAAACTTAGAAACATATCACTATAAAATTATAATGACAGTCTCAGTGTCCACACCTCGACAGGCGAATTCTTTAATCTCCTAATATGAGGAAAACCTGTTGTCTTAGGTATAGCTATTTCTATTAACATTTCAACAAGAGGTATTATACTATATTCATACCTGTGCTGTCAAGTTTAACACCTGGTCCCATTGTTGAAGCTGTTACTATTTTTTTGATAAATTTACCTTTTGAATTAGCCGGTTTTAGTTTGCTTAACTGTTCAACACCGGAAATTATATTTTCTTTAATTTTTTCTGTATCAAATGATTTTTTACCAACCGGGAAGTGAACATTACCTGTTTTATCATTTCTTACTTCTATTCTACCTGCTTTAAATTCTTTAACAGCAGAAGCTACATCAGGAGTAACAGTTCCTGCTTTAGGAGAAGGCATTAATCCTCTTGGTCCTAAAACTTTACCGAGTTTACCTACTACTCTCATCATATCCGGAGTGGCAATAGCAACATCAAAATCTGTCCATCCTTCGTTTAAAATTTTATCAGCAAGATCGTCTGAACCTACAAAATCTGCTCCTGCATTTTTTGCTTCCTCAACTTTTTCACCTGTTGCGAAAACAGCTACTCTAACTGTTTTACCTGTTCCGTGAGGTAAAGCTATTGTACTTCTTACGTTCTGATCACTTTTTGTTGCATCGATACCTATCTGAACATGTATTTCAATTGTTTCGTCAAATTTTGCATAAGATGCTTTTTTTACTAATTCGATAGCTTCTTCTATTGTATAATCTTTTGATTTATCAACAAGTTTTCTAGCTTCGATATATTTTTTTCCTCTAGCCATTTAAATTACCTCCTCTTAACCTTCGATTACTTCGATACCCATGTTTCTTGCGGTACCTTCAATAATTTTCATCGCAGCATCAATTGTTTTTGCGTTTAAATCCTGCATTTTTGTTTCAGCAATTTCTTTTACCTGTGATTTTGTAATTTTAGCTACAATTTCTTTACCAGGATTGTGAGCTGCTGATTTAAGATTAAGAGTTTTTTTGATCAAAAATGAAGCCGGCGGAGTTTTAACAACAAAAGAAAATGATCTGTCTTCGTATACTGATATTTCTACAGGTAATACATATCCTGCTTTGTCTGCTGTAGCAGCGTTGAATTTCTTACAGAATTCCATAAGGTTAACACCATGCTGACCAAGTGCAGGTCCTACAGGTGGTGCCGGAGTTGCCTTTGCTGCTTCTAACTGTAGTTTTACAACTCTAACTAACTTTTTAGCCATTTAAATTACCTCCTCGTGGTTTTATCGGGAATTCCCTCCCACTTTTTCCTGTTTATATTATATCTTTTTGTTAAAATTTATAATAAAATTCAGTAAAAAGTATGTTTCTTTATATGAAAATAAAGAAACTAATCAATTATTTTTTCTATATCAGAAAGTGATACTTCTACTTTAGTTTCTCTTCCGAAAATAGTTACAGCAATTTTTACTTCCTGCTTTGCTTTGTCTATTTCCATAATTCTTCCGTTAAAGAGTTCAAAAGGTCCTGATATAATTTTTATGTGTTCGCCTATTTCATAATCTATTCTTACAACAGCTTTCTTTTCTGTGTATGTTTCTTCACCTATAAGTCTTAATATGGCTCTTATTTCATTTTTTCTGAGTTTTATGGGTTTACCGCCTATATTAAGAAAGGTTGATACATAAGGTATTGATTTTATTATATTCTCTGCTTCTTTAATAAACATCATCTCTATAAAAATATATCCCGGGAAAAGTTTTGTTCTCGATGTTTTTATTATTTTTATTTCTTTTCTCATGAGATGTTCTTTTACATCTATTCTTCCCGAAGATTTGGCTTTATATTCATATCCGGAACATATTTCTTCACCGTCTTCTACTCTTGTTCCGGTTCTGTAGAGTTTAGAATCAAAAATCTTAGCCGGAACAACATATATGTCATTTTCCGAACTGTTATTTTCTATAACTATTCTTTTAACTTTTTCTATAGAGCCTATTTCTCCGTCAACATCACTTTCATATGTTCCGTCTTTGGTGAAAGGTGTTCCTGATTTTACCTTTTTACCGGCCCTTAAACCTGTTAATACTCCTGCTTTTTCAGGTATTAAAAAAATCTTTGAATATCTTTTATCTTCTGTTTCCACAGTTATTTTTCTGTAGTTTTTCGATTCTGTTATTGTACCGCCTTTTTTAACATGAACAGACGGTTCTTTTGCTATAGGTTCACCCTTCTTTATATCTTTTCTGTTCTTTATAAAAAGAGTAGCATCCGGAGATACAAATATTTTTTCTATTTTTCTGTTTACATAATCTATTTCTTCAATTTCAGGAATAACTATTTTTCCAAAAAAAGAATTAAGCGAAAGCATTTTCGCTTTTTCTTCTATAAGTTCTTTAACTTTATTTTCCATTCCCGAATAAGCTTGTAAAACATACCATTCTTTTTTCATCAGTTCACCCACTCCCTATAAAAATTATGTTGGGTGTTAATTATTTTGTACCTAGCATCAAAGGATATATGATATTGTCAAACAATGCAGAAAGACCTAAATCAGCAACAAAAAGGTATAAAGTTACAAATAATATTATAACTAAAACAATACCTGTTGAAGACATTAAATTCTTTTTGCTCGGCCAGTTAATTTTTTTTACTTCCTGCCATACTGAACTTAAAAACAACCAAAATTTAGACACAACCGCACCTCCCGAATTTTAACTGTTACAAAGAAACAAAGCCCCTCGAAGCGAGGGGCGATTATTATATTTTTGTTTCTGTGTGTAAAGTGTGTTTATCACAATGTGGACAGTACTTTTTGAACTCGAATTTAGTCTTAACGTTTCTGTTCTTGCTTTTGTAATAATTTCTTTTTCCACATTCTGAACACTTTAATGAGAAATGGACTACCTGGTTTTTTGCAGCCATTATATTTCACCTCGCAGAATAAATTTAAATGGTGGTGAAGAAAGGATTCGAACCTATGAAGGCAATCTGCCAGCGGATTTACAGTCCGCCCCCTTTGGCCGCTCGGGCACTTCACCACTTATTTACTGGAGCCGACTAAGAGACTTGAACTCCCAACCTGCTGATTACAAGTCAGCCGCTCTGCCAATTGAGCTAAGTCGGCACTTATTTTTACACTTTATTTAAGGCAACCGTGAAAGATTATACCAAAGGTTTAAGTTTCTGTCAATTACGTTTTAGTTACAGAAAGATTAATTTAATTCATTAATGACATACACATGTCGAAGGCTGAAAAGTAATGTCCAAAACTATGTATTTTTCGCCAGGTTCTATGTTTGAAGGTACATAAAGATCACCGTAAACTGTAAAAACATTTCTTCCTCTGAATTTGTTACTGTACCAGTAATAATACGAATCATAATAATCAAAATTGCTTTTTGAAACATTATTTATATAATACTGTTCCCAGTAACCGCTCCAGTCACCGTATTTATTAATATCTTTTATATATACATTAAGATTTTTCACTATGCTGCTTACATTAGTCTGGGGTTCATATTCTTTATCAAGACTTATTGAAATATTTATTTTATCATAAGCACTTTTTCCCGCAACATCGTATATCTGATCTCTTATTTCTTCAAGTTTACCGTATTTATAACTATTACTCATATATGTGTAGTCACGGTAAAAAAGCGGATAAAGTTTTTCTATATCATAATAAGACAGATCGCTTCCGCGGGGTGGTTTATCTACTACAAATTTTTTAAAAGCATTTTTGAGGGTTCCCTCTTCGGAAGAACTGTAGGAAAAACCCCAGTAATAGTCGTTATATGCATAAACTTTTGCCATTAACTGATTTACATATCCTTCATTTACATTATATGTGCCCGGATAAATTATTTCTATTGCACCGAGTAATTCATCTTTATATTCTCCGGGTCTGTTTATGAGAACATAATCTCCCGCACCTGATATAGCCTGTCTCGGTATAAAACCGAATTCATAGCCGAAATTCTCATTAGGATAAAAAGAATCCCTGAATTTTAAAGAGCTGTATATTCCGGTATTAACTTCGGAATCATTGTACTGCCAATTGTCCGAAAATGTTAAAACAAAAAGATTTAATATTATTATAACAAAAATTATTTTTTTCATTTTTATCACCTCGCATATTTATAAAATTATATACGGCCTGGTTAAATATTTAAGATTAATTGTTAATTATTTTTTAAATTAATTTTACTTTTTGAAAAAGACAGTGCAAAATTTTTTCTTTGATTTAATATTTTTTTTAAGTTGTTCTTAATTCATTTATATTATAATTCTATCATGATATTTTTATTTATTTTGAGTTTACTTAAAAGCTTAATTTACTTTGTAATTTTAACTTTTCATGATAAAATATATCATATAAGATTTATTTTTTTATTCGGTACAAACCGGAGGTGATTAAGATGTTTGATAACTTTACCGAAAGAGCAGCAAAAGTCTTTATAGAGGCTCAGAACGAAGCCAAAGAAATGGGTCATCCTTATGTGGGAACGGAACATATATTACTGGGACTTCTTAAAGTTTCAGGAAAATATCTTGATTTGATTTTTAAAGAATTCGATATTTCTTATACTAAAATGAAAACAGAAATAACAAACGTTGTCGGGACAAATGCTTCACAGTCGATAATAGGTTCTCCTCAGCCTACGCCCCGTGCAAAAAGGATTATAGAGCTTGCTTACGATGAATCCGAACTTATGGGTTCTTCGCGGATAGACGCAGAACACCTTCTTTTAGGTATTTTCAGAGAAGCCGAAGGTATAGCTTCACATATACTTAAAAGAGTAGGTGTAAATCTTTCTGATGCAAGAAAGAAATTAACAGATCTCATGCTTAAAGGAGAAATTAATTCTCAGGATAATCCTATCTCTCCGGAAGAAGATTCGGAATCTGCAAAACAGAAAGCATCAGCTCTGAAGCAGCTCGAAGATTTCGGAACAGATCTTACAGAAAAAGCAAAAAATAAAAATCTTGACCCTGTAGTGGGCAGAGAAGCAGAAATAAAAAGAGTAATGGAAATTCTTGCAAGAAGAAAAAAGAATAATCCTGTATTGATAGGAGAAGCCGGTGTTGGTAAATCCTCAATTGTTGAAGGTCTTGCACAGAAAATAATAGACGGTGATGTTCCGGAAGTTCTTAAAACAAAAACTATTTTTTCACTCGATATAACCTCAATGGTTGCAGGTACAAAATACAGAGGTGAATTTGAAAAGAGAATGAAAAAATTAATGCAGGTTCTCGAAAAAACTCAGGATATTATTCTTTTTGTTGATGAACTGCATATGATAGTTGATGCCGGTTCTGCGGAAGGTTCTTCCCTTGATGCTGCTAATGTTCTTAAGCAGCCGCTTGCAAACGGTTCCATAACAATAATAGGTTCAACAACCTCAAGAGAATACAGAAAATTTATAGAAAAAGATCCTGCGCTTGAAAGACGATTTCAGAAAATTTATGTTTCCGAACCTTCAATTGATGAAGCAACAAAAATTATAGAAGGTATTAAATCAAAATACGAATTCCACCACAAAGTTCTTTACACAAAAGATGCCGTGGAATCTGCCGTTAATCTTTCTGTAAGATATATAACAGACAGATTTTTACCGGATAAGGCTATAGATGTCATAGATGAGGCAGGTGCTAAAGCAAGACTTGCAGCACTTACTCTTCCGGAAAAACTTAAAAGTGAAACAGAAAAAATTAAAAAAACAGAGGCAGAAAAAGATTCTCTTATATCTAAAAATGATTTTGATGAAATAGAAAAAATGAATGCCAAAATAGAAAAAATGAAAGAAACTTATAAGAAAAACTATCTTGACTGGAGAAAAAAGGCTGAAAAAGATGTTATTAACATAAATTCAGAATCAATAGCCGAAGTAATATCCAGCTGGACAGGAGTTCCGCTTAAAAAACTCGAATCTGTTGAAATGGAAAAACTTCTCAGACTTGAAGCTGTACTTCATGAAAGAGTTATAGGTCAGGAAGAAGCAGTTGTATCTATTTCTAAAGCCATAAGAAGATCAAGAAGCGGTCTTAAGGATCCGAGAAGACCTATAGGTGTTTTTATGTTCTTAGGCCCTACGGGAGTAGGTAAAACAGAGCTTGCAAAAACTATAGCAGATTATATGTTCGGAGATCAGAAGGCTCTTCTGAGAATAGATATGAGTGAATACATGGAAAAATTCAATGTTTCAAGACTTGTAGGAGCTCCTCCCGGATATGTAGGATATGATGAAGGCGGACAGCTTACAGAATCAGTAAGAAGAAAACCTTATTCAGTTGTTCTTCTTGACGAAATTGAAAAAGCACATCCTGATGTATACAATATTCTTCTTCAGATTATGGATGAAGGAAGACTGACAGATTCTCAGGGCAGAACTGTTGATTTCAGGAATACAATAATTATAATGACATCAAATCTCGGATCTGAACAAATTAACAAAACAAAAAAATCTATGGGATTTGTTGAGGACATATCAGCCGAAAAAGATTATAAAGAAATAAAATCTCAGGTTATGGACTCTATTAAAAAAGCATTTAAACCTGAATTTGTAAACAGAATGGATGATGTTCTTGTTTTCCATCCGCTTACCAAAGAAAATTTAAAAGATATTATAAAAATACAGCTCAGCGAACTTGAAAAGAGAATAAACGAAAGAGAAATGAAAGTTGTTTACAACGAAGAAGCTATAGAATACATACTGAAAAAAGGTTATGACCCTATATTCGGCGCAAGGCCTCTTAAAAGAGCTATTCAGAGATATCTTGAAGATCCTCTTTCGGAAGAAATACTTAAGCAGACTTTTAAAACAGGCGACAATATAATAATAAGTTCCAATGAAAATGGTTTGGTATTTAAAAAGAAAGCTACAAGAAAAAGAGTTTCAAAAACCTAAAAATGAAAAAAGAAAAATATTTTGTATGTAATGATTGTGGATTTGAATCACAAAAATGGTTTGCAAAATGTCCTTCATGTAACTCAATAGGGTCCGCGGTTGAATTCGCCGCGGACATTGATTCTATACATTCTGAAGATATTTCGGCTTCAGAAATAAAAAGGCTGGACGATAATGTAAAAGTTCCGGAAAGAATTGTGATAAATAATAACGAAATAAACAGTTTTATGAATGGCGGACTTGTAAAAGGTGCTGTTTATATACTTTCAGGAGAACCCGGAATTGGAAAAAGTACTTTTGTTTCACAGCTTATCGATATGATTAGTAAAAGTACTCTGTATATATCGGGTGAAGAATCTTCTGATCAGGTACTCAGAAGATTTAAAAGAATGAATATTAAAAATAAAAATATAGGTTTTGTTTTTGAGACAAATGTTGAAAAAATAATAAATATACTTGAAAAAGAAAAAAATAATTTCGATATTGTTGTTATAGATTCTGTTCAGACTTTAAGAAGCGGAGATTCTGATTCTTTACCGGGAAGTGTACTTCAGGTAAGGGAATCCTCAAGGAAGCTTACTGAATATGTTAAAGAAAATAATATTTCTCTGATTATGATCGGTCATGTTAACAAAGAAGGTGCTATAGCCGGTCCTAAAATTCTTGAACACATGGTTGATTGTGTTTTACAGCTTGAGCTTGAAAAATCTTCCGGTTTAAGGCTTCTCAGAGTTACAAAAAACAGATACGGTTCCACCGACGAAGTTGTACTTTTTGAAATGACACAAACAGGTCTTAATATAATAGAAGATATTTCTAAATATTTTATTTCAGAATATTCCAATGAACCGGGTAATGTTATATGTATAATAAAAGAGGGAAATAAACTTTTTCCTATAGAGATACAGGCACTTGTAAGTAATCCTGTTTACGGTAGCCCGAGACGTGTAACTTCCGGTATACCTATAGACAGACTTAATATGATAACAGCTGTTTTGTCAAAAAAGCTGAAACTTCCTGTTGAAAACAAGGATATTTTTATTAATTCATCCGGCGGAATAAAATTTAATGACAGTTCGGCAGATCTTGCAATCGCTTTTTCGGTAATATCATCACTTCTTGATATAAAAACCGAAAAACCGGCGGTTTGTTTCGGTGAAGTAGGTCTTGACGGCAATATAAGAAATATTAATCTTTTGGAAAAAAGAATAGATTTTTCAAAAAGACTTGGTTTTGAACTTATTATCTCTCCGGATTCTTCCGGAAAATTTGATGTTTACAGAGCAAACAACATACGCGATTTACTGAGGCTGTTTGAGGGGGAATGATATTTTATGAACGACGATCTTTTAAAGGCTATCGATCTTCTTGCTCCTGGTAAGAGACTGAGAAAAGGTATAGACAGAATAATCGAAGCTAATCTGGGTGCTTTTATTTTTTTTGCGAGTAATCCCGAAGAATATCTTCAGGATGGTCTTATTCAGCTTGGTTTTAAAATAGACAGTGATTTTCAGCCGGAAAGAATTTATGAACTTGCTAAAATGGATGGTGCAATTGTTCTTAACAAAGAAGGTACAAGAATTCTTTATGCCAATGCACAGATAAATCCCGATAAAAATATTAATTCAAACGAAACAGGTATGAGGCACAGAACAGCAGAAAAAATCTCCATACAGACGGGGGATATTTCTATAGCTGTATCGAAAAGACGTAATGCTGTTTCTGTTTTTTATAAAAACGGTAAAAATGAACTTTTGCCGGAATCTATTCTTTTCGCGAGATTAAATCAGGAATTAACCACAGCACAGAGATATAAACAGAATTTTCTTGATGTGGTTGAATATCTTAATAATGAAGAAAGAAAAAATGACGTTAATTTATACGATGTTGCGGAAACTATTTCAAAGGGTCTTATTACAGTAAATATAACGGAAGGTACTGACAGATATCTTACTGAACTCGGTGAGGTGTCCGGAAGCGCTAAACTTGAATATGATGAAATTTTAAAAACTATTCCGAAACTTGTCGGGTCAATTATTATGGATTATTATGTTAAGGATCTTAAATATCAAAAAAGTGAAGATGCTTTGGAAATATTTAAAAATGTTCCGGTATCAGAACTTGTAAATCTTTTTACTATAGCAAGGGTTTTAGGTTATGAAGTTTCTTCTGATGATGAACTTGAAGAACATCTCCTTATACCGAGAGGATACAGGCTTCTTTATTCAACAAAATTACCTACTGTTGCTGTTAAAAATGTTGTCGATAATTTTAAATATCTTAACAATCTTATGAAAGCATCTTTCGATGATCTGACAAAAATTTCCGGTATAGGTAAAAGACGTGCCGAAATAATTATTAATACTTTAAACAGGAAAAAGAAAGAAGCAGAGGTGGAATTTTTATATGAAGATACTATCAAACAATAAAAAAGCTTTTTATGATTATATAATTCTTGAAAAATTTGAAGCAGGTATAGAACTTTTCGGTTCAGAGGTTAAATCTATAAAAGAAGGCCGGGCCAATCTTAAAGACGGATTCTGCAGAATACAGAAGAACGAGGTTTTTATGTACAATACTCATGTAAGTCCATATGTAAACGCCTCTATTTTTAACCACGCTCCGGAAAGAGTACGTAAACTTCTTATGCATAAAAGAGAAATTATAAAGCTTAACAACAAGATAAAAGAAGGCGGACTTACACTTGTTCCCACAAAAATTTACTCAAATGAAAAAGGACTTATAAAAGTTGAAATCTGTCTTGCAAAAGGTAAAAAAAGTTATGATAAACGGGATGCACTTGCAAAAAAAGATTTTCAGAAGAAATTAAATAAAAAAGTTAAATATGACAATTTGTGAGGTAATTTTATGAATTATGCAATTGAAATAGATAATCTTTCAAAAAAATTCGGAAATTTTTATGCTGTAAACAATGTTTCTTTTTCAGTTGAAAAGGGTAAAATTTACAGTCTTTTAGGTCCTAACGGTGCAGGAAAATCTACTATAATGAAGATTCTTTCAACACTTATGTATCCTACTTCCGGAAAAGTAAAAATTAATAACTATGATGTTGTACATAACAAGAAAAAAATAAGACCTATTATTTCTCTTGTTTCTGACTATACTGTTCTTGAAGATGATCTCACTCCATATGAAAATCTTAAGATGTTTTTGGATATTTCAAAAAGAAAAATTGATAAACCTTTTATAAACAGTCTTCTTGAAGATTTCGGGTTAAGTATATATAAAAACAGACTTACAAAAAACCTTTCATCGGGAAATAAGCAGAAACTTAATATTGCAAGATCTCTTGTAAAAAATCCGGAAATTCTTCTTCTTGATGAACCTACTAATGCTATAGATATAGAAACTTCAAGGTTTATAAGAGAATACATAATAGAAAAAAATGTAAAAGATAATCTTACGGTTTTACTTTCGTCACATTATATATGGGAAGCAGAACAGCTTTCATCAGAAGTTATAATTATTAATGAAGGAAAAATTGCGGAAAAAAATTCTATTGATTCTCTTATGGCAAAGTACAAAAACAAGTTTAATATTTATGAATTGGAAATAAATAACGAAAAAGACTATATTAATCTTAAATCACAGGACAAAATAAATATAGTTAAACCGCTTTCAAACGGAAAAACTGTTATTTCACTTGAAGAAAATCATTCGTACGATTTTTCTCTGTTTAAACCTAAAAAAATGACTCCGTCACTTGAAGATGTTTATACTAATATAATTAATGAACATAATAAAAAGGTAAAACAACTTTAGGTTGTTTTACTTTTTTTATTTATATGAGGTGTATATATGAGACTTGATAAATTTTTAAGTGATTCAGGACTTTTTACAAGAAATGATGCAAAAAAATTTATAAAAAACAAAAAAATTTCTGTTGACGGTATTTTTATTACCGATCCGTCTTTTCAGATTTCGGAAAACAGTTGTGTTTATTTTGAAGGCAGAAAAATTGAACCTTATCATAATATATATATTATGATCAACAAACCTTCGGGATATGTTTCTGCAAATTCAGACAGCAGATACCCGTGTATTACGGAGCTTATAGACCATCCTTACAAAAATGATTTAGCCGTTGCCGGAAGACTTGATATTGATGTAACAGGTCTTGTTTTACTCTCCAATGACGGAAATTTCGTACATAATGTTATTTCCCCTAAAAAAAATATTATGAAAAAATATAAAATTTTACATGACGGAATTTTAAATGAGGAAAAAAAATTAATTCTTACTTCCGGAATAGACTTTAAGGAATACCGCTCTTCTGAAGCTATTGTTGAAATAATCAATGATAAAGAATTTTTCCTTTCTATTCATGAAGGAAAATACCATCAGGTAAAACGTATGGTAAAATATATAGGACTTAATCTTATAAAGCTTGAAAGAACTGCCGTAGGCGGACTTAACCTTGATATAAATATAGGTGATTACAGGCTTCTGAATGAAGATGATATCAAATTAATCTTCGGATACTGAGGTGATTTTATGTTAATAAGACTCGAAGAAATTTCTCATAATTTCGGTGATCAGGATTTATTTTATGATGTAAATCTACCGGTTTATGAAAACGACAGAATTGCTCTTATAGGGCAGAACGGTTCAGGTAAAACAACACTTTTAAAAATTATGGAAGGTGAAACGGAACCGTCTGACGGTCAGATAATAAAAAGTAAAAATTTAAAAATAGGCTTTTTAAAACAATTCAGAATTGAAAATCCCGAAGAGGATGTTTATTCATATGTTGAAAAAAGTATAGAAGGAGATGTTGATGATATTCTTCTGGAAAAATCCACGAAAAGTATTCTGAACGGACTCGGATTCAGGGAAGATGATTGGAGCAGAGCGGTAAAATCATTAAGCGGAGGAGAACTTACAAGAATATCTCTCGGTAAAACTCTTGCCGGAACGCATAATCTTCTGCTGCTTGACGAGCCTACAAACCATCTTGATCTCTATTCCATAAAATGGCTTGAAAGATATCTCATGAATTATAAAGGAGCTATTATTCTTGTTTCTCATGACAGAAATTTTATAAAAAACATATGTAATAAATACTGGGAACTTAATAATTATAATGTATGGGACTTCAAAGGTACTTATGACAAATATATTTCCCAGAGAGAAAATTATATTATGACAACAGAAGCAAAAAAAGCCAATCTTATGAAAGAAATAGAAAGAACAGAAAAAATGATAGAAAGATTTAAAAAATGGGCAACACCGAAAATGGTAAGGCAGGCTATAATAAGGGAAAGAACCCTAAATAAACTGAAAAAAGAATTCGAAGAAATAAATGAAATAACAGAAGATTCGAATATAAAAATAAAAATTCCGGAACCTTCTCTGACAGGATATAAAGTTCTTACGGTAAAAAATCTTTCTTTCGGATATGATAATGAAACTATTTTAAAAAATATTTCATTTGAGGTAAACGAAGGTGAGAAGGTTTCTATTATAGGTAAAAACGGATGCGGAAAAAGTACACTTTTAAAAATTTTAATGGACAAATTAAAACAGAAAAGCGGAGAATTTGAATGGGGTTACAATATAAAAATAGGTTATCTGGATCAGGTAATATCATCTTTTGATAAAAACAATACAGTTCTTAAAGAAGTCTGGAAAATCGTTGAAATGTGGCCTGATTATGAAGTAAGAAAATATATAGGCAGATTCGGATTTACCGGAGATAATGTTTTTAAAGATATAAACACTCTTTCCGGAGGAGAACTCACACGTCTTGCACTTGCCAAACTTATTCTTACAAAACCTAATATACTTATTCTCGATGAACCTACAAATCATCTTGATATTTTAACAGTGCAGGCACTTGAAGAAACTTTAAAAGATTTTAAAGGTTCCATTATATTAGTTTCACATGATGAAACTTTGCTGAAAAATCTTTCTGATAAATTTGTTTTTATAAACGAAGGTTTTTCTTCGGTTTCTGATAATCTCGATGATTTTATTTCAGTAATAAAAGAAGATTCATTTAAAATTAAGAAAGATAAAAAAAATATTATTGATTATGAGGAAGATAAAAAACAGAAAAACAGAAAGAGATTTCTTGAAAGACGATTAGAAGATATAAGGGCTCTTGCTGAAGATTATTTTCATGAACTTGATGCTGTTGAGAAAGAAATGTATAAAAATGCAACAGATTATTCTAAAATAACTAAACTGACAGAGAAAAAATCAGAACTTGAAAAATTTATCGATGATATAGAAAAAGAAGAAAAAGAAATTAATTCCGAATTACTTAATTATTAGCCGGAGGTATAAAATGAAAGGCATTTATTCTGATCAGACTTTGAGGTATTTAATTCCGGAAGAACCTAATGTCGGTGATCCGGTAAAAATAAGATTAAGAGTTCCTAAGTATATAGGAAATGTACTTGGAAATGTTTACATTTCCCCGGAAAAAAATTCAAAATCTTACAGTCATTCGAAAATGACAATAGAATATGAAACTGAAAATTTTTTTTATTTTGTTTCATCTTTTGTTATGCCTTCAAGAATTATAAACTATCATTTTGAACTTGAAATTATAAATGAAAATAAAAAAATAAAATATGATTCTATGGGTATTGTTATTAACCGTCACATAGAAGATTTCACACTTATTGCCGGTTTCAGAACTCCGGAGTGGTCACACGGCTCTGTTTATTATCAGATATTTGTTGACAGATTTTATAACGGTGATAGATCAAACGATCCGGTTGACGGTGAATATAATTATGATTCAACACCTATAATAAAAAAGTCATGGGATGAGCTTCCTTCTCAGGAAACAGGTCATAAAGAATTTTACGGCGGAGATCTTAAAGGAGTTCTTGATAAAATTGATTATTTAAAAGAACTCGGAATAGAGACTGTTTACTTTAATCCGGTTTTTGTTTCCCCTTCTCCTCATAAATACGATACACAGGATTATGAACATATAGATCCGCATATAGGGGTTATAAAAAATGATACTGATGATATTAATTTCAAATATAAAATCAGAACAACGGATAAAGAAAATCTTGAGCTTTCGGATAGGCTTTTCGGGGAATTAACTTCAAAATTCTCAAAAGAAAATATAAGAGTTGTTCTTGACGGTGTTTTTAATCACTGTGGTTCTTTTCATAAATGGGTCGATGAACTCGGTATTTATGAAAATCAGGGCGTTATTCAGAATCCTGAATCAGATTCCAGAGAATATTTTTATTGGAATAACGGTTATTATGAGGGTTGGTGGGGATATCCGACTTTACCCAAACTAAATTATGAAAGCACAAAACTTTGGAATTACATTGCGGGTATAGGTAAAAAATGGGTTTCAGAACCTTATAATATATCAGGATGGCGTCTTGATGTTGCAGATGATCTCGGTAAATCATTTGATATGAACAAAAATTTCTGGAAATATTTTAAAAAAGAATTTAAATCAGTAAATCCTGAAACAGTAGTTTTTGCTGAAATATACAAATCACCGAAACCATGGCTCGAAAATAAATCATGGGATTCTGTTATGAACTATATCGGATGTATGGATCCTGTCGGATATTTTCTCACAGGTATGGAAAAGCACAGTGATGCATTTAACAGTGACTTGTTTATGAATTCCGATATTTTTGTAAATACTGTTATGTGGGCATTATCACAACTTCCTATGAATTCAAAATTTATTGCACTCAATCAGCTTTCTAATCATGATCATTCGAGATGGATGACAAGAACTAATATGAAAACAGGCAGGATAAATTCGTCCGGACACTACGGTGCTGAAGAAAATACTGATATTTCAGTGTTTAAGATGGGACTTATAATGATGTTTACGCTACCGGGATCACCTGGTTTTTATTACGGCGATGAAATAGGTCTTACTGGATGGACTGATCCTGATAACAGAAGACCTTATCCATGGGATAAGTATAATGATATTAATAAAGAACTTCTTTCTTTTTCAAAATCACTTGTTGATATATATAAACATCATAAAGTAATGCGAAAATCAAGTTTTATGTTTTTAAACTGGGATGGCGGATATGTTTCATATGCTTTGTGGGATAATGAGGAAAAAATTGTTGTGATACATAACAGAGAAGAATCTTCAAAACAGGTAAAAATTCCGCTCTGGCTCACAGAAGAAAATTCAGGATTTTTGAAATTAATTTTTTCAAATAATAATTCAGAAAAAGTTAATTTAAATTTTGAAAAAGGTATTTTTAATTTTAATCTTTCTCCTAAGTCTTCATATGTTTTTGAGATAAATCCGAAATAAATAATTCATATTTTTGTTTATTTATGTTATAATTATATAAGAAAAGAAACCGGAGGTGAAAAATGAAAAAAGAAATTGTCGGTAATACAGGGAGAATATATTTAGAGGGTAGAGTTGACATTACAAATTCATCTGAATTAAAAAATGAACTTTACGAGATGAGAAACGCCGGTGTAAAAAAGATAATTATTGATATGGAAGATTTGGAATACATTGACAGCTCAGGACTCGGAAGAGTTTTTTACTTTTTTGCGGATTATAAAAAAGACGGCGGCATAATGGAAATACATAATATTAACAATCCTAACGTTAAAAAAGTTGTTGAAATAGTTAAACTTGATAAAATAATTACAATAAAATAAACCTGACTTATAAAAGTCAGGTTTATTTTTTAAGTGATTATATCATAAGCATTAAAGGTTAAAAATTCTTTTTCTTCTTCTATACTCATATCTTCATTTATTATATAACTGAATATTCCTTCAGTATAAAGAGATATATAAAGAACATTATCCGAATATTCCATATCTACTATAGGGTAGCTGAATTCACGTGTATAATCCTGATAAATATTGTTAAGATTTTTTATTATAAGCTTATTCTGTATGCTGTAAATAAGTATATTTCCGCTTACAATTATATTGTAAGGCATGGTTTCAAGATTAACATATTCTTTTACGTTAAAATTAATATCAAGAATTGTATATCCGTTGTTTGTAAATACAATTATTTTATCGGAAGAATTATAAATTTTTAAAATCTTTTCTGCTGCTGTATATTTTGTCTTTTCAAGTCCCGAGTTTTTATCATAAAGTATTATTTTATTATCTTTTGCTATAAAATACTGATCATTTATTTTTAATATATCTGTTGCGGATCCGGGATAAAAAACATTTTTTTCATCATGTATAAATATATTTTTATCGGTAAAAATATATTTTTCTTCTTCTATTCCTTTTACTTTTTCAAAACCTTCATATTTTATTTCTTCTTTTTTGTCTCCGTCATAAAAATAAATTTTTCCGCTGCTTTCTATAACATAACCGTTCTCATATTTTTTGTATATACCTCCTGAAAAAACTTCCTGTTCTATGTTATAATCTTTGTCCATTTTATAAAGAATTTTACCGTCATCAGTAAAAATTTTTTCATCAATTACTTTTATACTGTTTACATAATTTAATATGTTATATTCATAAATTTTCTGCATGCTGTTTCTTTCATATATTTCAAATCCTCTTTCTTTAAGACTTATAAAAAGATTACCGTCTATAAGACTGAATCTGCCGTTTTTAAAATCTCCGGAAAGTATTTTTTCAAAATAATCATCTTCCATCTTATATATTCCGTTATCAGTAAGAATTATTTCATTATTTCCCTCACATATTAAAGATTCCGCATTAAGATCAAATATTCTTTTTTCCTCTGTTTTTCCGGCTTTAATATCAGAATAACTAAATTCTATAATTCCGAGAAAATCATCTATTATAAAAATCTTATCTTCACATGTATATAATTCCTTAGGTGAAAGAAGTTTATCGTATTTTCCCTTAAGAATCGGTGTACCGTCAGTAATTTCATATATAAGAAATCCTGATTTCGGTCCTATAAGAAATACATAATTATCTTTTATAACAACCCTGAGAACCATACCGTTTATATTTATATGCTCCTTAAGCCTGAGATAAATTTCATCTTTTCTTTCAAATACAACTAATCCGTTTTTACCGTCTGCAACATAAATGTATTTATCATTAAGATCTATATCCAGACTGTCCCCGAATGTGTTAAAAGTATTAACAAGTTCGAGATCATATGAATTATTTATTTTATATATTTTTAAACCTTTCTTATCGGATATATACAGATAATTATCTTTTCTTATTATTTTGTTTACAAAATAACCTGTTGAAATATTTTTTATTATTTTATTTTCAGAAGAATCAAAAATATATATTCCGTCATATCCGCCGTTTATAAAAAAATATCTTGAAGTAAAGCTTTTACTTACTTCAGGTTCTGTAATTTCTGCTTTGGGAATAATTTTTTCCGGTTCTTTTACTTTAAAATTATTATGTGTTTCGGAATAATATATCTGAATAAACAAAACAATTATAAAGAGAGCAGAATATATTATATAAAATATTTTTTTATTCATATTTCACCTCCTTTATAATATTTTAACAAAAAAAAATTAACACAACAACAATTGTGTTAATTTTTACAATTAATTGACATAAATAATCAGGTTTCAATATCAAATTTTGCCCTGTTCACATCATTACTAAGCTGCTTAACAGTTCCGACAGAATTTTTCATTGCTTCTTTCCATGTTTCAAGAAGATCTGAAATTAATCCTTTAACTTCTTCAAGTATTTCTGTATCTTTTTTTATATTAGCATCAACAAGTCTTCTGTACATATAATTATATAATGATCTTAAATTTTCTGAAATAGTTCCGCCTACTTCCATATTAAGAGAAATATTTAGTTCATTAATTATATCTTCAACTCTTGTTATCTGTTTATTAGCTTCCGGATAATTTTTCTCTTCTATCATTTTCACAGATTTTGTAAGTCTTTCAACAGCATTGGCATAAAGAAGCTCAACTAATTTTGCCGGTCCTGCGGTTTTAACAACATTATCAAGATATGTGTTAACTCCGTTATTCTGATACATATAACCACTCCTTAATTACTTTTTTTATTTTTAAGTAATCTTTCTGCTTCTTCAAACATAGTATGCATATTATCTACAATTTCAGGAAGATCATAATCAATTATATCCGAGAGTTCTATTGAATCCGAACTTTTCTGGGATTCCACTATTGCATTTATTACTTTTGATATTTTCTTTATATCATCATCAGTATATAAAGTTTTTGATGTAAAAACAGACACCTGTTCGAGTATGCTTAAAAGCGACTGTATTCCTTCAGCTATAGCGTTGAGCATTTTATAACCTTCTGTAGATTTAAGAAGAACTTCCTTTGAAAATTTTTCCATATTTTCCTTTATTTTGAGTATATAATTTAAAGACTGCTCAGTAAGATCTATAAGAACAAATTCTTTAGAGGATATTTCGAGCAATATATCCTCACCACCCTCAAAATAAGCATTTTTTATTTCATCATAAAAACTAAGCGGTATTTCTTTACCGTTTATTATTATTTTTGTAAGTACGCCTTCAGTTTTCCCTATATAATAATTTGCAAGCGTGTCAAAATTTTCAAATTCATTTATTTTATAATTTTTTTTATCATTTTCAATGCCTTTTGTTTGAACATTAATAGTCTTTTCTTCCATATAAAAACCTCCAATCTTATCCTTCTATGTTATCGGTTAATTATTTTATAACTTTAAAGGTTCTCTGCTTAAAGCAAAGAACCTTTAGTTTTTAATTATATTTTTTATATTTTTTCCTTTTTTTAAAATAAGATTTTTTACCCATTCTTTATAATCATTGAGTTTTTTATCCTCAGATATTTCATATGTTTTTTCTATTTCATCACTTAGATTTATTTTTTCGAAAATATACTGTATATCTCCTGAAAAAAGTCTTATTTTATCTATTCCGTAAGAATTTATTATATCAAGTAAAAATTTTTTTTCCATTTCTTCTCTGTAATCTTCTTTTTCCTCAAACAGTCCGAAGAAATTTTCAACTTCATCTTTAAGCTGTTTAAGAACTATTTTTTTCTCAAATTCATCATTTTTTATTTCTTCACTAAACATAAGTTTATCGAGTTCTTCAAAGAAAACATCCTCAAAACTGCTTAAAAGCATATCCCTTACATTAGGATTATTTTTATTCATTTTTCTGTCAAACATACCGGAATAATTTTCTTCGTCACTGTTAATGTTATTTTCATCTTCGTAAAAATTATCCTCATCATCGTCATCATCATCAAAAAAATTACCGAATTCTTCTGACTGTTCAATATCTTTCATATCTTCTATAAGAAAATCTATCTGTACTTCATCCGGATCATATTCTTCTTCTGAATTTTCATCATTTGCATGAGTTTTTACATAGTATATGTAATTAAGATGATCCACAAACTGATCGTATGCATCTTCAAAAAAGAAAAGTTCTTTTTCTGTATAATTATGTATTGAAAAAAATTTATCATGCATACCGGCAATTTCACTGTAAGGTATTAATTTAATCTTTTCCATCATTCCGAGATCTTCGGAACCGAACCGTCCTATTACATTAGGAAGTATGTCAAGTCTGAATTTATTAGTTTCACTGAGTAATTCTTTATAAAAATTAATTATATTTTCGGATGTAGTCAGTAATGCAATATCAAAATAGTTCTGATAGTCAAAAGTAGAAAAAATTATATGATGTTCATAGTATTTTCTTCTCTTTTTTATATAAATCATAAAACTGTCTGTTGATTCGGAAAGTGTATAAGAAAGAGAATTAAAATTTATTATATCCTGAGTTGAACTTTCAATTTCAGTAGACAACGGTATTAAAATAGTTTTATTTTCAGACTTAAAAAAATCTTTCAGTCTGATTACCGAAAGTACAAGAGGAATATACTCTATGTACATTTTTAACTTTTCTGTATTTGAATTAACATCAAGATTAAATTCATTATCGAACCATTTATAATTACCGGTATGAGCATTAACTTCATATGTATATTTTTCGGTAATATCAAGCCTTTTTTCAGCTTTTTCAGACTGGTTGAATAAAATTTTACTCAGAAATATAGGATTCAGTTCGAAGTAATCGCCTTTTAATCCTTTTAAAATAGCCAAGTGGCTACACCTCACTTTATTAATATCTGTATAATCTGTATCTTATTCCGTAAAAAAGAACAAGAACAATGTAAATAAAAATTCCGGCATAAATATTTGAAAATGCTATAACAGCTGTAACAGCAAATGTTATTTCTATTAAGTAACTTATAAAAACAGCTTTATAAGTATTTTTATATAATTTCATTGCTTTATCATAAATATGATCCCTGTCTCCGGAAAACGGAGACTTTCCGGCATGAATTCTTCTTATTACCGCATAAAGCATATCTGTTATAAAAAAACCGGCAATAATAAAAGCATAAATAAATCCTTTAAAAGAATACTGACCGTAAAGCACAAGAGTATAATAAAAAATTATATATCCGAGAAGATATGATCCGGCATCGCCCAAAAATATTTTTGCCGGATGAAAATTATACACAAGAAATGCTACCAGTGTCAATATTATAATAAAAATGTTAATTTGATTTGATAAAATATAAAATGAAAGTAAAGAAATTAAAGTAACACCACTACAAAGTCCGTCCATACCATCAGTAAAATTTACCGCATTTATAAGTCCTATACCGTAAAAAACAAGAAAAAATGACTCTGCTATACCTGTTTCGGAAAATAAAATAACTGAAAGTGTTATTGTAAAAGCTTCCGTTACGAGCCTTAAAATAGGTTTTACATTTTTTATATCATCATACAGTCCCAGAAACATAAGAATTGTAGCCGGAATAATAAATTTATAATCTCTGTAAAAAAATATAAAAATACCTATGTATAAAGCCAATCCTCCGAGATACGGAGTTACTTTTTTATGTGGTTTTAAAAAATCATCCGGATTATCTACTATTTTAAATTTTTTTGCCGCAATTATCATAACCGGAGTTGTTATAAATGTAATTAAGAATGCTATTATATATTTCATTTTATCACCGCTTATATAGCCATATCTCTTTTTATATATGACTTTGCTTCCGGTATATATTCCCTGATCAGTTCTTCTATTTCATCATAATTATTTTCATGAATTGCATTTTTTATTTTTAAAATAACTTCCTGAAAATATTTTTCATTAATTTTATTTTCGGACTCAACTATAAAAATTCTGCTGTTCTGTGTTTTGGTATATTTTTCATCTTTTGAAAAAAGTTCTTCAAATAATTTTTCTCCCGGTCTTATTCCGGAATATCTTATTTCTATATCCTGATCAGGAATAAATCCGGAAAGTCTTATAAGATTTCTTGCAAGATCATCAATATAAACAGGTTCCCCCATATCAAGAATAAATATTTCACCTTTTGATGAATAATTTCCTGTCTGAAGAACAAGAGAAGCTGCTTCTGGTATAGTCATAAAATATCTTTTCATTTCTTTATGAGTAACAGTTACCGGCCCGCCTTTTCTTATCTGTTCTTTAAAAATAGGTATAACAGACCCGCGGCTTCCGAGAACATTTCCGAATCTAACCATTCCGTATTTTGTTTCATATTTTTCCGCAATACTTCTTATTACTATTTCACCGAATCTCTTTGATGTACCCATTATTGAAGTAGGATTTATAGCTTTATCAGTAGAAATAAAAATAAAATTTTTTACTTTATATTTTCCTGAAAGTTCTGCAAGGTAATAAGTACCCAATGTATTTACATTAAAAGCTTCCAGCGGATTTTTTTCCATAAGCGGTACATGTTTGTGTGCCGCAGCATGAAAAACAACATCAAAAGTAAATTTCCCGAATATATAGCTTAATCTTTCATAATTAGTTATATCACATATTATTTCTTCTGTTTTAAGCTCAGGAAATTTTGAATAAATTTCATTTTTTATTTTAAAAATACTGTTTTCACCACGTCCGAGAAAATACAGTACTTCAGGCTTAAGTGCCGCTATCTGTCTTGCAAGCTCAGAGCCTATACTTCCGCCGGCTCCGGTTATAAGTACATGCTTCCCTGAAATATAATTTTCTATTTCATCAAGATTTACCTTTACTTCTTTTCTTCCCAAAAGATCTGATATATCAACATCTCGGAGGAATCCGAGAGAAAGTTTGTTGTTGAGTATTTCTATTATGCTGGGAAGAGTTTTTATTTTTACTTTAGAAGTATCTATTCCTGAAATAATTCTTTTTATTGTTTCCGAACCTGCAGAAGGTATTGCTATAATTATTTCCGTAATCTGAAATTCTTCTGTATATTTCATTATATTCGAAGTATTATCAAATATTTTATACCCGTTTATATTTCTTCCTATTTTATTTATATCATCATCGATAAAACCTATTACATAACCTTCAGAAGGATTTTTTTCATATTCCCTTAATATTTCCAGTCCGGCGTCACCTGCTCCGACTATAAGTATTTTTTCCGAAGCTTTTGATTTATTTATATTTTTCATAAATTTACCGTCTTTTGAAGCAACCCAGAGCATTCTGCTCATAGAAATAAACACAACTCCTATAAGAGCCGCTATAAAAGCAACACTAAATGGCAGAATAAAAAAATCAGTTATATATCTTCTTGTAAATTCAAAAAATACAAAATTTGCAAGAAACCCCAGAAATCCTCCCGTGAAAATGGTAAAAAGATTTGTAAGTCCCGCAAATCTCCATATATTATTGTATACACCGGTAAAATAATAAATTATAACAGAAATAAAAGGATAAATAAACACAGGCGAAAAATACTTTGTCATTTCCTGAAAATCAGTCTGAAATCTGACAAACATTGCTAAAACATACGAAAAAAATATTATAAATAAATCTATTACCATAAGAATTATTTTTCTCTTAGAAATGTACTTCATTTTCAATTTCCTTTAAAACTCTTTTTACACATTCAGCAACATAAATCTGACTTTCTGTATCCATTTCTGTATAGAAAGGTATTGCTGCCGTCATAGAAGAAATCAGTTCAGTTACAGGATAGTCTCCGTAATCATAGCCGAAACTTTTTTTATAAAAATCCTGAACATGTATCGGAGAAAAATAATTTTTTGACTGTATTCCCAGTTTAGAAAGCTTTTCAATAAAAATTTTCTGTATGTTTTTTATTTTAAAAATTGTTGTTTTCCATTCATCTGTTTTAATTTTTTCAGGTAATTCAATATTTTTTATATAATCCGGTAATTTTATTATTTTATTTATCCATTGAGTATTGAATCTTATAACATAAACAAACCAACTCATTTTTGTCATAAATTTTTCTATTTTAGGAAGAACTATTCTGTTTTCATCTTCAAAAAGTTTATAATAATTTTCAGCAACTTTCTGCCTTTTCTGTGTTATTTCATCTATCCTTAGCATCTGCGAATATCCCAGTGCAGCAGACATTTCATCAAGTCTGAAGTTATAGCCTATTCTTACGTGATCAAGCCATTCCATTGATGTTCCTCTGCCCTGATTGGCCATAGATTTTGTTTTTACATAAATATCCTCATTATCTGTAAGTATAAGTCCGCCTTCACCTGTTGTTATCTGCTTATTCGGATAAAAAGCAAAAGTACCGGCTTCTCCGAAAAGTGAAAGTTTTTTGTTCTTATATTCTGACCCGAGAGCTTCACAGGAGTCTTCAACTATTTTTACATTATCCGGTAATATTTTAATTATTTCATCCCAGTCAGGTGACTGTCCGAATACATCAACACCCATAAAAAATGTTTTTTCTGTATTATCAGAACTGATATACTTTTTCAGAGCATCCGCAGATATATTATAATTATAAGGATCTATATCAATAAATACCGGTTTCCCTTTTTCATATAACGCTACATTTGAAGAGGCTATAAAAGTAAAAGGTGTAACTATTAATTTATAATCCTCAGAAAACCCCATAGCTTTTAAAATAAGATGAAGTGCTGATGTACCACTGTTAACCCCCACAGAATATTTTGAACCGGTAAACTTTTTCATGATATTTTCAAATTTTTCAAGATAAGGCCCCAGTGCAAGATATTCCGAATTTAATACATCATTAACCGTATCTCTGTCGTGTTGATTTATATACGGTCTTGATAAAGGTACTTTCATTTTTTCCTCCAAATTTATATAAAATTATTTATTCTGTCATAGTCTTCTTTGTTGATTATTTTTTCGTTTAACATTTTATCAAGTATTTTTTTCCCTATGTTTCTGTCAAGTTTTGTAACTTTAGAAAATATAAATGAATATCTCTCGGAAATCTCAGTTTTTACAACATCGGAAATAATTGAATTGTATATTATTTCAAAAGCTGTTTCTTTTTCAGTTTTATATTCCTCTTCTTTTTCCGATACTTCTGAAATTATTTCCTCAGTTTTCTGAGGTTCCGGATTTTTTGGTTCGGAAATTTTATTCTGTACTACTCCGCTTTCTATATAATGATATGCCGTCTCCCTTAAAACTGAATAAATAAGTAACCATTCATAAAGATTAAGCGTAAGAAGTCTCATTATCATAACAAGATTACCGTTTCTGTATTTTATTATTTTTGTTTTTATAAAGCCTTTTTCATAAAGTTTTTCCTGAATAATAACCTGATCCCTGACTATTTTATTAATTAAATATACATACGATGCCCATGCAGCAACGGAAGATGCAAACACAGCCATTCTTATCCACTCGGGAATTTCAAGCTGAGCAATAGATTCCATATCTCCGGCAAGTCCGTATATATAAAAACTTATAAGAAACATTGCAGAAAGTGCACATATATATATTATAAGAGGTATAAAAGATGCTTTTTTTATGTTTTCCGGGAATTCTATATTTTTATCGGAAAATAATTTTTTAACTCTTTCAACATATTCATTTCTGTTTTTTAAAATTATATGATAAATAAAAAGAAGTAAACCTATACCTATAAATTCAAGATTAGGCATATAAAAAAATATTACCGCAATAAATAAAACTAATGGTCTTAAAAGCAACATAATAATCACTCCAAATATTCTATTACTGTTTTTTTAGTTTTTCCTCTATTATTTCCAAAAACCAGTTTTTTTCAACTTTTGTCTGTTCACCGTTTGACATTTCCTTAAAAGTTATTATTTTTTCTTTTACTTCGTCTTCACCTATTATAGCTGTAAATTTTGAATTTATTTTATTAGAATGTTTCATCTGTGCACTGAAATTTCTTGAGGAAATATTCATAAAAACATTTATTCCTCTTTTTCTAAGTTCGTTTGAAATTTCAAGAGCCTCTTTTTTTGCCTCTTCACCCGAAAAAATAACATAAACATCTACAGGGGACTCATCAGATACTTCTATTCCTTCCGCTTTCATTGAAAGAATAACTCTTTCTATACCTATAGCAAAACCTACAGCAGGAGTAGGATTGGCACCTATTTCGGAAACAAGTCCGTCATATCTTCCGCCACCGGCTATAACTCCCTGCGCTCCCAAAAGTTCGTGTTCTATTTCAAAAGCTGTATTATTATAATAATCAAGACCTCTTATTATTCCCGGGTCAACTACATAAGGAACGCCTAAAATATCCAGATATTTCTTTAAATTTTCAAAGTCTTTTTTTGACTCTTCCCCGAGAAAATCA
Source organism: Thermotogae bacterium (assembly GCA_024233675.1). Taxonomy (GTDB): domain Bacteria; phylum Thermotogota; class Thermotogae; order Petrotogales; family Petrotogaceae; genus JACKPH01. Next base: position 222,987 of record JACKPH010000003.1, read on the forward strand.
AGTATAGAAGGGGCATTTTTAGCGTATTGCGTATCTATTTTACAGTCGAGAAGTCTCATTGTGTTATTTTCATATCTTACTTTACAGTCATCACACATTTCTGACAGATAATTTCCGTAATAATCCTTAAGAGCTTTTATATAATTTTCTCTTTCCTCTTTTTTACCTATAGAATTTATTTTTATGGTATATTTTCTTAACCCGATTTCTGAAAAAAGATTGTGGGCTATAGATATTAATTCGGCATCGGCAAGCACATCAGCAGTACCGAATATTTCACATCCGAACTGATGAAACTGTCTTAATCTTCCGCTCTGAGGTTTTTCATATCTGAACATAGGTCCGTTATAATAAAGTTTTATCGGCGATCCCATATTCATAAGGGAATTTTCGATGTAAGCCCTTACGGCAGAAGCAGTTCCCTCAGGTCTTAGTGTAACAGATCTTCCGCCTTTATCATCAAAGGTATACATTTCTTTCTGCACTACATCGGTACCTTCTCCTATACCACGGTGAAAAAGTTCTGTCTGTTCCATAATAGGAGTTCTTATTTCATTAAAAGCATATCTTCCCATAAAATCATTTGCTTTTTCTTCAAAATATTTCCAATAATCAATTTCTTTTCCGAATATATCCTGAGTACCTTTTATTTTTTTATACGCTGACAAATCAGTCACTCCTTTATAAATAGTATTAACTATTATATATTTTACCATAAAATCGGAAATATCACAAAAAAAGAGAGCCAAAGGCTCTCTTATTTATTATTATCTTTTTTTGTTTCCTCTTTTTTTATCCATATGTTTTCTGAATTCTGACATTTTTCTGTCTGAATCTTTAAGAAACTGGGTCAATTTTTTTTCAAAGTTTTCACTGTTCTGTCCGCTCTGTTCTTCTTCTTCAACGTCTTTTAATGACATTTCCAATTTTCCGTCTTTTGTTGTTCCGATTACTTTTCCTTCGATTTCCTGACCTACTTTAAGAAAATCCGAAATTTCTTTGACGTAATTTTTGGAAACTTTAGAAATATGAACAAATCCATCTTCTCCAGAATCAAGTTTGACAAATGCACCGAATTTTTTAATGTCAACAACTTTTGCCTTAACTACGCTTCCTTGGACAATACCTTCCACCCTATTATACCTGCCCTTTCAATTTAATGAATCTATCACTTAAACCTTGCTAAGCTGTGATTTCGTCTTTACGACGGCCCGGGTCCAGGCAATGGCGCTCACCTCCGAGTTGCTATAAATATTTAACGTTTAGAATTTCTTATGAAATGCAAGGTCTAAACGTCATCATGCTTTTAAAAACAAGGAGCCTAAGGCTCCGTATGATTAATCTTTCAAGAAATTTTTGTACTTATTCTTGAATCTCTGAACTCTTCCTTCGGTATCAATTATCTGAGAACCTGTAAGTCCCTGATAGAAAGGATGACATTCTGAACAAACATCTAATTTTACAGTATCGCTTACTGTATAAATCTTATGTTCAGCACCACAAGCGCATTTGGCAATTACCAGTTTCATTTCTGGATGAATTCCACTTTTCATTTAAATATTCACCTCTTACAATTTTTGATTTCCGTCATATTATAGCATATATATTTTAAAAGTGTCAAGTTAACGGGGTATTTTCACATTGTGTTAACTATAATTTTACTTATTATAATTCAGATATTAAATTAGCATACACTTCAGAATCTTTTAATAAATAATCAATAGCTATATTTTCATTAGGCTGATGAGCTGTTTCATCCATTGTTCCCCATACAACAGCAGGATAACCCTCATGTCTGAGAATAGCAGCACATGTTCCGCCTCCTATTCCTCCTACTTTTGTTTCTATTCCCCTTAAGCTTTCAACTGTTCTTTTAAGGAGTTTTACAGAATCATGTTCTTTATCAGTAGGTTCGGGTGCGCTTTCTTTCTGAACTATTTCAATTTTTACGTCTATACCGTTTTCCTTTGAAAATTCAGCAGCAAGTTTATTTATATCCTCTATTATTTTTTCTATATCATATTTAGGAAGTATTCTCGCATCAAAAAACTGAACATCAACACCAGGTATAGTATTAATATTTTCAACATTGAGTATTTTTTTTGTAGGTTCAAAAGTTGAATAATCAGGATCAAACAATTTATCTTTATCTGCATAATTTTTATGAAAAAATTCATCGAGCAGTATATTAAATTTCATTCCGTATCTTGTTGCATTTTTTGCAAAATCAGGCATTGAAGCATGTGCCTGTTTACCGGTTGTGATTACTTTAAGCCATATTATGGATTTTTCAGCTATTTCTATAAAAGAACCTTCCGGATTACCTGAATCAGGAACATAAAACCAATCATTTTTTCCGAAAATATTTTGTTTAAGAAGATAACTTATTCCCCATTGTGAACCTGTTTCTTCATCAGAAACAAGGGCTATTGCAATATTATTTTTCGGTCTTAGGTTAATATCCATAAGTGCCTTTATTCCCGAAAGAGTGGCAACAAGAGATGAACCATTATCTTCAGAGCCTCTTCCGTAAATCTTTCCTTCCTTTATAACCGCTTTAAAAGGATCTGTTTCCCATAAGGATAAATCTCCTGCAGGCACTTTGTCCATGTGAGTTATAAACCATACTGTTCTTTCAGGATTACTTCCGTTATATCTTGCTATTATATTTGGTCTGTATCCGCATTCAACTATGTCATCAGGCGCATTAATAAATTCAATGCTGTCAAATTTCCATTTTTCGATTTCACTGTTAAGCCACTGAGCTACCTCTTTTTCCCCCGGGCCATCAGCTCTCGGATTTACAGAGTTAATTGACACAAAATCGCATGAAAGTTTTATTATTTCATCTCTGTTTTTTTCAATCTGTTTTTTTATCTTCTCTTTCATTATAAAATCCCCCTGTCATTTTAAGTAAATTTTTTATATCCTGTGAAAATTTTTCAAAATTACTTATTTCATATTCCTTTAATTTTCTTGTATATAAAAGTTTTTTGTTTTCTATAAGTGTTTTAATATTGTTTATATCATTTATTTCCTTTTTTATTTTTCTGCTAACTCTGACATAAAAATAAATTATAACTAATAATAGCAGTACGGAAATTATTTTAATCCATAAGTTAAGAAAGACCGCCGAAATTATAAGCATACTTACAAAAGAAAAAAATACGATGTTGAAAAGATTATACAGTATTATTTTTTTTTCAATATAATTCTGTATATCCTCTGTCATTCTCTGAAAATTTTTACTTAAAAAAACTCTTTCTCCTGATTCAAAATAATCTTCCATGACTGTCATTTTTTTACCAGATAAGCTACAGTTTCTGTGTGATCATTGAAAGGAAACATATCAACAGGTGTTATTTCTTTAAGTCTGTAAGAATCAGATAATTCTTTCATATTTTCCGCAAAAGAAACAGGGTTACATGAAACATAAATTATATTTTCATATTTCTGCTCTTTCAGAAATTTTATAATGTTTTTGTGAAGACCTGCCCTCGGAGGATCAAAAACTACAAAATCAGGATTTTCAGTTATTTTCGGAAGTTCATCCTTTACATCTCCGCATATAAATTCTATATTTTGTACGGAATTCTGAGCTGCATTAAATTCAGCAGCTTTAACAGCTTCTTCTACTATTTCGACAGAATATACTTTTTTTACTTTCCTGCTCATAAGAAGCCCTATTGTACCAGTTCCGGAAAAAAGATCATAGGCTACATTTCCCTCATCGAGATAATCAAGAACTTTCTTATAAAGTAATTCGGCGCCTTTTGTATTTGTCTGAAAAAAAGAAAAAGGTGATATCTTAAAAGATAAATCAAAAATTTTATCATTAAAATATTCATTTCCGTAAAGTACTGTAAGTTCATCCGCTTTCATAACATTTGATTTGCTGTCTGTTTTTGAATGCAGTACAGAAACTATTTTTTCTGATACTTCAAGTTTCATAATACCCTGTGACCATTCTTTTATAATTTCATCATATTCATTTGTTTTATGTGTGCCTATATTAACAAGAATTTCACCTGTGTTTATACCTCTTCTTACGGATAAATGTCTCAGATATCCGTCACCTCTCCGGTAATTCCTGAAAGAAATATTTAATTTTCTGAAAAACTCACATGTATACTCAACTATTTTATTAAAATCATCACTTACTATTTTACAGTCTTTGGTATAAAAAACATCATATTTGCGTTTTCTTCCCTTCATTCCAAGGGTTAAAGGTCCGTCTTTTATTTCATTTCCGAATGTATATTCCATTTTATTCCTGTATCCGTAAAATTCAGGAGAAGCAATAATTTCATTGAAAACATCATATTCTATTTTGTTTTCTTCAAGAATTGTTCTTATTTTTTCCTCTTTAATTTTTATTGTTTCTTCATATTCATGATTAAGAGTTGTACATCCTCCGCAGTTTTCAAAAACTGAACATATATTTTTCAAATTGCTACCTCTTTTCTTAATATTATATTGTAAATATTATTAATCTGGGTATTTCCCAAAATATATATATACTCTTCTTCCGGTATTATATCTGTTATTTCAAAATCATTAACATCTTCATAAGTATAATCCTCAATTCCGAAATTTGCCGTAAGCATATCTTCATATCTGAACTTCTTTATAAGTCCTACTTTTTTATTATTTTCTTTTTTACTTCCGAAAAGATATATATATTCATTAAAAACTTTAAATCCTGTTATTTTTTCATTTTCTCCGGAAAAAATTTCAGTATAATGAGAATCAAATCCCTTTTCCTGATCTATTCCGACAATTCTGTATGAATTAATACTATCAGATGAATTTTCATAAATAATATATCTCTGTCTTCCGTCACTGAAAACGCCTATAGGTATATCACGGTTTTCATCACCGAATGTACTTGACCATTTTTCCGTACCGTAATAGTCAGTTTTAACAGCATATATATCAAAATCTCCGGAACCGAATGAATTAGTATATCCAATTCCCATTATACCCTGATCGGAAGTTTTATAAATATCTGAAAGCATTTCAACTTTTTTACCGCCGTAAGTATTTGCCCACAACCTTGTACCTTCATTTGTATATTTTGATAAAAATATATCGGTAAGTTTATTATTTTTATATATGCTTCCTCCGGATATATAATTAAGATCATCATAATTTACTGCTTTTATACCGGAATCCCTTCCTAAATCACCGTAATTTACTACAAAATTTAAAGTTCCTTCAGGTGACACGCCTACATTTAATGAATCTCCCTTAAGTCCGAGTTCAAATGTATCTCCCGTAAGTATAAACTGTGTTGATGTTGAATTACCTGTTATAAGAATATTTCTGAAATAGTTCTTTTCTTTGCTGCCGAAAGAAAAAATTTCTTTTTTATCACCGAATTCATTTATTTTCCATAATTCACCGAACCATATATTATCGAGAATTTTGTATCCTGTCATATAAATATCATTTCCGTATTTTTCAATATCATAAGCGTATTCATCATAATTTTTTCTGTAAATATTATTAAAAAATATTTCAGATGTTTTAAAAACATATTCTTTTTCATACTTAAATTCTTTATATAAATATTTTATTTTTAACTGATAGTCAGTATTTTCAGAAAAATTAAGACTTATTGTATTCTCATCAAACAAACCTGTACTTACAGTACTTTCTTTTACGTTATAAAGTTCATATTCGTAAAAATTTACATTTTCAGGAATATTGAACATAAATTTATAGTTTCCGGGTTCTGTAATTTCATCTATTTTATTTGTTATAAGCAAATTTACTTCTTCCTGTGTCATTTCTGTCTCCGGTAGCGTAACTTCACTGCTTTCGGGAGTTGTTTCCGCATCCGGCAGCGCAACTTCACTGCTTTCGGGGGTTATTTCCGCATCCGGCAGCGTAACTTCACTGCTTTCGGGAGTTGTTTCCGCATCCGGCAGCGTAACTTCACTGCTTTCGGGAGTTGTTTCCGCATCAGGTAATGTATTATCATTTTTTCCAGATGTTGTTATGCCTTCCCAGTAATTGCCGGTCTGTGTTTCTTCGTAAAATATCATAAATCTGTCTATATAATCTTTTATTCCTATAAAAATACCGTTTTTTATTACAACAGGCTGTGATATAACCTGTATTGAAGAAATTGAGCCATAATACCATACCGGATTATTTTTTATTCCTATAGATTTTATAAGTTTTCCTGATACAAGATACTTTTCACTGTTGAAACCAACTATTTTCTGAGTATCATTTTCAAGTGCATTCTGATTTATTTTCACAAACATACCGTTAAATATATTTATTTCTTTATTATCAAAAACAACACCGTAATTTCCTATTAGGTCATAAACCTCATAATTATTATAATTCATATTCTGAAAACTTATTTTTCCTACATAATCAAAATTTTTTTCAAAAAAATAAATTTCCTTCATATTACCGAGAACTATTTTATCCATTGAATTTATAAAAAATATTCTGTTAAAAGTTATATTATCAAATGTTTTTGAATATTCAGGGGTAAGTGTTTTATCATAAACATAAAATACTGAATTAATCATATAATAGATTTTATCCTTAAAAAAATAAATATTTTTATTATCGGTTATATCTATTTTATTTTTTATTTTTCCGTCTTCAAAATAATAAATTCCGTTTTTTGTTACCACGTTAAAGGGAGTTAATACTTCTTTTATTTCATCAGGAAAATAAACATTTGAGAAATGAAATTCTTTATCGTATATATACAAATTTTTCCCTTCATATATGTATATACTGTCATTTATGATTTTAGCATTGGTAACTTTAAAATCAAATTTTTGTCTGAAAATTACCTTTTTATCAAAATCTTTTATTTCTATTTCATTTCCGTTTATATAAAGAAATTGATTCCCTTCATAATAAGGAATTATATTATCATATTTTTCAAATTCATTCCATATTATATCCCCGTATCTGTATGCTCTTGTTTTAAATTTTACAGTTCCGGAAGTTCCTGTGAGCAAATTATCCCTGTATGCTTCGATTTTTATATAATAAGTCGTTTCTGATTTAAATATATTTCCGGAAAAAAATTTAGCATATATATTTTCATACAGAACAGTATTTTTTATAAAATCAGAACTTTCTGATATTATAACTTTATATTTTATATTTTCATTCTGAGCATAATCCCATCTGAAAATTATTTTTATATCAACATTTTCAGAATTATTCTCAGGAGAAATTATTTTTATTGTGTCCGGAAAGCTAAAAACAGAAATTATAAGAATAATAAATATTAATATTTTTTTATTCACACTTCACCTCTATAAGTAATTGACATCAGAAACAAAAAGCATCATTTTTTTTGTTATTTCATCAGCAAAATCATTTTTTAATATGTATTCCGATTTATAATCATGATAATTTGCAGATACAAAAACAGAAAAAACGTCTTCAAATGTCTTTATTTTATATTCGAGTAAATCGTCAAAATCCATTATATAATCTTCATAATTTACCATCATACCGGAAAGTCTGAAACTAATATCACTTATTTCCTGATAGTTTTCTTCCATAAAGAGATTAAGCGGTGACATTTCACCGAAAATTCTGTCCTGAAAAAATCTGAGAAAAATTTTAGAAAAAGCTATTCCTATACCGTCTTTCCAGATTATTTGCGACATTTCAGTCACAATTCTCTCGCCGAGAGCATAATTAAATCCCGATAATTTTATTACTTCAGTTATAAAATCAACGCCGGACGGTTTTATTTTCATATTATTTCCTTTTTCATTTATCCATCCTGTATATTCATATTTTATACCTTTTTCTTTAAAATTAAGGTAAAGCTTTGATCTGTCTATAAATCCGTCATCGGTAAAAGAATTCATTATTATTTCTGAATATTCAGGAGATACTTTATTTTCTATTTTTTCTATGTAATAATCAATATTTTCAAGTCTTTCGGGAAGGTTCATAAAAAGTCCTTTTTCATTTAAAAGTGATAATTTTTCTTTCGCCTTTTCAATATTTCCGGAACCTATATAATAGAGCATAACAAGTGATTCGGCAGAAACACTGTATTCGGTTTCTGATAATATTTTATAGTATTTTTCTATTTCATTTTCATTTTCAAGAAAAACTGCTATTTTTAAAAGTGTAATTGCTATAAGATTTTTATTTTCCATGGAAGATTTTTCATATGCTTTAATTTCAGTTTCATATGCTCTGTAATATTCTCCTGTGTTTTTATACAATACTGCAAGTTCATGAAGAAAATAATCTTTTTCATCAATTTCCGAAGCCTTTTCAAGAGCCTTTACGGCATCATAAAGTCTAGAATTTCTTGATAATGCATAAGAATAATTATAAAATATTTCAGAATTTTCTTTGGATATTCCGAGAGCTTTTTCATGTATTATAACGGAATCTGTATATCTTTGTGTCTGATTGTATATTACACCTATTCTTATGTATGCCGGTATAAAGTTTTTATCTGTTTCAAGAGCTTTTCTGTAATATTCAAGTGCCTCATCATATCTTGCATTTTCAAGATACAGATCTCCTGTCTTAAGATAAGGCAGTATAAATTTACTGTCTATATCTATTGCTTTCTGATAATATTCAAGTGCTTCATCATATATTTTTCTCTTGAAAAAAAGATTACCGAGTTCATAATATCCTGTATAAAAATCAGGATTTTTATTCAGTGTTTCTTTAAATTCAATTTCGGCAAATTCATCATTACCTTTTTTTTCATTTAAAAGTCCGGAATAAAAATGATATCTGTAATCATAGTGAATATCTTTTATTTTTTTTAGATATTCTCCGGCTTCATCATTTTTACCTTCTTCAAGCATTCTTTTAAAATTTTCGTACATATAAAATACAAGATAAGATTTATAATAATCATCTTTATTATCTATATCATACTGTGCGCTTAAACCTCTTATTATTATACCGAGAGATATTTTATTATTATTTCTGGCATTTTCAAAATCTTCAAGCAATACAGGAAGCTTAACAGGTAAATTATTTAATTTTGCATAATCAGGTTTTATATCAAGATAAACAATTGTATATTTAGGTAATTTTTTCAACATACACCTCCAAATGTCAGAAATATTTGTAAAAAAAGAGATTAAAATATAAATCTGTCATATTATAACCCACATAATTCCATATATCCCATACAGAATCATATTTTGTATTACCAAACTGTATTTCTGCTTTGAAATCATTCCATTTTTCATATCCTGCAGCTACATTATAATAATAAAGATCATCATTCATAGGAACGTCAGTAACTCCGAAAGATACAAGCGGCTTTATATAAAATCCCATAAAATTAAACCTGTTTGTTAAAGCTCCCATGGTAACAATATTTGTTTCCGAATATCTCATATTAATATATGTTTCAAAATTCCAGTTATAAGTCATATTAAATGTAGTGGAATTTCTGAGAAAATCTATATTAAGCGTTGCCGATAAATTTTTTCCGAAAATATTATAATTTCCGTTATATGCAAAATAAAAAAATTTTGAGAAATCATAAATACCTACATTTATTTTATTATTCATATAATCCATATAAAGTATTTCCAACGATCCGTCATTTATTTTTAATGGCAATCCGTCAAAAAAGTAATATTTTTTCAGAAGGTTTTCCGAATTATAGCTAAACCCTCCTTTTATCTGTTTATTTCCTAAAACTGTGAAAAAAACACTTCCGGGTTTGTTTTCATTTAAATCATAAATTCTTATTCCGGCATCGTGAATTTCAGAGTAAGAATTCAGAGCAACAGCCTGTATATATTTATTTGAATTATTCCTGTCAGCATAAATTATATCGTTATAAAAAAAATCTTTGACTGAAAAAAAATACTTTTCAAAATTATAATTTCCTTCATTGTAGTATTTTTTATAATATCCGTAATTTCCGTTATATGAAAAAGTATTCTTATATCCCAAACTAAAAACAGGTACTCCGGCAATTATTCCTATATTGGTAAAAAAATATGGATTATACTCTGCGGAAAAATTATTTATACCGATATCTTCAAGTAATCTTATTTCTCCGTATACAGACTGAAGTTTATAGAGCATAGTAAGTGATATATCATAATTATTTTTATCTGAAAGATAATACCCTGTACTTTTTAAAGAAAATGTACTTTCATAAGGAACAAATGATTTTAATTTAGATTTTATAATATTATCATTCATAATCATAAAATGGTTATATCCCTGATAAATATTATAAGTATAATCATAATATTTATTATTATCTAAAAGATAATAATAATTATAAACCGAATTATTTTTATATTTTTCATAATAATAATACTTTTTACCGTCATTTTTCATAAGTATACTTTCTCTTCCGTATATGCAAAGATACATATCCCCGTCAGATGAATTTTTTAAGTATTCAAAATAGATATTTCCGTTATTTATGTATACATCAGAAAACAAAGCAACAGATAAAAAAACAAATATGAAAAAATATAAAAATCTCTTCATTTTTCACCTCTCAAATGCAAAGTATTTAAATCCGTAATAAACAAATCCCAAAATTATTCCCAGAAAACTAAATATCATATCTCTGACACTGAAAATATGATAAGGTGTCATAGCCTGTACATATTCACTTATTACAGGTACGGAAATAACGGCTAAAAAAATACCGTAATAAAAAAATTTGTTTTTTATTTTTATAAATCCCATACAGAAAATGTCGGAATAAATAAAATATGCTACGGTATGTACAATTTTATCCTCACCCGTAAAAGTATTATAATCAACCAAAGGTTTTGCAACCGAAAGAAAAAAAACCAAAAAAGAATATATAAAAAAAGAAAATCTCCAGAATCTTTCCTGATTTTTTATAATTTTTTTCATTATATCACCTTTTAATTCTGAAGAGGATAGTCTGATGTTTCAAAAAATTTTTTCTTAAAATTAATAAACTCATCGTTTTCTATGGCTCGTCTCATTTCTTTTACAAGAGATATATTAAAGTAAAGATTATGTATGGAAATTAATATTTTACCGAGTATTTCCTCTCTTTTCAAAAGATGGTTTATATAACCTCTTGAATGATTCTGACAGGCATAACAGTTACAGTTTTCTTCTATAGGAGAATTATCGTGTTTTACTTTTGAAGCCTTAAGATTCAGTTTTCCTTTCCATGTAAGTGCTGTTCCGTGTCTGCCCATTCTTGTAGGAAGAACACAGTCAAACATATCCATTCCGTTTTCAACAGAAAGAATCATCATAGTCGGTGATCCTATACCCATTATATATCTTGGTTTATCTTTGGGCAATCTGTTTCCGAATATTTTTAAAACTTTCTCCGAGTCCTGATATTTTTCTCCGACAGCAAGACCTCCGAGTGCAAATCCGTCAAAAGGAATCCCTGTTATCTGTTCAAGACTTTTTTGTCTTAAGTCCTCAAACAATCCTCCCTGAACTATACCGAAAAGTCCCTGATCTGTTCTTGTATGACTTTCAAAAGATCTTAGTGCCCATCTGTACGTTCTGTCAACAGATTCTTCAAAATATTTTTTCTCAGTATTTTTTGTATCCACACATTCATCGAAAGCCATAGCAATATCAGATCCTATAATCTGCTGTATTTCCATAGATTTTTCAGGTGTAATAAGTATTTTTGAACCGTCAAGAGGCGAATGGAAATGTACGCCTTCTTCTGTTATTTTTCTGTCTCTGAGAGAAAAAACCTGAAATCCGCCACTATCAGTAAGAATAGGTTTATCCCAGTTCATAAATTTATGAAGTCCCTGAAATTCCGACATTATTTCAAGCCCGGGTCTGAGAAAAAGATGAAAAGCATTTCCTAATATTATTTCGGATCCGACATCAATAATATTCTGTTTAGTTAATCCTTTAACAGTTCCGTTTGTTCCGACCGGCATAAAAACAGGTGTTTCAATTGTTCCGTGAGGAGTATGAATTCTTCCTCTTCTTGCTCCGGTATATTTATCTGTGTGTAATAATTCATATTTTATAGGTTTATCCATTACTAAGCATTACCTCCGGTAGTTTATTTATAATAAAATCAGTTTCTGAATTTATTTTTTCTGTAATTTTATTTATATTTTCCAAATAAATTTCTTCCGAAACACTCTTTTTATTTTCATTAATAAGACAAACAGAAGCTTTTATTCCGCTCCATGCGTAAACACATGAAATATAAGCATCGGATCTCAGAAACTTATTACCCCATGTATAAAGTTCATAAGACATTTTTAATATTTTCAGAGATTCATCTGCAATGTGCAGTGAATTCTCAATATTTTCTCTGGTAACCTCACTGAGCAGAGAATTATTATTTTTATCCGTAGCCTGATATTTAAGAAATAATTCCGAATCTTTTTCAGCAAGTTCAAAAAGTATTTCCCGTGATTTTTCAAGTTCCTGTTTTATATTTTTTGTTCTTTCACTTACATTTTCATATTTTTTGTTATTTAATGTATAAGCAGAAACCATAAGTCCAAGTGATGCAGTAAGAGCAGATATAATTGCAGATACAGCTCCTCCTCCGGGTACCGGATTTTTTTCAGATGTTTTATCCGAAAATTCTTTTATCGTAAAATTTTTATACAAGATACACCTCCAAAAAATTATACTATATATTACATTTTAGTTCATTAAAAATCAGTCATAATATGTTAAATCAACCGAACTTTTCTTTATTCCTCCGAATATCCATGAAAAAGGATGCGGTGTCATAATATGTCTGTATTTTTCTTTAATAAGACTTTCAGAAACATATTTTTTTAATTCACCTTCTTTATTTTTTCCTGTACAGGCATTAATAATTAATTCAGGATTATAAGATTTTATCCTTTTTATAAAATCTTTCTCAAAATACGGATACATTGATTTCCACATATCATCTCTGAGATCTCTGTAAAATTTTCCCGTAAAAGAACCGAGTGATGTCTGATACTGAACAGGATTACAAAGTATAACAGCATATTTTTCTTTTTTTATATCGGTAAAATTCATTATTAATTCCCGAAGAGAATAATATTCTGCGTTTTTAGAGCTGTTTTTGTATTTTTCAATCGCAAAACCTGTTTTACCGTTTGCAGGAGCTATAGGACAAAATGAATTTTCCTGCATACTATACCCGGTGTATTCATCTTTATGCGGAGATTCAAGAATAAGAACAACAGACTTATATTTACCTTCTATTTTAACATCAGAATATTTTGAAAGAATGAAATCTTTACCGTCACAAGGTACAATATTTCCATCTATAATAAAATATCTGCATACATCATTAAGTCTTTTTTCATTTGAATATATCCATTTTACAAGAATATCTTCTTTCAAAACACCCTTATCGCTCAATTTTTTTTCAGCTTCGCTATTAATGTATAAATCTTTTTCTATAGCATTACCGTAAACATCTTCAAAAAAATACTTCATGAAAAACACAGCCTTTCGTAATTTTTATTTTATTTTTATTAACAAAAAATTAACTTTTGACGTCTGAAAATATCTTTCAAAATAACATTAAATGTGTTTTAATATAATAGAGGATTAACAATTTATTAACAAAATGAAAGTTATTTCATTATATTTTACCATATTAAAAAAAAACGGCCAAAGGCCGTCTAATGGGTGAATTTTACTTTTTAAGGAGGTACCATTACTACATCTTTGATAATATTATAAAATCCGGAACTTAAAAAAAACTTAATACTTAAAGGGAGTGTCTTTATGGGTAAAAAAATAATTATTGTGGAAGATCAGAAACATCTTGTAAGTTCTGCTTTACTTGATTATTTTAAAAAATCCGATTATTCGGTAAAACTGCTTGATATAGGTCAGAAAATTTCTCTCGAAGAAATTCATGATTTCGGCTCAAAAAATATAGTAATAGATCTCGGTATATTCTCAGACAATTTTACAACTACTATGACAGAAGACCTAAAAAAACTCGGTTACAAAATCTATGCCTTTGTTCCGCGTACATTATGTAATGAACTTTCACTTTTAAATAATTATGATAATTATGAAATTCTTTATTCCGGATATTCTTCAGAAAAAATGAAAAAAATTTTTGAACCCTCCGTTGAAAAAAAAGGAACTAAATTATTAGGTACTCTGATGTTTTTTTTCCTTATTATTTTTATTGCATTTTCCCTTTTAGATTCATACAGTTTTTATAAGTCGGCAAAAACAGATCAGACTTTTATACAGTATTATTTTAACGATATAAACTACAGAATTTATCACATTATAAATTCCGATAGTTACAGCAGAGAATATATAGTAAGAGAAGGCGAAACTGTTTATTCAATATCAAAAAAACTCGGGATATCACTTTCTGAATTTCTCAGAATAAATAATCTGAAAGAAACTTCCACAATAAAACCCGGTCAGATACTTAAATACTAAACTTTTATGTAAAATAAGAAACACGGATAGGATTAAATCCTATCCGTGTTTCTTATTTGTTTCTTAATTTATTCTTTACAAAATCTATCGGAATTAGGTTTGACTAAAATACGACAAATGTGGTAGAATTTAAAAAGAAATTAAGATAAAAAAAGGAGGAATTAAAAAATGTCTGTACTTTTCGAAATAAAAAACTTAAAGGCAAAAATTGTTGAAGACGGAAGAATGATACTAAATGGTGTAAATCTTACTATAAACGAGGGTGAAGTTCATGCAATAATGGGACCTAACGGTTCCGGAAAATCTACTCTTGCCAATGTTATTATGGGAAGTTCAAAATATGAAATAACAGAAGGTGACATACTTTTCAGAGGAGAGTCTATACTCGGTCTTTCTACTGATAAAAGAGCAAAGCTCGGAATTTTTATGTCTTTTCAGGCTCCGGAAGAAATTAACGGTGTAAAAATGAGGCAGTTTCTTATGAATTCCTATAGAAATATACATGAAAATGACGATTCAACAGCTCTTAAAATAAGCAGAAATATTACTTCATTCGCAGAAACAGTAAGTATGGATAATGAATTTCTTGACAGATATGTTAATACAGGATTTTCCGGAGGAGAAAAGAAAAAAAGCGAAATTCTTCAGATGGGTCTTCTTAATCCTTATATAACTATTCTTGATGAAATAGATTCCGGTCTTGATGTAGATGCTTTGAGAATTGTTGCTGAATCAATTAACAAATTCAAAACAGCACAGATGGGTGTTATTATGATAACCCATTATCAGAGAATATTAAATCTTGTAGAACCGGATTTTGTACATGTATATTCTAACGGTCAGATAATTAAAACAGGTGATTTTCAGCTTGCAAAAGATATTGAAGAAAACGGTTATTCTATAGTAAAAGAACTTGCCGGTCTTACTGCGGACGGAGAGTGATAATATGTCAAAAAACAGGGATTTTAATGTAGAAGATTTATTAATTGACCAAAACCGATTTAATTTCAGAAATCCGGAAATATATTCTTATAAATCAGTACCCGGACTAAACAAAAGAATTATAGAAGAAATTTCTTTAAATAAAAATGAACCGAACTGGATGCTTGCTCACAGAATAAAATCACTTGAAATATTTGATGTATGGAAACAGCCGCGTTTCGGAGTTGATATTTCCAAACTCGACCTTTCAAAAATAGTAGCTTATATAAAACCAAATGCCAAAAAATCAAATTCCTGGGATGATGTACCGACTGAAATAAAAGATACATTTGAAAAACTCGGTATACCCGAAGCTGAAAGAAAATCACTTGCCGGTGTCGGTGCTCAGTATGATTCCGAAGTTGTCTATCAGCATGTACAGAATAATCTTGAAAATCTCGGCGTTATTTTCATGGATATGGAAACAGCAGTTAAAAAACATCCCGATCTTGTAAAACAGTACTTTATGAAAGCTGTTGCTCCGACAAATCATAAATATGCCGCTTTACACGGTGCAATATGGTCAGGCGGAACTTTTCTTTATGTTCCGAAAGGGGTTAAAGTTCCTCTTCCCCTACAGGCTTATTTCAGAATGAATAATCCGGGTATGGGCCAGTTGGAACACACTATAATAATAGCCGATGAAGGTTCTGAGGTTTCATTTATAGAAGGATGTTCAGCTCCTTTTTATAATGTTACGAATATACATGCAGGTATGGTTGAAATATATGTTAAAAAGAATGCCAGAGTAAAATATGTTACTATACAGAACTGGAGTAAAAATACATATAATTTAAATACAAAAAGAGCTATTGTTGATCAGGACGGTATCATGGAATGGGTATCAGGTTCTCTCGGAAGCCACAAAACAATGATTTATCCTTCATCAATATTAAGAGGAAAAGGCGCTAAAACAGAGGTAAAAGCTATAACTTATGCAGGAAGTAACCAGCATATGGATGCCGGGGCCAAAGTAATGATGTTTGCTCCTTATACTTCAGCAACTGTTGATGCAAGAAGTATATCAACAGGAGGAGGATGGGCATTTTACAGAGGCTGGCTAAAAATTTCCGAAAAGGCTAAAGGTGCTAAAGCTTCAGTTCAGTGTCAGGCATTAATGCTGGATAATATATCCAGAAGTGATACAGTTCCTCTTATAGAAGTTTATACAGATGATGCCGATGTCGGACATGAAGCCAGAATAGGACGCATAAAGGAAGAACAGATTTATTATCTTATGACAAGAGGTTTATCTGAATCAGAAGCTAAAGCTATGGTTGTAAGAGGTTTTGTTGAACCTTTTGCAAAAGAACTTCCTATTGAATATGCAATTGAACTTAACAGGCTTTTAAACCTTGAAGTAGAATCAACCATAGGATAAGAGGTGAAATTATGAATACAGTATATGAAAAACCGACAGTTAATGTTCACGGAGATCTTTTAATGGTAGAACATATAACAGAACGTATAAATTCCGAAAAAGATTATAATAAAGATATTATTGATAATATAATAAAAAATTCTGAAAATTCAGATCTCAGTAAAATCAGACTTTTTAAATTCAGTGAATATGAAAAATTAGGTTTCCCCGTATGGAAAAGAGCAAAATTAAACGGATTTGACCCTAAAAATTATAAAAAAATTAATATTAAAACAAATTTACCTTTGATTAATACTGAAAGTGCCGGTATAGAAGCTATGGAAATTTTAGGTGTTTATGATTTTGAAGGTGCAGACAGAAAATTTGTATTAATGTCCGATGCTTTTTTTAATTCAGGATTTTATATAAACGGAAAAGATTATAACAACAAAGAAATTGTTATAAATTATGATTTAAACGAAAATATAATAGAAAATACAATAATAAAAATGCCCGAAAATACCAATCTCAGAATAATAAGAATAATAAACGGAACTAAAAACGACGGATTTAAAAACAATGTTTTAAGAGGCGTTTTGGAAAAAAATTCTTCTCTTACAATAATAAATGTTAATATACTTGGAGAAAACGATATAAACATAGACAATGAATTTTTTGACCTTAAAGAAAATTCTTCCCTGAATATTTTTGATTTGCATATTTCGGGTAAAATTTCCTCACCGCACATTGTTGTGAGATTTTCTGAAAAAAATGCAAAAGCAAATATAAAACCTTATTTTCTGGGATACGGAAATACAGTTACAGATATGCTTTATTTAATGAGATTTTACGGCAAAGATACTTTCGGCAGCATAAACGGTAAAGGTGTACTAAAAGACACAGCAAAATCTGTTTTCAGAGGTTTTTTAGATCTGAAGAAAGGTGCTAAGGAGGCAACTGCGGATGAATCAGAATACACACTTGTTCTCTCAGAAAAAGCAAGAGCGGAAGCAATCCCCAGCCTTCTTGTTGACGAAAATGAAGTAAATGCCGCTCATGCCGCAAGTGTAGGAACAATTAACGAAGATAAACTGTATTATCTTATGACAAGGGGTTTTAGTACGGAAGAAGCAAAAAAACTTATTTCCATGGCTATTTTCGAACCTTTTATAGACGAAATAGAACAGCTTCATCCAGAAACCGCAGAGGTGATAAGGAATGTCATTATTTCAAAAATATAGAAATGATTTTCCGATTCTTGATAAAAATAATATAATATATTTTGACAACGCAGCTACAACCCTTAAACCAAAAAGGGTTGTAGACTCTTTTGAAAAATATTACAATAACTTCAATTCAAATGTTCACAGATCTTCTCATAAACTTTCTGCAGAATCGACAAAAATATATGAAAATTCCAGAAAAAATATAGCCGACTTTATAAATGCGGAATCAACTGATGAGATTATATTTACAAAAGGCACAACAGAAGCATTAAATCTTATTTCTTCCTCTCTTATAAGATCTGATCTAATATCAGAAGACGAAAGTGTTCTTACAACAACGCTTGAACATCATGCAAACTTTGTAAGCTGGCAGCAGTACGGTAAAATATTCGGAAAAAATGTACATTATTATAAAAATAATAACGGTATATTTAATGAAGATGATTTTATAAAACTAATTGATAAAAAAACTAAAGTAATAGCATTTACGGCACTTACAAACGTAACAGGTCAGGTAACAGATATAGGAAAAATAATAAATTCAGCAAGAAATATAAATAAAAATATAATTATAGTAATAGACGGTGCCCAGTACGTTCCTCATTTTAAAACAGATGTTCGTAAATATGATATAGATTTTATAGCTTTTTCCGGACACAAAATGTTAGGTCCTATGGGAACAGGTGTGCTTTACGGCAAAAAAAACATTTTAAAAAAACTTCCTCCATACATGTTCGGAGGAGAAATGATTGACTCGGTAACAACAGAAGATACTACATTCAATATAATTCCGTTTAAATTTGAAACAGGAACACCTGATGTAGCCGGATTTTACGGTCTTTCAGAGGCAATAAATTATATGAATGAAACAGGTACAGATAAAATACATGAAAGGGTAAAAGAATTAACTATGTATGCATTAGAAAAACTCAAAACCCTTGATTTTCTTGATTTATACGGTACTTTGGATGAAAACCAGCATTCTATTGTATCTTTTAATGTAAAAGATATACATCCTCATGATGTTTCTCAGTTTTTAAATGATTCCGACGGAATTGCAATAAGGTCAGGTCATCACTGTGCTCAGCCTTTTCATAAAGAACTCGGTATTTATTCATCATGCAGGGCAAGTTTTAATTTTTATAATACAGAAGAAGAAATAGATACACTTTATGATGCTCTCCTAAAAATCAGGAGGTGGTTTAAATGAAACTTGAAGATTTATACGGGGATGTAATAATTGATTATGCCAAAAATACAAAATTTAAGAAACATATAGAACACAATCATGAAGCTCACGGAAAAAATACTTCATGCGGAGATGAAATTGAACTTGAATTTAATTTAAACGGTGATATAATAAAAGATATTTCGTATACCGGACACGGATGTATAATAAGCCAGGCTTCAACAGCGATGCTTTGCGAAGCTCTTAAAGGTAAAAATATAAATTCCGCATTAAACATAATTAATGAAGTAATAAAAATGTCCCGGGGTGAAACATTTGACAAAAAAACAGTTGATTCACTCGAAATGTTTGAGGATATTTCAACTCTGCCTATGAGAGTAAAATGCTTTAGCCTTTCATGGCACACTGCAGAAGAAAAACTTACGGAGGTAAAAGAAAATGATGAATCTTGAAAACATAAAAAAAATAGCCCTTGTAGGTGCAACAGATAATAAAGAAAAGTTCGGCTATAAAATATTTAAAAATTTAATAAATAAAGATTTTGAAGTTTATCCCGTTAATCCTCTTAAAAAAGAAATAGAAGGATATAAGGTTTACAATTCCATAGAAGATTTAAATGAAAAACCCGAATTAATAGTTTTTGTTGTTCCGCCGAAAGTTACACTCGAATATGCAAAAAACTTTTATTCTCTTGGTTTCAGAAAATTCTGGTTTCAGCCGGGAACTGAATCAGAAGACCTTAAAAATTTTTTAAACTCAGAAGAAGATATTGAATACTCACTTATAGACTGCATAATGGTAGAAACAAACTAAACCGGACATATAAAATATGTCCGGTTTAGTTTTATTTGACTTTAACAAAATCACGTGCTATAATATATGTAATATATTAAACAGTGTTATATATTACATATATTAAAGAGGTGCTTTATGAAAGGCGAATTAAATTTACCTGGCAATTTTTCAGCAGAATGGATAAAATATGAAAACTATGTATTCAGAAATGATAATAAAGGTAATACATACATAGTACCTGAGGACGGAACATTTTTTTCCATGTACAATCCTTTTGATGTTTCGGAAGAAATTCTGACAGATATTCTCCGTATAGGAATTTCATCATTATCAGATGATAAAAATACCGATGCATTATTACTTTTATTTGCAAAAAAATACGGTCTTTTAGGTTTTATAAGTTCTTCCGTTTATAATAAAAACATTCTTGGTGATGATTTTGTTATATTTTCCGAAGGTAATCCGGTAACAAAAGAAAAAATTATGAAAACAGAAGATTATATAAAGACATTTATTCCTTTTGCAACAGAATATGATGTTGAGATAAGAAAATATAAAAATACCGTTGATGTAATAAAATCGGAAGACTCTCCGAAATATTACGGAAAAAAACCTCTTGTTACCGATTTAATTTTTTCAAAGTTCTACTGTGAAGAGAAAAAATGGATTCTTAATTTTGCGGAAAATTTAAGCAGACATTTTGACAATATAATAACATACAGAAATACTTCTTCATTTTTAACAGAAAGTGTAACTATAATGGGTAATGTATTTCACAGCGAAAAAATAGGTTTTACCATAGACCAGCTTGATAAAACATTCATTTCCTGGAAATTTGATTCGCTTAAAACTATAATAGAAATAATATATGCTTTTTCAGTCACAGGAAATAAAAACATTTTAAATAAATGTAATTCATGCGGGAATTTTTTTATAGCTGCTACAGAAAGAGAAAAATACTGCAGTCCTGCCTGCAGGAACAGAGAAAATGTCAAAAAAAGCAGGCAGCGTAACAAAAAAAGCATTACGGAATAATTCCGTAATGCTTTTTATATTTTTATTACTTTATAATCTTCAATTTTATAAATCTCAGGTTCTTTACCTTCACAACAGACAACAAATTTAAATTCCCGAGTATTTGAAAATGCTCCCCACTCACCGTATCTGTTCATGCATACAACAGAAATATCTCCGGATTTACCTCGTTTATCCGTAAGTTTTTTATCTAAATTTTTCACAGCTATTTCAGCTGCTTCCTGAGGTTTTTTCCCTTCTTTCATAAGCCTTACTGTCTCATAGCTTATACATCCTTTCATTAAATCCTCACCGAGGCCTGTAGCAACAGCACCGCCTGTATCGCTGTCAGCATAAAAACCTGATCCTATTACAGGAGAATCTCCGAGTCTGCCTTCTTTTTTCATAAAAAGTCCGCTTGTAGATGTTGCCGCTATTACTGTAGAAAAATTGTCCACAGCAACTACTCCTACAGTATCATGGCCTTCATACGGTGAAAGCAGTTTTTTTGAAACATCCTCTACCCTTCTTTTATATTCATTTTCTGATTTTTCGGTTAACATATTTCTTTTTTCAAGACCCTTTTCAAGAGCATATTTTTCAGCGCCTTTTCCGGTAAGAAATATATTAAATCTTTCTTCGGAAAGATTTTTTGCAAGAATTACCGGATTTTTTATATTTTTTACAGCACCTGTCATTCCTGCTGAAAGAGTATCTCCGTTCATATAACCTGCATCGAGTTCTACATCACCGTTTTCATTCGGAAGTCCTCCGAATCCCACAGAAACATATTCAGGATTATTTTCTACTTCTTTTATTGCTTCTGTTACTGCTTCAGGGGCCTTACCTCCGTTTTTAAGTATTGATGCGCCTTTTTTTGTTCCCTCATGTGCCATTTCCCACGTAGAAATGATTCCCCATCCCATTATTTTTTCATCTGCCTTTATATATATTTAAAATAAACTTACATTTATAATATTTTACCATTAGTTTTTATATTAATTTCTTTTATTATTTTTTCATCTGCTAAATTAAAATACTCTTCTTCAGAATTACCCATTCTGATATTTTTTAATGATTTTACCGGTATCTTTTTCTTGGCTGAGAAATGAATTTCTTTTACCCCTGCTGATGCTATTTCAAGAACATTTTCGGCAGATATTCCTGAACCGGCCATTATTTTTACTTCTGACCCGTATTTATCATTTATTTTTTTTATATTTTCAATTCCTTCTTCTGCAGTATTTTTTCCCCCTGATGTAAGAATTCTTTCTATTCCTAAATTTATTATACTTTCAGCAGCCTCATATAGATTTACAGTACAGTCAAATGCCCTGTGAAATGTCATATTTAGCGGATAAATTTCTTCAGTTATTATTTTCATTTTTTTATCATCTACATTTCCGTCTTTTGTGAGAATTCCGCAGACAAATCCGTCTATTTTATATTTTTTTATAATTTTTATATTTTTCATTATATTTTCAAATTCATACTCATTATATAAAAAATTTCCGTTTCTCGGTCTTATCATTACATATTTTTTTATTTTTATTTTATCCGCAACAGCTTCCACAAAGCCTATATCAGGTGTAAGTCCTCCGAGCGCAAGTGCTGAACAGATTTCTATTCTTTGTGCACCGGCATTCTGAGCTATGACAGCTGAATGAAAATTTTCCACACAGATTTCTATTATCATAAATTATCACGTAAAGTTTTTACAATTCCTTTTTTTATTATATTTGCATTCTTTCTCAAATAATTTTTTATCATTATTATATCTCCTTATCTATATAACTAAAAACGCCAAAGAAATATACTTTGGCGTTTTTAACCTAACCGTCTATTATATCTTTAAGCTGCGAGCTTCTGCTCGGATGTCTTAATTTTCTCAGTGCTTTCGTTTCTATCTGTCTTATTCTTTCACGTGTTACATTGAAAAACTGTCCGACTTCCTCAAGTGTTTTTTGTTTACCGTCAAGAAAACCGTATCTCATTTTAAGAACAAGTGCCTCTTTCGGATGAAGTGTATCGAGTACTTCTTCAAGTTTTTCTTTAAGTATCATCTGTTGTGCTACTTCTTCAGGAGTTAAATCGTTTGCACCTACAAAATCACCTGTTTCAGACTCGTCATCATCACCGCTTCCGTTTGATATAGGAGAATTAAGTGAAATTATATCTTTTGCACTCATTAATATCTCATTTATTTTTTCAACCGGTTTATCCATAAGTTTTGCAAGTTCTTCATTTTTCGGATAATCACCGTTATCCTGTATATATTCCCTTATTATTTTATTCATTCTGTTTATTGTTTCAACCATATGTACAGGTATTCTTATTGTTCTTGCCTGATCAGCTATCGCTCTTGTTATCGCCTGTCTTATCCACCATGTCGCATATGTCGAAAATTTAAATCCTTTTTTCCAGTCAAATTTATTTACAGCTTTTATAAGCCCTATATTTCCTTCCTGTATAAGATCAAGAAATGACAGCCCTCTTCCTGTATATCTCTTTGCTATAGATATTACAAGTCTCAGATTTGCTTTTATCAGTTCGTCCCTTGCCTTTTTATCGCCTCGCTGGGCTCTTCTGGCAAGCTGTCTTTCACGGGAAGGTGTGAGAAGATTTACTTTACTTATTTCTTTTAAATAAATTTTAATAGGATCTCCCAAAGAAATATTATCATACATTTTAAGTTCAACATTTTCAAGAAGTTCAAAAACATCTTCTTTTATTTCTTCATCTTCAGGATCTTCCATTCCGTCATCGTCATCGTCATCATCTGTATCTTCTTCAACTATATTTATACCGGATTCTTCAAGTGCAGCATAAATTTTTTCAATAAAATCCGAATCAATTTCTTCAGATGTCTCAGCAGGTATAGCTTCATCGATATCCGAATAATTCAGATTATTATTTTTTTTCTTTGCTTTCTTCTTAAGATTTCTTATAACTTTTTCAACATCAATCTTTTCAGTGGGTTTTTTTACTTTAATTAAAGCTTCGTCACCATTTTCTTCAATTCTCTCAAAATCAAGATCCGCAATCTTTTCCATAATGTTTTCCGTTTCTTTTTTTGAATTTTTTTCCATATTTTACCCCCTTTAAAAAGAATCCCATATATTTAGACATAAAAATTTATTAAAAAGTTCAAATTTTTTTCAAAAAAAATATTGACAATATTATTTTTATATGTTATAATCTTTCACGTAATTAAAAATATTGGGAGATCGTCTAATGGCAGGACTGCGGACTCTGACTCCGCCAATGTAGGTTCGACCCCTACTCTCCCAGCCATACAAGACAGCTTAGGCTGTCTTTTTTTTATTTATTATCAAAATTAAAATCATTTCAAATGTAAACATTTTCTTTACAATATTTAACTTTTTTTAATTATTTAGGTATACCTAACTTTTTATAGATGTGTTAAAATATATATGAATATTTAAATTTATTTAGGGGTGATCCTGTATGGTTAAAAAATTAAGTGAACTCACTATAGGCAGTGAGGGTTATATAAAGAATCTGAATTTTGATTCTTCTGTAAAAGAAAGACTTATTTCCATGGGACTTTTTCCGGGGAAAAAAATAAAACTTGTACATGTTTCTCCTTTCAACGATCCTTTTGTTTATTTAATAGAAGATAATAAACTCATGCTGAGAAAAAGCGAAGCAGAAAATATAGAAATAGAAATTTCAAATATTCTTCTTCCTCTTATTAATATTGACAAAAAATTCTGTACTATTGAATTTTTCTGCGGAGGTCAGGGATTCTGGAATAAAATGCGAAAAGAAGGATTAATATTAAATGAAAAGATAGAAATAATAGAAAAAACTAATTCTTCTGTAACTATAAAAACACCTAAGAAAATAATTGCATTGAGGCGCGGCTGGGCAAAAAAAATAATGTGTAAAGAAATGCTGGGGTGATATTTATGGTAGTTAAAGATATAGTTAAATACATAAATAATGAAAAATCCGTTGATTTAAACTCTCTTAAAGCCAGATTCAAAATTACAGATTCACAGATGTCTGTTTTAATTCCTATTCTTTCGGGATACGGAATAAATTATGAAAAAATTGATAAAGTAACACCTGTATGTGCTGCATGCCCGGTAAAACAAAACTGTAATATGAAAGGACTGAATAAATGTGGTTTATGAAATAGCTATAATAGGAAATCCTAACGTAGGTAAAACTTCTATTTTTAATATATTAACAGGCTCAAAACAATATGTAGCAAACTGGCCCGGTGTAACCGTTGAAAAAAAAGTAGGTAATTTTTCCTATAAAAATGAAAAGTTTAAACTTGTTGATCTTCCCGGTATTTATTCTCTTTCCTCTATGAGCGAGGATGAAAGAGTAGCAAGAGATTTTTTTATAAATGAAAACCCGGACTGTATAGTAGTGGTTGCAGATTCACTCAATCTTGAAAGATCTATGTTTCTTGCTTTACAGCTTCTTGAAATGAATCTTCCGGTAATTCTTGACCTCAATTCAATAGACGAGGTAAAAGAAAAAGGAAGAAAAATAAATATAGAATATATAGAAAAAACACTTAATATTCCCGTTGTGGCTACTTCCGCCAAAGAACAGACAGGTATTACAGATTTATTGGAAAATATATATAAAGTTTCTAAAAGTTCTGTGAAAAAAACTTTTAAAATAAATTACCCCGAAAGAATTGAAAATTTCTGTCAGAAATTTTCCGAAATAAACAGTAATAATTCTAAACTCGCAAATTACAATATGAAATGGGCTGCTCTTAATTATCTTGAAAACAACAGTCTTAATAATTTATTCGATGATAAATTAACAGAAAAAATAAACAACATTGATATTTTACCGGAATTAAAAGATATCTATTTACAATGGAAATTTGATTTTCTATCAAAACTTGCGGAAAATGCTACTATAGCAAGCGGACGTGACTGGTCTTTCAGAGATCTTCTTGATCATGTGCTTACACATAAATTTCTTGGACTCATAATATATATTCTTGCACTTTATATGGTTTTTTCAATAACTTTTACCGTTGCGGCACCATTTTCTGATCTTCTTGATATGCTTTTTTCATCTTTAGGAGGATGGTTAGACGGTAAAATACCTATTGACTGGCTTAATTCTCTTATTGTTGATGGTATTATAGGCGGTGTCGGAGGGGTACTGGTTTTTGTCCCGCAGATTTTTGTTTTGTTTTTCTTTATGGGATTTCTTGAAGAATCAGGTTACCTACCGAGAGCAGCTTTTCTCGTAGATAAAATAGTAAGAAAATTCGGACTTTCCGGACGTTCTTTTATGTCTATTATTCTGGGGTTCGGATGCAGTGTTCCCGCTATAATGTCAACAAAAACAGTTTCTAACAAAAAAGAAAGAATGGCTTTAATCTTAAGTATACCTTTTGCATCATGCAGTGCAAGACTTCCGGTATATATAGTTTTAATAGCGGCATTTTTCCAGAATTATTCGGCGCTTGTCCTTCTGAGTATTTATTTATTAAGTATATTAATGGTTCTTTTTTCTTCTAAACTTATTCAGAAATTTATAACACAGACTGAAAATATTCCTTTTACAATAGAACTACCGAGATTCAGAATGCCCGGATTAAAAAATCTTGGTTTTTATACATGGAACAAGGGTAAACATTTTCTTGAAAAAGCAGGAACAATTATACTTCTCAGTACGATTGTTATCTGGGTATTATCTTATTTTCCGGCTTCAAATGACATAGAACACAGTTATGCAGCAGCAATAGGAAAATCAATTGCTCCTATAACAAGTCATCTTGGCTGGGACTGGAAAACAAACACTGCTATGATATTTGGTGTT
Source organism: Thermotogae bacterium (assembly GCA_024233675.1). Classification (GTDB taxonomy): domain Bacteria; phylum Thermotogota; class Thermotogae; order Petrotogales; family Petrotogaceae; genus JACKPH01. The sequence goes on from JACKPH010000003.1 coordinate 249,784, forward strand.
ACTGCTAAAGAAGTTATTGTTTCAACTTATTCAACACTTTTAAATACTAATGAAGGAAATCTTGCAGCCGGTCTTTCTCAGATAATGACACCTCTTTCGGCATTCAGCCTTTTGATTTTTATTCTCGGTTATGTTCCCTGTTTTGCAACTTTAGGTGTAATAAAAAGTGAAACCGGATCCTGGAAGTGGGCTGTTTTTGCTTTCTTCTACACAACTATAATAGCTTATATATTGGCAAATGCCGTTTATTATATAGGAGGTCTTTTTTTATGAGTAAAATAACTTTGGTATTTATTTCTGTTTTTTCTTTTATTATTTCTTTTGCCAATATATTTATATATAATGATTATTTTTATTCTGTATCTTTTTTTGTTGTATTTTTAATCGGTGTATTCGGTTTTTATAAAAACAACAATATTTGGTTTCATGAATCTTCACATATAATTACTTCGGGAATTATAGTTTTTGTTCTCGGGGGATACGAGGTGTTCAATTACTTTTCCCAATGGCTAAATTATTGGATGACAAAAGAGGATTTTCCCTCTTTAAACTGGACTATCGTTATTTCTTTTTTTGTATTTCTTTTTATATTTTTAAAAGAAAAAAAGAATATAAAATCAAAAAGTGTTAAAAATTAAAAATCAGAGTTAATAAAAATGAAACATTTAACTCCTTGAAATATTTGTTATTTTATGTTATAATTATTTTCGTGTTTACGCCTGTAGCTCAATTGGTAGAGCGACGGTCTCCAAAATCGTAGGCTGGGGGTTCGATTCCCTCCGGGCGTGCCATATTCAGGTTAAAAAAATACTTCTGTGTTTTTTTAACCTGTTTTTGTTTTATAATTAAATATATATTTTCATAAAATTATTAAAGGAAGTGAATCAATGAAAGAAATTCTCTATGTAATTTTAGACCAGTGGGCTGACTGGGAACCGGCATATTTATCGACTGCAGTAAAAACATTCGGAAATAATTTATATATAAACAGGACAGTTTCATTAACTTCAGATCCTGTTGAATCTATAGGAGGTTTCAGAGTAACACCGGATTACGAAATAAATTCCATACCGGAAAATTATGAAGCACTTATTTTAGTCGGCGGAATGTCATGGAGAAATAAAGAAGCAGAATTGATAAAACCTTTGGTTCAGAATTGTTTTAAGTCCGGAAAAATTCTCGGAGGAATTTGTGACGCAACATTTTTTCTGGCTTCCACAGGTGTTCTTAACGGAGTAAAACATACAGGTAACGGCCTTAACAGTCTTAAACCCCTTGAAATATATACAGGAGAAAATAATTATATTGAAAAGCAGGCTGTAAACGATAAGAATGTTATTACAGCAAACGGCTCCGCACCTTTAGAATTTGCACGTGAAATTTTAATTTCATTAGATATTACAGAAGAAAATGAAATTAATGAATGGTATAAATTTAACAAAATCGGATTTTATAAGTCTGATATTATATAAATTCACTATTATCCCCTGTTTTATTAAGAACAGGGGGTTTTTTATTATCATAAATCATAACTTAGATTTTAAAAGCATTTATAACTAAATTTTGATGATTATAAGTACTTTTCTTCATAAATCTTATTATTATGTGATTTTAAATATTTTATTATATAATGTAAAATAGAAATGATTGTATGAAATTTTTTTCAGGAAATAAATTTCTCAGGGAGGTATTTTTTATGGCGAAAATGATTAGAAAAAATTATCTGATGGCTCCCGGACCTACTCCGGTACCTATTGACATTCTTCTTGAAGGTGCAAAAGATACTATTCATCACAGAACACCACAGTATCTCAAAATACAGGAAAAAGCTATTGAAGGTTGTAAATATCTTTTTCAGACAGAAAATCCTGTTTTTATTCTATCATCTTCAGGCACAGGTGCAATGGAGGCCGCTGTTTCAAATCTTGTTTCAAAAGATGATAAAATTATTGTTGTTAATTCCGGTAAATTCGGAGAAAGATGGCTTAAACTCTGTAAAACTTTTGGCGGAAATGTTATAGAAATCAAAAAAGACTGGGGAACAGCAGTTACTCCGGAAGAAATAAAAGAAACACTTGATAAAAACCCGGATGTAAAAGCCGTTTTCACAACATTAAATGAAACATCAACAGGAGGAAAACATCCTATAAAAGAAATTGCAGCAGTTGTAAAAGAAACATCAGCTGTTTTGGTTGTTGATGCAATATCCGGACTTTTAGCATTACCTTTAAAAATGGATGAATGGGGTGTCGATGTTGTTGTTACAGGTGTACAGAAAGGATTTATGATGCCTCCAGGTATTGCACTTATATCTATGAGTCCTAAAGCTATGGAACTTGTAAATAAATGTACAACACCAAGATTCTATTTCGACTTAAAAGCTTATGCAAAAAATTTCCCGGATTCTCCTTATACTCCGCCGGTTAATCTTGTTTATCAGCTTTCAAAAGCTGTTGAAATGTTAAAAGAAGAAGGCATTGAAAATATATGGGAAAGACACAGAATAATGGCTGATGCAACAAGAGCAGGCGTTGAGGCTTTAGGTCTTAAATTCTTTGCAAAAGATGCCGGAGATGTTCTTACATCTGTATGGGTTCCGGAAGGAATTGACGGCGGAAAACTCGTAAAATATTTAAGAGATGAAATGGGAATAACAGTAGCAGGCGGACAGGATCATGTTAAAGGTAAAATCATGAGAATTGCACATTTAGGCTATATGTCTCAGTTTGATATAATTATTGTTATGAGCGGTCTTGAAATGGCACTTAATAAATTCGGATACAAAACAGAATTAGGTGCAGGTGTAAAAGCCGTAGAAGAAGTACTTATGAGAGAAGGCGTTTAATATGTGGCTTCATATTAACGATCCTCTTGATAAAGAAGCAACAGCAAAACTAAGAGAACTTCTTCCTAATGTAAAAATAACAGAAGAACATTATGATAACGAAACACTTATGTCAAAAATTGATACTATGGATGTTCTTGTTGTAAGAAGTGCAACAAATGTTACAGGTGATTTTATAGAAAAGGGAAAAAATCTCAAAATAATCGGAAGAGCCGGTATGGGTCTTGATAACATAGACACTAAAATGGCAAAGGAAAAAAATATACAGGTAATAAATACTCCCGGTGCTAACTCTCTTTCTGTTGCAGAATTAGTTGTATCAATGATACTTTCTCTTTCAAGATCTATTGTAAGAGGTACAAAGGGTATATCAGAAGGTAAATGGGAGAAAAAACAATTAAAAGGTATTGAACTTTCCGAAAAAACAGTAGGTATTATCGGATTCGGAAATATAGGTAAACTTCTTTCAAAAATCCTTCACGGTTTCAGTTGTGATATTCTTGTATATGATGTTTTTGAAATCCCTGAAAATACTCTTAAAGAATACGGGGTTAAACAGGTTTCACTCGAAGAAATATACAGAAATTCAAATATTATTTCACTGCATGTACCTAAAAATGATGCAACTTATCATATGATTTCAGAAGAACAGTTTGAAATGATGAAAGAAGGCACAATACTTATAAATGCTTCAAGAGGCGGTATAGTTGACGAAAAAGCCTTATTAAAATATTTAAAAAATAAAAAGCTTTACGGTGCCGGTCTTGATGTATTCGAAAAAGAACCTCCTGAAGGAGATTTTTATTCGGAACTTCTTTCTCTTGACAACATAGTAACAACACCTCATATAGGCGCTACTACTAAAGAAGCACAGTTTAGAGTAGGTATGGATCTGGTAGACAGATTAGTAAATGCGATAAAAACTGTCTAGTTTGATTTTAAAAAATCTATGGTATAATAATTTTGTATTTATTTTATAATCGATGGAGGTGTGTCTCATGAAAGTATTCGTAGATCAGGATTCATGTATAGGTTGTGGAGTTTGCGAAAATCTATGTCCGGAAGTTTTCACAATAAATGCTGACGGTAAAGCAGAACCTATAGTTCCTGAAACAGATTTACCTTGTGCAACAGATGCTGCAGATTCATGTCCTGTTCAGGCTATAACTGTAGAAGAATAATTTTATTTAATCAAAGAGAGCTTAAAGCTCTCTTTTTTATTTTATTTTTTTGTTTTTTTATAGTATAATCGTTATGATATTTTACTTATTTTTTGATTTTTATTTATAAATCGGAGGGGAAATTATGGAACAGGCAAAAGTCTATGTTATAACTTCCGGCAAGGGTGGGGTTGGAAAAACTACAATAAGTGCTAATATAGGTTCTGCACTGGCCATGCGTGGATATAACGTATGTCTTATAGATGCCGATATAGGGCTTAAAAACCTCGACCTTGTTTTGGGTCTTGAAAACAGAATTGTTTATACAATACTTGATGTTGTAAAAGGTCAGAGATCGGTAACAGAAGCTTTGGTAAAGCATAAGATCATGAAAAATCTTAACCTTCTTGCGTCTTCACAGATTGCAAATAAAGATATGATATCTCCTGAAGATATGGTAAGAATAATAAATGAACTTTCAAAACATTTTCATTATATTCTTATAGATTCTCCCGCAGGTATAGAACGTGGTTTTAAGAATGCCGTTGTTGCTGCTCAGCATGCTATCATAGTTACTACTCCTGATCTTACCGCAATTTCTGATGCGGACAGAGTAATAGGATTATTGGAAAATAACGGTTACACTGACAAAAATATGTCTTTAATAGTAAACAGAATAAAACCAAAAATGGTTCAGAAAAATGAAATGGTTTCTCCGGAAGATATACAGTCAGCTCTTGCAATAAATTTAATGGGTATAGTTCCCGACAGTGAGGAAATAATAATATCAACTAATCAGGGAAAACCTCTCGCTCTCGAAGACGATAAAAAAATGTCTACAATATTTAACAATATTGCCGCAAGGATTTCCGGGGATATGATACCTGTTGGGGAAGACTTAAAAAATTTTAAAGAAAATTCTGAAGGTATTTCAGGTTTCTTTAAAAGAGTTTTCGGAGGAAGGTGATGTCTATGTGGCCTTTTGCTAAAAAAAACAACAGCAGGGATGTAGCTGTAAAAAGACTTCAGACACTTGTCAGAACCAATGGTGAGTCTCAGGCCCAGAGAAACGAACATACTACCTCTTTCAGACTGGAGAAAACAAATGACGATGAAATAAATTCAATTGTAAATTATATAAAAGATTATGCTTTCAGAAATCTTTCCGTTGAAAGAGATAATGTTAAGGTTCATATTTCAAGGGATGGTGAAGGAGTTACCATAGTAGCAAATATTATTTACAAATAGTCTTTATTTTTAAAATAAAAAAAACAGATAATAAATATTATCTGTTTTTTTTTATGTTATAATTAGATTCGTGATGCTAACTTTTTTGAGGAGATATGCAAAATGCTTAATAAAAATATAAATAAATTATTATTTTATTCTCTTTTGGCAGGTATTACAGGTTCTATGTACAGTGTTATATTTAATCTTTATTTAAGAGACATCGGTATTGAAAATAGATTTATAAGTAATATGACTTCTCTTGAATTATTCGGTTCTGCTGTTTTAGGTCTTTTACTCGGTATAGCCGGAGATAAATTTGGTAAATCTTTCTTTTTAAAATTTCTTACAATATCAGCAGGATTCTTTTTAATAATACGTGCTGTTTTTCCTCATCCTTATGTTCTTTTTATTATTTCTTTTTTAAACGGTGGTTTTATGGCAGGAAGAGCCATAATTATAAATACTCTGATGGTTGAAAATACTGACACTTCATCCCGTGGAAAGGCGTTCGGATATCTCATAGCTATAAATATGGGTACAGGTCTTTTCGGAAATTCTTTCGGAGGATTTTTAGGTGATCATATAGGTCTTCAGAATACACTTATTATTTCAGGTCTTTTATTTTTATGCAGTTCTTTACCGATAATTACCCTTCATGACAGAAACAAAAATAACGAAAGTATAAAACAGATATTTGATTTTTCATCACTTAATATTTCAGAAAGAAAAATTATGTCAGGATATCTTATATCAACTTTTACCGTAGGATTCGGTGCCGGTCTTTTTATACATTTCGGAAATCTTATTTTCAAAGATCTTTTTTCCATGAACCCGACAATGATAGGCATAGCCCTTTCAATAGCTCAGGCAGGAACTGCTGTAGGTGCTGCTCTTTCACCTCTTCTGTCTAAAAAATTCGGTGCTTTAAATTATACGGGAATTCTTCAGTTCTTTGTGGTGCCACTTATTATAGGACTTGCTTATGTAAGAGATCCTTATATGTTTACAGTACTTTATGCACTTAGATTTTCTTTTATGAACATGACATCACCCGTTATGAGTAATATAGTTCTTTCAAATCTTCCGAAAAATAAAATTACGGCAATAAACAGTCTTAACAATCTTTTAAATAATTTAACAAGAACAGTCGCTACGGCATTATTCGGAATAATTGTAGGTTCTACTGTATCCGGTTATAAAATTCTCTTTTTAATATCAGGACTTTTCTATTTTATAAATTTTATAGTTTTTATGTTTATATTTATGCCTCTTAAAAACGATGAAAAAACTATGAATCTGTATAAAAAAGAATAAAAAAACCACAGCTGTTTAATTTTAACATTTTTTAAATGAATTGGACAAATAAAAATGTTGACAAAAACTGAGATGTGTGATATTATATATTTCGTACGTAAGGAAAACGGAGCGTAGCGCAGCCGGTAGCGCGCCGGTCTTGGGAACCGGAGGTCGCTGGTTCGATCCCAGTCGCTCCGACCAGAATTTAATACTTGTGCGGCAATAGCTCAATTGGTAGAGTATCGGCCTTCCAAGCCGAGGGTTGCGGGTTCGAGTCCCGTTTGCCGCTCCAGGGTCCATAGCTCAACAGGATAGAGCATCGGATTTCTAATCCGGGGGTTGGGAGTTCGAGCCTCTCTGGACCCGCCATTTTTTTATGGTGGCTATAGTTCAGTTGGTAGAACGTCGGACTGTGACTCCGAACGTCGTGGGTTCGAGCCCCACTAGCCACCCCACGACAAAAAAAGAAACCTTAAAAGGTTTCTTTTTTTTATATATATTTTTCAATAATTTTCGGGTAAAAAAATTCAGTATGTGTTTTCTGATTATTTAAAAATATTTCTTCAGAATCTGTAAAAGATACTCCGTATTCTTTTATTATTTCACAATTTTTCTTTTTATATCCGTAAACTATTCCTTTTTTATTTTTCGGAAATTTAAGTGAATTTTTTTCATTTGTTTTTATTATTTCCGAATATATAAAAGTATTTACAAGATCTCCGAAACTTTCACTGTAAGGACCGCTTACAACATTATTTATTTCATCACCGTAAAGGCATATTCCCGTTCTTATTACATGTATTTTGTTTAACTCAAGTATCATTTTCATTACTGCGGTTTTTTTAACTGATTTTTCAATTGTTTCTGGAATATATTTTTCCCTTTCAAGTAATGTATTTTTAAGCACAACAGTTGGGTGTATTCTTGCGTACGAAGCTCCGCTAAATGTTAAGAGTAGTGCTGAATTTATATCTTTCATATAACTGCTTCCCGGTAATCCTGTCATAAGATGTAATCCGAATTCAATTCCGTTATTTTTCATAAGCACGCATGCATTCCATATATCCTCAGTATTGTGCGAGCGGTTCGAAAGTGCGAGAACATCATTGTAGAATGACTGAACACCTATTTCAACAAGATTTACAGGATATTTTTTCAGTATATTTATTTTTTCCTGTGTTATTTCTTCAGGAGAAGTTGAAAATCTTATTCCTTCTATTTCTTTATTAATATACTTTGAATTCGCCCATTCGAGATAATATTCCATAATAGTATTTTCAAGTCCTGTAAATGTTGAACCGTAAAACGCTATATATGGTTTTTTGTTCTTTTTAAAATATCCTTTGTATTCTTTATAAATAATTTCCAAATCATCTGTATCCGGTTTTTCTTTTATTCCTGTTGCTGAATATTCATTACAGAAAGCGCATCTTTTTTTGCATCCTCCGTGAGGTATAAAAATCGGTATTATATATTCTTTAGACATTTTTTCACTCTACTTTTAAATTTTTATCGTTTTCTTCTTCATTATTTTCACTCTGTACTTTTATCTGTTCCGGATCCATAGGAATTTCTTTTGTATCTTCTTTTTCAACATAAACTTCAGTGCCGAGTGCGGCAAGAAAATCAAGTTCTTCTACATTGAAATTAAACATTCTTATACATCCGTGAGAAATTCTTTTCCCTATTTCCCATGGCTTTGTTGTACCGTGTATTCCGTACTGCGGATCAGAAAGCTGAAGCCATCTGCTGCCTATACCGTTTATAATAGAACCCGGGTTTATATATTCACCATACCAGTAAAGTGCCGGTTCTTTTTCTTTATACATTATTTTATAATATCCGGGAGGTGTTGAATCACTTCTTCCTACCGCCACAATATATTTTTTCAGAAGTGTCTGACCGTAATAGAGGGAAAGTGTGTTTTTTGAAACCTCTATTTTTATTAAAAGAGGACTCATCTGATAATCTACTTTTCCTATTACAAGAGGCTGTCCTGTGTATATCTTTGAAGGATCTTCGAGTTTGTTTATATTTACAAGATCTCCTGCTGATATACCGTAATCCGAAGCTATCTTATAAAGACTTTCTCCTTTTTTTATAATATGCAGTCCGCTTATTATATTATTTTGTTTCGGTCTTAAAACTGATTCTGAAAATACATAATCATTTATTTTTATTATTTTTACATCTTTTTTTATTTCATACTGAAATTTATTTTTATAATAAAAAGATAATACATACTGTCCCTGTGGAATTTCTTTAAGTTTATTTTTTAATAATTCAGTATTTTCAAAATTTTCCTTACCGAAAACTATTTTTTTAATATCAAAACCATCATCATTTTCACCATCTATATATATCTCAATTCCTTCTTCAGTATCAACACTGAGTACAGATACATCAATCTTCGGTAAAAAATCACTTTTGCTGAACATATTTTTTATAAAAAGTTTCTTAGTTTCTCCGTTAATATCTTCCCCTTCAACATAAAAAGAAAAATCAGTATCCGCATATTTATCTAAATCTATTAATATTTCATACGTTGTCATGGTTTTTTTTATAGGATGGATACTGTTAAAAAAACCTGTAAAGAGCAAAACCCGTGGTTGATCCACGGGTAAATAATTTGTTTTCAGTGTAAGTGTAATTTTTTTATCTTCTATATTTTTAATATAAAGAGAAAAATCTTCGGCAAAAAATAAACCTGTTAATAATATTAAAAAAAGAGTAAATAATATTTTTTTCATAAAAGTTCTTCTTTAACCCTTTTTATTCTTTTAATAGTTTTTTCTTTACCGAGAACACTTATAGATTCATAAAGTCCCGGAGTTACAAGTTTCCCCAAAATTGCACCTCTTACCGTCTGATAAACATTTTTTCTTCCGGTTATACCTGTTCCGGCAATCTGTGAAAGAACTTTTTCTATACCTTCAGTACTGTAATCATCATTATTTTCAAACATTTCACAGGATTTTTCCAAAACTTTACCAAACCATTCTTTTTTTGAAAGAGTTACATATTTTTCATCATAGCTGAAATCATCCCTGAAGAAATTTTCGGAAAATTCAAAAAGCTGTTTTAAATTACTAACTTTTTCTCTGGATATGTTCAATACATTTTTAAGATATTCTTCATCCGCTGAAACAGATTTACCGTTTATATCAAGCCAGTTTTTAAAATTTTCTGTAATATATTCTATACTTTTTGTTCTGAGATGAACTTCGTTAACCCACAAAAGTTTTTTATAATCGAAAACAACAGATTTGTTTGAAATCATAGATATATCAAAATCTTTACATTTATCTTTAAAATCAAAAATTTCATTTTCAACTGTCCAGCCCAATATTCCAAGATAATTCATAACAGCATCGGGAAGATAACCTTCTTCTTTAAAGAATGTAACTGAAGTTCCTCCGTGTCTTTTTGATAACGGCGCCTTATCTTCACCTAATATAAGCGGGATATGTGCGAAAACAGGTTTTTCAAACCCGAGTGCATCATAAAGCATTATCTGCTTAGGAGTATTGGAAATATGATCCTCACCTCTTATAACATGTGTTATTTTCATAAGATAATCATCAATTACCACTGTAAAATTATACATAGGAATTCCCGAAGATCTCTGTATTACAAAATCATCAAAAACTTCCGTGTCAAATTCCATATTTCCCTTTATCATATCGTCAAATACTATTTTTGTATTTTCAGGAACCTTAAATTTAACAGATATACTATATTCTTTATCACTGTATTCCTGAGGAAATTCAAATGATTTATATATAATTTCTTCATTATTTTCCGGATTATAAACGGCATAATATGCTTTTTTTTCCTTTATGAGAAAATCAATATATTTTCTGTAAATATCAAGCCTTTCACTCTGTCTGTAAGGACCGTAATCCCCGCCTTTTTCAGGACCTTCGTCATAATCTATGTCACACCATTTCAGATCATTGATTATGATATCTTCGTATTCTTTTTTTGATCTTTCAAAATCAGTATCTTCAATTCTTAAGACAAGTTTACCGTTATTTTTTCTTGCAAAAAGATAATTAAAAAGAGTTGTTCTGACCCCTCCTACATGGAGATATCCTGTAGGACTGGGTGCAAATCTTACCTTAACCATTTATTTCTCAGCTCCTAACTTTCTAAGTATATCATTCATTTCTTCAATATTGTATGCCTGATAAATTTCTACCATTTTTCTGTTATCAAGATATTTATTTTCTATTAAAGTTAGTACTACTTTATCTGTCCAGCCACCTGTATTTCTCATAAGTATAACAGGTTTTTTTTCTGCATATGCCGCGAGTATTTCTATAGCCGTACCTATTTCACCGCCTACACTTATAACAGCATCAACAGACTTTACAAGAATATATGATCTCATAGAAAAATCAAGGCCTGTTTTAATTGTATAATCAAGATATTCATTTCCTTCATTTTCCCAAGGAAGCACACCTATACATTTTCCTCCGTTTTCTTTTACCGCTTTTGAAACAATATCCATAACACCGTCTCTTCCGCCGGAAAAAACAGTATGCTGCGAAAGAGCTAAATTTTTACCTATTTCATAAACATATTCCGATATTCCGAGAACAGGATCAGCATTTATATTTCCGGAATATCCTATAAAACCTATTTTCATAAAACACCTACCATCCAAGATAATTATCTTTTACTTCTTTTCTTTCGAGAACATCTTCAGGATTTCCGTAAGCTATTATATTTCCTTTGTGAACAACATAAAGAACATCTACAACCTCGGCTATTTCATCTACATTATGATCTGTTACAATAACCGAAATATCCCTTTTGGAAAGTTCTTTTATAATTTTCTGTATATCTTTTACTGTTATAGGGTCTATTCCGACAAAAGGTTCATCAAGAAGAATTACTTTGGGTTCCAGAAGAAGTGTTCTGGCAAATTCAAGTCTTCTTTGCTCTCCGCCGGAAAGTGAATAGGCCATCTGATTCATAAGTTCGGAAATACCGAATTCTTCTGCTATTGTTTTTATCTTTTCTTTTTTATTACTTATTTTTATAAGATCGGCAACCATATAAAGATTATCTTTTACTGTTATATTTTTAAAAACAGAAGGGTCCTGGGGCAAATATCCCATGCCGCCCAAAGCCCTTCTGTGTATTGGCAAATGAGTAATGTTTTTCCCGTTTAAAAATATATCACCGCGATTGGGAGAAACCAGTCCTAATATAGATTTAAATAAAGTAGTTTTTCCGGCTCCGTTCGGTCCCAGTATACCGGTTATTTTGCCCTGAGTAGCATAGAAATCAACTTTATTAAGAACTATTTTTTTACCGTATTTTTTATAAATTTTCTTACATTCTATTACATTGTTCTCCATAAAATCACTTTGAAGAATTTACAATGTTAATCATAGTTTCGGTTAAGTCTGCAAGATCACTTGCATAAATAGCTCCGGAATCATACACCATAAGATCATAACCGTTATCTTTTGCGTAGTTTACTACAATGTTTTTAACTTCATCTATAAGAGCATTTGTTTTTTCTCCGTATTCATTCTGTAATTCCTGCTGATACTGATTAACTCTTGTCTGAAGTTCCTGAACTTTCTGGTTATAATTAGTCTGGTCTCCTGATTTCTGAAGAGCATCTATTTCTGATTTAAGCGCATTTATTTTTGAATTATAATAATCAACATCATTCTTATATTTATCCTGAAGATCGTTCCATTTTGTATATGATTCGATAACTTTTTCAATATTAACATAACCTATTTTAAGATTTCTTCCGTGTTCGACTTTATCTTCTGAAATAACTACTGTGGTAAAAAGTAAAACCATAACAACAACCAAAACTCCTACTATTTTTTTCACTATTACACCTCCAAAAATATTTTCAAAATAATTATACTTCAAAATAATTATATTTTCAATAATATATCACTTTATTCTTAAAAAGTAATTAAATAATTAAATTTTACACTTTTCATATACAGGAAATCCTATTTTAATAATCCGATGTTAGAATAATTCGGAATTCTTAATGTATACCCCTAAAAAGAATCCCCCACCCTAAACGGAGCCCTAAGGCTCCGTTGTTTTATATAAGGTTATCTTTATTGTTTAATAGTAATTACTTTTTATTATAAAGGTTTAATAATAGTTATTAACAAATAAATATTGTTTTATTTATCAGATTTTATGATAGAATATATTTGAAATTAAAATGATTAGGAGGGAGCAATATGATACTTGATGATACTATACTAAACATTTTAAAAACAGAAGAACCAAGTATACAGGAATTAAGAAATATATCAAAAAATTTGGGTATAAAGCTCAGACGTTCAATGAAGAAAAGAGATATTATAAAAGAAATAAAAAAAGAACTTTTAAAAATGGAAGAAGACGGTCTTATATCTTTTGAAACTGATAATACTCTTCCGCCATCAAATGCAAAAACAACACTTCCGGAAACTTATGATGAAAACAGTATGATACTTCTTCCGATAAATCCTAATTATATGTATGCATCATGGGATTTTGACGAAAAAACAAAAGATATAATAGAAAATCTTCCCAAAGATACAAAAACTATTCTGAGAGTTTATAATACTGAAAAAAATGAAATAATAAGAAATATGGAAACTCCTGTTGATCTTAATTCAACTAACAGTTTTTATTTCAATGTTCCTGATCAGAATACTTTTTATACATCAGAAATAGGCTATGTTGATAAAAATAATGACTATCATAAAATTTTAAATTCAGAAAAAATAAAATCACTCAGTTCAGAAAAAAATAAAAATTATAAAGAACAGTGGTTAAATCTTAAAACCAAAAAAACAGAAGAAAAAATTCAGAAAAATTTTATGAATTCTAATACCGAATCATTAACAGGAAGTCCTAAAGGTATAAACGATAATATTCAGCAAAAAATTGAAAATAATATAAATTCAGGCGGAGGAGCCTTTATATGGACTCTTGTAAAAAATTCAAAAAGCGGTGGTATTAAATGAAAAAAGGTAATTTTTTACTTATGCTTCATGCCCATCTTCCTTACGTAAGACATCCTGATTACCCTGATTTTCTTGAAGAAAGATGGCTATTCGAAGCCATAACAGAAACTTATATACCTCTTATAAAAATGTTCAGATCACTGGAAAATGAAAATATAAAATTTAAATTAGCTATAAGTATTACGCCAACTCTTTCAGAAATGCTTTCTGACGAAGATCTGCAGAATAAATATATTTCACATATGAATAAATTAATCGAACTTTCCGAAAAAGAAATTATTAAAACAGAAAAAGAAAATGTACAGAAATTTAAAACTGCAAAATTTTATAATTCGCATTTTAAAGAGATTTTGCACATTTATTCCGACTTATATAGTCGTAATATCTTAAAAGCCTTTAAGGAATTTCAAGAAAAAGGTTACATTGAAGTGGTAACATGTAGTGGAACTCACGGGTTTTTACCGTTTATGAAAAATCACCCGGAAGCAGTAAGAGCTCAGATAAAAGTAGGTGTTGAAACTTATAAAAAGAATTTCGGTAAGTCACCTAACGGTATCTGGCTGGCAGAATGTGCTTACAGCAGAGGATTTGACCGTATATTAAAATCTGAGGGTATAAATTATTTTTTTACTGATTCACATGCTTTATGGTATTCGGAAACTCCTGCTCATTATGGTGTATATTATCCTGTAATAACTCCGGGCGGTGATTTTGTTTTCGCAAGGGATCCGGAATCTTCAGAACAGGTATGGAGTTCGGTTATAGGATATCCGGGAGATTCAAGATACAGGGAATTTTACAGAGATATAGGTTTTGACAGAGATTTTGAATACATAAAAGATTATATAGATAAAAGCGGCACAAGATGTAATACCGGAATAAAATATTATAAAATAACAGATAAAACACTTCCGGCCGAAAGAAAAGATTTCTACGATATAAATGAGGCTTATGAAGTTGCAAGAAACCATGCAAAAGATTTTGTCTTGAAGAAAGAATTTCAAGTTAAAAAATTAACTAATATTTTCGATGATATAATCCCTTTAATAACAGCTCCTTTTGATGCTGAATTATACGGTCACTGGTGGTATGAAGGTCCGGTTTTTCTTGAAAGTCTTTTCAGGGAAATTGCTAAATCAGAAATTATCGAATCGGTTCTTCCTTCGGAAATTATAAATTCACTTGAAACAGTTCAGGTTCTTGAGCCTGCCGATTCAACATGGGGGGCTAACGGCTTTAATGAAGTATGGCTTAACGAAAAAAATGACTGGATTTACAGACATTTAAACCATATTGCATCACAAATGCATAAAAAAGCTACGGAATATAAAAATCCATCTGAGCTTGAAAAAAGAGTTCTGAATCAGATGGCAAGAGAGGTTTTGCTTTCCCAGGCAAGCGACTGGCCTTTTATAATGACAACAGGAACTACTGTTGATTACGCCGTAAACAGAATTGACAACCACATAAACAGATTTTTCAAACTTGAAAAAATGCTTGATTCAAATAAAATTGATACCGAAGAACTTTCTCACATTGAATGGATAGATAAAATTTTTAATGATATTGATTTCAATATTTATTCCTAAAATTTACGGATAAATGCTTAATATTTTAGTCATTCTGAAAGGAGGGCATTCTCGTGCCAGAAAAATATTTCGAGGTTAGATGGCATGGAAGAGCAGGGCAGGGAGCAAAATCTGCTTCTCAGTTTTTAGCCGAAGCTGCTCTTGATGCAGGTAAATTTTCTACTTCATTCCCTGAATACGGAGCCGAAAGATCCGGTGCTCCTATGAAGGCATTCAACAGGATTGCGGATGTACCAGTTAGAATCAGAAGTAACGTAGAAACACCTGATATTGTTCTTGTTATTGACGATACTTTGTTATCTCTTCCTGATATAACATCAGGTTTGGCAGAAGATAAACTTTTAATTGTTAACACAGTTAAATCAGCTGCGAAAATAAAAGAAATAACAGGCTTCAACGGAAAAATAGCTGTTATAGATGCTACAGATATAGCTCTTGAAGAAATTAAAAGAGGTATACCTAACACAGTTATGATCGGAGCTATTGTAAAACTTACAGGAATAGTACCTTTGGAAGTTGTAAAAACCAAAGTTGAAAAAGCTTTTAACAAAAAATTCTCAAAAGAAGTTGTTGAAGCTAATTTAAGAGCTGTTGACAGAGGTTACCAGGAGGTGAAAATGTAATGCCCGGATTAAAAGGTTGGAAAGAAGTCCCTATTGCTGGTGTTGTTGATACTCCTGCCACTGCCAGAGAATATGAAACAGGTAAATGGCGTGTAATGAGACCAATAGTTAATAAAGATAAATGTATAAATTGTATGCAGTGCTGGTTATACTGTCCGGACATGGCAATAACCGGTAAAACTTCAACAGAAACAAAAAACGGTCTTGATATGGCCGGTATTGATATGAAATATTGTAAAGGCTGCGGTACATGTGCTGCCGTATGTCCTGTTAAAGCAATAGAAATGAAACCAGAAACAGAATTTTTGAAGTAAGGAGGTCAGAAAAATGCCTGTAAGATTAGAAACAACAGGAGCTGCGGCTGTTGCTCATGCTATGAGACAAATAAATCCGGATGTTGTTGCAGCTTATCCTATAACCCCACAGACTCCGGTAGTTGAATATTTTGCTACTTTTGTAGCTAACGGTGAAGTAGATACAGTTATGGTTCCGGTTGAATCAGAACATTCAGCAATGAGTGCTGTTGTAGGTTCAGCTGCTGCAGGTGCAAGAACAATGACTGCTACTGCTGCAAACGGTTTGGCTTTAATGGTTGAAATAGTTTACATTGCGGCTTCATATAGATTACCTATAGTAATGCCAATAGTTAACAGAGCTCTTTCGGGTCCTATAAACATTCATTGTGACCACTCAGATGCAATGCTTGTAAGAGATTCAGGTTGGGTTCAGCTTTTCTGTGAAAATCACCAGGAAGCTTATGATATGACTATAATTGCAACAAAACTTGCAGAAAACGAAAAGGTTCTTTTACCTGTAATGGTAAACCTTGACGGTTTTATAACTTCACACGGAGCAGATTCATTTGAAATGCTTGAAGATGAAAAAGTACGTGAATTTGTAGGTACATGGGAACCTAAATATCCTCTTCTTGATATTGCAAAACCTGTTACCCACGGTTCTATTGATATGTTTGATTACTATTTTGAACATCACAGACAGCAGGAAGAAGGCATGGAAAATGCTTATAATATAATTCCTGAAGTTTTTGCAGAATTTGAAAAATTAACCGGAAGAAAATATGATTATCTTGATTTATATAAAACTGAAGATGCTGATTATGTAATGGTTGTAGTAAATTCAACAGCCTCAACAGCAAAATATGTTGTTGATGAATACAGAGAAAAAGGCATTAAAGTAGGTCTTGTAAAACCATGGGTATTCACTCCTTTCCCGAAAGAATCTTTCAAAAATGCTTTAAACGGTAAAAAAGCAGTTGTTGTTCTTGACAGGGCTATGTCCTTTGGTAAGGAAGCTCCATTGTATACATTAGTTAAATCATCATTGTACGATATTTCTGAAAAACCGGCTATGGGTTCTTTTGTTTACGGTCTCGGTGGAAGAGATGTTACTCCTCATATGTTAAGAGAAGCTTTTGATGCTGCTATTAACGGAGAACTTGAGCTTGATAAACAGAAATACCTCGGCCTAAGAGATTAATGGAGGTGAAGTGAAGTGCCGCTTAATATAAAAGATTTGGTTAAATATGTTGAAGAAAATGACTGGGCATTTACTCAGGGTCATAGATTATGTCCCGGCTGTAATGCTCCTTTAGCCGCAAAATGGGCTACAGTTGTTGCAAAAGCACTTGGTTATGAACCGGTTGTAGGCGCAGCAACAGGTTGTTTGGAAGTTTCAACTACAATATATCCTTATTCAGCATGGAATGTTCCTTATGTTCACAATGCCTTCGAAAATGTAGCTGCTACAATTTCAGGTGCTGAATCAGCTTACAGATCATTAAAAAACAGAGGAAAAATAAAAACAGATAAACCTGTTAAATTCATAGCTTTCGGTGGAGACGGCGGAACATATGATATAGGTCTTCAGTCACTTTCAGGAGCTATTGAAAGAGGTCATGATTTTGTTTATATTCTTTATGATAATGAAGGATATATGAATACAGGAAATCAGAGATCAGGTTCAACTCCTCCTGGTGCTGAAACAACAACAGAACCTGTAGGTAAAGCAAAACCAGGTAAAATTCAGTTTAAAAAATCAATTTTTGATATAATTGCCGGTCATGAAGGAGTTTATGCAGCTACAGCAGCAACTTCCGAACCATTTGATTTCATGGCAAAAATGCAGAAAGCACTCGAATTTGAAGGACCTGCATTCATTTCAATTTTAGCACCTTGTGTTAGATTCTGGAGAATTCCGGAAAGTACAGGTCCGGAAGTAACAAAACTTGCTGTAGAATCAAAATACTGGCCGCTTGTTGAATATGACAGAGGCATTTATAAAATTACAAAAAAACCGAGAACATTTAAACCTGTTAAAGAATATATACAGAAACTCGGTAAATATAAAAAACTTATGAGTCTTTACAACACAGATGAATTAATGGCTGAAATTCAGGAATATGTTGATGCAAAATGGGACAGATTAGTTGCATTAGAAGAAATTTCACAGAACAAACCATTAAGGAAATAAAACTCTTAAGTATATTTTAAGGCGGAGAATTAATTTCTCCGCCTTTTTTAACACAAAATGTAAATTTTTGTGTTAAAATATATGAGATATATTAAATTGTTTGGGAGGAGTTATTAGATGAGAGAATGGTTTGTTAAACATGAAAAAGCTATTACAATAGTTATTGTTGCTTTACTTGTTGTTGGTATGATCTGGTGGAGTGTAGGTACATATATGTCTACAAGAAATACTTCAGCAGCAAACAACCAATATTCAAAAGATCAGGCAGCAGTAGTTCTTACAAAAGACGGTGAAGAACTTGACTATCCTTACTGGATAATGAAAGATACTTTAGAAAATGAATATAAAATAAAAGCAGACCAGTATACACAGTATTACGGTCAGCAGGTTGATCCTGTATATGATTCTATATCTTTAAAATTAAGTATTGTTAATCAGCTTTTTGATCTTAACGTTGTAACTTATTACGGAGAACAGAACAAATTACTTCCTTCGGAAAAAACAGTAAAAAATGAACTTAACGCACAGATTGACGAATATATGAAACAGCTTAAAGCTCAGAGTAACTGGGATCAGCTTTCAAGTTATTACGGCGGGGAAAGTAAAGTAAGAGAACTTATATACAATAATTCTTATGACAGCGTTAAAAGCAGTCTTATATATTCAAATGTACAGAATAATGTAAGTCCTGTTTCAAAAGATGAAGCTGTTAAATACATAAATGATAATTTATCAGATCTTAAAGATAAATATGAAGAAGTAAATGCACAGCACATACTTTTCAGTGATCAGGCAACTGCTCTTGAAGTTAAAAAAATGATTGAAGACGGAAAAATTTCTTTTGCAGATGCAGCTGCAGAATATTCACAGGATACATCAAACGCAACTAATTCCGGTAATCTCGGATGGTTCAAGAGAGCAGATATGGTTGAAGAATTTTCTGATGCAGCATTCACTCTTGATAAAAATGTTTTAAGCGATGTTATTTCTTCCAGTTACGGTTATCATCTTATAAATGTTTTGGATAAAAAAATATTTAACAGTGCAGAAGATTTCCTTGCAGATACAGACGTTTATAAAGAAATTGAAGCGACTATTGCAACAGATAAATTTAATAAATGGCTTGAAGCTTATAAAACAGATGAAAATTTCGGTAAAAAATATTATGCGGAATATTTAGAAATATCTACAGAACTTACCGCAGCAGGTACTGATATTTCAGAAGTTAAAAAAGTTTATGCGGAATTAGAACCTAAAGTTTTTGATGATACTGATGAAGTTATTCTTGATGTTGATTCAGCACTTCTCGCAGAATATAATATTGCAGTATCAACAATATTGACAGATGAAAATAATTATTTGCTGAATCTCAAAAAATATATTTCTCTTGAAGACAGTGTTGACAGCAATCTTATTTCAAAAGATTTAGATGTTTTAAATGCAGAACTTACAAAAGTTTCTACAGATCTTACAAAAGACGGTGCAGATACAGAAACACTTACAACAAAAAAACTTGCTCTTGAAGATGCAATTGATTTTATAACAGTGAAAACATTACTTAACGAAAAAGGTCTTAACGATGTTTCTCAGATCACAGCAGAAAGAGATTCTGTTCAGGCTGAATATGATTCTCTTATGGCTAAAAATAAAAAAGTTCTTAAAGAATTATTTTATCAGTATCCTTCTTCAGCACAGGTTGTTTCAAAATATTACTCTGTAAACCCTGAAGATCTTGATGCTAAAGTTGCATATTCAAAAATTCAGCTTAACCAGATAAAACAGTATGTTTCATATCTTGGCGCTGATGCAGTAAAAATGTATTTAAACAACAATATCAGAGAAATCGTACTTAACATAAGTTCAGTTATTAATTCTTCAAAGGCCGGAGATCAGACAAAACTTGATGCTCTTGACCTTGGTATTGATTTATCTAATTCTTTGAATGATATGGATTTAAAACTTACTTACCTTGAACTTATAAAAGAAATTGATCCGGGTTATTATTCTGATATAGATAATTTAATAGAAGAAACAAAAGCTTCAATTGACTCAACAAGTGATTCAACCGGAAATTAATTTATAAAAAAAAACCGGGTATAACCCGGTTTTTTTGTCCCTATTTTTATAAAAAAAAGAATGATAATTATCATTCTTTTTTCTGGCTGGGACGGTAGGATTCGAACCTACGGAATAATGGAGTCAAAGTCCACCGCCTTACCGCTTGGCTACGTCCCAAAACTTAATTTTCGTAGTAATTATAACATAGTTGTATATCTATGTCAATATATGAAAGGAGAACAAAAAATGAATATTTTTCTTAAAGATGTTAAAAATGATAAAACCTATGAAATTAAAAAAGGTTCTTATTTTTTAGACATTGCAAAAATTTATGAATCTGAATCAGGAAAAAAAGTTTACGGTATAAAATATAATAATTCGATAAAAGAACTTTTTAAAAAAGTTGACGAAGATGGTGAAATAGAATTTCTTGATCTTTCTACACTTGACGGTGTAAGAATTTATCAGAGAGGTCTTTTATTTGTTTTATACATGGCTGTAAAAAAACTTGATATTACAGATCAGATTAATATAAATCATTCTGTAGGAAACGGGCTTTATTGTGAACTTAAAAATTCTGTTCCTGATGAAAATTATTTGGATAAAATAAAAACTGAAATGACTAAAATTATTTCTTCCGATCTGAAATTTTCAAAAGAAAATATGGATAAATTTGATGCTATTGACTTGTTTAACAGTAATAATCTTGAAGATAAATCACTTCTTCTTAAATACAGAAAAAAATCAACAATAAATATTTACAGAGTTGACGGATTCTTTAATTATATGTACGGTTATATGCCTTTATCAACATCTTATGTGGATAAATTTGATCTTAAAAAAATTGATGAGGGTTTTATGCTTATTCATCCTAATGAAAATTCACCTGAAATTGTTCCTGAATTTAAACATCTGAATAAGCTTTCACAGACTTTTAAAGAATATAAAGAATGGTTAAAAATAATGGAAATAAAAACAGTGGGTGAATTAAACGAACTTATAGCCCAGGGGAAATCTAATGTAATAGAATTAATCCGTGTTGTTGAAGCTCTCCATGAAAAAAAATATGCAATGATTGCAGATGAAATAATAAAAGAAAAAAATAAAAGACTTATACTTCTTGCAGGTCCGTCTTCATCCGGAAAAACAACGAGTGCAAAAAGAATTGCGCTTCAGTTAAAAGTTAATGGTTTAAAACCTTTTCCGGTATCTCTTGATGATTATTTTGTAGAACGCGAAAGAACTCCTAAAGATGAATTCGGAAAACCTGATTTTGAATCTATAAACGCTCTTGATATAGATCTTTTTAATCAGAATCTTAAAGACCTGCTTGAAGGAAAAGAAACAGAACTCCCGAAATTTGATTTTGTTCAGGGTAAAAAAGTATGGACAGGTAAAAAAGTAAAGCTTGAAAAAGATCAGCCTGTTATTATAGAAGGTATTCATGGACTTAATGAACAATTAACCGAAAAAATTCCGAGAGAACAGAAATTTAAAATATATGTTTCTGCTTTAACCCAAATGAATCTTGACTCTCATAACCGAATACCAACAACAGATACAAGACTTATAAGAAGAATTGTAAGAGATTATAATTTCAGAGGTCATAGTGCTTTAGGAACTTTGAAAATGTGGCCTTCTGTAAGACGTGGGGAAGAAAATAATATATTTCCTTTTCAGGAAGATGCTGATATTATGTTTAATTCTTTTCTTGCATATGAACTCGCAGTTCTTAAAATATATGCCGAACCGCTTTTATTACAGATAACAAATAAAGAAAAAGAGTTTACTGAAGCAAAAAGACTTCTCAGATTTTTAGATTATTTTCTTCCTATTACAGAACTTGAAGAAATACCTAGAAAATCTGTTATACGTGAATTCATAGGTAAAAGTACTTTCGAATATTAAAAAAAACGGACATAGTCCGTTTTTTTTTAGCCTTTTACAGAGCCCTGAGTCATACCTCCGACAATCCAGTCCTGCATACTTAGGAAAAGAATAACCATAGGCACTGCTCCGATTAATGCTGCTGCAGTAAAAAGTCCCCATTCAGTTTCAAAAGGACCGTTTGCATTACTAAACTGCTGAAGTCCTACAGCATATGTAAAATTTTGTTCACTCTGTAAAATTATTCTTGCGAGAACAAATTCATTAAAATTACTCATAAAAGAAAGAATTATTACAACAGCTATAATCGGAAGCGACAAAGGAAAAACAATCATCCAGAATGTCTGGAAACGTGTTGCTCCGTCAATCATAGCAGCTTCTTCAAGTGTATCCGGTATTGTATCGTAATAACCTTTGAAAAGCCACATATTATAAGCTATACCGCCAAGATATATGAATATAATACCTCCGAGTTTATCAAGTCCTATAAAAGGTACATAAGTACCTATAAATTTAAGAAGTCCGTACATTGCCACCATGTACATTATAGCAGGGAACATCTGAATAAGCATTAAAAATAAAAGTCCCTGTTTTCTTCCCCTGAATCTCATTCTTGAAAATGGATATGCCGCTATCGAAGTTATAAAAACTGTTATGACAGATGATACTATTGCTATTATTAAAGAATTAAGTATCCATCTTACAAAAGGTTTTCTTATTTTTTTAGTCCAGTTTTCATCAAAATTGTAAAGATCTTTATCTATTTTTCTGAGATCTCTTTTTAATGATCCGTATTTCGTATTATCAGACATATCTGAAACTATTCTTGACGCCCTTGCCAAATCAGCTTTTGCACTGTTATAATTTTTATCGTATAAATCTTCCATATTTTCTATTATTGTTATAGCAGCTACATTTGTTCCTAAATTAAGTTTTAAAAGGTCATCTTTATTTGCCTCATATTTATCGAGTTCGTTTATAAGATTACCCATAAGTGTTTCCATTTTTTGTCTTCCTGAATCATATTTTGCTTTTGATTCAACAAGGTCATAATACCATTCCATAAGGAAATATCTTTTTAGCTCCGGAGAAAATCCGCTGTAGTACTTTGAACTCATAAAAAGAGAATAGTAATAAGCTTCATCTACATTATTTATAGGATTTTCCGTAAAGCTTTTTACAAAAACAAGTTTTGAGAAATTTTCCGACTCCTGTATATTTTCATAATCCGAATTTTCACTTACCATATTCTGAAGTTCAGACTGAGCATTTTTAAGTGATTCTTCAAGTGATTCTGTATCTTTATCAGCTTTTGCTATTTTTTCATAAACATCTACATACTGTTCTGAAAGCAGATTTATATCATTTGCAGTAATTTCAAGTTTTAAAATTACACTGTCTAAAGCCTGATAAGACGATGCAAATTCATCTTTTTCCTTATTTTTTATTATTGCATAAAAATTATCATACATATATTCAAAAGTTTCGGAATATATTTTTAATGTATCAGCAAGACCGTTATTTATAAAAATGTCTATACTCTGAATATTATCATAAGCCGGTTTAAGTTCTTTGGAAAGTACAGATAGTATCTGATAAATATTTTCATCATCAGGATCAAGTTTAAAAATCTGATTATCTTCATTACTTAATTTCTTTATTATGTTGTAAGCGGATATTACTCTTTCTTTCTGAGGAATATATATATCAGATATTGCCGAAAATTTATTATTAAGATCAGAAAGATTTTTATTAAGTGCTTCTTTTGTTTTATTTGTTTCCGTAATTTTATTATTAACTGTTTCTATAACGTTTTCAACAGTACTTTTATTATCAAGAAACTGAGCATATTTTTCGGAAATACCCTGGGAAATAAATTCATCTAAAGAATTCATTTCATTTTCTATTTCTTTTGATAAATCTCCCATTTCAAGAACTTTCTGACCTAAAACATCAGCATTAGGCTCTTCTCTCTTCCATTTATTGTATACTCTTATTTTCCATACAGTTGTCTTTAAAGGAAATGAAAATAAAACATCTCTTGTTTCACTGTAATACTCTGGAAAACTCTGTTCATAATTTTTTAATTCCGAAAATATTTCTGACCTTTTTGAAAGAAAATCAGAAATAAGTTTTTCAAGATTTCCGGTGTCTGTTTTTATACCGTTTTGTTCAAAAAAACTGTTTATTTTAGTGTAATCCTGAGCTATAATATCAGAATCTTTTGTCCTTATAACATTAACGTCTGAGATTAATTCATTTATATAATTTTTATTAAAATTATCAAAAATATCGGTATAAATTTTTTCTATATCAATAAAAGCATTCGTTGAATCAGTTACATATTTTCTTAAATCAGAAGAAAGTTCATCTGATTTTTTTAATGCCTTTTCATATGTATAATCAGAATAATCTCCAATGTAACTTGAAAGATCAGAAAAATCTTTTATAACTTCCGGAACATTTTGCTGGGGAAATAAAAGCTCCTGATAATTTCTAAGCGTTACCCTTGAAGAAAAAAGTTTCGGAGAAAATGCCGCATTATCTCTTCTTATAGAAGTTGCAACAACCCATACCAAAGGAAATAAAACTAAAATAGTAATTATTATAAGTATTATATGTCTTAAAATGTAATTTTTCTTTACTATTCTGGCCATTATCTGTTCACCTCTTCAAAAGCACCTGATATTTTAAAGTTAACATAACTTATACCCGAAACTATTATAAATATTATTATAGAAATAGCACTGGCAAATCCGAAATCCTGTCCTCTTCCGTCAAAAGCAAGTTTATAAGTATAAGAAATTAAAATATCAGTAGAACCTGCAGGAGTATTTGCACCCGGTATAGCCGGTCCGCCACCTGTAAGCAGATATATGTTTGTAAAATTATTAAAATTAAAAGCAAAACTCATAACAAGCAGTGGTGAAACAGCTATCATAAGTAAAGGCATAGTTATTTTTGAAAACTGTCTCCATGGCGAAGCACCATCTATTGAAGAAGCTTCATAAAGCTCATCCGGTATACTTTGAAGGGCTCCGAGAGTAACTGTCATCATATACGGAAAACCTAACCATGTGTTCAAAATAAGTACCGCAACTTTTGCCCAAAACGGATCATTCATCCATTTTATAGGTGCTATTCCGAATGTTCCGAGGAAAAACTTATTAATTATACCGTAAGTTTCATTAAAAAATCCGTTTTTCCATACAAGAGCCGAAATAAAAGCAGGCACAGCCCACGGTATTATTAGAAGTGTTCTGTAAATTATTTTTCCTTTAAGATTTTTATCGTTTAAAACCAACGCCAGAACAAGCCCTATAATAAAAGTAAAAATAACACTTAAAAGAGCGTATAAAAATGTCCATATAAAAATTTTCAGAAAAGGTCCGGAAATTTTAGGATCATTTATGATTTTATCGAACTGTGAAAATCCTACATTGTCTATATATCCTACAAGCCTTTTAAGATTTCCGTTAGTATCTATGTCATAAAAAGCACTGTCATTTTCTACAACTTCTCTGTTTGTAAGTTTGTTAACAACAACAGTCTTATATATTTTTCTTTCAC
This sequence comes from Thermotogae bacterium, assembly GCA_024233675.1. Classification (GTDB taxonomy): domain Bacteria; phylum Thermotogota; class Thermotogae; order Petrotogales; family Petrotogaceae; genus JACKPH01. The sequence continues at coordinate 275,539 of JACKPH010000003.1, forward strand.
CTTTACTTTCAGATTTAACAGATATATCGTATACTCTGTATGTTTCTGAAAAATTTCTGTATATATTTCTGCTTGAAAGTCTGAATTTCTTAGCCTGATAATTTATTTCAAGAGCTTTTATATATTTTTCTCTGAGTACAGAATTATAATAAGCTGAATTAGATGCAACAGTAGGATCACCTATACCGTAAAAATACGAATATCTTTTTCCGTTCTGATCTTCTATAGAAACAATAAGTGCCTGTGATTCACTCATTTTGGTTTCTGATCTCATAACAGAATATGTGTTAGTGTTTATCGTAACGGTATCATTTTCTATTTTATACATTCTTGATTCTGCATTTGTAAGCTGTCCTTTTGAATTGTATTTTAATATTTCCGGTTTTTCGGTTAAATAGTAATCGTTTCCATTTTTAAGTAAAATAAGAAAATCTTCGGTAGGTTTAAAATTATCATCATATTTGACAAAAACCTTAAAATTGAGTATATCTCCGTCTTCAGGTTCATAAAAATAACTCGGATCGTTAAGAAGTGTATTTATTGCTTCCTCTCTTGAAAAAAGATTTCCTGTTCCGTAATTTGTAAACGCTGTTTTAAATGTATAATACATAGGATAAATAGTTAATAAAAAAACAAAAAATAATGCCGGAAGAGTATATCTGTAAGGATAACCTTTCGGTGAAAACACGGCCCAGTCAGCTGCTATAACAAAAATTGCTATGATAGTACCCATCCCGTAATTTCCAAGAGAAAAAATTGTAAAAACAGCCCATATTAATGCTGCATTTATTAACCCTATGACAGACCATATTAAAAACTTTGTTAACCCTTTCATAGTAGCCCTCCCTCAAAAACTTCTATGTCATATTTTGCTATTAATATAAATATAGGAAGGGTAATTCATCCCCTTCCTAATATTATAAAAATAAAATTATTTTATTGCTTCTTTTATTTTTGAAACTGCATCATTTAATGCTTCAGCAGGAGATAACTGACCTGAATAAGCTAAGCTTAAAGCATCAGCCATAGGTGACCATACTGAACCCATTTCAGGAACGTTTGGCATTGGTTCTCCGCCTGCAGCACTTTTAACAAATTCGTCTACTATTTCCTGAGGTACAGGACCGCCTTTTGTTTTGATTAATTCAGTAACATCATTTCTTGAAGGTAGTCTAGGATCAGCAATATAGAAATTATATATACCGTCAGCTGTTGCAAGATAGTTTATAACAAATTCTTTTGCAAATGCTTTATTTGCAGATTTTGAATTTATCATTAAACCCTGTACACCAACAAAAGGTTTACCGTATTTTCCAGGAGCTAATTCTAATTCTGTAAGAGGTAATACTCCGAAATCAATACCTGCGTTAAGATAATCTGCTACAGCCCACGGACCGTTTATTATAGCTGCTGCTAATCCTTCTTTAAACATAGAATCTGCAGTATTTCCGTTTGCTCCCTGAGGAATTATACCTTCTTCATAAAGTGAAGTGATTAGTTTAAGTCCTTCTATAGCACCTTCATTGTTTAAACCTATATTGTTAACATCATATCCTGTTTTTTTATCCCATGCAAATACATTTCCGCCCATACCTGCTAAGAAACCGTATGCATGATAAAAATTAGCTGCATCAAAAACAAAACCTAATGTTTCATCTGTTGTATAATCTTTTGCAATTTCTTTTAATTCTGCAAATGTTGCAGGTGGTTCAGGAATATAATCTTTATTATATAATATAGCCAAAGCTTCTATTGCATAAGGAACTCCGTATAATTTTCCGTCAACTGTAAATGCATTAAGTCCTGATTCTGCAAATTTATCGGATTCTATTGCAGAAAATGGTATAGATTCAACTAAACCGTTTTCAACGAGTTCTCCTACCCAGTCATGTGCACCGACAATAATATCCGGGCCTTCTCCGGCCTGTGCTGCTGTTAAATATTTTGATTTTATATCACCGTAATTTACCATCTGTACATCAACAGTTATACCTGTATCTTTCGTAAACTGCTGTCCAATTTTCTTCATAAAATCAACCTGTTTTTCAGAAGACCATATTACAATGGTTGCTGAAAACACTGAAACAACTGAAAGCATCATCACAAGAGCTAATATTGCCCATTTTTTCATCTTTGTTGCCCCCCTTTTAAAGTTTATTTTTTAATGAAAACGTTTTGTCTAACTAATTATATCATACAATAATATATTTTCATCATTTATTTTCATTGTTTATAAATGAATAGAAGTATTTTTCAGTAATTATAATCAATTAAAAGAAGAAATCTTCTTTTTTATTTTTGTATCCTGAAATTAGTCTTAAATATTTTAATTTATATCTTCATACGGGATATATAACGGAATCATTATTTTCATAATCTTTTGCAATTTCAAAATCAACATTCAGACTTTTTCTGTATTTTTCTGTAAGATATTTCTTTCCTATTTCTCCGAATAAAATATATGTAAGAAGATCTTCCTGATTTTTTGCAAGCAGTCCGGCTTCTTTCTTTGCTTTTTTTACCTCCGGTTCAATACTGTCAGCAGGTCTTGTCTGTATTGGTTTTTCATCACCAAGTGCATTTTTCATAAGTGTTTCATCAACAGGAGCCGGTGATTTTCCGTAAAGTCCTTTCAGATAATTCTTAACTTCATTTGTTATCATTTTATATCTTTCACCCGTAAGAACATTTAACGTTGCCTGAACTCCTACAATCTGACTTGTCGGAGTAACAAGAGGCGGATAACCGAGGTCTTTTCTTACTTTAGGTACCTCAAGCATAACCTGATCTATCTTATCTTCCGCTTTCTGCTGTTTTAGCTGTGAATGGAGATTGGAAAGCATTCCACCTGGAATTTGTGACGAAAGAATTTTAGAATCTATTGAAACCATTTTCATATCGTTTTCACTGTGATTTTTTCTTATATTCCATAATTCTGCTGCAAGTTTTTCAAGGATTTTCTGATCAAGTCCGAGATCATATGAAAAATTAAAAGGTTCCACAGCAGGCTGTGATGTTCCGTTTGCAAAAGGCGAAATAGCAAGATCAAGATAATCAACTCCAGCTTCAATTGCTTTCTGATAGCTCATTGAAGCAAGTCCGCATGTGTTATGTGAATGTATTTCTACAGGTATATCAAATTTATTTTTTATTTCTTTTATTAATAAATATGCATCTTCCGGTTTTAAAAGTCCTGCCATATCTTTGACAGCAACAGAATCTATTCCTCTTTCAACAAGTTTTTTTATGTAGTCAATATAAAATTCATTATTATGGACAGGACTCACAGTGTAAGAAATTGCTGCCTGCACTTCCATTTTATTTTTTTTACATTCGGTAATGGATTTTTCAAGATTTCTTATATCGTTAAGCGCATCAAAAACCCTTACAATATCTACTCCGTGATTAGCCATTTTTCTTACAAAAAGTTCAACAACATCATCACTGTAATGTCTGTATCCTACAAGATTCTGACCTCTTAAAAGCATCTGAATTTTTGTATTTTTAAGTTTTTTCCTTATTATATCAAGCCTTTCCCACGGATCTTCGTCAAGATATCTTATGCATGAATCATACGTTGCACCGCCCCATACTTCCATAGAATAAAATCCGACTTTATCAAAATCTTCCAAAAGATTCTCAAATTCATTTGTTTTCATTCTTGTTGCAATAAGAGACTGCTGACCGTCTCTGAGTGTTGTATCAACTACCAGGGGTTTTTTATTCATTTAAACACCTCCAAATTAAATATCGGCAAAATATAAATATAATGTTATATAATTAATGATAACAATAAAATTTTACAAAATCAAACTTAACTGAGTTAGAATAACCATGTATAAAGCTAATAGTCACTATTTATCATTAACGAACAAATAATATGAAAGATTTTTCATTATATTTTTACCCTTATTTTAAACAATATATGTTATAATAACTTAAACTGAATAGGGAGATTTGTTTAATATGAAAAGTTTTTTCAAACTTCTTTTGTTTTTTTTAATTGGTATTATTTTCGGAGCGGTTATTTTTTTCACAATGCCGATAATACTATAAAAATGCGCATAATGCGCATTTTTATCAGAAATATTTTTTAAGTATATTTAATACCGGAATTCCTATAAGATATGTAACTACGGCTTCTCCTATACCTATCCACAATACGGAATAAAAATACGGAACTCCGTAAAGTGCCGAAACATAAAGAGAAACGCCGAAAGCATTTATTAATACCGGTGGGAGAGGTGCTAAAAATTTTTTTGGCATTTTCCAGGTTAAAAATGCTGCCAGAAGAGTAAGAAAACTTCCGAAATAAATATCCCATGGGCCGAGACCTGAGAATATATTTGATAAGAAAACACCTATAAAAAGTCCGGGAATAAATACTGGACTGAGAAAAGGTAAAACAGTAAATGCCTCAGCAATTCTAAACTGAACAGGGCCTACGCTTATTGGCTGAAAAAGCAGGAACAAAGCTACATATAATGCTGCAACAACACCTGAATACGCAATCTTTTTTACTTTCATTTTAAAACCTCCGTGTTTTTTTTAGCGGGAACTCCGACCGCCTGTAAATTTTACAAAATATATTAAAACAAATATAAGTTAAGATTATACGTTTATAATGTAAAAAAGGCACTTCATATGAAGTGCCTTTTTTCGTAAATTTTAATCTTCTCTTATAATCTGACTTATTTCATTTACAATATTAAGTGCTTTCTGCTTGTATTCAGGATTTAATCCTTCTGTTTCTGAGAGCTGTTTAAAAGTATCTTTTAAAACTTTTATTTCGGCAACTGCGTTATTTCCTATATCATTGCTTACAAGAGAAGATTTCAGATAATTATAGTATGCACTGCTGTATAAAAATAACACATTAGGGTCATCACTGTAATAATTATAAAGTTTTATAAGAACATTAAGTGATTCTCCTGAAAGGTCATAAAGTTTTGTTAATACTTCTTTTCTTTTATCATTTACTCTGTTGAGATTTACCTGATAATCAGAAAGATAGTTTTCGGGATTCTCAAGTTCATCTGGTGAATATACCTGTTTAAAATAATAAAGATCTTTAAGAGCACTGTCTTTATCTGCTTCTTCTCCTGTCGCATCCTGAGAAATTCCGTTTATTTCATTTTCAAGTTCATCCGGATCCATAGAAACATATTCACCGTAATTATTTTTTATTTCCTGATATCTTTTTAAATCATTAACAGATTCATTATAAAAATTTATTGCATAATCTGCAAGTCCTGCATAAGCTATCATAAAATCCTCAGAACTTTCTTCGTTTATTTTTTCCGAATATTCTTTTTCAAGATCCAGTTTATTAAAAATATTAGCTGAATTTATTATTTTCTGCTCGAGTTTTAAAGATTCTGAATCTATAACAAAACTGTAATTTTTTCTGTAATTTTCAAACCATTTTGATAAATTATAACTTTTAAAATTATTTTCAACTTCATTATAAACTTCTGAGTCATCTATTATATCTTCAATTGTATTATATATTTTTTTATCTTTCACAAGTATAAGATGATATCCGTACTGTGACTTTACAGGTTCTGTTATTATACCGACCTCAGCATCAAATGCTGCATTTCCGAATTCTTCAACCATTTGTGATTTTGTAAACCAATCAAGATCTCCGCCGTTTTTACCGCTTCCGCTATCTATTGAATATTTTTTTGCTGCTTCTTCAAAAGAAATATCACCGTTTTCAATTTCTTTTTTTATTTCCACGGCACTTGCTTCTGTACTTACAAGTATATGTGAAGCCTGAACCTGACTGTACTGATTTTTAATATCATTAAAATTAGCTTCAAGATAACTTTTAAAATCGTCTTTATCATATGTTTCAAAATCATCTCTTACAAGCTGAACTGCAGTCTGCTTTATAACAAGGCCTTTCATAAATTCCGTAAAATATTCTTCTTTTTCAAATATACTCAGTATACTGTTCCAGCTGTTCTGATTTGCTTTATATTTCTGAACCTCTACTAATGCCTGTTCAGAAAGAGCATTTTTATCAAGTGTTTTTCCTGAATCAGAAATATATTTTTCAATTACAAGAAAATCTACAAGTCCTTCAAGTGTATAGTATTCATTAGTCACAGAATTAAAATAAACATCATAATCACTGCTGTCCTGATTCTGGCTAAGCATATTATAAATATTGTTATAATATTCTCCCATAAGTTCATCATAATTTATGGCATAACCGTCAATAATTTTTCCGTCAATAGTGCTTAAAAAAGCTATATTTTCAGAAAATGCCGCAATAGCTATCAGGGCTGTAAAAAAAATTAAAAAAAGTTTTTTCATATTTATCCTCCTAAAATTTTAGTATACTCCTAACGATTTTACCATAATTAACCTTAAAAATTGAAAAAAAAATAAAGAAATACCGGTTACTTGATTTTAATAAATAAATATGATATAATACCGTTGAATTGCATAGAAATATTTTTCGAGGGCAAAAGCCCTCGAGTTTTGTTTTAGGAGGATAATAATGAATAAAAAAAACTCTGTTGAAATGATAACGGCAAAATCAAAAGAAATTGCTGAAGAACTGGGACTCGAAATTTTCGATGTAAAAATTTTAGATACAAAAAGAAAAAGTCATATTGAAATAATAATTGATAAAATCGAAGATTATGTCGGTATAGAAGATTGTTCAGCTTTCAGTATGAAAATTGAACCGTGGCTTGACGGACAAAATATATTTGATAAAAGTTATGATCTTATAGTAAGCTCTCCCGGAATTGACAGACCTATACGTTCTTTAAACGAATTCATCAGATTTAAAGAAAAATTTGCTAAAATACTTTTAAATGACCCGATTAACGGAAAACAAAAAATTAAGGGTTATATAAAAAATGTTTCAGAAAATACCGTAATTTTTGAAATTTCCGAAAAAAACAAAAAAAGTACTTTAACCATTGATTACAGCAACATAAAAAAAGCAAATTTAGATATAGACTTATAACGGAGGTGTAAAATGAACATAAACCTTATAGAAGCACTGGACATGTTAGAAAAAGAAAAAGGTATAAGCAGGGAATTATTAATCGATATCATACTAAAATCAATAAAAAGTGCCTACAAAAAAAATTACGGTACAAAAAATGTTGATGTTGAAATTGACAAAAATCTTACAAATATAGAAGTTTTTCAGATTTGGACTGTAGTAGAAGAAGTTATCGATGAAAATGAAGAAATATCTTTAAAAGATGCTCAGAAAATAGATCCCAAAATACACCCCGGAGAAGAAATAAGAAAAAAAATAAACCTCAAAAAAGACTTCAAAAGAATAGCAGCCCAAACTGCAAAACAGGTAATATTACAGAATATAAAAGAAATTGAAAAAAAATCTCTTTTTGACAAATATATTTCGTTAAAAGATAAAGTAACAAATGCAGAAGTTATTATGATTGAAGATGAATTTGTAGAAATAAGAATAGGAAAATTAGAAACTAAATTACCTTTAAAAGAAATGCTCCCGGGAGAAATATTAAAACCCGGTCAGCTTATAAAAGTTCATGTAAAAGATATACAGAAATCAACGAAAGGTCCTAAAATTCTTGTAAGCCGTATAACTCCCGAACTTGTTAAAGAACTTTTAAAAAACATAGTTCCGGAAATAGAAGAAGGCGTTGTCGAAATAAAAAAAATATACAGAGAACCTGGAATAAGAACAAAAGTAGCTGTATCTTCCAACAATAAAAACGTTGATCCTGTAGGTTCATGTATAGGTTCAAACAGTTTAAGAATTCAGGAACTTATAGAAGAACTAAAGGGAGAAAAAGTAGATATAATAGAATATTCCGAAAATCCGGAAGTTTTTATAAAAAATGCACTTGCCCCTGCGGAAGTTCTTGAAATAACAATAAATGCAGAAACATCAGAAGCAATTGTATATGTACCGGAATCACAATTTTCTCTTGCAATAGGGAAAGGTGGTCAGACAGCAAGGGCAGCTGCTAAAATAACCGGTTGGAAAATAGACATACACACACGTTAAACAAAATATTAATATTTTTTTAATAATCATAACACAACATCTAAACACATGAGTGCTATCATAAAATTAGTTATGTTTTCGAACAAATTTTAATCCAGGAGGATTCTTATGACTAAACAGGATCTGTTAAAAACAACTCTAAAAAACAGAAAACAGAGAATGACTGCCCAAAGAGAACTCATACTGAGAGTTTTTATGGAATCCAACGGGAAGTTACTCAGTGCTGATGATGTTTTTATGGAAATAAGAAAAAAAAGAAACCACAGAACAAGCAAAATGACAGTAAAACGTTCAATTGATCTTTTAGTTGAACTCGGAATGCTCAAAGAAATTAACTTTGAAAATGATATTCCTAAGTACGAATATTTAAAAAACAGACAGATTAAAGAAAATGCAGTATTCGTATGTGAAAGCTGTCATTCGGCAGAAGCATTTGAAATATCAGCAAAAGACCTGGAACAGCTACTTCATAATCATATATCAGATATAGAAGTAAAAGAAGTAAGCATAAAGATAACAGGATACTGTGCGAAATGCAAAAAAGAATTATCAGACAGTACAGAAGAAATAAATGAAGAAAATGTAAAATAAAAAAAAGACTCATAAAAGAGTCTTTTTTTTTAATA
>JACKPH010000004.1 GCA_024233675.1 Thermotogae bacterium
GCAGAACAAATGTTGTGAAAAAAGTGATGAATAATGGTACTGTGTATAAAGTTATTCTATTATTTTATAAAAATATGAAGGAGTGAATGAGATGAAAGCAGAAATTGATAGAGATGGTTGTATTTCTTGTGGACTCTGTGTGTCTATATGTCCAGAAGTATTTCGTATGGGTGATGATGGTCCGGCTGAAGTTTATGTTGATCCTATACCAACAAGTGCAGAAAATTCAGCATTAGAAGCAAAAGAAGGTTGTCCTGTGTCTGTTATAACTGTTGAATAAGAAAGTAATAATAAATAAGAATAGCTTCGTTATTAAAATTAAAGTTAGTAATAGATTTGATGGGTTTTGTTGCTTATGCAAAATTTGGCAGTATATCTATTTGTAATATTAATTTTAAAATATATTAATTTAGGAGGAATCAAAATGAGTATGTTTTGTTATCAATGTCAGGAAACAGCGAAAAATACAGGTTGTACAGTGAAAGGTGTTTGTGGAAAAAATGAAGAAGTCGCAAATCTTCAGGATCTTCTGATATACACGCTTAAAGGAATTTCAGATATTGTTGTAAAAGGAAAGGTTGATATCAGTAATTTTGATAAGACTAATTATGAGGTTCTAAGCAGCTTGTTTATGACTATTACCAACGCAAACTTTGATGATGGTCATATTGAGGCGCAAATCAGTAAAATGATTAAGCTAAGAGATGAACTAAGAAATTCTGTTAACCTAAACGATTTCCACGATGCATCAATATTCACGGTAGATTCAAGAAAAACTATGCTTGAAAAATCAACATCCGTGGGTGTACTTTCAACAGAAAATGAAGATATTCGTTCCTTGCGTGAAATGATTATTTACGGACTTAAGGGTATGGCGGCTTATGGAGAACACGCAAAGAATATTGGCAAAGAGGATTTAGATATTAATGCTTTTATTTACGAAGCATTGGCGGCAACACTAGACGATTCTCTTACAGCTGATGACCTTGTTGCATTAACACTCAAGACCGGAGAATACGGTGTTAAGGTAATGGCTTTGTTGGATGAGGCACATACAACGAGATTTGGAAATCCAGAGATTACCGAGGTAAATATCGGGGTAAGAAAAAATCCTGCCATTCTTATTTCGGGTCATGATTTAACTGATCTTGAGCAGCTTCTTGATCAAACTAAGGGCACAGGCGTTGACGTATATACTCATAGTGAGATGCTTCCTGCACATTATTACCCTGCTTTCAAGAAATATGACAACTTTGCAGGAAATTACGGAAACGCATGGTGGAAACAGCTTGACGAATTCGTATCCTTCCGTGGCCCTATTCTTTTTACAACGAACTGTATTGTTCCGCCTAGAAGCGAAGAAGTAAGGGGCAGAATTTTTACTACTGGAGCTACCGGTTATCCTGGCTGCACACATATTGAAGCCGATGAAAATGGAAAAAAAGACTTTTCACAAATCATAGCACTTGCTAAGACACTGCCTTCGCCAGAAGAAATTGAGACGGGAAGCATTGTAGGCGGCTTTGCTCACAATCAGGTGATTGCACTTGCGGACAAAGTTGTTGAGGCTGTTAAATCTGGTGCAATTAAGAAGTTCTTTGTTATGGCAGGGTGCGATGGAAGAATGAAGTCAAGAGAGTATTATACAGAATTTGCTGAAACGCTTCCAAAGGATACTATAATACTTACTGCGGGTTGTGCTAAATATCGTTATAACAAATTGAATTTAGGTGACATTGGCGGAATTCCAAGAGTACTTGATGCAGGTCAGTGTAATGACTCTTATTCACTAGCAGTTATAGCACTAAAACTTAAGGAAGTTTTCGGTCTGGACGATATCAATAAGTTACCAATTGCCTTTAATATAGCTTGGTATGAACAGAAAGCAGTTATTGTTCTTTTGGCATTACTGTATCTAGGTGTGAAAAACATACATCTAGGACCAACACTACCTGGCTTCTTGTCTCCTAATGTTGCAAAAGTTTTAGTTGAGAAATTTGGAATTGCAGGTATTGGTACAGTCGAGGATGATATTAAGTTATTCATGTCATAAAATTAATAAATAAACAATATATAACTCCTGACAATTGATAGCCTTTGTCAGGAGTTGTTTTATAAACGGAGGGATACAGCATGGATAAAAAATCTCTTTTAATAAATGAAATGATTAAATATTATGCAAGTGATGTGAAAAGAATTAATCATTTTATGAAAGTATATAGCTTCGCAAAAACAATTGGAGAGATGGAGAAGGTAGATTGCTTAAACCAAGAAGTTTTAGAAATTGCAGCAATTGTTCATGATATTGGAATTAAATTAAGTGAGCAGAAATATAATTCGAGTTCAGGAAAGTATCAACAAATTGAAGGACCTGCTTTAGCAAAGGAATTACTTGAAAAGCTTGATTTTGAAGACACTATAATTTTAAGAGTGTGTTTTATTGTAGGACATCATCATACATATACAGCTATTGATGGCATAGATTTTCAAATTCTTGTTGAAGCAGATTTTTTAATCAATATATATGAAGATGAAATTTCGCAGGAAGCAATTTGTAAAATAAGAGACAATTATTATAAAACGGATGCAGGGATAAACTTTTTGAAACAAATGTATTTGTCATAGTCTAAACTAAGAATTAAGAATACTTTTTGATATAGAAAAAATAAGAACACCCGCAAGATTTAGTGTCCTAGACTTTGCGGGTGTAAAGATATATAGTTTATGAATTATGCTTCAAGAATTTTGCCATCAGTTGAAATTGTTATGACTTGCCAAGGAATGAGTTTTTCACTGTTTTGAAGGGCTGTCTTAACAGCATTTTCAATACCACCACAGCATGGAACTTCCATTCTTACTACTGTCAAAGATTTTATATTATTCATTTTTAGTATGGCAGTGAACTTTTCGCTGTAATCACCTTCATCCAGCTTTGGACAGCCTATAAGGGTTATTTTGTTTTTCATAAATTCATTGTGAAAATTGCCATATGCATATGCTGTACAGTCGGCTGCAATTAGTAGGTGAGCATTATTAAAGTAAGGTGCGTTTGGTGGAGCAAGTTTAATTTGTACTGGCCACTGGTTCAATTGGGTTTGTATTGTTGCAGATGTTTCTGCCTTGGTTTCACTAATAACATTACGCTTGAACGTTTTTGATTGAGTACCAGGACAACCACAAGCCAAATTTTCAGGTTGCTTATTTTCCATATTCATCTTTACCGCCGCCTCATCATATGCTACTGCTTCTCTTTCTTCAAAACTGATTGCATTGGTTGGGCAAGCCGGTAAACAGTCACCAAGTCCGTCACAATAATCATCACGAAGAAGCTTTGCTTTTCCGTTTACCATACCAATGGCTCCTTCGTGACAGGCTGTAACACATAATCCGCAACCATTACATTTATCTTCATCTATTTTTATTATTTTTCTAATCATTTTGAAGTCCTCCTTGTTTTTTATAGTATTAGTATAGTATAATGAACATAAGATGTCGGTTGCATTTGCAACATAAGAGGTGAGCTATGAAGAAATATCTTAAGCAATTACAAAATAATGAATTGTTCAATAATTTTAATTTGAATGATTTGGAAAGTATTTTAAATTGCCTATCTGCAAAGGTTAATTATTATAAAAAAAAGGATTTGATAATACAACAAGGTGCTCATGTTCACTATGTTGGAATAGTTTTGTCAGGTGGCATTCAAATAATAAAAGAAGATATCGAAGGTAATATCAATATTCTTTCTCATTTAGGTATTAATGATATTTTTGCAGAAGCATTTGCATATGCTGATATTTATGAATGTCCTATTACAGTGCAAGCCACTGAGAATTGCGAAATAATATTTATTGATTGTAAACGAATCATCAAAACGTGTAATAATGCCTGTGTTTTTCATTGGAATCTGATAGAAAATATGCTTTCTATGATTGCAAGAAAAAATATAATGCTGAATCAAAAAATGGAGATATTATCAAAACGTACTACAAGAGAAAAGCTATTAGCATTTTTCAATACACAAGTTCAAATGAATCATTCAAAAAAATTTTCAATACCTTATAACCGAGAAGGACTTGCATTTTATCTTTGTGTAGATAGAAGTGCACTGTCACGTGAGCTATCTAATATGCGAGATGAAGGATTGTTAAAATTCAATAAGAATGAATTTGAAATTCTTTAAAATAAATTAGTTACTATTTTTTAAAAGATTATATTAAGGAGGAATTTTTTATGAAGGTTGGATTAATTAGATGTATGCAAACAGAGGATATGTGTCCTGGAACAACAGATTTTAAAGTCATTAAAGAAAAAAAGTGTGCATTCGAAGGAGTAGAAGGAGATATTGAGATTATAGGGTTTAATACTTGCGGAGGATGCCCTGGCAAAAAAGCAGTAACAAGAGCTGCAGAAATGGTTAAAAGAGGTGCTGATACAATAGTTTTGTGCTCTTGTATTACGAAAGGGAATCCCATTGGTTTTGCCTGTCCACACGCTAAGGAAATGAAAGAAGCAATTATTAAAAAACTAGGCGATAGTGTAACTATCATAGATTATACGCACTAAACGTAGCTTTTAATAAAATGATTACTTAATATTTCATCTATCCCCACAACCTTTAGGCTGTCAACAATATGTCTAAGGAACTTGCGTTATTTATTCTATAATATAGAAAAAATAAGGGTGAAACTCGGTCGAAGTTATTATAATATGTTACCTAAACGAAAGTGGGTTGAGTTGACATTATAAAAGTCCTCTCGAGCCATGTGGAGACGGTAGTAATAATCACACGTAAATAAACAGTCAAAATTAAAAAAAGTTAATAATACAAATATTATTCATTTAAAAATAACATAAACAGAGCTTATAATGTGTACCCGGTAAAATAGACAAGAAATAAAAAAAACTATTTTACCGGGTACATTTTTATTCTATAATAGAGATATTTTTTAATTGTAACAATTTATCAATCTTTTAAAAAAATAATAAAAATATTTTAGTTTTATTTGTTATAATAAAAATATAAATTTAACATTTTAAAAATAAATAAAATTATTAAATAATTTAAACATATTTATGCTTATGATGCAACATAACATTTAAGAAAAATAAAAAAAATATGGCTACATACTTGTTGACCATCTGAGAACCGGATTAAACCAGTGAGTACTTGGAAAAACATATGAAAAAGTAAAATAAGAAATAATTTATATCTCTGCGACCACGCAACACTCGCAAGAGACTTAAAAATATTTACAGGAAAAGGATTCAAATTAAATATAGTAAAATCTTTCAACATGTTTCTAACACATATCATGCTGAAACTGTAGTATTGATGTCAAGAAAAGACAAATAAGAGTCAGAAAATGGCGTATTTCCTGGCTTTTTTGAGAGTTTTGATTTGAAGCCTAAATCCTGAAAAGATTTGGTTATTTTATTATGGAAACATATCTACTTAAAAATTTGCGTCAAGTTGTTATATCGGATTAGATAAAGCAAATTGAGTGAGTAAATTAGATATCAGGAATTTTTGGATAGTAGCTTAGATGTTAAGGAAGGAGGAATTAAAGGATGGAATTAACAATATATACAGGAAAATTACAATATCGTGATGTTGATTTTTCATTCGTATTTGACGGTCAAAAACTGAGATTAGTACCGCCAGATAATAAAAAACATGAGATTGAGATGGATTGGCTTATGACGAATATTGGAGAAGGATTATATACATCTGGTAATCAATTAAAAATGGACAAACCGTTTTTGATTGGAAAGTGCAACGAGAATGAAAATAAAATTATCTTTTTGATGCAACCAGAAAAAAATATAGATAGCTATAATTCAGTACTTTTAGTTGAAGTATTTGCATATATCATTTGTAAATATGATAGGGAAATGATTGATAAAATATCTTTCAGTAATTCTGAGCTTAATTTCATTTATCCTGTGAATAGGGCATACCAATATACAATTGATAACAAAAAGCTTTCAAGCACAGGTGTTTTTTCTATAACTACATTAGACTTTGATTCAACAACAACAAAAAAACAAATCTTTAAAGTTGATGATAAAAAAGTAAAAGTGTATTTTAGTGTATCAAGAAAACTGAATAATAATATTAAAGAAGCGCCTATATCATTGACTTCTACTATGATATTTGAGTTTAAACCGACAGATGATTATACATTTATTATCCGTCTATGGCGTATAGCAAGAGAATTCTTACAGTTCCTATGTTACAGAAAAAATATATTTCTTCCGACAGTTGAACTTTTGTCTCCTCACGAGGGGGGGAAGCATGAACCATTTGCTACAATGCATATAGTTGAAGGAAATGGTAAAACGGAATTGGATACCTTAAAAAAAGGTAGATTTATTAAACAAGAATATATTTCTGGATCTGAAGGAAAAATCTTAAATGATATTGCAAATAATTTATTGTATACACGTCATTTCCCAAATACATACGAATCAGGGTGTCACATAGATGCATCTAGTTTTATAATGACTATAACTGCATTTGAATGGGAATTCCATCGCGAATATCCAGAAGGTGTTCCTAAAAAAGAAGCAACCGTAAAAGTCGAAAAAGCAGCCACTGAAGAAATTCAAAAACTTATTGAATCATCTTCTGGTAAGTTAAAGAAAAAATACCAGTTTTTAAAGAAATTGGTTAAGAGTGATTCTCTTCAAACTGAAATTATCAAAATGGGTGAGGATTTTGATAAAATAATTGGAGTTTTCGGAAGTCATCTTTACAAATCAAATGGTAAGAGTTTAGTGTACCCAGACATGGGAGAACGCTTAGCCGATCAGAGAAACCATTTTGCACATGGTGACTTGGATAAGAAATTTATTGGTATATCTCTATTGGATTTAATTTATCTTGAATACGTCATTTATGCACTTCAATTGAAACACTATGAAATCGATGAAAAATACATAAAAAAATCCATAAATGATTTGTTTCATCTGAATTTTATATTATAGAAGACAGACACCTCATTACTGGATATAATTCCCGGTAGTAAGTTGCATTTTGCGTTTTTAATGCCTCTAAAATGTTAAGATGAACTTTTTGCATCAAAAATTATATAATATTTGGTGCAAAACACAGGGCGAGAGAGTAAAATCTTTCGCCATATTATATTGAAAACAGGAAGAAAAATATATGAAACTTGTAATTTTTGAAAAGCCAAGTGTTGCAATCTCTATTGCTAAAGTGATCGGAGCTACAAAAAAGAAAGACGGATATTATTAAAGAAATGGTTATAAGGTATCTTGGTGTGTAGATCATCAGTGCAGATGGCAAATCCGGAAAGCTATGATGAAAAGTACACAAAGTCGAATATGGCGGATTTACCGATTATTCCAAGAGAATATAAGTATGAGATTGCAAAGTCCACAAAGAAACAATTTATATTTCTTAAAAAGCTGATGAACGATAAGGATATAGACATTGTGATAAACATCTGCGATGCAGGGCGTGAAGGAGAAGTGATCTTCAGGCTTGTATATAATCAGGCAAATTGTAAAAAGATGATGAAACGCCTTTGGATTTCCTCTATGGAAGATAGTGCAATTAGAGATGGCTTTGATAATCTAAAAGATGGAAGTTTTTACGATAATCTATTTGAATCTGCACAAGCAAGGGCAATATCGGATTGGCTTGTAGGAATGAATTTGAGCAGACTGTATTCGTGCCTATATAAACAAAATTACATTGTAGGTAGAGTTCAGGCACCTACTCTTGTAATGATAGTGAAAAGAGATGACGAGATAGCAAATTTCAAGAAAGAAAAATATTTTACAGTAGAGCTTGATTTAGACGGATTTATCCTTTCTACCGATAGAATTGATGATAAAACAGTTGCAGACCAGTTACTAAATTTGGTAGGAAACACCATTGGAGTTACCTATGTCTTTCAAAAGGAAAAGATAACAAAACCTGAGCTACCATTTGATTTAACTACCCTTCAAAGAGAGTGCAATAAATATTTTGGATAGAGTGCAAAGCAGACATTAGATTATGCACAAAGTTTATACGAGAAAAAACTGATTACCTATCCCAGAACAGACAGCAGATGTTTATTGGAAAGTATGATTTTTATGCAGAGCGTATCAAGACGGTATTTAATTCTAAAAAGGTTACAGACCATCATGCGATTATACCGACAGCAGGAGTATGAATGAGGACTTAACTTCATTTTCAGAAAGCGAATTGACGGTATATGAACTTGTTTTAAATAAGCTACACACAAGTGTAGGTTATCCTTTAATTGAGAATACGATAAAAATTTTGGCTACATTTGACGGATTTGAATTCACAAGTAGTGGCAAAGTGATTGTAGATATTGGATTTACAAATTATTTAAAGGAATATATAAAAAAGAAAAATACACATCCCCGGCGAAGCATTTTACGGGAAATCTTCTCCTAAAGACTATGGAGCTTGCAGGAAATGACGCATTAAAAGTGTAGAAGTTGAACGAAAGGGACTTGGAAAACCTGTAACAAGAGCAAAAATCATTGAAAACTTCATTTTCAAAGGTTTTATTGAAAGAGATAAAAAGAACCTTATTGCTACACATAAAGAAATTAGTCTTGTAACGATTGTAGCTGATACTTTTAAATCAGCAAAAACAACAGCAAAGTGGGAAATGGAGTTATCAGATATTGCACATGGGAAATCTTCAAAGTAAAATTTTTTAAAAGCGATTGAAAATGAGATAAAAGAAGTTGTTTTAACTTACAGCAAGTAAGCTGGCACTAATTTCAAGGTGGAAAAAATGTCCTAAAAATGCTATAATCTTTTGTAGGAAAAGTAGGGTGAAAGAAAACGAGTATGAAAGATATATTTATGGATACTGCAAAAGTTATGTCAAAAGGGCAAGTTACTATTCCGAATTCCAAGGCTTTTATTGAAGGAAACATTGAAAAATAAAGGTGGTGAAATAACGTAGATGACTATAGATGAAATAAAAAAGCTAATTCAAAACGGAGAAAAGATAGATGTTGAATTTAAAGAATCCAAGAATGCTTTAACCAAAGATATCTTTGACACAGTATGCTCTTTCAACAATAGAAATGGAGGACATATTTTACTTGGTATAAATGATAAAAGAGACATTGTTGGTGTTAGTGAGGATAAAATAGATAAGGTTATTAAAGAATTTACAACATCTATCAACAATCAGCAGAAGATGAATCCGCCACTTTATTTATTGCCGAAAGTATTTGAAATTGACGGTAAAAAAGTAATTTATATCAGAGTGCCTGAAGGTTATCAGGTATGCAGGCATAATGGTAGAATATTGGACAGGTCTTATGAAGGAGACATTAATATCACAAACCATGCAGAACTGGTCTATAAGCTATATGCAAGGAAACAGGGAAGCTATTTTGTGAATAAGGTGTATCCAAACCTCGATATTGAATTTCTTGATACTTCTATTATTTATAAAGCTAAGAACATGGCAGCCGCTCGAAATAAAAATCATGTTTGGGAAAATATGAGCGCTGATGAGTTACTCCGAAGTGCAAATCTCATTCTGACAGATCCGGAGACAAAGCGTGAAGGTATTACATTAGCAGCCATTTTGTTATTTGGAAAAGATAACTCTATTATGTCAGTCCTTCCACAACATAAAACCGATGCAATATTTAGAGTTGAAAACAAGGATAGATATGATGATAGAGATGTTGTAATAACAAATTTGATTGATAGCTACGATAGGCTTATAGCATTTGGACAAAAGCATTTAAATGACTTATTTGTATTAGACGGAATCGTAAATGTCAATGCAAGGGATAGGATACTTAGAGAAATTGTTTCTAATACATTGGCTCACAGAGATTATTCAAGTGGGTTCCCTACAAAAATGATTATTGACGATGAGAAGATTACGATTGAAAATAGTAACTTGACTCATGGTATGGGAGCATTGGATTTACAAAAGTTTGAGCCTTTCCCTAAAAATCCGGCTATCTCAAAAGTATTTAGAGAAATAGGACTTGCTGATGAACTGGGTTCCGGTATGAGAAACACCTATAAATATACAAGGCTATATTCAGGTGTTGATCCTCTGTTTGAGGAGGGAGATATATTTAGAACGATTATTCCTTTGAAGAAAATAGCGACTCAGAAGGTGGGTGGAGAGAATGTCCCTCGAAATGTCCCTCAAGATGTCCCTCGAATGTCCTTCGAAGAAATTAAAAACATAATCAAAGATATGATTAAAGAGGATAGTAGAGTTAGTCGTAAAGATATAGCTATAATATTGGGAGTTAGTGAAAAAACTATTACAAGATATATAAAAGAAATTCCTAATATTAAGTATGTTGGGAAAGGAAAAAATGGTCATTGGGAACTGAATGAATAGCAGTAAATTGCAATATCATGATTTATGATGTTGTGAATGAGACATAAAACCCGTAAAATAAGGCTTTTTAGCAAGTCAGAATAGAAAATTTAAGTTGCAGCACACAGAATTTAAAGGTGATTAGAGTAAATCTAACCGCCTTTTTTGTTTTAAAAAAAGAAGGAGGTAAACATGCGAATAAATGATTTTCATAACATTTTGGAGCTTATAAAACAAGATGTTATGCATATGAAGCAGAGTATCTGAAGCTCTTAAAAGTTGTCGGAAATAACCAGAAATACGATTTTAGAAGTCAGTTAAGTATTTATGATAAAAATCCTGAAGCGACAGCTTGTGACATTGGAGAGAACGCTTCGGAAGAACCGTTAGGCTAGATCAAAAGGGTATCCCCATTTTAGAGGACTATGGCACATACAAAAATGTGGACTATATCTTTGATCTAATTCAGACCATTTCTAAAAATAGAGATGTTAATGAGATAAACCTTAGTCAAGCAACGAGGTTAATAAATTGTGTTCTTATCCAACAGACAACACATGTGAAAACAGTAGTAATAATTACACGCAAATAAACAGTCAAAATTAAAAAAGTTAATAATACAAGTATTATTCATTTAAAAATAACAGAAACAGAGCTTATGCTCTGTTTTTTTATTTTATAATAAAAATATTTTTTAAATATAACATTTTATCAATTTATTAGAAAAATAATAAAAATATTTTATTTTTATTTGTTATAATAAAAATATAAATTTAATATTTTAAAAATGAATAAATTTATTAATTAATTCAAATATATTTATGCTCAGGATGCAGCAGAATATTTAAGAAAAACAGAAAAAAATGAATACTATATATAAAAAGACCATTAATAAAAAATACAAAGATGACATTCTCTAAAATCATTAAAATGTTATATACGTTTTCTACCTATTATTTATAAAGAAATATTTCAAGTTTCCATTGGCGATATTAAGCTGACAACTAATTTATTTAATCTTAAATATTTAGTGTCACTGAAATGTTAAGATTGACTTTTTGCACCAAATATTATATAATATTTGGTGCAAAGGAGATGAAATAATAGATGAATTATAAACAAAAAATATTAGAGAGAATCAATAATTTAAGTTCTAATCAGGTTTTTATCTCAAATGATTTTTTCGATATTGCAGAATATGAAACTATTCGTAGCACACTAAATCGTCTTGTAGAAGATGAAAAGATAAGTCGTATTATGAACGGCATTTACTATAAACCTAAATACATTGATCTGATTGGAGAATATGAAGCACCATCAGTAAATGAAGTAGCAAAGGCTCTCGCAAGAAAATATAATTGGACGATTGCACCATCTGGAAATACGGCTCTCAATTTATTAGGCTTATCTGCTCAAGTACCGGCTAAATGGACATATATATCAGACGGAAGATATGCTGACTTTAGTTTTGGAAATATAATGATTGAATTCAAGCATAGAAATAACGGTGATATTTCAAAAATGTCAACTCTTACAGCAATGGTTATACAGGCTATCAAAGCAATCGGAAAAAACAATGTTAATGATGAGCAGATAGATTATTTGAAAACAAAATTATCCGACAAAGAAAAAAAAGAATTGTTGAAGGACGGAAAAACTACAAGTATTTGGGTGTATAATGTTCTCAGAAAAATTTGCGAGGTGTAAAAATGTTTGAGTTTAAACAAATTCCAAAAACAGAATTAGAATAAGTAATCAGAAATGCTTCTCAGATAATCGGAGTGAATGAAGTAATTCTTGAAAAAGATTATTGGGTATGCTTTGTACTTAATTACCTATTTTCCAAGTGTAAATGGAAGAACGCTTTTACTTTTAAGGGCGGAACAAGCCTTTCAAAATGCTTTAATCTAATTCAGAGGTTTTCTGAAGATATTGATTTAATACTCGATTGGACGGTTATAGGATATAACTTTGATGAACCATGGAAAAATCGTTCCAACACGAAACAAGACAAGTTCAACAAAGAATCTAACCAAAAAACGGAGGAATTTTTAAAAAGTGAGTTTCTACCTCAAATCGAGAAGGATTTTAGAAATATGTTAAATGATGAGTTTAGGATAAGTATAGATAATAAAGATCCACAAACACTACTTTTCGAGTATCCTAAAATTTTCAATTCTTCTTATTTAACCCAGGCGTTAAGACTTGAGATCGGAACACTTGCAGCATGGACACCTTCGGAAGTTATTAACATAGTACCTGAGGTACAAAAAATTTATCCACAACTGTTTAAAGGAAATTTCATAGCTGTAAGAGCGGTTCTTCCTGAAAGAACATTCTGGGAAAAGGCAACAATTCTTCATCATGAAGCAAACAGGCCAAAAGAACTTCCAATGCCAAAACGATATGCAAGACATTATTATGACTTATTTTGTATTGCAAATACAAAATATAAGGATAAAGCATTTCAAAATTTAGAGCTTCTTGAAAAAGTAGTACAGTTTAAACAAAAATTTTATCCGAGAAAATGGGCAAAATATGAAGAAGCACTTTCAAAAACTATAAGACTTATACCAGACAATTATAGATTTAAAGAAATTAAAGAAGATTACAAAAATATGAGTGAAATGTTCTTTGGAGATTATCCAAAATTTGATGAAGTCATGAATAAAATAATTAAATTAGAAGAAGAAATACATAAATACTTAGATATTATTCCTACCATTCGTGGCATCAACGGCACAGAATTAGTAGATTTGGTTTTGAAGTATTACGATGAACTGAGTGATAAATACAAAAAGATGATTCCTTTGAAGATTGTTTACATTCCTGTTGCAAAGGAAGATGTTGAATGATTTGGAGGGTGATAATGTGTATGAACATGGAGAATTAATAATTTACCAGACCGAAGATGGTTTGACAAAAATAGATGTCACTATGCAGGATGAAACAGTGTGGTTAAATCAGGCTGATATGTCAACGCTTTTTCAAACGACAAAGCAGAATATTAGTCTGCATATAAGTAATATCTTTAAAGATGGTGAACTTGACAGTATTTCAGTTGTCAAGGAATACTTGACAACTGGTGCTGATGGGAAAAAATATAAAACGAAATTCTACAATCTTGATGTTATCATCTCCGTTGGCTATCGAGTTAAATCCCAGCGTGGTGTGCAGTTCCGTATCTGGGCCACAAATATCCTAAAGGAATACATCAAAAAAGGCTTTGCAATGGATGATGACCGCCTGAAAGAGCTTGGTGGCGGCGGATACTTTAAGGAGTTGCTGGAAAGAATCAGTGACATCCGAGCATCAGAAAAGGTATTCTACCGTCAGGTGTTGGAAATCTATGCGACCAGTGTTGACTACGACCCGACAGCAGCTGTTTCTGTTCAGTTTTTCAAACGAGTACAGAATAAGATTCACTATGCGATTTCAGGTGAAACGGCAGCAGAGGTTATCTACCATCGTGCGGATGCAGAGAAGGATTTTATGGGTTTGATGACCTTTTCCGGTGACCAGCCGACTTTACGAGAAGCGAAAGTTGCAAAGAACTATCTAGATGAGAAAGAACTTCGTGCAATGGGCCAGCTTGTTTCTGGATACCTTGATTTTGCCGAGAGACAGGCAGAACGTGAGATTCCAATGACAATGGCAGACTGGGCAAAGCACCTTGATGGAATCCTAACCTCAACAGGTGAAAATCTTTTGAGTGGAAATGGAAGAATCAGCCATAATCAGGCAATGGATAAAGCCCAGACAGAATACAAGAAATACAAAGCTAAAACGCTCAGCAGCGTGGAAAAGGATTATTTGGATAGTATCAAGCTACTGGAGCAAAAAGGCAAGAAATAGTTCAAGTTGATACGTCAAAAATCAAAGTTGAGGCGATTGCGCTAAAAGCCCACATTCCCTGCCGCATATAATATAAGTAGGAATGTGCTTTTGGAACTGTTTCTACGAACATAAAGAATGGAGTAGATATGTTTCCATAAACGATAGTTGGCATTTGACGTACTTACTATCAACTCGTTCCATGTTGAGACGGTAGTATTGATGTGTGCGTCCAGCCAAGCTGGCAAATGCTAACAGGTGAAAGTCCTGTAGAGGTAAAGGTAGGGAAGCCTCTTAGTCAGTAACCAACGTAGTGAGAGATTGGTGCGTTGAAGCGTTACGGAATGTTCAGAAATGAGCAGACAAACTGATGGGTTGTAACATAAAGTGAATACTGCCGCACCGTTATTGACATCCTCGTATGAGGACAACAGAGAGCCGAGCTGCGACATCAACAGCGAAGGCAGCAGACGGTATGAAGAACCCTAATTGCAATACCTAAGAACTCTGCGGTGTAGAGGTAGCGACACGTCAGGAAAGTATTTGTCGGAACTGGAGAGAACCTACTTTGCACAGTGAAACTGTAAAGAGGTGGCATATAAGCGAAAGTGAAATTGTCCATCTGCAAAGAGGTAGTCAGAAGTGCCCATAGTACCTACGATTGTGCAGACAACAAAACTGCACATAGGAAAGGGGCACAACTTTATTCACGTCTATGAAGGAGGTAGGAATAGGTGATTGTCAAAGAGACTAAGAACACCCATGAAAAGGTTCGAGACTTTCAGAATAGACTATACCTTACAGCCAAAACAAATAAGAAATGAAGATTTCATGCAATGTATGATAAGATATACCGCAAGGATATTTTAGAAGAAGCATGGAAACGAGTGAAAACCAATGGTGGAGCAGGTGGAATCGATAAAGTCAGCATAGACGATGTGAAAGCATACGGGGAGGAAAAACTTCTCGGTGAAATAGCAGAGGAACTGAAGGGTGATTTATATCGGTGCAAGCCTGTAAGAAGAACCTATATTCCAAAAGCAGATGGAAGTAAAAGAGCGTTAGGGATTCCTACAATCAAGGACAGAATTGTGCAAATGGCAACAAAAATAGTGGTAGAACCTGTGTTTGAAGCGGATTTTCAGAACTGTTCTTATGGATTTCGTCCCAAACGAAGTGCAAAACAGGCGATGGATAAAATCTTTGAAGTGGCAGATGCGGGAAATGCACTATGGGTTATAGATGCGGACATAAAAGATTATTTTGGAAGCATCAACCATGAGAAGCTTATGCTTTTAGTAGAACAACGAATTTCGGATAGAAAAGTGTTGAAGCTAATAAGAGAATGGCTGAGGGCAGGTATCATGGAAGCAGGGGGTTACTGTGAAAGTACAGTAGGAGCACCGCAAGGCGGAGTGATTTCACCTTTGTTATCGAATATATATCTGAATTACTTTGATATATATTGGAACCGTAAATTTGCACATTTAGGGGAGCTTGTGCGCTATGCAGATGACTTTGTAATCCTTAGCAAAAGAATGGCACAGGCAGAACAAGCTATGCAGGCAGTTCAATGGATAATGAGAAAATTGGAACTGAAGATGCATAGTGAAAAGACCAGACTGGTGGATATGTATTTTGGGAAAGATAGCTTTGATTTTCTTGGCTTTAATAATCGATTTCAAAGAAGTAGAAATAAAAACTGGAAATGGTATTGGACATTGCATCAGACGCCATCTAATAAATCCATGAAGAAAATGAGGGCAAATATCAAAGCGGTGTTTGCAAGCCCTGGTAGGTTGCAGTGGAGCATTGAGGATATGATAAAAATGCTCAATCCCAAAGTTGTAGGTATGAGAAACTACTATACAAGACGATTCTCAAGGCAAAAGCTATGGAAGATAGATAAATACATTAATCGAAAATTCACAAAATGGTACAACCGTAAAAGGCAACGCAACTACAGAATGGGAAATGCAGTTAAAATAGCTGAATTAACCAGTAATGCAGGACTTTTACGGATGTGTGGTTGAATGCTGAAGGAAGAAGAATATCGGAAAGCCGTATGCGGGAAAACCGCACGTACGGTTTGATGAGGGGGCGGTGGCAATCCCACGGCTCTACTCTATCAAGGGTAAAAGAATAAGGGTAATAAGAAGCCTGTAAATAAAGGCTTTCCGGGGGTTTAGAGCAAAAATCTGATTTGTTAGAATCGTGAAAATATCTGTTCGTGGGAACAAGTCCAAAGGTATGATTTTGAACGTGACAGAGCGATTTAGATAACATGGGTTTGCGTGTGGTCGATTTAGATTACATCGGCTTGCAGTGGTCAATTTAGATGTTTTACATATTTACACCTTTGCAGTATGCTTGTTATAAAGGTGGGGGAGAATGGAGGTATTCCTATTGCAATTTTTTGATAGTTTATACAACTTGATTAACATCGATGTCAAAACAACAATTCTCATCTTGTTCTGGGGCAATTTGTTCTTTCTGATGATGGCATTTGCTTTTTTAATAAGCAACACTCACATATCTGAGAAGGAGCTGTTTAAAAAATTTATCTTTTCCAAACTGGTGCAGGCTCTGGGTTGGATTGCTTTCGCATTTCGGGGACAAATCCCTGAAATAGTTTCGGTAAACTTGGGTAATTCACTTCTTTATTTTGGGTTTTATCTTGAGTCCATGGCTTTGATTACGATAACAAAGGACATCACATCAATTATTAATCGGATTCAATTCGGGATAATGTTAGCTGGGGTTGTCACTTTCAATTTTATAGTTATATGTGGTGCATCACCTAGTTATTGGGTGGGTGTAGCGTCAGTAATTATAATATCCATATATCTGATCCCTGCCATTGCCTATGTTTTTAACAAAAACGGCAGCCAGTTCAAACGATTTCTGGGAAGTTTACAACTAATGATATGCATTGCGATGGTGTTCCGAGCAACAATAGGTTTTATGAATAAAAGTGTATCACTATTATCAAACAATTTTGTGCAATCGGTCACATTTTTGATTTTTATATTTTTAATGATGATTAACAGCAGCGGACTCATGTTAATGATATACGAAAGCGTTAATGACCAATTAAAAAAACTTGCCAACATGGATCCCTTGACACATGTAAAAAACCGAAGAAATTTTATGGAAACCGCTTCAACTTATTTTAGTTTTTGCAAGCGTCAGAATTTGCCATTGTCTTTTCTTTTCATCGATATCGACTATTTCAAAAAAATTAATGACCAATTTGGACATCAGGTAGGAGATGAAGCACTAATTCAAACTGCAGAAATTATATCAAAAAACATTCGCGAATCAGATATTTGCGGCAGATATGGCGGGGAGGAGTTTGTC
Organism: Thermotogae bacterium; assembly: GCA_024233675.1. GTDB lineage: Bacteria > Thermotogota > Thermotogae > Petrotogales > Petrotogaceae > JACKPH01. The sequence continues at coordinate 17,556 of JACKPH010000004.1, forward strand.
GTTTTGCTTCCCGATACCGATTGTCAGACGGGAATCGAAGTGGGTAACCGGATTAGAAAAATTATAGAAAATACTCCTTTTCATGAGAAGGACACCATAAAATTCACTGTTAGCATAGGATTGTTTTCTGATATTCCTAAAACAGATGGCGATTTGGATAAATTCATAGCCAACAGCGATAATGCCATGTATAAAGCAAAAAGGACAGGCAGAAACCGCTTGTGCGTCTATGATCCGACTTTTGTGACAGATTGATGATATTTTAAATCCTATGGGATATTAGACAATCAAGTGAAACAATAAAAAAGCTCTGCCGACCGTAATGGTTAGCAGAGTTTCGTGTTATATGGAATTATTACTCAATATCCACCGTCACGCCGGACTTGAATTCCACGGTGAATTTGTCCTCGTAGACAGTGACCTTTTCAATCAGCCGCCTGACAAGCGCCTCGTCATATTGGACCAGGGCAATTGGCTGATACTTAAGAAATGCGCTCATGTCGGTGATACGTTTTTGCATTTCATCACGACCGAGGTTCTCGACCTGAGCCTTTTGCTTTTCCTCACGTAGGCGATAGATTTCATCGCCGACTTTCTCGTAGTCAGCCTTTGAGCTGGCGAGCTTCAAGAGCTCAGATTGAAGTTCTGTAAGTCGTTTATCGATTGCAGTAAGGTTATGACTGTTTTCGTGACAAATTACGGTTTCGATATTTTTCTGCAGCGTGATGAGAAAATGATCTTTATCACACAATGCTTGGTTGATGGCCGTGACCATCACTTGCTCTAAGGTGCTCTCAAGTACCGTTCGGGCCTCGCAGAACAAGCCTGTGTTCTCCAAGCGGCTGACACACCGCCAAACAACTGATTTCTTGCCTCGGTTGTTCCAGTGAACCCTGCGGAACACCTCGCCGCAGCCACCACAGACAATCATGTTAGAGAAACAGTGGATGCAGCTGAAGGTCCTGTTCTTACCGTTCGGGCTGGTGTGGACGATGCGGCGTTGGATGAGTTCCTCCTGCACCTGCATGAATATTTCACGCGGGATGATGGCCTCATGGCTGTTTTCCACATAATACTGTGGGACGACGCCGTGGTTCTTTACTCGAGCCTTTGTGAGGAAGTCAGTGGTGTATGTTTTCTGTAAAAGGGCATCCCCAATATACTTTTCATTTCGTAGGATTTGATTGATATTGCTGGTATGCCATTTTTCATTTCCGGCACCATTGAGAATGCCGTCTGCTTCAAGACCACGCTTAATTTTCAGCATGCTGGCACCTTCGAGGTATTCCCGGTAGATGCGCTTTATGATTTCTGCTTCCTCAGGGACAACGATCAGGCGCTTATTCTCATCCTTTGTAAACCCGAGGAAGCGGTTGCAGTTGACCTGGATTTCGCCCTGCTGGTAGCGGTACTGAAGCCCCAGCTTCACGTTCTGGCTGAGGGACTGGCTTTCCTGTTGTGCAAGAGAAGCCATAATGGTGAGCATGACCTCGCCCTTGGAATCCATGGAGTTAATGTTTTCCTTCTCGAAGAAAACGGGTATACTCTTTTCCTTAAGCTGCCGGATGTATTTCAGGCAATCCAGAGTATTGCGGGCAAACCTGCTGATGGATTTTGTAATGACCATATCGATGCTGCCCTCCATGCACTTACATTCGGTTAAATTATTCACGCTTCTTAATCTATACACTCTAACATCGAAGTATTTTATTTAGAAAAAACAGGAGAACACGAAAATCTATCCAACCCAAAAAAACTTATTGAGTTTGCAGATTGTCAAAAAACGAATAGGAAAATAGACTTCGATGTAAAACACGATAAGATGATTGTTATATTCGATGCAGATATTTTTGAAACACAACAGAACAACTATAATGAAATCTTAGAACTTGGAAAGAAACATAATATTCTTGGTGTTACAAATCCAAGTTTTGAGCTATTCTTATTATTACATTATGCCAATTCGGTAGATGAAATAATTATTCCAGAGAGTAAAAATATATTGAAAAATGCTTGGGTTGGTAAAAATAAAAATAGAAGAAGATATATTGAAGATTTATTTCGTAAAAAAGCTAAAATGTGTCCAAAAACTAATATTGCTATTAGTAAATTGGCATATGATATTAGTATTGCTATTCAACAGGAAGAAAAAATCAATAATGATATCATTAATTGTAAAGGTATTGTGACCAGCAATATTGGATGTATTATTAAGTCAATCATTGATGACCAATGAAATGATTAAAAATAGATTTTATTTACATACAATTATTGTATCACAATTTATGTATTCAATTTTAATGCCTATTGATGTATTTATATATTCTCATGTACGAGCAATAGAAAAAATATTTATTTGATATTCACTCAAATCACCGCATGTGGAAACATTAGTAATAATTACACGTAAATAAACAGTCAAAATTAAAAAAGTTAATAATACAAATATTATTCATTTAAAGTAACAGAAACAGATCTTATTAATGTGTACCCGGTAAAATAGACAAGAAAATAACTTAGTCAAATAAGAGATGATTTTTATTTTGAACAGAATTATTTTTATAATATACATAACACTGTTTAAAATGATAAAATATTATATTAAGAAAAAACAATATCGTACGCAGTTCAGAATAATATAAAAATAAGAAATTCTTATAAACCCTGTAATAACCTTTCAATTACTCATATAGGATATGGGAAATCTTAAAATTATTATTATTTTTAATATGAATTATTTTGTAAGCATACCACTATTGAATGAATCATAAAAATTGAGAATTTATAAACCTCTATTTAAAGAAAGAAGGGTTATAATGGATAATGGTTTAGATGCCTGGGAAAAAAATGCAGAATTCTGGGATGAAAAAATGGGTGATAATTCTAACTCTTTTCACAGAGATATAGTTAGGCCAAGCGTTGAAAAACTACTCAATATAAACGATAAAGATTTTGTTCTTGATATTGCATGCGGCAACGGAAACTTTTCCTCAAGAATGGCAGAACAGGGTGCAGAAGTTATTGCTTTTGATTACAGTGAAAAAATGATTAATCTTGCAGCTAAAAGAAGGCAAAATGTACTTGATAAAGTACATTTTTATGTTTGTGATGCTACAAAATACAATGATTTGCTGAAATTAAAACAAAAAAGACCTTTTAGCAAAGCAGTAGCTAATATGGCTATTATGGATATATCCGAAATAAAACCATTGTTTAAAGCTGTTTATGATATGCTTGAAGATAACGGGATATTTGTATTTGCAACGCATCATCCATGTTTTACTTATGAAAATGAAGATTATTTTACAGAATGCATTAATAAAGGTATTGCAATTGAAGGGCAACCTGTTTTACAGAATTATTATCACCGTTCTGTAAGTGATATTCTGAATACTGCTTTTGAATGTGGTTTTGTAGTAGATGGATTTTATGAGACACCATTTTCAAATGAAAAAATACCGATTATAATGACAGTGCGATTGCGTAAAAAATGAGAAAATCTTAAACCGTTAAGTTATATTCCTTTAAGGAAATGACTTTCCGGTTTTATTTTTTTATTAAGTCAATATCTTTTACCGGAAATAGTTCATGTTGTATAAAAATTAATTGTTATTTTTTAAGCAGAATTTTTTTTATACTATACACGGCACTGTTTAAAATGATAAAATATTATATCGAAGATTATATTAAGAAAAAACAATATCGTATACAGTTCAGAAAAACCAAATAAATATTTTAAATTATTCTTCATATTATAAAGAAAAATCAGAAAGAGGGTTAATAATGAAAGTTTTACTTATACACGGTCAAAATCACAGGGGTACAACATATCATATGGGAAGATTACTTGCGGAAAAACTGACTGATTCAGACGAAATAACAGAATTTTTTCTACCGCGTGATATGAATCATTTCTGTCTCGGCTGTTTTTCATGTATTGTTGATGAAACAAAATGTCCTTTCTGGAAAGAAAAAGAAATAATTATAAATGCAATGGAAATGTCAGATGTATTCATTTTTACTACTCCGAATTACTGTCTTGCACCAAGTGGTGCTATGAAATCACTTATTGATATGCTTTTTGATTTATGGATGGTGCACAGACCGAAAGAATGGATGTTCAGGAAAAAAGCAGTAGTTTTAAGTGCTTCGGCTGGAGCCTCATGCAAAAAAGCAATAGGGACTGTAAAGGATTCTCTTTTTTACTGGGGAGTTCCGTACATAAAAACTTACGGGGTTGGTGTACAGGCTATGAATTGGGGAATGGTAAAACCCAAAAAGAAAGAAAAAATCGAAAAAAATCTGACAAAAATAGCAGCAAATATTAAAAAAACAAAAAAACCTCATGTAGGAATAAAAACAAAATTTATTTTTAATATTATGAAACTTATGCACTCAGCAGGATTGGATTCTTCACCCGTAGAAAAAGAATACTGGAATGAACGCGGATGGCTCGGAAAAAACCGACCCTGGAAAACAAAATAAATTCGTATTTATGGAGGTAGCTCATGAAACATAAAAAATACTGGTTGATTCCGTTAATTTTATTTATAATATCACTTGTTACCGGAGCATCTTTTCATGGATTTCGTATGCATCCGGAAAATACACAAGCATATAATTTCGGAATTAATATGGGTATTTCAATGGCAATTATAGCCGTAATATCATTTATAATTTTCATTGTTATGTTTATAAAATACAAAAAAATAAATAATTAAAATATAAAAATCAACTGATACATAAGGGGGCAAAATAATGATAGATTTATTAAAAAATAAAAAAGCTATTTTTTTTGATGTAGGATATACACTTGATTATCCTGCTTCAGGAGATTGGATGTTTACAGATAAATTCCGTGAAATAGCCGGTGAGAAATTCTGCAGATACAGCGAAAGTGAAATAGAAGAAGCTAAAAACAAAGGCTTGAAATATCTCAAAGATAATCATCTTGTTCTGAATACAGAAGAAGAATATAAACAATTTATATATTTCTATAATGAAATCTCACGATTTCTCAGTCTTGGACTTACAGAAAATGCAATAAAAGAAATTGCTCACGACCGTACATATAATATGAAAAACTATATATTATATCCGGATGCACCGCAAGTTCTTGAAACTCTTGCCGAAACACATAAACTCGGTGTTATTTCCGACACATGGCCAAGTATAGAACAACAGCTTGATACACTCGGTGTAATTAAATATTTTTCTTCAACTACTTACAGCTGTTATCTCGGAACTTTTAAACCCGATAAACTTATGTACACCGATGCTCTTGAAAAAATAGGATTTCCCGCTGAAGATACTGTATTTATTGATGACAGTCTGCAAAATCTTAAAGGTGCTGCCGAATTAGGGATAACTCCTATTTTAATAGCAGCAAATCCTGCTTCTGATATTGATTCACCTTTTTTAAAAATTCATTCTCTTAAAGAACTTTTATAATAAATAATATTTTTTGAGAAAACAGAGCTTTTGCTCTGTTTTTTATTTTGTTTAAATTTAAAGCCTGCATATTTCTCAAAAATATTGTTTTTTATGATACCGAAGATACTTACTTTTCATTTTTTGCAAGTGCTGTAAGTTCTATATGATTTCCCTCGCTGTCTTCAAACTCACTAACCCAATACTTACCTATAATTTTTAAATCAAATATAATTTTAAGACCTTCCAGCTTCTGACGTAAGACACTCACATTTTCAACTTCTATACTCGGCAGACAATTACTTCCGTATATATGTTCTTCATGCATTTTTTCAAATGCAAATAAACCTAAGGAAAAACCGTCAATATTAAATATACTATAAATATCATCTTTTACAGTTACCGGTTTTTCAAAAAAATTTTCATAAAAAGTAATTGCTCTCTCCATATCTTTTACACATAAATATAATGATTTAATAACACAATTCATAAAATTCTTCCTCCTTAAGAGCTATAAACAGTTACCTGACTATTATATCATTTACAGATTTAAATTATGTATTGACTCTGACGTAACGTAATAGTGTATACTTTCTTTAAATAAAGGAGGTATACTATGTCGGAAAAAATAATTGTTAAAGATCTCCGTTCTGATAAGATTTATAAAAAGATTATGCTTGCCGAAAAAGAAAAAAGAGATGATATTTACAGATATGATTTGATGAAACCTTTTGAGAAAAAATGGGATATGTATCATTGTCCGTTAAAAGCAAAATATCCCGGTGGATATGATGTTATTCTTGCAGGCAGTATGCTTGGCTATTTATTACCGGAAAAAATCGACAAGACTTTCGAATATGATATTGAAAAAATTTCTGATAATAAATTTTGGAATAAATGTAGGGAATCAATAGAAAATTCATTTATGTGTTTTGAAAACAAAGGTATTCATATACCTATAAGAGAATATTTATTTACAGTTTTATTAGCCGATCCTGATAGTCCTTATTCCAAAATGAATGAAAATTACTGCGGTGACGGAGGTATTCCCGGGTATATATTCGGTTCGCTTGTTCCTTCTGATAATACATTGTCTAAACTGCCGGTTGTATTAGCTCATGAAACAAATCATAATATAAGATTTCAGTTTATAAAATGGAGCATGGATATTTCTTTGGGAGAATATATGGTTTGTGAGGGACTTGCGGAGAATTTTGCCGCATATATGTACGGAAGTGAAAATATAGGACCATGGGTAAAGAAAACTGATGAGGAAACTTTAAACGGATATATAAAACCGCTTATTAAAGATTCACTTGATATAAAAGGGTTTGATAACATTACAGCATATATGTACGGAGATGAAATGGCATTAATGCGTAATTTTATTCCTGCCGGTATGCCTTATTGTGCAGGATATGCATGTGCATATCATTTAATTAAATATTATCTGGAAAAAACAGGGCAGAATATTACTGATGCGACAATAAAACCGGCAGAAGAAATATTAAATGCTGCTGCGGAATATTGGGATATTTTTACTAAAATATAAGATCGGAGTAATTATGAAATATAAAATTAATGAATTAGCTGAAATTTCAGGTGTAACGGTAAGAACTCTTCATCATTATGATAGTATAGGATTATTATCTCCTAAAAGAAATAACAACAACAAATACAGAGAGTACGGAACAGATGAGGTTGATAAACTGCAGCAAATACTTTTATATAAAGAATTAGGTTTTCAGCTTCAGCAGATAAAAGATATTCTTAATTCTAACAGTTTCGTAAGAGAAAATGCATTAAAAGATCAGTTGGAAATACTTATTAAAAAAAGAGATCAGATGGATAAAATGATTATAACCGTGGAAAAAACAATTAATAATTTAAAAGATAAAAAAGAAATAAGTGCCGATGAAAAATTTTACGGATTTAAAAAAATGATAATAGATAATAATGAAAAAAGATTCGGAAAAGAATTACGTAATCGTTTCGGAAATGATCTGATTGATGAATCAAATAAAAAAAGAATTAATATGAACTCTTATGAATGGAATAATACCGAAAAATTAGAGGAAGATATATTAAACTTACTCAGAGAAGCGGTTTTATCGGGCGACCCCGGAAGTGATACCGCTCAGAAAGTCTGTGAGTTACACAAGGAATGGTTATGCAGTTACTGGTCATAATGATGAAAACGGTAATCCTGTTTATTGGGATACATACATTTACGCTGCTTTAAATACAGACGGAATAGTTTAATTTATATATAAATCAGAAGGTAATAAATGTGCTATAGGTATAGATATACCTGAAACATCACACAGAGGAAAAGGTTATGCATTTCATTCCTTATGTCTTTTTATAGACTATCTTATAGAACAGAGCGTATCAGAAATATATACACAGACATGGGCCGGAAATGTAAGAATGATAAATCTTGCCGAAAAACTTGGTTTTGAAGAATGTTCAAGAAAAGAAAATTCCGGAAATGTACGCGGTAAAGAATATGACGGTCTTACATTCCGGCTGAACAGAGAACTTTATGAAAATGCAAAACAAAAATTATAATATATAAAAGTGAGGTTTTTATAATGAGTAAATATGATTCATTATGGAAATATGTAAAGGAAAACAGAACAAAAAATTTCAAACTGACGTTCGATGAAATCGGTGAAATTGCAGGTATACCTATAGATCATTCTTTTCTTAATTACAAAAAAGAATTAACAGAGTATGGCTGGAAAATCGGAAAGATAAGCCTAAAAGAAAAAACTGTTATTTTTGAAAAAATAACTGACTAATAATATAAATTGCCCGGTAAAGTGTACCTGAAATCAGGTACACTTTATTTTATAGTATAATTATATAGATTTTGAAATGTATTAAGATTTCATACAAAGAATTACACAATTTTTATCTTAGAAAGGGGAAAATCAAATGAATGATAAAAATAAAAAAATTGAATTATGGGATGTATATACAAAAGAAAGAATAAAAACAGGAAAATTACATAAAAGAGGAGAAAAAATGCCTCCGGATGAGTATCATCTTGCCGTACATGTATGCATATTTAACAGTAAAAATCAATTATTAATTCAGCAGCGTCAGCCATTTAAAAGCGGATGGCCAAACATGTGGGATTTATCAGTGGGCGGAGCGGCAATTGCCGGAGACAGTAGTAGTAAAGCTGCAGAAAGAGAATTATTCGAAGAGCTCGGTTTGAAAATTGATCTTTCAAATCTCTCACCAAAATTCACAATAAATTTTAAAGACGGTTTTGATGATTATTATTTTATAAAAAAAGATATTGATTTATCGGAAATAAACCTTCAGGAAGAAGAAGTTCAGAAAGTAAAATGGGCTGATAAAAAAGAAATATTAAAAATGCAGCAGGATGGAATTTTTTTGCCTTATTGGTTTCTGGATAAAATTTTTGATTTTGATGACTGGCATGGTGCTTTCAATAATAAAAATGAAAAAATTGAAATTGTGTATGCCAAAGAAGAAAATATTTCTTCATGGATGAGTCTTGCTGAAATTGTAAGAGATAATTTTCCAGGATTAGAAACGGAAGAAAAAATGAATGTCTATAAAAATACAGTAAAGGAATTCATAGAAAAAAAAGAAGCTATTTGTGCATTGTGCGGAAATACAGTTGTAGGCGTTCTTTTATTCTCGGTAAAACATAATATGTTATGCTGTATGGCAGTACATCCGGATTTTCGAAGAAGAAACATTGCTTCTCTTATGTTTAATACTATGTTAGAAAAAATGGACAGGAACAGATCTATTGTTGTGGAAACATTCCGTGAAGATGATGAAAAAGGAAAAGCACCAAGAGCTTTTTATAAAAAAATGGGTTTTGAAGAAGGTGAATTATGCTTTTTTGAAAATGATTATCCGGAACAGAAATTTTATTTAAGGAAGTGGTAAATTTGAACACTGATTTATACAATGATATACCGGATTATTCATCATGGGAAGAAATTATTTTAATTGAAAAAGGCTATTCGGAAGATAAAAAATACCGTATAAAAACAAACAAGGGAAAATATTTACTGTTAAGAATTTCAGATATACATAATTTTGAAAAGAAGAAAAAAGAATATGATATTATTCATAAATTTCTTTCATTAGGTTTTACAATGTCAGAACCTATTTCTTTCGGAATATGTAATAAAGGAAACAGTGTTTATATGATTTTATCCTGGATTTCCGGAAAAGATTTAAAAGAAGAATTACGAAATCTTACTGAAAAACAGCAATATATTCTGGGAAGGAAAGCAGGAAAAATATTAAAGAAAATTCACAGTCTGAGTGTGGATAAATCAGATATACCGATAATAAAAAGAAAAGATAAAAAACTGTTACAGCTTGAAAAATATGAAAATTCTAATTTAAGAATTCCCGATGATGGTGAGGTTTTATTTTTTATAAGACAGAATATCGAAAGAATAGAAAATCATTCAACGTCTTATTTACACGGAGATTTTCATCCCGTAAATCTTATTTATACATCAGACGGAAATATAGGAGTTATTGATTTTAACCGCTGGAAAGCAGGAAATCCCTATGAAGAGTTTTATAAATTGGAAAGTTTCGGGACTGAAGAAAGCATACCGTATTGTATAGGTCAGATTGATGAATATTTTGAGAATAAAATACCGGAAGATTTCTGGAAAACTCTTGCCGTATACGTTGCACACGCCTCCTTATACTCTGTAAAATGGGCTGAACCTTTTGGAGCTGAAGATATAGAAGATATGAAAAAAAGATGTGAAAAAGCCTTTGAAAATTATGACAAATTCAGAAATACCGTTCCGAAATGGTATGATAATAATATGCATTTAAAGTATACAGATAATTTAATCGATTGATATTTTCTGTTTTTAAATATATTTATTTCATTAAAACAAAGATATTAATTTATTAAAGTTTAAAAAAACTATGAAAGGTCCGAAATATAAATTATCAGCAGAAAATTATTTATTCAGAAAAATCAGATAAGCGGAGAATAATAATATGAAAATACTATACGGAACAGGTAATCCTGCAAAATTAGAAGCTATGAGAAGACGTTTAAATAAACTCGATATAGATTTAATCGGATTAAAAGATATGAATACAGAAATACCGGAAGTTACAGAAGACGGAAAAACACCTTTGGAAAACGCGGTAAAAAAAGCCTCTGCATATTATGCCGCTTTTAATATTCCTGTTTTTTCCTGTGATTCCGGTTTGTATTTCGATAATATTCCTGATGAAGATCAGCCTGGAGTTCATGTAAGAACTGTTAAAGGAAAATATTTATCGGATGAGGAAATGCTTGAGCATTATTCAGCACTTGCAAAAAAATACGGTGATTTAACAGCACGTTATAAAAATGCAGTTTCTCTTATCACAGATAATGAACATATGTACAGTGCAATGGATTCTTCTATTGAAAGCATGCCTTTTATAATGACTGAAAAACCTCATAATATAAGAAAAAAAGGTTTTCCTCTTGATAGTCTCTCTATTGATATTAAGACGGGAAAATATTTTTATGATTTAGAGGCAGATGCTTTAGACCGGTTTGCTATTGAAGACGGATTTCTTGATTTTTTCATAAAGTATCTGAAATAAAAAAATACATATTATAAATGCTGTAAACTTGTTTAATTTTAAGGAGTTAAACAAGTTTTTTATATTTTAAAATTTTGTGAATAGTTTCTCTAAACTGATGATATAATATAATTATAAACATTCTAAAATAAAGGAGATTAGAAAATGAGCAGAATAAATTTCGGTGCAAAACCAATTATGTATCCAATGCCGGTACTTATTATAGGAACTTATGATGAAAAAGGTGTTCCTAATGCTATGAATGCAGCATGGGGAATTATTACTGATTTTAAAGAAATTACCATAAGTATGGGAACACATAAAACAACAAAAAACTTTAATCATACAGGTGCTTTTACAGTAAGTATAGGAACAGAAGATACTGTTATCCCATGTGATTATGTAGGTGTTGAATCAGGAGATAACACACCGGATAAATTTACAAAAGCAGGATTTCATTCAACAAAAAGCGAATTTGTAAATGCACCTCTTATTGATGAACTTCCTATGGCACTTGAATGTAAAGTAAAAAGTTTTGAAAATGGTATTCTTGTCGGAGAAATTCTTAACGTAAACGCCGATGAAAGTATTATTACAGACGGAAACATTGATCCTGAAAAATTAAAACCTATTACTTTTGATCCTGTTAATAACACATATATTGGATTAGGTAAAAAAGTAGGAAATGCTTTTAAAGACGGTTTAAAACTTAAATAAAAATCAGAGGTGTAATATGACAATAGAAGAAGCTGTCAAAAACCGTCATACTGTTCGTAAATATACGGATAAAAAATTATCAGATGAAATTAAAGAAAAACTTAATTTGAGAATAACTGATAATAATAAAAAATATAATCTGAATATGCAATTAATGACGGATAATAAAGAAGCTTTCAGTACACTAATAAAACTTTTTCTTGCAAAAAATGTTCAGAATTATATCATTCTCGCAGGTAAAGATGAAAATGATACTGATGAAAAACTTGGTTATTGCGGATGTGATGTTATGCTTTATGCACAGACGCTCGGATTAAATTCATGGTGGGTAGGTGAAACATTCAGTAAAAAAACTATATTAAAAATTTTATCTCTTCCGGCTGACGAAAAAATCACAGGTATTATAGCTCTTGGTTACGGTGCTAATAATGGTACTCAGCATAAATCAAAGAATGCGGAAGAAATAAGTTATTATGAAGGTAATAAACCTGAATGGTTTAAAAAAGGAACGGAGGCAGTTCTTCTTGCCCCTACGGCATTAAACAAACAGGCTTTTACTATTAAAGGCATAGAAAATAAAGTTTCTATAATCTGTAATAACGGTAATTTCAGCAAAACTGATCTCGGAATCGGAAAATACCACTTTGAAATAGGTGCGGGGAAAGATAATTTTGAATGGAAATAAAATTATAAACACATGAAACCGGGGGAATATTATGAAAAAATGGTATGACGAAGAATACGAATGGGAAATTGAAGTAACCGGATTTTTACGCGGTGACCATACGGAAAACTATTGCAGGAACGGCGAGGAAATAGGAGATAAATACACATGTACTTACGGATGTCCCGTAAACAGTAACGGACAGGGTATTTGTTCCAAAACTATGATGATTATGTTTCCTGTTATGGAAGCTGTCAGAAGCGGCGGTGATTTGGAAAATATAGGCGGAACAGATAAATATACCAAAGAAATTGTATGTCCTGACGGTTGTGTTGTATTTAAAATGACAGCAAAAAAACTCGGTAATGAAAATTTTTTTAAAGGCAAATTTTTCGGTTAATAAAATTTATTTTATATATATTGGTAAAAAAATTAAAATGTACTGCTTTTATTAAAAAAATATTTATTCCTTTTGTAAAATTTGCTAATGATACTACAATAAATATTTTTCCCAAAAAACTGATTATCTCTATAATCAGATCTTTTGATTGATCATTATTCGTTTCATAAAAAATATTATTTTAAAGATAATAAAAGTATTTATGATAATAGAGGATTATAAATAAAAAACGGTAGAATATCCTGTTCCCGGAAAACTTACGGTTTGTGATTAATTGACTATAAACAGTCATTTTCATGACAATAAAATCTACAAAAATGTTACTGTCTATTTTATAATTGAGCAGCCTTTTATAAAATAGATATTTTTATATTATACATAAGAAATAAAAACACTTAAAAAAATTCACTTATAATATCCTAAAAGTTTTAAAATATTTTTATATAATTTCAGAAAATAAAAATAAATTTTAAATAATTCAAAAAGGAGATTATATATGCGTTCAGAAAAGGAAATGCTTGATTTTATCATAACGATTGCTAATAATGATTCCCGTATACGTGCCGCTTATTTAGAAGGATCAAGGGCAAATTCAAATGTATTAAAAGATATATTTCAGGACTATGATGTTGTATACATTGTTACAGAAACAAAATCATTTATTGAAGATAAAAATTGGATTGATCAATTTGGTAAACGTTTATACATGCAATATCCGGATGAAAACATATATTATTCTTCCGACACCGAAAATTGTTATGGATGGTTAATTCAGTTCGCTGACGGAAACAGATTAGACTTACATATAAAAACACTGAAAAATGCACTTGAAAATATTGAACTTTATAAAACATTAGTAGACAAAGACAATTTTATGCCACAAAAAGAAATATCATCTGACGAAATATACTGGGTAAAAAAACCATCAAAAGAAGAGTTTTCTTTCACATGTAATGAATTTTGGTGGTGTTTGAATAATGTTGCTAAAGGACTTTGGAGAAATGAAATTCTGTATGTTATGGATATGATTAATTTTCAGATACGCCCCATGCTCAGAAGAATACTTGAATGGAAAGTTGGTATTGAAAATAATTTTTCTGTCAGTGTGGGAAAATCTGCAAAATATATGAATCAGTATCTTAATAAAAAAATTTATGAACAATATTTGCAATCTTATTCAGTAGCCGAAACAAATGCTTTATGGAATTCAGTTTTTATCATGTGTGATTTATTTAATAAAATTTCTTTAGAATTAAGTGAGAAATTAAATTTTACATATAATATTTCAGAAGCAGAAAACAGCAGTAATTTTCTTAAGCACGTTAAAGATTTACCTAAAAATGCAAAAGAAATTTATTAAAAAAATTATTTATAAACAATTCAATATCTCTTCCATAAAAATAGAGCTTTTGGCTCTATTTTTATATTTCCTGTTTTTCCGTAACAAAATATCAATAGCAAAAATATAATATTAATATTTAAATTTTATTTGTTATAATGATATCAGAAGTATTTAATTTAAATAAATTAAATTCACGTTGCATTTGCAACATATTTTCTGAAAACTCCAAAGTATAATAAAAATATATCTGTAAAAAATTTTTATATAAAATAATTAAAAATATTTTCAGAATATTTTATTTAAGGAGGTTAAAAAATGAGCATGTTTTGTTATCAGTGTCAGGAAACAGCAAGAAATACAGGGTGTACGGTAAAAGGTATATGCGGTAAAAATGAAGAAGTTGCAAAACTTCAGGATCTTCTTATATATACTCTTAAAGGCATTTCTTATTTAATTGTAAAAGGAAATATTGGCACCGGAGATCTTGGCAGAACAAATTATGAAGTTCTGAACAGTCTGTTTATGACTATTACAAATGCAAATTTTGATGAAAATCATATTGAAAAACAAATTAATAAAATGATTGCAATAAGAGATGAACTTAAAAATACTGTTAAAATAAAAAATTTACACGATGCGGCAGTTTTCAGTACAGAAAACAGAGAATCAATGCTTAAAAAAGCAGAGAAAATAGGTGTTCTTTCTACTGAAAACGAGGATATACGTTCATTACGCGAAATGATTATTTACGGACTTAAAGGTATGGCTGCTTATGCGGAACATGCAAAAAATATCGGTAAAGAAGATTTAAGCATTAATTCTTTTATATATGAAGCTTTATCAGCAACACTTGATGACTCTCTCTCTGCAGATGATCTTGTGACATTAACACTTAAAACAGGAGAATACGGTGTAAAAGCCATGGCTTTGCTGGATGCTGCAAATACAGAAAAATTCGGAAATCCTGAAATCACAAATGTTAATATCGGAGTAAGAAAAAATCCGGCTATTCTTATTTCAGGACATGATTTAACTGATCTTGAACAGCTTTTAGAACAGACAAGAGGTACAGGTGTTGATGTTTACACACACAGTGAAATGCTACCGGCACATTATTACCCTGCTTTCAGAAAATATGAAAATTTTGCCGGAAATTACGGTAATGCATGGTGGAAACAGCTCGATGAATTTATCTCTTTTCACGGTCCTATACTTTTTACAACAAACTGTATTGTTCCTCCGAAAAGTGAAGAAGTTAAAAAAAGACTTTTTACAACAGGTGCAAGCGGTTATCCGGGATGTACACATATAGAAGCTGATTCAAAAGGTATAAAAGATTTTTCAGAAATTATAGAACTTGCAAAAACACTTCCGTCTCCGGAAGAAATAGAAACCGGTACTATTGTTGGAGGATTTGCCCACAATCAGGTTTTGGCACTTGCTGATAAAATTGTTGATGCAGTTAAGTCAGGAGCTATTAAAAAATTCTTTGTTATGGCCGGATGTGACGGAAGAATGCGTTCAAGAGAATATTATACAGAATTTGCCGAAAAGCTTCCGAAAGATACTGTAATACTTACCGCAGGGTGTGCAAAATACAGATATAATAAATTAAATCTTGGCGATATAGGCGGAATTCCAAGAGTACTTGATGCCGGGCAGTGTAATGATTCTTATTCACTTGCCGTTATAGCACTGAAACTCAAAGAAGTTTTCGGACTTGATGACATAAATAAACTTCCTATAGCTTTTAACATTGCATGGTATGAACAGAAAGCGGTTATTGTTCTTCTTGCATTACTTTATCTTGGTGTAAAAAATATACATCTCGGTCCTACACTTCCCGGATTTTTATCTCCGAATGTAGCAAAAGTATTAACTGAAAAATTCGGAATTGCCGGTATAGGCTCGGTAGATGATGATATAAAACTCTTTACGTTATAAAAAAACTCCTGACATCTTATTGTCAGGAGTTTTTTTTATTCAGTAATTCTTCCGTCCGTTGAAATGGTTATTATCTCTAACGGAATAAGTTTACCACTTTTTTTGAGTGCTGTTTTAACAGCATACTCAATACTTCCGCAGCATGGAACTTCCATTTTTACAACAATAATTGATTTTATGCTGTTTATTTTAATTATTTCTGTAAGTTTTTCGCTGTAATCAGTTTCATCAAGTTTCGGACATCCTATAAGCGTTATTTTATTTTTCATAAATTCGCTGTGAAAATTACCGTATGAATAAGCTGTACAGTCAGCAGCAATTAACAGTGATGCATTTTTTAAATAAGCTGCATTCGGAGATACCAGTTTAATCTGTACAGGCCATTGATTTAAATATGTTTCTGTTTTTTCATATGTGTATTTATTTTCAGTATTACGTTTAAACTCTTTTGACTGAGTACCCGGACATCCGCAGACTGATTTTTTATTTTTTCCGGTGTTCATTTTTACGGCATATTCATTAAAAGCTACAGCTTCCCTTTCCTCAAAACTTATTGCATTTGCCGGACATACCGGAAGACAGTTACCGAGTCCGTCACAGTAATCGTCACGTAGTAATTTTGCTTTTCCTTTAACCATTACTATAGCTTTTTCATGACATGCACTTATGCATAAACCGCAGCCGTTACATTTTTCTTCGTCTATTTTTATTATTTTTCTTATCATTATTTCAGCCTCCCACTTTTTATAATATTAGTATAGTATAATAAATATAAAATATCCGTTGCATTTACAACGAAAGAGGTGAAATATGAAAAAATATCTTAAATTACTTCAGGAAAACGAACTGTTTAGCAATTTTAAATTGAATAATCTGGAAAATATATTAAATTGTCTTTCAGCAAAAATAAGCAATTACAGTAAAAAAGATATAATAATACATCAGGGCGAAAATACCGGTTTTATAGGAATAGTTCTATCCGGCACCGTTCAGATTATTAAAGAAGACAGCGAAGGTAATATAAATATTCTTTCAAATCTCAGAGCAAATGAGATTTTTGCAGAAACATTCGCATACGCACGTATTAAAGAATCACCGGTAACCGTTCAGGCAGAAGAAGACTGTGAAATACTTTTTATTGACAGCGGAAAAATTATTAAAACATGCAGTAATGCTTGTATTTTTCATACAAATCTCATTGAAAATATGCTTTCAATGATCGCAAAAAAAAATATATTACTGAATCAGAAAATTGAAATATTATCTAAAAGATCTATAAGAGAAAAATTACAGACATTTTTAAATATTCAGTCGGAATTAAATCATTCCAAAAAATTTTTGATTCCTTATAACCGTGAAGCACTTGCATTTTTTCTATGCACTGACAGAAGTGCTTTATCACGTGAACTTTGCAGTATGCGTGATGACGGACTTATTAGTTTCAGTAAAAATGAATTTGAAATTCTTTAAAAAAATCATTTTACCTGTGCCGAATATTTTTTACACCCAAAAATATAAAATTCAGGTACTAAAATTTTTAATATTTGTAGTTTTACCTGCTCTGTTACGTCATATCAAATCTATTATTTCTCTTCATTTATTATTAAATATATATTATTATTTTTATACTAAAATTAATAAATTTAATCATATGACTATAAGTTTTATATTTTAAAAACCCAGAATTCTTTTTTAATCATATTTTCAAATTTTATGATAAAATAGTAACAATAAAAAATTTTTGTTCGCTGAATAATTATTATTTATTTTCTGAGAATTTATTTATTATTTTAAATTTCCGAAAGGTTGTGAACTGAAATGAAAAAAGATAATACTTGTCAAAAACCTATAATTGCAATATGCTATGATTTTGACAGAACTTTATCACCAAATGATATGCAGGCTCAGGGATTTATTCAGTCTGTAGATTTTAATGTTGAGGAATTCTGGAAAAAATCTGATAATTTAGCTAAAGATAATGATATGGATCAAAATCTTGCCTATATGTATGAAATGAGTAATGAAAGTATAGGAAAATTCCGTATAACAAAAGATTCTCTTGCGGATTACGGTAAAAAAATTGAATTTTTTCCCGGTGTTGAAGAATGGTTTGACAGATTAAATAATTATGCGGAAGAAAAAGGAATTATAATAGAACATTATATTATTTCCTCAGGATTAAAGGAAATGATAGAGGGAACTGCAATAGCTGATAAATTCAAACGCATATATGCATGTTCTTACTATTATGATGAAAACGGTAATGCTGTATGGCCGGCACAATCTGTTAATTATACAAATAAAACACAGTATTTGTTCAGAATAGAAAAAGGTGTTCTTGATGTATACGATCAGAAAGTTAATGATCATTTTGATCCGTCGGAATTAAGAATACCGTTTAACAATATAATATATATAGGGGACAGTGACACTGATGTTCCGTGTATGAAACTTGTAAATGAACACGGAGGATATTCTATCGGCGTATATAATCCTGATACATGTGATAAAACAAAAGTTTTTAAAATATATAAGGAAGGCCGTATTAAACTTTTTGCAAAAGCAGATTACAGTGAAAATTCAAAAATTGATTCAATGGTAAAATCAATTATTGATAAAATATCAGCTTCAAAACCTATAGAAAATTATTATCTTGAATGCCGTAATGAAGTCATAAAAGAAAGCTGAATCGAACAGATAAAAATCAGAATTATAAATTACGGACTTAATTATAATAATTTAATTTATTACATAATATTTAAGGAGAGGATTGGATGAATGTTTTATAAGCATTTAATATGCTTACGGATAAAAATAATAATTCAGAGAGTGAAAATTCTGATATTTTATACAGTTATATGGATAAGATGAGTGAAATTATAAGAAAAGATAATTCTTATATACTGTCTGATAATAATATTAACGGATTTACATATGAATATCCGAAATATCTAACAGATAAAAAATAAATAACATCAAAACTTAAAGCATATATTACAGAGGCATTCAAAAATGCCGCTATTTTTGTATATATAGGAAATGCTTATTTACGGAAATCTTAAATATTCACCAATTAATTCACAGGAGGATTATTTATAATGAAAAATAATTATATTATTCGTTTAGAAGAAGAAAAAGATTACAGAGAAACAGAAATACTTACAAGAGAAGCTTTCTGGAATGTTTACCGTCCGGGATGTACTGAACATTATATACTTCACTGTTACCGAAGCAAAAAGGATTTTATCCCCGAACTTGATTTAGTTATGGAAAAAGAAGGAAAACTTATAGGTCATGTTATGTATGTTAATTCAGAAATAAAAACAGATAACGGTACAATAATACCTATAGTAACTTTCGGACCTTTAAGTATTTTACCTGAATATAAAAGGCAGGGATACGGAAGTATTCTTTTAAATTATTCAATGGATAAAGCATTTAAAATGGGTGCCGGAGCAATTGCAATTACAGGTAATATTGACTTTTACGGCAAACTCGGTTTTGTTACCGGTAAAAGCTTAAATATAATGTATTCGGAAGATCCTGATGCAGATTATTTTCTTATAAAAGAACTTAAACCGGAATTTTTAAAGAATATTTCCGGAACTTTCAGAGATCCTGAAGGATATTTTACGGATGAAAATGAAGCTGAAAAATTTGACAGTCAGTTTTCATTCAAAGAAAAGCTGAAGCTTCCCGGACAGCTTATTTAATTATAATGAAAGGATTTAATTATGAAAAAAATTATACTTTTAAACGGATCTTCAAGCAGCGGAAAGTCAACTCTTTCCGCTGTACTTAAGACATTAATAAAAAAAGAAAAAAATGAAAATTATGAAATAATTTCTATTGACAATTTTCTTAAAATGTCATCAGATAAAACAATATACGAGGATGATGTATTTGAAATATCATCAGATATGTGTGAGAAATCTAAAGAACTTCTTGTTTACGCTGACGGAATTATAATAGATCACGTTATAACAAGCGAACGCATTTTTAACGATCTGAAAGAATGCTTAACAGATTATAAAATTTATTTAATACATGTTTACTGTCCTTTATCCGTATTAAAGAAACGTGAGACAGAAAGAAAAAACAGATCCGTTGGTTCTGCGGAAGCATCGTATAATTATCTTTTCCCTAAAACCGGATATAATCTGACAGTAAACACTTCTGAATTTTCCGCAGAAGAATGTGCTTCGGATATTTTAAAAATTATTCAGACAGAATTTTAATTATCATTGAGGCACTTTGCTGTTTCAGAATGTTAAATATCGGTAGTGTTATGGTCGGTTTATTTGATCCGGCAATTATAAAAAATGAGTTTAGTCTGCCTGATTATATAGAACCTACAGCACTTATATTTTTAGGTTATCCGATTAACGGTTTTTTAAGTCCGGAAAGGCATAATACCGAAAGAAAACCTATAAATGAAACCGTATTTTACGAAAGTTTTATATAATAAAAATTTGTTAATAATTATAAGTCAGTATATGAGTATAATAATAATATCAGTACTGATTTTTATTTTGTCTTTTAAGAAATCCACGAAAGGAGGAAAAGATGAAAATTCTTGTTACCGGTGCTTTTGGAGGTATAGGAACAGAAGTAATGCATGAAGGTCATAAAAAAGGACATATCATGACTGCTTTTGAAATAGATAATAAAGGAAACAGAAAAAAAGCAGAGACTTTTAAAAATATTACAGAAAAAATATTCTGGGGTGATCTCAGAAATTATGATGATGTAAAAAAAGCAATTTACGGTCAGGATATAGTAATTCATCTCGGAGCAATAGTTACACCTTTCAGTGAGAAAAATCCTAAAGTTTCGGATGCTGTAAATATAGGAGGAACAAAAAATATTATAGATGCGGTGAAATTTTACGGAAACAAAACAGGATTAATTTACACTTCATCGATGAGTATTATGGGAGCTGATTATAGCAGAAAACCTCCTTTAAAAGTAACAGATCCGCTTATTGTAAGTTCTAATTATACAAGGCAGAAAATAGAATGTGAAAAAATACTTGAAAAAGAAGATATTAATTATATTACACTACGTTTAGGAGCAGTAATTAATACGGACTTAGCAATAGGCGGAGGCTCGGTAAATCAGATTTTTGATGAAATATTTTCAATGTCTCTGAATAACAGAATAGAAGGTATATGGAATATTGATGCTGCAGCTGCTATAATATCAGCCGCAGAAAAACTTGCTGATAATTCTGTAAACAGAAAAATATTTTTTATAGGCGGTGGTTCCGAAAACGGATGGCAAATGACTGTAAGAGATTTATACAAAGGTATTTTCGGAGCTGTAGGATTCGGGCTTCCTAAAGATTCATGTTTTTCAAAAGATCCTTATTATGCTGACTGGCTTGATACCGAAGAAAGTCAGAAATATTTTAATTATCAGAATCATTCGTTTGAAAATTTTATTAAAGCTATAAAAAAGAAAATAGGTATAAAACGTTTTATTTTTATTATTTTTTCTCCTTTTATAAAGAGTTTTATGTCTCATAAATCAAAATACAGTAAAAAATAATATATATAGAAAACAGCTAATAAAAAACGGAAATTATAATTTCCGTTTTTCATATTTTATCTGTAACAAGATGTGCAATATCACGGAATTCCTCAGGTATATTTTTTAACTCAGGTGCATTATTGATATTACATGTTCCCAATTTTTCGGATGTTTTATAAAACCATTCTTTATATTCAAGTATATGAAGCATTTTCTTTAAATCACCTATTTGTTTTTCAACACTGTTTTTCTGATTTTCAATCAAATTAAGACGTTTTTTTATTGTAGAATCACCTTCCATACACCAGTTTATAAATTCTTTTATTCCTTTTATAGGCATTCCTGTCTGTTTGAGACAGTCTATAATAACAAGCCATTGTATATCTTCATCACTAAACATACGTATTCCGCCGTTTGATCTTTCCAGAAACGGAAAAAGTCCTTCTTTGTCATAATAACGAAGTGTTGATGGTGACATATCAAATTTCTTTGCCATTTCACTGATAGTGTAAAACATTATTTTATCTCTCCTCAATTTTTTCTGTAAAATTGTTTTATAATATTAAAAAAATTGTAAACAAAAGTTTTTAAAATGCTATTGACTTGAAGTTAGCTTTAAGTTGTATAATTTATACATACTTCAGGTTATATTTTATCAGCTAAACTATTATAAGTCAATAAAAATAAATATTCTGCCATTTATTTTTATAAAAAAGGAGAATAAAATGAAAAAAATTACAGGTTTATTTTTTATAATTCAAATTATTTTATTTTCAAATATTTTTGCTTCGGATTTTTATAATACTAATTTTATATCACAGAAAGAAGGTGAAATTTTTATGAAACTTAAAATAGGTAACAGTATATTTACAGCTGTCTTAGAAGATAACTCAAGTACAGAAGCTTTAATAAAATTACTTGAGAAAAAACCTATAGTTATAAAAATGAAAGATTACGGAAATATGGAAAAAGTAGGTTCTTTCGGAACAGACTTACCAAGAAATGATAAACAGATTACAACACAGCCCGGAGATTTAATTCTTTATCAGGGAAATATGTTTGTCATTTATTATGCACCGAATTCATGGAATTTTACGAAACTCGGAAAGATAAACAATATTACACAGAAAGATTTAAAAGATGCACTCGGGAAAGGTGATGTTGAAGTTACACTTTATTTGGACTGATATTTATAAAACGGGAGGAGAAATAATATGATACTGAAAGAAAATTATTTACTGAATAACAACGTTGAGATCCCTAAATTGGGTTTAGGAACATGGTTTATTGATAATACTAATGCGGCACAGGCTGTATGTGATGCAGTAAAAGCAGGTTACCGTCATATTGATACGGCACAGGCTTACGGAAATGAAAAAGGTGTCGGCGAGGGTATTAAAAAATGCGGAGTTGATAGAAAAGAACTTTTTATTACAACAAAACTTGCTGCTGAAATAAAAGATTATGATAATGCCGTAAAAGCTATTGAAGGATCACTCGAAGCTTTAGGACTTGATTATATTGATATGATGCTTATACACAGTCCTCAGCCGTGGACTGAATTCAGAGAAGATGACCATTTTTTTGAGGGAAACAAAGAAGCATGGAGAGCGCTTGAAGATGCTTATAAAGCAGGAAAATTACGTGCAATAGGCGTATCTAATTTTGAAAAAGAAGATCTTGATAATATTCTTTCTTCATGTACTGTTAAACCTATGGTTAACCAGATACTTGTACATGCAAGTAATACTCCTTTTGATCTGATTGAATATACACAGAGCAAAGGAATACTTGTAGAAGCATATTCTCCTATAGCTCACGGAGAAGCTTTAAAAAATGAAACTATAGCAGAAATTGCAAAAAAATACAATGTCAGTGTTCCTCAGTTATGTATAAGATATGATTTACAGCTTGGTACTTTACCACTTCCTAAAACAGCAAATCCGGAACATATGAAAAGCAATGCAGAAATTGATTTTGTAATTTCTGATGAAGATATGGATAAACTTAAAAAACTCGAACATATTAAAAATTACGGAGATTCAAGTTTCTTTCCGGTATACGGCGGAAAACTCAAATAATTCCAAAAACAGGATATATCATATATATCCTGTTTTTTATTTATATCATTGTTGACAAAAACGTAAAAGAAGATTTCTTTATTTCTTATAGTCATTTGATATAATTATAAAAAAGATATTTTTCACTATTGATTTTTATAATTATATATTTTAAGGGAGGTTTCAATGTCAAAATCTTTAATTTTATTATTTACTGTTTTAGCTGTCAGTGCCGGATTCAATATTTATTTTGGTTTTTCGGGTAACGGAAGTTATCTTGAAAGTCCTTATCAGATCTATGTAATGGAATCAGGAATTTTAAAAAATAATCTTGAATTTAAAGAAGGTCAGTATACTGATTTCACATATGATTTTGATAATGAGGAATATCCGGAACTATTATCTAAATATAATATTGATATTATAGCAGGTAAAGGATCTGAATTTCAGAAAGCATTAAACCTTATGAATGAATTTGCACCCAGACTTCATCATAAAAGTAATTATGACAACAGTGTGGAAATGAATGCGATTTCTCTTCTGGAATACAGTCTTGATAACAGGAAACAGGGCATTAACTGTCGTAGCAAGGCTCAGATTCTTAATGAAATGTGTCTGGCTCTTAAAATATATTCAAGAAAAGTATGGATTATGCCTTATTCATCTTATGATAATGACTGCCATGTTATTAATGAAATATGGGATTCTGAACTGAACAAATGGATAATGCTTGATATTACAAATAATGAGTATTGGGTTGATGAAAACGGAAATCCTCTTTCAATACTTGAAATAAGAAAAAAAGGTGCTTTAAGGGAATTCTGTACCCCAGTTAAGCCGGACGATTCAATTAAAGATCTTAAAACTCTTAAGCAAAAATATACATCCGATTTTCTTTATATTATGAAAAATCTTGTTTATACTGAATACTGTAAAAATTATACAGTAGGAGAAAATAATTACTGCATACTTTTTCCTGAAAATATGAATACTGACTTTTCATTTGTTATATCTGAAAGTTCATGCATTAAAGCGCCTTATTAATTTATTCATAACAAAAAATCAGAACTAATTTAATTAGTACTGATTTTTTATATTTCATATATAAGTAAAGGGGGAAATATGATAGTTCTTGTAAGTTCATGTATTTTAGGATATAACTGTAAATACAATGGGAAAAATAATAAAAATGAAAACGTAATAAAATTTCTTGAAGGTAAAGAAGTAATACATATTTGTCCTGAAATTCTTTACGGAATGAAAATTCCGAGATTACCGGCAGAAATTAAAAACGGAATGGTTACGGAATCCACCGGAAAAGTAGTCGACGATGATTACAGAAAAGCTGCCGAATATGCTTTAAATGAAATAAAAAATAAAAACATAGATCTTGTTATTTTACAGTCAAGAAGTCCTACCTGCGGTGTTAATAATATATATGACGGAACATTTTCCGGAAAATTAAAAAAAGGAAGCGGTCTTTTTGCGGAACTTCTCAGGGCAAACAATTATAATATTGCTGATTCGGAGGACTTTGTTTAGTTTTTTACTTTCTTTATGCTTTCTTTAAAATTGAATGTTAAAGTTTTAAACATCATGAAGAAAGGAGAAATAAAATGAAAAAAATCTTTTTTGCAGTTTTTGTATTTACATTATGTTTTATTTTATGCAGCTGTTCTTTTGTTGAAAAAGAAGCAGAAAGACGTAAAAATGAGAGAGAAGAATGTTTTTTGGACAAAGAAAATGCAACGGTATTTTCCTGTTCCGGAAAAGAATATGTCATTTTAAAAGAACAGACCGAAAGAGAAAATATCGGTTCATGGATAGGTTATATTCAGAAAGTAGTTTTTATTGATAAAAATTATAATGTTCTGGAAACAAGAGATATAAAATTTTTCGGTTTTTCCGAAAATAATCTTCCTGAAAATACTTTATACAGTGTTAAATTTTTTAATATATACAAAGAAAAAAATAATGACAGTAATCTTATTATTGATATAAACGGCGCTTTTCATATTGCAGCAGAAAAAAACAAATCTGTTCCTACCGGAAAAATTATTTCATACAGAAAATCAGAAAAATCATCAGAAGACTCTCTTAAAATATCAGATAAAAACTGTACTCAGATTATATGGAAAAACAATATTTATCAGATTAGTGAGAGAACAATAGAAGAAAACAAAACAGATGTTTTTATAGGATATATAGGTGAATATAAAATTTTTGACCATAACACAAAAATTGAAATTTCAAAGGCTGATCTCAAAAAAATTGAACTTTATCCCGGAAGACTTTCAAATCAGAAAAGAGTTTCATGGACTTACGGAAGTGTTTTTAATATAAATGAAAAATCAATTGCTGTTGAAATTAACGGTAAATATTTCATAGCTGATCTTATAAGGTGATAAAATGGCAAATATTCTTATTGCCGATGACGAAAAAGGTATTGTTGAAATTATAAAGAAAGTTCTTGAAAAAGATAATCATAAAGTAGATTGTTTTGATTCATACCAAAAAATAAACAAAGCAGGTCTTAATAATTATGACCTGCTCATTCTTGATGTTATGATGCCCGGAAAAGATGGGTTTACTTTTTGTTCGGAAATTAGAAACAGCATAAACTGTCCGATTATATTTCTTACTGCCAAAACAAATGAAAATGATATTGTTTACGGACTTGCACTCGGCGGAGATGATTATATTACAAAACCTTTCAGAATTTCTGAATTACGTGCAAGAATAAACGCACATTTACGCAGGGATAAAAGAGAAAATCACAGTGTGATGAAAACCGGAAATGTTATTTTTGATCTTTCGGCTAAAACTTTAAGCCTTAATAACAGTGAAATTTATTTTACAAAAAGTGAATATATGATATGTGAATTTCTTGCAAAAAACAGAGGACATGTTTTTTCCAGAGAACAGATATATGAAAATATTTTCGGATTTGATGCATTAGGTGACAGTTCAACTGTAGCCGTACATATAAAAAATATACGTGCTAAATTCTCAGAACAAAACTATAATCCGATAGAGACAGTGTGGGGGATAGGTTATAAATGGCTCTGAAAAAAACTGTATCTTTAAATTTTATTTTTACTGAATTTTTTGTATTTCTGATAATACTTTTTATAATAGCAGTTTTTGTTCCTGTATTTCTTCTTCTTACAGGTGTTTACTCAGGATTTCTTCTTCCGGCGAATGCAAATGAAATTGCTGTAAGAGAATTTGCCGAAAATTTTTCAGCTTCAGATATATTTCCTTCTGTTCCGGAAAATGTTACTTATGTCATTACGGATAAATATTTTTATGTAAAAGACTATACGATGAAAAATAATTATTTAAAAAAAGCCATTCTCTATGCCAAGGGATTTTATAATAATAATGACTACGGTTACAGATTTTTTCTTCTGACTGGTGATAATGAATATATTATTCTTAAATATTCAACACTTTCATCCTATTCATCGGAAAAACTTAATAAAATTTTACCCTCTCCGGAAATATTATGTTATATTATGATAGGATTAAATATTTTTCTTTTTTCTGTTTTTATAACTTTCCTTTTTGCAAAAAAAGTAAAAAAACAGATATTACCTTTAAATGATGCTGCATTAAAAATAAGCAGTAAAAATCTTGACTTTGAAGTAGGAATTTCTAAAATAAAAGAATTAAATGATGTACTTATTTCTTTTCAAAAAATGAAAACAGAACTCAAACACTCTATCGAAAAAGAATGGAAATCCGATCAGATAAGGCGTGAACAAATCTCTGCTCTTGCACATGATATAAAAACACCTCTTACTATAATATACGGAAATTCAGATTTACTGAACGAAACAGAATTAACTGCCGAACAGAAATTGTATATCAGAAATATACTTGAAAGTGCTGAAAATACAGAAAAATTAATAAACTCACTTATAGAATTTTCAAAATCAGATAATGAATTTTCCTTAAAATTATCTGATAATAAAACTAATGATTTCATTGAATCTTTAAAAAAGAAAATCGTTTCTCTTGCTTCAATTAAAAATATTAAAACAGAATTTTCAGAAAATAATATCCCCCGAATTCTTAGTTTTGACGTGCTTCTTCTTGAAAGAGCCATAATGAATATTGTTTCAAATTCTGTTGATTTTACAGATGAAAACGGAATTATTCTTACTGAATTTTTTACCGAAAATAATTTTTTTGTAATAAGAATAACAGATAGCGGAAAAGGGTTTTCGAAAGAATCTCTAAAAAGAGGCTGTGATTATTTTTTTACAGGTGATAAAAGCAGAAATTCCTCTAAACATTACGGATTAGGCCTAAGTACAGCAAAAGATATTGCAGAATACCACAAAGGAAAAATAATAACCGGAAATTCTGAATCGGAATTAAAAGGTGCCTGTGTAAGTCTCTATATACCATTATTTATGTATTGAAATTATTTTCAAAAATATTTTTGAAAAAGCAACATAAAATTTCATATTTTTTAATCTTAACACTTGACTTGGAGTTAGGTTAAAGTTATATAATGTTATAAATACGATATTTTAAGGAGTGATTAAGTGAAAACTATAGAAAAACAGATATTTGAAGGAGAAAGACCTTTGTTCAAGTCTTCAGACATTCTTTTAAAAGAATGTGAATTTATTCCCGGTGAATCCGCACTTAAGGAATGTAAAAATATAACAGTTCAGAACAGTAAATTTGATGATAATTATCCTTTCTGGCACAATGAAAAATTAGAAATAACCGACAGTTATTTTTCAGAAAACTGCAGAGCTGCAATATGGTATACAAAAGATATTTATATTGATAACTGTAAAATTAACGGACCAAAAGTTCTCAGAGAATCAGAAAATATTAATATAAAAAATTCTAACGGAGAAACTTCGGAATTACTTTGGGAATGTAAAAACGTAAATATTTCAGACAGTAAATTTAAAAGTGATTATATTTTCCTTCACAGCGAAAATATTCAGCTCGATAATTTTGAATTAAACGGTAAATATTCATTTCAGTATGTAAAAAATTCCGTTTTAAAAAATTGTACTCTTAAGTCAAAAGACTGTTTCTGGAATTCCGAAAATGTTACCGTTTATGATTCTGTTATAGAAGGTGAATATCTCGGATGGTATTCAAAAAATTTAAAACTTATAAATTGTACAATAATAGGAACACAGCCTCTATGTTATGCAGAAAATCTCATTATGGAAAACTGCAAAATGTATGATACCGATTTATGCTTTGAATATACTACTTTAGATGCAGAAATTACCACTTCTGTTGACAGTATAAAAAATCCTACAGGCGGGATTATAAAAGCAAAAAGTATAAAAGAAATAATTCTTGATGATAATACAGTTGATCATTCAAAGACTATTATAACAACTGAAGAATAATTATATTTATAAAAGAATTCCGGATTTTATTTTTTAATCCGGAATTTTTTATGGTAAAATATAATAGTTAATAAAAGATTAATATTTTTTTAAGAGAGGTGATCACCATGGATATTTTTGAAGAATTTCTCTCATCTGTTGATAACAAAGAAAACAGAGAAAAAATGAAAACTATTTTTATGTGGATTTTAAAAAAGTTTCCTAATCTTTCTCCAAGAATAGCCTGGAATCAGCCTATGTTTACTGATCACGGAACATTCATCATAGGTTTCAGTACAGCGAAAAATCATTTTGCATTCGCACCGGAAACAAAATGTCTTAATCACTTTCTTGACGAAATTGAAAGTGCCGGTTATGATTACGGAAAAAAACTCGTAAGAATAAAATGGACAGAAAGTATAAACTATGAACTGCTTGAAAAAATAATTACGTTTAATATTTTTGATAAATCCGACTGTAAAACTTTTTGGAGAAAATAATCGTCTCCATGCGCTTTCATATTTTTAAACGTGTCAAAAGTAAGGTGCAAACAAATATAAAAGCTCATATAATAAAGTATATATTTTCTGTCAAAACCGGTTATAAAATCAGCCGGATAATGTCTTATTACATTATCGGCATATTATCAGAATATATTCTTTCTGCTGCACGCTGAAAAAAATATTTTCATAAAATAATTAAAAAAATAAATCTTATATTTTTGTATAAGATTTATTTTTTATGATAAAATATATATTAATAAAACTATTTTTAAAACTGTTTTATAAATATTTTTACTTTGGAGAATTCATATGGAAGAAAAATTCTTAAATACTTCATACGGAAATGTTTATTATAAGATTTCACTAAAAGAAAACAGCAAATGTTTAGTTTTCACACATGGTCTTACAGCAGACCATTCAATGTTTGAAAAACAAACAGATTTTTTTGATAATGATTATTCTGTTATTTTATGGGATGTACCTATGCACGGAAAATCAAGACCTTACAAAAATTTTTCATATTCCGATTCTGCAGATGTTTTAAAAAAAATACTTGAAAAAGAAAATATCAATTCAGTTTTTCTTATAGGTCAGTCAATGGGCGGATTTGTTTCACAAATGTTCGGTTACAGATATCCGCAGATGGTAAAAGCTTTTATAAGTATCGATTCCACTCCTTTCGGCATGGAATATTATTCAAAAAGTGATCAATGGTGGCTAAGGCAGGTAGGATGGATGTCTGCACTTTTTCCTCATAAAACTCTTGTAAAAAGTATAGCAAAATCTGTTTCAAAAAGTGATTTCACATATAAAAACATGACAGAAATGCTTTCTCAGTATTCCAAAAAAGAAATATGCAGGCTGCTTGAAATAGCCTATTCTCAGTTTTTAAAAGAGAATACCGATATTTCACTGAATTTTCCTGTACTTCTTATTATGGGTGAATATGACAAAACGGGAAAGGTTAAGGAATACTGTCTTCACTGGTCAAAAAACACCGGTTATCCTCTTAAAATTATAAAAAATGCAGCCCACAATTCAAATGCTGATAATCCGGAAGATGTTAATAAAGAAATTAAAAATTTCATTGAGCTTTATTAATTTCAGTTATATAAGAACAGTTATATTTTTCTTTTATTTCAAATCCCAGATATTGTGCTGTTTTTACCGATGCTGCCGTTGAAACATCACAGTCCCATTTTGGTTTTATATTATACGAAATACATTTTTTAATTATTTTTGATGAAAGGTACTTTGAAATACCTTTATTTCTGTAATCTTCTGAAACAATAATATCAATTTCCCCCTCATTGTCCTCATTAGAAGCTAAAAAAACATAACCGGCAAGTTTTTCTCCGTGCTGTAATATATATCCGAAACCTTTCTGAAAAAAATTTTCTTTTTCATTCCAAAAAGGTTTTATTTCATCATATACTTCTTTATATTTTTCAATATTTTTTTCGTCAATTTCATATAGTGTATAATTTTCATATTCTTTTTCCGTTATTTCTTTTTTTCCGGAATAAGTAAATCTGTATCTCGGAAAATCATAGATTTTTATAAACGTATATTTTTTTAAATATTCCCTGAAAATTTCCGGCATATCAAACCACAGGAAATTTATCGCTTTATTACCGGCTTCTTTTAAAATAATTTTTTCTATATCATTATTAAAATCATTATCGTTTAAATCCCCCAAAAAATAACTCCATCCGTCGTTATTTATTATGAAAAAAGCATTTTCGGAAAAATTTGTATAAACAGTTCCGGGTTTTATACCGGAAATAACTGATTTCATAATAGGATAATGGTTATTTTTTTCATTTAAAAAATTTTTTATTTTATAAAAATTATTCTTCTCCAATTTTTTCATTCTGCACCTCCGGAAATATATTATAATTATAAATCTTTAAATATTTTTTTCAAAATATTAAGGCGGTGATGTTTTTGAAAAAACCAAGTCAAATGTTTATGAAAAACATTATTTATATAGGTTCTGTTATTGTATGGATGCCTATTTTCCTTACTCTTTTTACATCTTTAATCGGATCCCTGAACTTAAAATATTTTATTATTGACTATTTAATGCCTGCTGAATTATTTCCTGCTGCACTAATAGGAAGCATTATAATATCATATGTTTCTGCTGTTTCAAAATTATATTTAAAAAGTTCCGTAATCAATTTTATAATATTGATATTATCATTTTTCGGAATAAATTTTGCGGCAGTTATTACAGGACTTGCCTCAGGTGATTATCCTCCCGAAGGCTACAGATTTGTTATTGTAATTTTTCTGCTGATTATATATATTCTTAGTGTTATTTCAGAAGGAGTATTAAGTATTCTTATTATATTAAAACTAAAAAAAGTGAGGTAAAAAATGACAGATGAAATTTTCCTTGAAATTCCCGGAGAAAAAGATGAAAACGAGGCTTTAAAAATGATTAAAGTATGGAGGGAATTCGGAGGACGTATGAATCCGGGACTTTTAAGAACTCTTGATAAAAATTATTCAGAATGGCTTATTTACATTAAAGATAAAAGTACGGAAAAAAATACAGATGAAGTTCCTCAGACTTTATATTTTATGAAAAACAAATCAGGGATTATATTCGGAGCTCTTGCAATAAGACATTATCTTAATTTTACAAATATAACCGACGGCGGACATATTGCATACGGAATATCTCCGGAATACCGCGGAAAAGGACTTGGGAATCTTATTCTTAATCTCGGAAAAGAAAAAGCAAAAAATTTTAACATAGAAAAAATTCTTGTAACCTGTGATGCGGATAATTTTCTGTCACAAAAGGTTATTCTTAAAAATAACGGTGTTTTGGAAAATCAGACATACGACGAAGATAATATTCTTATTAACAGATACTGGATAGATTTACTTTAATTCTTTAATATTCAGATAAAAAACAAATGTTAAAATATAAATTATTTTTATATTAATTTTTTATTTATTTCCGGGAGGGGATATTATGAAAAAATTATTCTTTATACTATTTATATTTTTAATTTCTTTTTTATATGCAGAAAATACAGAAATAAATTTTTCCGAAAATGAACTTAATTTTATAAAAAATCATCCGTATATAAAAGTAGGTGTTGACCCTAATTTTCTTCCTTTTGAATATATAGATTCTAAAGGTGAATATAACGGAATTTCAAAAGATTATACTGATATAATAACAAAAAAAACAGGTATTAATTTTATAATACAAAAAGATCTTTCGTGGCCTGAAACTTATGATTTAGCTGTAAAAGGGGAAATCGATATTCTTCCTGCCGTTTCCGAGACAGCTGAAAGAGATAAACATTTTTTGTTTTCCGACCCTTATTATTTTGTAAAAAGAGTTATAGTAACAAAAGATACTGAAAATTCTGTAGGCGGTATTGAAGATCTGAACGGTACAACAGTAGCAGTTCAGAAAAACAGTTCACATCATAGTTATCTTCTCGGATTTCCGAAAATAAACCTAAGTCTTTATGATTCTGTTGAAGCCGCACTGACTGCGGTTGCCAACGGATCTGAAAAATCTTATGTCGGAAATCTTGCCACAACTAATTATTTTATTAAATCAACAGGTCTTACAAATTTAAAATTTATAGCTTTCGAAGCGGAAAAACAGCTTGGATTGCGCGTAGCTGTAAGACAGGATTGGCCCGAACTTGTAACTATAATAAATAAAGTTTTTTCTTCAGTATCTGAAGAAGAAAAAATAGAGATAAACAACAGATGGATAATAATTGACACAAAAACAGATTACTGGCCTCTGATAAGAATATTTTTGATTATTGCCGGAATTTTTCTTGTTGGATTTATGGTTTCTTTCTATTGGATAATTTTTCTGAAAAAAGAAATAAATATCAGAAGAAAAACACAGGCTGAACTTGTAAAAGCTAAAACAGAGGCAGAAGAAGCAAATAATTTTAAATCAAAATTTATGGCAAGAATGTCTCATGAAATAAGAACTCCTTTAAATGCAGTAACTGGTATTGCTTATCTTCTAAAAAAAACAGATCTTACTATTACACAGAAAATGTATACTGACCGTATAACCCAGGCTTCAACAAGTATGCTTACAATAATAAATGATATACTTGATATTTCAAAAATAGAATCAGGAAAAATAGAAATTGAAAATATTTCATTCGATATAGATCAGGTAATACAGGATGTAGTAAATATTATTTCGTATAAAATAGAAGAGCAGAATATAAATTTCAAACTTTTCAAAGATTCTTCAATCCCAAACTGGTTTATCGGTGATGCAAAAAGAATAGAACAAATTCTTCTTAATCTTCTTAACAATGCGGCAAAATTTACTCCGGAAGGCGAAGTTTCTTTTGAAACACGCCTGATAGCACGAGAAAAAAACATATATCATATTTCTTTTATTGTAAAAGACACAGGAATAGGAATTCCTGAAGAAAATTTAAAAAAATTATTCTTACCTTTTTCACAGGCTGATGTATCTATAAGCAGACGTTTCGGAGGTACAGGCCTTGGACTTTCTATAGTAAAAAGTCTTACTGAAATGATGAAAGGTGAAATAAATGTTTACAGTACCGAAGGCGAGGGATCAACATTTATAATTAATCTTCCTCTTGAAATAGATTCTGAAAGTGAAAAAGCTTATAAAGAAAAATTATCTTCAGACTTATTTAAAGATATTAAAGTTCTTGTTCTTGAAAAAACAGGTGCAAATATTAATCTTATAGAGAATTATTTAAGGGTTTTCGGTATGGAATGCGAACTTACCACATCACAGTCCGGTGCAATAAGCCTTCTTGAAACATCTAACGGAAAATTCAGTAAACCTTTTGATCTTATATTAATAGATTATGATACTCCGGAAGGCGGAGGTTTTAAATTTATTGATATAATAAAATTTAATCCGAAAATTGTAAAAAAGCCAAAGACAATAATGCTTTTACCGACAACAAGAGAAGATCTTTTTGACAGACTTGATGAAAACGGTGTTGATATAGGAATAGGAAAACCTATTATTCCGTCAATTCTTTTCAATGCAGTACTTGAAATATTTAAGATAAAAGCAGTAAATAATACAAAAAAACCTTATACATTAGAAGAAAATAATTTTAGTGATAAAAAATATACAGCACTTATTGTTGAAGATAACAAGACTAATCAGATGATAGAAAAATCTATACTGAAACAGATAGGAATTAACTCTATAGCTGCCGGAAACGGAAAAGAAGGTATAAGATTATTCCGTGAAAATCAGTCAAAAATAGATTTAATTCTTATGGATTTACATATGCCTGTTATGAATGGTTATGAAGCGTCCTCGGAAATACGGAAAATTTCCGGAAATGTTCCTATAATTGCAATGACTGCTGACGTAATTCTCGGAGTAAAGGAAAAATGTGAAATAAACGGTATCAGTCATTATATAAGTAAACCTTTTGACCCTGATCATTTTATAAAAACAGTAAAAGATATACTTAGCGGGAAAAGTATTCTTGATGTTAAATCAGGTATAAATAATATGGGAGGTAATGAAGAACTCTATAAAGAAGTAATAAATGAATATTATAATGAAAACAAAAACCTTGTTAACATTTTAAATTCACAAATATCAGATAAAAATTATAAATCCGCATCAGAAATAATTCATAAAATAAAAAGCAGTTCCGGAAGCATAGGCGCAAAAAAGATTTATGATATTGCAGTAATATTTCAGAAAGCACTTGATAATGAAAGTAATGATATTAAAATAATTTATGACGATTTTGCCGAATATTTCAGAAACTTAATTTCAGACATAGAAAATTATTTAAAATAATTTTCCCGGCTGCCCGAGAGGTGTAAAATGAAAGCAAAAATTCTCATAGTTGATGATTCCAAAACCGACAGAATTATTATAGAAAAAATGCTGAGTGACTGTGAAACACTAACAGCATCTGATGGTATAGAAGCTCTTAATATGCTTGACGAAAACCCGGATACCGACATTATTATTCTTGATCTTAATATGCCGGTAATGAACGGATTTGAATTTCTCGAAATTTTAAAATCAGATAAAAAATATAAAAAATTCCGTACTATAATACTTACAAATTATGATGAAACAGAAAAAGAGATAAAAGGTTTAAAAGCAGGAGCTATAGATTATATAAGAAAACCGATACATATGGAGTCTTTAAGAACACGTATAGAAATACATTTTAAACTTCTTGAAATAGAAAAAATTACGGAAAGAAAATTAAATGAAACAAGTCTTACTCTTGAGACGCTAATTGAAAAAGCTCCCATAGGTATAGCAATTTCATTTCTTCCTGATTATTCGGAAAATAAGGAAAATATAACTATTATAAATCCGGAATTAGAAAAAATTACCGGAAGAAGCCGTGAAAATCTTATTTCTTCAGGTTGGAGAAAAATACTTTTTGATGATGATATCAAAAAGAATGAAGAATTATACAATATTTTTCTCAGCGGTATTACCGATAAATACACAACGGAATTAAGAATTATAAAACCCGATAATTCAATTGTATGGACAGAAATGACTGTTTCTGCGCTTAACATGGGAAAAGAAAGAAAATATAACAGTATATTTTTAATAAAAGATATTACAGAGCGTAAAGAACAGGAGGCAAAGCTTAAGCATTTCAGTGAAACGGATGCTCTTACAGGTCTTTATAACAGAAGATATCTGGGAAATATTCTAAACAGCTGCGAAAAAAACAAAAAAGCTGCTTTAGTACTTATAAATTTCAGAAAAATAAACTACATAAGTCTGACCTACGGTTATAATTTCTGTGAAGATATAATAAGAAACACCACAAAACTGTTAAAAACACTTACAGACAAAAAATGCAGATTATTTCAGATTTCATTCGAAAGAATAGCTTTTTATTATGAAGATTATGAATCAAATGAGGATCTTATAGAATTGTGTGAAAAGTCAAAAGAAATTATCAGTAAAAATCAGATTTTATACAATCTCGGTATAGGAATAGGTATTCTGGAAACGCATAAATATAATTATGATGCCGAAAATACAATAAAAAATGTTTCTACTGCTGCGGAAAGATCCAAAATATATGAATACAGATTTTTTGACTCAGTACTTGAATCGTCTGTAATAAGGGAATCTCTGATAAAAAAATCACTGATAGAAATTTCCGAAAATAAAGGTAATGATTTCGTATATTTACAGTATCAGCCTATATATAATATAAAAGAAAACAGAACAGAGGGATTTGAAGCTCTTGCAAGACTTAAAAGTAATAAACTCGGAACTGTTTCTCCTGTTGAATTTATAAGTATAGCCGAAGAAACACAGCTTATTATACCAATAGGAGAAAAAATTATAAGGCAGGCCTGTAATTTTCTGAAAACACTTCAGAAAAAAAATTTTAATGATATTAAAGTTCATGTTAATATATCAGCTATACAGCTTATTCAGGATAATTTTACAGAAAATCTTTTTAAAATATTAGAAGATTGCGGAATAAATGAAAACAATTTCGGAATAGAAATAACAGAATCAGTATTTTCCGAAAATTATACAGCTGTAAATAAAAAACTCGGAATATTAAAAGATGCCGGAATAAAAATTTCAATAGATGATTTCGGAACAGGTTATTCTTCTCTTGCAATGGAAAGAGAACTCAATGTAAACTGCCTTAAACTTGACAAATATTTTATAGATAAACTTTCTGATTCCGAAGATGAAAAAACAATTACCGGAAACATTATTTCAATGGCACATAAATTAGGTCATAAAGTTATTGCAGAAGGTGTTGAAAAAATTTTTCAGAAAGATTATTTAATTAGAAATAACTGTGATATGATACAGGGTTATCTTTTCAGTAAACCTCTTGATGAAGAGGATATATTTAAATTTCTGTTCAGAAAAAATTTTGCTTTCGGAGGTATTTATGAAATATGATGTAATTGTTGTAGGCGGTGGAATATCAGGTCTTACTGCCGGAGCACTTCTCTCAAAAAGAGGTCTTAAAACTGCTGTTATAGACAAAAACTATGCTCCGGGAGGTTCATGCGGAATTTTTAAACGTGACGGTATTATATTTGATCAGGGATCAG
This sequence comes from Thermotogae bacterium, assembly GCA_024233675.1. Classification (GTDB taxonomy): domain Bacteria; phylum Thermotogota; class Thermotogae; order Petrotogales; family Petrotogaceae; genus JACKPH01. The sequence continues at coordinate 55,218 of JACKPH010000004.1, forward strand.
CAATGCTTTTCGGTTTCGGTGAAAAAGGATTTAATTCACACCGTTTTGTTTTTAACTGTCTGGAAGAACCTATAGATATTATAAAACATGATTTACTGTATTGTGTAAATTTTAAAAATCACAGAATAAAATTTTATAACGATATTGAACTTTTTACAGAAGAACTTTCAAATGTATTTCCTTCTGAAAAAGATAATATAAAAAGATTTTATAAAGATATGTATAAAATGTATAAACATGTTATTGTTGACAGCCCTAATTATACAACACCTGATCAGACAGATCCTGTAAAAGGATTAAAGAGCCTTTTAAAACATCCTTTATCTTATATTAAATTTTTAGGTTATCTGAATAAATCAGCAAAAAAATTACTTGAAAAATATTTTACCGATCCGGAAATATTTAATTTTTTTGATAAACTTACATCAACATACTGTTATGCAACAGTAGAAGAATCTCCTGCTGTTCTTGCTGCAGTAATGTTTGTTGATAATCATGTAGGAGGAAGTTATTATCCTGCGGGTTCAACCGTTTTTCTGCCGGGAAAACTCGAAAAAGTTATTGAAGAAAATAACGGTGATATGATTATGAATTCCGAAGTAACAGAAATAATTATAAACAAAAATAAAGCCTGCGGTGTAAAACTTTCTGATAATAGTATTCTCAGCTGTGATAACATTATATACTCAGGAACAGTATGGAATTTATATAATAAACTTATAAAAAATGCTTCTGATAAAAAAATTTCATGGGCCAACAGGCAGATTCCGACTTATCCCAGTGTTGTACTTTATTCTTATGTAGATAAAAAAGTTATTCCTGAAAATACACAGCCTGTTGAGATGCTTGTCGGAGATCCTGATAAACTTGACGAAAGTGAAGTAACCGCATATATTTTCAGCATAGACGATAAAACCCTATGTCCTGATGATTATCAGACGGTAATAGCTATAGGTCCGTCTTTTAAAAACTGGGATAACAATTATAAAGACCTTAAAAATTCTGAAACAGAAAGACTTTTAAATATTCTTGAAAAAAGATTTCCGGGTTTTAAAAGTGCAGTAAAATATTCAGAAATAGCAACTCCGCTTTCCCTTGAAAAATATACCAGTAAAAACGGCGGTGCAGTTGCCGGACCCAAACAAATGTTAGGTCAGCATATGTTTAAAAGACTACATACAAAAACAGAATGGAAAAATATTTACTGTTGCGGAGAATCTACTGTTATGGGAACGGGAACACCTACAGTTACTGTTTCCGGATTATCTGCCGCAAATGCTGTTTTGAAAAAATACGGTAAAAAAGAATTTGTTTTTGAAAATAATATGAAAAATTATGTTAATATACTTGAAAAACCTGTAAAATATGAAAATCTTTATTCTTCTCAGGATGAGGAAACAAAAGAAATAATAAAAAAGGCTTCAAAATGTCAATTCTGTGAAAACCATTACTGTTCGGGAAAATCAGGATTAGATATAAGAAGTATAATGAGAAAAATTACTGTTGAAAATTTTTACGGTGCAAAGAAAATCATAGATAACTATTCAGAAAATATCAGTTCTGACGAAGACTTCGTGTTATATGAAGAAAGATGTATAATGAACAGAAAATATAACACTCCTGTGGAAATTAACGAAATAATAAATTATATGAGGAGGAAATCTTTTGAATAACTATGATGTGATAATAGCCGGCGGAGGAATAGCAGGACTTACCGCAGCTGCATACTGTTGTGATAAATCCGTACTTTTATGTGAAAAAAGCTCAGTAACCGGCGGTCTTATAAAAAGTTTTAATGACAATGGTTTTGTATTTGATGCTGGAGTAAGATCTTTTGAAAATTCCGGAATAATATTTCCTATGCTTAAACAACTCGGTATAAACATTGATTTTATAAAGAGTGATGTTTCAATAGGTGTTGAAGATAAAATTATTAATTATATTTCAAAAGAAAATCTTTATGACTACGGAAAAATTCTTTCCGAAAAATTTCCTGAAAATGCCGGTGAAATTTTTTCAATTATTGATGAAATTAAAAAAATTACAGATTATATGAGCATTATTTACGGTATTGATAATCCTTTATTTCTGGATTATATGAATGATAAAAAATATATGTTTAATGTACTTTTTCCATGGTTAATCAAATACAGTAAAAATATGAAAAAAATAAAAAAATTAGATTTACCTGTTAATGACTTTTTAAGAAAATTTACCTCAAATGAAGCTCTTATAGATGTTATAACACAGCATTTTTTTCATAATACGCCTACATTTTTTGCTTTAAGTTATTTCGGTCTTTATCTTGACTATTATTATCCGTTAGGCGGAACTTATACACTTGTTAATGAAATGGAAAAATTTATTTCAGATAAAAACGTAACAATTTCCAAAAACACTGAAATTTCGGAAATATTTCCCGGAAAAAATATATTAAAAACTTCTGACGGAAAAATTATGTATTTTAAAAAACTAATATGGGCAGCAGATATAAAATCTTTGTACAACATCCTGAATTTATCAGAAATAAAAAATAAAAATACTTTAAAAAAATTTAATGAAAAGAAAAAAATTATTAATGAAAAATCCGGAAATGAATCTATTCTCACAGTATTTATATCTTCTGACCTGAATACTGAATATTTTGAAAAAATTATTTCTCCTCATTTTTTTTATACACCTACAATAAAAGGAATAAGCGGTATAAATTCAAAATACTGTATAAAAAATCTTATAAAATCCGGAACAGACAATACTGAAAAAAAAGATATTATACTGAAATGGCTTTATGAATATCTCGGAAACACAACATATGAGATTTCAGTTCCTTCGATGAGGGATAAAAGCCTTTCACCTAAAGATAAAACCGGTATAATAGTAAGCACGCTTATTGATTATAATATAACAAAATTTTTTAAAGATACGGGATTCTATGAAGAATTTAAAAATATATGTACAGAAAAAATAATTCAGGTAATTTCAGAAAATCTTTTTAAAGATTTACCGAAAAACATAATAAAATCATCTTGCGCAACTCCTCTGACACTTGAAAGATATACTTCAAATTTCGGAGGTTCAATAACAGGGTGGTCATTTGATGAAAAAAATATTCCATCTGAAACTAATCTTAAAAAAATTAGTAAAAGCATTATAACTCCTTTTTCAGATATTTATCAGGCCGGTCAGTGGTCTTTCAGTCCTTCCGGACTTCCTGTATCAATACTTACAGGTAAATTAGCTGCTGATAAAGCTTTAAAAAGTATCAGAAAGGAAAAAATATGAGTATATCGGCTTTTTTTACAGAAATATATTTTAAATTTAAAAAAATAAAAACAAATAATCCTAAATTTCTTACACCCGAAGGCCGATATCCTTATCCTCCGGAATTTAAAAATATAAAAACGGATATTATGTCTTTTAAAACAAGAAATTATTTTAAATTATATTCTCCCGGAGAAAAAAAAGGTGTTATACTTTATCTTCACGGAGGGTCATATGAATTATCTTTTTCCCGTCAGCACTGGCTGTTTTCGGAAAAACTTATAAAAGCAACTAAATATGATTTATATGCTCCTGATTATTATCTTATTCCTTATACTTATGAAAACAATTATGAAATGCTTATGAGCATTTATAAGGAAATAAATGAAAATTACGGTGATAATATAATTCTATTAGGTGATTCGGCAGGCGGAGGTCTTGCAATAGGTTTCTGCATGTATCTCAGAGATCATGGTATAAATTTACCGAAAAAAGTTATAACTATTTCTCCGTGGCTTGATTTATCTTTAAAAAATGAAGATATAAAAATTTATGATAAAAAAGATCCTTTTCTTAATGTAAAAAGTTTATCAGAAATACAGCATTTATATGCTCCGCACAATTCTCATAATCCTTATGTATCACCTATTTACGGAGATTTTAAAAATCTTCCCGAAATATATATTTTTTTCGGTACAAAAGATATTCTTTATCCCGATGCTTTAAAACTTAAAAATTTAAATATTAAAAATATAAATTTTTTCATAATTCCGGATATGCTGCATAATTATATTTTCCTTCCTGTAAAGGAAGCTAAAATTTCTTTCGGAAAAATAACTGATATTATTTCAGATAAATAATTACAGGAGGCAAAAAATGAACGAAATAATTGTTTTGGATTTAAAATTTAAATTCGGAGATACGGAAGATCATATTTATCCTGTTGTTCTTAAAGATAAAAAAAATCTTATTCTTATAGACTGCGGTTATGTAGGGTTTTTACCGGTTCTGGAAAGTGCTTTTTTTGAAAAAGGTTTATACTGCAAAGATATAACACATGTTATAATAACTCATCATGATCATGACCATATGGGATGTTTATATGATCTTAAGAAAAAATATCCTCAAATAGAAATTATTGCCTCGGAAAAAGAATCTCCTTATATATCAGGTGAAAAAAAATCTCTCAGACTGGAACAGGCTGAAGCTTTTCAGAAAACATTACCTGAAGATCAGAAAGCCTTCGGAATTGCTTTCTGTAATTTATTAAAAAGTGTAAAAACAGTTAAAGTTGATATAAAAGTTAATGACGGGGATCATTTTGACTGGATAGGCGGCTGTAAGATTATTTCAACTCCGGGTCATACTCCCGGTCATATTTCAGTTTACTCCGAAAAATATAATCTTATTATTGCCGGCGATGCAATAGCTCTTGAAAAAGGTAAACCCGTAATTGCAAATCCTCAGTTTACAATAGACATGGAAAATGCTCAGTTATCAATGAATAATCTTTTAGGGAGCGGAGCGGAAAAAATAATATGTTATCATGGCGGAATTCTTCAATTGAAATAAATTCAGAAACAGATTTCTTAAAATGAAATCTGTTTTTTTTATAATTTATTCTGTAACTTCATTTTAAAATATAACTTGTATAATTAAATATACTTTTCATACTTTTCTTACTTTAGGGGTGATACTATGATTTTTCTGATTATTTTTTTATTTATAATTATAGCTTTTATTATTTCATTCTTTTATAAAAATCTTAATTATTATAAAAAACCTATGAAAAAAGTCAAAAGATCAGGATATAAAGAATTACAAGCTGTTTTACCGGACAGTAGTGTTATAAATTATGCTCACTGCGGTAAAGGAACACCACTTTTATTAATTCACGGTCAGGGTGTTGCCTGGCAGGATTATGCCGAAGTTCTTCCCGAACTGAGCAAACATTATCATGTCTATGCAGTTGACTGTTTCGGACACGGAAAATCTTCGCATAATTCAGAAAAATACAGTGCTCAGGAAACAGGAAAAGCTCTTTCATGGTTTATAGAAAATGTTATAAAAGAACCTGCGATTGTTTCCGGACATTCTTCCGGAGGTCTTTTAACAGTATGGCTTGCGGCTAATTCTCCTGAAAATGTTAAAGGTATAATACTTGAAGACCCTCCTTTATTTTCGTGCGAAATAGAAAGAACAGAAAAAACTTTTGCTTTTGTTGATTCATTTGAGCCTATACACAGATATATAAATCAGAATGAAGAAAAAAACTATTCTCTTTATTATCTTAAAAACTGTAAATGGCTCGATTTTTTCGGAAAAAGTAAGGAAAAAATACTGAATTACGGAATAAAATATAATTTAAACCATCCCGAGTCAGAAATTAAATTCTTTTTTCTTCCGCCTGCTATTACAAGAATGTTTCATTTTTTAAGAGAATATGATCCAATTTTCGGAGAAGCTTTTTATACATGTTCATGGATGAAAAATTTCAGTCATAAAGAAAATCTTTTAAAAATTAACTGTCCTTCCGTTCTTATTCATACAAGGTGGAGTTATAGTGAAGAAGGTATTTTACTCGGAGCTATGGATGAAAAAGATGCACAAAAAGCTGTTTCGTATATAAAAAACTGTAAACTTATAAATGTTAAAAGCGGTCATGATTTTCATGCTGAAAAACCAAAAGAATTTCTGAACATAATAATTAACGGAATAAATAATTTCTGAAGATTTTACTGATAAGAAAAGATTGCGTTAAAAAAATCCGTAATTATGATAAATATTTTGTAATAATCGAATACCCCCAAAACATTTATTTTAAAAATAATGTTTCGGGGGTATTTTATATTTTATTCCGAAAAGAACTTTTTATATAACATTATAAGATTTTAATAGTTTTTCAACTTCAGTTCCCTGAATTTTTTTAAGTGCCTCTTTCATGGCAATTTTTTCTTTTAAAGGTAAATTAATATCTGTAAGTTTTTTACCGTCTGATAATTTTACTGTTGCATCAAGAAGATTTCTTACATCATAAACGCTACCCCATACTTCCGGTATGCCACGATCAACATTAAGAAGAGTATAAACTGCTTCCATACCTGTTCTTATAGAATACTCAGTTGTAAATATTGTATCTCTTACTGTTTCAGCAAACTGTCCTAAGAAAGCAAAATTTACGCTTCCTTCAGGTACTACATTAGGTCTGTCTCCCGCTTTTCTCGGCATAAAAAATGCTGTAATATAAGGCATCATAACAGGAATTGTTTTTGCACTGTTTTCAGCAAGATTTTCTATCTGATCTTCCGGTACTCCCATGTGATAAAGCCATTCCATACATATTTCTTTTCCTGTGCATTCACGCATTGTTTTTTTCACAAAATTACCCGGTTTATCGCTGAAAAGTCCGTATATCCAACCTACAAGCTGACCTTCAGGCTGTGTTCTGAACTGAGGCTGTCTGTTAAATGTCCAGGAAAGTAACCAGTTAGAATCTCTTGCGGTAACAATACCTCCGGTTACAACATTTCCTGAAAAAGGATCACGTTTACATATATTCTGAATATACGGAACTATTTTTTTATCAAGTGTTGTAACTGTTGCACTCATCCAGTTTGTTTTTTCTGTATCTGAACAGAATTTTTCAGGATTTCCGAAAGAACTGTCCTGAGCAGCTATTTTTCTCCACATATCCCAGCAGCTGCCAGGTTTTATTTCAGAATTCATTTCAGCAGGTTTATCCTGGTCTCCCATTGTTGAATTTTCTGTACATGACCCGTTTGTTATAAAGACAAGTTCATTTTCTGTAAGGTCTATATGTTCTTCTTTACCGTTTTTAAGGCATAATATTTTTTTAGCTGTTTTTTTGTCTTTCTTTATTTCAAATTCTACATTTGTTACATGAACACCGTACTGAAAATCCACATTATGTTTTTTCAGATAATTAACCATAGGTAATATCATGGATTCATACTGATTATATTTCGTAAATCTTAATGCTTTAAAATCAGGAAGACCTCCTATGTGATGAACAAATCTCTGTAAATAAAGTTTCATTTCAAGAGCACTGTGCCAGTTTTCAAATGCAAACATTGTTCTCCAGTACATCCAGAAATTCGAATTAAGAACTTCTTCATCAAAAACCTGATCAATACGTAAATCATAAAGTTTTTCATCAGGAGTCATAAATAATTTCATAATCTGCATTAAACCTTTATCGGAAAGTCCGAATTTGCCGTCTGTATGAGCATCTTTTCCCTTATTTTCAGTTGCTCTGCACAAAGAAAAGTTAGGATCTTTTTTGTTAAGCCAGTAATATTCATCCAAAACACTTACGCCTTCTGTTTCAATAGAAGGTATTGAACGCATTATATCCCACATACATTCAAAATGATTATCCATTTCTCTTCCGCCGCGCATAACAAAACCACGATCGGGATATTCATAACCGTCACATGCTCCTCCGGGGATAGGATCTTTTTCAAGTATATGTATATTTTCACCTTTCATCTGTCCGTCTCTTACAAGAAAACAGGCAGCTGCAAGTGCACCGAGTCCTGAACCTATTAAATATGCCGATTTAGAATCTACTCCCTCAGGTTTTAAAGGTCTGGCAAAAGATTCATAATTTCCGCTGCTGTAATACATTTTATTCCCTCCTTTTTTTACCCGTTTAATTCGGGATTTAATCTTCATTTTTATTATAGCAGTTATTTTTTCCGGTTACTACGGTCAAAGATAAGGCAGTGTCCGGTTTTCGGACACTGCCTTATCTTTGATTAATAAAAATTTATATTTCTTTGCTTCTCTTAAGTGAAAGAGCTATATTGCCGTCAAAAAGAAGTCCTATACGTTTAATAATTTTTTCCGGTTCATCTTTCATACCGTCAGCTATCCAGTGAAGAACCATATTTGTGAGTGCACTCTGATAAAAACGGGCTATGATTTTTGCATCTTCTTCAGAAGCTTTTATTTCTCTGTTTATATCCTCAACATATCTAAACATTACATTACCAGCTATAGAATAAAGATATCTTTCAAGTTCCTCCCTGTGCACGGAATTAAAAATATGATAAATTGCTCTTTTGTTTTTTATAGAAGTTCTTGCGGCAAAAATAAAGCATTCTTCCCAGGAATGAGTTTCATTGTATTTGATTATGACATTTTCTATTTCACTTTCAAATATTTCATGAATGATTGAGTATAAATTTTCGTAATAATAATAAAAAGTTTTTCTGTTAATTTCACATTTTGTAACTATATTTTTTATTGTTATTTTATCAAAAGGTTTTTCATTGAGCATTTCCACAAAAACCTCACGTATCATCTTCCTTGTATACTGCTGTGCCATTTTAATCACTCCGTTCATTCAAATAAAATTTCTGACGGTTGCAGTCAAAACATTATCAAACAGTCTATTCTGCTTTTTTAAAATTTTATCATATTTAATTTATATTTACAAAAAAACTATATTAAAAAAGGATTTCTCCGTCGTAGTCTTTCTTTAAATACATAAATTTACTTTCCGTATTATTATTTTTTGTAAAATAAATGTTATAATTATTTAATATATAAAATCCGGAGGTTTTCTATGAAAAAAAATAATTCTTTAAAATTTAAACTTATTATCATACTTATCCTCGGTTTTATAATACCTTATTTTATAGGTACACAGATAATTAAATCAACAATAGAAAAAGATATTTATGATAATTATACCGAAAACTATATTCAGATTCTTAAAGATTTAACAACACATATAGATAATTTTGTAATAGATACTTCCCGAAATATAATAGATACACTTTCAGTCTCTGATATAATAATAAATTCCAAGGGTAATCTTAATTCTTATACTGATATTTCTGGCGGATTACCTGAAATGAATGATTATGAAACAAGAATTTTTAATCTCTTTAAAAATATTGCTGAAAATTTTGATAACATTACTCTTATCGGATTGGGTACAGAAAACGGTGAATATATAGAATATCCGCTTTTCAGACCTGAAAATTCTTATGATCCGAGAACACGTGAATGGTACAGAAAAGCTCTTGAAAGTGATTCCTTAATAATAACAAATCCTTATAAAACAAAAGTTACCGGTGAACTTGTAATAACTTTCAGTAAATCAGTAAAACATGCTGATGATAAAATAGGTGTTATAGGCTGTTCGGTAAGTCTTGATAATATTCTCAAAACAATTAACGAAAGTCAGATTGATGGCTATATAAATATAATAAGTCCTGAAGGTCTTTTCATAAACAGCCCCGGAAACAATGAATGGATATTAAAATCTGTTTCTGAAATTCCGCCCGATACTTTTTCGGATATAGAAAAATACAACGGCTATTCTTTCGAAGATAATAAAAATTTTCCGGATAAAATATTAACAGCATATATTTCCGAATATAACGGCTGGCAATATGTTTCAGTTACGGATAAATCCGAAGTCCGTATACAGACAGATAAAATATTAAAACTTATAAATACTATTTTTATAAGTACTTTTATAGTTGTTCTGATTTTAATAATAATTATTTCTGACAAATTAGCCGGTCCTATACTTATAATAGCTTCAAAAATAGAAGAAATGGCTAATTTTAACTTTTTTTCATATAAAAATGAAAATTTAAAAAAATATTCTGTACGTAAAGATGAAATAGGAAGAATTGCTTCAGCTATGACACTTTTTCAGGATAATTTTAACGAACTTAAAAATAATCTTACTTTAGTAAATACAGAAATAAAAAATGTAGATATAAAACAGAAAAATATACAAAAAATTGAATTAAAAGAAAATAATCCTTTTATATTTATTACTGAATCTATAAATAACCTATTGGAAAAAGTATATAACTATACAGAGAAAATAAAACTTTTTAATTATGAAATGGCTAAAAAAAATGAACAGCTTACAATTTCAGAAGAAGCGCTCAGAGAACAGTTAAAAGAAATAGAATTACAGAAAGACTATATTAACTTTCTTGCGGAACATGATCCTCTTACAGAACTTCCGAACAGAAGAATATTTTATACTAAATTAAAGAATTCTATTGATTCCGGAAAAAGAGGTGCCGTATTACTGCTTGATATAGATAATTTTAAATCATTAAACGACACAATGGGGCATGTTTTCGGTGACAGGGTTTTAAAAATTATTTCGGAAAGACTAATTGAACTGAGCAAAAAAGAAATTTTCGTTTCAAGATTCGGCGGAGATGAATTTCTTATACTATGTGAAAATCATGGAAAAGAAGAAACAGACTTATTTATAAAAAAACTCTTTAAAACATTAAACGGAAAAATTACAGTAGATAATGCTGAATTCAGTATAGAATTCAGTCTCGGTATATCTTTTTTTCCGGAAGACAGCTTAGATATTACAGAATTAATTATGTACTGTGATATGGCGATGTACAATGTAAAATCAGACCGTAAAAATAATTTTTTCTATTTTGACAAAAAATTATCAGAATCTCTTGCTTTAAAACAAAATACCAAAGAATTACTCAAAAATTCAATAGAAAATGACGGTTTTAAAATTCTTTACCAGCCGCAGATAGATATTTCAACAGGAACAATAAAATGTTTTGAATCTCTTCTGAGAATCAGGGGAAACTCAATTTCACCTTCGGTATTTATACCAATTGCGGAAGAAGATAAAACTATACTCCAAATAGGCCGTATAGTAACGGAAAAAGTAATAATTCAGTTAAAATCATGGAAAGATAACGGATTTGACTTAAAACCGATTTCAATAAACTTTTCCCCTCTTCAGATAAGAGATACAGGATATCTTGATTTTCTTATTTCAACATGTAAAAAATACGGTGTGCAAGAGGAGTATATAATAATTGAAATCACTGAAAATATATTTATAGAAAATAAAAAAGCAACTCTTCATTTTCTCTCTGAACTAAGGAAAAACAATATAAAAATAGCAATTGATGATTTCGGAACAGGTTATTCCTCATTAAGCTATCTGACTTTTTTACCTATAGATATTATAAAATTCGACAAAAGTCTGTGCGAAAAATTTCTTGAACTTGATGATTTGAGTGTTATAGAAAATCTTATTAATCTTTCTCACAGTTTTAAGCTTTCCGTTGTAGCCGAAGGAATTGAAGAATATTCACAGGTAGAAAAATTAAAAAGAGTAAAATGTGATTATATACAGGGATATTATTTCAGTAAACCGCTTGATCCGGAAGATGTTCAGAATATATACAATAAAAACTTTTTATAAAATATAAAACGGCAGGGATTTTTTCTCTGCCCTTTTTATTTATGAATTTTTATTATATAATATATTATACAAAAGAATACATACGGAGGTAAAACTATGGCTTCAAGATGGGATCCGTGGCGTGGTTGCCACAAATACAGCGAAGGATGTAAATTCTGTTATATACATAAGGGCGATGCAAAAAGAGGTATAAATACTGATGACATAGTAAAAACCCCGAGATTTGATGCCCCTGTTGCTAAAAATAAAAAAAATGAATATAAAATGAAACCTGATCAGCTTATTTATCTCTGCTTTGCAAGTGATTTTCTGCTTGAAGATGCCGATCCGTGGCGTGATGAATGCTGGGAAATGATAAAAGAACGTTCTGATCTTCATTTTCTTTTTCTCACAAAAAGAATAGACAGATTTGAAAAATGTATTCCGAAAGACTGGAAAGATGGCTATGAAAATGTAACTGTAAGCTGTACTGTCGAAAATCAGAAATGTGCTGATTACAGACTTTCAATATTTTCAGAACTTCCCGTAAAACATAAAAATATTTCATGTCAGCCTCTTATAGAAGAGATAAATATAGAAAAATATTTAAATGGTATAGATTATGTTACTGTCGGCGGAGAATCAGATAAAAATGCAAGAATTTTTGATTTTAACTGGGTTCTTTCATTAAGAAATCAGTGTATTAATAAAAATGTAAAGTTTAATTTCAGACAATGCGGAACTAATTTTTTAAAGGACGGAAAAATAAGTGTTATTAATGTTATGAAACTATGCAGTACTGCACGTTCATTCGAATTAGATACATAAAAATTATTACTTTTGTAACAATTTTATTTATATATAAAACTGTATAATAAACTGTATTAAAAAAGGGGGAATAATTATGAATAAAAACATATTATCAGAAACAATTGAATCAGTAAAAAAACAAAATCTCAATGTTTTAAATATTATAGTAAGACAAAACGGGGAAAAAATAGCCGAACATAATTTTGTTAAACCTGAACCAAGACTTCTGTATTCAATAAGCAAAACATTTACTTCAATGGCAGTAGGAATAGCTTCATACGAAGGATACTTTAATTTAAACGATCATCTTACAGATTTTTTTGATATTCCTGAAAAATATATGAGTGATAATCTGAAAAAAATAACTGTTCATGACCTTCTGAGAATGGGAAGCGGACATGAAAAATGTCCTGTTGAAAATGCTGACTGGAGCAAAGGGCAAAAATGGGATATAGAAGAACTCTTTTTTAAAGAACCTGTTTTATATACCCCAGGAACACATTTTACTTATGATAATTCTTCTTCTTATATGCTTTCAAGAATTATAAGTATTACTACAAAAACAAATCTTGATGATTTCCTCAATGAAAAAGTATTCAGACATACAGGAATAGAAAAACCTTTATGGGAAAAATCTCCTACAGGTTATCCCCAGGGTTTTTCAGGAATTCATCTTACAGCAGAAGATGTTTCAAAGTTCAGTCAGTTAATTTTAAACAAAGGTGTATGGAAAAATAAGTCTCTTATTCCTTCGGAATATATTGAAAAAGCCACATCACTTCAGATAAAAACTGATGATTTTACACCTTTTTTTGCAACTGCTGATCATCAGAGCGGTTACGGATATCATTTATGGATGAACTCTTATAAAAATTCCTATAGACTCGACGGATTATTCGGACAGTATTCCGTTATTATGCCGGATAAAAATGCAGTTGTAACTTATGTATCCAATGAACCGAAAAACATGACAGGAGTTCTTGAACTTACATGGAATACAATTGCTGAAAAACTATAATAATAACTAATATCTCTCTTTTTATGAAAGAGAGATATTTTTTATATATTAAAAATGTAAAGCAAACTTGACTTTTTATTTTTTCAAATGTATAATAATTATGTAAAGTTAACTTTCCATGGAGGTGTATATTGAAAAACAGACTTGAGGAATTAAGAAAAGAAAAAGGTGTAAATCAGGAAAAGTTAGCTGAAATTCTTGAAGTATCACGTCAGACTATTAGTTCTATAGAAAACGGAAGATATAATCCTTCTATTTTACTCGCATTTAAAATAGCAAAGTATTTCGGGAAAAAAATTGAAGATATATTTATTTATGAGGAGGAAAGTAATGAATACTAAAAAGAAAGGTTATTTATTATCAGTTTTAGGTATTGCTTTAATTTTTACAGCACTGTATTTTTTTATAAATTTCAGAAGCACTGAGAATTCACTTTTTAATCTTACTTATATTTTATTAGGTATAGGTTCCGGAATTTTCGGTCATGGTCTCGGTGAATTAATAATAGTTTATTCAAAAAATCAGAATTTAAAAAAATCTATAAATATTCAGAAAAATGATGAAAGAACTATTGCAATAAATAATCTTTCAAAGGCAAAAGCCTACGATGCAATGATATATATTTTTTCCGCATTAATTATGATTATGGCATTTATGAATATTAATCCTGTTGCGGTAATTATTTCTGTATCAGCATATTTATTTATAATTTTCACAAATGTTTTTTATAAAATAAAGTACAATAAAGAAATGTAGAAATCAGTAATCCTGATTTCTACATTTGTTCATTATAAAATAAAGATTTTCTTTTATTTTATCATCATCCCAATTCCACCATTTTAACTCAAGGAGTTCTTTTATTTTTTCTTCGGTAAATTTTTTTCTTATTACTTTTGCCGGAACTCCTCCTACTATTGTATAAGGAGGTACATCTTTTGTAACAAGTGCACGTGTTCCTATTACGGCACCGTCACCTATTGTTACCCCCTGAGTAATAACAGCTTCGTAGCCTATCCATACATCATTTCCTATAACTATATCCCCTTTATTATCCCAGGCATCTTTTATTTCCGAAACAGGCAGTCCCCATTCTTCGAAAAAAATGGGGAAAGTATAATTTGAAAATGACTTCAGAGTATGGTTACCGGAAGTAAACATAAATTTTGCACCACAAGCAACTGAGGTAAATTTGCCTATTATAAGCTTATCGTTATTTATAGGATAATGATAAAGAACATTATTTTTTTCAAAATCTCTCGGATCATTTACAAAATCATTATAAATAGTATATTCACCGACCATAATATTGGGATTTTTAATTACTGATTTCAGATATACAGTCTGATTATCTTTTGTTCGCGGATATATTTTTTTACAATTCATTTCTCACCTCCGAAGAGTATTATATCACTAAAAAAATGATTCCTAAGGAATCATTTTTTTATTATTATATTTAGCCAGTATTTTAGACTTTTTATAATAATTTTTTTATCTTTTATTTCATAACTTTCTGAACCTAATGGTCTGACAGAGGAAAAAGGGTCTGTTATAAATACTTTTTCAGGTATAAAATCAAATTCAAGATTATAATCATTAATTTCTTCAGGCTCTTTCTGTTCTTCTCTCCAGTTATCATTTACAATGTTTTTTAAATTAATAAGATCTATAGAATAATATTTTTCATTTTCTTTTACAAAATACCATATTTTTCCGATATCAGGAGTTTGTGATATATAAGGAGCGTTTATTTTTATACTGCTTTTTTTCATATTTATAAAATACTCTGATTCAGCCATATAATCATAATAATTAAGAATTTCCGAAAGTAATTTTTCATCAGCTTTATCAGCATCAGGAAAATATGGGCCTGAAAGAATTTTACCTGTTTCACCTATTTCTGTTCTTTTACCTTTTGATACTGCAATAATTGCATCAGCAAGTTTTATACTTTGGGAATATCCGCCTTTTATATAGGCAGCAAGAATTAATTTTTTCCCTGTATTCCGTGTAACTCCGAAAGTCATTTCATAAAGGTCTTTATAAGTATTACAGCATTCCCACGGTTCTATATAAACAAAACCGGTATCAGTATCTTTCTGTATTTTTTCAGGCCAGTTATCAACATAATTAAATACTATGTCTCTTTTTAATTCTTTTTTTAAATTATTTATAAAATATTTAAATCCTTTAGGAGAATCATATTCTTTGTATACACCGTTATCAAGAAAATAACTTTCATTTTCTTTAGGATAACCGTACTGGTCAAGATGAATACCGTCAAAACCGTAATCGGTGGTTTTTTTACATTCTTCGGTAAGATGTCTGTTCCATGTACTTTTCTCATCATTAGAAACTATATGTATTTTTTCACAGAAATCAAATATTCTGTATTCTTCATTTTCTTTTCTGTATAAAATCCAGTCTTTATTTTTTTCTGTTAATTCCGGTGTTGCAGCATATATTGCAACATAAGCCATAGATTTTATATTTTTTTCATGCATGGAAAAAATAAGTTTTCTGATAATTTTATTTGAAATTTCTTTTTTTCTTGCCCATGCGTCACTGTAAATATCTTCATCCGTAAATACAAGATTTCCGTAATCATACATCCAGTCATAATACTGTATTCCGTTTATATGATACTGAGTAAGATAATCAGCTGTATTTTCTGTATCTTCCCTTTTTTCACCAAAGTCTGTTAAAAAACCATAAAAAGGGTTTTCTGTCCATTTTTCCATTACGGAAAATCCTCTTGAACATATTATATCTTCACCGTTACAGAAATCAATACCGTATCCGCCTTTTTCATAAGGTGCATTTATTTCAGTAATTTCATTTTTTATATAGAATTCGGAAATTTTTTCATAATTTTTTTTAATAATGATTTTTGAATTATTTTCTGAAAAATCTGTTTTTATTTTCATTATTTCTCCGGGTCTGTAAAATGACTTATCAAAATATATTATGATAAAACCCTCCTTTACATTTTTAATCCGCCTTCGGAAACTGTTTTAATAAAATATTTCTGGAAAACAAAATATATAATAAGTACAGGTATCAGGGAAATCATTGTTCCGGCAAATATAAGATTCCACTGCACACTGTGCTGATCCCTTAAAGCCATTATGCCTATAGGAAGTGTCCAGTTATCTTTAGATCTCAGTATAAGAGACGGCCAGAAATAATCATCCCATACTCCGAGAAAAGACATTATTATAAGAGAGGCTATAGCCGGAAGGCTCTGAGGTAAAGCTATATAAAAATATGTCTGAAATGCATTACAACCATCTATCTCAGCACTTTCCTCATATTCTACAGGCATTGATTCATAATAACCTCTCAGAAAAAATGCATTGAATGCAATTCCTCCTATGCCGCTTGTAAGAATAATAGTAAATTTATTATCCATAAAAAATTTAAAGTGAGAAATCATATTAAACTGCGGAATAATAAGTAATATTCCCGGTACAGAAAGTGTCGCAAGAAGTACCGTATACCATAATTCTTTTCCCGGAAATTTAAACCTTGCAAATCCGTATGCGGTAAGTGATGAAAGAAATACATTCAAAAGAACTGCCGGAATAACTATTATAGTACTGTTTAAAAAATATTTGGAAAAGCTTGCCATATTCCATACTTCTTTATAATTATCAAAAGTTGCAGGATTAGGTATAAGCTGCGGAGGTGTTGAAAATATAAATGTAGAAGTTTTAAAAGATGTTATTACCATATAATAAAACGGAAAAGCCATTATAACAGCACCCATAAGCAATAATACAAATATTGTTGTCCTTGATATTTTTCTTTTCATTTTTACACCTTCTTATATATCTTTGTTGAGAAATTTTCTCTGTATCTGCGAAATTGTAAAAACAATTATAAAAAATACGAAAGATATCGCAGAAGCATAACCGAAATGGAAATAACTGAAGGCTTCTTTAAACATATAAGAAGAAAGTACTTCGGTTGAACCGCGAGGTCCTCCTCCTGTCATTACAAAAACGGAAAGAAATACATTAAATCCCCCTATAGTAAGCATTACTATCTGAAAAATCATAGTAGGTCTCAGCAAAGGTAATGTAATATGTTTTACCTGTTTCCATGAAGATGCTCCGTCAAGCTGTGCAGCTTCATAATATATTTTAGGTATTCCCTGAAGTCCGGCCAGAAATATAAGCATAGACCACCCTATACCTTTCCATATTCCGAGAATATATATCGGTATCATTGCTTTTGAAGGATCAGAAAGCCATTTTATATTTTTAGGTATGAAATGAAGTATATCTTTAAGAATATAATTTACCATTCCGCCTCTGCTCGAAAACAAATACTGAAAAAGAACAGATACAACAACCCATGAAGTAACAACAGGCAGATAGTATAAAAGTCTGAAAAAAGTACTTCCTTTTGCTTTTCTGTTTAACAGAATAGCTATAATAAGTCCTAATATGAGCTGCCCCGGAACAGTTACAACTGTGTACTTTAAAGTATTTATAAGAGCAGTATAAAATTTTTCGTCTTTAAAAAGATTAATATAATTTTCTATGCCTATAAACTGATTAGGTATTTTAGGATTTATATTCCATTTGAACATACTCATAAAAAAACTGTTTAATATCGGATATATAGTCCATAACAAATAACTTATAAGTCCTGGTAAAATAAACAGTATTCCTGTTAATGCCCTCTTTTTATTTCTTGTCATAAATCAACACCTCAAAAATAAAACGACGGTAACCCATCGTTTTATTAATATTCGCTTAAAATATCCTCAATATCTTCTGCAGCGGAATCTAAAGAATCTTTTGCATCATAGTCACCTATTACTGTATCTTCCCATGCTGTTGCTATTGAATCTTCTATTTCATTCCATGCAGGATGAGGAGATCTTGCAACTGCTGTTTTTAACTGCTGCATATATATTCCGAAATAATCATGATTTCTTATAAAAGGATCATCTGCTATACTTTTTAAAACAGGCATCTGACCTACTTTTGCAAATTCAAGCTGCACATCATATGAAGTGATATATTTCATAAATTCAAATGCTTCCTGTTTATATTTTGTTGACTGAAACATAACTATATCTTCTCCGCCTACTACAGATCTTGATCCGTTTTCTCCGGCAGGCATAAGTGCATAATTAATTTCTGCGTCAGGGTACTGACCTTTTATTATGGAATGTCCCCATGGTCCGCTTATAACCATTGCATAAATATTTTCAGCATAACCTTCGAGTGCTCCTATTCCGCCTGAGCCTGTAACTATATCCGAAATACAGCCCTCATCATATAATTCTTTGTATTCATTAAGAATTGCAACACTCTGTTTTGAATTAACATGACCTTCAGCGGTATTATTATCTGAATTAAGTATTTCTCCGCCTGCGGAATAAATCCACGGTATTGAATTCCAAGGGCCGAGTCCGCTGTCAGCAAAACCCCACTGATCTATTTCTCCGTCACCGTCATTATCTTTTGTAAGAAGTTTTATATCCTCAAAAAATTCATCCATTGTTCTCGGTGGATGAGATAAACCTGCTTCGTTAAAAAGTTTTTTATTCCATAACAATACTCTTGTATTTGTATCAAGAGGAAGACCGTAATAATTTCCGTCCCATTTACATGTTGAAAGAGGTCCTTCAAGAAATTCATCTTTCATTTTGTTGAATTCTGCCGGAAATTCTTTGTCTAGTTTCATAAGTACGTCTATATTTCCGAACTGCGGAACCCATATTATATCCATTCTCATTAAATCGGGAAAATCCTGAGAAGCAGTACTTACTACAAGTCTTTTTCTCATTTCATCGCTTGAAACCTGTGTTTCAACAATTTTTACACCCGGATGTGTTTTTTCGAAATCAGGTATTACTTTCTCAGTAAGAACTTTGTATTCCCCTGATGTTGTTGAATAAGAATGCCATAAAACAAGTTCTTTAGCTGCAAATGAAAATACACACAACAACAAAACAAAAATAACA
Source organism: Thermotogae bacterium (assembly GCA_024233675.1). Taxonomy (GTDB): domain Bacteria; phylum Thermotogota; class Thermotogae; order Petrotogales; family Petrotogaceae; genus JACKPH01. The sequence goes on from JACKPH010000004.1 coordinate 74,514, forward strand.
ACCAACGACTTTTTCATGATAATCCTCCCTTACATATTTAGATTGAAAATTTTTTCGTCAAACATCTTATATATAACTCCCATTGTCCACGCATCTTCACCAAGTTTATCAGTATCAAAAACAATATTTCTTCCTATTTTTCCGAATGATTTTTCCACAGCATAATTAATTGTATTTTCAAGAAAATCATCTTTAAACTCAAGTGCTTCACCACCTATAAGAAAATACTCAGGAGAAAGAATATTGATAAGATTTTTTACCGCAATTCCAATAAGATAAGAATATTCTTTAAAAGCTTTTTTATAATTTTTATAATCCTCTTCTCTGGCAAGTCTTATAAACTCTCTTTCAGAAAATTCAGTATCTTTAAGTTCTTTGTATTTATTAATAAGTTTTTCCGATTCAGTTTCTTTTTTAATCATCTCTACTATATTTTTAAAAGTTGCTTCCGCTTCAAGACATCCGTTATCACCGCATGTACATTTTTCACCGTTTTCTTTAATTACCATGTGTCCTATTTCACCGACACCTATGCCGTTATATGCTTCGGAATTTATAAAAATAGAACCTCCTATACCGACACCGAGAGTCATTACAACAGAATTTTTATATTTTTTTATATTTCCTTCCCAGTAATGAGTCATTGAAAAAGAATCAACATCGTTAAAAATATAAGTATCAATACCTGTTTCTTCTTTAATTATTTTACCGAGATAAAAGTTATTAAGATTAAGTATATATGAATTAACAACACAGCCTTCTTTTGTATTAACTATTCCTGATATTCCTATACCTACAGAAATCGGATTTTTTATTTTTTCATTTTTTAAACTTTCTGTTATATGTTTTATAATTATTTCCTCAGTAATTTTTTCAAAATAAAAAGTTTCACGGTAAAGTTTTTCTCCTGAAAAATCTGTTATAAGATTGTTTATATAACCCATACCTATTTTGAAAGCTATAAATTCTCCGTAATTCTTATTAAGTGACAACAGTATCGGTCTTCTTCCTCCCGTTGAATCAGTTTCTCCTTTTTCAACAAGAATATCTTTTGATATCATTTCATTCACTATTTTTGTCACTGTAGCACCGCTAAGGCTGACTTTTTTCGATATAGATGTTCTGTCAGTCTCTTTTTTTTCAAAAATTTCTTTTATAATATTTTTTTCGTTAATATTTCTTATAAGTTCCCTGCTTCCGACTATTTTTTTCATATTTTATAAATAATTATTTCTTTTTATTCAGTTTTTTCTTTCTTATTCTTCAAATTTTTCTGATAATTACTTTCTGATATAATTGATTTATACATATAAAGGAAGTGATTACACTGATTGTTTTTGCATTTGATATGGGCGGAGTAACTGTTAATAACTCGGATGTTATTCCTAAAATATTTGAATTTTACGGCATGGATAAAGAATATTTTACAAATAAAGGTTTTTATTCTCTTCTGAAAAAATTAAGTATAGGTTCAATTTCCGAAGAAATTTTCTGGAAAGATTTTTGTGACAAAACAAATCTAAAAAACAACGGTAATCTTTTTGAAAAATTTTTTAATCCGGAGTTAAATCAGGATACCGCAGAAATTATAAAAAAGCTGAAAGAAAATTACAGGGTAATCTGTATTACAAACACTATTGAATCTCATTATAATATACATATGAAAAACGGTGATTATAATCTTTTTGACAAAGTTTATACTTCATTTTCTGAAAATATTCAAAAACCAGACGGAAAATTTTATTTATCGGTTCTTGAAAAAGAAAATATTCATCCCGGTGAATTAATTTTCACTGATGATTCCGAAGAAAATATTAATTCTGCCCTTAAACTCGGAATAAAGGCTATTCATTTTAAAAATCCGGAACTACTCAGAAAAGATCTGAAAAATTTTATAAATTTTAAAAAATAACTTTGAAATTATTAAATAATATGATAAAATAAAAACGACATCGATGTCGTTTTTATTTTCCGGAGGTATTTATGAAAAAAAGTGATATTACAAAAAAACTGATAAAAGACTCAGCAAAAGAACTTTTCAGAGGTAGCGGATATTCAGGAATTACTATGAAAGATATATGTGAAAAAAGCGGTTTAAGCAGAGGCGGTTTATACAGATATTATAGCTCTGTTAAAAATATAATGCTTGATATTCTTGAAGAAGATAAAAATAATTCTGAAGAAGATTTGAAAAAAGCAATTGAATTAAAAATTCCTGCAAAAATAATTTTTGATATTTTTTTGGAAAATATAAAAAGGGATATAAAATCAGAAGAGAACAGATTCTTTTTTTCCGTACATGAATTTTCATTTAAAGAACCCGAAAAGAATGAATATATGAATAAACGATTTGAATCCGCAGTAAGAATTATGTCTTTACTTTTGGATTACGGTAAAAAAACAGGTGAATTTAAAAATTTTGAAACCTGTAGTACTGCTGCATTTATTACTTTTTTCAGGGACAGCATAATAACATCATCTGTTAATCTTATTTTTTCTGATGAATTCCTTGATGAACAGTTTAAAATACTAAAAGGGATGATAATATGAATTTTCACAAAATTGATTTAAAAACATGGCCACCGGCACAGATGTTTTACTATTACTCTAAGATGGCAGTAACAACATTTTCGGTAAATATTTCTATTGATGTCACAAACACAAGAAAATTTTTAAAAGAAAAAAATTTAAAGTTTTTTCCTGCATATGTTTATATAATAAGTAAAAATATTTCAAAGGAAAATAATTTATGTATTACAGAAAAAGATAATGATGTAGGTTTTTGGGATTTTCTTAACCCTGTTTATCCTCAGTTTCATGAAGATGATAAAACAACATCTCTTCTATGGACGGAATATTCGGAAAATTTTGAAGAATTTTATGAAAATTATACCGAAGATATTAAAAATCACGGAAATTCACACGGGGTATTATCTTCAAAAGGTATTCCACCTGAAAATTCATTTGTAATTTCATGCATTCCGTGGTTTACTTTTAACAGTTTTTCACTTTATAATCACGGAATAAAAAATTATTATTTTCCTTCTTTTGAATCAGGTGCTTTTTATGAGGAAAATAAAAAAATTTTAATGCCGCTTTCCGTAACTGTTCATCACGCAAATACAGACGGTTATTTATTAAAAACCTTATTTGAAAATATAAAAAAAGATTTTTCAGAACCATATTCATGGATAAAATAAAAATACGGACTATATGTCCGTATTTTTATACTTTTTCGGGAATTTTTTCTGAAATTACTTTTTTAAATTTTTTCATCTCAATATAGTACAGAAGTCCCGATAAAAATATGGCTATAAAATCAGCTAAAGGCTGAGAATAAACTATTCCGTTCAATCCTATAAAATGATTAAGAATAAAAAGAAGCGGTATAAATACAAAACCCTGTCTTGATATTGAAAGCACAAGTGATGCTGTCGCGGCACCTATTGCCTGCAGTGTATTTATAAACAGGAACATAATTCCCACAAAAGGTCCTGATATCATTATTGCCTTTACAAATGAAACACCGTAAGAATATACTTCCTGATTATCTATAAAAGCTTTTACTATATTACCTGAAAAATTCCAGCAAACAAGTGTAAGACTTACACCAAGTACAAGGGCGCATATTGCTGTAAATTTTATTATACTTCTGAATTTCTCCATATTTTTTGCACCGTAAAAATATCCGAGCAGTGGCTGTACTCCCTGTCCCAATCCTATCAGGAAGAAAAAAACTATCATATTAACTTTGGTAGCTACTCCCATTGCCGCAACCGGATTATCACCGTAAGAAGAAAGAAAATTATTGAGAAGAATATTGGAAACACTCATTAAAATATTATTAAAAGCGGCAGGAAGACCTATTGCCATTACTCCCGTAAAAATTTTTTCTTTCATACTGAAATCTTTAAAAGATATTGAAAGAATAGATTTTTTCTTCATAAAGTAAATAACATAATATAATGCACCCGCTATATTTCCTATTACCGTTGCAAGTGCCGCACCGAAAATTCCCAATTTTAATCCGAGTATCATTATAGGATCAAGTATAATATTCATAACTGTTCCAACCATTACACCCACCATTGCTTCTTTTGCTTTTCCTTCAGAACGTACAATATTACTGAAAGCATTTGAAATTATTACAAAAGGTGCACTGAACATAACGCATAAAAGATATTCCCTTGTATATTCAATTGTATTGGCACTTGTTCCTATAAGTGTAAGAATATTTTCTATAAAAAATGAAAAAAGAAATATATAAATTACCCCTACAATAGCTCCGGAATAAAAACAGAAAGAAGAAACTTTTTTTGCGTATTCATGTTCCCCTCTTCCGAGTGCTCTTGAAATAACTGAAGTACCGCCTATTCCGAAAAGATTACCTGTTGCCATAAACAATAAAAAAACAGGTGTTGCAAGCGAAACTGCCGCAACCTGAAGCGGATCTCCTGTCTGACCAACAAAAAAAGTATCGGCAATATTATATATTAATATTACAAGCATACTCAGCATAGCAGGAATTGCATTTTTCGCAACAAGTTTAGGTACAGAAACATCATCGTATATTTTAGTACTTTGATTCATAGATATTCTCCTTTATTAATGTAGCACGCTACTTTATTTTATAAAAAATATATATTATTTTATATTTTCATACATTTTTGTAAGAAGTTCTCTTAACTTTTTAACTTCATCATTTTTTATATCAGAAATAAGTTTTTTTTCATTTTTATTTTTGAGAAAATTAATTTCTTCATAAGCACTTTTACCTTTAGGTGTTATATAAATATTTTTTATTCTTCCGTCTTCAGAATCAAACTTACTTATAACAAAACCTTTTTTTTCCATTCTTTTTATTATTCCAACCATTGTAGGATGGGAAACGCCGAAATAATCCTCAAGCTCTTTCTGTGAAATTTTATCTGTAGCTTTTTCTTTAAAAAAAACAATAACCCTAAACTGGGCTATAGTAAGTCCGGCTTTTTTTAGTTCCTTATTTGCAGTTTTCTCAACAGTATCATGAATTAATTTTATTAAAAAACCTATATCTTTCTCCAAATTACTCCTCCAAAAATGTAGCCTGCTACAATTATATAACACATAATAAAAATATATATTAATTTTAAATTACCGAAAATAAACAAATAATTATATTAATCATACATATTTCTTGAAAACCGATTTTTTTATCTATATTTGGCATTTTTTATTATCCAACAACTTGTTGTATAATAAATTTGTGTATTTTTTATCAAATGTATACGGAGATGTTAATATGAATAAAAATCCTGAGCAATGTCTCAGAACAAAAGAAAATCTCATGGAAGCTTTTTGGGAATTATATTCCGAAAATCCAATAGAAAAAATTACTGTAAAAGAAATTACACAAAAGGCTAATTACAACAGAAGTACATTTTATGAGTATTTTAAAGATACTCATGATGTTCTTGATCAGATAGAAGATAAAGTTATTCCGAAACTTGAAGAAATTCCTCCTTTAAATTCATTAAGTGAAAAAGAGGCTACACCTTTTAATCTTTTTATGAAAATTTATGAAAAAAACAGTAAATATTACTGTCTTTTACTCGGAGAAAAAGGTGATCCTTATTTTTCACAAAAATTTAAAAATGCTTTAAAACCTTTAATTATAGAAACTTTTCTAAAAAACTACAAAAAAGATTATTTAAAGCTTGATTTTCTCTTAGAATTTATTCTTTCCGGAATGATAGGGACAATGACATACTGGTTCGGAAAAAATAAAATTCTTAATTCCGATGAACTTTTTGAAGTTGTTCACAGTTTCATGAAAAAAGGAGTTAATAGTTTTATTGATAAATAACGGAGGTGTTGTATGGAAAATTTCAGAATTCTCGAAATAAAAGAAAGTGTTTTCGGAGATAACAATAAAATGGCTGATTCTCTGAGAAAAGATTTGAAAAGTAAAGGTGTATTTTTACTTAATGTTATGTCATCACCGGGATCAGGAAAAACTTCAACAATTGTTAAAACTATTGAATATCTGAAAGATTTAAACATAGGTGTAATGGAAGCCGATATTGATTCTGCTGTCGATGCCGAAACTGTTTCAAAAACAGGAGCCAAGGTTATTCAGCTTCATACGGGAGGTATGTGTCATTTAGATGCCGAAATGACAAAACAGGGTCTTGAAGGATTAGGTACAGATAATCTTGATCTTGTAATACTCGAAAATGTCGGTAATCTTGTATGTCCTGCTGAATTTGATACAGGTTCTTCAAAAAATATAATGATACTCAGTGTTCCTGAGGGGGATGACAAGCCTCTGAAATATCCGCTTATGTTTTCAATATGTGATATTTTACTCATAAATAAAATAGATGCTATAGAAAATTTTGACTTTGATTTTAAAGCAGTTGAAGAAAGAGCTAAAAATATTAATCCTAATATTAAAATAATACCTATATCCGCCAAAAAGAATGAAAATATAGATAAATTTGCGGATTGGATTAAAGATGAAATTAAAAAATGGAAAGAAAACAAATAACTCAGGGGGGAGACGTATGGTTAAAGAAAAAGTTCTTGATCTTGCAAATAAAATAAGCAGAACAAAAAGAGGGGCAAGAGATGAAATAAAACCTGAATATCCGGAATATAAAATTCTGGAACCGGTTATAACAGAAGAAATGGCTGAAGTTGCACTTTGTCTTGAGTTAAGAAAACCTCAGAGTGCTGAGGAAATATCAAAACTCTGCGGAAAATCAGTTGAAAAAACATCAGAACTTTTATGGGAAATTGCAATGGCAGGAGTTGCCTTTGTAAACAAAATAGACGGTGTGGATAAATACTGGCATGATATATGGGTGCCGGGCCATATGGAAATGATGGTTAATAATAAAGAAAATGTAAGAAAATTCCCTCAGATAGCCGAAGCTTTTGATGCTTACGGCAAAAGAAAGGGTCCTGCTGCCGCAGGTATATTTCCGGTAGGCGCCGGTCCTATGCGTGTAATACCTATAGAACAATCTATACAGGCAGAAACAAGACGTGCTTCTTATGAAGAAGTATCAAAATATTTAAACGAAAACACTATTTTTTCTGTTTCAGACTGTTCCTGTCGTACTTCAAGAGAAGCCATGGGTGAAGGCTGCGGACATTTAAAAGAAGATATGTGTATTCAGATGGGTCATGCCGCAGAATATTATATTCGTACAGGCAGAGGCCGTGAAATCACAAAAGATGAAGCTTTTGAAATAATTAAAAGAGCTGAGGAAAACGGATTAATGCACAGTATACCGAATACAGACGGTCCGGGAAAAACACATGCAATTTGTAACTGCTGCGGATGCGGATGTTTTTCGATGAGAATAGCAAATATGTTTGTTAACCCTGATATGGTCAGATCTAATTATGTTTCAAAAGTTGATAAAGATAAATGTGTTGCATGCGGTGAATGTGTTGAAAACTGTCCGAGCAACGCTCTCAGACTCGGTCAGAAACTTTGTGAAATAAAACCCACAAAAGAGAAAAAAAGAGAATTACCTTCGGATACCGAATGGGGACCGGATAAATGGAATCCTGATTACAGAATAAATAAAAAAGTTGTAACAGATTCCGGATCAAGTCCGTGTAAAGCAGAATGTCCGGCTCATATAGGTATTCAGGGCTATATTAAACTCGCTTCACAGGGAAAATACAGGGAAGCTCTCGAACTGATAAAAAATGAAAATCCTTTTCCTGCAGTGTGCGGCCGTGTATGTCCGCGATACTGTGAATCAGCCTGTACAAGAGGCGATATAGACGATCCTGTTGCAATTGATGATATCAAAAAATTTATAGCTGAACAGGATTTAAATGATAATCACAGATATATTCCGAGAATAAAACACGATTATGATAAAAAAATTGCAGTTATAGGTGCAGGACCTGCAGGTCTTTCATGTGCATTCTATCTTGCAACCGAGGGTTATAAAGTTACAGTTTTCGAAAAAGAAAAAGTTCCCGGAGGTATGCTTACACTCGGTATCCCTGCTTTCAGATTAGAAAAAAATGTTGTAAATTCAGAAATTGAAGTTCTTAAAGAACTCGGTGTTGAATTTGTAATGAGTACAGAAGTAGGAAAAGATATTTCACTGGATGATCTCAGAAAGAAAGATTATAAAGCTTTTTATGTTGCCGTCGGAGCTCAGGGCGGAAGAAAACTCGGAATTGAAGGTGAAAATTCAGAAAATGTTATTACCGGTGTTGAATTCCTTAAAGATGTTAATTTAGGTAATGAAACAGCACTTAAAGGCAATGTTATTGTAATAGGCGGAGGTAATGTCGCTATAGATGTTGCAAGAACTGCATCAAGAGTAGGCGGAGAAACTGTAAATATGTACTGTCTTGAAAGCAGAAATGAAATGCCTGCACTTGAAGAAGAAATAGAAGAAGCTCTTGAAGAAAAAATCATGATAAATAATTCATGGGGTCCTAAAAAAATTATTACTGAAAACGGTAAAGTAACAGGTGTTGAATTTAAAAAATGTATTTCTGTTTTTGATGAAAATCATAAATTCAGCCCTAAATTTGATGAAAATAATTTAATAACAGTAAAAGCTGATTATGTTCTTATTTCCGTAGGTCAGAGTATAGAATGGGGTAATCTTCTTTCCGGTACTTCAGCGGAATTAAATCCGAACAGAACAATAAAAGCTGATAATATAACTTTTCAGACAGGTGAAAATGATATTTTTACAGGCGGAGATGCTTTTACAGGACCGAAATTTGCAATTGATGCCATAGCAATGGGTAAAGAAGGCGCAATATCTATTCACAGATATGTACAAAAAGGTCAGAGTCTTACTTTCGGAAGAACTATCCGTTCATATGTTTCACTTGATAAAAATAATATTAATCTTGAAAGTTATGACAGACTTCCGAGACAGAAAGCATACAGTTCTCATGAAACAAAAAATGTTTTTGAAGATACAAGAGGAACTTTAAACGAAGAACAGATAAAAAAGGAAACAGAAAGATGTCTCGGATGCGGTGCTACTGTTGTTGATGAATTTATGTGTGTCGGATGCGGAGTTTGTACAACAAAATGTAAATTTGATGCTATAAGTCTTGTTAAAAAATACGACAATGCCAGTCTTGATCTTAAAGATCTGAAACCTGCAGTAATGAAACAGGCAATAAAAAGAAAACTGAAAATAACTGTTAAAAAACCTATAAAAGCTATTAAATCAGTTTTGTTCAGTTCGGAAAATGATGTCTAAGCAGGTGTTAAAATGCACGAATTGGGAATTGTTATAGAAATTATAAAAACAGTGGAAAATTTTGCAAAAAAAAATAATATTACAAAAATTGATACTATAGTTCTTCAGATAGGCGAACTTTCAACTATTATTCCGAGATATGTTGAAGTGTGTTATCCGGTTGCAGTTGATAAAACAATGATGGAAGATACAAAACTCAAAATAGAGATTATTCCGGGTAATGCAATCTGTAAATCATGTAATAAAGTATTTAATTTGATAAAAAATAACGGTAAATGTCCGGATTGCGGAGAAGCTCCATGGGAACTTCTTTCCGGAAAGGAATTTCTTATTAAGGAAATAATTGCATGTTAAAATATCTGCCTCACGGCAGATATTTTTTTATGGTGTATAATATTATCAAAACAGGAGGTGTATTATGAAATTTAATACTGTTGAAGAATATATTCTTTCTTATCCTGAAAGTACCCGGAAAAAACTTTATGAGATACGGGAAATTATAAAAAATACTGTTCCTGATGCATCGGAAAAAATAAGTTATAATATGCCTACTTTTTATCTTAAAGGAAATCTTGTTCATTTTGCAGCTTTTAAAAATCATATAGGCTTTTATCCTCTTCCGGGGGCAGTTAAAAATTTTGAAAATGATTTAGCTCCTTATAAACATGCAAAAGGATCAGTTCAGTTTCCTTTAGCGTTACCTCTGCCAAAAACTTTAATTGAAAAAATCGTAATTTTCAGAAAAAATGAGAATTTAAAAAAATAAGTTGATAAAAAATTGATAAATATCTGTTATGTTTTACCGGAGGTGTTTTATGAAAGAAAAAATACTTATTGCAGATGATGAAGAAGATATTCTTACTATGCTTAAAGATTATTTTGAAATAAATGATTATGAAGTATTTGCTGTTTCCTGCGGTGAAGATGCAATTAAAAAAATTTCGGTTAATCCTGACATAATTCTTCTTGACATAAGCATGCCGGATACAGACGGAATAGAAGTGTGTAAAAAAATAAGAAATTCTGTTTCATGTCCAATTATATTTCTGACAGCAAGAACAGAAGAAAATGATAAAATCACCGGTTTCGGATGCGGAGCTGATGATTATGTAGTAAAACCTTTTTCTTTTGATGAACTCGGTGCAAGGGTTAAAGCTCATTTAAGACGTGAAAACCGTAAAATTTTTTCCCATAACATAAAATTCAGTAACGGAATTTCTGTTGATTATAATGAAAAATGTCTTTATATCGGTAATACCCCGGTTTATTTTGCAAAAAAAGAATTTGAAATAATAGAATTTCTTTCACGTAATCCCGGGCAGATTTTTGATAAAGAAACAATTTATGAAAAAATATGGGGGTTCGACTCCGAAGGTGATAATTCTGTTATAACAGAACATATAAGACGTATACGTTCAAAAATAAATTACTACGGAATTAATAATATAATAGAAACAGTATGGGGAGTAGGATACAAATGGAAAAAATAAAAAAATTTTTCGGAAATTTTTCATTAAAATCATCTTTCATTTTTTATACTGTTTTATGTCTTTTAATAGCTCTTCTTTTATCACTATTCTCTTTTTATATCTGTGAAAAAATACAGAATGTAATATTCACTTCTTATGAAGCACTATTTTCAGACAGTCTGAAAAAAGAAGGCAGTATAATTCTTAACGACGGTACGCTGATAAATGAAAAAATTTATTTTTATTCGGAAGATATTCATTCTCTTTTTTCGGCAAAAGATAATTTTATATATAACTTTTTAGAATTTTTAAAAAGTTTTTTAATACCTTTCTGGTTTATTCTTATGATTATTATTGAAAGTATTCTTTTTTATTCAAATATTCTGAATAAACCTATTAAAATACTTACATCCGCAGCAGAAAATATTTCTGAAAATAATCTTGATTTTAATATAAACTATAAAAGAAATAATGAAATGGGTAAACTTTGTTCTTCATTTGAAAAAATGAGAACTGCACTTATAGAAAATAATTATGAAACATGGAGAAAAATGAATGATCATAAAAAATTAAATGCATCTTTTTCTCATGATTTAAGAACTCCTATTACTGTATTAAAAGGACAGACAGACTTACTTTTAAAATATATTCCCGAGGGAAAACTTACACAGGATAAAATAATTTCCGGTTTAAACACTTTAAATCAGAATATACAAAGACTTGAAAATTATACAGAAACAATGAACAGACTTCAGAGAATAGAAGATACCGAAATACATAAAGAAAAAATTGATATTCAGGAATTTTTAAATCTGGTAAAATCTTCAGGAAAATTACTTTGCGGTGTTAAAGAATTTATATTTATTACTAATTTATCTGAAAAAGATGAGATTATTATTGACAAAGAAATTTTCATGCGTATTTATGAAAATCTTATTTCTAACGCTGTACGCTTTGCAGAATCAAAAATAACAGTTTCTGTTTTAAAAAAATCAAACTTTTCCCTTACAGTATCGGATGACGGCCCGGGTTTTACCGAAAGTGAAATTGAAAAAGTCACGGATCCTTTTTATAAAACAAAAAGTAATGAATTTATACATTTTGGTCTCGGACTTCATATATGTAAAATACTATGTGAAAAACACTGTGGCTTCCTGACAATAAAAAATGATAACGGTGCTATTATAGAGGCTGTTTTTTAAAAATCCGCAAAAATGCGGATTTATTTTTTTTTGTAGATAAAAAGTTGATAATTTGATTTTATAATATTCCTGTAAATATATGAAAGGAGATTATATATGACTGAAAACACAATAGAAATTAAAAATCTTAACAAATTTTACGGAAAAAAACATGCACTGAAAAACATTAATCTTACAATAGAAAAAGGTATGTTCGGTTTACTCGGAAGAAACGGTGCCGGCAAGACAACTCTTATGAGAATACTTGCAACAACTCTTCAGAAAAGCGACGGAGAAGTTAAAATATTAGGTACTGATTTAAAAAACACACGCAATATAAGAAAAATTACAGGATATCTTCCGCAGGAATTTTCTATGTATCCTTCGATGAGTGTTTATGATGCCCTTGAATATCTCGGTATACTATCCGGAATGTCAGGAAAGAATTTCAGGGAAAATATAGACAAATTACTTAGTACAGTTAATCTTCAGGAAAAAAGAAATGTTAAAATCCGTTCCCTGTCAGGCGGAATGAAAAGAAGACTCGGAATTGCACAGGCTCTTCTGCATAATCCGAAAATTCTTATAGTCGATGAACCTACTGCAGGACTTGACCCCGAGGAAAGAATACGTTTCAGAAATCTTTTAAGTGAAGTTGCAAGTGAAAGAATTGTAATTCTTTCAACTCATATAGTGGGAGATATAGAAGCAACATGTGAAAAAACCGCTATACTGAATGCCGGAGAACTTATTTATAACGGAACTGTTGAAAATCTTATAAAAAATGCAGAAGGTAATGTATACACACTTGAAGCAGACAGAAGTGAAATTATAGTTCTTAAAAAGAAATATAATATAACCGGTATTCAGACATCAGGCAATAAAGCTTTTATAAGATTTATTTCAGACACTGAGGTAAAAAATGCGAAATTATGTACTCCTAATATAGAAGATGCATATATGTTTTATCTTTTTGAAAAAGGATCTTTTGTAAATATATCCGGGGGTGAAATATGACACTTTTTCTTAAAGAATTTAAGAAGGTAATTTTTTCATTTACTTTTTTAATATTTGTCATAACTCTTTTTGTTATGCTTAATTCACAGGAAGTGCTTAATTTTACTGATCAGAAAATTGATATTCCGCAGCCCGGAAAAACTGATTACGGTACAAAATACGAAGAAATACCGGATATTATAATGCCGGAAGCAATTAAATCACTTTACAGAGATTTCACGGTAAATAGTTATATAACATATCCTATAGGATTTTATAAAAATATTATATTAAGTAAGGATAAAATTGAACAGATGGCTGATATTATTTCTTATTTAACAGATATTTCAAAAGAAGACCTGTTAAAAAGAGTTTACGATGAAAACACTTCTGATGAATTGATAAATTTTGAAAACGGAACATCTCTTGAAAAAACAGGAACAGGTTATGTATTAACCGCACCTCCTGCAGAAAGGCAGGCCGGAAAAGAAGAAGAATTAACAATTTCCGTAAAAAAAGATATAACTTATGAAGAATTTAAAAAATATATGCAGAAAGCCGATAAAATACTCGGCGGAGGATCAGATTACTCTGATTCAAATCTCATAAGTTTCGGAAAAGTTCCTATAAATTATGAGGAGGCTTTGAAAAATTATAATCTCATAAAAACAGAAGACAGGTTTACCGGTGCTTATGCAAGATTATTCAGTGATTATGCATGTATTGTAATATCCCTAATGTCTGTTTTCCTTGGAATTTCCGTTTCATTAAAGGATAAAAATATAAAGGAAATAATATTCACTAAAAATATTTCTTCTTTTCAGCTGATGCTTTCAAGATATCTTGCGGTAATAACAGCTATAATGATTCCGGTAATTATATTTTCATATATTTCAAATATTTCGGTATGGGGAATGTATAAAGAATTTAAAATTGATTATTTAGCCCCTCTTGCTTACAGTATAGGCTGGATAATGCCTTCAGCAATGATTTCTTCTGCAGTAGGACTTTTTTTTACCGAGTTAACAGGCACACCTATTGCAATAGTTATTCAGGTATTCTGGTGGTTTGTCGATTTAAACATGGGTTTATCAGTTATTAAAGGAGGATATTCTCCGTTTACACTTTCTTTAAGACATAACTCTCTCGGAAATACTGAAATTTTTAATAATAATTTTTCTGTTATTGTAACCAACAGACTCATTTTTGTGGAAATTTCTCTTATACTTTTTATTATGACAGTTTTAGTTTATTCTTATAAAAGGAAGGGGAAAATAAATGTTTTTAAAAAATTCAGAAATAAACAGATTTAAAAAAACTTTATTACTGACAGAAAAAAATATAAAATATAACTTTTTAAAATATTTCATTTTATCTTTAATAATAATTCTAATAACTCCTGTAATTTTCGGAACACAGAATCTTGATTCGAGAGCTTCGGCTATTCCTCTTGAATTCTTTATCGCTCTTACAGGAATAATACTTATAACTCCGCTCTTTTTTCCTGAAAATGATGCGGGAACAGATGAACTAATAACTTCAAAATATTTTGAAAATTCTTTTGTTTATACTATAAGAATAATATATGCTGTTTTAACACTTTTCCTATTAATATTATTTTTTGTTTTTTATTTAAAATTAAACAACTGTACAGTAAATTTCTATCATATATACGGAACATTTTCTTCTGCTTTATTTCTCGGTTCTCTTGGTTTAATTACTTCGGCTCTTATAAAAAATAATGCAGTTCCTTATATGATACCGCTCATTTATTTTATGCTGAACTTCTCAGGTGGTTCAAAACTCGGAAAATTTTATATTTTCGGTATGTCTTCCGGAATTTTTGAAGGAAAAATATTTCTTCTTGTGAGCGGATTTGTTCTTATAATTTCAGCAGTATTAATAAAAAAATATTCTGAAAAATAAATTATATCTTTTTAAATTTACATAATTATGGTTTAATTTATATATATATATATATTATTTCAGGAGGCCATAATGAAAAAAATACTGTACACTGTCTTAATTATTTTCACACTAATTATTTTTACAGGCTGTAAATACGGCTCAGGTGTTGCTATTGCTAAATTAGAAAATAATTCTTCCAGAAAAATGTCAGCTTCGTATTCTCTTTTCACAGGATTCAGGCAGGCTTCGGTAAACGTTAAAGAAAATGAAATTGTCGAAATAAAAGTTAATATAGTTACAGAAAGCGGTAAAATTAATCTTTATATCACAAATGAAGATGAAGAATTAATCTATCCGTACGAAGGCCATAGCCTTTCAACAAGATCTTTTACAGTAACACTTAAATTCCCGGGAAAATATATAATAAAAGTTGAAACAGATCATCATAAAGGAAGTTACTCAATAACCTGGTAATTCTTTCTGTTATCAAATAAGAATGTCTTAGGACATTCTTATTTGAATTCTGAAACAAAAATATTTGTTCAAAGAAAAAAATAAATTACATAAAAATCATAAATAATATATTACTTGTAAATTATTATATATATAATACAAATTATATTTATTATAACGGAGGCTTTTTATGAAAAAATATTTTTATTTACTGATTATTTCTGCTTTTTTGTTATTAATTTCCTGTACGCCGAAACCACAGCCTGATCCTAAACCCGGAATTACAAAATACAGACTAACGGTTACCGCATCATCTTCAGAATTCGGAACTGTTACAGGTTCAGGAGATTATCCTGAAAATACTTCTGTTTATATAACAGCAGAGGCATCGAACGGATCTTATTTTTTAAACTGGACAGAAGGTTGAACTATCTTTTCAACAGAAACTTCATTAAAATTTATAATGCCGGCCGAAAATACTGTAATAACCGCAAATTTCGGAACTTATACTTATGAATTTGAATCCGGAAACGGTACAGAAGAAAAACCTTATGTTATTAAAAATGATTATCAGCTGAAATTAATGGAAAAATTTAATAATACTTATTTTATTCTTTCGGATGATATAAGTTTAAGCAGCACATGGACAGCTATAGGAAAAATTGCTTCATCAGATAATCCTGTACATTTTTCGAATCATTTTGACGGCCAAAACCATCATATTTATAATTTAAAAATAAATGATAATTCAATGTTTTCAGGATTAATAAGTTATATAAGTACCGGTTCTGTAAAAAACTTAAATATTGAAATAAAAAATTCCGAATCAGATAATATGCATTTAGGTGCTGTTTCAGGATGGAACAGAGGATTAATTGAAAATGTAAATGTTATTTCTTCAGGATATATTGCCGGAATTTCTTATACAGGCGGAATTACAGGTACAAATTACGGTGACATTATTAACTGCAATGTAAATGCAGGATATATATTTTCTGATAGTTATTTAGGAGGAATTGCCGGTATTAATTACGGTAATATATACGGTTGCAGTGTAAAGGCAATTTTAGGAAGTTATAAAACTACAGCAAATTATTTAGGAGGAATTGTAGGGTCCGATAATGTTTCTGAACTATATCCGGAATCTTCTTTAAAAAACTGTTCATTTGAAGGAAGTATAGGATTTATTAAGTATCCCGGTTCAATAGATAATAAATATAACTTATATATCGGAGGTATTGCAGGAGCTTTTGCAAACAAAGAAAAAAATGAAAATTATTCAATACTTTTAGAAAACTGTTATTCAAAATCTAATTTAAACGGAAATGATTATTTAGGAGGTATTTTAGGTTATAAATCCGAAAATTTTAAAAATATATATATATCAGATTCTTATTATGCCGGGGATATTATTTCTTTAAAAGAGAATAAAAATCCTGTGTTTCCCGGAAATGATATAAATATAAATTCTGTTTATTATGATAAAGATAAACTCACACATTTTTCATTACCGCCCGAAAATACTTTTTATAATTGCGGTAAAACCACATCGGAAATGTTTCAGAAATTAACATATTCAGGATGGGATTTTGAAAACATATGGAATATAGCAGAAGGAAATGACTATCCTTATCTAAAATAAAAAAATACGCAGATTTTAATTATCTGCGTATTTTTTTATAAATTTTTCCGCTTTTGTATGTACCTGATTTCTTTCATTATATTTATTATTTAAAACAAAATCCATAATTTCTTTTTTATATAAAGATTCATTATATATAATATCAAATTTTTGAAAACAATTTTACATTTCATAAGATAAAAAGAGAGGATATAAAATTTATATTGTGCTAAACTTTTACTCAAAGGGGATGATATTACGGAATGGCTTAAAAATTTAAATTCTGCTATTGAATACATTGAAAATAATATTACCGGAAATATTTCTTATGAAGAAACAGCAAAAATAGCCTGTTGTTCTCTAAGTTATTTTCAGAAAATTTTTTCTTATGTTACCGGAATTTCTGTTTCTGAATATATACGGAGAAGAAAAATGACTCTTGCATCAATAGATATTAAAAATGGCCGTACAGTTATTGAAACAGGTCTGAAATACGGTTACAGTTCACCTACAGCTTTTAACAGAGCTTTTAAATCCGTTCACGGAAAATCTCCGGTTAATGCCAAAAATGAAAAATGCATTTTAAGCATGTATCCGAAAATGCATCTGGCAGTATCAGTATCCGGAGATAAAAATATAAAATGCCGAATGGAAAAATTTCCTGAAATGTCTTTTGTAGGATACAGAAAAGAAATAACAGAAAATACCGAAAATAATTTTTCAATTGTTCCTGATTTCTGGAAAATTTTAATTGAAAACAATCTTATAATAAAACTCATAGAACAATCAGATGAATTACCGAAAAAAATATACGGAATAACTTCCTATAAAAACGGATTTAACTATTATGCAGCAGTAAAATCAAATGAAAATAATTTTAGTAATACAGTTGAAATCACAATTGCTGAAACTTTAAGAGTAATTTTTGAATGTGATGAAAATTCTCCCCAGAGAATTCAGGAAATATACAAATATTTTCTAACCGAATGGCTTCCTTTTTCAGATTATCAATTTACTGAAATTCCTGATATTGAAATTTATACTATGAATAAAAATAATACATTTAAAACAGAAATCTGTATAGCAGTAAAAAGGAGTGAATAATTTTGAACGCAGTATTTGTAAAAGATCTTTCCAAAACATACAAAAACGGGAAAAAAGCTCTTGATAATTTCTCTGTATCTATAAAAGAAAACGATATTTTTTCACTTCTCGGTGAAAACGGATCAGGTAAATCCACACTGATAAATATTCTCACAACTTATCTTATGCCGGACTGCGGAGAAATAGAAATATTAGGTAAAAATATAATTGATTATCCTCATGAAATAAGAAAAATAATATCATGTGTTTCACAAAATGTATCTATAGACCTGCATCTTTCTCTTTATGAAAATCTTATTTTTCAGAGCCGGCTTTACGGAATAGAAAAAAATAAAGCCGTCAGGAAAATACAAAAATTAATAGAAATTTTTTCTCTTGAAGAATTTACTGAAAAACGTGTAGCTACATATTCAGGAGGCATAAAGAGAAGACTTGATATTGCAATGGGTATGATTTCAGAACCGAAAATTCTTTTTCTTGATGAACCCACAGTTGCTCTTGATACAGAATCAAGAAAATCTGTATGGCAGATAATAAAAAATATAAAAAATGAATACGGAACAACAGTATTTATGACAACTCATTATCTCGAAGAAGCCGAAAAACTCAGTGACACAATATGTATTATGAAAGACGGGAAAAATATTGCTTACGGAACATCTGAAGATTTAAAAAAATATCTAAAACAAAATCTGATTAAAGTAACACTGAAAGAAAAAGAGAATATAAAAAAATTTCTGAAGATTATTTCTTCCGAAAAATTCATAAAAAATACCGAAACCGTAAAAAATACTATTACTATGAATGTAGAAAACAGCTCTGAAAATATTTTTACAGTCGGAAATATTTTATCAGCAAACAATATAAAATATAATTTACTTTCTGTTTCGGAACCTACAATAGAAGATGTTTATCTGAGCCTTGTCGGGAAAGGACGGCGATAAAATGGAAACTTTAAATATATTCAGCAGAAATATAAAATGGAGATTTCAGAATCCTATAACAATAATAATGACAATAATTCAGCCTTTAATTTGGCTTTTATTCTACAGTAATATGGCTGCTGATATTTCATCTTCATTTATACTGCCCGGAATAATTGTTTTAGTAATGTTTTCAAGTGCCGGGAATAACGGCGTGGCAAATTATTATTCAAAACAGAACGGAAGTTTTTACAGAATACATATATCCCCTGTAAAAAAATCATCAGTGGTTTTAGGTCATGTACTTGATGCAGAGGTATTTTCTTTCACAGAAGTTTTAATTTTAATACTGATTTCTTTTTTTATGTCTGTAAGAATAAGTTTTTCAGAATTATTTCTTATGCTGCCTGTTATTTTTGCAACTGTATTTTTTATATCATCATTTTCTTATTTTTTAAGTCTTATTATACCGAGCGAAAATATTTTTTATATTTTTCTGAATACTTTTATTCTTCCTCTTTTTTTTATGAGTACCGCTCTTTTTCCTTATGAAAAAATACCTGTGCAATATAAAACAGCAGTAAATATAAATCCCTTTACACATGTAATAAACAGTTTAAGAACTATTATTATGAATCAGAACAACAATTACAGTGAATATTTATTTTCCCTGATGCTTATGATATTGTTAGGAGTTATTATGTTTATAATTTCAGTAAAAAAATTAAAAATTTACGGTAAAAATTTGTAATAAAAATTTTTTATACATCTCATGTTAAAAAGACAGGAGATGTATTTTTTTATATTTTAAAAATAGTGTATAATAATTTTATATAGATTAATAAAAAATATATATATTTTTTATTAAATTAATCGGAGGTGTTTTATGAAAAAAACTGATGTATTAGTTATAGGCGGAAGTGCTTCAGGACTTGTTGCAGCTTCAACTGCAAAATCAAATTATCCTGAAAAAACAGTCACTCTTGTGAGAAAAGAAGAAAAAGTTATGATTCCGTGCGGAATACCTTATATTTTCGGAACAGTTGAAACAAGTGATAATAATATTCTTCCTGATCAGGGTCTTATTAATCTCGGAGTGAATATATTAATCGACGAAATTACAGAAATAAATTCAAAAGAAAAAATATGTAAAACAAAAAACGGTGAAGAAATATCATATGACAAATTAATTATTGCTACAGGATCAAAACCATCTGTTCCTAAATGGCTAAAAGGAACTGAACTTGAAAATGTTTACACAATACCTAAAAATAAAAATTATCTTGACATATTACAGTCTAAACTAAAAGATGCAGAAAAAATAGCTGTTATAGGCGGTGGATTTATAGGTGTTGAAGTATCTGATGAACTTAATAAAACAGGTAAAAAAATCAATTTAATAGAAATACTTCCCAACATACTGGGTTCAACATTTGATGAAGAATTTATAACAGAAGCAGAGAAAATACTTTCCGAAAGAGGCGTAAACATAAAAACTTCCTGCGGGGTAAAAGAAATTCTCGGTGAAACAAAAGTAAAAGGCATACTTTTAGACTCAGGTGAAATTCTTGAAGCCGATGCTGTAATATTATCTCTCGGATATATACCGAATACAGAACTTGCTCAGAATTGCGGTTTAAAAACAAATGAATGTGGTTTTATAAAAGCAGATCAATACAGAAGAACAAGTGAAAAAGATATTTTTGCGGCAGGAGACTGTGCTGAAAAAACTGACTTTTCAACCGGAAAAATAAGTAAAGTAATGCTTGCCTCAACAGCATGTACAGAAGCAAGAACCGCGGGTATGAATCTTTACGGTTTAAATACTTTCAGTAGTTTCAGAGGTACTATAGGTATTTATTCAACATGTATAGGTGATAATGCTTTCGGTGTTGCCGGAATGATAGAAAAAAATGCTGTTAATGAAGGATTTAAAATAATAACAGGAAGTTTCACAGGAATTGACAGACATCCGGGAAAAATATCAGATTCTCATAAACAAACAGTAAAATTAATTGTTTCAAAAGATTCAGGGATAATACTCGGAGGAGAGGTAATGGGCGGAAAAACTTCCGGAGAACTTACAAATGTTTTAGGGGTTATTATACAGAATCATATGACAATAAACGATCTTTTAATGACACAAATAGGTACGCAGCCATTATTAACAGCTTCTCCGGCAGGATATCCTCTTATAAAAGCTGCAGAAAACGCAGCAAAAAAATTAAAATAAATATAAAAAAACCGTTATTCTTAATGAATAACGGTTTTGCTAAAAATACAATTCAAATAACTATTTTATACATCTTTTCGTGAAGCTTTTTTTATAATATTTTTTTCATAATACATTTTAGAATCCGCTTCTTTAATAAGATCATCCGCTGTAATTCCTTCTTTTCCGATAAATTCCGATATACCATGACTCACACTTATATTATACAGACGTTTTTCTTCGGTATTTATCTTTTCTATATCGTTAATTACTTTATTCCAGTTGCTTTCAGCATAATCCGCTCTCTTATTTATAAAAACAACGGCAAATTCATCACCGCCTAAACGTATTATGTAATCATTCTTTTCTAAATTACTTTTTACAGTGTTTACAACAGTCAGAATAAGTTCATCACCACTTTCATGCCCGAAAGAATCATTAATTTTTTTAAGATAATTTATATCAATAAAATTCAGTGAAATATCTTTTTTATTTTTATAAGCACTGATAATATCTTTCTTTAAAATTTCCATTCCGGTTCTTCTGTTATATACATCTGTAAATCCGTCATATTGAGCAAAATACATCATTTTTTCGGTAATTATTTTTCTTCTCGCTAATATAAAAGCAGCAAAAACAGAAAAAATAAAGGTATATATAAAATTAAAATAATATTTGAGAAATATTATTTTTAAATATCCCGCTAACCCGGAAACATTAATATAGTTGTTCTCAGTATTTATTTTTACATAAGAAATAAATATCAGAGAATTTTCATCACATACTATTTTTTCTTTATTATCTGCCATTTCAAAATTAAAATCAAAAAGTTTAAATGAAAAAAGTCCGTTATCCGTTATTATATAACCGGTTTTATTTTCTTTTATATATTCCCATTCTTCAGGGAAAAAATTTTTGAAATTAATTTCTTTTTTATCTTCATACATAAATCCCCATTCATAATCTTTCGGACCCAAAATCCAGTAACTTTGTGCATTAAGAATATAATTTTCTCCGGAATTTAAATTTGATATATTACTAAAAATTTTTAAAAATTCTTCCGCATAATAATTTAAAACAATTACTCCTAATTTTTCACCTTTATTATTATAAACCGGTTCCGAAAATCTTATCATCGGTTTTAAAGGCTTTTCTATTACTCCGTTTTCCATATTTAAATCTATTTTTGAAACATACACACTATTTTTGTCAAGATTTATACTTTCAGAAAAATAATATCTGTCTTTCTTGTTTTGTAAATCATTTTCATTAACTATTTCCGAACCTTCCGGAAAATAATTAATTCTTATTTTTTCATCTCCGTTGTTATCTATAAATCTTATCTGATCATAGACTTTTTTTATATCTGCAAAATATCTGAACTGATTTTTTATTTCGGCATCATCAAAAATCTCTTTTGATAAAAAATAACTGCTAAGCACTTTTAAATCAGATATTACCGGAGCCAAAATATCCTTAAAAGCAAAATCCTGTGAAATTAAAATATTTTTATTATTCTCAATTATCTGCTCTTTTTTTAAACTCATAGAATTATATTCCGTATAAAAATAAACAAAAAAAGATATACTTCCGAAAATAAGTGAAAAAATAACAAAATATAGTATAAATTTTTCAAGGAAGTATTTCTTACTGCTGATAATATTCAGTTTTATCACCTCATATAACTTTAATAAAAAATATATTTTATTATATCATTTTTATATTTATTTTTTTTAAAAAAATTATAAATAAAATATTTTTCTTAATCATAAAAAATATAACCGAAATAAAAAGATAAATCCTTTTATTTCGGTTATTATATATTTTTTAATTTTTTCTTATATATGACTGAAAACTAAAGTAAACAGGTCTGTTTGTTTTTGGCTGAATCTATCCTTTATGACTGTTATCTATTACCATTACGTATTTTCCGGCAGGAACATTTTCAAAATAAAAATATGCTCTCAACCCTTTAACATCAGCATGATATGCATCAAATGAATATCCCTCTATGTATTTTCCGAAGTTTTCTTCTGTCATAAGCATTATTTCAAGACCGTAATCTTCATCCCAATCTCTTAGTTCAAGAGTTCCGTGTACATATGATGACGAAGTTATATATATAATATCTGACGAATTTGAATATCCGGTTTCTATTTTAGCATCTTTCCAAGATACAAGACTCATTTCAACAGTCTTAAAATTCCATAAACGGCTTTCTATTTTTCCACCGTAAGGATCTTTTGCAACAACTTTCCAATAATATTTAGTACCGTATTCCAATGTTCCGGGATCATAATATTTTATAGACGAATTTCTTTTTACAAGAGCT
The DNA here is from genome assembly GCA_024233675.1 of Thermotogae bacterium. Classification (GTDB taxonomy): domain Bacteria; phylum Thermotogota; class Thermotogae; order Petrotogales; family Petrotogaceae; genus JACKPH01. The sequence continues at coordinate 97,955 of JACKPH010000004.1, forward strand.
GGTATATAACTTTTACCAAAATAAATATCATAAACAATTCCTCCGTTATATTCGTCTGACCAGGTTAAAATAGTATTAACAGAAACATCGTAATTACTTGAAGATGGATACGGACTATAAGGTTTTCAGTTATCTCTGTCTTCTTCATCTTCCATTTCACTTAAAGTACATGACGTAAGAAAAACTCCTAAAAGTATTACCAGTAAAAATAATGTTTTTTTCATAAAAGTCCCCCTTTATAATTAATTCAAAATTATATTATCATAAAAAAAAGTAAATATTATTTTATTATGATAAAAATAACAATATTGACGACAAAAAATAAAAATATAAAGATGAAATGTAAAAATATTTCATGCAAATAATTAATACAGCAATTATTTTTTATAATATTTAAATACTTTTCTTTTATAGAATTTTAAATATTTCTTTATATTCTTCTATCATTTTAAATTATTTTTTATTAATATGGTTTTGGAAATGACAAAAAAGACTGTATAATTGATAAGAATGGCAAAAAAAGGCGTAAAATGTTTTTTCATATGATTTGTATATAAAAAACACTTTATTTTATTTAATATATAATCAAACAAATTATTTTATAATAAACCGGGGGATTCAAATGAAAAATATAATAACAAATATGCGTATAAATAAACATTTTCTGAAAAAAACAAATGCAGAAAATATTGTAAAAAATTTATGCGGAATACAGACACAGATTTTCAGATACGGATTATTTTCAATACTTTTAAGATCAGGTGTTTTTTCTGATTATAAAAATTTTTTTGTAAACTGGACCTTAAGGGGTACACTTCATACACATACAATTGATGATTTACCTGTCTTTTTGCATGAAAATTCCGAAAGCTCTTATTCAAAAGCAATATTAGAAGATAATTCTGAAATTTCATATGAAAGAAAAAATTATTTCAGAGATATTATAAAAAATTGTATCATTTCAGGACTTTCGACAAGAGCTGAAATTATTTCCGAATGTTTTAAATACGGACTTAAAGATTATGAAAAAAATATTATTTTTAATTCATGGGGCGGACTTTTAAGAAATATGGCAGAAAAAGGGGAAATAATTTATTCATTCAGCAGACAAAAAAAATTCCTTATATGCCCTGATTTCGATCCTATGCCGGAAGAAAATGCAAAAAAAATAATGCTCGAGAGATATTTTAAAAATTATGCTCCTGCTACAATACGTGATGCTTCTTATTTTTTCGGTTGGCCTCAGAAAATTATAAGAGCTTTTATAAAAAATGAAAAACCTGAATATATTTCATATCTCGGAGATAAATATTATTTTCTTTCACGCGAAAATTATGAAAAAAAATCTGATTATCTTATTCTTTCAGGATTTGACCCTTTTTTAATAGGATATAATAAAAAATACAGTATAATTCTTGAAAAAAGCTTTATAAGAAAAGTTTATACTCTTCAGGGAATGATATATCCTACAATACTTTTTGAAAATGATATTGTCGGTACATGGCGAATTGACGGTAAAAATATTAATATTGAAATTTTCAGAAATAAAAAAAATTTTGATGAATCATATGTAAAAAAACTTATTTCACAAATTACGGATTTTGAAATAAACAATTTTGAATTTTTGTATATATAAAAGGACTGATAATATGTTAGAAAAATTGCCTATTTATATTTATTTTTTTTCAGGTACCGGAAATACATTTCTTATAGCTTCGAAAATACATGAAACTTTTGAAAAAAACGGTTATGAATCCTATTTAAAAACTATACGAAATAAAGAAAAAGCTTTTTTCCCCGAAAAATGTCATATAGGTCTTGTATTTCCTGTTGCTATGCAGTCTTCTTTTCCTATTGTGTGGGATTTTATACATAATTTACCGGAAGGCCTCGGAAGAAAAGTTTTCATGGCAGATTCCATGCAGATTTTTTCCGGAGGTATTGTAGGACCAATGAAAGAGTCTTTAATTTCAAAAGGGTATAAATGCATAGGTGCAAAAGAATTTAAAATGTCTAACAGCATGCTAACTTCACAAAAAAAATTCCCGAGTGAGATTTCAAAAAATGATAAAGCAGTAAAAGAAGCGGAGTTTTATACTTTGAATTTAATTAATGAAAAAACAAAATGGATAAAAATTCCGGTTTTTTCAGATCTTATGAAAAGCTTTTCTTCAGACCGTAAAATCTGGACATCATTTTCAAAAAAAATAAAAGTTGATAATGATTTATGTATAAAATGCGGTTTATGTGAAAAAATTTGTCCGACATCTTCTGTAAAAATAAAAAATGTTGTTGAAATTGATTATTCATTTTGCATTTCATGCATGAGATGTCTTAATTACTGCCCTAAAAATGCTTTTATATTCGGAAACAAAAAAATAATACAGAATAAAACAGTAAAAATTAATTCTATACTATAGTTATTTTTTTAATACTATTTAAAAGATTATTTTTAATTTTAAAAAAAATGATATAATATACTGTACTTAAATCAAGAGGTGTGTTTATGACTTTTTTAAATATCAGTATTGTTTATCTTTTTTTATCAGTTATTATCATTACTTTTCTTATGGCAACAACATATTCCAAAGGGCGGAGTATTTATTTCAGAAATATTTCCCTTTTGTGCTTTTTTGCCGATATATACATTTTCGGATATCTTATGGAACTCAAAAGCATAACACTCGGGGACATGATTTTCTGGAATCAGATTCAGTACTTAGGAGTGCCTTTTTTCCCTGCGTTTTGGCTCACAACAGCTTTAAACTATACAGGTCATAAAACAGACAGTAAAAAAATGTTTTTAATTCTTCTCATCCCGTTTATGACTTTTTTTATAAGAATTACAAATGATTTCCACCATTTTTACTACACTACAATGACAATAAAAAAAGTAGAAAGTTTTTTTCTTATGAATCTCGGAAAAGGATTTTGGTATTATATACAATCTGCTTATAATATTTTTACAATGATTTTTACAACAGTTGTTCTTTCACTTTCATATAAAAAACGTCCGAAATCAGAGATGAAACTTCTTAACACAATTTTTCTCGGAACGTCTATTCCTTATGTAGGACTTTTATTTATAATATTTTATAAAAATAATCCGGGTTTTGATTATACAGCCCTTACACTTCCTATACCTATGATAATAGTATCAATAGCTTTTTCAAAATATAATTTTATGGAAATAAAAACATTTGCAAGAGAAAATATTTTTGAAAATAATTTTGAAGGTGTTGTGCTCTTAAACAGCGATAACGCCGTTGTAGATTTTAACATTAAAGGAAAAGAATATACAGATATTCTGAACATAAAAGATAAGAATATAATAAATCCAAATACTTTTGAAATTGATTCACAGTGGCTTAAAGAAATGAAAACAAATGAAATATACCATAAAAAAATAACATATAAAACAAAACCGAGATTTTTTGAAATTCTTTTAAAAAATCTCGATTCAAAAAGCAGCGGCGGAAACGGTAAAATTCTTACTTTGAAAGATATAACCGAATCCGAAATATTAAAATCACAATTAGAAAGGCTTGCAAATATTGATGAATTAAGCGGTCTTTTCAACAGAAGATATTTTATGGAAAAATCCCATAACGCATTTGAAAAAAATAAATTTTTTTGTGTAGCAATGATAGATATAGATTTTTTCAAAAATATAAACGATTCTTTCGGACATGCAAGCGGCGATTATGCCATAAAAAGATTCGGAGAATTATTCATAAACTCATTTCCGGAAAACTGTATTTTAGGAAGACTTGGCGGAGAAGAATTTGCTGTACTTTTTGAGGGTGAAGAAATTAAAAAATCACTGGAAGAATGTGAAAAATTCAGAAAAATTATAGAAAATGAAATATTCAGTTTTGAAAATAAAAAATTTAATTTCACTATAAGTATAGGTTTAACATGCAATAAAGAATTTAATCTTTCTTTTGAAGAACTTCTTAATCTTTCAGATAAAGCTCTTTACAGCGCTAAAGATTCCGGAAGAAATAAAACCGTAGTTTTTTAATATGAATTTAAAAGAAAAAATTTCAGATATCAAAAAAAATATTAAAGCTATATTTATCGCATTAAAGAAAAAAGAAACCCCATGGTATGCTAAGTTAGCTGCAGCAGTAACCGTAGCATATGCTCTTTCACCTATAGATTTTATACCTGACTTTATTCCTGTTCTCGGTTATCTCGATGATTTAATTATTTTACCTTTATTAATTATTTTATCTTTAAAACTTATACCTGAAAAAATAATGAACGAATCACTTGCTGAATCGGAAAATCTATGGAAAGACGGTAAACCGAAAAAATGGTATTTTGCAATACCTATTGTTTTTATATGGTGTATTATAATATTTTTTATTTTAAAAAAATTCTTATGATCTTTTTTTAGCTTCAAGTGATTCATTAATATGAACAAGATTATGTCTTAATGCGGGCATTAAAACTATACCGGCAACATTTTTTCTTTCCCAGAAATCTATGAGCCATACTGAATTTTCTGTTTCAAGGACTGCTTTTTCTTCTAATACTTTTTCAAGTCTTTCCGGAAGTATTTTTTTCTTTAAATCTTTATAATTAAAATTTTTTATTATTTCTTCTGTTTTTAATCCCACTTTATCTCTGTATTCTCTGAGATAATTTATATTTATACTTCTGCTCAATTCCATTATTTCATTTTCGGAAAGAGAATTCCCGGTATCTGTTATTCCGGAATTAATCTTCTCATAAAAATTATTTTGACTTATTATCTGTTTTTCTCCGGCAACAAGTATATTCATTGTAATATCTTCTATTCTTGAAGAGTGCCACATGCCGTATAAAACAGTTCTGCCTTTCTTCTGCACATTATTTCTGAATACTCTTTCATCAAAATTTTCCCATAATTCATCCTCAAAAGTCTTTAAATTTATTTCTGAAATATCAGAAGAATGAACCATTGCATGAAGCATCAGCATAATATTTCTGCTTTCTTCAAATTTTTCTTCCTTAAAAATTATTTCTTTCAGATACTTTAAATTTTTATTCCATTCTTTAATATCCATTTTTTCCTCCTTAAAACATCACTGAAAAAGTTATACAAATATATTATACTATTATTTAAAAATTTAGTATAATTATAATATATTTTATGAAATATAAAAAATTTTTAAAGTCAGGAGATAAATTATATGAATGAAGATTTAAAAATATCAGAAATGCTTGATTTTTCAAAACAGTTATGGGAAAAAAATAAAAACTCGTGGTCTCCTATGTCACCGGAATACGGAAAAGATTTTATTCTTTATATGATAGAAGAAATAGGTGAAGTAATAGCAATTTTAAAGAAAAAAGGCTGTGACTCCGTAATGAAAGATAAAGAAATCCGTAATCATTTCACAGAAGAAATGTGTGATGTTATGATGTATTTTTCCGATACACTTAACAGATTCGGAATATCTCCTAAAGAATTTTCTGAAATTTACACCGAAAAATTCAATAAAAATCTTAAAAGAAATTACACTCAAGAATATAAAAATATAAAGTAATAAATACGGAGGGGTTTATGAAGAAAATAATAAAAACATCTTCAAAAATCAAAAAATATCTTTCTGATTCTGATACTGTTTTAAAAAATCTGACAGAAAGAATCGGAGACATAAGAATTAATCTTATGACAGATTATTTTGAGTCACTTATAAGTTCAATTATAGATCAGCAGCTTTCAGGAAAAGCTGCTGCTACAATTGAAAAAAGATTTATTAATATTACAGGAGATTTGAATCCTAAGAAAATAATAAAAATCCCCGATGAAATTATACGTCAGGCCGGAGTATCTTACTCAAAAATAAAGTATATAAAAAATTTATGTACGGCAATAAATGAAGGAAATATAAATATGAATAATTTCAGTTCTATGGAAAACATCGAAATAATTAAAGTACTTACCTCTGTTAAAGGTATAGGTAACTGGACTGCTGAAATGTTCCTTATATTCTCGCTTGGCCGTGAGGACATTTTTTCATACGGCGACGGAGGACTTCAGAGAAGTATAAACTTTTTATATAATCACAAACCTGATAAAAAATTTACGGAAAAAATAAGTTTAAACTGGAAACCCTACAGAACTTATGCAAGTCTTTATCTATGGGAAGCCGTTAACAGAAAAATAGCGGTTTAATTATCGAAACTATTTATTATAAATCTGACTATAGAATTTTTTTCTAAAATCATCAAGTGAATATATACTTTCTTTATATAAACCGTATCCGAAAAAATTTGAAGTTGCTATTTTTATATCTATGAAAAGTTTTTTATTCTGATAATTTTCAATATTTTTTAAGGAAATCGTGTCATTATTAATAATAATTTGTTCCAATAATTCTTTTAAAATATTTGAATCCGGATCATGATTTGCTAATATTAAAATAAGTTCCGGTTTTTCTTCACTAAAACTTTCAATTTTATTTTGATTTTCTATACAACCTAACTCAGATTTAATGGCAAATATATTTTTCATTTCATTTTTTACACATGATATTTTTTTATTATCGGAACAAAAATCATTTATATCCATAATATGTTTTAATATTCCTGAACTATTTTTCAATGTTGAATCCATAAATTTTAATTCTATAAAAGAAAGTTGTAAATTTTTTGTTCTTTTTCTTGAAACTCCGTCAGATTCCCATTTAACTCCTACAGCATCAAATCTTGCATAAATACCGTTGTCATTTTTATATGTATATTCTATATCAATTATAAAATAATCTGATTTCTGACATAAATTAATATTGTTTTCTTTAACTAAAATCTGCTGAATTTCTCTTTCCAATTTTGTTTTTTTAGTAAACCACTTATCCATTTCACTTTTTAAAATAGGTATATTAGCTATAAGATCCGGAATAAAGTTATTGTTATTGTTTACATTTTTTAAATTTAAAAATAAATTCTTTATATTTATATACTCATTGGTACTTTTATCCAAAAAATAATTTGTGTCAAATGCTATTTTGTACCCATCTGCCTTTTCAGAAATTTTCAGTAAATTTCCACCGCGATAATATAAATTAATAAAACCATCTCTTATTTCCAGAAATATTGTTGAATCTGATTTTACATACTTAAAAATCGGTAACAGTATTCCGGACTTCAGATCATTAAAAAAATTCCGACTTAATTCTCTCATATTTTTCTCCTTTCATAAATATCTTAAATTAATATAATCTAAGTATTCTTTATGATCTTTATAACTTAAATTATTATTAAGATTAAATATAAATTCCTGATAAGAAATATAATGAAAATAAATGCCATCTTTTGTACATATATCTTTGAATTTTTTTATTTCTTCATGATGAACTTTACTATCTTCTCCGAAAACATCGTAAAAAATATATAATAAAATAAAATTTTCTTTTTTATAATTACTTTTTAAACCAAGTATATGTCTTATTAACTGAACAGGATCCAAATATCTGAATCTTAAATTTCCGGAATTAATATCATTTGAAAGATTGAATAATGAGGGCAATTCCTTCCAAAAATTATATTTTTTTATATAACTTTCATTTAATTTTTGCTCATGTTTTCTATAAGGTTCGGTAAATTTACTTTCTATAGCTATTATTTTTTCTTCTTCTTTTAACTCAGTGTATATAGTTACATCAATATTAGGCGGAAATACATTTTTAAAAACAGGAAATTTTTGTTCAAATTTTATATCTTTAGGTTCTAAATTATCAAATAAAAAATAATTTAAACTTTTTAACATATTATAAAATTCTTTTTTTCTCCAATATTGAAAAATATTTATAGCTAATGATGATGAAGAATGTAGTGCATTTATTTTAGGTAGTCCGTTTACTGAAATAAGTTCGCTACCGTCACCATTACTTAATTCTGCTATGGTTTCATCGTATAAATCTTCAAAAAGATTATATTTTCTTTCATCTAAATAAATATTTTCTGCTGAATTAATATTACTACCGAATAGACTCAAATTATTATTCGCTGCCCAAACTTTCTGCTTAAATTTTATGTATTCAAAAGAATTCATAAATCACCCCTTTTTACAGATAATTTTCTGTATAAATTAATACTAATAAATAAGTTTAAACTGGAAACCCTACAGAACTTATGCAAGTCTTTATCTATGGGAAGCCGTTAACAGAAAAATAGCGGTTTAATTATCAAAACATGCGAATATTTCTGTAATCATTTTACCCGATACTACTCTGTATTTTTCAGCAAAAGAATTTATTTTTACATTTTTTTCTTTTGCTTTTTCGAATAATTTTATATAATATCTGTTTTTATAGTGAAAATCAGGACATATTAATTTAATAGTATCAGATCCCTTAAAATACTCCGTAAAATCAGATTTTTGTGCGTATGCAAATATTTCTGATATATTATTTTCATTTTCATCAATATTATACTTTATTATATGCTGAGAATTAATGATTATTTTTTTTGAAGCAATTTCATCATAAAATTTTCCTATAATAACGTTTATATCTTCGGACATCTGATCTATAGGAAAAGAAAAAATTTCTCCACCGGATAAATAAGAATTCTCACAAAATGCTTCATTGTTTTTATTTTCAAAAATATCTTTGTTTTCTATTTTTTCTTTTTGCTGTAAAAGTTTTTTTATTTCATAATTAATTTCATTCTTTCTTCTCTCAAGTATATCATTTTCAGGAATTTTACCGCTAATAAGAATTTTTATATCTTCAAGTGATAATCCGAAATTTTTATACATAACTATTTTTTCGGCATATTCAGTCTGTTCCTGATTATAATATCTGTATCCTGTATATTCATCTTTTGTAAAAGGTTTAAAAAGATTTATTTCATCGTAATATCTAAGCGTTTTTTTAGGTATTTTTGTTATAACAGAAAATTCTCCTATAGTATACATTTTTCACCTCTTATATTTTTCCGTAAAGGAAGTGGTGTGAATATTTTTTATAATCAATCCTATCTATAAATTTTTCAGTTAAAAAAAATAATTTTGAAATGGTTTCTTTCTGAAGAATTTCACCGGTTTCTTCATCTGATTCGCGGGGATAACCTATGTAACCATTCTCTTTCATGATTTCATAATATTTTTTAAGATTAATCATTTCATAATCTTTTACAGTAAAATTTTCTGCTTTTTTATACCCTTCTTTTACGAGTTTTTTGTTTAAAAAAAGCATGGAAGAAGTTTCTATCCATCCGGCATGGAAATCATCCGGAAATTTTTCAAATTTTTCTGATATTTCACTTTTATTTTTTTCCGGTATTATACCGCTGAATAAAGCTCCCGAAGGAGAAAAACATATTTCACCGTATTTCCGGTTTATCTCATCACAAACTTTTTCTATTGTTATAATATGAAAAGGATCGGCATGTCCTGATATTATAATTATATTTTTTACTGAACTTTCCGCAATATTTGAAATATATTTTAAAAGAATTTCATACAGAAAGTCTTTCTCAATATAATTATTACCGGGAAAATAACCGATTTCAGCAAAACCGAAAAAAAGGCACGGATATTTTATAAAAATATCTGAAGGCCATTTTTTATGACACTCTTTAATAACTCCGTCAACCCAGGAATCAGAAAGATAAATATCTGTACCGAGCGGTAAATACGGTCCGTGTTCTTCAATAGGTGAAACACTTACAAAAGCGCATGTTTTTTTGTTATCATAACTCTTTAATTCTTTCCAAGTAATATCCAGAATATTTTTTATCATAATTCACCTCCTGCAGAAAAAATTATAATGCTTCCCGCAGGAGGAATGTCAAGTATTTAATATTTCTTTCAGAATATCAAAAAACGAATTCCTGTTTTCTATTATAAAGAGATTTGAATCAACTTTAAGATCTGATGCACCGAAATTTTTTACGGACTTAAAACTTTCAGACATTTTTTTGGAAATTCTCTCTTCTCTGTATATTCCGTCAGGAATAATAACAGAAAAAATCACATTACCTTTTTCAAGTAAATTATCAACATGCCAGTGTTTGTTGTACTTTCCGGATTTATAATCTATATGACGGCCTACTCTCTGATGAAGATTTTTCATTGCAGATCCTACATAACAATAAAGTCCTTTTTCTATGAGAACTTCTTTTTTCTTTATAATAATATTTATATTTTCTTCGGTTTTTATTAAAAGTAAATAAGTACCTTTATTCATTTTTTCTCCTTTTATTTTAAAAAATTTTTTATTTTGATATTATGAAATTCATTAACAGTTTATTAATAAAATTGATATATAATTTACATTGTATATATTTTTTTCAAATGAGGTGAATTGTGAAGAAGCCCGAGAATTTTGAAAAATATTATTATAATAAATATTTAAATCAAATCAGAATTTTTTTTCTGATATCTATTTTTTTATATAATATTATAACAATTATTGATTTAATTTTATTATCCGGTGAATCATTATACAAAGTCCTTTTAATAAGGTACGCATTTTTTACCCCTATTGCGGTAATACTTTTATTATGCAGTTTCAGAAAAAATTTTGAAAAATATTACAAAACAATAATATCCTTTACAACATATCTCGGAGGAATAGGCCTTATAATAATAAATAACATTGCGGTTTCGGAAAATATATTCTCTTACAAATACGGTATACTTCTCACAATTATTTTTATTTATTTTCTTTCAAGAGTAGGTTTTATTCATTCTTCCGCAGTAGGCATATTAATATTTATTACATTCAATATACTGAAATCAGAAAAACTTCCTGAAATTGAATATGCGGATACTAATCTTATGCTCATTATATTTAATTCTATAGGTATTTTCACTTCATATGTTATGGAAAAATATGAGATAAACACTTTTAATCTTATAAACAAATTAAATGCAGAAAAGGAAAAAGTCGAAAAAACAAATGAAATTACTTTCAGAAAAATATTTGAAAATTCTATGGATATTATATTCCTTATAGAAAAAGATACCATAAAAGACTGTAATCAGAAAACTCTTGAAATTCTCGGTTATGATGATAAAGAACAGATTATTAATAAAAAACTTTTTGATTTTGCTCCTGAGTATCAGTCTGAAAATAATTCATCAAAAAATTTCTATTACAACAACGTTGGAAAACTTTTCAACAGACAGAGTGTAAGATTCGAATGGACAGGAAGAAAATCAAACGGGGAAAGTATTCCGTTTGATGTTATAATAACAAAAATAACACTGAACAACAATTCTTTTATATATGCTTTCTGCCGAGATATGCGCAGGCAGAAAAAACTTGAAAATAAACTTATGAAACTAAGTTATCATGATCAGCTTACCGGACTTTACAACAGAAGATTTTTTGAGGAAGAAATAAAAAGAATAAATACAAAAAGAAATTTTCCTATTTCTTTAATAATAGGTGATGTAAACGGCTTAAAACTTATAAACGATTCCTTCGGACACACGGCAGGGGATAAGCTTATAATTTTGGGTGCAAAAGCTATTTCTGATTCCTGCAGATCAGATGATATTATTTCAAGAATAGGCGGAGATGAATATGCTGTACTTCTTCCAAAAACAGGTGAAGAAAAAGCAAAAGAAATAATCAAAAGAATAAGAACAAACATGAAAAACCATTCATTATCAGGTATTGAACTTTCAGTATCTTTTGGTCTTGAAGTAATAAATGATGAAAATACAGATTTCGAGGAAATTTTTAAAAATGCCGAAAGCCATATGTACAAAAGAAAACTTTTTGAAGGTCAGAATATGCGTATAAAAACTATTAATACAATACTTGAATTACTTCAGAAAAGAGATAAAAATGAAAAGGAACATTCCGCCAATGTATCATTTTTATGTGAATGCATAGGAAAAGAACTTAAAATGAGTGCGGAAGAAATTAAATCTCTGCGTATAGCAGGACTTATACATGATATAGGAAAAATAGCAATAAGCGAAGAACTTCTTAACAAACCAGGAGTTCTTACAAAATATGAAAAAGACGATCTGAACAGACATTCGGAAATAGGCTACAGAATTTTAAGCACTGTAAATGATATGTTTGAAATTGCGGAATATATATTATATCATCATGAAAGATGGGACGGGAAAGGATATCCTAAAGGTTTAAAAGGTGAGGAAATTCCTGTTTATTCAAGAATAATATCCGTAGCCGATGCTTTTGATTCTATGACAAGATTCAGAACATATAAACCGGTTTTTTCAGAAGAAGAAGCATTTAATGAATTAATAAAATGTTCAGGTTCTCAGTTCGACCCTGAACTTGTAAATATATTTATAAAAAATTTTTATAAATTCAGATAAATTATGTATAATAATATGTGATATAATTTTAAAAAAGTCGGGATAAAAACACAATTCCGGTCGGTAGTCCGGATGCAGCACAAAGCTGTCAGTAACCTGCCTCCTTGGTTGTCCGGTCCCGAGATATAATTAAAGGAGGAGCAACTATGAACACTGTTTTTTCAAAATTCACTGTTTTTTTTGAAGATCCTTTTTGGGTAGGAGTTTACGAAGTCGGTTATGATGATAGCATAAGCATTTATAAGCTTACTTTCGGATCGGAACCAAAAGATTATGAAGTTTATTATTATCTTCTTAAAAATTATAATTCTTTCAGATTTTCTTCCAAATCATATTCTGAGAACAATTCAGAAAAAACAAAAATCAATCCGAAAAGACTTCAGAGACTTATAAACAAAGAACTTAAAAAGCACGGAATTTCCACAAAATCTCAGGAAATACTCAAAAATCAACAGGAAGAATTTAAAACAGAAAAGAAAAAATTTTCAAAAAAAGAAGCAGAACTTGAAAGAAAACGAAAATTTATTCTTAAACAGGAAAAAAAACATGATAAAAAACGCGGTCATTGAAAATAACAGAACTCAAAAGAGTTCTGTTATTTTTCATAAACAACTGTTTTATTTTTTGAATTTTCCTTTGCACGGTAAAGTGCTTTATCGGAGTCATTAAGCATAGAATTAAGTTCTATATCTTCTTTAAAAACCTGAGAAACTCCACATATATAAATAAAAAATAACTGAACCAAGCTGTACGGAAAATTCTTCCTGCACATTCACAAGTGAATATTTTATATCATTTATAAAATTAGTATAATTTACGACTTTTTCAATTTCCGTACCTATATTTATGGTTTTTTCAGGATAAATTTTTTTCAGACATTCTTTTGTATATGTGTTAATATCAACTATTTTACCTTTTACATCAGTTACTATAATTCCCTGCTCTATTACTTCAAAAAGTTTATCTCTTGCAATAGGAGCTATATTTAAAAGTTCATGCCTGAAAAGAGCATAAGCAAGCATTAAAACACCCGGAATATAAAGAACTGTCATTGGTATATACACTCTGAGCGAGGTAAGAATTGCAGTTTTTAAAAGAGTAATTCCGAAAGTAAGAATCATGCTAAGTATAACTGTTATAACCTGTTTTTTTAATTCCGAAGATACCTTTTTCAGAAAAATAAATAATAAAACAATTGACAGAAAAGGCAGAAAATAATTAAATGCAACAAGCATTTTCCCTATTGTAGTAGATTCAACAACAAGAACATTACCAAAAATATCACTTTTATCTATATAAATATTCTGACGCATTATATTAAAATATTTATCCGTAAATATAAGAATTACCGAGAGTGATTCAACAAATGTAGAAACAATAAGAAAAGGTTTTATTTTCCACTGAGAAGTATAATACATTGTAAAGTAAAGAGTAGATAAAGGTACCGCAAAAACACCTATTTGCTGAATATTTCTCCAGAATAATTTACTTTCAAATCCACCGGAATTTAATTCGGCATAAGTGGCAACAGTCCACAGCAAAGCTGCTGAAATAAGGAAAAAAAGCGGAACCGATCCCTGAACTTTCCTATGTAAAAGTGAATAAACAGCAATAAACCCCAAAAAAACAGATGAGGCTACAAGTAAAAAAATTATTATAAATTCCATAAAAATTCCTCTCATTTTTTATTAAATTTGTTTAAAAATACATTAAAAATTATATCATCTTAATTTTAATTTTATATACTTTAAATTAAAATTATATACGTATTTTAAAAAAAATATTTGAATTTATTCTTATTATAAAGTATAATTTAATTATAACGGGGATAAGGGGGATTATAATATGGGTGAGGAATTTTTAAACGAAAAAGAGATAACAGAAGACATTAACCTTTGTAATAGCAATGGAACATTAAATAAAGAAAGCATAGGATGGTCACGGAAAAGTCTTTTTGACTGCAATCTTAAAGGTCGGTGGTTAAGAAAAAAAAGATGGAATTACTGGTCTGTAATAAGTCCGGAATGTCTTTTTTCCGTAACTGTTTCAAATATAGATTATGCCGGAATGGTTTTTGCATATTTTTATGATTTCAAAACAAAAAAATTCATAGAAAAAACTGTAATGACTCCTTTCGGAAAAGGCTGTAAAATGCCTTCAGGTGTTCATGAAACTGTTTCTTTTATAAACAAACAGATGAACGCCGATCTGATTGCCCAAAAAAATGATACAAGAATTTTATGTTACTCTGCAGATTTCGGTTCGGAAAAACTATCGGCTGATTTTACGGTTAATTTCCCTGAAAATCATGAAACATTAAATGTAGTTATTCCATGGAATGAAAAAACATTTCAGTTCACTTCAAAACAGGAAGCTTTACCTGTTGAAGGGTTTTTAATAGTTGGGGAGGAAACTTATAATTTTTCACGTGAAAATACTTTTGCATGTCTCGACTTCGGCCGCGGAATATGGCCTTATAAAGTTTACTGGAACTGGGCTAACGCTTCGGCAATAATAGACGGACGAAGCGTAGGTATAAATCTCGGCGCAAAATGGACAGACGGAACAGGTATGACAGAAAATGCACTCGTTATTGACGGAAAAATAATTAAATTAAGTGAAAATATAATATATAATTATGATAAAAATGACTATATGAAAAACTGGTTTCTGAAAACAGAAATATCAGACAGAGTAAATCTTGAGTTTACACCTTTTTACGAAAGAATTGCAAAATCTGATCTTAAAATAATAAAATCAGAAGTACATCAGATGTTCGGATATTTTAACGGTTATATAAGAGATAAAGACAACAATAAAATCATTTTCAAAAATATTATAGGATGTGCTGAAGATCATTTTGGCCAATGGTAAGGAGAAATTATGTTTGAAATAAATATCGGACTTTCAGAATATGAAAAAAATTCGAAATTCAACACCAGAACAGCCGTAAGAGGTATTATAATGAAAAACGGAAAAATTCTTATGGTACACACGAACAAAGGTGACTATAAATTTCCGGGCGGTGGTGTTAAATTCGGAGAAAGCATTACAAATGCTTTAAAACGTGAAGTAGAAGAAGAAACAGGCTATATTGTAAAAGACATCAGAGAAAAAGCCGGTGTTGCCTTTCAGCGTAATCACGATAAATATGAAAAAGATGCAATTTTTGAAATGAAATCCATATACTTTTTCTGTACTGTTTCTGACAGTATATCAGAGCAGAATTTAGACCAGTATGAAAAGGAGCAGGAATTCGAACCGAAATGGATTTCTGTTGAAGAAGCTTTAAAAAATAATATTTCAATTATAAAAAACCAGAACAACAATCCATGGCTTGAACGTGAAATAGAAGTATTAAAAAAATTAAACGAAAATATCATTAAATAAGAAATACCTCCGAATTATACGGAGGTATTTCTTATTTAACCGGTATATATATATCCAGATGAATTATACCGTCTTTTATATACTCTTCTTCAAAAGCAAGTCTGTTTTCCCATGTTTTGGTTTTGTATTCATTATTATTAATATAATCAAAAATCTTTTTATACCCAAGAGGTATATTAACAAATGAATTAGTGTGAGGATCTTTTATAGTAATTTTAGCATATGTATCTTTTTCAATATATGTTATTTCAGCTCCTTCACATTTAGGAGTAAAATCTTCAGGTAATATATATGCACATACATATCCTCTTAATCCGAATTTTTCTGTCTGCTCTTTCGAAACATACGGAAAATCCCACCCTATCTTTTTCGGAACATATCCTTCATAATCCAAAAGCCCGCTCTTTTCAGCCCAATTGTTCATATAAGCTATTACATCATCTTCCGGGCTCGGTGTTATCATAACATATCTTGCAACTTTCATTTTCGGAACATCAACAATCGTTATTTCACTGTACATTTCATCCATTGCACACCCCTTATTATACAAAAGTATAATGTATTATACCATAAAAAAATAAAAATACAATAGTTGCTTAAGAAACTACATTTATGTTATAATAGTTTCGCAAGAAACTTTTTTGAGGTGATAATATGGATATGATTACGGCGGGGCGGCTTATAGTAGCAATAAACAAAAACCTTGAATCCCTGTTCAGAAAAAAAATTGAAAATCTTGATTTTAACTGTAGCTATCTTGAATATTTACTTGTAATAAGTTCTTTTGACGGTATAAATCAAAAAGATATAGCAAAAAAAACAATTGTCGGAAAAGCAAGTGTTTCGAAAGTAGTAAAATATTTTACTGAGAATGATCTTGCATATATGAAAAAAGATACTAACGATTCGAGAATAAAATATGTATACATAACTGAAAAAGGCAAAAAAATCTCTGATGAATTCAAAAAAACATTTATTGAATTAAACTCACTTCTTATAAAAGATTTTTCGGAAGAAGATTACTCTGTTTTCAAGCATCTTCTTGAAAAAGCTCTGAGAAATTCCTGTCCGGATAACAAAGAATTAATAACCGAAGAACTGAATTTCCTTATGAAAACTCAGTAATTACATTTTATTTGCATTTATTTCCGTATAATCTCTTTTTTCATAGTTATTTAATATTTATTAAACAATTTTTATTTAAAATAAAAACATAAAAACTATAAAAACGGAAGGTATTCGTATGACTAAAAAACTTATAGGTATAGATATAGGATCTACAACAGTAAAAGCCGTTGTAACTGATTATAGCGGAGAAAATATATTTTACTCATGTTATTTAAGACATAATGCTTCTCAGTCAGAAACACTTTTAAAAATACTTAAAGAAATAAATTCAGAATTTCCGGATGAAAAATTTAAAATAGCCATGTGCGGTTCCGGTGCAGGAACTATCTCCGAATTTATAAAAGTTGATTTCGTTCAGGAAGTTGTAGCAAATTCAATAGCTATAAAGAAGTTTTACCCGGAAACAAAAGTTGCAATAGAACTCGGAGGACAGGATGCAAAAGTTCTTTTCTTCTCACACGATGAAAATACAGGAAAAACAATAACTTCGGATATGAGAATGAACGGCTCATGTGCCGGAGGTACAGGAGCCTTTATAGATCAGATATCAGAACTTCTCGGAATAAAAATAGAAGAATTCAACGGATATGCAGAAAAAGGAAAAGTTGTATACGATATTTCAGGAAGATGCGGTGTTTTTGCAAAAACCGATATTCAGCCTCTTCTTAATCAGGGTGTTTCAAAAGAGGATATAGCTCTTTCATCTTTTCATGCAATAGCAAAACAGACAATAGGCGGACTTGCACAGGGCACAGAAATAAATCCTCCTGTTATATTCGAAGGCGGACCTTTCCATTTTAACCCTGTTCTTGTGGATGCTTTTATAGAAAGACTTGATTTAGACAAAAACAGCTGTATAATCCCGAAAGAACCCGAAATATTTGTTTCTGTGGGAGCAGCTTTATCCACAGCAGTTCTTTTTAAGGACAGCAATGAAAAAGAACTTAAAGAAGTTATAAACAGTATAGAAGAGTTCAGAAAATCAAAAAAATACTCGGAAGATTCGGAAAATATTTTCTTTACTTCCGAAGAAGAACACAGAAAATTTAATGAACGTCATAATTCTGAAGAAATAATCAATCCGGATAAATACTCCGGAAAAACCTTAAACGGTGTTTTGGGTATTGATGCAGGCTCAACAACCTCAAAATTTGTCATAATGGATGAAAACGGAGATATAGTTTATAAATTTTATTCAAATAATTTCGGTGATCCTTTAAACACTGTTAAAAAAGGTCTTATCGAAATGAAAAAATTTTTCCTTGAAAAAAATATTAATCTGAATATTCTTACTACAGGGGTAACAGGATACGGGGAATTACTTTTTTACAAGGGATTTAAAATTGATTATCATAATGTTGAAACCGTATGTCATTCAAAAGCAGCTATGAATTACAATCCTGATGTATCATTTATACTCGATATAGGCGGTCAGGACATGAAAGCAATAAAAATAGATAACGGAATAATAACGGAAATTATTCTTAACGAAGCATGTTCCGCAGGATGCGGTTCTTTTATAGAAACATATTCGAAATCTTTAAAAATACCTGTTGAAAAAATATCCGAAATGGCTTTTAATTCAAAATCACCGTCAAGACTCGGTTCAAGATGTACAGTTTTCATGAACAGCAGTATAATAACAGAGCAGAAAAACGGTAAAACAACAGAAGATATAATAGCCGGAATATGCCGTTCTATAATAGAAAATGTATTTACAAAAGTTGTAAGAATTAAAAACTTTGACGATCTCGGAAATTCAGTAGTTGTTCAGGGCGGAACATTTAAAAATGATGCTGTATTAAGAGCCTTTGAACAGTACACAGGTAAAAAAGTAATAAGGCCTAAAAATCCCGAAATGATGGGAGCTATAGGTGTAAGTTTTCTTGCTTACGAAAACTTTATTATGAATGAAAAAGAATCTTCATTCATAGGACTTGAAAATATAGAAAATTTCGAATACAGAAAATCCCACGGAAATATATGCAAATTCTGTACGAACAACTGCAACAGAACAGTAGTAACATTCCCCGACGGAAGTTATTTCGTTACCGGAAACAGATGTGAAAAAGGTGAAGTTCTCAGTACCGATGAATTAAGGGAAAAAATTAAAGAAACAGAAAATATTCCTGATATGGTAAAATTCAGAAATGAAATGATATCAAAAAATTATATTGATTTTGATAAACCATCAAAAAATATAACAATAGGTATACCGCGAGTACTTGAATTTTATAATAGTTTCCCATTCTGGAATGCTTTTTTCAGAACTCTCGGATTTAATGTAATAGTTTCTGATAAAAGTTCTTATAAAATATTTGAAAAAGGTCTTAAATATATACCTTCGGACACAGCATGTTTCCCGGCAAAAATAGTACACGGTCATATAGAAAATCTCGTTGAAAAGAAAGCTGATATTATTTTTATGCCTATGATGATGGAAAAATATATAAATGAAGAAAACCGTGAAAACGAATACCATATGTGTGCGATAATTCAGGGATATCCTGCAGTTGTAAACATAAACAACGGACCTTTCGAAAAGAAGAACACCGATTTTCAGTTTCCTATGTTCAGATGGTATAACAAAGGTCTCAGGAATAAACAGCTCAGAACTTATCTGAAAGAAAAATTCGGTATAGAAGGACATATTGTTGAAAAAGCAATAGAAAACGGTGATTTTTCGGAAAATAGTTTCAGAAGTGCTTTGAAAACAGAAGCTAAAAAAATTATAAAAGATGTTGAGGACAAAAACAAATTTGCGGTTGTTCTCGCCGGAAGACCTTATCATTACGATGAACTGATAAACCATAACTTATCCAAACTTTTTACAAACAACGGAATTCCGGTAATAACTCTTGATGCACTTGACAATATATATGAAGAAGATCTAAGTTTTACAATGCCGGAAATAGTAAATCCTTTCCACACAATGCTATTCGCAGGTGCAAAAATAGTTGCAAGAAACAGACATCTTGAAATGTGTCAGATAGTAAGTTTCGGATGCGGACACGAAGCTATAAATTCAGACGAAATAATAAGAATACTAAAAGAAATGGCAAACAAAAATCCTTTAATAGTAAAACTCGACGAAGGCGATGTAAGAGGACCTTTAAACATAAGAGTAAAATCTTTTATAGAAACAATAAAAATAAGAAATTCCAACGACATATTCTTCAAAGTAAAAGAACTTGAAGACCCTTACAAAGTAAAATTTACAGAAGCGGACAAAGTCAGGGATGTTTATCTCCCGAACCTTTCGGTAGCTTTTTCAAAAATAGCATGTGCTGTACTGAAAGAAAAAGGTTATAAAGTTTACCCGCTTAAAGTTGCCGGAAAAAGAGCAAAAGAACTCGGAAAAAAATATGTTCACAACGATATATGTTATCCGGCTCAGATAAACATAGGCGAAATGCTTGAAATGCTTGAAAATAAAGAAAATACCGAAAATATAGCCGTAGCTCTCGCAAAAAACTGTGAAGCCTGCAGAGCAAATCAGTATCCTATGCTTGCAAGAAAAGCACTCGACGATGCAGGATTTGCAGATGTTCCGATAGTAACCTCAACAAAAATCGATCAGAAAAATATGCATCCTGGATTCAGCTCCGGAAACTGGTTCAGAATAGGTATGCTATTCGGACTTCATATAACTGATGCTCTTGAGGAAATGAGAAGAAAAATAAGACCTTACGAATTAAATAAAGGTGAAACAAATAAAGTATTTGATGAATACATAGAAAAAGCATGTGATGTTCTTGCAAATGAAAGTAAATTAAAAGTATTCAGAGTTCTTTCAGAAGCTGTAAAAGCTTTTAATGAAATACCGATAGACCGCTCAAAAAGAAAACCGAGAGTTGTTGTAACAGGTGAAATACTTATGAATTATCACCCTTCCGCAAATGAATACGTGGAACAGTATCTTGAATCACACGGAATGGAAGTAATAATAC
Source organism: Thermotogae bacterium (assembly GCA_024233675.1). Taxonomy (GTDB): domain Bacteria; phylum Thermotogota; class Thermotogae; order Petrotogales; family Petrotogaceae; genus JACKPH01. The sequence continues at coordinate 118,724 of JACKPH010000004.1, forward strand.
CCGGACTTGTTGATTTCTTCAGAAGAGACAATATAAGAATAATAAACGGTTCGACAAGAGATTTCTTCGATAAAAAATATCTCACACATTTCATAGGAAAAGCAACTGATGCAGCTTATCAAATGGTTTCAAACAAAACAGAAGATATAATGAAACAATTTAAATTTTACGAAGAAAAAAAGAATGTTCATGAACTTGCAAAACTCGTTGAAGATTTTGTTGACGTGACCTATATATCCGGAGAAGGATGGCTTATGGCTGCTGAAATAATATCTCATGCCCAGAAAGGCGTAAATTCCTTTGTACTCGTTCAGCCGTTTGCATGTATACCGAATCATATAAGCGGAAGAGGATTTGTAAAAGAAGTAAAAAAACGTTATCCGAATATACAGATTGTTTCCGTTGACTACGATTATGATACAAGTATAGCAAACATACAAAACAGACTTCAGATGTTAATAGTCGGAGAAAAAGAAAACGAAATAAATTAAAAATAAAAAACAAAGCACTGAAAATTCAGTGCTTTGTTTTTTTTAAAATATGAATATTCTTCTTTAAATAAAATACTAATAAATTTATTTTATAGCTTTTTATTTAGATAACGAAATATACTCATATCTTAATTATATTAATATTAATTTCTTTTTTCAAAATAATATTTTATGATATACTTATATCGCATATAAAATTATATAAAGGAGATAATTAAAATGCATAAAATTCTTCAGTTGTTAATTTTAATAATATTAATAATTCTTTTAGTTTCGTGTAAAAATACAACAACTCCGCAAAAGAAAAAAGTTGAATTAAGTTTAAGTAAAACTTTAGGAAATGTTACACAGGATTTTTTTTACAGTATAAATAGTACATCAGACGGAAATTACATTGTGGCAGGATCAATTTCATTATCAAATGAAAATATTTTAAAAACTTACAACGAAAATGAAGGATGGATTGTAAAGATAGATCGTGACGGAAACAAAATATGGTCTGAATCTTTCGGCGGTGAAAACGACGACAGATTTAAAAGCATTATTGAAACAAATGATGGAAACTATATAGCTGCAGGAAATACAGACTCAACCAATGGTGATATTTCACACAATAATGGTGGTAAAGATGGATGGATTGTAAAAATTGACCAAAAAGGCGAAAAAATATGGTCTAAATCTTT
>JACKPH010000005.1 GCA_024233675.1 Thermotogae bacterium
AAGAATTTTTATAGTTATAGCTATTGTTCTTGTTATTACTTTTTTCCTTGAAAAATCACCCGAATATAATAGTGATATAAATACATATTTTTTTATAGGAGTCATAATATTTGCCGTTTTTTCCTTTTTTCTCAATGTAAAAAGAGGTTATTCTTTTGTTTTTTCTTTTCTCAGTGCCGCAAGTATTATATGTCTTATGATTTCATTTAATTTTGAAGGTATTCTTTTCGGAATTTTTTATTCTTTCGGTATGGGAATTTCCGTTTTCAGTCTTTATCTTGTATGGAAATATCCTTTTCATAACTGTAAATGGCTTGAAGGTCTTGCTTATGAAGTTTCCGAAAAAATACAGACAAAAGGAAAGTATTCTTCAAAACCCATTATAATTAAAATAAACAGTTCTAAAACATTCCTTACAGGAAACAGAAACCTGAAAATATGGTTTAAAAAAGATCATGTTGTTTTAAAAATATCAAAAAAATTTCATAAAAATTTAAATTATCCAAATCTTGAAGATTTTTCCGAACTTTTTCTCAGAGAAATAATTAACTACAAAAATTTTAGTAAAACGGAGGTATAAAGATGATTAAAACTATTAATCTTACAAAGAATTTCGGAGATTTCGCCGCTGTAAAAAATCTTAATCTTGATATTAAAAAAGGTGAAATTTACGGATTTTTAGGTCCTAACGGTGCCGGTAAAACAACAACAATGAGAATGCTTACAGGTACACTAAATTACACTTCGGGAAGTGTAATAATAAATGACATGGATTTAAGAAAAAATGAACTTAAACTGAAATCAATAATGGGTGTTGTACCTGATGAACCGAAAATGTATGAAAATCTTAAAGGTTTTGAATTTATAGAGTTTATAATGGGAATTTATAACTGTAAAAAAGAAGAAACACAGAAAAGATTTGAAGAAATCTGCGAAGCCTTTTCCATTGATTTTCTTTCAAATTATATAGGTGATTATTCTCACGGTATGAAACAGAAATTAATGGTATCAAGTGTTTTAATGAGAAAGCCGGATGTTATTTTTCTCGATGAACCTACTGTAGGCCTTGATGCAAGGTCAGCAAAAATATTAAAAATGCTTATAGAAAAATACAAAAATGAGGGTTCAACTATTTTCCTAACAACACATATACTTGAAATTGCAGAAAAAATGTGTGACAGAATAGGTATTATAAACAAAGGCGAAATAATAGCAGAAGGTACTATGGAAGATCTTAAGAAACTTTCAACCACAGGACAGAATTCTCTTGAGGATATTTTCCTTGAACTTACAGGAGAAGATGAAATCTCTGATATTGTAGACGAAATATAAGGAGGTCCGTTATGAGTCAGTTAACTCTTTTATTGAAATACTCTTTTAAAAATAAAGTAAGACCGAAAAAAGATAAATACGGTCAGGAAAAGAAATCTTCAGCAATGTCCGGTGTTTTCGGATATTTACTTCCGGCAGCTGTTTTCGGTATATTTATAGGATTTTTGTTTTTTATGACATTTCAGAATTTAAATATACCTCTTGCGGATTTCGGTATATCAAGCAGTTTTTCACTCATGGATATTTTCCTTTCAATATCTCTTATAGGTCTTGGAATATTCTTTTTTATAAGTTATTCACCGAGTATTATTGTTAATCTTTTTGATTCGGAAATGACAGGAATTCTTTTAACAATGCCTGTTAAAAAATCAACAATTTTCCTTAGTGCTGCTGTAGACAGCCTTTTGCTTTCGGGTTTATCACTCGGTATGATGATTCCGCTTGGTGTTATTTATCCTATAATTTACGGAAATTCTTTAAATTTAAGTATTCCTCACATGATTTTTTCTTTTGTTGTAATGATTATAAGTCTTTTACTTTTTATAGGAATACTTTTGGGTGTATCCCTTCTCGGCGGTATCTTTATGTCTAATTTTATGGGAAAAACAGCAGCAAAGAAACTTTCAATGCTTGCATATTTCGGAGCTATACTTCTTTATGTTTTTGCTGCAAACTTTATCACTCCTGATAAAATAAATGTTTCTAATGCCGAAGTACTTGTAAATAATCTTAAAAACGCACTCGGTTTTGTACTGAGTCCTTTATGGCCGCATACACATTTTCTCGGTGCTATGAGAGGAAGCTTTATTTCATTTCTTATACTTGTACTTATGAATATTGTTATTTATTATCTTGTATTTTTACTTACGAGAAATATGAATATGATATCCACAGGTAAAAAAATAAAAGAAAAAAAATCAGATTATAAAGTTTCATCCAATCCTCTTCTGAAAAAAGATTTAAAACTTTTATTCAGAGATTCACAGTCACTTTTTCTATTACTTTATCCTTTAATATTTCCTTTTATACTATTCTTTACAGGATCTATTAATATGGCATTCATCTCAATTATGTTCAATTTTATTGCGTCTTTTTATGCCTCCTTTCTTTCTGTTATGATGATTATGGAAGAAAGAAAAATATGGCCTAACCCTAAACTTTACCCTATAGACACCAAGAGATTAATAAAATCTAAAATATATATACCTATAATTATATTTGCAGGAGAATTTTTAATTCTTGATATTGTTTCATTTTTCTTCTCAGGATTTGAAAGTCTGATTTTCGGATTAATTATGCTTATTCCTGTACTTATTATTCTTATTTATTCATCACTTGTCGGTGCGAAAATGTTTTTCAAAAATCCGAAAAGAGATGTTAAACAGAAAAATATTCTTTCAGGTAAAGAAACTATTACACTCGAAGGTCTTAGTATTGTATTTTCACTCGGAATATTTATTCCTATGAGTGCATTGTCAGTATACATAAAATCAGGACCTTTCTGGATATTCGAAAAAATGTCTCCTGTACTCAATTATCTTATACTTTTGGGAATACCTTTATTACTTATTTTTCTTCTTATATATCTTTGTAAAAAAGAATCAAAAGAACTCAATATATTACTTGAAAAAGAAGAATAACCTTTAAGGTTATTCTTCTTTAATATTTTTCAATCAGATATTTCCAGTATCTTACAGGTATGAACTGAAACTGGAGTTTTCTGTTTTCTCTTTCCTTTATAGCTATACTTTCATGATAATTATTCCATAAATTCTGATACACTTTTTCTTCTTCATGATATGCCTCTACGAGTTTTCCGTATTCGAATCTATCAACTTTATAATAATTTATATTTTTTTTATCGTATATAAGACAGTAATTTCTGTTTATGTCATGAATTATCCATTTTTCATTCAGTCTGTTTTTAAAATGTCCTGCCATAAGAGGCAGTATATCGTTATCAGGATTTATAACAGAATAATAAGATTCATCATTAAGTCTTCTGAATCTTACCAGTCCGAGAAATCTGTGTGCTTCACCTTCAGTATTTCTTATACTTCTGTTAAGTTTTAAAATATCATAATCCGATAAATCCTTTATCAGATTTTTTTTACTGATAATTGATTTTTTCATATAATTAAAAGTATTCACAAGAACATTTTCATCTTTCGAAAGGTATCCTAAATATATATTTCTGAGAACATCATAATCAGTTTTATCTTTTATATAGGAAAACATGTAATCAGATATAAGCGAATCTGTCTTTGTATATTTTATTTCACTGCTCAGGAAATTTTTTCTGTTTTTGGTTATCAGTAAAGGATTTATATTATTTTTAAGCAGCCCGTAATACAAAGTAAGTAGTCCTGAAAATGTACCGTCATAAATAATTATCATTTCCGTACACCTCCGGTAAATTTTTTTCATACGGTAGTTTTATAAATAATCCGTTTTTTTTGTCTTTTATCATATTTTTTAAATCCCCGGCATCTTTATATATAAAACCGTAATATTTTCCTTTACATGTTATAAAATATTTTGCCCTTTTCAAAACAACACCGAAACTTTTTAAATTTTCGAAATCAAGAACAGAATACTTCCTTGCTCCGATTATTCTTAAGGCTGATTTTATTCCTATACCGGGTATTCTTATTAAAGTATCATAATCCGCGCTGTTTATTTCTATAGGGAAATAATTAAGATTATTAAGTGCCCAGAAACTTTTCGGATCTATATCATAATCCAGAAATTTTTTTGAATTTTCAAAAAGTTCATTTACATTAAAATTATATACTCTTATCAGCCAATCCGCCTGATAAAGTCTGTGCTCCCTAACCATTTTTTCATTTTTGTCAGGAAGTCTGTTATCTTCATTAACTTTTACAAAAGCTGAATAATATACTCTTTTAAGGCTGTAACTTTTATAAAGATTGTCTGAAAGCTTCATTATGGTAAAATCATTTTCAGGAGAAGCTCCTACTATAAGCTGTGTTGACTGTCCGGCAGGTATAAATGACGGAGTATTCCGGAACTTCTTTTTATCCTGACATATTTCCAGTGCACCGTCACCGAGATTTTTCATAGGAAGAAGAATAGATTTTTTATTTTTCTGAGGTGCAAGTTTTTTTAAACTTTCTTCACTTGGAAGTTCTATATTAACACTCATTCTGTCTGCATAAAAACCAGCTTCCCTTAAAAGTTTAGCATCGGCTCCCGGTATTGCTTTTAAATGTATATATCCGTTAAATCTGTGAACTGTTCTGAGTGTTTTAACTACTTTAAGCATCATTTCCATTGTATGATCAGGATTTTTTATTATGGCTGAACTAAGAAAAAGACCTTCTATGTAATTTCTTTTATAAAATCCTATGGTAAGTTCTGTTATTTCCGCAGGGGTAAAAGAAGCTCTTTTTACATCGTTGCTTTTTCTGTTTATACAGTAAGCACAGTCAAAAATACAGTCGTTTGAATAAAGTATTTTAAGAAGTGATATACATCTTCCGTCTGATGACCATGAATGACATATACCTGATGACGATGTATTTCCCACGGAATTATTGCCGCCTTTTCTTTCTACTCCGCTTGAAGAACATGAAACATCATATTTTGCGGCACCTGACAATATATTAAGTTTTTCAATAACTTCCATATTCATATAAATCACCTTCATATTATACAAATGTATAATATATTATATCATAAAAATAATTTTTCTCAAAATTTAATGTTTATATACATGAAAATATGATAATATAATAATATGGAACTATTTCTTATAAAACGGAGGTTGAAAAAATGTTTGAATCCGGTCATCAGAAAATAAACTGGGTAAAATCTTTTATGAAAGTTGTTAATTCACTTAAAGCTGAATATGAAAATGAAAAACCTTTCAGCGGTACAAATGTTGCAATGAGTATTCATCTCGAAGCAAAAACTGCTTACCTTTCAATAATACTTAAAGAACTCGGTGCAAATGTTTTTATTACCGGAAGTAACCCGCTGACTACACAACCTGATGTTGCCGGAGCTCTTTCGGAATTCGGAATAAATGTTTTTGCTGAAAAAACTCTTGATGAATCCGTTTACTGGAAAAATATAGACAGGGTTCTTGAATCAAAACCGAATATTATAATAGATGACGGAGCTGATTTGGGTATAAGATACCTTGAAAACACAGATTTTAATCCTCAGAATCTTTGGGGTATTTGTGAAGAAACAACTACAGGTGTAAAAAGATATAAATCACTATACAACAGAAATAAACTTCCTGTACCTGTGATTCTTGTTAATGATTCACATATGAAATACCTTTTTGATAACAGATACGGTACCGGTCAGTCTACATGGGACGGTATTATAAGATCGACAAATACAACGGTTACAGGTAAAAATGTCGTTGTAGGCGGTTACGGATGGTGCGGAAGAGGTATTGCAATGAGAGCAAAAGGATTAGGGGCTAATGTTATAGTAACCGAAGTTGATCCTATAAAATCAATAGAAGCTGTTATGGACGGATTCAGGGTTATGAAAATGGATGATGCTGCAAAAATAGGCGACATATTTGTAACTGCAACAGGAGATATTGATATAATAACTGAAAAACATTTCAGAGTAATGAAAGAAGGCGCCTTACTTGCTAATTCAGGACATTTTGATGTTGAAGTAAAAGTAGCTGATCTTGAAAGAATAAAATCATCAAAAAAAGAAGTAAAACCCGGTATAGAAGAATATACTGTTGACGGTAAAAAACTTTATCTTTTAGGTAAAGGCAGACTTGTAAATCTTGTAAACGGTGACGGTCATCCTATTGAAATAATGGATCTTTCTTTCAGTCTCCAGCTTGAAGCTGCAAAATATCTTAAAGATAACAGAAATTCAAAAGAATTATTCATAAAACCTGTTCCTGAAGAAATCGATAAAAAAATAGCAGGAATTAAACTTGAAACTCTTGGTATTAATATAGACAGTCTTTCCGAGGAACAAATTAAATATCTTAACAGTTAATTTTACGGGGTGCTTATTTTGAATACTGCTATTTTAGTTTTAATTATTATTTTTATTGTTTATACCGCATTTTCTTATTTCTTTTCTAATGTTGTTACAAAACCAAAAATAAGTGATTACCTTTATACAATGGACTATGCTGTAGAAAACGGTGATGTTTCCGAAAAAGAAATATCTGAATATTTAAAAAATGAATTTTTTGTAGATTCACCGTACGGATACAAAATTCACTGTTCTTTTTTTTATAATAACTCAGATAAAACTGTTGTCTGTTCACACGGAATAACATGGTCACTTGCCGGATCTCTGAAATATCTGAAAATATTTAAAGATTTAGGTTTCAATGTGATGATTTATGATCACAGAAATCATGGTTTATCCGGCGGAAAGAATACCACTTTCGGATATTATGAAAAAAATGATTTGAAAACTGTTGTGGACTGGATTTATGAAAATACTGACTCTGAAATAGTCGGGGTACACGGAGAATCTATGGGGGGAGGAACTGTTATTCAGTATTCCGCCATTGATAAAAGAATTGATTTCTGTATTGCTGACTGTCCTTTTTCCGATTTAAAAAAACTCTTAAAAATAAGGGCAAAAAATGATTTTTTTAAAGGTGCCGGAATATTTATTGATTTTTCTTCTTTTATATCTTTTATTAAAACAGGTTTCTTTTTTTCATATTCATCACCGCTCAAAGTAATTAAAAATATAGATATTCCTGTTTTATTTGTCCATGGTCTTGAAGACAGATATATTCCCTGTGAAATGAGCATAGAAATGTATCGTGAAAAACCTGATAAAAAAGATATATTACTCGTTGAAAATGCTAAGCACGCCGGTTCCCTTTATTCTGACAAAAAACTTTATACGGAAAAACTTATATCTTTTTTTAAAAAATACGGTATTTTAAAATAAAACAAACGGACTTAAAGTCCGTTTGTTTATATTTCAAAGATTTTACCCGCTCCGAATTCAAAATATTTATTTTCATATCTGTTCTTTATATATTCTCTTGTCTGCTCACCGCTGCAATGTGTAGGTGCAAGAAATTCAGGTTCGGCAGCAATTATTTCCTCTATTTTTTCCTCAAGAACATCATCATACAGTTTATAAAAATGATATCCGCCTATAAAAAGATATATATCATCTGTAAACGCATCTTTTACATAATTTGCAAGAGTACCGGCTCCCATATGTGAACATCCTGCAATAAGTATATTTCCGAGCCTGGTATTTATAATAAGCGACTGTTCCTTTTTATTATCACCCATTACCCCGGTAGAATGAATATCCATATCAAAACTTGTAGGTGAAGTAATTTCCATAACATCTTTTTTACAGTCAGTTATTCTGTTATAAAGACTTTTATTTTCTAAATTAGGAATAATAAATTTTCCGACTGAATAATTCTTTGCTATATATTCAATTCCTCCGGTATGATCATAGTCATCATGTGATATAAATACATAATCAATTGATGAAAGATCGGGAGCTGCTATTTTAAGATTATTTTCAAGAATTTCAGGATTATTTCCCGTATCAAAAAGTATGCTATTATATTTTGTTCTTATAAGTGCGGAAAAACCCCAGTCTCTTTTGTATGATGTATCACATCTGTAATTATCAACAATTCCTGTTATAGTTAATTTATCCATATCAATCCCTCCGATAATTTATCTTATATTAAATTATACTACTATGTTAATTAAAATATCTTTAAAAAAGAGATTTTTTTAAATTTAATTTTTATAAATTTTTAAATTCTTTTTTGATATTTTCTTTACAAAATGATATAATTTATACAAACATTCGGAGGTGAAATATGAATAAAAGTGTAACCGGTATTCTTAAATATGCTCTTTCAAAAGAAAAAGAAGGTCAGAAATTTTATTCTTCAAAACTGAATGACCTGAAAAATGAAATTACAAAAGAAATTTTTTCTTATCTTTCAGAAATGGAAAACGGCCATATGGATTATATTTCTAATTTACTTGATTACTATTCCGAAGAAAAAAGTACTGATAACTTTGATATTCATATGGATGAATTTTTTGACATACGTGAAATAACTGATATTACAGGATCAAAGATTTCAGATATTACTGATGAACTTCCTATAGTAAGAATGGCCTATCTTATAGAAGATGATTTTGTAAAATTTTATGAATTAACCGCGGAAAAAACAGATGATGAAAAAATAAAAAATATACTTTTAAAATTATCAGAATGGGAAAAAAACCACAGAAATATTCTTTTAAATCTTTATGATGAAATGAAAAAACAATACTGGAATGAAATGGGATTTGAACCGTTATTCTAAAAAAAATAACCCCTTAAGGGGTTATTTCATTATTTCTTCTATTATTTTCTGAATATCTCCGCCAAGTTTTTCTCCCATGGCATTTAAATCATCATCTTTTATTTCCGAAAGTTTCTTTAATTTATCAGGTACGCCGGCTCTTCTTCCCGGAAGACATCCGTCATTTTTCGCCTCACCTTTTACATAAGCTTTTGCAAAGGCAGGACATCCCGGAAATCCACATGCTCCGCAGTTAACTCCGGGAAGCATTTTTTCTGCAACAGCAACTCTTATATCTTCTTTTACCTCAAACTTCTTTGCCGCAAATGCAAGAAAAGTTCCTGAAATAAGACCTAAAACTCCCATAAGTATTAAAGCGTTTATTATTATTGTCATAAAAGCACCACCTTATATTTTTAAACCGGAAAATCCCATAAATGCCATAGAAAGAAGTCCGGCAGTTATAAGTGCTATAGCCGTTCCTTTGAAAGGTGCGGGAATATCATTGTTATCCATTCTTTCTCTTATTGCAGCAAAAATTACAAGTGCCATACCGAAACCGAGAGCGGAAGCAAATGAATTTACTATAGCCTGTACTATATTATAATTATTCTGAACATTCAGTAAAGCAACTCCTAAAACAGCACAGTTTGTTGTTATAAGCGGAAGATATATTCCGAGTGCCTCATAAAGCGAAGGACTTGTTTTCTTTATAAAAAATTCAACAAACTGAACCAATACAGCTATAACAAGTATGAAAACTATTGTTTTAAGAAATTCCAGCCCCATAACAGCAAGAAGCTGATTAAGCATCCAGCTTATGGTACCTGCCATAGTCATTACAAATATAACAGCAAGAGACATTCCTGTTGCTGAATCAATTTTTTTTGATACCCCTAAAAAAGGACATATTCCGAGAAATCTTGAGAAAATAAAATTATTTACTAATATAGCTGATACAAAAATGGCAAATAAACCCATTGTTATTTACCTCCCTTTTTCTGTTTTTTAAGAGTAAGCGAATTAAAGAATGCAAGTAATAATCCTAAAGCAATGAAAGCTCCGGGAGGTAATATGAAGAGATACATTTTAAATGTCTCTGACATTACTTTTAATCCGAATATTGTACCATTTCCCAATATTTCTCTTATTGAACCCAAAAGGAGAAGTGATCCTGTAAATCCTAATCCCATTCCGAGAGCATCAAAAATAGAATCAAGCACTCCGTTTTTTGAAGCAAAAGCTTCAGCTCTTCCGAGTATTATACAGTTAACAACTATAAGCGGTATAAAAAGTCCGAGTGTTTTCCATAAATCATATGTAAATCCATGCATTAAAAGATCTATTACAGTAACAAAAGAAGCTATAACAACTATATAAACAGGAATTCTTATATTATCAGGCACAAGTTTTCTTATGAGTGATATAGCTATATTTGACATAACAAGAACTGCCAGAACAGCAAGACCCATACCTAATGCATTTTCTGCACTTGTTGTAACAGCAAGTGTAGGACACATTCCTAAAACCTGAACAAATGTAGGATTCTGTTTTATAAATCCATTAGTAAGATTTTTTATGTCAGCCATTACATAACACCTTCTTTCTTAAGGAATTCAACAGCTATATTTAGTGATTTTACAGTTCCCCTCGGTGTTATTGTAGCTCCGGTCATTATATCAGTAAGCTGTATAACTCCGTTTGCTTTAGCCTGATCAAGGTTATCCTTTGAATATGTAACACCGGCATCTTTATTTACTTTAATTGTTTTTTCGAGTCCTGATTTAGGAATATCTGAAAATCTTGCTTTCACAGCGCTTTCAACTATTCTTGCACCGAGACCCGGTGTTTCCTGTGAATAATCTATTACTTCTATTTTATTTAGATAAATATCATTTTCCTGTGAAACAAAAGATACAACTGATTTTACATCTCCGCCGAATCCTATACCGGAAACAGTCATTATATAAATATTTTTTCCGTTTTCTTCAATTTTATAAACAGGAGAATATACTTTTGCATTTGTACTGTCTGTATATAAAACATCGTTTTCGGATGATTTCCATACAAGTGCACTCAGCTGCTGTGAATTTTCAGGTATATTTTTTATGAGATAATTATCATTATTATCTTTCAGTACAGTTTTTATAGCTTTTAATTTAGAATTGAATTCCGCATTATCTATATAAGGTTTAACAGCGGTGTAAATAAAAGCAACAACAAAAGCGGAAATTAATGTGAATGTCATTAAAATGAGGCCTATTTTGATATAGTTTTTCATATTTTAGCCTCCTTTTTAACTGTACCGTAAATCTTTGGTTTTGCCCATATATCTATAAGAGGTACAAAAGCATTCATTATAAGTATTGCAAAAGAAACGCCTTCCGGATAAGATCCTATATATCTTATAACCATAGTTATAACTCCGAGACCTATACCGTATATCATCTGTCCCTTAAAAGTCATAGGCGATGTTACCATATCAGTTGCCATGAATAACGCACCTATTATTAATCCGCCTGTAAGAACATGAAAAAGAGGTGTTCCGTATGAATTATTAATAAAATACATTATACTGCTGAAAATAACCACAGTACCTACATAAAAAACAGGTATATTGATCTTTATTCTTCCTCTTACAACAAGATAAATAAATCCTATAAGTAATGCTGCAGCACTTATTTCTCCCATAGAACCCGATATTTTACCGAGAAAAAGATCCATATAATTTATATTATTATTTGCCATTAACTGTGAAAAATTCACGGCTGTTCCGTAACTTTCCTTTGCAATAGCAAGAGGTGTTGCCGTTGTAACAAGATCTGTCACACCCGGTTTTAACCAAGTAGTCATTGCAGTAGGGAATGAAATTATCATAAAAACCCTACCGACAAGAGCAGGATTGAACATATTCTGACCGAGTCCACCGAAAACATGTTTTCCTACACCTATAGCAAAAATAACACCTATTAATATCTGCCACCACTGAACGGCAATACTTACATTCATTCCCAAAAGAAGTCCTGTAACAGCTGCCGAAAAATCAGGCCTGAAATTCTTTTTATTTCTTAAAACTTTCATTATAAATAATTCAAATAATTCAGCTCCTACCATACATGAGAGCATTACAATTAAAGCCTTTAGACCGTATACTACAGAAGAAACAATAACTGCAGGCATTAATGCTATTAAAACGTCTATCATAACTTTTCTTGTACTGTCTTTTGTCCTTAAGTGAGGAGCAGCAGATGTGTTTAGCGCCATAATTAAACCCTCCTCTGTTTCATAGCTCTTATAACTTTTTTACCTGTTTTAAATGTTTTTGCCAAATCTATATTTGACGGACATCCGTATGAACATGAACCGCATTCTATACAGTCAAGTATTCCGTTATTAACCGCTTCATCATAATTTCTCTGATCAACAAATCTTTTCAGAAGATAAGGCTGAAGATGTATAGGACAGCTCATTACACAGTAGCTGCATCTTATACACGGCATTGTTTCTCTGTCTTTATTGCTCTCTGAAGAAAAAAATGTAAGTCCGTTATTCCCTTTAAAAGTAGGTAATTCTGTTTTAGGAAGAGGTATACCCATCATAGGACCACCATAAAGAACTTTTTCAGGATTTTCTGTTTTTACACCAGAAAGACTCAGTAAATCGTCAACAGTTGTTCCTATTCTGTACCAGAAATTACCGGGATTTTTTACTGCCTCACCTGTTATAGTTATTCCTCTTTCAACAAGAGGTTTCCCGTTTATTACTGCATCATAAACGGCATAAACAGTAGAAACATTAAAAACAACAGCTCCTATATCTATAGGTAGTTTTCCTGAAGGTACTTCTTTACCGGTTACAGCTGTTATTAACTGTTTTTCCGCTCCCTGAGGATATTTTGTTTTAAGTTCAAGTATTTCAGTCTGCGGATATTTAGAAGCTTTTTCTTTCATTAGTTTTATTGCATCCGGTTTATTATTTTCAATACCGACTTTTGCATTTTTTATTCCGAGTGCATATTTAATTATTTCAATTCCTTTTAGTATTTCATCAGTTTTTTCGAGCATCATTCTGTGATCTATTGTAAGATAAGGTTCACATTCTGCGGCATTTATTACAAGGACCTCTGCTTTTTTATCTTTAGGAATACTTAGTTTTACATGGGCGGGAAACATAGCTCCGCCAAGTCCTACTATACCTGCTTCTTTAATTATTTCTGAAATTTCTTCGGGTTTAAATTCTGTATAATCCGAATTATGTTTTACAAGTTCCCAGTCATCATCTGCTTCCCTCGTTATAATAACAACATCATCATTTTTTCCTGAAGCTGCATTGAGCATCTTAACAACCTCTGTAACTTGACCTGTAACAGGGGAATGAAGATTTGCGGAAATAAAACCGTTTGCTTCTGCTATTTTCTGACCTGTTTTAACTTTCTGTCCCGGTTCAACTATGAGTTTAGCCGGAGCCCCAATGTGATTAGATAAGTACATATACACTTTTTCTGGAAGTGGAAGCTGTTTTATACTTTCTTTTTCAGAAAAGTTTTTTCTCTCAGGCGGATGTACACCACCTTTAAAGCTTAAAAATGCCATTTCTAACCTCCCAAAAAATATAAATTTATTTATATTCGAATTAACCCGGTTTGTGAAAAAAATAATATATTTAACTTATATATAAGTCAAACCAAAAAGATTTTACATCATATTATTTATTTTATCAAGTACAATTATTACCTAATATGTAATTTTAAGTAAAGAAATATGAAGAATATAATTTCTATGTTTATTTATTTTCAAAAATTGCTTAATATATTTGTGAAATTTCACATATACTCTGAAAAATAAATGATACCTGAAAAATATCATTTATTTTTACTGAATATATACTGATACCCGTCACTTTCATAAACATAAATATAAGAACCCGAAAATTCTTTTTTTGTTTTATAACCGGTAATTTCAGAAATTTCTGATTCGGCAAAAGTTTTTTCATCATCATTTATTTTGTTTATAAGTCCTACAGATTTGTTATAAGATATCTGTTTTTTATAATTAAGCATATTTATTTTTTCGGCATACTCAGCAATCATAACACTGAGAAAAAGTATAATGATTATAAAGAATACACTAAAAGCCAGTTTCATGTAAGAAAAAGTATACCTACAAGAACTATAAGAAGTATTCCAACCGCAGAAAAAGCAAGAACTATTATTATATCCGAGGAATTTACCTTAGATGTATATTTAATTTTACTTTCGCCTGTAAGTTCGTTTACAATATCTCCTATAACTTTTTCTTTTTCATCTTCAAGTATTCTGTCTCTTTTTTTTCTTGAGGCTTCGAGTTTATAGCTGTCAACAGCTATTTTCATATTACGCAGAACAACTGTTTTTCCTATTTTTCCGTTTCCGAGATCTATTTTAAGAAAAAGATAATCTGTTGTCGGTACTATTTCTTTTGAAATAACACTGCCTTCAAGTGCGTTTTTTGAATCATTTTTATTTTCAGTAGTTACAAGTACAAGTATAGGATCACCGACATCGAGTTTAGAAAGAGGATAGCCGTCCATAG
Organism: Thermotogae bacterium; assembly: GCA_024233675.1. Taxonomy (GTDB): domain Bacteria; phylum Thermotogota; class Thermotogae; order Petrotogales; family Petrotogaceae; genus JACKPH01. The sequence continues at coordinate 14,212 of JACKPH010000005.1, forward strand.
GATCTATTATAGGAAAAACATCAACGGCATTTTTTACATCATCTCTTGAAAGATATGTGTACGCACCGTCTTCTCCTTTTTCTGTTGCTGCCTGTATCCATGTAAGATCTTCGTAATTAAATTTTTCAGCCACAAGTTTTACTTCTGTTTCTCCTGCCCAGTCAAAAAGTATATCCTGTACAATTGCTTTAAGAACAAAAGGATCTCCGTCCTGAACGGCAAGAAAAATTTTAGTGCTGAGTATGTCCATTCCGTATTTTTTAAAGGTAGAAAAAAGATAAGCACTGAACTGTCTGTTTGCCCCGCCTATTTTTACATCGTTTAAAATTTTATAAACAAGCATGTCCATATCAGATTTAAAATCAAGATACGGTTTCTGTATAGAAGGCAGTTTATAATTCTGAATTCTTGCCTTATTTATTAATATTCCGTTGAAATTCGGTTCCTGTTTCTTTTTACCGAAAATATACCCCAAATATGTTTCTCCTGTTAATAAGGAAGTAGCCATGTATTTAACAGCATAAAAATCCATTAAAATGCCTCCTAAATATTTTTAATAATTCCGTCTCCGGATTCAATAATATTGTTCTCAAAATCCTCTTCTTTAAGTCCGTTATCAATAACACAGTTTTTTCCTATTACTGTATTTTCAGGTATTACAGTGTTAAAACCTATCAGAGAAATTTCAGAATTATATATTTTTTTATTAATCTTTGATTCTTCAAATTCACCTTTACCTACTATAACATTATCTTTTAATTCCGCTTTTTCGCAGATTATAGTATTGTTTACCGAACAGTTTTTGCCTATAGTAACATTATTCATGATTACCGAATCCTTTACCGTTGTTCCGGCATCAACCACAACTCCCTGAAATATAACTGAATTTTCAACATCACCGTATATTTCGGCACCTTCACTTATAAAGCTTTTTATTACTCTTGAATTAGAAGATATATATGCAGGAGGAAGTTCGGCAGACTGCGTATATATTCTCCAGTTTCTGTCATGAAGATCCAGTGCGGGAAGAGGTCCTATTATTTCAAGATTTGAATCCACAAAAGATGTGAGAGTACCTACATCACGCCAGTAACCCTCATAATTATAAGCATACATATTTTCATGTTTTGACAGTATTTCCGGTATTATATTTTTTCCGAAATCATTTTCTGAATTTTTATTTTGTGAGTCTTCTATAAGCATCTGTTTTAAGAAATCCCATGAAAAAACATATATTCCCAGAGAAGCAAGTGTTCCCTTAGGATTTGACGGTTTTTCCTGAAATTCTATTACCTGATTGAAAGGATCAGTTACCATTATACCGAATCTGTTTGCCTCTGTTATCGGAACTTCCATACATGCAATTGTACATTTTGAATTTTTTTCAATATGATAATCAATTATATCATTATAATCCATCTTATAAACATGGTCACCGGAAAGCACAAGAACAAAATCAGGTTCGTACTTGTCTATAAAATCTATATTCTGATAAACCGCATCAGCTGTTCCTTTATACCATGATTTGTCTGATTTGCTCAGATATGGAGGCAGTACATAAAGTCCTCCGTCTTTTATATCAAGATCCCATGGTTTTCCTATACCAAGATGTTCTACAAGCTGGTGAGGCATAAACTGTGTTACGACACCTATTGTATTTATATTTGAATTGACACAGTTACTTATAGCAAAATCAATTATTCTGTATTTTCCTCCGAAAGGAGCTGCCGGTTTTGCAAGATTATCGGTTATTATCCCCAGTCTTGTTCCCTGTCCTCCGGCGAGTATCAAAGCTAAAACTTTCATTTTACCCCCCCTTTAAAGTACTGTTCCCTTATCAATAATAATTATTTCATTTTCTCTTGATTCAAGTATTCTTCCGTCTCTTACAGTTACATCTTTATCAAGTATTGTTCTTTTTACTTTTGCTCCTTCTTCAATTAAACCTTCCTGAAGTATTATAGAATCTTCTACAACAGCACCGGCTTTTACAATTACCCCTCTTGAGAGAACTGAATTTTTAACTATTCCGTTAACAATGCATCCGTCAGCAATAAAAGAATCAGATACTTTCGCATTTATGTTTATTTTTGCAGGGGCAAAGTCTTTAAGTTTGGTATATATTTTTCTTTTTGAATAAAAAAGTTCATTTCTTATTTCTCTGTTGAGTACATCCATATTTATTTTATAATATTCTTCAACTGATTTTTTTATATTTTTCCAGTATCCTTCAAATTTGTATGAAAAAACTCTCAGTTTTGAAAGATTAGGAATTATTATATCCATAAGCATATCGTATTTTCCTTCAGGAACTGTTGAATAAAGGAGTTCCATAAGAAGTGATTTGTTAATAAAAACTATACCGAGAAAAAGTTCCTTACTTTTCTCCTCATCTATTTTTTCGTATATTTTTTTTATTCTTCCGTTTTCAGAAACAACCTGTCCGTAAAGTTTATGATTGTACTGACCGTCATTTTCTTTTGTTACAAGAGTAATATCCGCACCGTTTCTTATATGGTATTTATAAAGCTCTTTAAAATCTATATTGCATATATGATCACCGGAACCTATAAGAACAAAATCCTCATCTGATCTTTTCAGAAGTGTCATATTCTGATATATAGCATCAGAAGTTCCTCTGTAATGCATTATGTCATCTTTTTCAGACATAAAGGGCTGTAGTATAAACATTCCTCCTCTTTTTCTGTCAAGATTCCATTCCTTACCGCTTCCTAAATGATCCATAAGACTTCTCGGATTGTACTGTGTAAGTACTCCGACTTTATTAATGCCTGAATTAACCATGTTAGAAAGAGTAAAATCAATAGCCCTGTACTTACCGAAAATCGGAACTGCAGCAGAAGTTCTTTTTTTTGTAAGTGTTTCAAGGTTATCTTTTTTTGATCCGCAAAGTATCAATCCCAAAACTTTCATCAGTTCACCCCCGATTTATTCTTTGGATAATTTTACCCAAATACATTTTAAATAAAGACTTTCAGGTATTTGTATCATCCAGGGATGATCCTCTGACTGATATGTTATACCCAAAACCTGATGCTTATAACCCTCTCCGAAATAAGCACGTCTCATTGCCTCAACGAGTAAATCTATGTCAGCCTGATAAGCACAGCTGCAAAGACCTATTATTCCGTCTTCTTTTATTAAAGGTTTTGAAATTTCGGTTATATTTTTAAAAATTTCCATTCCCTTTTTTCTTTCCGTTTTTTTCTTTATCAGTGACGGAGGATCGAGAATTATTATATCAAATTTTTCTTTATCGTATTTAGACGCAAAGTTTTCGTATCTGTCCTGATAAAATTCAACATTATTAAAATTGTTGATTTTTTTATTTTCCTCAGCCATAGCTATTGAATCCGAATCTTTATCTATAGCCACTACTTCTTTTGCACCGGCAACACATGCATTAAATGCAAAACCTCCGGTAAATGTATAAGCATCAAGAACTCTGTCTGTTTTTTTAACGAGCTTTCTTAAAAACATTCTTGAATCTCTCTGGTCAAAGAAAAATCCTGTCTTCTGGCCTTTTTTTATATCAACATAATATTTTATTCCGTGTTCATCTATTATCATTTTTTCCGGTGGTTCTTCACCGTACACAACTCCGGTATTTCTCTGTATTTCCTCACCTGTATTTGTTTCAAAATCACTTCTTTCATATATTCCTTTTATATTCATTACTGACTTTAAAGAATCTATAATATAATTTTTATTTTTTTCAATTCCGTTATTCCTTATCTGAACAACAAGAAAATCATTATATCTGTCAACTATAAGGCCGGGTATTCCGTCGGCTTCGCCGTGAATCAGCCTGTATGAATTATGATTGTATCTTTCTCTTCTTTTAACAGCATTTTTTATTTTTCTTTCAAAAAAATCATAATTTATTTCTTCATCTTTTGTAGTAAGCATTCTTATTGCTATATTAGAAGATGAATATATTCCTTTTCCGAGAAATCTGTAATCTTTGCTGAAAACATTAATAAATTCACCGGAGATCTTTTCTCCTGTAATTTTTTCTATTTCATCAGAAAATATCCATGGATATCCGTTTATAATTTTATTTTCTTTACCGTTTTTTAAATTTGCTATAAGCAAGATAATTCCTCCCGTTAAATGTCATCCTGTGCATCAAGTTCATATTCTGTAATTTCTTCATGATCAAAAAATATTTTCATTTCCCTTTCTGCATTTTCCTGACTGTCTGATGCATGAACTATATTTTTTCTGACAGAAAGTCCGTATTCACCTCTTATACTTCCGGGAGAAGCTTCAAGAGGATCTGTCTTTCCAACTATATGTCTTACCATTTCTATTGCCCTGTTTCCCTCAAGAATAATAACAACTACAGGACCGGATGATGCAAATTCCATAAGACCGTTATAAAAAGACTTCCCCGCATGTTCTTTATAGAGTTCCTCAAGCTGATCTGAAGAAGGGTTTATAAATTTCATAGCGGTTATTTTAAGGCCTCTTTTTTCAAATCTGTTTATTATTTCACCGATAAGACCTCTTCTTACTGCATTAGGTTTGAGCATAACAAATTCTTTTTCCATTTTTATACCTCCTGCGTAATTTCTCCGTCTTTTATCATTATAACTCTGTCACAATAATCTTTTATTATGTTATCATGGGAAACTATAAAAAATGTTCTTTCCGAAGAAAGTTCACTGATAATTTTCATAAGATTTATTTTATTTTCAGTATCAAGAGCTCCCGTTGGTTCATCACAAAGCACAGTTTCTGTTTTTCCGACAACAGCTCTTATGAGAGCCGCTCTCTGAAGCTGTCCTGTTGATACTTCAGAAGGGTATTTACCAAGATATTCCGAAACACCTGTTCTTTCTGCAAAAACGTAAATTTCATTATCTTCGTCATATCCTCTTTTTAACTGGGCAATTTTTATATTTTCATATAAAGTCAGTTCTTTTATCATATTAAAACTCTGAAATATAAAACCTGTTTTAAGATTTATCGGTTTATACTGATACTCAATATTTCCGGAAACAGGTTTCATAAGATTTCCCATTATATGAAGAAGTGTCGATTTTCCGCTTCCGGATGGTCCGAAAAGGGCAATAATTTCATTTTCATATATTTCAAGATTTATATTTTTTAAAACATAATTTTTTTCATCGTAAGTGTGACTTATTCCGTTTATTTTTATAAGTTTATTCTTCATTTTTTAATGCCTCCAAAGTCTCTATTTTTAATATTCTGTAAGCGGTAAAAAATGAAAATAAAGACACAACAAAAAAATTAAGAAAAAATGAAAATATTATTGTTTTTATATCAAGATTTACAGGGAGATAATCTATATAAAAAATTCCTCCCGGCAATTTTATTTTTATTATTTTAAGAATCAAAGAAGTTAAAACTCCTGCACTTAAACCGGCTAAATATCCGTAAAGTGATATATATATGCTTTCTCTTAAAAATACGGAAGATATTTCTGTTTTACCGAACCCTATTGATTTTAAAATCCCTATTTCTTTTTTTCTGTTTAGTATTGAAAATGTAACCGAATTTGAAATACTGAATCCTGTCATGATAAAAACAAAAACCGATATCAGAAGAGTTATAAGGCTGTCAACTTCTACTGTTTTCGTAAGAGTTTCATTGGATTCCTTCCAGGTAAGGGAATTATAAGCAGAAAGATAATCTTTTTTAAATTTTTCCGCATTTTTAGGATTTCTGAGTATTATACCAGTATAGGTAAGATCTTCGGTTTTCTGAATAAGTGCTATTTTCGAATCATAATTATATACATTTGTTTTAAAAATACCGCTTATTTTATATTTTTTGGGTACAGGTAATATTCCTTTAACAGAAAAAAAGTTTATTTCATCCCCAAGAGTCACCCCGAGTTCTTTTGAAAGTTCATTTCCTATAACAGCTCCTGAAAAATCCCCGTATTCAAGGGATTTGGAAAAAAAATCAGTTTTTTCCGTATTTAAAACCTGAATAAACTGAAATCCTGACCTTGTAACCGCAAGATTATTTTCTAAATCAAATTTAAATTTTTCTGATATTTCATTATTATTTTCCGTATAATTTCCCAATACTGTTATATGCGGATAAAAATTAGTTATGGAATCCATAAGCACACTGTCAAAACCATTAATTATGCTTGTAATAGCAACTATTCCCCATACACCTATTAAAATTGAGAAAAACGAAAGTCTGAAACTGTTTCTTGATTTTTTCAGAAATCCTTTTATTATTATTTTTTCTGCTTTTCTGTTTTTATTCACCAAGTATCACCAAAATATCATAATTTTCAGTATCTATAAGATTTGCGGACAAAAAATTTATAGTATAAAAATACAAATCTTTATCATTTAAAATTACTGTTTCCGTACCGAATACAGATTTTATTTTTTCTGCCCAGTAATCATAATTCTTAGTATTCTTAAAAAATATATAACTTTTATTTTCATCAAATTTAAAATTATCGCTGTCTTCTATTTCGCTGTCAACTATTTTAAAAACATTACCCGATACATTCCATTTGGAAGATATATAAGTATAAAAATTATACATTTTATTAGTATAATTTCTGGTAAAAATTATCCAGGGTCTGTACTCTTTTTCCGGAGCCTTAAAATTAATAATATTATATTTTGTATCCTCAATTTTACCGCTGTCTATGAGTACGTAATTTTCTTCAAGTGAAGACGGAAATTGCAGAAAAGTTATATCAGCTTTTTTTACTTTCTGATATATACCCATTATTTCTGAAAAATTAAAATTATTTAAAGTATCATTAAGAACTGTTCTGAATATTTTCAGAAGAGTAGTAACACCTTTTTTCATAGATTCGGAAAGAATTGCATAGAGCGCATTTTTCTGTCTTTCTATTCTTCCTATATCTCCGTAAATATCATATCTGAATCTCATATATTCCAGAAGTTTCTGACCGTCCATTTCATTAATACCTTTCTGAAAATTTATGAAAAGATTCTGATGATAATCTGTATAGGCTATTTCTGTATCTACATAAACTTTTACGGGAGCTATTATATCTCCTATCTGCTTAAATATTTCATAGTTAAAAACCATATATTTTTCAACTTTAACTCCGAAAATATCACTGACTTCTTTCAGAAGTGCTTCTACACCGTAATATTCATAAATAGAGTTTATTCTTCTTTCTCTTCCGTCATATTCTATAAGTAAATCTCTCGGAATAGGAAGCATTACTATTTTACCTTCCTCATTTATACCGCCGAGTATTATGCTGTCTGTTCTTGATATATCTTCAGTACTCGAAGAATCCATTCCCATAACAAGGAAATAATAAGGAAATGTCATCTTTTTTCCTTCCTTAATAACTTTAAAAGGGCTTATATATACAGACAAAACAAGGATTAATAGGATTATCAGACCTATTATCCCTGTTATAAATCTTTTAAGCAATATGATCACTCCAGAATACTTTTTATTGTATCAAAATCTTCAGGTTTTATTTCGTTTATTTCATATTTATTATCTCCTACGTTTACTGTAAGAGGACTTGAAAATCTTCCTGTTGCTTTCATTTTATCATAATTTGTAACTGAATATTTTTTGAAAACTTTCATAAAATAATAAAGTACATTACTGTCAACTTTTGTTTCTCTGTCATATTTGGAAATTATTTTAGCGTATCCCGAAGCTTTAATAAAATCAAAAAGTGATGAATCAGAATAAATCATTGTATCAAAAAATCCTTCTATGCCGGGTTTATCTGATTTCATAGATGAATTAATTTCCGAAAGTGCTTTATCGTCAAGTTTAAGTGTAAATATTTCATCCGCTCTTTTACCAAACTGCTGATAAAAAGAATCTGTTGTTTCCGAAAGTTTTGATGAATCAACTGTAAAACCTGTTTCAGGAAATGTTATTTTATCCTGTGATTTTATAATATATATTTTTTTATCCACGCTGTTCAGAGATCTTACAAAATAAATATCATTATTATAACTTATTGTAAGATTAACATTCTGTCTGTCAAAAAGATAATAGTTTTCCATTCTGAAAATCATAAAAGACGGAATGGCTATAATTACCAAAAGTATTATAATAAAAATAAATATAAACTTTTTTGAACCCGATTTTCTTTTCTTTAGATATACTGCCACGAAATACACCTCCAGCTATATTTTGCTAATATAATTATTATAGGCTTCAACTGTTTCCGGTAATATAAAAAGCTGTTTTTTCAGAGCGTACTCTATTTTATTTTTTACAATAAGTTTATAAGCAATATTAATGCCTTTAAAAGATTTTTCCCTTAAATATTCAACACCTTCAAAATCTCTTGTTCTTTCAAGAGCATCACATATAAGCATAATTTTTCCCGTATCGTTATCAAATTTATAACCCGAAGTATGATAATAAACTGCTTCATATATTTCGGAATTTACGGAATATTTCTCTTTAAGATATTCTGCTGCTATTTTACCATGAAGAAGCAGAGGAGATTTTTTTTCTATATAACTTATTTCTATACCGTATTTTTCAGCTTGGGAAATAAAAAAATCATCATCTTTTTCACGGAATATATCATGACCCCATATTGCAGTTTCCGCATAATCATTATCAAAATTATAGATTTTTTTTAATTCCTTATAATAATCATATACTGATTCCACATGATTATATCTTTTTTTGCTTAAATTTTCTTTATTAATAAGTTTTAATTCACTGAGAAATTTTATAGTCTCACCTTCCTAAAATATATCATAATCATTTGAATAAATCTCAAGACCGTATTTTTCTTCTATAAAAATTTCAATATTTTCAGAGGATTTAAGAAGATAATCCTTACTGTCACTAACCTGAGCGTATAAAATTCCTATAAATTTTTTTGAATCAAGTTCACCGTATTCCATAACAGAAAGCTGAAAATTTTTCCTTAATGCATTAATAAGTGTTTTTACAATACTTCTTTTTTCTTTAAGTGTATCTATTCCCTCCGGTTTTAAAATAATATATGATTTAATACAGTACATTATTTCACCACTTTTTATATTCAAGTTTTCCTTCAAGATATTCTTCGAATCTTGCTATAATAAAAAGAAGGTCAGAAAGTCTGTTTACATATTTCAGAAGACTTCCGGAGATATTTTCACTCTTAGAAAGAGTGATTATTCTTCTTTCGGCTCTTCTTGAAATTGTACGGCTGATATCAAGTTTTGCCGACTGTATTGTATTTCCAGGTATAACAAATCCTTTTAATTTCAGTTTATCCTCGTAAAAATGAACATATTCCGTAAGTCTTTCGGAATCATTTTCTTCTATAGGCTTTACAAAAAGTTTATCTTTAGAAGCTAATTGTCCTGCCACCCTGAAAAGATCATTCTGAATTTCTTCAAGAATATCCTTAACCTCATAAGATTTAACATAATGTTTTGCTTCTCCGATATTTGAATTTAACTCATCTATTGTTCCGTAAGCTTCTACCCTAATACTGTCTTTATCTACTCTTTCTCCGCTCCACAAAGATGTCTGACCTTTATCTCCGGTTTTTGTAGAAATAGACATTTCATCACCTCCGGTATATTATTATTATATGAAAAATTTTTATTGCTATTTTTACTTTTTACACTATATATATTATAACAAAAACGGGAAGCATTTAATAGCTTCCCGATTATTTTTATTCTTCCTGTGTATTTTCAGAAATGATTTTTTTCTGTATATCTCCGGGTACTTCTGTATATTTAAGGAATTTCATTGTAAAATATCCCTTTCCCGAAGTAAGTGAGCTTAATTGCGGTGAAAAATCAAGCATTTCAGCTAAAGGTATTTCAGCAGATATTTTATCGTTTCCGCTTCCTACTGATTCCATACCCATAGGTCTTCCTCTTTTTGCAGTAACTTCACCCATTACACCGCCCGTATACTCTGACGGAACAAAAATTTCAACAAGCATAATAGGTTCAAGTATTACAGGATTACCCTGTTTAAGTCCTTCTTTAAATGCTGTTCTGGCAGCAATCTGGAACGCTATATCAGATGAGTCTACATCATGGTATGATCCGTCATAAAGTACAACTTTCACATCAACAACCGGATATCCTGCCAACACACCTTTTTTTATTCCTTCTTTTATTCCTTTATCAACAGAAGGTATGAAATTTCTCGGTATTACCCCACCGACTATCTGATCTTCAAAAACATAACCTTCTCCTCTTGTTATAGGTTCAAGTTTTATTTTTACATGTCCGTACTGTCCGTGACCGCCCGTCTGTTTTTTATGTTTATATTCAGCCTGACTCGGTACTTTTATTGTTTCTCTGTAAGCAATTTTAGGTTTTCCTACTTCAAAATCAACTCCGAAATTCTTTTTAAGTCTTTCTGTCATAACTTCAAGATGTATAGAACCTACACCGTTTATTACAGTTTCACCTGTTTCAGAATCAAATTCCCATCCGAATGTCGGATCTGATTCTGAAAGTTTGGATAATGCACTTGTAATTTTATCTATTTCATTTTTGGATTTCGGAATTATAGATTTAGAAATCATCGGTTCAGGATAATTCGGAACTTCTATTTCTTCACATTCCAAATCCATACAGATTGTTTCCCCTATTTTACTGGATTTAAGTTTAGGTATAACTATTATATCTCCTATTCCTGCATCCTCTGTTTCATCATTTTTATCAAATCTCGGTATATAAATATGAGAAGCTTTTTCCTGAGATTCCTCCTGAAGAACATAAAATGATGAGCCTGGTTTAAGTTCTCCGGAAATTATTCTTACAAAAGTAAGTTTTCCTACAAAAGGATCTACATCATTTTTAATAATAAGCCCCATAAGTTTTCCATTTATGTCAGAAACTATTTCTTTCCCGTTTTTTGTTTTAAAAGTTCTTTCATCGGCAGATTCACCTATTGATTTCATAACGTACATAAATCTGTCAACACCTATATTTTTAACTGCAGAACCTATTAAAACAGGTGCTATTACATCACTTTCAACAGCTTTATGAAGACATTTGAAAAATTCTTCGGATGTTATTGCTTCTTCTCCGCCTTCAAAATATTTTTCAAGAATTTCTTCATCATTTTCAACAATATCTTCAACAAGTTCAGAATGATATTTTTCAAAATAAGCTTTTGCATTTTCAGGAAGTTCTATTTCCTGACCTTTACCGTTTTCATCGTACACATATGATTTTTTTGTTATAAGATTACATAATCCTTTGAAATCTTCCCCTTCTCCTACAGGAACATGGAAAGGAACCACCTTTGTACCGTTCTCAAATTTTTCTTTGAGATCCTCTATAATCTTTCCGAAATTTACGCCTTCTTTGTCCATTCCGTTAATTAAAAATGTTACAGGTTTTTTTAACTCTCTTGAAACTGTCCATATCCTTTCAGTGGTAACTTCTACACCTGAACCTCCGTTAAGAATTATAACAACGTTGTCAACAGCATGCAGTGCAGTTTCTATATCTCCGAGAAATTCCGAAGAGCCCGGTGTATCGATAAAAAACATTCTTACGTCATCATAATCCACTGAAAAAATATGATTTGAAAATGTTGATCCTTTTTCCTTTTCCAATGATTCTTTGTCAAGATATCTCTGACCTATTCTGTCTGCAGTTGAAAAATCTTTTAACACTGCATCCATAAATGTTGTTTTACCACATCCGTGATGGCCAAAAATACCTATGACTCTTTTTTGGGTAGAACTTAACTTCCCCATATATCCCACCTCCGTTTATTCTTTGCTATAAACGTTTATCACCACCGGAATTGTCTGTCTGTCTTCACTTCTTTTATTAACCATATCCCCTTTATAGTACATAAAAGAAGACCCTCCTCCGTCAAACATTATAGCTTTTTTATAATCTCCGAGTTTCTTTAAAATTTCAGCACATTCGTCGTAATTTGGTCCTTCGTTTTCAGAATTGAGACCTTCTGCTAAAATAAATGTTACCATATTTTCATTATCTATTGCAACAATAGTTCTGGACGATTTGCCGTAAATAACCCCGTTCTGATAGGCTCTTTTTTCTTCTTTTATCATTTCTTCATCAAATTCATCGCTTAAAAGTATAGGACCGCCTTCAACAAGCTGGTATATATTATAGTCAATATTTTTATCAAGTACGAATTCTGCTGTATCTCCTATTTTTAATTCTGTAAGATATTTTTCATAATTTTTACTTACAAGAAGAAGAAGTTCATCATCTTTAGGCATTTTATATCCCTGCTGAATTATCATGCCGTCTTTTATAAGATAAAAAAGATAATCATCAGTTTTTTCTGATATATTTCCTTTAAAATGAGATGTATAAAGTTTCACATCACCTTTCCAGAAAGAATTTATAGCTTTTATCCAAAAAAGATTTCCGCTTAATTCAACTTTATATTCGAGTTTAAGATATCTTATATCAGGTATACCGGAAGATGATATTATAAATGCCGGTCTTGAATAAGAGCTGAGATGTACAAGTCCGGAATCCTCTACAATATTTCCTATAGGCTCAAGTGTTGACGGGTCAAAGAAAGATGCATTAACAGATAGTACAGGTTTTTTTGTTTCAATATAATCAGAAACCTTACTGTATATTCCGAGATTATTAGTTTCTACTTTTACTTTGAAAAAATTAGGATCGGCAACAAAACTGTACGTTTTTATGTCTCTTCCGTTTATGTTAAATATATTTGTTTTATAAAAAACATCATCAGTTTTTCCGGGTATTTCATTATTATTTTCAGAAACTTTACTGTCGTTAACAGAATTTTTTTCTTCATTATCTGATATTTTAAGAGTATAAACATTACCCTGTGTTTCCTGTACATAGGAAAAATCAGATATAAAATCAATATCGATTCTTCCGTCGCTGTAAATATAATTTATACCGTTTGGTATTTTTATAAGATTAGCAACAGGCTTTACCGAAATAATATTTCTTCCTGATACATTAACATAATCAACCATTTTATCTTCTATATAAGTATCAAATGTTATTTTAAGTTCATTTGTACTGTACATTATCTCTTTTATTACAGGTAGTTTTTTGTAAAAGAATATATTTTCTTTTTCTTTATAATAACTCATATTAAGAAAATAAGAAATTACCTCATCTTTTATGTATATTTTTCCTTCTTTTACTATTACCGTATTAGGATATCTGTCAATAAAATTTATTTTTGAATAATAATCTTTAAGACTTATATCCAGAATGTTCATATCTTTCATAACATAAACCACATAAGAAGTTTTATTTACCGAAACTCCTTCTATCTGTGAAAGAGAATCAACATTTATATAAAAATCGGAAAGATTTTTTATGACATCAAAGTTCAAAGGGGATTTTGATGTACTTATCAAAATCCCGTTATATGAAAACAATGCTGTCACAGAAATAATTATCATCATAAAGGTAATTATTTTTTTTAGCAACGAATTTACCTCCATTATTTTATTACTTCATAAATAAGTTTATATGAGTATGCGTCAGGTTTTTCTTCTGTTATAACATAAGAAGCTTTTAATTCCCTTAAAGAATCTTCTGTTTTACTAATTCCGGAAACATAAAGTCTGGCTATAACATCATCTTTTTCAACATAATCGCCCAACTTTTTAAGAATTTCAATTCCTACGGAAAAATCTATTTTATCTTCTTTTTTAGCTCTTCCCGCACCGAGAAGCATTGAAGCTATACCTACTTTTTCTGTATCTATTGAAGAAATATATCCGGATTTTTCAGCTTTAAATTCAACTATATCATCGGAAATATTAAGATATTTTTCAGGCTGATCAACAACAAGAGGATTTCCTCCCTGTGCTTTTATCCATTTTTTCATTATTTCTGCTATTTTTCCGTTTTTCATATTTTCTCTTAGTTTTGTTACCGCTTCTTCATAAGAACACAAGCCGGCAAGTTCAACCATATGAGCGGAACTTTCTATACAAAGTTCCGTAAAATCTTCAGGGCCTTCACCTTTTATAGTTTTTATAGCTTCAAGGACTTCGAGTGCATTTCCTACATTTTTACCGAGTGGCTGATTCATATTTGTAACAACAGCAACTATTTTTCTGTTATTTAATTTTGCTATTTCAACCATAGCATTTGCAAGTTTTACCGCGTCATCAACAGTTTTCATAAATGCACCGGACCCTGCTTTTACATCAAGAACTATACCGTCTGAATCAACGGCAAGTTTTTTACTCATTATACTTGCTGATATAAGAGAAAGTTCATCAACAGTTGCAGTGGTATCTCTTAATGCATATATTTTTTTATCTGCCGGGGCTATATTAGCTGTCTGTCCTGCAACAACAACACCGACTTCATTTGCAATTTTAAAAAATTCCTCTATAGAAAGATCAGTTCTGAATCCTTCAATTGATTCAAGTTTATCAATTGTTCCGCCTGTATGACCCAGACCTCTTCCTGAAAGTTTTGATACTTTAAGTCCGAGTGAAGCTACCATAGGTGCAACACTAAGTGTGGTTTTATCTCCTACTCCTCCGGTAGAATGTTTATCTATTTTTTTACCTTCTATTCTTTTAAGGTCAACAATGTCTCCGCTGTCTCTCATACATATTGTAAGATCATATCTTTCTTTTGCTGTCATATGATTAAAATATATAGCCATAAGCCATGCAGATATCTGATAATCAGGAATTTCTCCTTTTACATAGCCGTTTACCATAAATTCGATTTCTTCTTTTGTGTTAATTTCATTATTTCTTTTTTTAGTTATTATGTCATACGGACGCATCATCTATTCCTCCTTTAAAATTTATTCTAAACAAAGTTCCGTTATTTTCTTCGCTTTCGAGAAAAAGTCTTGCTTTATGATTATCAAGAATTAACTTTACTATATAAAGTCCCAGTCCGAAACCACTAATCTGTCTTGTTCTTGATTTGTCAACCCTGTAGAACATATCAAAAATTTTCTGAAGTTCTTTTGAAGGAATTCCTATTCCTGTATCCTCAATTTCAAGTATAACTTCATTTTTATTTTCCGAATCTTTGTAAAGTCTTATCCACACGGTTTTTTCTTCAGAATTTCTCATCGCGGTAAATTTAATGGCATTATCTATAAGATTATATATTGCCTGAAGTATTCTGTCGTCATTACCGGTTATTTTTATATTATCCTCAATTTCTGAAATAAGTTCAATACCCATTTCATCGGAAAGCATTTTAAAAAAATCATAAGCTTTTTTTGTAAGAGCTGAAAGATTTACCGTATCCATATTAAATGATTCGTTTATCGATTTTTCCATTCTTCCTATATCAAGAAGATCTTTTACAAGTCTTGTGAGTCTTGCCGTTTCATCTTCAATAATCATAAGCGGTTTTCTTACATCATCGGAAAGAGTTTCATCCATCATAATCGTTTCAATATAACCATTGATAACCGCAAGAGGTGTTCTGAGTTCATGAGACATAGTTGTAAGAAATTCTTTTCTCAGATTAACAAGATCTTTTTCTTTTGTAATATTGTTCAAAATAATAATTCTGTATTTTTCGTCTATCTGAGTCTGTCTTACCTGACAGTGATAAAATCTTTTCTCAGGAGAATAAAATAAAATCTCTTCCTCAACATCTATTTTCTTTTTAAAACTTTTTAAAACCATGTCTATTAAACTGTGATTGTCGACAATTTCAGCCATTGATCTGCCTATATAATCATCAACAGTAAATATTTTTTTTGCAACTATATTTGCAAAATCAATTTTTATAACTTCACCGTTATATATTGAAGCAAACATTACCCCTTCTGAAAGATTATCCAAAATTGTATAAATATTTTTTCTTCTGTTTTTTTCGGAATCATATCGTTCTTTTATTGTTTTCAGGGCATTACCTATCTGATGAACAAGAAAATCATCGGAAGGATTGTTTATGTTTATATTTAATATCCTTGAAATTTCATTTTTTATTTTTTTATAATTTTTCTCGGTTCTTGTATTCTTAATATAAAAAAGAACAAGTATAATTCCTGCCAGAGCAAGTAAAGAAATAAATGTTGCCATTAAATACTCCATCTTTATTCCTCTCTTTCAAAAATATCATATTGGTAAAATATTTTACTATATTTATTTTACAATAAAAAATCAAAAAATCAAAAAATGGCAGAGATTAATCTCTGCCATTGATTATTATTAATCGTTCTTTTCTTTTCCTGGATCTCTGAATTTGTATCCTTTACCTCTTACTGTGATTATATATTTCGGATTTGAAGGATCTTCTTCAATTTTTGTTCTTAATCTTCTTATGTGAACATCAACTGTTCTTGTGTCTCCGTAATAGTCATATCCCCATAGTTTATCAAGAAGAACATCTCTGTTGAAAACTTTTCCTTCATTTTTAGCAAGAAATACCAAAAGATCAAATTCAAGCGGTGTAAGACTAACAAGTTCTCCTCTTACCCATACCTCAAGTCTTTCAGTGTCAATAATTAAATCTTTGGCAATTATTTTTTTAGGACCTTCTTCTTTCATCTGTGATGCTGTTGTCTGTCTTCTGAAAATAGATTTAATTCTTGCCAAAAGTTCCCTAACGTTAAAAGGTTTGGTAACATAGTCGTCACTACCAAGTTCAAGACCTGCAACCTTATCAGCTGCATCATCTTTAGCACTTAATATAAGTACCGGTGTTGATTTGTGGGCTTCACTGCTCTTAAGAATTCTTATAAGATCAAACCCGTCCATAGAACCCGGTAACATTATATCAACAATAAAGAAATCAACATCTTTTTCCTCTACAACCTTTAATGCTTCATCGGCAGAACCTGCGGATAATACATCATAACCTTCTTTTGAAAGGTTAATTGATAACATTTCGGATATAGCCGGATCATCTTCAACAATCATAATAGTCTTTTTAGCCATTAAAACTCCTCCCTTCAGGTGATTAGATTTATTTTGAAATTTTATTTAATTTGTTATTTACTTTTCTTTTTAAAGAATTATAAGAAACTATTACTCTTTTTATCTTAAATTCAGCAACTTTTTCCGTTTCATCAAAAACCTCTCCGGAAAAATATACCTGATTTTCATCAGTTTCATCAGCTTTTATTTTAATAAAACAGTTAAATCCCGCAGGAGTAAAACTTATGTGTTTCAGGGAAGTTTCGGAAACAACACTTATAAAATCAGGATTCATAATATTTTCCTCTATAATCTTATAAGCACATTTATGTATTTCCTCAATGAGAGCTGAAGTACTTAAAACATTTATTTTTTCAAGTTTATTTTCTTCTGCCCAAATCTGCGAATCATCAATCACCCTGAAAGAAAAAGTATATTCCTTACCGCAGAGTTTTTCAAGATTTTCTAACATCTTATCCAACAAAATCACCCCCCAGAGAACTGTTTTCAACATACTGTCTGAGTTCATCAACAGATTTTTCCATTATCTTTGAAAATTCTTCTCCCGAAAGATTCTCTACTTTTAATAAGTATTTCGCTATTAGGTCTAATCTCTCTCTGTTCTCCGTCAGCATCTCTTTCGCTTTGTTATATCCGTTCGTTATTATTTTCTTTATCTCTCTGTCTAATTCCCTTGCCGTTTCTTCTGAGTAATTCTTCTGCTTCGATAGTTCCCTTCCTAAGAATACTTCTCCTTCTTCTTCTCCCCAGGCTATCGGTCCTACTTCCTCACTCATCCCTAATTGATATACCATCATCCTCGCGTATTCTGTCGCCTTCTTTAAGTCGTTTCCTGCTCCGGATGTTATTTCGTCAAATACTATTTCTTCCGCTGCCCTTCCTCCTAATACTCCTACTATCCTGTCCGTTATTTCTGATTTGCTCATCAGATATTTGTCTTCTAACGGTAACTGTAGTGTGTATCCTAACGCCTGATGCCCTCTCGGTACTATCGTTATTTTGTGTACAGGATCCGCATTCGGTAATAGATATCCTAACATCGCATGTCCCAGTTCATGATACGCTATTATCTTTTTCTCTTTCTCCGATATCAGCCTGCTTTTCCTCGCCGGTCCAGCTATTACTCTTTCTATCGCTTCTTCACAGTCTTCCATCGTTATGTATCCTCTTTTGTCCCTCGCTGCTAAAAGCGCTGCTTCATTTATCAGATTCTCTAAGTCCGCTCCCACAAATCCCGGTGTGCTTCTCGCTAATACTTTCGGGTCTATGTCCGGTCCCATTTTCTTCCCTCTCATGTGTATCTTTAATATGTCTTCCCTTCCGTTTAAGTCCGGTGCGTCTATTACTATCTTTTTGTCAAATCTTCCAGGCCTCAGTAACGCTTTGTCCAGTATGTCCGGCCTGTTCGTCGCCGCCATTACTACTATACCAAGTTTCGGATCAAATCCGTCCATTTCTACCAGTAACTGGTTTAACGTCTGTTCCCTTTCGTCATGTCCTCCTCCCAGTCCTGCTCCTCTCTGCCTTCCTACCGCATCTATTTCATCTATGAATATTATTCCGGGTGCGTTCTTCTTCGCTTCGTTGAATAAATCCCTTACTCTCGCCGCTCCTACACCTACAAATAATTCCACAAAGTCTGATCCCGATATGAAGTAAAACGGTACTCCTGCTTCTCCTGCTACCGCTCTCGCAGCTAACGTCTTTCCTGTCCCCGGGGGCCCTACAAGCAACATCCCTTTCGGCATCCTTGCTCCTATTTTGTTGAATTCTTTCGGGTCTTTTAAAAATTTTACTACGTCCATCAGTTCTTCTTTCGCTTCTTCTATTCCTGCTACATCACTGAATGTCAGCTTGTTCTTGTTCATGTCGTATTTCTTCGCAGGTGATTTCCCAGGATTCATCCCTCCTGCTCCGCCTCCTGCGGGTTTTATAATCATCATCCACAGAAATATGAAGAGAATTACAGGAAGTATATAACTTATAATATTCATCCAAAGACCGGATGATAAACTTTTTATATATTTTATCTGTATTTTCTGACCTGCAGCATTTGTAAGCTCAGAAATATTTTCAACAATATCACTGTTCATAAGTAAAAGAGGCGCATAAACAGTATATTTAGTCCCGTCAAGAAATTTAACATATACATCTCCGGTATTTTCTATATCTATTGAAATAAGATCTCCGGAATAAATTTTTTCCATCAGTTCAGAATATGTTAAAGAAGGAGTTTCAGGTGTTTTTAATGCTGAATTAAGTGCAAGAAACATCAGAATTGTAAGAACTGCATATATAAAAAAAACACTAATCTGTTTTTTATTTTTATTATCGTCTTTTTTATCCATCTGTTTCCTCCTTTAAAATTTTTAAGAAGAAAATTTTATAATCAGCGTATTTTTCTTTTTAATAATTTCAAACTTCTCTATATGACGTTTTCCCGAACTTTTCATATTTATTATTTTTTCCGTTTCTTCAAGATTAGGAGGATACATTTTATTTTTTAAAAACAAAATTCTAAGAACTTCAGCATCAAAAATATCTTTTTTTAAATACTGAACAAACCCGGAGTCAGTTTTTTCTATTCTTTTTTCAAACTGTTCCTCCGTATATTCTCTGTACTTCCATACTATTCCTGAAAATTTAACCATATTTTCCTGATATCCTGAATTAATTTCATTCATTACAGGTAAAATTTTATGTCTTATTTTATTTCTTGAATAATCAAGGGAAAAATTACTTTGATCTTGAACAAATTTAATATTATTATTTGTTAAGTACTCAGAAATTTCATTCATATTAATTCCGAGCAAAGGTCTTGCCAGAAATTCATTCTTTGGAAGTAATCCGCTTATACCGTATATTCCGGTACCTCTTGCAAGTCTGAAAAAAATTGTTTCCGCAAGGTCTCCCGCATGATGTGCCGTAGAAATTATGTTAAAATCATACTCTTTTAACAATCCGAAAAGAAAATTATATCTTAACTTTCTGGCACTTTCTTCTAAACTTATATTTTCTTTCTGTGAATAATCCAAAGCATTTATTTTTTCCGAAACACACTTAATATTAAGCTTTTCACATTCTTTATGAACAAATTCCTCTTCATAATCGGATTCTTTTCTTATTCCGTGATTAAAATGTCCCACCATAAGTGAGTATCCGTATTTTTCAGACAGATTAGCGATAACATTGAGCATAACCATGGAATCTTTTCCGCCTGAAACAGCCATTAATATTTTATCATATTTTTTAAAAATTTTATAAGTTTTTATGAATTCTAAAACCTTTGTTTCAAGTTTTTCTTTTTTCATAAACCAACTCCGGTTTTTAGTTTAAAATGGAGCCGATGAAGGGATTTGAACCCCCAACCTACTCATTACGAATGAGTCGCTCTACCGTTGAGCTACATCGGCTAAGATATTTTGTTAACATTATTATTATACTATATTTTGTTACAAAGTCAAACTATGTAAACATGTTTTTTTATATTTTAATGAATTTTTAAGGTTAAAATAACCTGAAAGCCTTTGAAAATCTTCTTTATTAAATTTTTATTTAATATTTTGATTTTGATGCTTTCATAAGGTATAATTATTGTAGCTGAAATTAAGTGGGGGGTTTAATATGTATAATTTTCCCGTATTTTTTGTGGGCCGTGATTTAGAAAAGGACATAAAAAATTATCTTGAGAATGTTTCTAAAAAAGCAGGTTTTTATCTTAGTAATTCCGCTGAAAATTCGGATATTATAATATCATCGGAAAATATCCCCGACGGCATATCAATAAATGAAAAAAATATATCTTTATATTCGGAGGGAAATGAAATTTTTTTACTTCCTTTTTCTTATGAAAATGTTGATCTTGTTATTATAAAAGCCGTTTCGGTTTTCAATAAAAAAAATCCTCTTGATGAATTCAGTCTCAAAATGAAACATAGATACAAACTTTCAAAATTTTTACAGGGCCTTGTTGTAACAATGGAAGTAGAAGATAAAATAACAAATATGAGTCATTCACAGAGAGTAGCTTTTTACTCGGCAAAATGGGCTGAGCATCTCGGAAAATCCCAAGATGAAATAGAAAAAATAAAAGAACTTGCAATGCTTCATGATATAGGAAGAATAGGACTTGAACAGCTTATGCTTTTCACTCCTACAAGAATTAACGAATTCGAAAGCTGGGAGCTTGAGCACACAATAACAGGATCTGTTTTTCTGAGTTCGCTTGACGAACTATGGTTTGCTGTTCCGGTAATAAGAAATCATCACGAAAACTGGGATGGTTCTGGTTATCCTGACGGACTTTCAGGAGATGAAATACCTTATTACGCAAGATTTATAGGAATAGTTGACTGGTTTGATATATCAACTCACACAGCTTCTTCCGAATTTGAAGGTATAATGTCCGTGGAAGAAGCACTTGTTTATATAGAGAAAAATTCAGGATCTGTTTTTGATCCTAATCTCAGTGAAAGTTTTCTTGAATTTATAAAATATTATTTGATGAACAACAATTTTATATAAAAGTTATCGGAGGTGTATCATGGCTATCGAATGGGTAGAAATTGCAAAACTTTCTTCAAAAATCGGTGAAAAAGTTCAGATAAAGGGATGGCTGTGGAATAAAAGATTTTCTGGAAAAATTGGTTTTTTACAGCTAAGAGACGGTTCCGGTTTCATTCAGGGAATTATCGAAAAAGCCTTAATCGGTGAAGAAATATTTGAAAATGCAAAGAAAACAAAATATGAAAGCAGTGTTATAGTTGAAGGAACTGTAAGAAAAGACGAAAGATCACCTATAGGTGTTGAAATTTCAGTAGAAAATTATGAAATAATTTCTGAACCTGAAACGGATTATCCTATTTCAAATAAAGATCACGGTATAGATTTTCTTATGGAGCAGAGACATCTGTGGCTCAGATCAAGAAGACAGTATAATATTCTTGCCGTAAGAAGCGAAATAATAAAAGCTGTCAGAGAATTTTATTACTCAAAAGGTTTTACACTTATAGATACACCTATATTTACAGGCTCTATAGGAGAATCCGCAGGTAATACTTTCGAAATGGAATACTTTGATTACGGTAAAGTTTATCTTGCACAGACGGGTCAGCTTTATCTTGAGGCAGCAGCTATGTCTTTCGGAAAAGTATTCAATTTAGGACCTACTTTCAGAGCAGAAAAATCAAAGACAAGAAGACATCTTATAGAATTCTGGATGAATGAAGCAGAAGTAGCTTTTTATCAGCACGAAGATAATATTAAGCTTCAGGAGGAACTCGTTGAATATGTTGTTCAGAGTGTTCTGAAAAATGCAAAAGATCATCTTATTTCTCTTGAAAGAGATATTTCTAAACTCGAAAATATAAAAGCTCCTTTCCCGAGAATAACTTATACTGATGCTATAAAGAAACTACAGGAAAAGGGTTATGAAATAACATGGGGTGAAGATATAGGTGCGGAACACGAAACCGAAATAGCTTCATGGTTTGACAGACCTGTTGTTGTTGAAAAATATCCTAAAGATATGAAAGCTTTTTATATGCAGCCTGATCCTGAAAATCCTGATGTTGTTCTTTGCGATGATATGCTTGCACCTGAAGGTTACGGTGAAATAATAGGTGCTTCGGAAAGAATATGGGATAAAGAAACTCTTATAAAAAGGCTCACGGAAAGTAACCTTGATCCTGAAGAATACAAATGGTACCTTGAATTGAGAGAATTCGGTTCCGTTCCGCATTCAGGTTTCGGAATGGGTATTGAAAGGGTAGTTGCATGGCTTTGCGGACTCAAACATATAAGAGAGGCAATTCCTTTCCCAAGAACTCTTTACAGGGTATATCCGTAATTCGGAGGTTTTTTTAATGGATAATTATGAGGATAGATTTTTATCCCCTGAAGAAGATATAAAGGACGAGGTTAATACAATTAACCTTCGTCCTAAAATTTTAAAAGACTATATAGGGCAGGATAAAATAAAAAAGAAACTTGAAGTTTCTATTAAAGCGGCAAAAATGAGAAAAGAACATCTTGATCATATTATACTCGCAGGACCTCCGGGACTCGGTAAAACTACAATGGCCGGGGTAATTGCAAATGAAATGGGATCTAATATAATAATTACATCAGGACCTGTTCTTGAAAAAGCAGGAGATCTTGCGGCAATACTTACAAATCTGAATACCGGTGATATTTTGTTTATTGACGAAATACACAGATTAAACAGATCGGTAGAAGAAATACTGTATTCCGCAATGGAGGATTTTCAGCTTGATATAATGATAGGTAAAGGTCCTACAGCAAGATCTATAAGAATAGACCTTAAACCTTTTACTCTTATAGGTGCAACAACAAGACTCGGACTTATAGCTGCTCCTCTGAGAAGCAGATTCGGAATAATACTCGAAATGGATTTTTATCCTCCGGAAGAACTTCAGCTCGTTATTGAGAGAACATGCGGTCTTCTCGGAATGAATATAGAAAAAGATGCTTCATTTACTCTCGGAAAAAGTTCAAGAGGAACTCCGAGAATAGCAAACCGTCTTTTAAAAAGAGTAAGGGATGTAGCTCAGATTAAGAATAAGGAAATAATTGATTCGGATGATGTTAACGAAACTATGAAAATACTTGAAATTGACCGTTACGGTCTGGATCAGATGGACAGAAAAATTCTTGATGTTATAATAAATAATTATAACGGAGGTCCTGTAGGAATAAGGGCTATAGCTTCTTCTCTCGGAATTGAACCCGATTCCATTTCAGAAGTTTATGAACCTTATCTTCTGCAGAATTCATTCATAATAAGAGGACCACGCGGAAGAATGGCTACGGAAAAAGCCTATAACCTTCTTAACATTCCTTTTAATCCGGACGTACCTTCATTATGGGAGGACAAAAATGCAAAACAGGATATGTGAAAACATAGATAAAATAAAAGCCGAGATAGAACATACCTGTGCTAAATGTTCAAGAAACCCTGAAAATATAAAATTGCTGGCAGTTTCAAAATATTTCCCGGCCGAAGATATAATTACACTTTATAATCACGGTCACAGATTTTTTGCGGAAAACAAAGCACAGGAATTAAGAGATAAAATAAAAGTGACTCCTGAAGATATAGAATGGCATTTTATAGGAAGTATACAGACTAACAAAATAAAATATTTAATTCCTAATGTTTCACTTATTCACTCTGTTTCAAGAGAAAAAGAAATCGCGGAAATATCAAAAAAAGCTGTTTATGAAAATATAATTCAGGATTTTCTTATAGAAGTGAATATTTCGGGGGAGGAAAGTAAATCCGGCTTAAATCCCGATAAAGTTAAAAAATTTGCCGATTATTGTAATAATCTGAAAAATATAAGATTAAAAGGGTTTATGACTATGGCACCTTTTGATTCTGATGAAAAAGAACTTCATAAAATTTTCGGTTCTCTAAGAAATATGAGGGATGAATTTAATTCTTATGATAAAAACATAACAGAATTATCCATGGGAATGTCAGGAGATTTTAAAATTGCTTTGGAAGAAGGCGCAACTATTTTAAGAATAGGTTCTTCTATTTTCGGTACAAGAAATTATTAAATAACGGAGTTGATAAATATGTTTGTATTTTCAAATCTTTTTTATGCAACGGCATCAATATTAAAAATACTTATTAATTTTCTGGAACTTTCTATAATAATATCTTCCGTATTGAGTTTTATTATGCCATATAATCATCCCATAAGAAAATTTTTTGATTCTATAACATATTTCATGACAAACCCGATAAAAAAAATCATTAATCTTAATTTCGGAATGTTTGATTTTACACCTTTTATAGCTCTTCTTATACTTATTTTCACAGACCAGTTTATTGTTCAGACATTATTTGATATTGCACGAAGATTGGGGTGATATCTTGAAAATTCTTATATTTTATAATCCTTACAGAGTAAGTTACGAATATCTCAGCACAGAAGTACGTTCTGTTTTCGAAAAATATGAAAATGAAATAATAAACATAATATCAGCCGGTTCCGGGATAATAGACAATTCAGCCCAGGAAGCGGATTGTTATGTTGTTTTCGGAGGGGATGGTACAGTTCTCAGAGTTGCGGAAATTTCGGCGATTAATTCCAAACCGATAGTCGGTATTAATATGGGTAATCTCGGATTTCTATCTTCCTATTCTCAGGATGAAATTGAAAATGCTGCACAGGATCTGTCTAAGGGTGAAATTTCTTTTTCCGAAAGACATCTTATAGAATGTTTTGTAGGCGGGAAAAAATTTGTCTCCCTTAACGATATTGTTCTTCAGAAAAGTCAGCCTTTAGGTACTATAGATCTTGAGGTAATTGTAGGAAAAAGTATTCTTTATTCTTTTCTCGGAGACGGGGTGATAGTATCCACACCTACAGGTTCCACCGGATATTCAATGTCAGCGGGTGGTCCTATAATAGATCCTTCTATTAATGTTACGGAAATCGTACCTTTAGCTCCCCATACATTAAATATAAGACCTTTTATTATTTCTCCGGATAAATACATTGAACTGAAAGTAAATTCAATAGACACCGGTTTTGCATATGTAACCGGTGACGGAGATATAATACACAGACTTGAAGCCGGTATGTCACTCGTAATAACAGGAAGTGATAAGAAAGTTAAGCTTTCACAGAAAAAAGGAGATAATTATTTCGATCTTTTAAACTACAAGCTCGGTTTCGGCAGGAGGTTTGAGTGATTTGTTCGAAAATAATTTTAAGCGCTATTTTTTCCATGAAAATCTTGTTGTTCATCTGAACAATGTTTTAAAAATGGGAAGAATAGTTCAGGGAATGTTTTATAAATTTAAAGATGCTTATTTTGATAAAAATAAACAATTATCCGAAGAAATAATTTCTCAGGATGACAGACTCGATTACCTTGAAGCGAAACTCGAACTCGAAGGTATTTCTCTTCTGACGAGGGGAAATTATACCGGAATTTATCTGAAATCAAATATTTTGGGTATAAAACTTATAAATATATTTGAAAATATGGGCGATATATGTGAAGAAAATGCGAAATTAAACCTTGATCTTCTTACTATGCCTCAGAAAATCAACATGCAGTCTTTCGAAGATATTTTTATACAGGCGAATGAAATGCTGTCTCTTTCACTGAGACTGCTTTCTGATTATATAAATATAGATATGCAGAGACTTCAGAGTGAAAAATTCAGAAAAGATATCTTTGATACAGGCAAAAAAATATGTATACTTGATACCGAGGTAAATTCACTTTTCAGCGCATATAAAAAATATCTTTTTAAATCGAAGGAAACTTCAAAAGCTATGTACACACATCTTGAAATTCTTTCAAATCTTGAAAAATTTTGTGATTTTACTACAAATATAACAGAAAATATAATTTGGTCCTTAACAGGAATAAAGTATAAATGCAGGGGACAGGAGTTAGAATATTTTTATTCCATGGAGGACGATTTATGATAAGACTTATAAAATATATCAGCAAAGAATTTTTCGGACCTTTTCTTGTAGGTCTTTTCGGATTTGTTGTTTTTGTAAGCATAGAACTTCTTTATCAGCTTTCTGAAATAATTGTAAGAAATCATGTGGGAATATCAAAATTATTTATAATAATTTTTTATAATATGCCTTATTTTATTTCTATGGGAATACCGGTAGGTATTCTTTTTGCTATTTTTTGGCTCATATCAAGACTTTCAAACGATAATGAGCTTATAGCTTTTCAGACTCTCGGCATTCCGTCAAAAAAACTTATGGTTCCGTTTTTTCTCATATCTATTCTTCTATGCCTTATAACTTTTAAATTTTCGGATACAATAGTTCCGAATGCAAATTATAAAGCAAAAGAAGCACTTTCAAAATATGTATACAAAAGAGCGGAAACACTTATAGAAGAAAATCAGTTTGTTGATGCCGGAGACGGAAAATATCTTTATGTAAAAAATGTTGATAAAGAAACAGGTGAACTTAATGAAGTTCTTTTATACGATGTTTCCTATGATAATGTAAAAGTTTTCCATGCACAGAGAGCTTACAAAGACGGCGGAAAATGGATAATGGAAAACGGAAGGGTTTATGCTGTAAAAGATAACGGTTTTATGGATCTTGATTTTTCCTTTAAAAAACTTGATCTTGATATAAATACAGATGTAGAAGAATTTCTTAAATTTTCAAAGCAGACAAATGAAATGACAACAAAAGAAATAAAAGAAAGAATAGATAATTTTTCAAAACTCGGGGTTAATATATCAGGTTTATATGTTGCCTACAACGAAAAATTTTCCAATTCTTTTGCACCTTTTGTAATAACTCTTTTGGGTGTTGCACTTTCACTTTTCATGAATATAAAAAGCAAATCATGGTCTGTTATAACAACATTTCTTCTTGTTGTTCTCTATCAGGGATCCGGTGCATGGTTAAGCGCACTCGGAAAAGAAAGCATAATAAATCCGAAACTCGCTCCGTGGATACCTAATATAATATTCGGAGCCGCCGGTATTTTTCTTTTTATTATACTTGATACCAAACTTGCCTTTAAAATATCGGAATTTTTTAAAAAATTCTTTTTTCTTGCTGTAATATTATTTATTTCTACTGCAGGTTTCTCTGAAAAAGTAAACATAACAGGAGAAAGTTTTTATTTCGGCGATAATGAAATAACCTTTGACAGTTCAATGATAATAAACTATAAAGATTCAGTAATAGAAGCGGGCTCCGGAAAAGTTTTTCTTGATGATGATAGCAATGTTAAATACAGCGAGCTTTACGGCGGAGTTAAATATACTTATGATAAATCAACTATAGAAGCTTCTGAAATGACAATAAATTTTGAAAAAAATGATTCGCTTTTTATAAATACATATACAGTACAGAAATATAAAAATAAAGATAAAAAGGAAATTGAAGTCAAAGTATGGGCAGAAACAATAGAAAAACCCCTTAAGGAAAATTATCTTATAACAAAAAATACTAAGCTTACCACATGTAAAGAGTGTGTTACTTATTATTTTAAAGCAAGAAAGGTTTCGGTATATCCGGAAAAATTTATTCTGGCAAGAGATGTTACAATGGAACTTTTCGGGTTTCCCGTTTTCTATTTTCCTTTTTATTTCCAGAGTCTTTCCTCTGAAGACAATTCTCCTTTTCAGTTCAATTTAAATTTTACTGATAATAAAGTAACTGTTGATATTTCACTCAATTATAAATTTGATAACGGTACTGTTCTTAATTATAATCATCAGGTAATAAATGATATTTCAACCAATCTTTACAGTCAGGTGTCCACTTTTAAATACGGACTCCCTTTTCTGAGCAGTTATCTTTACTTAACCTCAAAAATCAACAATAATACTTCGGAATACATTAAACTTGATTATAATTTCACTAAAACAGGTTCTGTGAAAAACGGCAGCGCTTATTTTAACTATACGCCATCAACAAAAATTTCAGAACTCGGACTTTCTGTTGACGAATGGTATTCGCCTTACGGAAAACTTTCAAATATAAAGTCATTTGCGAACTGGAAAGAAAATCTTATCAACGATATGCTTTTTTTAAATGTTTCTTCTGACGCTTTTCAGAGAAAATATAAAAAATCTATAATTTCACTTTCAAAACTCAATATAAATATAGATGGGGTAAAACCTTCAAATTTACCTATAAATAAAAGTATTATCGAAATATGGAAAGACAGAAAAACCACAATAGAAGCCATAGGAAAATATAATTTTTATTCGTCTAAATCAAATATGTCAGGTACTTTTAATTACAAATCAATTGCGGATGCAACCGAAACAACTTATAACGGTGTTGTTTCGGAAAATAATTTTTTATATAAGGATTCTGTTCAGAATTATGATATACTCTTTTTTGAAAGTAATTTAGGTTATAAGCTTGATTCTTCTTTAAAATATAAAAAAGACTTTTACACAGGCGGTTCTTATGTAAACGGAGCATCTCTTTTCAATTTTAATTTTGCTCCTACAATGAGTTTTTCATCTGACTATTTAAATTATGATAATGCACTTGTATTTAAGAAAGTTTTTGAAAATACTTATAACTCAACAGACAGAAATTCAGTAAACTACGAGGATGTAATCCTTTTAAAAATTGATCTTGCCAAGAGATTAACTTCAAAGCTGAAACTTTCGAGAAGCTATAATCTTACAGAAGGTCTTTTCGATAAAATAAATTCATATACTTTCGAAACAAGCTCAGACCTTAAAGCTTTTTTGCTTAATTACAGGCTTGTAACAAAAACAACTTTTGATGTATCGGACAGCAGTAATATAAAACCTCAGAAAACAGAAGCAGAGGTGACTTTAAAAAATTCTTATATAAACAATATTTCGAAACTTATATATGAACATGAAAAAGACAAAAAAATAGACCACATAGAGAATAAAACAATTTTTTCATTAAACAGAAACCGTGTTGAATTAAATTATTCTTATTATTTTACCGACTCCGGTAAAATAGAGGATATTATTCCTGAAATAATTACCAAATATACTCTGTATTCATTCGGTAATAAATTAATAGGTGAACTCGGTATAAAAGAAAAATATACACTTTTTAATTCTAAACTAAGATTTCTTGAAAAGAACTCATTATTTTCAATGGAAATTGAATCAGTTTATAACAAAAATACTTCTTATCTTACAAATTCCGGAAAATTGAAAAGTTACGACGGTTCGGAATATTTATACGCAGATTTTACATACAGTTTTGATGATGCTAATCTGAAATTCTCAAAATTTGAATTACAGAAAAAACTTATATGCTGGACTCTTAATTTTTCCGCAGAGTTAAATCTGCTGCCTTCATTTGAACTTAAAAAATTTAGTCTTACTTTCTTTATAAACGACTTAAAAGAAAAGAACATAGAACTGAACGATTCCGGATTTAAATTTAATCTGATGTAACGGGGTGATTTTGTGAATATAAAAGATGAAATGAATATAATAGAAGAAAAAATTTCAAAATGCGAAAGATGTACTCTTCATCTGACCAGAAATAAAACAGTACCCGGAACCGGAAATATAAAAACAGATATAGTTTTTGTAGGTGAGGGGCCGGGTGAGGAAGAGGATAAATCCGGTCTGCCTTTTGTCGGAAGAGCCGGTGAAATGCTTGATAAACTTTTAAATGAAAATGCAAAATTACAGAGAGAAAATATTTTTATAGCAAATATAGTAAAATGCAGACCTCCTAAAAACAGAACTCCTAACGAAGAAGAGGTCTTAATGTGCACACCTTATCTCGAGGCTCAGTTAATGCTTTTAAATCCGAAAATTATAGTGGCTTTGGGCGGAACGGCACTTAAATATTTTACAGGAGAATCAAAAATAACAAAATCAAGAGGTTCTTTTTTTAAATGGTACGGAAATACAAGAATATTTGCAACTTTTCATCCGAGCTATCTTCTCAGAAGTGACGGGGAATCAGGTCCTGGATCTCCGATATGGCTTGCACAGCTTGATATGTCAGCTATAGGTTTTATGTACAAAGCACTTGAAAAAAATATTCCTGTAGAAGAAATAGTTAAAAAAGTTGAACTGACTTTGCAAAAGGCCGGTGGAGCATAAAATGAGACTTAAATCTTTAGAAATCGAAGGATTTAAGAGTTTTGCAAAAAAAACAAGTTTTAATTTCAACACAAGTCTTATAGCAATAGTAGGTCCTAACGGTTCCGGAAAATCAAATATTGTAGATGCTATCAGGTGGCTTCTCGGTGAACAGTCATCAAAACAGATAAGGATTACAGAAAAAGATGATGTTATATTTGCCGGAACGGAAAGCTCAGGCCCTTCATCATTTGCAAGTGTTACACTCAATATTACCGATGATTACGGAAATGATATAAGCCTTTCAAAAACAGTTGAAAAAAACAATTCCAATAAATACATGATTAACGGGAAATCAGCCTCGTTAAAGGATTTTTATTCCGTTTTTAACAACCGTGGTGTCGGAAAACAGTTTTATTCGATAATAAGTCAGGGACAGGTAAGCGAAATAGTAAAATCATCTCCTGAAAATCTAAGGGATATAGTTCTTGACAGTGCTGATATAGGTGATTATCTTTCAAAGAAAAAAAATTCACTTGAAATGCTTTCAAAATCAGAAGAAAACCTCGAAAGACTTAAAGATGTTCTCTACATGATGGATAAAAATATAAAATCACTTTCTAACAGAGCTTCAAGGGCAAAAAAACATCTTGAATTAAAAAACGAACTTACGGAATTATCTAAAAAGTATTTCGGAGCTAAAAAAATAAAACTTATAGATACTATAGAATCCATAAGAAAAGAAACAGAAGAACTTGAAAATATCAAAAAATTCTATCTCAGCCAGTCTTTTGATCTTGAAAGAGAATACAGAAGTCTTAAAAATGATATTGAAGATGCCGAAAAAGAGCTCGGTGAAAAAAATCAGCTTATAGAAAATTACAATAACCGTCTTAAATCAATAGAAGAGGAAAGAAGTAAAATAAATTCGGAAATAAATGAAATTAACAGTAAAATTATTTCTACAGACTGGGAAATAAATTCATCAGAAGAAAATCTAAAAAAACTTTCTAACCGTCTCGGCGAAGTAAAAGATTTAGAATCAAAATACAAAAAAGATTCTGAAGATACACAAAAGATTTTTGATGATCTCACGGAAAAGAAAAACCTTATTGAGGAGAAAATCAGCGAACAGCTCAAAATTCTTACTGATACCGAACAGGAAATAAAAGACAGGGAAAAAAATCTGAAGTATAACACTTCGGAAAAACTTGATTCTGTTTCTAAAATAAACAGTTTATCAGAAAGACTTGATTTTCTTAAATCTGAACATGAAAATCTGAAAAATGATATTATTTCCGTTAATAAGAAAATTGAAGAAATCGAAGAAAAACTTACTGAAAAAAATAATGAAGAACTATCACTGAGAAAAAAAATAACCGATCTTACCGAAAAATTCGGTGAAATAAAAGCTGAATACGATATTGTAATAAAAGAACTCGAAAATCTCAACAGCGAAAAACTTTCTTCGGAAAGAAAAATAAATATGTTCGAAACAGAAATATCAGGGTATGCCGGATACTCGGAAACAATAAAATATTTTTTCAGCAATTATAAAGAAGATAAAAATGTAATAGATGTTGTTGCAAATCTTATAAATACAGATGAGCAGTTTGAAGAAGCTATTTCTTCGGCTGTCGGATATAAACTTCAGAACATAGTTGTAAAAAATTCTTCAAAAGTTTCTGAATATATACATAATATTAAAAAAAATGTATACGGTAAAATAACTTTTTTACCGCTTGACCTTATGAAAACAAAAATAAGCATTAAAAATCAGATACTTTCAGAACCCGGATGTATTGATTATCTTATAAATATAGCCCAATTTGATGATCAGTACAGAACTGTTATGGAATATGTATTTTCTAACATATTACTCGTAGATGTTATTGAAAATGGTATTGCACTTATAAGAAAAGGGTACAACGGTACGCTTGTAACTCTTACAGGAGAAATTTTATCAGGTTCCGGTACTATTACAGGCGGTAAAAATAAAAAAGATTACAACAGCGAAATTCTCAAAAGAAAAAGAGACCTCGAAACAGAAAAAGAAATTCTTAATGAAATAAATGAAAACATAAAATTTTATATGAAAGAATACACAGCTAAAAAAAATAAACTTGAAAAATTAAAAACTTCCATTGAGGAAGAAAAAGAAAATCTCTCTGCACTGCTTATGGAAAAAAACATACATAACAGCAGCTATAAAAACCTTATAAACGAAAAAGCAAAAAAAGAGACTTCCTTAAAAGACTTAGGAGAAAGACTTGAAAATTATTCAAAAGAAATTAAAAATCTGAATTTAAAATTAAGTCAGCTCCAGCAGAGCATTGATACGGATTCAGAGCTTCTTGTTATTTTAAGGGAAAAATATGAAAAATTCACGTTTGAAAACTCATCAGAAAAAGAAAATCTTAATCTTTTAAACAGTAGTTTAAGTGAAAAAAAAGTAGAATTAAATTACACAAAAGAAAAATATAACAATTTTCACAGAGAAAAAATGGATCTTTTAGAAAGTAATGAAAAAGAACAGTTCAGACTTTCAAAATTAAAAACATCTTTTTCTTCACTAAAAGAAACTATAGATGAAAAAAGAAAAATTCTTTCTGACTTCGAAACAGAGTATAAAAACACTACTTATGAAATAGATAATGTTTTCAAAATGCTTAAAAACAGCAGAAGCGGGAAAATGGAAAAAGCCGAAAAACTCGAAGAACTTGAAAAGAAAAGAACAAAAACACGCGGAGAAATAAGCGATATAAATTCAAAGATTCAGGGAAATTCTTTTAAGACAGAAAATCTGAATCATGAAATAAACTTTCTTACCGAAAGAGCAAAAACTTTTGATGTTTTACAGGAAGAATTTATTTTGGAAAAAACAGAAGATTCAGAAATAGAAAGATATGAAATAAGAATAGAAGATATTGAAAAAAATCTGAAAAATCTCGGTTCTGTTGATCTGACCGTTATAGAAGAATACGACAAAGTAAAATCCGAATTTGATGAAAAAAATACGGAAAAAGATGATATACTGTTATCGATAAATTCACTTAAAGAAACTATAAGAGAACTTGATGATACAGCGGAGGAAAAATTTACGGAATTTTTTACACTTTTAAATAACTCTTTTAAAGAATATATAACAGCACTTTTCGCAAACGGTTACGGAGAACTCAGGCTTGAAGGAGAAGGAAAAAATTTTGAAAAAGGTATAGTACTTTCCGTAAAAAAATCAGGAAGAAATTTTCAGAAACTTTCACTTTTTTCCGGAGGGGAAAAAGCTCTTATAGCTACTGCTTTTCTTTTCGCACTAATGGATCTCAATCCGAGCCCTTTTTATATACTTGATGAAATAGATGCTCCGCTTGATGATATAAATGCAGGAAAAATAGCCAGACTTATAAAATCAAATGCCGATAAATCACAGTTTCTTGTAATAACCCACAATAAACTCATGATGGAAATAGGCGAAACATTTTACGGCATTACAATGAAAAAAGGTATAACTTACGTTGTTCCGGTTGATTTTAAGGAACTTGAAGTTACTGAATAAATCTTTTATCTTTAATACTATTGTAGTATAATTTATCAGTATAATATTAATAATTTCTGAAAAAATTAACATAAAAAGGAGGTATAATATGGGTTTTATATATTCTTCATATGTAAAAATAGCCAATAAAGATATGGAGGAAAAAATTAACTCTTTATTATCCGAAAACGGCATTGAAATCGAACACGATGATATCTTTAATTCAGATTTTGCAATTGTTGATCAGCAGCTTAGTTTTTCATTTCCGCATGTTGTTGTAACTAATTCTGTTTCTGATTTAAATACTGCAAATATGCTGAAAAATGAAACTATTGATTTTGTTCTTCCGGACTTTGATGATAACTTAATACAGACAAAAATACAGAATTCAATTTATTTTGTAAATGCAAGAGGAAGCAGAGGCGCATTTAAACAGAGACTCATAAAAGAACTTGAAAAAATACAGAGAAGCAGCGGTTCTTTTTCTATAGCAATGATTTCAATAATGAATTTTTACGAACATGAAAAATATCTTTCAAATCTTTCAATTGATGATTTATCAAAAGAAACTTACAAAATGATAAAAATGGCAATAAGAAAATCTGATGAAATAATGAAAATATCAAGAAAAGAATTCGGAATACTTCTTCCGTACACAGAATTAAGAAATGCTGAAATAGCATGTGAAAGAATTAAAAGAAGAGCCGTAAAAATTGAATCTTCTTCAAGAGAAGTTAAACTTGCTTTTGGTATAACAGAAGTTGTTAATCCCAACGAAGATATACAGATAATACTTGAAAGACTTAAAAAAGCTCTGTATATGTCTGAGGGAAATAACGGCGAAATATCTTATATGTAGGTGATAATGTGTTTGCTTTAAATTTATTTTTATCTCATTTTATTTCAGACTATGCATTTTCAAATGTTTACTCGGAAAAATTTCTTTCAAGGGAAAATTATTATAAACATTTAATATGGGTAGTACTTGTTTTTCTCGGAATATCATATGATTTTGTACTGAGCGGAACTTTTATTCTCATATTACTGGGAATAGGTCTGCACGTATTATCTGATTTTTACAGAATGAAAAAAGGTTCAACTTTCATTTCTGAAACTGTTGTAATGGCTGTATTTTTTATAATATCATTACTATCAAAAAATTTATTTTCCGGTTCATATATAACAGGATATTTTCAGTTTTATCTTGTAGGGATGATACTTGCAACAAGTTTTCTGAGTTATATATTCAGATTTTTAAACATTATTCCCAGAGAAAGAAAAGATACAACAGGTGCTACAGAAAGACTTGTTATCTATATATTTGCAACTGTTTCACCTTTAAAAATACAACTGACACTTATAGCAGTAGCATTAGGATTTGCCTATAAATTTTTTATTGAAAAAAACAGGTCGAAAGAATTATTTTTATCTCCCGTACTCGGTATTGCAATATCCTTTCTATGGAATCTTATAATAATATAGGTGCTTTATGGACAGAGAAAGAGATGTTTATTACTGGCAGGAAAGAAGCGATATAGATATTCTCGGATATGAATGGAAAGAACATATTATATTCAAAATAATAGATAAAGAAGGATTCTCCGGAATCGGTGCGGCAACGCCTGATGAATTATACGGAGAAACTTTTAAAACATCTATGGCAATAGTTGAATCTCTGAGAAGGCTTACCGAAAAATTTTATAATTTATCTTTTCTTGAGGATTTCGATGATTTAATGGAAAAAACGGTAAAAAAAGATATGGCGGCAAAATGTGCTGTTTCCCTTGCCGTATGTGATTATATGACTGGAAAAAAAGGGCTTGATATAACTGATATACTTTTCCCCACAAGAAAAATAAAACAGTATTCTTTCAAAAAAATAATAGTAAAAAAAGAAACGGATTTATCAAAATATAATTTAAAAAATGAAAAAATTAAATTTGAAATTTTTGAAGAAGAAGATATTGATTTTATAACTGATTTTATAAATAAATTTGAATCAGACTGTAAGATAATAGATTTTCGTGCTTCCTTCGATACATTTGATGTAAAACATATATTAAAAAAATGTGATAAAAACAATATATTTGCAATAGAGCAGCCTTCAAAAAGAGGTCATGAAAAAAATTCCGAAATATTTAAAAATTCATACAATATATACTGGGATGAATCAGTTGAAAACACCGAAGATATCATAAGACTTTCAAAACTGTCTTCAGGATACATAACAGATATAACGAAATTCGGAGGAATTCTGGGAATTTATAAAGCATTTACCTTAATTCAGTCCTACGGAAAAGACAGCATTATTTCAACAAGAATAGAACATCCCGAAAACATAAAATGGACAAAAAAAATATCAAGATCTTTTGGTATAACTGATACAGATATAGAAAAATATATACTGAAGACTTCAAAATAAAGGAGAGATTATTTTGAAAGTAAAAATAAAATCTGTTAATAAAAAAAATGACTATTACATAACAGAAATATATACAGAATCTTTTTACCCGGACGGAAAAGGCGGACAGCTCGGTGACAGAGGTTTTATAGGAAACTCTGAAATAAAAGAAGTTATTTCAGCTGATAAACTAATTCTTTCCGCTGAACTGGAAACAGATAAAGAATACGATTTTAATGAAGATACAGAAAGAAAAGAAGATATATCCGTACAGCACACGGCACAGCATGTCCTTTCGGCAGTACTTAACGACAGATATAATGCATATACCGAAAGTTTCAGAATGTCAGAAAATTATTCAACCATAGATATTAACAAAGAAGTTACCGATGAAGAATTAAAAAATACAGAAAAAATAATTTTTGAATTAATACAAAAAAATATACCTGTAAATGAATTGACTGCCGAAAAAGAAGAAGCTGTAAAATTACATCTGAGAAAACCTATAAGTGACAAAGTAACAGGTAAAGTACGTATAATAGAAATACCGGGAATTGATATAAGTGCATGCGGAGGCTATCATGTAAAAAATATATCTCAGCTCAGTATTGTAAAAACAATAAAAAAAGAACGTGTCAAAGGCGGACTCACAAGAATATATTTTCTTGCCGGAAAAAGAGCACTTGATGATTATGATAAAAAAACACATGTATTTTCACAGCTTTCATTACTTCTATCATGTCCCACTGAAGAAATATATGAAAAATCAGCAGAGCTTAATGAAAAATTTATCGCTATTAAAAATGAAAATAAAAAGCTTACAGAAAATATATGTTATCTTATAGGAAAAAATCCGGATGAATATATAAAAGAAAAAAATATATTATTTTATCCTGAAGATGATGATGTAGCAAAAAATTTATTCAGATTTACCGATCTGAATAAATATATTCTGATAACTTTCTCAGGAGGAAGCTACAGTATTTTTTCAGAAAAATATGATCTTACCGGAATTCTTAATAAACTGAAATCGGAATACTCTGTTAAAGGCGGAGGAAACAAATCAAGAATAAATATAAAAGGTGAAATAACTCCGGAAATTCTTTTTGAAGCTATAAAAAAATAACCCTTAAGGGTTATTTTTTATAATTTCAAACAAATTGCCGTTTATATCAACAGAACTTTTATTATTATTAATTACTCCGTCATATATTTCCTGATAATTATCCAAAAGATCAAGATTGATAAATATACTGTCTTTAGCAAAAGAGCTTACTGCTCTGTAATAACTCTGATAATCATTCTTATCATCTCTGTTAAGGAATATTTTCAGATTATTTTTATTTTTTATACTATCATAAACATATAAAGTTTCATTGCTAACAACTAAAGAAACATCAATATTTCTTTCCATGAAAAATTCTGTTATTTCTTTAATTTTTTCTCCGTTAATAAAATTTTTTATATACTTTTCAGTTTCCCCCACAAAACTAAACATAAAAACTATAATATTTCTGATCATAAAAATACCTCCCCTATATATATTTTAACTTTAAAGCAAAATTATTAATATTCAATTAATATTATAGCATAAATTTAATATTTTTTCAGTTATACAATTATTTTTTTACCGGTAAAAAAATTTTTTCAAAGTACTTTTTATAAATTAATTTTTATGTTACATACGTTTAATTTAAAATAATATATTTTTTTGTTAAAATACTTTTGTAATTAAAATTAAATAATAGTACTATACTTCCTGTATAATCTCAAAAATATGGTTTGAGAGTTTCTACCGGCAACCGTAAACTGCCTGGCTATGGGGAGGGGGTTTTGTTTTTTATAATCCTCTTCCTTAATATTTAAGGAAGAGGATTATTATTTTTATAACATAAGGGAGGAGTATTCTGTGGAAAAGTTCTTCGGAATCAAAAAAGCCGGAAGTACCGTTAAAACCGAGATATACGGTGGTATTACAACTTTTTTGACATTAGCCTACATCATATTTGTTAATCCGGCAATACTGTCTGACGCAATAAAAGTAGACGGTGCTTACGGATCTTTAATGGTAGCAACAATTTTAGGTGCGGCCTCTGCAACTCTTATAATGGGTCTTCTTGCAAACTATCCTTTTGCACTTGCTCCGGGTATGGGACTTAATGCATATTTCACATATACCGTTGTAATAAAAATGGGTATAGACTGGAGAGTAGCTTTAGGTGCTGTTTTTGTTGAAGGACTTATCTTTGTTATAATAACTCTTACAGGTATAAGAGGATTTATAGCAAATGCAATTCCGAGATCAATTAAAGTAGCAACAGGCGCAGGTATCGGATTATTTATAGCTTTTATCGGATTAAAAGGTGCAAACATTGTAACTTCTGATCCTTCAACACTTCTGACTTTGGGAAATATAACTTCCCCGGAAGCTCTTACAGCTATTCTTGGTCTTCTGATAATATCAGTGCTTTATGTTCTTAAAATTCCGGGAAGCGTTCTTATCGGTATATTAAGTGCAACAATAATAGGTTGGTTCTTCGGAATAACAAAATTTAACGGAATTGTAGGACCTATACCTGATATTTCACCTACATTTTTAAAATTAAAACTAACACCGTCAACATTTTTAGACCCTAATTTCTGGATTGTAGTAGTAACATTTTTCTTTGTTGATTTCTTTGATACAACAGGAACACTTATGGGAATCGCACAGTCTTCCGGAATGACAGATAAAGACGGAAATCTTCCGAGATCAACAAAAGCTTATATGGCAGATGCAACAGGTACTGTAATAGGTTCTCTTTTCGGTACTTCAACAGTAACAACTTTTGTTGAAAGCGGCGCCGGTATAGCACAGGGTGCAAGAACAGGTCTTGCTTCAGTAGTAACTGCAGTTTTACTGTTATTAACATTGTTCTTTTCACCTCTTGCAGGAGCAATACCTACAGCAGCAACAGCTCCGGCACTTATATTTGTAGGATCATTAATGATAAAAAATCTTAAATTTATTGACTGGGACGATACAACAGAAGGTCTCCCGGCATTTATCACACTTATAATGATGCCTCTTACATACTCAATAGCAACAGGTATCACACTCGGTATGATTGCTTTCCCTATAATAAAATTCTTCAGTGGAAAGAGAAAAGAAGTACACTGGCTCACATGGGTAATAGCTGTACTCTTCGTATTCTATCTTGTATTTCTTAAATAATTAATTAATCAGAACTCTGTTTATTCTTAAGAATAAACAGAGTTTTTTATTATTATGCAAAAAACTCCTTTAAATCAAATTTATTTTCCGAAAATCATTAACTAAATAGTTAGCTAAAAAAACTAAAAAGTGCTAAAATGAATATGACTGTTATAAATAATATCTAATAAAGGAGGAATTATTTTGATTAATGAACGTATAAATAAATTAAGAGAATTAATGAAAAAAGAAAATCTCAGTGCTTATATAGTTCCGAGTTTTGATGCACACAAAAGCGAATATGTTGCCCAGTACTGGAAATCACGGGAATTTATTTCCGGTTTTACAGGTTCGGCAGGTACTGCAGTTATTCTGGAAAATAAATCAGGTTTGTGGGTTGACGGAAGATATTTCATTCAGGCAGAAAAACAAATAAAAAATACAGAAATAGAACTTTTTAAAATGGGACAGCCAGGAGTACCTTCATTTGCAGAGTGGATTAATGATAATCTATCTCAGAACAGTAATATAGGTATTGACGGTAAAACATTTTCTGTTAAAGAAATAAGAGACTTTAAAAATACTTTTGAAAAAAAGAATATACAGATTAAATTTGAAATGGATCTTATAGGTGAATTATGGGATTCCAGACCAAAAATTCCTGATTCTCCTGTAATTGACCACGATATAAAATTCTGCGGGAAATCAAGAAAAGAAAAAAAAGAAGAACTGCTGAAAAAACTTTCCGAAAAAGGCTGTGATTCCTCTCTTATTTCATCGCTTGATGATATAGCATGGTTTCTTAATCTGAGAGGAAACGACGTAAATAACAATCCTGTTTTTTATTCTTACTGTTATGTCGATAAAGACAATACTTTTCTATTCATATCAGAATCAAAAATAAACGGAGAACTTTCGCAGAAACTTTCTGAAGACGGTATAAAAGTAAAAAATTACACGGAAATTTTTACTTTTATGAAAAATGCGGATTCTGAAAATCTTTTTATTGATCCGGAAAAAACGAGTTATTCTCTTTATATGTCAATAAATAAAAATATAAAAATAACAGAAGGAACAAATCTGACAACGCTTATGAAAGCACTTAAAAATGAAACAGAAAAAGAAAATCTCAGAAATGCAAATATACGTGACGGAATTTATATGGTAAAATTTTTAAAATGGATTGACGAATCTGATAAAACAGAATTAAGTGAAATAAAAGCTCAGGAAAAACTTATATCTCTGAGAGCTCAGGATAAATATTCAAAAGGCTCAAGTTTTGATTATATATCGGCTTACAGGGAAAATGCAGCAATGATGCATTATAAAGCCACAAAAGACTCAGATAAAAAATTTGAAAACAAAGGATTTTATCTTTTGGATTCAGGTGAACAGTATCTTGACGGAACAATAGATATTACTCGAACAGTAAAAATAGGAGAACTTACCGAAACAGAAAAACGTGATTATACTTTAGTTCTCAAAGGCATGATTAACCTTTCGATGATAAAATTTCTCCACGGATGTACAGGAACAAATCTTGATATACTTGCAAGACGTCCTGTATGGAAATACGGAATAGATTATAAATGCGGAACAGGTCACGGAGTAGGGTTTTTCCTGAATGTTCACGAAGGCCCTCAGGGAATACGCATGCAGTACAGTCCTTTTGTACTTGAAGAAGGCATGATACTTACAAATGAACCCGGAATATATATTGAAAATTCTCACGGTATAAGAACAGAAAACGATATGATAGTAAAAAAATCAGAAAAAACCGAATTCGGACAGTTTATGGAATTTGAAACCCTTACTGTATGCCCTATTGATACAAGACCTATAATAAAAGAACTCATGACTGATGAAGAAATATCCTGGCTTAACAGTTATCATAAATCTGTTTATGATAAGCTTTCTGATTATCTTGATGAAAACGAAAAAAAATGGCTTGAAAATGCGGTAAAACCAATTTAACAAAAAAAAGCACAGCTTATGCTGTGCTTTTTTTATGGCGTGTCTGGCCGGAGTCGAACCGGCAGCCTCAGGAGTCGCAGTCCTGCACTCTATCCGCTTGAGCTACAGACACAGATAAATAAAAAAGATTGCCAAAGCAACCTTTAATTATGAATAAATGGCGGAGAGAGAGGGATTCGAACCCTCGGTAGGAAAATTCCTACACTTGCTTAGCAGGCAAGCGCCTTCGGCCGCTCGGCCATCTCTCCTTTATTCAACGTGAATATTATAACACTAATATCATTTGTTGTCAAGATAAAAAAGATAAAAAAAGCTGTAATTCCTTTAAACTGATAATTATATAAAAAATAACAATTATCTGTTTTTAGGAATATAACTACTTAATTTTTCTTTTATTTTTGAGTAAAGTTCATCAGTATCCTTAAACTGAACTTTTTCGGATTCTTTATCTGTTCTGAGTTTTAATTCAACTATACCTTCTTTTATACCTTTTCCGACTATAACTTTTAAAGGTATACCTATAAGGTCATTATCCTTAAATTTGAATCCCGGAGAAACATTTCTGTCATCAATTATAACTTCATGATTTTTTTCTCTTAGATAATTATAAATATTTTCCGAAATTTCTGTTGCTTCCTCATCTTTAGTTGCTGCATTTATAACAGTTATTTCAAAAGGTGCCACGGAAAGAGGCCATAATATTCCGTTACCGTCGTTTAACTGTTCAACAATAGCTGCCATTGTTCTGGAAATACCCCAACCGTAACATCCCATTATATACGGATGAGAAATGCCTTTTTCGTCAGTATAATAAGCTTCCATAGCTTCAGAATATTTTGTTCCGAGCTTGAATACCTGACCTACTTCTATTCCTTTTTTCATTTTCATTTTATTTCCACATACAGGACATTCTTCGCCTTCTTCTATTACTCTTATATCTTCAAATATATCAACTTTAAAATCTCTTTTGAAATTAACATTTACAAAATGTGTACCCTGTTTATTTGCACCTGTAACAAAATTTTTCATATTTTCTGTACTTATGTCAGCTATAACTTTTACATTTTTAAGTCCCACAGGGCCTACGAAACCTGTTTCAACATTAAAAACATTCCATATTTCCCCGGGATCTCCGAGATCAAGTGTCTGATCTTTTACTATTGCTCTTATTTTTGAAAGATTAAGTTCAAAATCTCCTCTGATTAAAGCAAGAACCCAACCGTTTCTTCCTTTTAAAAGTATTGATTTTACTATTTTTTCTTTAGTAATTTTTAAAAACTCAGAAACTTCATCTATTGTTTTTACATTAGGTGTTTCTGTTTCTTTTAATTCTTTTTCATCTTCGGAATTATATATAAATTTTTTACCTGACACTGCTTTTTCGTCAGTGGCTGCATATGAACATTTTTCACAGTAATATATATCACTTTCACCGGAATCAGCCAAAACCTGAAATTCATGGGAGCCGTTTCCTCCTATTGTTCCTGAATCAGCCTGTACGGCATAAAATTCAAGCTGCATTCTTTCGAGAATTTTTTCATATGCACCGTAAAAAAGTTTGTAATATTCATCAAGAGATTCATCCGATGTATGAAAAGAATATCCGTCTTTCATGATAAATTCTCTTGATCTCAGAAGTCCGAATCTCGGTCTTATTTCATCCCTGTATTTATTTGTTATCTGATAAATTGCCATAGGCATCTGTTTATATGAAATTAATTCGTTTTTCATTATCGATGTAGTTATTTCTTCATGAGTAGGACCAAGTGTAAAATATCTTTCATGTCTGTCTTTAACCTTCATCATTTCGGGTCCGTAATCATCCCATCTTCCTGTCTGCTGCCACATTTCAGCAGGCTGAATAATAGGCATAAGCATTTCCTGTATACCTATATCGTCCATTTCTTCCCTTACTATGTTTTCAATTTTTTTAATTACTTTCCACCCGAGCGGAAGATAAGTAAAAACTCCTGAAGCTATTTTTCTTATGAAACCGCCTCTTATTAAAAGTTCTATACTTTTTATATCGGCATCGGCAGGAGCATTTTTTAAAGTCGGTGCATATAATTTTGAAAATCTCATTGTAAACCTCCCCAATAATAAATATGTTTTTGCTATTATAACATATTATGTTAAATATTTTCGTCTGAATTGTTTAAAAAATTTTAAAGATTATTTTCATTAGTTAATAATTTATTTTATTTATAAAAATCTCATTTTTTCATAACAGCAAAAATCATAAAAAATACGTATAAAATCCCGAAATAATTTTAAAAAATATATCCCAATTTGTCAACTTTTGTATAATATTAAAGTATTATTTTATGATATAATATACTTTGAAAGGTATTTTGGAGGTGAATCAATGGAAAAATTTTACGTAACCACACCTATATATTACGTAAATTCAGAGCCTCATATAGGTTCTGCTTATACAACAATAGTTGCCGATGTTGTTGCAAGGTACAAAAGAATGCGCGGATATGATGTTTTCTTTCTTACAGGAACAGATGAACACGGTCAGAAAGTCATGCAGTCCGCAAAAGCCAAAAACATGAGTCCTAAAGAATACGTCGATATTTTATCAGATAAATTCAGAACACTTTGGAAAGAAATGGGTCTTACATACAATCATTTCATAAGAACAACTGATGAGGAACATGAAAAAACAGTTCAGAAAATTGTTTCAAGATTAATAGAAAATGGTGATGTTTATAAAGGAAAATATACAGGATGGTACTGCATATCCTGTGAAGCTTTTTTCAACGAAGAAGACACAAAACTCGAAAACGGAATAAGAGTATGCCCTGACTGCGGTAAAGAATTAAAATGGGTTGAAGAAGAAAATTATTTTTTCAGACTTTCGGAATATACTGATAAAATTCTTGATTTTTACGAAAAAAATCCTGATTTTGTAGTTCCGGAATTCAGAAAAAATGAAATGCTCTCAATATTAAGATCAGGTCTTAAAGATCTCAGTATAACAAGAACAACATTTGACTGGGGTATACCTGTAAAAGAAGATCCTCAGCATGTAATATATGTATGGGTTGATGCACTCATAAATTATATAAGTGCTCTCGGATGGGCAGAAAATGACGATAACTTTAAAAAGTACTGGCCTGCAGACTTACATCTCATAGGCAAGGAAATAAACAGATTTCATTCCATAATATGGCCGGCAATACTTATGTCAGCAGGAATACCTCTGCCGAAAAAAGTACTGGCTCACGGATGGCTTACTGTTAACGGTGAAAAAATATCCAAATCAAAAGGAAATGCAATAGATCCGAGAATACTTATG
Organism: Thermotogae bacterium; assembly: GCA_024233675.1. Lineage (GTDB taxonomy): Bacteria > Thermotogota > Thermotogae > Petrotogales > Petrotogaceae > JACKPH01. The sequence continues at coordinate 59,071 of JACKPH010000005.1, forward strand.
AACGCATACGGAAAAGACGTAATAAGATATTATCTTTTAAGAGATATAAATTTCGGCAAAGATGGTGATTTTTCCGAAGAAAACCTAATAGTAAGATACAATTCAGATCTTGCTAATGACTTAAGTAACCTTGTTCACAGAACACTTTCAATGCTTGAAAAATATTTTGACGGTGTAATACCTGAAAATAAAATTTCCGAAGATGTTGACAATCAGCTTCTGGAAATAGTAGCAAACGGAAGAAAAAAATATTTTGAACTTACGGATTCTTATAGTTTTACACAGGCTCTGGAATCACTATGGGAAATAATAAGATTTTCAAATAAATATATTGACCTTACAGAGCCATGGAAATTAGGAAAAGATGAAAATTTTAAGGATCGTTTAGGGTCTGTAATGTATAATCTTACCGATTCGATAAGAATAATTGCAATTCTTGCATATCCTGTTATTCCTGAAACATCTGTAAAAATTCTCGAAAAACTTTCTTTGGATTTTTCTCATATAAAAGAGGAAAATGCTGTTTCCGGACTACTAAAATCAGGATCGAAGACAAATAAAGGCGAACCGGTATTTGTAAGAATAGATCCGCTTAATTGGGAGAGGGTAATAAAAATGAACGATGAAAATTTGAAAACTCAGGAAGAAAATGTTGTTTCACTTATAGAATTTGATGATTTTACAAAAGTTGATCTCAGAATCGCAAAAGTTACCGAAGCCGAAAAAGTTCAGAAATCTGACAAACTTCTGAAAATTCAGCTTGATGTCGGTGAACTCGGGAAAAGACAGATTCTTGCCGGAATATCAAAATATTACACACCGGAAGAACTTATAGGCAAAAAAATAGTTATAGTTTCTAATCTAAAACCAAGAAAAATGATGGGTTATGAATCACAGGGAATGATACTCGCCGCTAAAAACGAAAATATGCTGACTGTTCTTACAGTTGACAAAGATATTGAACCGGGAATTAGATTGTCCTAAATGGAGGTATTGAAGTGTCAGAATTTGAAAACAACAATGAAAACAACAACGAATACAAACCTGAGTTAAATATAAAAGACAGAAGATTTGTAGATGAAATGAGAACTAATTACCTGCTTTACTCACTTTCTGTTATTGTAAGCAGGGCTATCCCGGATGTAAGGGACGGTTTAAAACCTGTTCAGAGAAGAATTCTTTATTCTATGAATGAACTTTCTCTTAAACATACAGCAGCTTTTAAAAAATCAGCAAGAATTGTCGGAGAAGTTATGGGTAAATATCACCCTCACGGTGATGCTGCTATATATTATGCACTTGTAAGAATGGCTCAGGATTTTTCAATGAGATATATGCTCGTTGACGGTCAGGGTAACTTCGGATCAATAGATAACGACCCACCTGCAGCTATGAGGTATACAGAAGCACGTATGCAGGAAACAGCAGAATTTATGCTTATGGATCTCGAAAAAGATACAGTTAATTTTTATGATAATTTTGACGGTTCTTTACAACAGCCTGAAGTTCTGCCTACAAGATTACCTAATCTTTTAATGAACGGTGTTTCCGGTATAGCTGTCGGAATGGCTACAAGTATTCCGTCACATAATTTAAGAGAGCTTGTTGAAGGCTTTAAATTTTTAATAGCAAACCCTGACGCACCAATTGCAGAAATAATGAAATATGTAAAAGGACCTGATTTTCCTACAGGCGGCAGCATTGTTGACAGTGAAAATCTCAGAACTATGTATGAAGAGGGTAAAGGAAAATTTACCGTACGAGGAAAATTCGAAATCGTTGAAAGAAAAAACGGTCCGGCACTTGTTATAACAGAACTTCCTTATAATGTAATAAAAACAGAACTAATTGATCAGATAGTAAAATATGCGACAAGAATGAAAGATTCAAAAAAAGATGCAGGAATAAAAGATGTTAGGGATGAATCAGACAGACACGGTATGTCACTTGTTATTGAACTAAAAAAAGGCGCAAACACTGACAGACTTATCAATGACCTTCTTAAACATACTCAGTTGCAGACATCTTTTTCAACACAGATGAATGTTATATATAAAAATAAACCTATGATGATGAATCTTAAACAGATAATGTCAGCATTTATAGATCACAGGGAAGAAGTAGTAACAAGAAGAGTAAATTTTGAACTTGAAAAAGCAAAAAAGAGAGCACATATAGTTGAAGGACTTATAAAAGCCGTTGAAGGCATAGATGTTGTAATAGATATAATAAAAAATTCAGACGGCCCTGCCGATGCTATTAAAAACCTTATGGAAATAATAAAAGTAAGTGAAGAGCAGGCAAAAGCAATAGCCGATCTTAAATTTATATCTCTTTCAAAACTTGAATCTGCAAAATTTACAGATGAATTAAAAGATCTTAATCAGAAAATAAAAACATGTATAGAAATTCTTGAAAATAAATCACTTCTTGATAAAATTATAATTGATGAACTCGAAGAAGTCGGCAAAAAATTCGGAGACGAAAGAAAAACAGAATTAAAAAGAAATATGTCTGATCTGAAATCAATAGAAGAATTAATAGAAGATGAGGATATAGCTGTTCTGCTTACACAGTGGGGTTATGTTAAAGCTGTTTCTTCTTCCGAATACAAAGTACAGGGACGCGGAGGTAAAGGTCAGAAAGGTTTGAAAATCTCTGATAATGATAATGTTGTTGAAGCTATATTTACAACAAGATTATCAAAACTTATGGTAATAACTTCCGCAGGTAAAGCATATCAGTTCCCTTCATATGAAATAGAACTTACCGGAAAATCAAATAAAGGTAAGCATATAGCTAATTATATTTCTCTTGCGGAAAATGAGGAAATAAAAGCTATAGTTCCTATTTCTCTTGACGGTGACTATGATAAATCAGTAATGATATTTACAAGGCAGGGTAAAGTCAAGAGAAGTTCATTAAGAGATTTTGCAAACGCCAGAAAAACAGGTGTAAAAGCAATTAACCTAAACGAAGGCGATTCGGTTGTTGATGCTCTTGTAATATCTGATGAAGACAGCGACGTACTTATTATAACCAAAAAGGGTATGGGTCTTAGATTCAAAGTATCAGAAGCACGTGTTATGGGAAGAGGTGCTTCCGGTGTAAATGCCATAAAATTACGTTCAAATGATGAAGTTATAAATACTGTTCCGGTATCTTCGGACAAAGAACTTTTAATAATAACAGAACACGGTTACGGAAAACGATCAAATTTCAAAGATTTCAGAGTTCAGTCAAGAGGCGGAATAGGTTTAAAAACTGTAAGAGATACAGAAAAAATAGGTAATATTATTTCAGCAAAAGAAGTTAAACCTGATAGCGATGTAATAATATTTTCTAAAAACGGAAAAGCCATAAGAATGTCCGTAAGTTCAATCAACATTCTCGGAAGAATTACCCAGGGCGTTATAGCTGTAAGACTTGATAAAGACGATTCTGTTTGTGGCATAATAATTGTTAAAGAGGACAGTGAGGATTCAGACTATTCCGGTGACAACTAAAAAGGAGTTGAAATATGAAAACTTTAACCAAAAGGCAGTCACAAATTCTTGACTATGTAAAAGATTTTATCAAAAAAAACGGTTATGCCCCAAGTATAAGAGACATTACCGCATATTTTGGTTTCAAAAGTCCGAGAGCTGCTCACAAACATTTAATAACTCTTGAAGAAAAAGGATTTATAGAAAGAAAAGGTGTCTCAAGAGGAATAGTACTCACAGAAAAAACAGGTGAAGTTTTTACAAATGAAAAAATAGTTCCTATAATGGGAGTAATAGCTGCCGGTGCAGCTATTGAAGCTGTGGAAAATGTAACTGACAGCATACCTCTGCCATATAATTTTTTCTCCAAAGACGGCGAATACTTTGCATTAAAAGTTGACGGAGAATCAATGATAGAATCTCACATAAAAAGCGGAGATTATGTTATAATAAAAAAACAGTCATATGCAAAAAACGGTGAAATAATAGTTGCACTTATAGATAATAATTACGCAACTCTTAAAACCTATGAGTTCAACGGTAAAGAAGTTCATCTTATTCCTCAGAACAAAACTATGGATGTAATCAAGGTTTTTCCGGACCGTCTGAGAATACAGGGTGTTCTTGTCGGTTTAATACGCGTTATGTAATTTATTAGGAGGGTAATTATGGAAATATCTTCTGAAATTCTTGATGAAAAAAAAGTTGTTTTTCTCGACGGAGAAATAGATATGTCAAACGTAGAATCAATAAAAAAAGAAATTCTTGCTATTGAAAATAAAGATATATCATTAGATTTTTCAAAACTTTCTTACATAGACAGTTCAGGAATAGGAATGCTTATATCTTTACACAAAACTTCACTTGTTAACGGCGGTTCTCTGGAAATACGTAATGTTGATTCCAAAATAAAAAATCTTTTTGAAATAGTAGGTCTTAACAGAATACTCAACATAATATAGGAGGTGTATTTTATGAAAATCTCAATAGCCTCTGATCACGCAGCTTTTGAAATGAAAGAATTTCTTAAAGAATATCTTATAGAATCAGGATACGAAGTAACGGATTACGGTACAAATTCAGACGAAAGTGTTGATTACCCTGATTACGCAGAAAAGCTCGGAAAATCAGTAGCTTCTTCAGAAACAGATTACGGTGTTTTACTCTGCGGAACAGGTATAGGTGCCTCTATAGCCGCAAATAAAATAAAAGGTATACGTGCAGCTTTATGTCTTTATCCTCAGATGGCAGAACTTGCAAGACAGCATAACAACGCAAATGTTGTTGTTCTCGGCGGAAGACTTATGGGGAAAGATATATGTAAATGGACAGTTGATAAATTTTTAAATACTGATTTTGAAGGCGGGAGACATCAGAGAAGAGTTGATAAAATAACAAAACTGGAGGAATGATAATATGAAAATTGTCTATGACCCAAGGCATGTTTTTTATTCTCCGAAACAGGAATTTGACCGATATAAAATGGTTGAAAACCCTGAAACCCCTTCAAGACTTGAAAAGTCCATAAATTTATTAAAGCTTAAATATCCGAAAAATTTTGTAAATTCCGCAGATTTTCCGAGATCCTATCTTTATTTGGCTCATGATCCGGATTATATAATGTGGCTCAAGTCAAAATCAAAAGAAACTGAGGATGGCGCTGAATATTTTCCTAAAGTATTCGGATATGACAGAATATTTGATAACGGAACGCCTATACTTAACAATTCATTTGAAATGGCATGGATTTCGGCAAAATGTGCTCTTACAGGAGCTAAAATTCTTCTTGAGGATCCCGAGGACTTTGTTTATGTAGGAACAAGACCGCCGGGACATCACGCCGGACTTTCTATGGGCGGCGGATACTGTTATATGAATAATGTTGCACTTGCTGCAAAATATCTTCAGTCAAAAACAAACGGATTCATAGCAATACTTGATCTTGATTTTCATCACGGAAACGGTACACAGGAAATTTTTTACAATGATAATTCTGTACTTTATATTTCAATACATGGTAATCCTTCCTCACATTTCCCATATGTTTCCGGTTACGAATGGGAAATAGGTGAAGATGAAGGAAAAGGCTATAACATAAACTTTCCTCTTGAAGCCGGTATAGGCGGTAATGTTTATTTAAGAGTACTGGAAAAATGTATTCTTGAAATAGATGATTATGATCCCGACTTTTTACTTGTTTCTTTCGGTTCTGATACACACGAACTTGACAGAATGGGTACTTTCAATCTTAAAGGTAACGATTACGCTGAAATCGGAAGAATGATAAATCAGCTGAGTGTTAAAAAACTTATTGTTCAGGAAGGCGGTTACAATGCCGAAGGAAATGCAGATGCTATAGATAATCTGTTCTACGGATTATCAAGATAATAATGAAAAATATAAATTTTTCGGCATCCGAAGGCTATGAAACAAATATTTTTATAACCTCTGATGAAAGTTTTGAGGATTTTAATAATTTTTCCGAAATGTATTCAACACTTACAATACTTGATTCAAAACTCAGAAATACTTTAAAATTTCAGAAATCGGCAAAATTTATCCGCGGAGGAGAAGAAGCTAAATTTCTTGATAAATATCTTGATATCATAGAAGAAATTAAAAAAAATGAATATCATAACATTTTATGTGCAGGAGGCGGTGCTGTTCTTGATGTTTCGGGATATTCTTTTTTTACACTTAATTTCAATAAAAAAAATCTTATAATGTATCCTTCAACATTTTCATCAATGATTCTTCTGCCTCTCACCGGGAATTTTTATATGGATCTTAATTACAAGACAAATTATCTTGGTGTAAAGGGTAATCCCGGAAAAATAATAATTAATACAAATTTTTTAAAAACATTACCTATTTCTGTTTTAAAAAATCAGTTTTTCAGTGCTTATTTTGTATCAAAATACATGGAAAAAAGATATTCAGAACTTACTGTCAACTATATTAAAAACTTTAAAAACATAGATATGGAAGACTATCTTTATAATTTTTCCTCTTTTTTTGTTTCTCTTATATCCGGTTATGAATCTGTTCCGGGAATAAATCTGACAGATGTTATAATAAGAAATACACGTATAATAGATTTTGATTATTTAAAAATATACATGTATTCTTATTTAATAATGCTTTTTATATCACAATTGCACGGATTTTTTTATGATATTGACGGAGAAATAGATACAATAAAGATTTTCGGTCTTTTTGACAGAAATTATTTTAAACAGATATATAAAAATCTCAGCATAACAATTCCTTTCAGTGAATTAATACTTACAAAGAACGGTTTTCAGCTTTGCGAAGTTACACCTGAATTACTGGAAAAAGCCGTAAAAAAGCTGGAAAATTATTTGGGGTGAAGATTTTGAAAAAAGAAAAATCAAAAATGTTTAATGTTATAGTTTTTCTGGTGTTCATTTTACCTTTTATAACCTTGCTGCTAACACTTTACACTTCTTATCTTAAATATCAGATGAAAAATCTTTCTCTGGAAATTAATGATCTGAGAAGTGAATTTGTTTATGCAACTCCTACAACAAATGATTATGTTTCTGATCTTGTGCTTCCTGTAATGAAAATAATTTCTCCGGGAAGTGCTTATAAGATAACAGATATGAACATATATAATCTTACAAAAAATTCCCTTACAACATTTATGGAGTACAATAACGGTGCAGTAAAGGTATTTGATAACGAAGACGATGCTTTTCAGGAAGCTTTAAAAGCTTATGAAAATAATTTACCCTATTTTCTTTTTTCATATAATCAGAAATTTTACCTTTACCGTTCGGACTATACATCCGATAATAATATACAGAAACTTTATACAATTCAGATTTATCTATTTACAACATCCGGTAATGCTAATATAAATGCAATACCTCTTAGAAATGCCGGATATCCCGCATATATATATAACGGTAAATATCCTACAAGTAAAGAGGATTATTATTCAATATGTATAGGTTTATTCGATAATCTGAATGATCTGAGAACATATTCTGAAAACATAGACGAAAACAATGTTTTTGATATAATAGGTCTGAGCATAAAAGACAGATTCGGAAAAGCTATATATTTTGAAGGAAATGATGAATAAAAAAATAATATATTCATTTATTATAATAATTGTTTTTCTTATTTTAGGATTTATAAATTATGATAATAAAAAAGATTATTCCGAATATCAGGAAAAAAAATTTGATCTTCTTTACTGTTCTTATGAAGATTTAGTTTCAGTACCCGGAATAGGTCCTTCAAAAGCAAATGATATTATTAATTACAGAACATTAAACAGTTTTAAAAATATAGAAGATCTGAAAAATATTTCGGGTATAGGTGAAAAAACTTATGAAAAAATATCCGTGTATTTTTATCTTTCACAGAATACTTATATAAATATTTCTGATACATTAAATATTAACAGCTGTTCTGAAAAAGATCTTATATCCCTTCCGGGAATAGGTAAAAAAACAGCAGAAAAGATAATTTCATACAGAAAAATAAAAAAAATAGAAAATTATGATGAATTTAAAATATTCGGTTTATCCGAAAAAGAAATACAATCTCTGAAAGGACTGATTGAATTTTGAATATGTTACTCCATGTATGCTGTGCTCCGGATCTTACAATTTCAGGAAAAAGACTTACCGAAGAAGGATATAAATTCGATACTTATTTTTATAATCCAAATATTCATCCGGAAAATGAATATTTCAAACGAGAGCAGGCTTATAAAAAACTTACTGAAATATACGGTTTAAATACAATTAAATCAGATTATAACATAAAAGATTTTTTTAATTCAGTTAAACATTATGATACAGAAAAACGCTGTGAGGAATGTATATTTTTCAGACTTGAAAATACGGCAAGAAAAGCAAGAGAACTTGGTTATGACAGTTTTTCAACAACACTTCTGGCATCTCCGAGAAAAGATTTTAATTATATAAATGAAGTATCCGAAAAACTTTCTGATATTTATAAAATAAAATATATAAAAAACAACTTCCGTAAGAATAACGGAGTCAGCGAAGCTGCATTTCTTACAAGAAAATACGGTTTATACCGTCAGTCATACTGCGGATGCTCTTATTCAATTGCTGAATTAAAGAAATATCAGAGAAACAGTGAAATTCAGAGAACGCAAACTCTAAATGAATTAACCGATGAAAATGAAAGAATTTTTCTAAATTCTCTTATGAAAAAAACTTTTTTAAAAGTACCTGAAGACCTTCCTTTCTCATATTTAAAAAAATACGGTCTTCACATATTTAAAGTTTTAAAACCACGAATAATTTTTATTAATAAAAATATGATTAATCTTTACGGAATTAACAAATCCGGAAGATATAAAATAGAAAACTGGAAAGCAAAATTTATTTTATGGTGATGGGGGATATATTATGAATTTTTTTAAAATAACTATACCAAGCAACAGTCTTTACATAAAATTGATAAGATCTTCTCTTAACAGTTTTCTTTATCTTTGTAATTATAAAAATGATGATGAAATATTTTTGCTTGAACTTGCTTTAAACGAAGCTGTGGCAAATATAATAGAACATACTTATAATTATGAGGAAAATCATATAATTGACATAGAATTTATTTTTGAAGACAATTATGAATTTAAAATTAAAATCCGGGACTATGGAAAAAAGGTTAATCCTGAAGAAATTAAACCAAGAGATTTAAACGATTACAGAGAAGGCGGACTTGGTACCTTTATAATAAAGCAGGTCTTTACAGAGCAAAATTGGGTAAGTGTAGACGAGGGAAATCTATTGGTTTTGAGTAAAAAACTGGTATAATCGGAGGAAAATTTATGGCAAGGTATAAAATTACTGTTTCTACTGATCAAATGGCTGCTTCCATAAGACTTACCGATGATGGAAATGATCCTAAAAAAAATGAAATAATAAGTGCTCTTGAAGAACAGGAAATATCTTACGGCATAGTATTTGAAGTGATCGACGGAATCATCGAACACCCGAAATATGACGTTGATATTCCTATAGCTTACGGTAAAGGTCCTAAAATAGGTGAAAACGGAAAACTAAAAGTTATTTCAAAAGCAAAAGAACGAAAAGAAGAAAAAAATTACGTTAATCTGAGAGAACTTTCCAACATAGTATCCGTTTTCGAAAATGAACAAATAGCAGAAATTGTACCGCCTACTATAGGTGAATCCGGTGAAAATGTTTACGGAAAAGAAATCACAGGATTTCCGGGAGAAGAAGTAAAATTAAATTTAGGTGAAAACGTTGAAAGAAACGAAAATAAAATATTATCAAAATCTCCGGGAGAACTTGTTTTCAAACAAAATCCCGATAAATCTTATTTTCTTGATGTATCAAAAATATATCATGTGGACGGAGATGTTGATTATTCAACAGGTAATATAAGATTTCCCGGTACTGTTGTTATTAAAGGTTCTGTACGCCCCGGCTTTATAATTGAAGCTGAAAATGATGTTGAAATAAAAGGTGTAATAGAGTCAGCAACAGTAATATCAAAAGGAAATATTTTCGTTTCCGGAGTAAAAGGTGCCGGAAAAGGTCTTATTAAAGGTAAAAATGTAAATTCAAATTATCTTGAAAATGCAAATGTAGAAGCCGATGAAAACGTAATTGTAAGACAGGCTATAATCAACTCAAGCATAAAAGCAGGAAAAGTAATTAAAATAACATCCGGCGGAGGAAGAATAACCGGTGGTTATCTTGTTGCCGGGCTTAGAATAGATGCCCCTATAATAGGCTCGGAAATAAATGTAAGAACAACTATGGAAGTCGGTCTTGCTCCTGAAATAAATGAAGAATTTACTGTTTTAAATTCACAGATAATGGTAGACCTTGAAAACCTTAAAAAAGTTTCCACCATAATAAAAAGTATTCAGAAATTAAAAGATGAGGGTAAACTAGACAATGAAAAAATAGAGCTTTTCAAAAAAACTCTTACGACTGCTAAAGTGCTTAAAGAATCTCTTGAAAAAAATGAAATACGTATAAACGATATAAAAAAAATTATAGAAAATTCCGAAAAGCACGGTACAATTGCTATCAAAAATTCAGTTTATCCCGGTTCAGAGATAATAATAAATAAAATAAGATATTATCCGGAAAAAGAAATAACTTCCGTTGAATTTTATCTGTCCGGAGATAAAATAATGGTGAGAAATTACACCGAATTCGATATTGGAGGATTAAAATGAAGAAAATAATTATTTTTTTTATAATATTGATTCTATCTTTATCTGTCTTTGCAGATAAGTTAGATCAATATATTTTTTTATTCTCGTATGATAAACTTGTTAATTCCAAAGATAAAGGACTTAATGTTCTGGGACTTCTTTTAAAATATCATGAATCAAACTATGAAGAATATAAAAGCACAGCAAATATATACAGAAGTAATCTTTATAATTATTTTTCACCGGATGATTCAACAGCTTTAAATATTCTTACTGAAATTAACCCTTATGAATATCTTAAACCTAAAAAATTATTCACGGATTCTCTGAAAAATTATCCCGATTCAGTAATATTAAATGCACTTTTTATTGAATTTGCCTTTAAAGACTGGGAATCGAGTGGTGATCCTTCAATAGTACAAAATATATTTGCCTCATGTGATACAATAGAATCAAAAAAAGGTCAAAATCCGCTCACAGTTTATTACAGGGCAAGAATACTCTGGGAATCAAAACTTTTCGGTGACAGAACAAAAGCATATAACGATCTTTATGAGATTTATCAGAAAAACAGAGACAGTATGAAAATCACAGAACTTTTAATAAGATTTACATATCAGCAAAATAAAACAGATATAATGAATTCTCTTTATGAAACATACAGCCTTCTACCCGATCAGGATGATGAAACTCTTATTATATTCGCAAAAGCATTTTTAAAAAGTGATAATGAAAAATCAAGAATGATTCTTGAAAATATAGTAAAAATTTCTGAGAGAAAAAATATACTCGCCTCGGCTTATGAAATGCTCGGTGATTTATCTGATACAACAGCTCAGAAAATAAACTTTTATAAACTCTCTCTGGAAAAAGATCCGGATAATCCTGAAATTCAGGCAAAATTAGGTTTAGAATATTACAGACAGTCTCCGAAAGAAAATCTTACAATATCAAGAGTTTTTCTTAATCAGGCACTTTCGGCAGGTTCTCAGAATCCTGAAGCAGAAAAACTTTTAAAAATAATACAAAACAAAGTAAAATTAAGAGGATTTTTATTACTTGTACTTCCTATAATTATTTTCGTTGCATTAGGCGTAACCTTAATTATTATTTATGAGAAAAATAAATACTCAAAAGAACAGCAACTTATGAAAAAGAATGATGATAACTGGGTTAACAATATAAAAGACATAAAAAACGACGACGACGAAAACAACAAAGAAAAATAACTTTCTGCCTGCATTTTTTAAACTGCTTATATAACCTTATCTGGAGGTAATTTATGACTTTCGAAAATGTTACCAAACTTTTGTTGGCAAAAACTCTGTTTTTCCCAGAAAACTTTAAGGATACTGAGATAGAATTTGCTGGAGCATCGGATTTAATGAGTGATTTTTTAGCTTTTTCAAAAGAAAATATGCTATTAATAACAGGTCTTACAAGCCCTCAGACGATAACTACAGCTGCAGTTGTAGGGGCTACAGGTATAATATTTGTCCGTGGAAAAGAAATACCGGATAATGTTGTTGAAGTTGCCCAGGATCTTGAAATACCGGTTATTGTAACTGATTTATCGATGTATATTGCATGTTCTGTTCTTTATAACAACGGTATAAAAGATGCTATGGGTACAGACAGGATGATTGATAAAAATGGCTGAAGAAAAAAATGATGTTGATAAATTAGTTGAAATGCTTTCAAAAGTTTTTGTAAACATAAAAATAAAAGATATTATGACATCACCGCCAATAGTAGTCACAGAAGAAACCAAATTAAAATATGTAAAAGATATTATGAGAATTAAAAAAATTTCGGGAATGCCTGTAATAACAAGAAATCAAAATCTTTCAGGAATAATTTCCATAGAAGATATAATAAAAGTTTATGACAGCGGTTCATTTAATGACAGAGCAGTAAACTGGATGACAAAAAATCCTGTATTTCTGAATGAAGACGATACACTTATGAGTTTTCTCGAAGCCAATGAAAAACTTAATTACGGACGTTATCCGGTAATTAACAGAAACAAAAAAGTTGTCGGAGTAGTTACAAAACTTGATATTCTTGAATGGATGTTCAAAAAACTCGGATATATTTATGTTCACGACCAGAGAAGGGAAGAAACTCTGAATAAGAGGTTTACATCACTTCTTACCGGAGAACAGTATGAAGAAACACGTATAGATTTCAGATATGATATAGATTATGAATCAGTTGAAATGGTAGGTATAGCAGCAACAAAACTCAAAAAATTTCTTCTTTCAAAATATATAAAAAATGATGTTGTAAGAAAAGTCTCAATAGCAACATATGAAGCAGAAGCAAATATTGTTATACACAGCGGCTCAAAAGGAGTATTATACTGTCTTATAAACAATGACCATGTTAAAGTATTCCTTGAAGATTACGGAAAAGGTATAGAAAATCTTGATAAAGCTATGAAAGAGGGCTTTTCAACCGCTACGGAAAAAATAAGAGAAAAAGGATTCGGAGCGGGAATGGGACTTCCCAATATGAAAAGATTTTCTGACCGAATGACACTTATATCTTCTCCGAACAAGGGTGTAAAAGTCGAAATGCTTTTTTATATTTAATAATAGGGGGAAAAAATGAAAATAGAAAAAATTGCACAATGTGATTTTTTAGAAACTGTTTTTATTCCGGAAAATTTTGATTCCGAAATACTTATCGGACATACAGGGGATCTTTTAAGTGAAGTAATGAGAAACTGTCAGGAAAACAGTATATGGGTAACTCATCAGAGTCATCAGAATATAATTGCTGTTTCCGAAGTAACAGGTGCAAAGGCAATAGTAATAGCAGAAAATCTAAACTTTAATGCTGATACCGTTGAATCTGCAAAAGATGCTTCAATAGCTCTTTTCAAAACAAAGCTCTCAGCTTTTGAATGCTGTGGAAAATTATATAACCTACTAAAAAATGACTGAATTCAGATGTAATTTTCATAACCATACAGTACTTTCACCGTGTGCTGATTTAACAATGACAACTGAAAATTATATAAATTTTCTTACAAAGTCATCTTTAGACTGGATTTCTATCACAGATCATAATTCTTCTGCAAATGTAAGAAACTATAAAAAAATAATTGAAGAAAACTCCGGCATAAAAGTAATACCGGGAATAGAAGTTCAGAGTATAGAAGAAGTTCATATACTGGTTTATTTTGAACACACACATGAATGTGAAGAATTCGGTAAAATCATAGAAGAATCACTTATTATAAAATCATACAACCAGGAAAAACTCGGTTATCAGATATTAACAGATGAATCAGGTGAATTTTCCGAAATAATAGATTCTCCTTATCTCGGATCTTCATCATCTTATTCCGTAGATAAAATTTTCAGTATGGCAAAAAAATACAGTACAGCTGTTGTACCTGCTCACATATTCAGAGCAAACGGATTAATTACACAACTCGGAATACCTCCGAAAATTAATTTTGATGCCGTTGAAGTAAAAAGTGAAAAGGAAATGGAAAAAGCAAAAAAAATTGGTTATTCAAAGTTTATATTCGGATGTGATTCCCATTTTCCGCAACAGCTTGAAAACATTTCATGTTATATAGAAGCAGATTCAAGAAATTTTCAGAATTTTCAGAATTCATTAAATTCAGAGAAGGTGATTCCTGTATGGCAACCTTAGAAACTCTTTCTGATCACGTATATGACATATGCGAAAATGCAGTAAGATCAAAAAGTTCCGTATGTGAACTTACAATTTTCGAAGACGATGAAAATTTCCGTTTCATAATAAACGATCACGGATGCGGTATGAATCAGGAAGAACTAATGCACGCTATAAGTCCTTTTTATACAACAAAAGAACAAAGAAAAAAGAAATTAGGTGTCGGACTCCCGTTTTTGAAATTTTCATCAGAACTCACAGGCGGATACTTTAAAATTGAATCAGAAAAACTCATAGGAACAAAAGTTGACGTATTGTTTAAAAAATCCAACATAGACTGTCAGCCAGTAGGGAATCTTCCGGAAACACTTTTCATGATAATTTATATGGATAAAAACACAGATTGGAAAATAATAAGAGGTTTCAGAGAAGATGCATATGAACTGGATTCAAAAGATTTAAAAGAACAGTACGGTAATTTATTCTATGAAAATTCTTTTATGATTGAAATTAAAAAAATAATTACAGAATTAGAAAATCAGATAAAACAGGGAGGACTGGAATGAAAAGATTTTTATTATTACTATCTTTAACTTTATTTTTCATAAGCGGATTTTCTCTTACAACACTAAATCAGATAAATTTTTCCGAAGATTATACTTATGCTGCGACACAGATAAACAGTATAATGGAAGATTACGATGTAGTTGTGGGAAACAAAATAAGTGAAATCGATGTAAAACTTGCATTAAAACAACTTCAGAACTTGGGAATTTATTCGTCATACGATTATTCACTTGATGAAAATTCCGGTGTTCTTAATATAACAGTTAATGCAAATCCTTTAATCTCAAAAGTTGTTACTGTAACCGAAGGTGAAGAACTCTTAAAAAAAGATTTAATCGATGAAACTCTTTCCGGAATAACTCTTAATATGCCTTTAAACACAAAAGAATTTCAGACGGTAATTGCTTCAATACAGAATCTTTTTAACGCGAACGGATATCAGTTTGTTGATATATCAACAAATATAAAATTAGACAGCAACACCATATCTCTTGATACAGTTACAGATAAAAAAAATACATATAAAGACAATGTACTTGTATTTTTTATAAAACCTTATTCACTTTGGGACATCACCTTAAAAGATGATTATGCAAAATTAGATAAAGAGGCTCTTAAAAAAAGAATTACATTTAATTTCAGAAAAGATTACAATGCAAAATTTTTCCTTTTAAGACCGAATATAAAAACAACATATCCTTCATCGGATAATTTACAGGCAATAATCACATCTCTCGGAAAATTACCTTATTTCGGTCCGGAAACACAGCTAAATTTTGAACAGACAGATATAGAAGATAATGTAGGTTTGGAACTTAATCTTGTAATTTCAGGAAAAATGCCGAAGCTAACAGAAGATACATTTACAGTTTCAAAAATAAATATATCAGGTAATTATTCATTACCTCTCTACAGAATAGAGGATTACGTAAAAAAATCCATTACAGAAAATGCAACAGCTGATAATCTTTCTCTTTTAAAAACAATAGATAATTTAAAAGAACTTTATACAGAAGAAGAATATTTCAGTGATTTTATAGATATACAGGCAGAAAAATCAGAAAATGACGTTAATATATCAATAAATGAAAGAGCTTACGGTAAAGTTAATGTAACTCAGGCTGCAACAGCAAAAACACGTGATTACATAACAAATTCATTTATAAATATAACAGAAGGTTCTGTATTAAAACAAAAACCGCTTTACAATACTTACAGTTCATTTATGGGTTCAGGATTTTATAAAAATGTAAATATATATCCTGTTTCTATGAATGCAACTTCAGTTGATTTCGCTGTTATACCTGATGAAAATGATAAACCGGGAAAATTTTTAGGCGGTCTTACATGGTCACTTCCCGAAAATGATCCATGGTATTACGGTTTTTCAGGAACATTAAACGTTGACTGGCCGAATCCTTTCGGTATGGGTCAGACATACGGTATTGATTTACAGCTTACTCCTCTTTCAAACTATTATGTAGCTGGTTTTAACTATAAAATTATACAGGCTTTCAAAACTAATATTAATTTCGGAACAGATTTAAAATATGCATATTCACCAGACGGAATTTACAATGAAACTCTTAATTCCACAGTACTTAATCAGTTTACCGTAAAAGTTTCTCCGTCAGTAAAATTCTCAGATTTTTCATATATCACAAATTATATTTCATACGAAAATTATATTTTACAGACAAATGAAAAACTTTCAAAAATGTCAGCATCTCTCGGTTATCTTTATAATGCACTCGACAGTCCTACAAGACCTTATAACGGAAATTATTTTTCTGTTTCAGGTTTCGGAGGATTCAACGTGGAATCTCTCAGTAAATATTATGCCGGAGAAAACTTAGAATACAAATTCTTTAAAAGTTTTGAAAAATTTACAGTCGGTGCTCATGCAAAAGTAGGTTATGCAGTTGATACCGGAGATTTATGGAATTATTCCACAGGCGGTATATTCAGTGTAAGAGGTTATGATTATAATTCAAAACTCGGAGACAAAACATGGCTTGCAAATGCAGAATTAATTTATGAACTTTACAAAGGTCCTTCTTTTTCTTCAGATCTTTATTTATTTGCAGATGCAGGTAATTCTGAAGATAACTATGAAAACCTTATGAATTCTCCTTTGGTTTCTTTCGGAGCAGGATTAAAAGTTACATTACCTTTCTTAGGTCAAATAAGATTTGATTTTCCTTACATACTTGAGAATAACCAGTTTAAATTCAGAGGTTTGACATTTGCATTCGGTCAGGTTTTTTAATATAATTTAATAAGTAAATAAAATTAACATAAAAAAGAACGGAAAGTGATGAAATTTCACTGCGGTCGCGCCACCGTGATAAAGGACGAAAATTCTTAAAAGCCACCGGAAGGGAAGGCAGAATGAGTAGGACGATTTTTAAGCCGGGAGACGTTATTTTTATGTTTTATCCATCTTTTCGCGCCAAAAAGATGGGTTATTTCTATGGCGTAATAAAATTTTGGGAGGTATTTTATGAAAAAAGTAGTTTTAACATTTATTACTGCCTTTATTTTTATAAGTCTTTTTGCATCCTTTACTCTTATCGATGATATAGGAAGAGCCGTTACTTTTGATTCTCCTGCTAAAAGAGTTGTATCTGCAGCACCGGCTGTATCTGATTTTCTGAATTATCTTGACGCAAAAGATAATGTTATAGGGGTTACTGACTGGGATACAACTTTTTATGATATAGAAAAAATAGGTAATATGACTCCGCTCAACATCGAAAAAATAATTTCATTAAATCCTGATATCGTATTTATATCAGGTGGTTTTCAGGAAAATGAAATTGAAAATCTTGACAAATTCGGAATAAAAACTTTTGTTATAAATCCTGTAAATTTAAACGATATATATGAATCTCTCGTAAAAGTAGGATTCATAATCGGAAAAGATAATCAGGCAATTGAAATGGCAAAAAAAATGAGAGCCGAAGTTACAAATATAGCTATAAACTCTTTTAATTTTAAATCCCATCTTAAAGCTATTTATATAATGGATTCTTCAAACCCAGCAGAAATATGGACTTCAGGTTTAGGTTCATTTTTTAATGAAGTAATAGGTTATGCCGGAGCATTAAATCTTACATCAGGTCTTACCGGAAATAACGGATGGGTTGCAATAAGCAGTGAATATGTAATTTTTGAGAATCCTGATGTAATAATTGTTCCTACTTATTATCCGGGAGATGAAAATGCTAAAAATTCAGTTGTAAAAAATCCTATATATAAAAATGTAAATGCGGTTAAAAATAATCATATAATAGAAGTAGACGGAAACAAAGCATCTCAGGCTTCTCCTTCATTAATAGAAGTACTTAAAAAATTATACAATGACTTACAGGAGATAAAATGACCAAGTATTTAAAAAAAAGGGGGAAAATCCCCCTTCTTGTATTTTTAATAATAATTTCATTCATAATGTTTCTTCTTTTTTCATCATTCGGAACGGTAAATATAAAAATTTCCGATACGTTTCGTATACTTATAAATAAATATGATAATTCAGTAATTAAAAATTTAATAATAAATGCCAGAATGCCACGTGTTGCGGGAAGTTTTATAATAGGAAGCATACTTGCAATATCGGGTAATGTTTTACAGCTTATTATACAGAACCCTCTTGCTGATCCTTATTTAATAGGTTTATCATCAGGTGCAAGTTTCGGTGCGGTACTTTATGCGGCACTTACACTTATTTACTCTTTCAGTATACCTTTCGGAATGGAATCTTTTGCATTTGCTTTTTCTCTGTTTTCAACTTTTCTTGTTATATTAATATCAAAGCGGGGTAAAAAAATACCTGTAGTATCCCTTATTCTTTCAGGCGTAATAGTAAGTTCACTATTTAATTCTTTTACAACATTTTTTACGGTACTTTACTGGAGAAATCTTATACATGTTAATGTATGGCTTATGGGAAGTACAGCTTCTCTTGACTGGAATGATTTTTTTATACTTTTAACCGTACTTATTGTTCTGATAATAATAATTTTTATGATGTCAAAATATTTAAACCTTTTATCTATGGGTGAAGAAATGTCAGTATATTCCGGAATAAATCCTGACTCGGTAAGACTTATTCTTCTTCTCGTTAATATACTCGCAGTTTCTTTCTGCGTATCAAAAGCAGGTATAATAGGATTTGTAGGTCTGGTAATCCCTCATATAGTAAGACTCATAACAGGTCCTTATTCAGGAATTACAACTTTTTATAACATATTTGTAGGCGGAATATTTCTTATGTTCTCTGATTTCCTTTCACGTTCGTTATTCGCACCGACAGAACTTCCTATAGGGGTAATAACTTCATTTGTCGGAGCTCCTGTTTTCATATTCATATTAAAAAGGAGCAGAAAAAATGATTAAAATATCTGACTTAAACTTTACTTACGGAAATAATTTTAAACTTAACATAAATAATTTAGAAATAAACAACGGAGAAAATCTTTCTATAATAGGTCCTAACGGATCCGGAAAAAGTACTCTGATAAAAATTTTTTCCGGAATAATAAATTATTACTCAGGAAAAATTGAAATAGAAAATAATGATATATCAAAAATATCAAAAAAGAAACTTTCACGTATAATTTCCACTGTTCCTCAGGATTTTACGACAATATACGATTACAACACAGAAAATATAATTGAAACGTCAAGATATCCGTACACTTCTTTTTTTAATCTTTCGGAAAATAAAGAAGACCGTGATATAATAGATTATGCAATAAAAATAACTGATCTTGAAAGATACAGAAAAAAATATTATTCCGAGTTATCCGGAGGTGAAAAACAAAGAGTAATGATTGCAAGAGCAATAGCTCAGGATACAGAAATAATGCTTCTTGATGAATTTACCTCACATCTCGATCCCGGACATACTCAGAATCTTATGAAAATAATACAGAATTACTGTATAAATAAAAATAAAACTGTAATATCTGTTTTTCATGATATAAACCTCGCTTCTCTTTATTCAAAAAGAATACTTGTTATGAAAGACGGAGAAATAAAACTTGACGGAACACCATATGAAATAATAACAAGAAAAAATATTGAAGAAATATACGGATTTGACTGCACAGTTATCAGTCATCCTATTTATAAAGTTCCTCAGATAATATTTAATTAGAGGTGTTTTATGGAATATATTCTTGTATTCATAGACGGAACAATATGTGACACAAGGCACAGAAATAATATTCAGGTAAAAAAGGACTTCTTTTCGGAAAAGAATATAATCGATGATATACCTACAAAGGGAAGCATAGAAACACTGAAAAGACTTTCCGTAAAATACGGAATAATTTATATAGGTGCAAGAGATGAAAAATACAGAGAAGCTACTCAAAAATGGCTGAAAAAAAATAATTTTCCTGACGGCGAAATTTATTTAGGCTCTTCTGTGGAAGAAAGACTTGAAATAGTAAAAAAACTAAAAGAAAATCTTATTTTTACCGCCGGAATAGGTGACAGATGGGATGATAATCTTCTGCATCTTGAAATCGGCTGTAAAAGTTTTATTCTTGAAGAATATAACCCAGACTGGTCAGTAGTTGAAAAATACATATAAATAAGTCCTGATATCAGGACTTATTTTTTTTTAAAATATTTTTAAATTCTTTATAATGTTTATAAATTATAATAAGAAAATTTCCGGTGTACAAAATTAAAAATTCTTTTCTTCCCGTAAAAAAATTATATAAAATATACGGACTAAGTATAATATAGGTTATAAAAACACTAAAAAAATCTTCTTCCGGAGATATCTTTTTTCCTCTGTTAAAAAAAGCTCTTAAAGTAAAAATAATACCCATTATAATAGGTACCTCCCCACGTGTCATAACTGTCCATGCACCGAAAGACACAGCTATTGCCTTACCGCCTTTAAATTTAAGCATAGGTGAAAATGCATGTCCGGCAATTCCGGCAAGAAGTGCAATCGCAAGAATATAAGAATTTAATTCTTTATAAAATAAAATAACAGGAAACAGACCTTTTGCATAATCCATAATTAAAGCCGCAATTCCCCAAAACTTTCCGGCAGCTCTCCATAAATTTGAAGCACCCGGATTTCCGTCTCTTACAGACCTTATATCAATATTTTTTATATTTGCAAAAATATATGAATACATTACAGCACCTGAAAAAAACTGAAGAATTATAATCAAAAAATTATACACTTATTTCCCTCCCGCGCCATTTTACTTTATGAAGAAAAACAGTAATATACAGAGAATAAAAAAATATTATTAAAAAACAAATAAAATGTACCGGATAAAAAATATAATCATACCATTTATAATCTCCCGATTTCCGTGAAAGAACAAATGTAAAAAAGACAATTGTCAAATACCTTATAATAGTAAAAAAGATATTTCTGAAAGACATAAAAGAAGTAAAAATAACAGAAATCCATATAAAAGCTATAAAAAAATTCAGCAGACCTCCGTTTACAGCTCCTGAAGAAAAATTCTTCGAAAATCCTTCAGCCATCTGAGAAAATCCTTTAGGATACATTCTGAACTTTACATACTCATTTCCCATATAATTAGAAACATTATAATTATTTTTTAAATAAAGTTTACCGAGTTTTATATCATCAAGAACGAAGTTTTTTATAGCTTCATGACCGCCTGTCTTCTCATACTCTTCCCTACCGGTAAAAATAACAGGTCCGAAAGCACCTGTAGGATTTTTAAAAGGAAATCCGAGCATATTTGAATTATGAAGAGCCATAAGATTAAATGAAAATGTAAAATGTTCGTATAAGCGTTCAAACCTCTGATATGGCCATACAGATATAAGACCTCTTTTTTCGGCATATTTCTGTGCAATTACCTCAACAGCATTTTTATTAAATTCAGTATCTGCATCAGCAAACAAAAAAGTATCTCCTTCTGAATTTAAAAATCCGTTCCACAAAGCCCAGGATTTACCTGTCCACCCTTTTGGCGGATCTTCTTTAAGCGTAATAAGTTTTACATTATTATACATTTTTACATATTCCGCAGTTCTGTCTTCTGAGCAGTCATCAACAACAATAATTTCATAAATATCTGCAGTCTGTTTAATAAGTGAATCAAGAATTTTTTTTATATTTTTTTCTTCATTTCTTGCAGGAATAATAACCGATATTTTAAATTTACCATACATTGAATTATCTTTTTTCAGTATATGATTTCTCATAAAAAAAATGTATATAAAAGATATTAAAATAAAAGCCGAAAATAAAATAATTTCAGAAATGAACATTTTTCCCCCTTATTTTTTATAATTAATATTTTAAAAAAAACTCCCGACAAAAATTCTGCCGAGAGTATTAGTTAATCTGTCAGAGATTGTAGAATGAGCTTAAACCTCTGTATTCTACAACACCTTCTAATTCTTCTTCTATTCTTAATAACTGGTTGTATTTTGCAATTCTGTCTGTTCTTGATAAAGAACCTGTTTTTATAAAGCCTGCATTTGTTGCAACAGCTAAATCAGCTATAAATGCATCTTCTGATTCTCCTGATCTGTGAGAAATAACTGTAGTCATATTATTTTTCATAGCAAGTTCAATTGCATCAAGAGTTTCTGTTACAGAACCGATCTGATTAAGTTTTATAAGTATTGAATTTGCTGCGTTCTTTTCTATACCTGTTCTAAGTCTTTTTACATTAGTTACGAATAAATCGTCTCCTACTATCTGTGCTTTACCTTTTATTACATCCATAAAATTAACGTATGCATCCCAGTCATCCTGGTCAAAAGGATCTTCAACAGATTTAATAGGATATCTGTCAACAAGACCTGCATAGTAGTCTGCAAGTTCTTTTGAATCAAGTTCTTTACCGTCAACAGAATATTTTTTTGTATCTGTATTATAGTATTCCGAAGCCGCACAGTCAAGAGCTATGAAAACCTGTTCGCCTGGTTTATATCCTGCTGCTTCGATAGCTTTAACTATATATTTCAATGCTTCTTCGTTTGAACCGAAACTTGGTGCGAAACCGCCTTCATCACCTACAGCAGTAACATGACCGTCTTTTGATAATAATTTTTTAAGATTGTGAAAAATTTCTGCTCCTGCTCTTAAAGCATCTGAGAATTTTTCAAATCCTGCAGGCATAATCATGAATTCCTGAATATCAAGACTGTTATCTGCATGCTGTCCGCCATTAACAATATTCATAAGCGGAACAGGTAATACTTTTGCATTTGTTCCTCCTAAATACTGATACAAAGGAAGACCAACAGAATCAGCAGCTGCTCTTGCTACTGCCATTGAAACAGCAAGTATAGCATTTGCACCTAATGTTTCTTTGTTTTCTGTACCATCAAGCTCTATCATGACTTTATCAATTAAAGCCTGATCAAAAGCATTTAAACCTATTAATTCTTCGGCAATTTTTTCGTTAACATTTTCAACAGCCTTAAGAACACCTTTACCGAGAAACTTTGATTTATCTCCGTCTCTTAATTCTAAAGCTTCATAAATACCTGTTGAAGCTCCTGAAGGTACAATTGCTCTTCCTGCTACTCCGCTTTCGAGAACAACTTCTGCCTCTACTGTCGGATTCCCTCTTGAATCTAAAACCTGTCTCGCATGAACTGCTATAATTTCATCGTATAATTTCATTTATACAACACCCCCTCAAGTGAATGTATTTGTATTATGGAATGACTTTTGTACCAACTTTTTCTTCCATTATTGCTTTCAAAAGATTATTTTCTTTAAAAAAATCTATTACTGAAATAGGCATATTATATCTCTGACAAATTGCAAATGCTTCGGTATCCATTACTTTTATATTTTTTGCAATTGCATCATCATATGTAATTGTATCATATTTCACAGCATCTGTAAACTCTTTAGGATCTTTATCAAATATGCCGTTTACCTTTGTTGCCTTTATTATTGCATCGGCCTGCATTTCAACAGCTCTTATAGCTGCTGCGGTATCTGTTGTAAAAAACGGGTTGGAAGTACCTCCCGCAAAAATAACAACATAACCTGAATTAAAGTATAAATCTATGTCATCATAATGTATAGACCTTACAGAAGGAAGATTAACAATCTGAGAAACAACAACGGTTTTTATACCGTTCTTTTCGAAATAATCTTTTAAATAAAGTGCATTACTAACTGTTCCGAGCATTCCTATATGATCTGCTATAGAATTTGTAACATTAGTTAATTCCTTACCTCTGAAAATATTTCCGGCACCTATAACCATACCTATATTAAGTCCGTGTACCGAAACCTTTTTTATTTCACTGGTTAAATACTCAATAGATTTTTCGTTAAAACCTTTGTTTCCTTCTCCGGAAAGAACTTCTCCGCTTAGTTTAAGAAGTACTTTTCTATACATTTTTTACCCCCTAAAAAAAGAGGTGGAAATATAAAAAACCACCCCTTGTTTTATTTTAATTATTGATTTATACCAAATCTTGCAAATCTGGCTACTCTTATATTTTCTCCGACTTTTGCTATTAAATCGGTAATCATATCCTGAATTTTTCTCTGTTCTTCAAAATGAACCTGTTCATAAAGACAGTTTTCTTCAAAATATTTTTCTACCATATTTTCAACTATTTTTTCTATAACATTAGCAGGTTTACCTGAATCTTTCATTTTTTCTACTGCTATTTCTTTTTCTTTTGCAATAACATCTGCAGGTACATCTTCTCTTGAAACATATAGTGGACTCATAGCAGCAATCTGCAATGATATTTTTTTAGCTAAAGCATGAAAATCTTCTGTTCTTGCAACAAAATCTGTTTCACATGCTAATTCTAAAAGCACTCCTACTTTTTCGTTGTGGTGAATATAAGAGAAAACAATACCTTCTTTTGTTGATCTGTCTGCTTTTTTAGCAGCTTTTGCAGCACCTTTTTTTCTTAAATATTCTATTGCGGCATCAAGATTGCATTCTGTTTCTAATAATGCTTTTTTACAGTCTGATATTCCTGCTCCTGTTGCTGCTCTAAGTTCTTTAATCAACTCGATTGAAACGTCCATTTAATATGCCTCCTTAAATTAAATATATATATAATTCTATAATTATACTTATAAACAAACATTTACATTTTAACACATAACCTTTTCTATTTCAATAAAAAAATATTAACAATTTTTTTATCTCACATCGAATTTTTCGTGAAGACATTTTTCAACATACGGTGTAACCCATTTACTTACATCCCCGTCATATCTTGCGAGTTCTTTTACCATTGAAGACGAAACAAAGGAATGATCAACATCAGACATAAGAAAAAATATTTCAAGCTCAGGAAAAAGTGCCCTGTTAGCATTAGCCATCTGAAGTTCATATTCAAAATCACTCACAGCTCTTAAACCTCTTATAACGGTATAAATTTCTCTTTCTCTTGCATAATCAACTAAAAGACCGTTATTGTAACCTATTTCCACATTCGGAATATGTTCAAGTGATTTTTTTACCTGACTGAGTCTTTCATCAAGTGAAAAAAGATATCTCTTTTCCGAATTATTCATAATAACAATATAAAGTTTATGAAATCTCATAGCAGCTCTTTCTATAAGGTGTAAATGTCCGTAAGTAATCGGATCAAAGCTTCCTGGATACATAGCACTTTTAAATTCCATTTTTAATCCTCCGGATTTTTAAGTATTGTTCCGGAACCAAGAACAACACCGTTTTCATCATAGAAAACAGCAAACTGGCCCGGAGTTATAGCAAAAATCTTCTTAAGAAATTTTATTTCGGCTTTATTGTTTTTTATGTTAATAACAGCTTTTTCCTCTTCACTTTTTTTTCTTATTCTGCATCTTATTTCTTTGCCGTTTTCAAAATCCGTAAGTATATTAAGATTTCCGGCAGTTAAAGTATCACTGTAAAGCATTTCCGTAGGTGCAACAACAATTTCATTTCTCCCGGGAATTATTCTGTAAACATGAAGTTTCTGATGAATTGCCTTAAAATAAGTAAGACCTGCTCTCTGTCCTATTGTGTAATTTATATATCCCGTATGAGTACCTATAACATTACCTTCGGTATCAACAACATTACCTTCGGTAGCAGCTACACCTCTGTCTCTCAGAAATCTCTTATAATCATTATCCGGAATAAAACATAATTCCTGACTGTCTGGTTTTTTTGCAACTGAAAGACCTATTTCTTCAGCTATTTTTCTTATCTCTTCTTTTTTTAATTTCCCCAGAGGAAAATACATATTAGGAAGATATTCTTTTTTAATCTGAGAAAGAAAATAAGACTGATCCTTATAATTATCCACACCTTTTTTTATAACATGCATTCCGTAATCTTCGGAAAATTCACTTACAACATAATGCCCTGAAGCCACATATGATGCACCAATTTCCTTTGCATATTCAAAAGCATGACCGAATTTGAAAAATCTGTTACACAAAACACACGGATTAGGCGTTATTCCGTTTTTATATTCATTAACAAAATATTTTATTATTTTTTCATCAAATTCATCTTTAATTTTTATAACTTTAAAATCATCAAGTCCTATATCATTCGAAACCTTCAGTGCATCTAAAGTATCAGAAGGTGAACAGCAGACTTTTTTCTTTTCCGGTATGAGATCAAAAATATGATCGTCTACCATTTTATAATGTAAACCTATTACACTGTACCCTTCCTTTTTAAGAAGGTAAGCGGCAACAGAACTATCAACACCGCCACTCATAAGCATAACTATTTTTTTACTGTTCAATAGTCTTTCCTCCGTTTATAACAGCTATTCTGTTTCCGTAATCTATTATATCCTGTAAAGTCATTTTATCGAGTTCCATCATCATTACATTATGAACCCTTTTCCATACAAACTCTACAGCACACTGTATTTCAAAAGAACAGTCACCGCTTATACACTCATATGACTGAAGCGGTTTATCAAGAATATTAACTATTTCACTGAGTCTCAGATCCTTCGGTTTTTTCATAAGTATATATCCGCCGTATCTTCCTCTTATTGATTTTAATATATTTGCTTCCCTAAGTTCAGAAAATATTTTTTCCAGGAAATCCCTGGGAATATCCTGTCTTTTGGCAAGTTCAGCTATAGACACTTTCTTTATACCTTCGGCATTCATAACGGAAAGCTCATACAAAGCCCTGAGTGCATAGCTGCTTTTTACAGTTAAACCCATATTAACCCTCCTGCATTTTGCCTACAACATAAACAGTAACATCATTAGTTTTATTTGCAAGCCTCACATCATTTACATAAATATCTATTCTGTTTCCCAATATTTTTCCGCCTGTATCCTCAACAACAAAAAAACCGTTATTCGGCATATCCTTAAGTTCAGGAATATATACCACTGTTCCGAGATTAAGTACATTCGGGTCAGCCGCTATTGTATAATAATTTTTAGGTATTTCACCTGATTTTGTTATTCTGAATGTAGGATAGTATATAAGTTTATCATCCCATTCTGTATAATAAGTCGCAAGAAATTTGCCGTTCATAGTATAAAAAAGTCTCAGCGGATCTTTAGGTTCTCCGGATTTCCAGAGTTCAAACATAAAAGTTTTATCCTGCTTAAGTAAACCTATAGCAGTATCAGAACCTACCCAGCTTCCTATTTTCACATAAACAGTAGCTATATTATAACTTACTGTAACTATAGAATTTCCGTGATCTACCTTAACAAAATAAGAATCATTCTCTGCCTTACCGACATCAACAACTTTACCCGGAAGAACAGGATATACTTTTTCATTTTTTGAAGCAAGAATACCTATACCGGTAGAAGTACCGTTTCCCATTCTATCTCCGAACTTAACAACGAGCTTTGTATAATCTATTGTTTTAGTTGACTCAAGAGGCCATTTTATATAATTTTCTATATTATTAACAGGAATAATTATATTCTGACCTATTCTTATAAATCTTGCATCTTTAATATTATTTCTTGCCATAATAACATCAACACCGCTAAGTCCCATTCCGAAAGCGTTAGCTATCTGACTTAGTGTATCTCCGGCTTTTATCTCATACTCTATTTCATCTTTATTTTCAAAAAGAGCTCTGAATTCATCCTCACCTAAAGATGCAAGAGCCGCTCTTACTCTTTTCTCAAGTTCATCGACTTTTACAGAATAAACCTCGTCAACACTTGTTGTAGGTTTTGAGCTTATTCTGTCAAGATCATAAGAAATCTTCTCAACTTTATCAGTAAGTGTCTGAAGCTGATTTTCAAGATTTTTTATTTTAATTACCGTATCACTCTGATTCTGATAATAAAATTTTGAAACAGCCTGTTCAGTTCTTATGTCTACAATATTATTAACATATTTACCGTAATCAAAATTTTCAAGTTTAGTATTTACATAATCCTCAAGATTACCGTTCTGCATAAGATAAGCATCCGATTTTTTAAGCTGTTCCTCAAGATCGTTGTATTTCTGACTTAAACTGTTAATACTGTCTTTGATAAAAGTATCTTCCTGTGATGAAGAAAGTACATCAACTGTTTTTTCAAGTTTTTCTATTCTTTCTGTAATATTATATATAACTGATGCATTATAACTCTCTGTATCAGTACTTTCATTATCAGTATTTTTATCTTCCGGAACTGTAACATCTCCTACGGATAAAGATATACCTGAAGTTTTCTGAATATTACTTATCTGCTGTCTGATTTTTGAAATATCATTGTTTAAAGCAATAATATCCTGAGAAAAATCATAATCAACTGATACGGTTGATTTACTTTTATCATAAACAAGATTTTCAACTATCTGAATTCTTCTGTCGAGAGTCTGAAAACTGTCCTTTATATTACTTATATCTTCATTATTAAATGTATTATTTTTATTATCCTGATAAATTTTATCGGATAAGGCGTTAATTTTACTTTCCATTTTCGTTAATTTATCATCAAGAGCTATTAACTGCTGGTTAATAAGTTTAAGGCTCTGTTCGTGTTCACTCAGTGTCTGAGTCTGTATAGGAAGATCTTTCTGAGTAAAAACAGAACATGATGACAGCAAAAACATCATCATTATTAATGCAACAAATACAAACAATTTTCTCACTTTAAATCACTCCTAATATCTTTTGCGGCAATTATATAAGGACTTCTCGATTTTCCGAATCCCCTTATCAGCTTATCAAAAGCACTGTTTGCTTTTAATTTGTCCCCAAAACGAAAATATGCATATCCTGTATAAAAAAGGCAGAAAATAGTATCCTCGTCAGTAACTGCTTTTTCAAAATATTTTTCACAAATTGTAAGTATTTCCGCAAGCATTTTTAATTCTTTATCTTCCTCACCTTTTTCACGGAAATGCCAGGAAAGTTTAAGAAAAAGTCTTGCAACAGCAAAGGGTTTTTTTAAAGTAGCATATATTTCAGAGGCCATAATAATCTGTTTGGCATAAAATTCCTCACTTTTATTTTCCGAATTATTAAGATCGGAAATATCATCGTCAGTAATAATTCCGAGATATTTATTTATCTGTTCAAACTGTTTCGGAGAAATTGTCTGTTTCAGTGTTGTTTTATCAGACTCATTATATGTAAATTTACAGAAAGGACATGTCAAAACTGAGTATAAAAGAGGATTAACCTCTGCATACTCAGGTTTAAGATCTAAATCCCTTGATTTAATTTTTACAGCATCTGACATAACTTTGGTATAAGGAAATTCATTACCGCAATTCGGACATGCAGCTATATCTTTATAAAATACAGGCATAATTATTCCTCCAAATCCAGAAGTGCATTACAGAATTCTTTGGGATTAAATTCCTGCATATCTTCCGCTCTTTCACCTACACCAACAAGTTTTATAGGAAGATTAAGTTCATTATCTATAGCAAAAGCAATACCGCCTTTTGCAGTACCGTCAAGTTTAGTAATGACAATACCGGTTACATCGACAGCTTCTTTAAATGCTTTTGCCTGAAGTATGCCGTTCTGACCTGTTGTTCCGTCAAGAACAAGTATAGTTTCATCAGGACCTTCCGGAAAATCCTTACTTATAACTCTCTTTATTTTCTTAAGTTCTTCCATAAGATTTGATTTGTTATGAAGTCTTCCGGCTGTGTCTATAATAACCACGTCTTTATTTTTTGATTTTGCATGGGAAATTGCGTCATATACAACAGCTGCCGCATCCGAACCGTGTTCATGTGCTATAACAGTTGCACCTGTTCTTTCTCCCCATGTTTTTATCTGTTCTATTGCTGCAGCTCTGAAAGTATCTGCGGCAGCTATAACAACTTCTTTTTTATTTTCGGTATATTTTTTTGAAAGTTTTGCTATTGTAGTAGTTTTTCCGGAACCGTTAACTCCCACAACAAATATTATATAAGGTTTTTTCTCAGGGTTAAAATCAATGGGTTCAAATTTCAGATTATCAGCCATTATATCTCTGAGCAAAATAATGGGTTCCTGTTCTTTATCTTTCCTGTAAGCTTCATTAAGCTGGTCAAGAATTTTCTTTGCTGTATCATATCCCATATCGGACATAACAAGAAGTTCTTCTAGTTCTTCCATTAGTTCATCATCAAGTTCTCTGCCTGCAAAAAGACTTTTTATTCCCCCGAATATATTGTCTCTGGCTTTGCTTAATCCTTTTTTCAGGGACTCAAAAAAACCCATCAAAACACCTCCAATATCTTTTTCAAACAATTATAACACTTTTATAAAAATTATAAAAGTTATTAAAAACTATTTTAACATGAATATAAAAGGAGTTTTCGGAATATCACAGTTTTTCCCGAGCTTTATATCGGCACCGGAAATCATATCTTTATAAATACCGTTTAGTTCACAGTCAAATTTTCCGAATCTGTCTTCAAGATTTATAAAAGCAATATAATTATTCTCTCCGGTCCATTTAACCGCATAAAAACCCTTACATATTTCATCTATAGAAAAAGAATCACATTCTGATTTTATCTGTTTTGAAATATTAAGAACTTTTTTGAAAAAATTATAAAAATCATAATCACCTTTTTCCCATCTTATTGAATTCTTTTCGAATAAATCGGGATAAGTATCGAGCGCAAGTTCCTGTCCTGCATAAACAAGAGATGCACCGGGAATTATATTATAAAAAAGCGACCAGTTTTTAAGCCTTTGTTTTCCGGTTATAACAGCAGCAGCTCTCGGATTATCATGATTTTCAAGAAATCTCATTTTAATTGAATTTTCGGGATAAAGTGTTTCCTGAACAAAAAGATGATTAACATAATCCTTTATTTCAGCTTTTCCGGAAAAATATTTCTGAAGATATTCAAATCCGTCATAATCATATGTAATATCAAAAACCTGCTGAACTTCAGGATCTGAATAAGCTTTATAACCGAGTTTTCTGACATGGCTTATAAAAGATTTATGCACACTTTCAGCAAGCCATATAACTTCATCTTCAAACATTTCTTTTGACTCTTTCCAGAACTGAATAGGGACAAGTGGAGCAACATCACATCTGAATCCGTCAACACCTATACTTACCCAGTATTTAAGAACTGATTTTAATTCATTCCATACTTCTTTATTTTCAAAATTAAAATCTATAACATCAGACCAGTCATCTATTTTTCTTGTAGGATTACCGTTTTTATCCTTTATAAAATAATCCGGGTTTTTTCTGTAAAGATCAGAATCATAAGCAGTATGATTAAAAACAATATCTATCATTATTTTCATACCGAGCTCATGAGCTCTCTCTACAATTTCTCTGAACTGATCAGTACTTCCGAAATCAGAAAAGATTTCAGTATAATCGGAAATAGCATAAGGACTTCCGAAATTTCCTTTTCTGTTTTTCTTACCTATAGGATAAAAAGGCATAAACCATAATATATCCACACCCAGATTTTTTATTCTGTTAAGGTCATTTAAAACTTCATTTAGAGTTCCCGCATTAGAATGATTTCTCACAAATATTTCATATATTACCGAACTCTTCAGCCAAGCAGGCGAATTTAAAGCCATTACACACCTCCGGAAAATTTATAATAAAATTAAAGTATTCTGAACAATCTTCTCAGCATAAAAATAATAAAAATAAAAAGAATTATAAGCATTATATAGGAATAAATAAAACTAATATCTCCGAAAAGACCCATTGTATACATGATAATCATATTACCGAGATTTGTCGAAAAATAAAGAATACCGGAAAAAAGACCTACCTCTCTTTTACTCAGTTTCTGATTTATATATTTCTGCAGAACAGGAAAAAATCCAGAAAGAAAAAGACCGGTAATAATGAAAAGGAAAGGAAACTCAAATTCGAGAAGTGCTATAAGCGAAATAACAGCTCCGAAAGAAAGCATATAAAGCATTTTTTTATTACCCAGAAATTTCAGGAAAAGCTCAGAAAAAACTCTTCCGAGTGTAAAAACTATCCAGAATTTACTAAGTGTAGCAGCATAAAAATCTCCTGTATAATTAAGTCTTTCTGTAAAAAGATTTCCGCCCCATGTCACAATACCGTTTTCTATACCGGAATATATCATAAATATGATAAGA
This sequence comes from Thermotogae bacterium, assembly GCA_024233675.1. Classification (GTDB taxonomy): domain Bacteria; phylum Thermotogota; class Thermotogae; order Petrotogales; family Petrotogaceae; genus JACKPH01. The sequence goes on from JACKPH010000005.1 coordinate 91,501, forward strand.
GCAACAAAAATATAATTTCTGAATATAATTTTAAATCCTTCTTTTATTTTTATTTTTTCATATATTTTATTTTCAATAATCTTTGTAAAAAACATAAAAAAGAAAACAATTAAAAGGAAAGCAGAGTAAATTATGTATGCACCCTTATATCCGAGAGAAGTATCTCTGAAAAAAGTAACAAAAAGCGGCGCAAGAATTCCTCCGAGACCATAAAAAGCATGTAAAAAACCGTAATTCTGATACTTTTCATCAACATGGGCAAAAGCACTCGTCATTCCCATAAAAGAACTTCCCGTTGCCATACCTATTATAAATAATGATATCATAAGAAGTATAAAATTATCTGAAAAAAAGAATAAAACAGAACCGGTGACACCGAAAAAAACCGAAACATATAAAGAATTAAGTAGTCCGAACTGGGCAATAATCATACTACCGAAAAAATTCGCTACCATACCTCCGAAAGCGTTAAAAAGCGGAAGAAGTCCGGCAACAGAAGGTTTAATATTATAATCATTCTGAATCATAATAAGCATTGGTGCAAGACTGCTTGCAAGAAGAGAAAAAACCGTCATTGTTCCCAAAATAAAATTCCTTCTTTTTAATTCTATATTATTCACCCTCTTTCCAAATAACGTTAAATCAATGCAATTATAATATATTTTATAAAAATTATTTTAAAAAATAAGTAATTAAAATATGAATACTTTATATGCGAACAAAAAAATTATAGTAAAACTTAAAAATTTTTATTTTTAACTTAAAATTTTTTAAAAAATATTCAATTTCTTCTTGACTTTTTTGATTTTTTAATATACAATAATAACATATATATAAAAAATTTTATAAGGAGGCGATTTTTATGTTGGCAAAAAGAAGATTAACAAGTTGTCCCGTATGCGGAGGTAGATTAAGAATAACAAATTACCAATGTGAGGATTGTAAAACAGAAATAAAAGGTAATTTCGAAATAGAAGAATTCGCTACTCTTACAGATGAACAGTTGATTTTCCTCAAAATATTCATAAAAAACAGAGGAAATCTTTCAGAACTTCAGAAAGAACTTAACATCTCTTATCCTACCGCAAAAGCACGTCTTGAAGACCTCGTAAGAGCGCTCGGCTATCAGACCGAAGACGACAACAGGGTAAAAACATTAGAAATTCTTGAAAAAATAGAAAAAGGTGAAATTACACCTGAAGAAGCAAAAGAACTTCTAAAAAAAAGTAAAGGAAAGTAGGTGATCTTATGAGTAATGATCTTATAAAAATACTTGAAATGTTTAAAAAAGACACAATATCAATAACAGAAGCAGCAGAACTTATAGATGCAATATATTCGGGGGAAACACAGCATCATTCAAAAAACGGTAAAAACATAGTAATAGAAGTAATTGATAAAAGAAAAAGTGGTATGCCCGTAAAAATAAAAATTCCTAAGAGTTTCGCAAAAATAAGTACAAATTTCATTTCAAAAAAAGCTTTAGGCGATGACTTTACAGATGAAGATGTTGAAAATCTAAAAACCGGTATAAACGATTTACTCAGCAATGCCGGAGAAGCACTTAATATAGAAACAGACAGTGGAGAAACAGTTAAAATTTACATTGAATAATTTTAGGGGGGTGAATTTCATGAAAGATATAATAAAACTTAATTCTCTGAACAGTCTTGACTTTCAGACAAAAGGTTTTAATGCTGAAATAAATGTTATACCAGGTGATGAACTGAGATGTGAAATAGATTCATCCGATGAAAATAAACCAAAAATAGAAAAAAGTGAATCCGGAGACACAAATTATCTTTATATAAACTATAACGATGACGGCTTTTTAAACAATATATTCGGTTTTAATTTTATAACAAGAAAAAAAATATATATAACTCTTATAATTCCGGAAGAAACCAAAAATCTTTCTTTCAACTGTTCTGTAGGTACACTTTCAGTAAAAAATCTAAATAAAAATGATTTTTATGCAAAAATATCAACAGGTGAAATTATAATAAATGACTGTTACTTTAATTCTTCAGCATTCAAAGTAGTAACAGGCGATGCAAAAATAAACAACATGAAAACAGATAACTTTAAAACTACTATTACAACAGGAGAAGCAAAAATAAAAAATTCTTCAATAAACTCCGGAGAAGCAAGTGTTGTAACAGGTGACTTAAGGTTAGATTCATTATCAAGAAATTTCAAAAGTTTTTACATAAAAGTGGTAACAGGTGATGCAAAAATAACTCTTGAAGGAAAAGAACCTATTTATCTTGAGAAAAAACTTACTCCTTACACAGCATCAATAAAATCAAATCTTGACACTATAAACAACTGGAATGATACAAGATATATCTTTGCTAAAATAGTAACCGGAGATGTTGAAATAACAGGTAAAGAATCAGAAAATAACTTCAGTACAAATGAAAAACCTCAGGAAGAAAAACCGGAAGATATATCTGAAAAACTAATAACAGACGAAGAAAGAAAGATAATAAACTTATGCGAAACAAAAAAAATATCTTATGATTTTGCACTTGAACTTCTTTCGGAACTCGGTTACGAAAATGATGAAGCTGTAAAATTTCTTGAGGAAAGAGGTATAAAAGAATGAAAAAATTTGCCATACTGCTTATAGCAGTCGGAGTCATAATTTTTATAAATGTATTTTTTCATATTTCATTCTCATTCTGGAGAGTTGTAGAATTACTCATAGGATTAGTATTCATATTTGAAGGTCTTACCGCTTTTTCGGGAAACAGACGTTCAAGAATAAAATTAAACATAAATGACAAATCCGTTGAATTCAACGAAGATACCGAAAAACTAATAGAAGATTCACTTAACGAAGCAGAAGAAAGTATAGATTCCGAAGAAATGCCTCAGTTTGCCAGAGGAATAGCAAAAGGTGCTATCGGAATAACAAGAAAATCACTTTTCAGCAGAAAAAAATTAAAAAAACAGATACGTGATTTCATTTTCTATTTAACCTCAGGAACAATAATAACAATGGATGTTTTTAATCTTTACGGAATGAATTTTAACTTCTGGGAATTCATACTTGTAATAATAGGAGTATTCATGATAGCACAGGGTATAACAGCATTTATCCCTGAAGGTGGTGCAAAAAAATGAAAAACGGATTAATATCAATAATGCTTGGAGTAATAATACTTGCAGGAATAGTTTTCAAAATGCAGATAGGCCTTAACCAGCATGTGGAAATAATTTTCGGTGCAATATTTGTAATATCCGGTCTTGAAATATTCAAAAAAGTAAAAGGCGAATATCTCGGTCACATATTTTTCGGTGCAATACTTTTAGCTGACGCATTTAATTTATTTTCCTTCGATCTCAAATTTTATCAGCTCATACTATTAATGATAGCTTCATATATGCTTTCATCAGGAATAGTAACTATATTCAAAAGAGGCGATATAGTAATTAAAACAAAAAAACACGATCCTCATAATCACGACAAAAGACTTGAAATGTCAGTTCCGAAAAGAAGTGACAAAGAAGTATATGCGCAGTCTGACTTTGACTGGACAAAACTAACAGTTTATGCCGGAACACTTGAAAATGATGTTGCAAAAATAAAAATAGACTCAGACAAAGATATATTCTCAAAAACAATATCCTGGAACAATGAACAGATAAAAATAACAAACAAATTAAAAGTATCAAATATAAAAGTTCCCGAAAGAGCTTCAGCAGAAGTAAAAATAGACAAACTCACAGACTATATATTTGATTTCGGTTTCAGTGTTTCTGACGCACTTATTGACTTAAGAAATTCAAAAACAAAATCTTTAAAAATAAACTCTTCGGCATCAAAAATAGTATTTATTCCGCCGGATTCATCAGATTCATCGGTTGATGCTGATCTTGAAATAACCTCTCTTACGATAAGACTTCCTAAAAACGTAGGACTTGTATTAAATCATACAGGCGAATTAAACTTTAAATCCTTTGAAGGCTTTTCACAGAAAGAAGACGGTACATACGTATCAAATAATTATTCCGAATCACTTTGCATATGTTATTTAAACATATCATCAGATATGTCAAGACTGAGCGTTCAGATAATATAAAACGGTGCTTAAAAAGCACCGTTTTATTTTAAAGTTCTATAATCTGAGTTCTTTTATTTATATCTTTCTGTATTCTTCTTATCAGTGACATATCAGAAGACTGAAGTTTTCTGTCCCACAAACTTATCTTTCCTGAAACAATAGCTCCCCAAACTTCAACTTCAGAACCTATTGCAAAAGAAATCTCCGTAAAAGGAGTTTCGGTATTAAAAATAAAATCTCCTGTTCTTGAATTAAGTATTGTAATATCGGCATCATAACCGCCTGCAATTTTACCCATCTGAGTTGCAAGTTCATCTGATGCAAACTGATAATTGTTCATAAAAATAGTTCTTTCAACTTCATTATAAAGAATATTATAATTACTCTTTCCGTGGGCTTTTTCACTTATAAGAAGTGTCTTTGCCTCATTAAAAAGTGAATAATCAATAATTCCTGTACCTATAGCAACCTTAACTCCTCTTCCGAGAAGATCAAGAAGCTCCGGACTTCCTTCAATTTCCATCTGTTCAGTTCTTACAGCTTTAATAATTCTTACTCCTTTATAGGAAATATAATCAAGAAAATCCTTATCTATTTTACCGGCAAAAATAATATCAACTTTTTTAGAAAGAACATTATGTTTTTTAAGTACTTCAAGAAGTTTTTCACCGTGTTTCAGCTGCGAATATCTTTCTTCCTGTTCGTAATCAACAAGAACTATTCTTATTCTCTTACCGGCATCAAAAAATTCCTGTATAAACTCATAATCTTCATCTTCAAGACCCCATACTCCGAGAATTGTAATAGAAGAAATATTCTTATTGTTTATAAGTTCTCTTCTGTATGCTCTCGGTATACCGTTTTCGGTTAAAAATATAGGAGAGGGTTTTATTTTAACCCCTATAGACTCACAAATCTGATCTATCCTTGAAATATTCTTTGAATAAGGAATAGATACTATAGAAGTAGTAATACCATTAATAAGAGATTTATAACCTCCGAGTCTTACAATATCCTCGAAAAGATCCTCATCTTCAACCATTGTTTCAGAATATCCAACTATTTTCGAAAATTTTTCATATGTAGGTAAATCCGAATAAGCCATTTTATGAATCATACCGAATTCATTTATATAAAAACTGGTATATGGATTTGAGAGTCCCGGCATAATAATCTTGCCGTCAAGATTAATCTGTTCTTCATCTTCCATATATTTCTCCAGAATTTCATTCTCATTGCCAACATCGACAATTTTATCGTCTTTGATACAAACAGCTGCATTCTTTATTATTTCACCAATCTGACCGGTCAAAATAGTACAATTGTAAAGTATCATCCTATCGCCTCCGCTATTTTTTTAAATATATATTCATATAAAATTTCATCAAATCCGGCAACTTCTTAAATCTGTGAGGTTCGGCAAGCATTCTGTACAGCCATTCATTACCGGTCTTCTGAAAAAAGGCAGGAGCTCTTTTAATTTTACCGGAAACAACATCAAAACTTCCTCCGACACCCATAAAAAGTTTAGTATTAATTCTTTCAAAATTTCTTAAAATAAAAATCTCCTGTTTCGGTATACCCATACCGACAAAAAGAAAATCCGCACCTGAACGGTTAATATCCTCAACAACAGAATTTTCTTCCTCTAAACTGAAAAATCCGTTATGAATTCCACACACATTGCCTTTAAAATCTCTTCTTATATTTTCGGAACAAGCCTTTAAATTCTCATCTCCCGTACCCAAAAGATAAATTCCGTATTTATTTCCCGAATACCTGCACAAATCCTTAAAAAGCTCTATACCGGGATATCTTTCGGTAATAATATCATGTTTCTTCAGAAGCTTAACAATACCAACACCGTCTGCTATACTAAAACTTGAATTATTAACGGCATTATGATATTCTGTTTTTTTGATATATTCCATATACATAAGTGCATTTAACGTTATAACCCATAATTTATCATCATTTTCAATTCTGCTAATGATATACTTAAATATGCTATTCCTATCTCCGGGAAGAATATTTATACCCTCGAAATTTATAAAATTATACATTAAAAGAATCCACCTCAATTATTAATTATATGTTTAAAGAATTTTAGCTGATTTTTTATATAACATTAACATAAAAATATATTTAACCTATCAATTTATTATACGATAACAAAGTGAATTTTTCGTTAACTTAGGTAGATTTATACTAACTTTTTACATATAATAAAACTATAGGAATATTAAAACATTATTATTATCAAAATAATTTTGACTTAATTTTAACAAAAAGAAAGCAAAGACAATGTATAATAATATGGCATAAAAATACAATATAAAACGGAGGTCTTTTAAATGGAAAAACAGATTTTATCTGAAAACAAAAATATCAAAAAGATTTTAGTTACTTTTGGTCAGGAAGAAATCGATAAAGCCGAAAATGAAATAATAAAAGAAGTAAACACCAAATACACATTCGAAGGATTCAGAAAAGGTAAAACACCTAAAGCAATAATAAAAATGAGAATGGGTGAAGACTTCAATCTATGGATAGAAGAAGATTTATTACACACATTCATGGATAAACTCGAAGAAGAAGAAAGACTATTATTCCCACCTGATTTAGACTCAAAATCACATGACAACGGAAAATATGAATTTGAATTAACAATACACACATATCCGAAAGTATTAAAATCAAACTACGAAGAAATGGTTGTAGAAGTTCCTGAGTCAAAAGAAGTTGTTGAAAAATACATAGAAGATAAGAAAAAAGAATTACTCGAAGATAACTCAATACTTGACCCTAAAGACGGACCAGGTGAAATCGGAGATTTCGTAAGAGTATTATACACAGTTGTTAATGATGAAGGAAAAACACTTCAGGAAAACAAAGAACAGGAATTCACACTTGCTGAAGAAGATAAAAGACCTATAGTACAGAACGTAATAGGAAAATCAAAAGATGATGTTGTAGAATTCGATAACAATTACAACGAAAAAACATACAAATATACAGTAAAAGTTGATCAGATTTACAAAAAATCATTACCTGAACTAAACGACGAATTCCTTGAAAATCTCGGTTCTGATATAAAATCATTAAACGAACTCGAAGAAAAACTTTCAGCTGAAGGAAAAGAAATGTTCGAAAAATGGAATCAGGATTATGTAAAAAATTACATAATAAACGAATTACCTGAATACGTTGAAATAGAAATAGCAGAAGAATCAATACAGCAGTACAAAGAAACATACTTTGAAAACATCAAAAAAGACGGAAAATACGAAGAAGAACTCAAAAAATATGAATCAGAAGAAAAATTTGTTGAAGATGTAGAAAAATCAGCAACAAGATGGATGAAAGAACTCGCAATAACAGAAAAAATATCACAGGAAAACGACATAACAGTAACAGAAGAAGAAATACAGAAATCAATAGCTGCAATATCACAAATGTGGTACATGCCTGTTGAAAGAGCAAGAGAAGTAATATACTCAAACAACAAATTACTAAACGAAGTTGTATGGGACATATTAAAATCAAAAGTTGCTGACTCAATAAAAGATAAAGTAACTATAAAAGAAGTAGAACAGACAGAAGAACACGACCATCAGCATTAATCTAAAACCCCCTTAAAATGGGGGTTTTGTTTTTTCATAATGCAAAAGAAATAAAAATTTACCTAAAATTAATATTTAACTGTTGAATTGTAATCTTATATAATGTAAAATATTTTCGTGTTGGGGACGTGGTGCAGATGGTTAGCATGCCGGTCTGTCACACCGGTGGCCGCGAGTTCGAGTCTCGTCGTCCCCGCCAAAAAGAGTTTCTTTTAAGAAACTCTTTTTTTCTATATATACAGGGGGTGAAAAATGAATTCCGGCTTCTTAATAATGTATAACCTTATAAACAAAGTATGGGATATAATTATAATAATAGTATTAGCAATCATACTATTTTCCGACGGAATACCCACTTTTGCACTCACATTTTATGACATACTTCTCATTATACCTATAATAATGATATTTACAGGACTTGTTCTCGGAATATCCGGAAAGGATAAAATTGCCGGAACACTCACATTATTAGGCTCTCTTATGTTTATTATGGCACAGTACATAGCCATACAGTCATTCTATATGGCAAAAGCAATGATATTTGTAATAATACCCGGAATAAACCACCTCATAATAAATAAATTAAAGACGAAATAAACGAAACAAATCTTTCATAAGAATTTTTCTTGATTTTAACTATAATCTATGTTATAATACTAATGCATTTGAGGCAACGTGGCCAAGGGGTCTAAGGCGGCGGTCTGCAAAATCGCTATTCAAGGGTTCAAATCCCTTCGTTGCCTCCAGAAATATGAACCAAATTTTTGTATAATGTTCGATGCGGTCAACCGTGTCGGACATTTTTATTTATTATAGATCTTATATTTTTTTAAATTTTGTTCAAAATAAAAATTTATTTTTTCTTTTAAATTTTCCAATGAGTTTATAACTTTTTTTAATCTTCTATATTTTATCTAAAAGTATATTATCTTTTATTCTTCCGTCAAGAATAAACCTTACTGAAATGTTATTCTTATTTCTTCTACAAGCAGTATTTTTTCTCCTTCTTTTATCTAAAAAACAGGAATAATAAAATTAATCATCATTATGGCAAAACCTATCAGTATTATAAAAAATCCTTAATAAATTAAAAAATAATTTATTTTGTTATAATATTCTTAAACGATTAATTTTATTACAAAAATTTATTCGGAGGTGCTGTTTATGGAAGAAAAAGATTTTATAAAAAAAATAAAACCTTTGCCTGAGGAAATAAACAATATAAAAAAAATCATTTCTGAAGAAAAAATACTTATCCAAATCTCTTCTGATGATTTCAGTTCTTACAGCAGTCTCGGAAATTTGTATAAAAAAATTAATAAATATGATTTTGCAGAAAAAATGTACAAAAAAGAAATTGAACTTTACCCGGATAATCCACAGTATCTCGATTATCTCGGATGTCTTTATACAGAATTAGAAAAATATGATGATGCTTTAAAACTTTATATAAAAACCAGAGAATTAAATCCTGATAATCCTGATTATATAGGAGCTGTAGCATATTTACATGCAAAATTAAAACATTATGATGAAGCTATAAAAGAATATGAAAAATTCATTGAAATAAACGATAAATATATAGTAAGACTTGTAAATTATATTCAGCTGCTTTTTATAACTCAAAAATCAGAAAAAATATCAAAAACAAAAGAAAAAATATTCACTCTGATAAAAAATAAAGATTCTTTTACCGAAACAGAAAAAATATCTATGTTAGAATTTTATTTTTATTTATACATGCACGAAGAAAATCAAAGAGAAGATAATTATGAAAAAATTATAGAACTACTAAAAAGAGGTATAAGATCAGAAGATTGGGAACTTTCTGACAATATAAAATTATCCGAAAAAACTCATCCCGATATAGTAAAAGTAAAAATACTCGCAGAAATAATAAACAATAGAAAACCATTAAATGAACTAAACAATTTATAATAAAACAAATAATTCAGAATAAAAATTAAATACACAAATAAAATAATGTCAATAAATAATTATTGACATTATTTTTTATTATTTATAGGTAGTTATAAAAATATTTATTGAGTTGATAGATTGGTGGTTAGTAATTTGTTGGTTAGATGATTAGATAGTTTGCTAATGCCAATAAATATAACAGATTAGTTGTTAGATGAGTTGTTGGTTTGGTATTTAG
>JACKPH010000006.1 GCA_024233675.1 Thermotogae bacterium
TTTTAAATTTTATTTTTCCGTGTGTTATAAAAAACTGTATAGCAAAAAAAGTCAAAAGAAAAGTTATAATAAAAGTTATAATAAAAGTAAAAGTCATAAAATTTCAACAACTCCTTTTTCATTTAGAGAAAGAACAAGATCAACAGATTCCATTATAGTAATACCGCACATATTACAGAGATTTTCTATTGAATCCCCCTTAGAATCCGGAGGAGGTAAAAGCCATAAAAATCTTCCCTCTCTTGAATCAAATTTCATTGTTTCTTTCTTTTTACCAATTATAATAATACCGTTTATTATTTCCTTGTCGATATCGTAACTGTATTTTATATTTTCATTACCGTAATCTCGTACTAATCTGTCTTTATAAGAATATTTTTCAATAAGTTCATCGAAATTTATGTTAAAACTTCCTCCTACATAATTATAAATATTAGAAGGCCTTCCGAGTCCTTTTTTAATCTCGGATTTTATTATTCCGTATTTGTCCAGAACATTAAGATAACTCTGAACAGTTGCGGTATGTATCCCTATATCAGAAGCAATTTTTGATGCATTTGACCCGGGATTTAATTTTAAATATTCCAAAACCTTAAATATATGATCACCGTAAAGAGTTCTTATTAAATCATACAAATTTTTTCGCCCCTACTTATTTCAATTCAATTGAAATAATACCACAAATATAATAACAAGTCAAATAAAAAAAATAAGATTCCGAAGAATCTTATTTTATTTTATTTATTAATTCAAAAAGCTTTTTAAATGCCATATATCTGTGACTGAGACTATTTTTTGTTTCTGCCGGAAGAACCCCGAAAGTATTTTTAAAACCGTCAGGTATAAAAAAAGGGTCGTATCCGAAGCCGTTTTCTCCGCATATTTCATAACCTATTTTTCCGTTCACATGTTCTTCACAGGAGATAAGAATATTTTTTTCCGGATCAAAATAAGTTGCGGCACACGCAAAATAAGCTTTTCTGTTATCTGTATTTTTAAGTTTTTCAAGAAGTGATTCCATTTTTTCTTTATAAGTAAACCCTTCCATGTATCTTGCGGAATTTATACCGGGAAAATAATCAAGAGATTCAATACACAAGCCTGAATCATCCGAAATAACAGGTTTTTTTATTATGTTTCCTGCTGTAACTGCTTTTATAACTGAATTTTCTATAAAAGTTGATCCGGTTTCTTCCGGGGAAAAATTTTCTATGAGATCTGATATAGCTTTTATATCAGCAAAATTTCCGAAAATTGTATTTACTTCTTCAATTTTATGTCTGTTAGAAGTTGCCATATATATTTTCATTCTATCATACCTTTTAAAATATCTATTTTTTCAGATGGATTATCCGAACCGTATACGGAAGAACCTGCAACAAAAACTGTTGCCCCGCAGTTAAAAAGTTCTCTTATATTACCGGTATCAACACCTCCGTCAACTATAATTTCAAGTTCCGGATTAAGTTCATCTTTAAGTGCCTTAAGTTTTCTTATTTTAGCATAAGATGTTTCTATAAATTTCTGTCCCCCGAAGCCCGGATTTACACTCATTACAAGAACACAGTCAATAAAAGGAATGATTTCCTCAAGAAGTGAAACCGGAGTATGCGGATTTACAGATACACCTGCAAGACAGTTATTTTCTTTTATCATAGAAACAGCACGGTTAAGATGATTTGTTGTTTCATAATGTATAGTTACGGAATCACTGTATTTTGCAAATTCCGGAATATATTTTTCAGGATTATCTATCATAAGATGAGTATCAAAAAACATGTCAGTGATAGGTCTTATAGATTTAAGAACGGGAAATCCGAAAGAAATATTCGGAACAAATGAACCATCCATAATATCAAGGTGAAGACCATCTGCATTAGATACTTTTTTAATATCTTTTTTTAAGTCTGAAAAATCAGCAGACAGTAAAGAAGGATATATTTTAATCATATTTTTTACCTCCAGAATTTCGTGTTTTCAGATCACTGTATATTTTTTTATAGTTGTTATAACGTGATAAAGAAATTTCATCGTTTTCAACAGCATCTTTTACGGCACAGTTAGGCTCATGTATATGCGAACAGTCTGAAAATGCACAATAAGCACCGAAATATGAAAATTCCGGAAAAAAATTTTTTAATTTATCAGCATTAAAATTTATTAATTCCATGTTTGCAAAACCGGGAGTATCAGCAATAAAACCTCCGAAATCAAACTGCATAAGTTCGGAATATGTGGTTGTATGTTTTCCTCTCTGAAGTCTGTCTGAAATATCCCCGACTTTTAGTTTTAAACCGGGATTTACAAAATTAAGAAGGCTTGATTTTCCGACTCCTGACATACCTGCCATAGTACTTATTTTATCTTTAAGAAAAATCTTTAATTTATCTATATTTTCACCGGTTTTTGAACACACAGGTATAACGGTGTACATATCTTCATATATCGCTCTGAAGTTTTCCAGAATAAGTTTTTCTTCCTGAGTAACAAGTAAATCTGTTTTATTTACAACAATAATTACATCCATATTTTCTTTTTCAGCCTGAATAAGAAATTTATCTATTATAAGATTATCAACACAGGGAGATTTGAGAGTGGTAACAAGTATTATCTGATCTATATTTGCAATACTCGGTCTGTAAAGAATATTTTTTCTCTCAAGAATATTTTCTATTTTTCCTGTATCACTTTCATCAGTTGTATATTCAACAAAATCTCCGACAATAGGACGGATTTTCTGCATTTTAAATTTACCTCTGAGAACACATGAAAGTTTTTCTTTTGTTTCGGTATCTATAACATCTGCCATATTTGAATGAAATCTTGTTACTATACCTTTTTTCCAGCTCAATTTTTCACCTCTTCATAAACACCTACATATATTTTAAGATTTATATTATCAAGCATCTGCGTATTAGGTTTCGGAGAGATGTCAATAACAAGACCGTCTTTACTTTTATCATATGTTTTAAGCTGCTGAATAGTGTAAGAAATATCATATTCCTTAAGAAACTGTTCCGCTGATTCAAGCGGAATATCGGTAAGATCGGGAACTTTTCTCTGATCTATAGTTCTTAACTGCAGTAAAACATGATGACCTTCTTTTATTGCAATTCCCGAAACAGGGTCAGTATATAAAACAGTATCACCAGAACCTTCTATTACCGGTATTAAATTTAATTCCTTAAGTGAAGAAACAGCTATTTCTTTGCTTTCACCTATAAGATAAGGCATTTTTATGACAGATGAAGAATTAACAAAATACACCATAAAAAGATAACCTAAAGCTAAGGCAGAAAAAATACCGAAAAGAAAAAACAAAATAATTCTTAAGAATTTTAAAATATATCTCATGTATTATCCCCCAAAATAATTACTGTTTTTCTATGAAACGTTTTTTTAACTGACCGCATGCGGCTTCTATATCGGAACCTTTTTCAGCTCTTATTGTTACGTCAATACCTTTGTTTATAAGTATTCTTGCAAAAGTATCCAAAAATCTTTTTGAAGGTTTCTCAAATCCTGCCGGATTATCGTTTACCGGTATAACATTTACCATTACTTTTAAGTCCGAAATAAGGGCAGCAAGATTTCTTGCATCATCTTCGGAATCGTTAAACCCTTTTATTGCGGTGTATTCAAAAGTAACTCTTTTATTTGTTATTTTCTGATAATTTTTACATGCCTGTATTAATTCTTCAACCGGATATTTGTGGTTAATCGGCATTATTTTGTCTCTCTGAATATTTGTCGGGGCATGAAGCGATACCGAAAGTCTTATTTCAATAGGTATTTCGGCAAGTTCTTCTATTCTCGGTACAATTCCTGATGTTGAAATTGTTATATGACGTCCGCCGAGATTTTTTAATCTTTTATCATTTAGCATTTTAACAGATTTTATGGTATTTTCATAATTGAGAAGAGGTTCTCCCATACCCATATAAACTATATTGTTTATTCTTATATTTTTTATTTTTTCCATAGCAAGAACCTGGGCAATAATTTCTCCGGGAGTTAAATCTCTTGTAAATCCTGAAGCTCCGGTTGCACAGAAAGCACATTTAAGAGCACAGCCCACCTGTGTAGATATACAGGCTGAAACTCTTTTCGGATAAAAAAGAGCAACGGATTCTACAGTATTTCCGTCACGTAATTCCCATAAAAATTTTGTTGTTTTGTCAATTTTTGATGTTTTTATATCAATAGGTTCAGGAATTCCTACAAAAAATTTCTCGTCCATAAAATCTCTGAAATCCTTTGATAAATTTGACATTTCCTGAAATTCAAAAACATGTTTATCGTAAATCCAGTCAACTATCTGATCGACTCTGAATTTTTTTACATCAAGTTCTTCTGTCATATATGCCATAAGTTCTTCATAAGAAAAATCAAGTATATTTTTTTTACTCATCGTTACCTCCCGGGTAAGTAATTTTTGCTATATAGAACGGTATAAGATTATCTTCGGGTATAATGTAGTAACCGTAACCGTCGTAATAATAGTTTACTCTGTGCATTTTTAAATAATCGGAAATATCACAAAAAATAACGTCATAATTTTTTTTCAGCCAATCCATATTTCCGGTATTTTCTTCTTTTATATACGTACATGTTGAATATACAAGTGTTCCGTCTTTTTTTAAATACTTCATAAGGTTTTCAAGTATTTTTCTCTGTGTCCTGACAAGTTCCGGAGTTTTTGACGGTGAATATTTAAGAATAACTTCGGGATTTGTATTTGAAGTTCCGAGAGAGCTGCACGGAACATCTGCAAGTATTCTGTCAAAATTGTTTTCAAACTTTATTTCTGACGAATCAGCCAAAAGTGTTTTTATATTTTTACATTTAAGTCTTTCGGCATGAAATTTAACTTCTTTAAGCCTTGTTATATCTGAATCCGCTGCTGTAATTTCTCCTGAATTTTTCATAAGCTGTGAAATATATGTTGTTTTTCCTCCGGGAGCAGAACAGGCATCAAGAATAAATTCATCTTTCTGCGGATTTAATATGTTAGGTACAAGGCATGAAGATTCGTTCTGGGAATAATAATATCCCTGCGAAAAAAGCGAATTGTTATCAATTGCCAGAGAAGATGATCTTACAAAATAAGAAATGTCACAGTGAACGGATTTCTCTATTTCAAAACCGTTCTTTTCCATATCAGATTCGAATAAATCCCGTGTTACTGCATTTTCATTTAATCTTAGCGATATTTCATGATTTTTTATGTGATTTTCAAGTATTTTTTCATAATAATCAAAATTATTTTTTATATAAGAATAAAGATTTTTATCGTATGAATATTTTATGTATTCAGGAAATTCTATATCATCCCCTGTTCTTATATAATTTCTGAGAACTGCATTAACGAGGTTTCTGTATTTTTTATTTTCAACAAGATTAACAGTTTCGTTAACTGCAGCATATTCGTCGAAGCCTGACATCAACTGATAAATCCCCAGCCTTAAAACTGTTTTGTAGGCCGGGGGTAAATTATCATAATTTTTTATGTATTTTCTGAGTATAAAGTCGATTTTTATATAATATCGTACAGTACCCCAAACAAGTGATTTCAGAAGTTTTGAATCTTTTTCCGGTAAAACCGAAAGAGCTCTTTTATATTCCGAAAAGCTTATATTTTTATGTCTGTCAAAATTTTTAAGTATTCTGTATGCGTATTCTCTTGTCATATCAGTCCCGTCTTCCTGCTATCAAAAGCATTCTGAGAAGTTGGGCTATTGCTGTAAATGCTGAAGCAACATAAGTTAAAGCCGCAGCCGAAAGAACTTTTTTTACATCAGTAACTTCATCAGTCATCATTCCCATACCAGGAAGCATTTTTATTGCTCTGTGACTTGCATCAAATTCAACCGGAAGTGTTATAAGAGTAAATAAAACAACAAAAGAAAATAAAAATATTCCGGCATTGAGAAGAACAGATGAAGACATAAAAAGTCCGACAATAAATATAAGCCATGAAAGATTAGAACCGAAATTTGCCATAGGAACGGCAAGATTTCTGAGAACAAGAGGTTTATAACCTTTTTCATGCTGTACAGCGTGTCCTGCTTCGTGAGCGACTACTCCGAGAGCTGCAACAGAATAACTATTATATGTAGAATCAGAAAGTCTTAAAACTTTGTTTGAAGGATCATAATGATCACTAAGCATACCTCTTACATGTTCTACCTGAACGTCAAAAAGACCGTTTGAATCAAGTATACGTCTTGCAAAAGAAGCTCCGTTTTCGCCGAGAGATGATTTTTTTCTCGAATATTTTTCAAATGTTGATTTTACTGTTATCTGAGCTATAAGTGAAAGTATAAATACAGGAATTAAAATTATAATTGTCCAGTCCCATATAGGTAACATATTTTTCCCTCCGTTTTAATAATTTTCGAGTGAGTCAATTCTGAAAAGCATATGCTTTAAATATTCCGTTTCAAATATATTCATAGCAATAGGATGGTCAGGAGACTGAAAACCTCTGAAAATAAGAGTTGGCTTTCTCTTCGTATTTTCTGCCGAATCATAAATTATTTTTTTGAAATCTTCTTCATAAATTATCTGTGTACATGAGGATGTAGATAAAAATCCTCCGTTTTTTGTTATCTTCATTGCCCTGAGATTTAATTCCTTATAACCCCTGAAAGCGTTACTTTTTGAGTCTCTTGATTTTGCAAGTGAAGGAGGATCTATTATTGTAAAATCAAAAAGAGTACCGGCATCATCGAGAAGTCTTAAATAATCAAAAGTATTTGCATTTATAATTTCATAACGTTCTTTTTCAAAACCGTTTGCATGAATGGTTTCTTCAAGTACTGAAAGAGCTCTTTCGGAATAATCTATAAAAGTAACTTTTTTTGCTCCGCCTTTTAAAGCATGTATACCGAAATTACCTGTATATGAAAAAGCATCAAGAACATTTAAATTATTTACGTATGCCATATTTTCCCTTGCATTAATTCTCTGATCAAGAAAAAAGCCGGTTTTCTGACCCATTGTATCGGAAAAAAATTTGATACCGTTCATACTGAAAGGTATAATTTCAGGTCCTGAACCGTAAATCCAGCCTTCGGTAAATTCAAAAACTTCTTTTTTGGAACTTTTTTCATCATCTTTTTCAAATATTCCTTTTGGTTTGAAAATATTTATTAAAGCCTGAACAATTGTTGTTTTGAAATTATATATACCGAGAGTGTTTATCTGAATTACAAGATAATCTTCAAATTTATCAACAATAAGGCCGGGAAGACCGTCACCTTCACCGAAAATAACCCTGAAAGTTGTTTCTCCGGGAAAAAGAATCTGTCTGTGAGCATAAGCTGCTTTTATTTTGTTATAAAAAAAATCATAATTAATTTCTGTATTTTTTTTGCTTATAATCCTTACTCTTATAAGAGAATTTTTATTGAAATAACCTTTACCTATAAAATTACCGCCGTGGAAAACATCTACAATATCTCCTGAATTAATAGCATTTTCAACTGAATCTATTTCATTATCGTAAATCCACGGATGACCGTTTAATATTCTTGTTTTAATATTATTTTTTAATCTGACTATCATAGTGAAACCTCCAGATATAATTCTTCTATGTCTTTTTTTGTAAAATTCCCGGGCGTTTTTAAAACATGTCCGGATTTTGAAACTCTCTCAGAAAACAAATCTATATGTTCATCAGAGATTTTTACCCTGTAATCATTTATTTCAAGCTTATCAAAATAGTTTTCCATATTTTTTAAAGAACCGAAAATATTGTTTACAAAATCAAATTTAATATTTTTATCATAAAGTCTCTTTAAAACCGGTATTATAAACAAAAATGTAGCTAAACCGTGTTTTATTCCGTATTCTGAAGTCAGACCGTATCCCAGTGAATGAGGAAGAACTGTCCCTGTATGAGAAATAACATAACCGGCTGTCATAGATCCAAAAGAAAGTCCTGTTCTTAATTCCAGTGAATCTTTATTTTTAATGTTTTCAAGATTTTCTTTTACTGCTTTCATTGAATTTTCGGCTATATTTTTTATATAAGAATCAGCCGAAATACACATATAACCCTCCGCAGAATGAGAAAAAGCATCAACTGCGGTACTTAGTGTAATATTCCATGGCATATCAAGCGTATACTTAGGATCAACAAAAGAAACTTTAGGAAAAGTATTAAAATTGGTAAATCCTGATTTTACATTATCTTTATTTGTAAGAACAGAATACTGAGTCATTTCACTTCCTGTACCGGAAGTTGTCGGAACAGCAAAAACCGGAACAGCTTCAAGGTTAGGATTTTTGTAAATATCTTCAAAAGATGAATTTCTGTTTGCGTGTAATACAGAAATAGCTTTTGAAGCATCAATAGGACTTCCTCCGCCTATACCTATAACGGCATCCGCTTTTTTTGAACCTAAAAAATCAAGCCCCTTAGTAATTAAATCAAAACCGGGGTTTTCTGTTACCTCATCAAAAATTATCCATTCTTTTCCGTGTTCTTTAAGGACATCCAAAACATCATAAAGAGCACCGGTTTTTTTTGCCGAATTTCTTCCTGTTACTATTAAAGCGCATTTACCTGAAAAATTCATTAATGATTTGTGATTTTTCACGGCATCTTTTTCAAGTATGGCTTTTACAGGATTAAATATCTGCATATCTTGCACCCCCATATTATAATTGCTCACGGTAAAATTTTAACATATTTTTGTTTAACTTACCTTACATATAAAAAAATTTTATTTTTAAAAACTTATATATTTTCTCATGATAATAAAAATTACACCTTTCACAGAACCTTCAGAAAAATGTACACAGAAATTAAATGGAAAAAAAGTTGTTCTGGTATAATTATAGTAAACAGAGAAAGAGGTGTTAATATGTTAGGAATTGGTATAATAGGTCTTCCGAATGTCGGAAAATCAACGCTTTTTAATGCATTATCAAAAAGAAACGTACCTGCAGAAAATTATCCTTTCTGTACAATAGAGCCAAACACAGCAATTGTTGAATATGAAGACGAAAGACTTCATCATATAAAAAAAATCTTTAATTCCGGAAAAGCCGTTAATCCGGCAATAGAATTTATAGATATAGCAGGACTTGTAAAAGGTGCAAGTAAAGGTGAAGGACTCGGAAATAAATTTCTTGATCATATAAGCAAAGTCGATGCAATAGCTCATATTGTAAGATGCTTCAGGGATGATAATGTTGTAAGTTCCGGTAATGTTGATCCCGCAACTGATGCGGAAATAATAGATCTTGAACTTATTGAAAAAGATATTGAAACGGTTGACAAAAGATATGAAAAAACATATAAAATTGCAAGAGCAGGAGATAAGGATGCAAGAGCGGAAACAGAAATACTTGAAAAAATAAAAAAACATCTTGAATCGGGAAATCCTGTAAGAACATATAAAAAAGGCGAAAGAAACGAAAAAGAGGAAGAACTTATATATTCACTTTTTCTTTTAAGTGAAAAACCTGTTATATACGTTGCAAATGTAAATGAAAACATATATAAAATAGAAGATAACGAAGATTATAAAAAACTTGCGGAATATGCTTTAAGTAAAGATTCTGATTATTTTGCAATAAATGCAAAAATAGAAACAGAAACAAATGAACTTTCGGAAGAAGAAAAGAAAGAATTCAAAGAAGAATTCGGAATTGATGAAAATCTTCTAAATACATTTATTATAAAATGTAAAAAAATGCTTAATCTCATAACTTTTAATACAGCAAACGAAAACGAATGCAAATCATGGAATATTGTTTCAGGAACAACAGCTTCAAAAGCTGCCGGTAAAATTCATACCGATATGGAAAAAGGATTTATAAAAGCCGAAGTCGTAAACTGGGAAATTCTTAAAAATTATGATAATATAAAACAAATCAGAGAAGAAGGAAAACTTATGATTGAAGGAAAAGACTATATAATAAACGAAGGTGATTTTGTTTATATACATTTTCACGTATAGGTGAGATAATGAAAAATATAGGACTTATAACAGAATATAATCCTTTTCATAACGGACATAAATATCATATAAAACAATCGCTTAAGTTAACAAATGCCGACACAGTAGTAGCAGTTATGAGCGGAAATTTTGTTCAGCGAGGTGAACCCGCAATCGTCAATAAACTTTCAAGAGCAGAAATGGCAATGAAAAACGGTACCGATATTGTGATCGAACTTCCTTTTGTTTATTCCGTACAGGATGCTGGAGGTTTTGCATACGGTGCCGTTAAAACTCTTGATATGCTCTGCGGAATCGACAGTATAGTATTCGGAAGTGAATCGGCTGATATTAATTTACTGGGGAAAATCGCCTCTGAGCTTATAAAAGAAGAAGAAAAATATGATCAGCTCATAAAAGATTATATGAAAAAAGGATATTCATTTCCCCAGGCAAGAAAGTTTATACTTATGGATAATTTAGATGAGGACACAGAAAAAATAATAAATAAATCCAATGATATACTCGGAATTGAATACATAAAAAATTTAAAAAAAATAAATTCACAAATAAAACCTCAGGTTATCAAAAGAATAGGTGCGGATTATAATCAGAAAAGCATTTCGGGAAAATTTTCCTCTGCAACGGCAATAAGAGATTATATAAAAACTTCTTATGAAAAAAGTGAACTGAAAACGTTTATTCCGGAAAATGTTTATGAAATACTTTTAAAAAATTTCGAAAAAGGTACAGGTCCTGTATTTTATGAAAATCTTAAAGAACTTGTATTTTATAAAGTATTAACCTCAGAAAGGGAAGAACTTGCACAGTATAAAGGTGTAACAGAAGGAATGGAGAGAAGAATAATCGATGCCGTAAATTCCGAAAATTCACTCGAAGATGCTGTTATGAAAATAAAATCAAAGAGAATGACTCACACAAGAATAAAAAGAACAATAATAAATATACTTTTCGGAATAACAGACAGTGACATAAACAGATATAATGAATACGGACCTCAGTATATAAGAGTTCTTGCGTTCAATGAAAAAGGGAAAAAATTCCTTGCGGAATATAAAAAAAATATAAAAGTTCCTGTTATAACAACTGCATCACAGTATTATCCGATTTATAAATATCTTTTAAAAAATTCTGAAAAAGAAGATAAAAAATATATTTCAGAACCTGAAATATTCAGGAAAATGTTCGAAACAGATCTTCTGGCGACAAAAATATATTCGCTTCTTTATCCGGATAAAAAAATGTCAAATTATAATATTGACATAGATGAAAAAATACTTATATTTTAGGAGGGGAAGATGGAAAAAATACTCGTTGTTGACTTTGGCTCACAGTATACACAGCTTCTTGCAAGAAGAATAAGGGAAATCGGTGTATACTCGGAAGTAGTTCAGTATGATGAAACATCTGACCTGAAAGATGTCGGCGGTATAATACTTTCCGGAGGTCCGGACAGTGTTTACAGTGAATTTTCCCCAAAAATTCCGGAATATGTTTTTGAAAAAGATATCCCGGTTCTCGGAGTTTGTTACGGAATGCAGTCCATAGCAAAAATATTCGGCGGAAAAGTTAAAAGGGAAAAAGTTTCTGAATACGGTAAAACAAAAGTAAGAGTAACAAAAGAAAGTGTACTGTTTGACGGAGTTACAGATTCATTTGTATCATGGATGAGTCACGGGGATTCTGTTATAGAAATACCTGAAAACTGTGAAATTCTTGCCGAAACAACAAACGGAATAATAGCTTCTTTCAGGTTTAAAGACAAACCTATATATACAATTCAGTTTCATCCTGAAGTAAGACATACAGAATTCGGCAACATTATTCTTGAAAATTTTGTTTCAAGAATATGCGGACTTTCAAACACATGGTCGCTAAAAGACTTTATAAACACTAAAATTGAGGAAATACGTGAAACAGTTGGTGACAGAAAAGCAATAATAGGTCTTTCCGGCGGAGTAGATTCTTCTGTAGCTGCAGTGCTTATGCACAGGGCAATAGGAAAAAATCTTAAAGCCGTATTTGTTGACCACGGACTTTTAAGACTTAATGAAGAAAATGATGTAAGAAGAATTTTCAGGGAAATATTAGGACTTGATCTCACGGTTATAGATGCAAGAGAAACATTTTTAACAAAGCTAAAAGGTGTAGAAGAACCTGAAAAGAAAAGAAAAATAATAGGTGAGGAATTTATAAGAGCTTTTGAAAAAGAAGCTTCAAAAGAAAGCGGATATCAATATCTTGTTCAGGGTACAATTTATTCCGATGTAATAGAATCAGCATTTTCAGGTAAAAAAACATCTGTAATAAAAAGTCATCACAATGTCGGCGGACTTCCTGAAAAAATGAACTTTAAAATACTTGAACCGCTCAGAGAACTTTTCAAAGATGAAGTAAGAAGTGTAGGGGAACTTATAGGAATACCTAAACATATATTATACAGACATCCTTTTCCGGGACCTGGTCTTGCAATAAGAGTAATAGGAGACATAACAGAAGAAAAATTAAATATACTTAAACAGGTGGACAATATATTTATAGAAACACTTCATGAAACAGGATGGTATGAAAAAGTATGGCAGGCATTCAGCGTACTTACGCCAGTAAAATCTGTAGGTGTGGTAGGTGATGAAAGAAGTTATGATTATGTTGTGGCACTGAGATCAGTTGACAGCGTAGAAGGAATGACAGCTGACTGGTCAAGAATACCTTATGAAGTACTTGAAAAGGCATCCGGAAGAATAGTAAATGAAGTTGAAGGTGTAGGAAGAGTAGTGTATGATATAACAAGCAAACCACCTGCAACAATAGAATGGGAGTAAAATGTCAGAACAAAATTTTACAGCTGATGATGTAAAAGAATGGAAAAAAGTATATAATGAATACAGGGATTTACTTTTACCTGATATGAAAAGTTCAGGTGAAGTAATTTCATATGTTACAGGTAAATATGTTACCGAAAAAATAAACAGTGAACTGTACGAAAATACAGTAACTTATAATATTGTTAATAATGATTTTTTAAGTGAACAGATTCCTGAAGGTAAATCTCCGGTTTCTTATATTTATAAAATAAAAAATACCGCAAAAGGTATACAGCTTTATGAAAACCGTGAAAAAATTTTTAGCGGTACTGATATAATATTCGGTATTGAACTTTTAACATGTTATATTTATGTTGAGGGGAGCAGTGAATTATACGATGAAATTTTTGCTTACAGAGGACTTAACGAAAAAGAGATAAATAATTTTTATCTCGTTTCAAAGTATATTTCCTGTCTTAAAAAATACGGTATTTTAAATAAAATAATAAAATAAAATCAGAGGAAAGAATGAAAATAACAACATATTTACTGAGTACTGAAAATATAGATTATCATCAGATATATATTTTAATAGATGTTTTAAGGGCAACTTCCACAATAGTTACGGCTATAGCCTCAGGAATAAAAGAGGTTAAAGTTTTAAAAAATGCGGAAGATACTTATGAACTGAGAAAATACGGCTATAAAATAGCCGGGGAAAGAAATGCGGAAATTATAAAAAATTTTGATTTTGATAATTCACCTTTAAAGCTTATTAAGGGTTATAAAGAAAAACCTTTTGATAAACTTGCGCTCACAACAACAAACGGTGCAAAGACAATGGATATAATAAATGATATGGGTGATGTTGTTGCTCTTTCTCTTCTGAATGTTGAAAGTGTAAACAGATTTCTTAAGAATTATAATGATATAGCAATAGTATGTTCCGGAACTTATAACAGGGTTTCGCTTGAAGATGTCTATGCGGCTTCTCTTCTGATAGAACTTCTTAAATCTCAATATAAATGTGAACTGAATGACGGATCTTTTATAGCTCTTAATCTTGCTAAAATGAAAGAAAAGGAAATAAAGAATTCCGAACATTCTGAAAGACTTTTAAAATTAGGTAAAAATGATGATCTTGAATTTTGTTTCAGAAAAAATTTATATGATGTTGTTCCTTTTTCCCTGAGAAAAACATATTCGTTCAGAAATAAAAAATAAAGTGCCTTACCTGCTGTAAGGCACTTTATTTATGGTTCAAGTCTTTTTACATCACGGGGAACCATAGTTGCTTCCCTTATATTTTCAAGATTGAGCAGCATAGTTACCAATCTTGCCGGACTCATCCCGAATCCACCGTGAGGCGGACATCCGAATCTGAAATAATTTGTGTATTCATTAAGAGTTTCCGGATTTATACCTTTTTCTTCTATCTGCTTCATAAGAATATCGTATCTGTGTTCTCTCTGCGCACCTGTGGTTATTTCAACTCCTTTGTATATTAAGTCAAAACTCTTTGTTTTTGATTTATCTTCAGGTCTCATGTGGTAAAAAGGTCTTACTGCTGCAGGAAAATCAGTGAGAAAAACAAAGTCATTTCCGAATTCTTTTTTTACATATTCGCCGAGAGCTTTTTCGCCATCTGAATTTAAATCCTGATTTTCATTAAGAATAATACCTGCTTCAGCTGCTATTTCATGGGCTTTTTTCATATTAATTCTCGGGAAAGGTATTTCAGGTACTGTTATTTCAATGTTGTAAAGTTCTTTAATTATTTCCCCGTATTTTTCTTTTATGTTTTTAAGTGCATACTGAAGCCATTTTTCTTCGAATTTCATAATATCTTCTTCTGAAGATATATAAGCTATTTCTATATCAAGCGAAGTAAATTCTGTTGTATGACGGCTTGTAAAAGAAGGTTCTGCCCTGAATGCCGGACCTATTTCAAAAACACCTTCAAATCCGCTGCTTATTGCCATCTGCTTATAAAACTGAGGTGACTGTGAAAGATATGCTTTTCTGTCAAAATAATCTATTGTGAAAACTTCAGATCCGCCTTCAGAAGCTGATCCCATTATTTTTGATGAAATTATTTCCGTTAAATTATTACTGTCAAAAAAAGTTCTTGAATATTTAAGAAAATCAGAATAAATTTTAAATATTATTTTTTTCTTTTCGTTTCTCAGGTCGAGAAATCTCCAGTTAAGTCTTTTTTCAAGAGAGGATTCTATTTTATCACTGCTGTCTATGGGAAGTCCGGCTTCACTTACTGAAAGGACATCAAAATCCTCACATAGTATTTCTGTTCCGAGATTACTTAATTCGGTTTTCTGAACTGTTCCGGAAAATATAAGAACGCTGTTTATACTTATACCGTTAAGATCATCAATTCTTTCATTCATAATATTTCTGAGACAGGTAACCTGAGTTTCCCCGCTTCCGTCATTTACTATTATAAATTTAAGGTTTTTTCCTTTGTTTCTTATATTTCTTATAAATCCTGAAATGACTGTTTTTTCTTTATCTGCCATTTTTAAAACTTCGGATATTCTTTTTCTTTCTGCCATATCAATCATAATAATTCCTCCCGTTTATAATAAAAAAAGTGCCGGCATAACAAAAGCCGGCACCAATAGTTTTAACTATTTAAGTGCCGTTAAATATCATCACCTATTATTTTTGAAATTGCTTTTTTCATAATATCATCTCATTTCATATAATAAAAATATTATACCACAAAGCCTTAAGTACTACAATAATATCTTTTATATGTTATTTTTCCGTATTGATTTTATAAGATTATAAATTGTTTCATAATTTATGTTATTTTCAATGCCTTTTAAATTTATAAAATAATCTGTAAGATTTTCCGCATTAGTACCTATATTTTCGATAATTCCCGTTGCAATAGTTTTTAGATATTTTTCAGAAGGTTTTACATAATATTGCGGTTTTTCCGGAGATGTAAAAGTATAAATATAATGATTATCGTATATACCTGTGCATAGAATCGCCGAATACCAGCCTTCTGAAATTAGTGATATTTGATTTTCTTCCGGGTAATTTATATTTATTTCTTTATTTATAGAATTTTCCTGTTTTACAATATCTTCAAACTGTTCTTTTGTTATAAGATACATTTTAGCATAAGTTTTAAATTCAGGATTTTTTTCTGTCCCTATAAAACCTACGCCTAAATTATCCCATTTTTGTGAATGTTCAGAAAAATAAAGTTCATAATTTATTATTGTATTTTTTTCTTTTAAAGGAAGTGTTTTATCTTTTGAACCCGGCTCATATTTTGAACTGCCTTCGGGTTTTCCTCCGAGAATATAAGTAAGAAATCTTTTTTTTGATAAATTTGATCCGTAACTGAGATACCATACATAATCTTTCATAAAAATCATTCCTTATTCAATTATATTTTTTTAAAGGATAATATATTTTAAGAAAATTTTTTGTAGTGTTTTTTTCAGGAAAATGTTCTTCAAGCCATGTGATATCGCCGTATTTAAAGCTGTTATATATATTCCAGCTGTTAAAATAAGACCAGCCATCAACAAGTGATTGAAAATCAGTTGAAACACATGTATAGAAACCTCCGGGAAAATATTTTATTTTTGTTTTTCCGCTGTATTTAAGTTTCTGTTCTGAAAGAATTATAAATTCATACCCGTAAGGTTCTCCGGATAATAGAGGAGAAGGACTGTTATAACCGAAAATACGTAAGTCTTTACCGGGATTATTTTTTATACATCCGTCAAAAATATTTTTCCACGCAGTGTCTTCGGGATTATATCCGAATCCCTGTGAGAAAACAACATATCCGGGATTTATAAAAGTCATAAATGTTTTATTTTTTATTTTACTTTTATCAGAATATTTCTCGAAAAAAACAAAATTTTTCTTTTTTTGTATTTCGGAAGCTGTTATACTATGATATCTTTTTACAGCTCTTGTAAAAACTTCCGGAGAATTAAAAGAATAATCATAGCATACGTCTATAATACGTTTTTCGGATAACACCAAATCTTTGAGAGCATTTGAAATTTTTCGTTTTCTTATATAATTTTTAATTTCCAGATTGGTTTGTTTTTTAAAATATGAATGAAAATAATTTTCCGAAAAACCTATATACCCTGCAACTTCATGCAGGGTAATATTTTCTTTTAAATTTGATTCTATAAAATTAACTGCGGCAATTATATATTCATTTTTCATATACTGGCGAACAGAGAATCAGTCTGTCTGTAAGATTTCCGTTTTTATCAGGGAAATGTATTTCGAACCACTGCCCGGAATTATCATAAGTATATTTTTTATTTGTTTCGAACCATGTTCTTATTTTTTCCCATCCTGCAGACATTTCTTCGAATTTTATTTCGCAGCATATAAATTTACCGCCTTTAATTTTAGTCTGTATAATTTTTTTATCTTCCGGTATAAAGTCTGAGACAACACAGAATTCGTAACCGTATGTTTCATTCTCTGAAGAGGGTGATGGATTATTAAAACCTAAAATCATCTTTTCCGTTAATTTGTTTTCTGTCAGAAAATTTTTAAAATATTTCCAGCAGTTATCTTCCGGAGAATCTCCGAAATAATTAAAACTTAGAACATTCATATCATCATAATCCGAAAAAAATAAATCTGTCATAAAAAACACCTCCTGTTTTGTATGATAAAATTATAATAAAATATAAAAGTTTTTTCATGATGTTTTTTATGCTATTAAAAATATTTTATCAGATATTTTAACAAAAAAACTTTCCTTAAGGAAAGTTTTTTTATTGTATTACAGAAAAATAAGTGT
Organism: Thermotogae bacterium; assembly: GCA_024233675.1. Taxonomy (GTDB): domain Bacteria; phylum Thermotogota; class Thermotogae; order Petrotogales; family Petrotogaceae; genus JACKPH01. The sequence continues at coordinate 17,595 of JACKPH010000006.1, forward strand.
AACTGCCGAAATGGCAAAACAGTAAAAAGCAAAATATTTTGTTTTTCCGTTTATTACGGTTTTTCTTAAAAGATAAAGTCCGAAAAGTCCGCTCAGAAAAGCCGCTGCCATACCGATATAATGCCATGAATTAAATACACCTTTCTGCATTTCAAGTATGCCTGCTCCGAATGTAACCGGAAGACTCATTAAAAAAGAATATTTTACTGCATCTTCTTTTTTCATGCCGAATAAAAGTGCTGCAAAAAGAGTTGAACCGCTTCTTGAAATTCCCGGAAGAATTGCTACTGCCTGTATAAGTCCTATAAAAAGAGCTTCCGTATAAGAAAGGGTAAAAATATCTTTTCTGTTTTTATTCAGTCTGTCCGAAAAAAGCATTAAAAGTCCCGTAACTGCAAGAAATATTCCTACGTATTTTACCGAAGAAAATACCTGTTCAAAAAAGTCATTAAGAAGAAAACCGGCAATAACTGCAGGAATTGTTGAAATTATTATTTTAAGTGCGAGTGAAAGATAATTTTTATCAAGGGTAAAAATACCTTTTAATATTTTTACTATATCTTTAAACAGATAAATAAATACGGCAAAAAAAGTTGCTAAATGAAGCATTGCAAAATAAGCAAGGTTCTGATCAACTTCAAGAAATTTTGAAAATACTGTCAGATGCCCGGAACTTGAAACCGGTAAGAATTCTGTTAATCCCTGAATTAACCCTAAAATAATTTCTTTCATAACGTCTCCTTTGTTTTAAAAATTTAACTGAAAATACGGCATATATTTTCCCGTAAAATAACCTATCATAGAACCTGTTATTACATCAGATGTCCAGTGAGCATCTTCGGCTATTCTTTCTGCTGATATAAATAAAGGAATAATATATAAAAATTTACCGTATTTTTCGGCAATAGGTGTAAACACTGACCATGCAAAAGCAGAATGTCCTGACGGAAAAGACTTGTAATCATCAGAAATTGCGCCTAAAAAGTTAAAGTTGTTTTTTCCGTTTTCTGTATAAGGTCTTGATCTCCCGAAAATATTTTTAATAACATAAGTAATTGATCCCGCAGCAAAAAAAGACTGAAAACTTCTCAAAGAAACATTTCTCAGTTCTTTATCGGAAATAAGAAAAGAATAGGCTAACAAAGAAGAGTTTAAACCTAATAAGACCTTTCCGTCTGTATAATTTTCAAGAGGAAATTCAGTATTTCTTGGGAACATATTTCTTATTTCCTCATCAAAAATATATCCTGTAAGAGCAAGTGAGGAAAAAACAGCAAAATCAGATGTAATATTTTTGTTTTCCGTAAAAACAATTTTATCATATAAAACTGCGAAAGACGTTACTGTAAGACAAAAAATTATTATAACAAATATAAATTTTTTCATAATAACCTCCTACTGAATGTTTATTTTAATTATACCTTTTTGAAAATATTTTAAAAGGTTTTTGTCTTACAAAATAAAAATAGCATATAACAAAAATGTAAGGTTCAGTTCTGAAAATTAAAAAGAAATATTTTAAAATCATTAATTCCGTTTTCTGTATAAAAAATATAATTACCTTTATCATCAAAAAAAGTTCCTTTTGTAGGTTTCTGATAATAAGGGATTGCTGAAACTGCATCAAAATTATTGTGAACTATTTTTGAAATACCGTTATCATTAATAGTATATTCGACCATGGCAACAGCTCCGTATTCTGAATAATCGGAAAACTTTACAAAAAATGTATTATTATTTTTCCAGAAAACATAATAATTCCGTGCTGTCGGAACAGCTGAAAAATTTTCGGGAGAAGTAGACGGAAATGATATAAAGTTACCGAGATAATAATCCCAGCCGTTCCATTCCGAAAGAGGTATTCCGGTAATATAATTTCCGTAGCCGTCAAAAATACCTATTGCTGAAATATAAATTCCGGTAAAATTTCCCGTCATTATATAAAACTGATAAAAGACAGTTACATAAACCCCGTCAGGTGAAGGCATAATTTCAACAGCCGGTACACTAATGTTTTCGTCATAGAGAGGATTTCCTTTGTAAACAAATATTTTCTTTATTAAATTTTCGGGAAGTGCAAGTTTTAAATAATCTGAATTAAAGGTATTTCTTATTATTCCGTAGTCACCATCGGTGTAATATATACATTCGGTTGATTTTCTGTAATATACAGGAATACTTTGAATCCATCCCTGTGAATTATCACCTTTTTCATCAGACCATCTGAAAATTTCAGTTTTTGATTTTAAATCTTTGTCGGATAAATAAATTATATTTTCCCATTTTTCTGATTTGTTGTAAGGATTATAAAAATTCATTTCAGGATATTCTGTATTATATTTTGACCCTATAATAATGATATTTTCATAATCTTCACTCCAGACAGCATTTTGTTCAAAATAAACCTGAATTTTTTTAACTGATGAAGTACATGAAAATAATAAAAATAAAGATGTGAAAAGTAAAAATAATAATTTTTTCATACTGACAACTCCTTAATTTTTATTTTTATCACTATTATAATATTTATAAATATTATATAATTTAATAAACGGGGGTGGTAAAATGAAAAAAATTATTTTTTTTGCTTTCAGGGGAGAACCGATGTGTTTCGGTCATGTTATGCTAAATGCACTTGATATGTATGAAAAAGGGTATGACGTTAAAATAGTTCTTGAAGGTGAAGCGGTAAAGATACCTAAATTATTCGAAAAAAAAGATAATAAACTTTATTTAAAAATTCTCGAAAAAAAGATTTTTGAAGGTGTATGTAAAGCATGTTCACAGCAGATGGGAGTTCTTGATTTTAATGAAAAGTCCGGAATACCTCTTTTAGGAGATATGAACGGTCATCCTTCAATGGAAAAATATATTAATGAGGGGTATGAAATTATAATACTATGAAAATTATTATACCTGATTTACTTAAAAAAAATGTTATAAATTCTTTTCCTGACGGGAATATATGGATAGAAAATCTTGGAAATCTTTTTGAATACTGCCTGAAAAAATATTCTGCCGAAAGTTACACTTTTTATCCGGGACTTAGTTTTAATTTTGTCTCGAAAATATATATTAAAGGAATACCTTATGTTCTTAAACTTTCACCTTCATCTGAAGAATTAAAAAATGAAACCGAAGCTATAAAATTTATGTCTGATGAAACAGCAAAAATATATGATTACGAATATTCAAAAGGAATACTGCTTGAAGAATGTTTTGAACCGGGTGAAAAACTTGATATTCTTAATAACAATGCAAAAGAAACAGAAATTGCATTTAAAATTCTTAAGAAAATAAATTTAAAATGTGATTCTGAAAATTTTAAAGATATAATATATTTTAAAAAATATATTTATCTTGCAGAAAAAGAATTCAGCAATGACAGATATTTCAGAAAAGAATACTTTGAGATAGCAAAAAAATGTTTTTGTACATATGAAAAAAATACTCAGAAATATTTTTTACACGGTGATTTTCATCATTATAATATTGTTTATGACAAAATAAAAGGATGGAAAGTAATAGATCCGAAAGGATATGTCGGTGAAAAAGAGTTTGATGTTGCCGCATATTTAAGAAATAATACAGTAGATACTGAGAAGAACACAGAAGAAAGAATTAAAATTTTTTCCTTAAATAATTTTTATAATGCTGAAAAAATAATAAACTGGGGAATAACACAGAATATTATATCAGCATACTGGAGTTATGAAGATTCCGGACAGATTGATTATAAGACATTTTCTGTTATAGATATTTTATACGGTATTTTAAAAAGGAGAAATAAAAATGAACGGTTTTAAAAATAAAATGAGAGAACTTTACGAACATGGAAAATTTTCCGGAAATATTTCTATATCAGAAGAAAGTAAAGAAATATCGAACTATTCATACGGATATGCGAATATTCCTTTTATGGTTCCGGTAAATAATGAAACTATTTTTGAAACAGCTTCGGTAACAAAAACTTTTACTGCCGTAGGTATAATGAAATTATACGAAGAAGGTAAAATTAATATTGAAACCCCTGTAAATGTTATAATTCCTGAGTTTAAAAGTTTTGCGGAAGATGAAATAACAATTGAAAATCTTCTTAATCATACATCAGGAATAGGTGATTATTTTGATGAGGAAACAGATACTGATTTTTCACAACTGTGGAAAAATATTCCGAATTATTCCTTTAAAAATCTTTCGGATTTTATAACTCTTTTTGAAAATAAACCTAAAAAATTCATCTGCGGAGAAAAATTTTCATACAATAATGCAGGATATATAATATTAGGACTTATTATAGAAAAAATAACAGGAAAAAATTATTTTGAATACATAGAAACAGAAATTTGTAAGGAATTACCGAATACACGTTTTATAGCCTGTGATGATACATATCCTAATGTTGCGGAAGGATATGATCCGGTTTACGGTAAAAACGGAGAAATTAAAAAATTAAAAAAAGTAATATATGATTTTCCTGCTTACGGATCAGCAGACGGCGGAATTTATTCAACTTGCGGAGAACTGATTGATTTCTTTAAAAAGCTTTTTAACGGGAAAATACTTAAAGAAGAAACTGTAAAAATGATGACAGAAAAAAATATCAGAGTATGTGAAACGGAAAAATATATTTACGAATACGGTTTCGGATTGTGGAAAGCTTATGATAAAAAAGGTGAGCTTAAAATTATTTTTTCTGAAGGTGAAGATCCGGGCTTTTCAGCAAGAATAGGATATTTTCCGGGAAATACAAAATATGTAGCGGTTCTTTCAAACGTAACAGACGGTTCGGGTGAATTATTCAGATATATTTCCGAAAATACCGAATATATTCCGGAAGAAAAAACTGGATTTTCACTTATGATGGTTAATTCTGATAATTATACAGATATTTTAAGAATAAAAATGGATAGTGAACAGAAGGAATTTGTTGCTCCTAATTCTGTATCAATTGCAGAGTCAAAAGTTTTTCCGGCATTTGAAAATACTGCAATATGTATTGATGGTAAACCTATAGGATATATGATGTGTAAGACGGAAAAAGAAAAAAGAACCGGAGAAATAATAAGATTCATGATAAAAAAAGAATTTCAGGGAAAAGGGTACGGTAAAAGAGCACTCGGAGAAACACTTAAAAAAATGCAAAATCATGGAATAGAAAAAGTATTTTTATCCTATGTTCCCGGAAACATTAATGCTGAAACACTTTACAGAAAATCCGGATTTGTAAAAACCGGGAATATAGTTGACGATGAAATTGAAATGGTTAAAGTTTTTGAATAAATAAAAAATAAGGTCATACGACCTTATTTTTTATTGAAATTATTTTTTCATATGAATTTTTTTCATTAAAGAAACTTTCTGAAAATTCTACGGCATTTTTAAGAGAACTGAGTTTATCTCCCGTTTTTAAAAAGTGGTTTATAAGAGAACTGTCAAAAATATCTCCCAGACCTATTGTAGAATTGTAATTTATACCGTTTCCGGAAATTTTTATATTATCCCAGTAAGCTCCTTTAGAACCTGATTTTACAATGTTGCATTTAAAAATAAGATTTTCATTTTCATTTCCTATAAAAAATATATTTTTAAAATATTTTATAATGTTTTCGTGTTTTTTGACATAAAGTGCCCTCGGTCCTATATCAAAAAAAACTAATCCGTAATTATTTCCGGCAATTTTTTCAAAATTTTCTTTATTAATTTCCGAGGTTATAACAGCAATATCAGAATTTTTTTCACAAAATATATTATCCTCATTAGAGTTTCTTTCAATAGCAAAAGGTTTGTCATTATGCGAAACATAAATTCCGTTTTTATTTTGTTTTTTTATAAAATCTGTGTTTAAAGAATATTTTTTCATTTCATTTAATATAATTTCACCGTAATAATCGTTTCCTATATTACCGTGAAGTGAAACATCGTTCCCGAGAAAAGAAAGAGCGAGTGCTATATTAAATCCCGAACCACCGGGATTACTTTTTATATCTGAACTGTGCATTTCGCCGTATATGTTTATATCAAAAAATATTCCCCCGAAAACATCTACTTTCATTTTATAACTCTATTAATTCATACTTTCTTGAACCGAGACCGATTTCTTCTCCGTAAGAAAGCTGAACTTCACCGAGAGAATTTTCGTTCAGACCTTTAAATTTATCTTCACCTTCTTTATGATGTGAATGAAGAAGTGAATTTTCATAACCTTTCTGATTGTTAACCAGATCAAAACATGCATTATCAAGAGCAACGGGATCAAGTGATGCAAGTATTCCTATATCAGGAACTATAGGAGCATCTGAATAATCCAGACAGTCACAGTGTGGTGTAACGTTTATAACAAAATTAATATATCCGACTCTGCCGTCAAAACCTTTTACTGCACCGTAGGCATATTCTGTAAGCCTTTCTATAAAAGGTTTCATCTCTGTTCTCCAGTCCACACCTATTGTATCCTGAGGGCATCTTGTAACACATTCTCCGCATCCTATACATATATCATGATTTATAGCAGCTTTCTTTTCGGAATCAAATTTAATTGCTCCTACAGGACAGTGTTTCATACATTCCCCGCAACCTATACATCCGTTTTTTTCAACTTTCGGTCTCATAGAATGCTGCTGCATTTTACCGACAGCAGGAGCACATCCCATGGCAAGATTTTTTATTGCTCCGCCGAATCCTGCCATCTCATGGCCTTTGAAATGTGACATAACTATCATACTTTTGGATTCGGTGATATCTCCGGCAATTTTAACCGATTTAAAATGTTTTTTATTTATCTCGACATCGGTAAAATATCTACCTTTTAAACCGTCTGAAATTATTATAGGTGCATTAACAACAGCATAAGCAAAACCATTTTCTATTGCTGTGTTTATGTGATCAACTGCATTTTTTCTGTATCCTTTATAAAGTGTATTTGTATCCGTAAGAAAAGGATTTCCGCCGAATTCTCTTATTTTATCGACAACAGGTCTTACGTATACAGGATTAATATAACCGTCATTGCCTTTTTCACCGAAATGAATTTTTATAGGAGTAAGACCGTTTTTAGAAATTATACTTCCGAATCCTGCTGTATCAAAAAGTTTTTTTATTTTGTTTCTTTTATTATCAGATTCGCCGTGGGCCCTCAGGTTTACAAAAAATACTTTTGAACTCATAATAATACCTCCCCGTTTTAAATATAATTTATTATATCATAACAAATGTTTGCTAAACAAACCAAAAGATGTATAATATTATTGTGCAAATATTATAAAAAGGGGGAATAAGATTGTTTACAGATAAAAAGTTTGAAAAAATTCAGAGAAAATTTTATCCGGAAAATCTTGACGTTACAAAATGGGAAAATGTTGAATCAGAATATAAAAAACTTTTGGAAGAAGAAATAAATTCAAAAGAAGATTTACTTAAATTTCTTGAAAAATACAGTGAATTTGATTCGGCAATTTCTCAGGTTTTTAATGATAAATACATAAAAATGACATGTTATGCTGATAAACCGGAAAATCAGGATGATTTTAACAGATTTTTTTCCGAAATACAGGCTCCTGCTTCAAAATATGATTTTATGATAAATAAAAAATTTTATGACAGCCCTTATAAAAAAGATCTCGGACCTGAATATGATCATATGAAAAAAATTATTTCAAGAAGAATAGAGGGATTTTGTGAAAAAAATATACCTCTTGATACTGAAGAAAATAAAATTTCTTCTAAATACGGTGAAATAATATCAAAAATGAGTGCTGAATTTCTCGGTGAGGAAAGAACATTAACCCAGATATCAGTTTATCTGAAAGATAATGACAGAAGTGTAAGACAGCAGGCATGGGAAAAAATAAACGAAATGGTATCAGAGAAAAGAAATGAACTCGAAGAACTTTTTGATGAATTAAGAAAAATAAGAATTAAAAAAGCCGAAAATCTCGGATTTGAAAATTACAGGGATTATATGCATTTTGAAAAAGCCAGATTTGATTATACACCTGAGGATATTTTTGAATTTCATTCTTCAGTTGAAAAAGCTGTTTTACCTGTATTAAGGGAACTTTACGAAGATAAAAAGAATAAACTCGGAATTGATGTTTTCAGACCATGGGACAGTTCTGCCGATGAAGACGGAATAACTTTAAAACCTTATAAAACAAATGAAGAATTTGTGGATAAAGCAATAAAAATACTTTATAAAGTTAAACCGGAATTCGGAATTAATCTTGAAATGATGAAAAATACAAAATTTCTTGATCTTGAAAACAGAAAAGGAAAAGCTCCCGGCGGATATTGTACAAAACTTCCGGAATTCGGAGGAACGTTTATTTTTATGAATGCTGTCGGAATTCATCAGAATGTTATTACACTTCTTCATGAATCAGGGCATGCAATGCACGGATTTTCATTCAGAAATATACCTTATAATGTTTATAAAGACTGTCCTTCGGAAATTGCCGAACTTGGTTCTATGTCTATGGAATTAATAACTCTTGATTATCTCGGGGAATATTATAAAGATGAAAAAGAAATAAAAAAAGCAAAAAAAGAAGGACTTATGAATACTCTTACAATACTTCCGTGGGTAATGACAGTAGATGCTTTTCAGCAGTGGATTTATACAACAGATCATAATGACAGTCAGAGAGATGAGTATTTCGCATCTTTAATGGACAGATTTAATTACGGAGAGGATTATTCGGGATATGAAAAAGAAAAATCCTACAGATGGCTCAGACAGCTCCATATTTTTGAAGTTCCTTTTTATTATATAGAATATGCAATTTCACAACTCGGGGCTATTGCTGTTTATAAAAATTATAAAGAAAACGGTCAGAAAGCTGTAGAACAGTATCATGAAGCACTTAAACTCGGTTATTCGAAACCTATACCTGAAATATACAAAACAGCAGGAATAAAATTTGATTTTTCTTATGAATACATAAAAGAATTAGTTGATTTTATAAAGAAAGAAATAGAAAGTCTTTAAAAAAAACCGGATATAATCCGGTTTTTTTGTATTTATTGCTCTTTAAGAATCTTTTTTATTTTTTCTGTATTTTTTACATGTACTCCACAGTGATTTATAAGATAATTATCTATACCGCCGAATTCTGTGTTAATAAGATCTATGACTTTTTCCATCGTATCAGGTTTAAGATAGCTGTAAGATTTATAATATTCCTGTACAACTGTTTTTTCAGGTACACCGAGAAGAAGTAAAAGAAGAGATATTACTGTTCCTGCACGGTCTTTTCCTCCTTCGCAGTGAATAAGAAAATTTCCGCGGTCAGAATATGAAAATACTTCATTAAATATATTTCCTATTGTTTCCGTATTGTCTTTTATAATATAATAGTAAAAATTAAGTGCTTCATCTTCTTTAACGTAAACCGCATTTACAATAGGTTCTATAGGGAAATCCCTTACATATTTCTCTTTTATATAATCAGAATAATTATTTTTTCTGATTTTTCTGTAATGTTCCTTTTCCATTTCACCTCTTAAATCTATTATAAAAGTTATTCCGTATTTATTTAATATTTTTTCTATTATTTCATCGCTGTATCTTGAAAGTGATGCAGAACGGAAAATTTTCCCTGATTTCATTTTTATATCACTGTATATAAGTGTTATTTCCGATGCATCTCTGAAATTATATACTTCAGGGTATTTTTCAGTTACGGCAATAAGATCTTTTTCAATTTTTTCTTTATCATCTGTAAGTCCGTCTATTGAAGAAATAAAATAATTTTTTAATTTTTCTCTGCTGTTCATAAGTGAAAAATGATCTATTCCGCAATATAAGGAATTTAAACCGTAAAAGAGATTTTCTTTTCCGAGCCTTCCGAGAAACCATAAATCGTATAATTCTTCCCCGTCTTTGTAATTGTTTATAAGATTAACGTTTTCTATAGCTTTTATATAATATTTATGAGCAGTAAGTATTTTTGAATTGTTTAGGAAGAGACAGAAAAGACGGAAATTTATTATAAAATCATCTATATATTTTTTTATATCATAAGTATTTTTTTCTATTAAACGTGAAAAATTTTCAGTATCTTTTATAATACATTCTTCTGAAAAATATCCTGTTTTTGTTATTTCTCCGGCATAATTATTTATATTTTCAATACAGTCTATTGTTATAAAAATATCTGTATTATCAGATGAAAAAAGTATTTTATTCTCATTTTCGTAAATATTTTCATTTAAAAATTTTTTCATACTGTTTTTTATTTTATCTTTATAAGTGCTTTCCGTAAAAATAAAATAAAATGAATTACCGAAGAAATCTGAATTATAACCGATGTTCTTTCCTGTGTTTACTGCAAAAAGTATTTTATCTGTTTTTTCAATAAAAGAATTTATATTTATATTTATTTTTATCACTCCCTGTTTATTTTTGTGTAAATAACTCTCTGATCTATGTTTCGGTGGAATCTGTACATAAAAGGTATAAATCCTTTTGACGGCCAGTGTACCGAAGAGAGAAGATTTGTTATTCTCCAGTTTGTTGTAAGAAATCTGTAATTCTGTTTTTTAAGGCTTTCAATCATATTATAAAAAAGTAATGAAGAAATTCCTTTTTTTCTTTCACTTTCTATTGTTGAAGCAACGGCAAGATATACGGAATTTTCAGGTATGAAAAAATTATTAACATCATTGATTTCTTTCCAAAATCCTGTAATTCCTACGGGTTTATTATTTTTATATGCAATAAGAACTTCTGTATCTTTTTTTGAAATCAGTTCTGAGTAACCTTCACGAAGTTCCTGATAAATTTCAGGAAAATCATATATCCATACAGGTCTGCCGGTCTGATATTTCATTGTATTACCGGAAAGAAATTCTACATCTTCGGTCTCACTTAATGTTGCGGATCTGATTTCTGTTTTGCCGTCAGTATTTTTTAATGTGTTTTCATATTCCGAAAGATCGATATATCCATGAACCTGCTGATAAGAAAAAGAAAGTCTTAAAAAAATATCCCTGTATATTTCTGAGTTTTCCGGTATCATTACATAATGATTAAAAACTGCCCATGAAATCCAGTGATCACCTAAAAGGGAATAAAGATATCTCATGATTTCAGGATTTTCACCTTCTTTTAAAGCATAACCGCCGTAATGAATCCAGCCTATACGTTCACCATCTTCATCTTTTATGAAGGAACCGAGTATATAAGCCAGCATATTTCTGTTTTCGTCAAAAACACAGTAACCGGCTGAATATTTGTCGTTAAAAATTTTTTCTATGCTCTTTTCCGGTATTTCCCGGTTAAAAGTATTAAAACCGAAAAAATTATTTTTTTCACGGTCTTTAAGATATTTCTGCAAAAGAAGCTCTGAAGCATTTTTTATATGACATCCGGAAAATTTTTCAGTAATCATATGATTTCCTCCTATTTGCGTTATAAATGTTAATTTATACTTATATTATATAATAAACAAATAAATTTTTATAAATTATCTTTTTTTGAAACTTGATAAAAAATTTTTTTTATAATAAAATAAAATGAGAGGTCATTCATAAAGGGGAGGGGAAAAAATGGATTACGAAATAAGAAAAGAAAAGATATATAACGGGGAAACTCTTGCTTACAGATATAAAAAAGGCGGAGAAAAAACACTTTTACTTATACACGGTAACATGACATCCTCCAAACACTGGGATTTACTTATGGATGTTTTTGATAATGAATATACTGTTTATGCGGTTGATATGAGAGGCTTCGGAGAATCAACCTATATAAATACTTTTAACTCATTATCTGAACTATCAGAGGATATAAATGATTTATGCAGAATACTTAAACTCAGGGATCTTGTAGTAATAGGATGGTCAACAGGCGGAGGAGTTGCTATGGAACTTGCGGCTGCACATCCGGAAAAAGTAAAGAGACTTATTCTTATGGAGTCTGTAGGAACAAAAGGTTATCCTATACTGAGAAAAAATGAAAAAGGTCAGCCTGTTTCGGGAGAATATCTTGTTACAAAAGAAGAAATTGCTTCTGATCCGGTACAGGTTTTACCTATTCTTAATGCCTATGCATCTGAAAATAAAGAAATGCTTAAAGCTGTATGGAATGCCGTTATATACAATAATAACAAACCGGAAGATGATAAATATGATGAATACTGTGATGATATGCTGACACAGAAAAATCTTGTAGATATAGATTATTCACTTGTTCATTTTAATATAAGTTCAGAATTTAACGGTATAAAAGAAGGAACAGGTGCGGCAGGAAGAATAAAATGCCCTGTGCTCATACTGTGGGGTAAAAATGATCTTGTTGTTCCGGAATACATGGCACTTGATATAAAAAAAGATATAGGATACAACGCAAAACTTATATATCTTGAAAATAGCGGACATTCACCGATAATAGACAATATTGAACAGTTACTCGAAAAAATATATGATTTTATATAACAGGACGTAATGTCCTGTTTTTTTATTTATGATAGAATAAAAATATATATTAAATTTAAAATAATTCAGAGTGTTGCGGAAGGTGAAAACTGTGTATGTTTTACATATTGTAAATGATAAAGAGTGGAATGATCAGAGTACTGAAAAAGAATATATTACAGAATCTTTCAAAAAAGACGGATTTATACACTGTTCTGATTATAATCAGATCGTAAGGGTTGCGGAAAGTAATTTTGCAGAAAAGGAAAAACTTACAGTTCTTGTAATAGATACGGAAAAATTAAAATCAAAACTTGTATACGAAGATTTATATATGCTTTATGAAAAATATCCGCATATTTACGGAAAAATAAACAAAGATTCTGTTTCTGAAATATTTGTTATGGAAAAAGATTCCGAAGGAAAATTTTTTATTTCTGATGAAATTATAACTCTTTGCACAAAAAGCGAAATAAAACTTAAAAACGGAAAAAAGCTTGTTATGAGATCAGCTCTTGTAAGTGACGCTGAAGATATGATAGATTATTTTAATCATGTTGCCGGGGAAACAGATAATCTGACTTTCGGAAATGGTGAATTTGAACTTAGTCTTGAAGATGAGAGAAATAAAATAAAACAGTCAAATAATTCTACTGCAAAAATAATATATAACGGTTTTACAGACGGAAAATTAGTGGCTAACCTTACCTTTACAAAACCAAGAAGAAAAAGACTTTCACATAAGGGAGAATTCGGAATTACTGTAAGAAAAGATTACTGGAATATAGGTGTTGCAAGAGCTATGCTCAACAATCTTATAGAAAATGCTAAATTTACCGGAAATATTTCAAAAATAAATTTAAAAGTAAGAGAAGATAATCTCAGAGCAATAAAATTATATGAAAAACTCGGATTTCAGCGTGAAGGAACAGAAAGAAGAAGCTTTTACATAAACGGGAAATTTTACGACAGTGAGTACATGGGACTTGAAATTTGAAAAACCTGCCTTTAAGGCAGGTTTTTTTAAAAGAAGTCACAAAAATAGTTATTTCTTTTCTTTATATCAGGAATATCTTTATTTCCTGTTTTTATAATTTTTCTTCCGTAAATCAATTCATTGAAATCCGAATATCCTGATACAAGTGATGAAAAAGAGTTAATATCAGTTTTAAAATCATTTTTACCCGATGACTTATTTATATTTAGTATACCTTTTATGCATTCAAGATTCCATACAGCATTATTTCCGGCGATATTTCTGTCTTCTGTTTCTATATTAACTGAAAAGTCTTTTTCACAGTTTATTTTCATATTTTTTATGTTTTCAGGTTTTATAACTCTGAGAAGAATTGTGTAAAAAGGTCTGAGTCTGTACCCCTCATCCAGATTAAGCCATAATCTGTGTGAATCGGAAACTGATATTATAAGTTCATTTATCTGATAGGAAAGTCCTTTAAGATAGTTCATCATAGCTGTCTGTGTATCAAAATCGCTGTATATAAAAAGCGGAACTGTGAATATTTTTCTGTCACCTTCATATGTGTAAATATAGCTAAGTAAACCTGTTATTTTGCCTTCAGATGAAAATTTAATTATACCTCTTTTTACTTCATTATTACCGAACATAAAAAGATTATGATCCCATTCTTTTTTATCTCTCATGACAAAATTGTTGTATAAAAAGTTATAAGAGTTAAAATAATTATTTATATCTTCATTAAATTCAGATTCTTCGGCAGTTATATGCTTATCCGGAATTATTTTTTTAATTGCTCCCGTATCTATATTCAGTTTTTTTATGTCAGCAAAAAGTTCATATCCGTATTTTCTGTAAAACCTGTAACTGAAAGGATTAAGTATGGAAAATGTATAATTATTTTCGTAAAGATAATTGAGATATTCTTCAAAAAGAAAATTTATTCCTCCGCTACCGCGTGATGAACTAAGCGAACATACGTCACCTACACCGCCTGTTCTGAAATATCTCTCCCCCATTTTCATCTGATAATCAAAATTTATAAATCCTGAAGTAATTTTACCGGATTTTTCCGATATAAAAAATTCTCTTCCGTCATCAAAAATTTTCATATGTCTTTTCAGATAATTTGACTGATTATCATTTTTTATGGAAAAAGAAAAAGCTGATATTCTGTCAAATTCTTCTATTTCTGCCTGTTTATCAATCCTTCTGAAAATAAAATCACTCATAATACACCTTATTCTTCTGTAAATTTAACGGCCGTTCCGTATACTATTACTTCTGCAGCACCTGACATTATAGCACTTGAAGCATATCTTATATTTATTATTCCGTCCGCACCGAGCGATTCGGCTTCATCAACCATTCTTTTTGTTGCTATTGCACGTGCTTCATTCATCATTTCTGTATAAGCTGTTATTTCTCCTCCTACAAGAGTTTTAAGACCGCTCATTATGTCACGGCCTACATTTTTGGATCTTATAGTGGATCCTTTAACTATTGAAATAGTCTGAAGTTTTTTCCCCGTAATAAAATCAGTATTTACTAATATCATCTTTATCCTCCTTAGTTATTTCCCTTATCCTCTGCACCATATTAGCAATAAGAAAATATGCAATCAGAATAAGAAAAAGAAGTACTGCCGCAAAAAGAAAAAAAGATATTTCAAGTAAAGCTTTAAAAAGCAAAACTCCGTATATTATTACCACTGTAAAAAAAATCACTGTAATTAATACTGTTACAATTATTTTTCCCATGATTACCTCCGTATTACCGAGATAATTATATTATAACACTTAATACCGGTAAAAAATCCCTGTTTGTTTGACTTTTAAAAATAAAAGTATTATTATTTTATAAGTGATTTTTAGTTAATAAAATTTTTCCGGAAAATATAAATCCGTGGGGTAAAATTAATATTAAAAAGGAGATTATTTTATGATTTATACCGTAACACTTAATCCTGCTTTTGATAAGGAAATAACTGTTTCCGGTTTTGTAAGAGGAAATCTTAATATTATAAAAAAAAGAAGAAGAGATCTCGGCGGTAAAGGAATAAATGTTTCAAAAATTCTTACAGAAATGGGTTTGGAAAATGAAGCTATAATTATCGCAGGTGAAAACGATCTTGAAGAAGTCAAAAAAGAACTTAAAAAGTACGGAATAAAAAACAGAATAATAATTAACAATAATAGTTATACAAGGGAAAACATAAAATTATACGATGAAAATTCTCATGAAATTACTGAAATTAACGAAAAAGGAAATAATATTCCGGAAAAAATATTTTCGGAGTTTAATGAATATTATAAAAATTCAGTGTGTGAAAATGATATTATAATTCTTTCCGGAAGCCTTCCGCCTGATACAGATGAAAATATTTATTTTAATCTTATAAAAACAGCAAAAGAAAGAAAATCACATGTGATTCTCGATACATCGGGTAAAAGACTTGAAAAAGCATTAAAAGCATTTCCTGATCTTATAAAACCTAATGAAAAAGAAATAAGTGAAATACTTTACGGCAATATAACCAAAAATATAGAAAAAATAAGAAAAGACAGTATAAACATGCTTATTTCGATGGGAGAAAAAGGTTTTTTATATATTTCCGAAAAAGAAGAATGGAAAGTATCATCATTTGAAGTTAATGTTAAAAATACCGTAGGTGCGGGTGATTCACTGCTTGCAGGATTTATTTACGGAATTACTAAAACCGGGAACACAAAAGAGGCTCTTAAATATGCAAGAGCCTGCGCAACCGCAAAAGTTACAACAGAAGGAAGCGGAATTCCTGATTCCGGAAAAATAAATTTTTATTATAAGAATGAAGGTATAGAAAGACTTTAAGAATATTTTTATTCTTTTATTCCTTTTATATAATACATTTCGTCGCTGTCTATTATTTTTATAATTTTAAAGTATTTTTCCATAATTAAAACTGTTTTTTCCGCAGAATCAAGTATATGATTTTCTACATGAGAACTGCCTGAATGAACTTCATTTATTTTTTCTCTGCTTTCGGAATGTGCAATAATTATCGCACCTCCTTTTGAAAGTAATGCATATATTTTTTCAAATAAAGATGTTTTATCCGTAAAGTGAGGATAAACAGAATACATAAGTGCATAATCATATTCTGATCCCTGAAAATTAAAAATATCATCATGTACAAAAGAAATTTTTCCTTCTGTATATTTTGATTCAGCTATTTTCAGCATATTTTCGGATATATCAATTGCTGTTATTTCGGAAGGTTCTGTTTTTAAAAGATAACTCAGCATAATACCTGTACCTGTACCTATATCAATAATCTTTGAATTTTTTCTGAAATCAGAAATATCGGTAATTTTTTCTAATTTAATTTTATCGTGATTACATATTTCATCCCATTTAAATGCAAGGGAATTAAAAAAATCTCTGTCATTCATATTTTTGTGTCCTTTCTTAAATTAAAGTGTATAAGTTAAAAACTTATACACTTTATTTTTACATATTCCATAATTCTTTTTTACTTGTACTTATTCCGGTTATACCTACTTTAAAAAGATCATTTATCTGTTCTTTGCTTTTTATAAGTCCTCCTGCTATAACCGGCATATTAATTTTTGAATATTCCTCAACAAAAAAAGGTGCCGCAACCGAAGGAAGTATTTCTATTACATCAGGACGGTTGTTTATTATTGTGTTTTCAAGATTTTTCAGTGAAATAGAATCTATCATAAATACCCTCTGAACAGTAAGAATATCGAGTTTTTTTGCAGCCTGTATAAGTGATGTTTTTGTTGAAATTATACCGTCGCAGAATTTTTTTGAATAAAGATATTCTACCGCTTTTTTATCCGAAGCAATTCCCGAAACAAGATCCAGATTTACTATAAGTTTTTTTCCGTATTCTGAAGATTTCTTTGAAAGATAATCAAGATCCATTATCGAGCCGCATAAAAGAAAAATATATTTTGAATCTGTAAGCATAGAATAATTAAAATCATCCAGATCTCTGATCGCTGGAATTATAAGATTGCTCCCGGAACATTTAATCATAAATTTTATTCCCCTTTCAGACCGATACTCCTCGTGGCAACAAGATTTATATTTTCATATATATTCTCTTTTATTATATCACCAACTTTAACCGGTGCGTTTATTTTAATTTTTTTAATTTCTTCCATTAAAGAAATAATTTTATCTTTGGGTATTGTGTCTGTACTTTTTACTGAAACAAGGGGCATTGTACCGTTGTTAACATAGACACTTGTAAGTATGTATCTTTTCGGATTAATCATTTCGTCATTTACAAATTTTTCACCTTTGGGACAGTTGTTGCCCTTAAAAGAAATGATTTTTTCTCCGTCAGAAATTACAGTTATTCTGCATCCGGCAGGACAATTAAGACAGGTAATTTTTTCCTCATTTAAGCTCATTTAAATTCACCTCTATCCTATCAGTATTTTTATCAAAAGCCGGAACTTTTATTTTTATCATTTCAGAAGGTTTTATATCTTCAAATTCTTTTTCTATACCTAATTCTGGAATTAGCAGAACACCTTTTTCCATGGGCTGCCTTGCCCTTAAATAAATTTTTGATTCATAATCTTTTTCTATATATGAAGGATAAAGAATTCCTATATTTTTTCCCGGTAATAATTTTATTTTTCCGGCAGGTGATAAATCATTTTTTGCCTGCAAGGCAGCCATATAACCTGCTTTTTCTCCTTCCTGTGCAACGTAATCGACCAAATCAAAAACAACTGTTGAATTACCGGCGGAAAAAATCCAGTTTTCCGAAGTCCTGTTTTTATTTGTTGTAGAAAATCCTGCACTGTGTTCAAGAAATTCAAAAGGTTTTACATTAGGAACAAGACCTACTGAAGAAACAAGTGTATCAACATTAAAAGTAATATCATCTCCGCCTATATGATTAAATTTATCATCAACCTTTGTTGTGATAATTTTATTTACTCTTCTGTCACCGTCAACATATTTTACTGCTCTTGAAAGATAAAGAGGAATTGAAAAATCTTCAAGACAAAGTTTTATATTACGCTGCAGACCTCCCGGATAAGGCATTATTTCGATTACACCCTCAACTTTTACACCTTCGAGCGTAAGTCTTCTGGCCATTATAAGTCCTATATCACCTGAGCCTACAATAAGTGCACTGTTACCTGGTCTCAGATTCATCATATTTATAAATTTCTGTGCAAGACCAGCAGAATAAATTCCTGAAAGCCTTTTTCCCGAAATACCGAGAGAAGTAAAAGGTCTTTCCTTAGCTCCTGTAGTTATTACAAGAGAATCACATTTTAAATTGTTAACACCGTTTCTGTCTATAAAAACTATATTTTTATCTTTCTCAACTGAATGAACAAATGCGCCTGATTTTATTTTTATATTAGATTTTGATAAAACTTTTTCTTTTAATTTTTCTTTAAACTCCGGTCCGGTAAGATTTTTCTTAAAATAATCCAGTCCAAACCCGTTATGAATACACTGATTCAGAACACCACCCACATCTGAATCTCTTTCTATAAGAGTAACATCACATTTTTCTTCGGAAGCTTTAAGTGCAGCTGCCAAACCTGCAGCGCCGCCGCCTATAACAACAACATTTGAACTCATATTCTCACCTCCGAACTAAAAAGCCATGAATTTTTTTCATTTAATATAATATCTTCAGGTTTTACTCTTTTATCCTGAAGCATAATTTCAATTATTTTACCTGTACAGTAACCACCCTGGCATTCACCGAAAGAGGCACCTGTAAGAAATTTTATATCTTCTATACTTCTTGCTCCCTGCTCTATTGCTTTTTTTATTTCGTATTTTGTTACTTTATTGCAGTAACATACGAACTCACCGGCATCCGGATGTTCTTTTATAAAACTGTTCATTTCTTCAAGTGTTTCAAATGAATCAATTATTCTTACGTTGTTTTTAGGATCAAAATCAGGTCTTTCGGTAAGCTTAATTCCGAGTTTTTCCTGAATTATATATTCGGTTACATATTTTGCTATAGCAGGTGCAGCTGTCAGTCCGGGAGAACGTATTCCGGAAACATGTATAATTCCTGAATTTCCGACATCTATATAAAAATCTTTTTCTTCTGTTTCCGGTCTTAAACCGGCAAATGTTTTTACAGGGTCTTTCCTGAAATTTATGTTCGGTACTAATTTTTCGGCTCTTGTACGTACTTCTGAAAGGCCTTCTTCAGTATTTGTGTTATCGTATTTTGATAAAACTTTTTTTGCTGTAGGACCTGCGAGATAACCACCGTCTATCGCCGGAGTTACAAGACAGCCTTTTGTGTTTTCGTCAGGAATAGGAAAAATAACTGAATTTGTTAAAGTTTTTTCCGGTTTTAAAAGATAATATTCACCTTTTACAGGAAATATTTCAGGTACAATGTCTCCGGCCATTTTAGCAATTTCATCAGCAAAAAGTCCGCCGCAGTTAATAACAAGATCAGCTTCATACTGTGTTCCGTCTTCAAAAAATAATCTGAATCCGGAATTAATTTTTTCTATTCTGATAAGTTTTTTATCATAATAGACTTCCCCGCCGTTTTTCTGAAGATTTGTAACTGCAGATACAGCTACATTCCATGGGTTTACAACACCTGAATCACTGCAGAAAAAAGATCCGAGAGCATTACCGTTGAGTTCAGGTTCCATTATTTTTAACTGTTCCCTGTCTATTATTTCATATGATTTAACACCGTTTGTATTTGCATATTTCACTAATTTATTTATATATTCAAAATCTTTTTTTTCAAATGCAACAACATGAGAGCCGCATCTGTTTATTCTGAAATTAAGATCTTCTGAAAGTTCTGTATACAGGATATTACCTTTTCTGCTAAGGGAAGCTCTTAATGATCCCGGAGGGTCATCATATCCGCCGTGTATAATTCCGGAATTAGACTTTGTTACACCTCTTCCGGCAGAAAAATTTTTTTCAAACAGGACAACATCTTTTTCATATCTGCTGAGTTCTCTTGCAATTAATGAACCTGTTACCCCGGCCCCTATGATTGCTATCATTATTACACCTCCAAAAAATAAAAAGCCACAAACCTCAGGTATTAACCTGTTAGTTTGTGGCTTTCTCTACGCTCTGCCGATTATTTAATTAAAATTACCATTAAAATCACAATTATAAAACAATTATAGCATTATGATAAGAAAAAACAATTTTTTTCTCAACGGATTACAGACTATTATTATATATTATACTTATATATTGTTAAGTTGCTTTGAAATATAAAAAAATATTAAATGTATTTATTCGTTAAATTCGCTATTATCAGATTTTATAATCATAAATGCTTTTGTATAAAAATAAAACTGACTGAATGGGTTTATATTATATACTAAAAAAGTATATAATTTTAATAGTTAAAAAATTTAATTATTAAGAGGTGAAACAATGAAAAAAATTCACTATATATTTTTTATTTTTATGATTTTTTTTATGTTTTCATTTTTTAAAATAAGAGTTGACGATAATATTTTAAATTATATGAATGCCAAAGACCCGGTTATGATAATTTTTAACAGTATGAACAATGATTTTGAAAATAGCGGTAATATTATTATTTCTGTAAGAAGTGAAGATTATACGGCAGATATTTCAAAAATAGATTTACTGACGAAAAATCTTGAAAATAAAGATTTTATTAAATCTGTCCAGTCAGTTTCCAATATTTCGGTTTCATACAATAAAAATAATATTCTTTATACTGGAGATATTTTTTCCGTAAGTGAAAAATCAGGTGAGCCCGTAGAAAATATTATAGACTCAAATCCTGAAATTTTCGGAAATTTCTTCAGTGATAATAATAAATATATGCTGTTAAATTTATATATTTATGATAATCAGAATGAAGGTAAAAAATTTTATTCGGAAATAGACAATGAAGTCGGAAAATTTTTTAAAGAAAAGTACATAACCGGTATACCTCTTACAAATTATGAAATATCCTCTATTGCCGCAAAAGATGTTTTAAGACTTCTTCCGTTTTCTGCTCTTTTTATTTTTTTTATAATTTATTATATATTCGGTGATTTCAGACTATGTTTAGTATCCTTTCTTAATATTTTTGCCGCAAATGTTTTTATGATAGGCATAGTTACTTATTTTTTCGGAAGTCTGAATACGGTAACTGTTATGATACCTCTTTTAGTTACCGGTATAGGTGTTGATAATTCAATACATATAATGTCTGACTACATTGATAATAATACCGGTTCTATAAAAAGTACTGTTAAAAAACTTTTTAAACCTTTTCTTTTTTCTATGCTTACGACGGTTGCAGGACTTATGTCTCTGCTTACCGCAGAATTGAAACCGATAAATGATTTGGGATTTTTTACCTCAATAGGGATAATATCTGCTTTTTTTATATCCGTTTTTTTAATACCGGATTTTATTGAAAAAATAGTAAACAGTTCGGAAAAATTAAAAAAACATAAAAGAATAAAGATAAATGCTGAAAAAATTTATTCTCATAATCTTATTGTTTTCACTATATTTTTAATACTTATTTGCATTTTTTCAACAGGTATTTTCAGAATAAAAGCCGAATCAAAAATGGAGAATTATCTCGGGAAAAATTCAGTTTCCGTTAAAGGAAGTAATCATCTCAACCTTAATTACGGAGGAGACAGATTTGTAAGTATTTACGGGGTATCAGAAAATACCGATAATTTCTATATTTATACAAAAAGTATGAATGTTGAAACACTTCTGAAGAAAAGAGGTTATCTGAAAAAATCAATAGGTATAAACAGTGTACTCAGAAATATTTATGAAAATTTTTATGATGGAAATTTCATCCCGCATAACAGCAAAATTATAAAACAGATATTAATGCTTTCTTCAGGAAATAAGGATTTTAAAAATTATCTGAACATAAAATCAGGCTCTGTAAGGAATGAAATTCTTATTAACAGTGATGATGACAATTCTATAAAACTTCTGAACGGGGATTTTGAAAATTATAAAAAACTCTTTTTCAAAAAGAATTATGATATTGTTCCCATTAATATCCAGGATGAGAATATAAAAAATGAATACATAAAACTTTTTAAAGAGTACGGTTACATAATAGGTAAAGAAATATCTCAGAATGTAATAAATATTTTTACCGATAATTATTCGGAAAAAGTTAATTTTTTTGCTGAAAATACTGATAAAAAAATATTTGAGGAAAAGAAAAAGGAATTTACGGATTTTTACGAAATCAGTGAAGAAGATTTTTCTTATTATGAAGATCATTTTCTTTATATGAATGAAAATTTTTTTAGGGAAAATTTTGTTTCTGAGAAATTAAAGGAGATAAATTCTTCAGGATTAACTTATGATGAAATTAAAGAACTGGCTTCATATATAAATAATACTGAAATTGCTGTTGACGGTGATACTTACAGCTCTGATATTTATATTACGGGAAGTCCTGTAATATCTTCTGTACTCAATAAAAAAATAATGGAAAGTCAGATAAGTTCTGTAAGTATAGCTATTGTTGTTATAGGTATTATGCTTTTTATTCTGATAAAAAAATTTGTTTTATGGATTTCCGGGTTCCTTTCTATATTGGTTATAGCATTTTTTAATTTCGGTTTCATAGGACTTTTCGGTTTTAAACTTAATTCCGGCACAGTAACAATTGCGTCAATAATAGTAGGTCTTTCCATAGATTATATTATCCACTTTCTTTCCGGATATATAAGAGAAGGCGGTTCAACTGTAAAAACTTTTAACAGTGTAGGAAATGCGGTATTATTTTCCGGGCTTACTACATTTGTAGGTTTTTTCCCGCTTTCTTTCGGAAATTTGGGCATAATGTCAGACTTTGGTATAATTGCATCTTTTAGTATTTTTATCTCTGTTATGGTAACACTTTTTTTGCTTCCGGTTTTTATAAATTTTTTTGACAGGAGGAATAAAAATGAAAAATAAAATTATATTAACTTTTTTTGTAATTTTAAACGTTATATTTTTTTCCTATACCGGTAATGAAATAATGGAGAATTTCAAAGAAAAAATAAAGTCATTTGATTCACAGAAATCGGTTTTTGTAATCAGAGTATGGGATAACGGAATAATAAAAAACAGAAAAATAGATGTATATATATTGTATAAAAATAATAAAACACTTAGTCTTATGAGGGTAACAGAACCTAATGATGTTAAAAATACAACTGTTTTAAATATTTCGGAAGATGAACAGTATGTTTATATGCCTTCTTTAAGATCAGTAAAAAGAATTTCGGGAAACGGTAAAGATGAAAGTTTTCTCGATACCGATTTTAAATATTCCGATCTGAATATTATTTCCGGAGATATAAGTGATAATTATTATTTATATTCTGAAGATAATGAAAATTATATACTTAAATATGATTTCAATGATGACAGTGAATACGGATATTCCTTTCTTAAAATTTCAAAATCAGATTTTCTTATGAGTGAGATTTCATTTTTTTCAAAGAATGAAAAACCTTTAAAAAAGTTATATATAGAAAATTATATAAAAAACGGAGAAAAATACACTATAAAAAATATTAAAGTAGAATCACAAATTTCTGATCATTATACTGAACTCAATATGGAAAATACAGAATACGATATACCGATAACGGAAAAATTTTTTAATAAAATAAATATTTCAATGCCTGTTCTGATTTACAGATGAGGAAGTGAGAATAATGAAAAAAATACTTATTCTTATAGTGGTATTATTACCGGTAATTTTTTTTACACTTGCAGGAAACCTTGACTATAAAAACGGATATTTTATAAGAAATGACTATGCTGATATTTATCAGATAATAAATACTGAAAATTATTTTGAAAATTATATGGATTATTCATATTATAAAATTTCATTGGAACTTTCAATGCTTTACGGATTATCAGCAAATCAGGATGAAATGTATGAAGCATCTTATCTTTTAGGGTATAGGGATATAGAAATGTTTATTCCCGGACTTGATGAAATAACACACAGAAATATTATGTATTTAAGTCTCGGAGAAACTTATTACGATATATATCTAAGTACTTTTTCGGTAAGAGCCGGAAGAATATATCCGGTAAAAGGTTCGGGAATATTTTATTCGCCTTCAAATGTTATACAGGCACAGAATTCTTTCGGATTTATTTCAGGAAATACCGATATTCCGTACGACGGTCTGAATCTCAAAATATACAGAAATAATATTAATGCGGAAATCTTTTATACACCGGTAAAAAAATACGATTTTCCTGAACTCGTACCTTATACGGAAACAGAAAAAATAACAGAGAGAATAAAAAATTATACCGGAAAAGAATATGATGCTGAAAAAACTGCTTATAATTTTCTTACAAAAGAAACAGTGAGGTTTGATGATATTAATTTCGGATTGTTTTTTTATTCTGATTTAAATGAGCTTTCACTGAAAACAGGATATTTTCATAATTATTATCATTTCAATATTCCGGAAAGAGTTGATATTATTTCTGCCGAAAATAAAATAAATTATATATTTTCAGTTAATGATTTAAGCATAGATCTTTCTGAATTGCCATGGCCTGAAGAACTTCTTAATCAGCCGGGATTTTCGGAAGCTGTTTCAGATGTACAATTATCAACAGATTTTTCCACAACGGTTTATTCTGAAACGCTTGAATCAACATCTAATCTTGTAACACCTTATGCAGATATATTCACTGTGGATTTTCAGGCATCATCGGAAATATGGGAAGGGATAAATTATTATTCCGAAATATCTTTTTTTCTTCCTCAGAATATAAATACCGTTACCAATCTTTCTCAGGAAGAAAATGAATATAATTTTAATATAACTGTTGAAGGTACTTCGGCTGAAAATATAAACTATAATTATTCTGAAAATAATGTAAAAAAAGAAGAAAAAATTTTTTCACAGGAAAATATTTTAAAAAGTCATTATTTTAAATTCATTTCGGGAATAAACTATAATTCCGGAACATCAGCAGCAGGATTTGAATTTTTTAATTCTATGCCTGCCGAGCATATTACTTTTTCTCCGGGATTTAATTTTTACTGGCAGTATGAAAATAAAAAATTCTCATTAAGCGGAGCATTAATTTTTGTTTTTCCTGAAATAAATGGTAAAATTGATCCCGGATACCTTTTTAATTTTGATATTAATTATAAAGAATACGATAATTTCAGATTCGGACTGAAAACAAATTTATCTTATGCTGAAAATGATAATAATCCTTTTTACAGTTTAAAATATTTTGACTCTTTTGAATTTTATATAAAAAGTTATTTTTAGGAGAATTAATTATGGATGAATATAAACCGCTTAATTTTGAAGATTTTACAAAAGAAATATTTTCACTCATATTTGAACTAAAAAAATTTGTAATGAATGATGAAATAACAGCAGATCTTAATCCTGTTGAATATCTTGCCCTTTTTTACGTGTATTTCTATGAACCTGTTAAAATGACAGATATAGCAAAAAGGGTAAATCTTACAAAAAGTGCGGTAACGGTTATTGCTGATAAACTTGAAAAAGTCGGATATATAAAAAGGCAAAGATCTGAATCTGACAGAAGAATAATTAATATTGTTATGAACAATCTTGGGAAAAAAGAATGCAGAAAATCACTTGTAAATTTAAAAAAACTTTATGACAAAGCTCTTGAAACTCTTTCGGAAGAAGAACAGAAAAATATATTCGGAATAATATTAAAACTTATTTCATCACTTTCGTAATTATTAACATTATTTTTCATAAAAAACAAAAATCTTATATTAAATGTAAAGAAACAGTTTTGATTGGAAACTGTTTTCTGATATAATAAGTGTATAAAGAGGTATTTTGGAATTAATTATAATAGTGAATTTTTTCACTATTTTTTTTGTTCCGAAATCAGACAACTTTGGTTTCATAAGAAAGCTGTAAAGAAATATAAAAAATTATATATATTTTTTTATAATATATTTAATCCATTAATATGATTAAAAATTTTTTATGAAAGGTGATAATATGGCTGAGAAGAAAAAGATAGTATTACTTGGTGCTGGGTACGGCGGGGTACTCACTGCTAAAAAACTTGCAAAAAAATTCAAAAAAGATGAAAACGTGTCTATAACTCTTATTGACAAAAATCCTTATCACACAATGCTTACAGAACTTCATGAAGTAGCTGCCGCAAGAGTTCCTGAAAATGCTGTAAGAATTGAACTTGAAAAAATATTTGCCGGAAGAAAAGTTAATCTTGTTATGGATCATATTAATGACATTGATTTTGATAAAAATGTTCTTAACGGTGACAATGGTAAATATGATTATGATTATCTTGTTTTGGGAACAGGATCAAAACCTGCTTTTTTCGGTTGTAAAGGTGCAAAAGAAAATTCACTTACATTATGGTCTTTTGAAGATGCCGTAAAAATAAAGCATCATATAACTGATAGTTTTATAAAAGCATCTTCGGAAAAAGATGCTGAAAAAAGAAAAAAACTTTTGACATTCATAACAATAGGATGCGGATTTACAGGAGTTGAAATGGCCGGTGAACTCGGTGAATGGGTAAAAAGACTTTGTGAAGATTATGCAATAGACAGAAAAGACGTTAAACTTTATATTGTAGATCTTCTTCCTAAATAATAATATGCTTCTGAATATCCGGGATAATACTGTATAGCTTTTTTAAATAATTCTGCTGCTTCATCATTTCTGTATAAATTATAATATAAAAGTCCAAGGTCAAAATAAGCATAATAATGATCATCTTTAAGTTCTAAAACTTTTTTATAATCATCTTCAGCTTCATTATAAAAATAATTTCTATAATAAGATATACCTCTGAAAAGATAAGCATCGTAGTAATCCGAAAGATTTACCGCTGTAGTTAATGAATCAATAGATTTATCATATTCCTCAAGTTCTTCCTCAATCAGACCTTTAAGAAAATAAGTTATCATATTTTGTCTGAACAAAAGTGTTTTGTGAAGATTTTCAAGCGCTTTTTCATAATCCTTTTCCCGGAAATTTTTAAAAGAGGTATTAAGATAATTTTTATACATTTCCTCAGTATCAGAATAACCGGTTATTTTACCATTTTCATAGTAGATATCGAAAATTTCGTCAAAAGAATCTTCTCTTATATTAAAAAGTTTTATATTTATTTTATTTTCATCTGCATCAGCATACATTATATGGGTTATACCGGTTTCCGAAACTAAAGTTTCACCATTTGTACCATCGGTAAATCCGAAATATATTATGTTATTATTCTTCATTTCCTGTAAATAATCAAATTGATCAATTATTTTAAAATTTTTATTTTTATCAGAAAGATCTTTCAGATAAGCTAAAAAATCTATATTGCTGATATTATTTCCGGAAATATTTTCAATCGCTATATATTTTCCGGTTAAAATACTTTCGGGAATAATTTCGGTATATGAAGAAACAGTATCAGGAATATCAGTGGGAACTTTTAAATCATCTGAAGTTTTTGAAGAACATGAAATCAGTAAAAAAGAAAAAATTAAAATAATAATTATAAAAATTTTTTTCATAAATCACCTCCCTGTTATAATAAATTATCTCATAAAAATAAAAAATAAGAACCGGTTTAAAACCGATTCTTAAAAATTTACCTGAGGATTAGTTTTTGCATAATCCGGAATTTCATAATAAGGTTTCTGTTCATAACCGCTCATTCCGGCAATTATATTTGAAGGAAACATTTTTATCTTTGTGTTGAAATCTTTAACAATATCATTGTATCTTTTTCTTGCAACAGAAATTCTGTTTTCTGTACCTGAAAGTTCATCCATTAATTGTGTGAAAAGTTTGTCTGATTTTAATTCAGGATAATTTTCAACAACAACAAGCAATCTTGAAAGTGCACTGTCGAGTTCATTATTTGCTGCAATTTTATCTTCAGCTGAGCCGGCACCTATCAATTTTGAACGTGCTTCGGCAACTGCTGTAAAAATATCTTTTTCCTGTGCTGCATAACCTTTAACAGTGTTAACTATATTAGGTATTAAGTCAGCTCTTCTCAGCATCTGATTGTCTATTTCCGACCACGAGGAATTTACTGATTCTTCAAGTGCAACAAATTTGTTGTATGTTCCGAAATACCATGAAAAACCGATAATTACGATTATAACCAATACAATTAATGCTATAAGTCCTTTTTTCACCTACGATCACATCCTTCTTTATATTAATTTATGATTAAAAACTTCTTCCGGCTCCGCCGCCGCCTGAAGAGCCGCCGCCGAATCCTTTAAAACTTCCTCCTGAGCGTCCCGAACTTCCGGAACCTCTTGAAATTTTTGATATAATATAGGCTTTTTCAAAAGTATTTCCGCATCTGGGGCATCTGTAATGTTTTATACCTCTTCCTGAACTGGTATAAGTAGCCCTTTCAATTATATTTGTGTTTAAAAGTTTCATTCTTTTTCCGCATGAACGGCATTTTGGAATGCTCAGAAAAGAAGCGAAAAAAGAAAAAATAATAAAAATACCGACCATTATAATCCAGAAAAAATCAGAAGAAACGTTAAAACTATTTTCTTCGTAATCTGAAGCTTTAAATTCGCCGGAAATATATTTAGTCATTGCTTCAATTCCCGAATAAAAAGCATCATAATAATTTTTTGCTTTAAGATTATCATACATATTATCATCTATTATTCTTCCGATTAATCCGTCGGGAAGAACACCTTCAAGTCCGTAACCGACTTCTATTTCTATTCTGTTTTTTCCGGAAATGTTATCAGATGAAAGTGCCAGTAATATTACAAGGCCGTTATCTTTATCTTTTTTTCCGACACCCCATGTATTAAGTATCTCAGTCGCCATTTCCTTAGGGGTTATATCATCGGAAGTATTAATAGTTACAACAGCTATTTCTGATCCGGTTTGCTTTTCAACTGATGATATAAGAGTATTCAGATCTTTTTCCTGTTTATCTGATAGAACATTTATATAATCATTTACATAATTAATGTATTTCGGAACATTCCAGTCCGAAAAAACTGTTATAAAAGCTGCAGATAAAAACAAAATCATAATAATTTTTTTCAAAATATCACCTCCGAATAGTATATTATATAATAAAAAATCAAAAAGAGTAAATAATACAATAAAAAGTAAAAAAACGACAATAAGATGTCATAAAATATGATATAATTTAAATACGACAAAAATTATTTCAATTGGAGGCGGACTATGAAAATAATTAAAAATCTAAGTGAAAATGAAAAATTTATTATAGCTGATAAAGGAACAGAAAGACCTTTTACAGGAAAATACGATAAACATTTTGAAAAAGGTATATATACATGTAAAAACTGCGGACTACCTCTTTACAGATCAGAGGATAAATTCGATTCAGGCTGCGGATGGCCTTCTTTTGACGATGAAATACCAGGTGCTGTTTTAAAAACACCTGATAAAGATAATATACGTACGGAAATAACATGTTCTTACTGCGGTGCTCATTTGGGACATGTTTTTGAGGGAGAAAATCTTACGGATAAAAATATAAGACATTGTGTAAATTCAGTTTCTATGGATTTTACAGTGAATGAAAATGAAATAAATTATGAAAGAGCTTTTTTTGCGGCCGGGTGCTTTTGGGGAACAGAGAGTCTTTTTAAAAAAGCCGAAGGTGTTGTAGGAACTGTTGTAGGATACAGCGGAGGTAAAAAAAGTTTTCCGACTTATGACATGGTATGCTACGGTTTTACGGGACATGCCGAAACAGTTCAGGTTGTATATGATAAAAGAAAAACTGATTATGAAAAACTTGTAAAATATTTTTTTGAACTTCATGATTTTACAGAGATAAACAGGCAGGGACCAGATATAGGACATCAGTACAGAAGTGTTATATTTTATACAGATACTGATCAGAAAGAAACAGCACTTAAAATAATTGAAAATCTGAAAGAAAAAAATTATGATGTTGCAACAAAAGTTGAAAAAATGACAGATTTCTGGAAAGCCGAGGAATATCATCAGGACTATTATATTAAAACAGGAGGAAAACCTTATTGTCATTATTTAAGGAAAATATTTTAAAAAAATTTATGCTTTTATATTTATTTTTTTCTGAAAAATAAAATAATTTATTATTAATAATTTTATGTTATAATGATTTTATAATTTACTGGGTTTTTAATCCGGAGGTGTCTTTAATAAAAGAAAAAGATAATATAAAAAGCGTTATAAAAAACCAAAACTTTGAAAGTATTATGAAATTCCTCTTAAAACTTAATAATCTTTTATTTGAACCTATGAGTTATAATGATTTTCTCAACGAGGTTCTTGTTCTTGCAGCAAATAATTTTAAAAATATAAATACAGGTTCTATACTTATTTCTGACAGGAAGAATAAATTTAGTTTTGTTGCCGTTTACGGATTTGAATTTCAGAAGGTAAAAAACATAAAAATAGATTCCGGAAAAACATTTATAGGTGTTTCTAACGGAGGAAAAATAAATAAAACAATTTATGTAAACGATGTAAAAAAATTTTACAGTGAAAATAATCATATATATAATGAAAGTTTTACCAAAAATCTTGAAATATCAAAAATAGGTTCAACTATAAGTTCTCCTATAGTAATAGACGGAAATACTTACGGAATGCTTAATTTTGACTCTTTTGAAAAAAATGCTTTTTCTGAAGAAGATGTTCTTTTTGTAAATTATATTAGAAATCATATAGAAATAGCAATAAAAAATAAATTGTATGCTGATGAAATAAGTTATCTTACAAAATTCGACAAACTTACAGATACTTACAACAGAAATTATTTTGAAAATATAATTATAAAAAAATATTTTGTCAAAAAGAACTCTTTTGTACTTGTTTATTTTGATATGGACAATCTTAAAGTAACTAATGATATTTTCGGACACCATTCCGGAGATATTCTTCTTAAAGCTTTTTCAGAAAAAATAAAAGATATAAAAGATAACGGTGACATAGTATGCCGTCTCGGCGGTGATGAATTTATAGGTATATTTTTTAATAAAAATATCGAGATAGTAAGTGAAATAATTGAAAGAGCAAGAAATGAGCTGAGAGAAGAAGTTATAAGGTATAACAATAAAATTCTTATTGCCGAATTCAGTTACGGATGTGCATGTTATCCAAATGATTCCGATAATTATGAGCTCCTTGTAAAAATAGCCGATCAGAGAATGTATAAAAATAAAACCGCACGGAAATAATCCGTGCGGTTTTATTTTGCATCTCGGAAAAACATCAATATAAGTAATTAAAAGCGATTATTTCCTATTTTGAAAGACTTTCTTTGTTTAACAAATTTTTTCAATTATATTTATAAATGATATAATAAAAATGGAATAGTGAAAAAAATTTCATTTTTATATTTTTTTTGAAAGAAATGTTAGGGGTGAGAAAATGGAAATTATCAGTGTTAAAGATGTCACAAAATACATTAATGACGGAGATACTCTTTTAATAGGCGGATTTCTCGGAGTCGGAAGTCCTGATGCCATAATAAACGAAATTATTGATTCCGGCAAAAAAGATTTTACTGTTGTAGGAAATGACACTTCTTTTGAAACAAACGGAATAGGAAGATTTGTAAAAGAAAATAAAGTTAAGAAAATTATTGCATCACATATAGGTACAAATCCCGAAACACAGAAACAAATGATTGAAGAAAGTATAGAAGTTGAATTAATTCCACAGGGAACTCTTGCGGAACAGATAAGAGCAGGGGGAGTAGGACTCGGGGGAATACTTACACCTACCGGACTCGGTACAGTTGTTGAAAAAAATAAAACTATTGTTGAAGTTGACGGTAAAAAATATTTACTTGAAAAACCTATAAGAGGAAATGTAGCGGTTATAAAAGCAAAAAAAGCTGATAAAGCAGGAAATCTTATTTATAGTTTTACAGCAAGAAATTTTAATCCTATTATGGCAATGGCTGCTGATATAGTTATTGCTGAAGTTGAAGAAATAATTGAAACCGGAAAAATAAATCCTGATGAAATTCATACTCCCGGTATATTTGTTGATTATATAGTTTTAGGCGGTGATGAAAAATGAATTCAAAAGAACTTATAGCAAGAAGAGTTGCCAAAGAACTTAAAAACGGATCACTTGTAAATTTGGGAATAGGTCTTCCTACAATGGTTGCAAATTATATACCTGAAGATATAAATGTTATGTTTCATTCCGAAAACGGTATTATAGGTATGGGACCTACACCTGAAGAAGGTATGGAAAACAAAGATCTTACTAATGCCGGAAATGGTTTTATAACCTATGTACCGGGAGCGGTATCATTTGATTCCGCAATGTCTTTTGCAATTATAAGAGGTGGGCATCTCGATATAACTGTTCTGGGAGGTCTGCAGGTTGATGAAAACGGACAGCTGGCAAACTGGATGGTTCCCGGGAAAAAAATTCCCGGAATGGGTGGTGCGATGGATCTTGTTACAGGAGCAAAAAAAGTTATTGTAGCTATGACCCATTTGGCCGGAGAAAGTTCGAAAATCGTAAAAAAATGTACACTTCCGCTTACTTCACTAAGAAAAGTTGATCTTATAGTTACTGATATGGCGGTTATTGAACCGACAGAAGAAGGACTTCTGCTTGTTGAAAGAGCTCCGGGCGTAAAAGTTTCTGATATTCTTAAAGCAACGGAAGCTGAACTTATAGTACCGGATTATGTTCCTGAAATGATAGTTTAATGGAGGTGTTTTTATGGATAAAGTTGTTATAAGATTAAGAATGAGTCAGGCAGATGCTCATTACGGCGGAAATCTTGTTGACGGAGCAAGAATGCTTCAGCTTTTCGGTGATGTAGCAACTGAACTTTTAATAAGAAATGACGGAGATGAAGGCCTTTTCAGAGCCTATGACAGTATAGAATTTTTAGCTCCGGTTTATGCTGGAGATTATATAGAAGCAACAGGTGAAATAACACAGCAGGGAAATAGTTCGAGAAAAATGACTTTTGAGGCAAAAAAAGTTATTATCCCGAGACCTGATCTGAATGATTCAGCAGCTGATTTTCTTTCTGAACCTGTATTAGTATGCAGAGCTTCAGGAACATGTGTTGTTCCTAAAGATAAACAGAGAAGGATGAGATAAATGGAGAAACTTATTATTACAGCTGCTATTACCGGTGCTGAAGTAACAAGAAAAGAACAGCCGAATTTACCTCTTACACCTGATGAAATTGCAGAAGAAGCCTATAAATGTTATCTTGCAGGTGCATCAGTAGTACATGTTCATGCAAGAGATAAAGATGGAAATCCTACTCAGGATTATAATGTATATAAAGAAATAAAAGAAAAAACCGAAAAAAAATGTAATATTATTTTTCAGCCTTCAACCGGAGGAGCCGTATGGCATAAATTTGAAGAAAGAATGCAGCCTCTTTTGCTCAATCCTGAAATGGCTACACTTTCCGCAGGAACATGTAATTTCGGTGAAGATATTTTTGTAAATTCTTCAGAATTTATGGAAGGATTTGCAGCTGAAATGACAAAAAGAAATATAAAACCTGAAATAGAAGTTTTTGAGCGCGGTATGATAGATAATGCTCTGAAACTTGTAAAAAAAGGTCTTTTGAAAATGCCGCTTCATTTTGATTTTGTTATGGGGGTTCCCGGTGCCATAGGCGGTAATATAGATGATCTTGTTTATCTTGTTTCGCATATTCCTCAGGGATCAACATGGACAGTTGCCGGTATAGGAAGAACAGAACTTCCTCTTGCGGTTCATGCTATTCTTATGGGAGGAAATGTAAGAGTTGGATTTGAAGACAATATATATTATAAAAAAGGTGAACTTGCCGTTTCAAATGCTCAGCTTGTTGAAAGAATAGTAAGAATTTCAGAAGAACTGGGAAGAGAAGTAGCAACACCTGAGGAAGCAAGAAAAATACTTGGAATCGGAGGTATAAATAATGATTAAAGGAAACCCTTTCGGAACACACAGAGTAATAGAACCAATCGGATATCTTCCCCAGCCTGCAAGAAAAATAGACAATAACATGGAAATTTTTTCCAATGAAATTCTTATAGATGTTATAACCCTTAATGTAGATTCTGCAAGTTTTACCCAGATAAAAAATGCATGTGAAGGTTCTGAGGAAAAAATAAAAAAAATGATAAACGATATAGTTGATGAGAGAGGTAAACTTCAGAATCCTGTAACAGGTTCAGGAGGAATGCTTATCGGAAAAGTTCTTAAAATAGGTGATGATTTTCCGGATAAAAATTTAAAAGTAGGAGATAAAATTGCAACTTTAGTTTCTCTTTCACTTACACCTCTTAAAATAGAAGAAATAAAAAAAGTTAATACAGAAAATGATCAGGTTGATATAAAAGGTAAAGCAATACTTTTTGAAACAGGTTTATATTCGGTATTACCTGAAGATATACCTGAAAAACTTGCTCTTGCTGTTCTTGATGTTGCCGGAGCTCCTGCTCAGGTAAATAAACTTGTACAGCCCGGAATGACAGTTACAATAATAGGCGGCGGCGGAAAATCAGGAGTTCTCTGCTGTTATGAAGCTAAGAAAAATGCCGGAAAAGACGGTAAAGTAATAGTTGTTGAATATTCAAAAGAAAATGCCGAAAGAATAAAAAGAATGAATCTTGCCGATGAAGTTTTTGTTATGGATGCCACAAAGCCTGTTGAAGTTTACAACAAAATTTATGAAGCCACAGAAGGAAAACTATGTGATGTTACTATAAATAATGTAAATGTAGAAGGTACGGAAATGTCTTCAATACTTATAACAAAAGATGAAGGAACTGTTTACTTTTTCTCTATGGCTACTTCTTTTACAAGAGCAGCGCTCGGTGCTGAAGGTGTCGGAAAAGATATAACTATGATGATAGGTAACGGTTATACAAAAGGTCATGCAGACCTAAGTCTTGATATTTTAAGAGAATCAGAAGATATAAGAAAGCTTTTTGAAAAGCTGTATATCTGAAAAAGGGTTTAATTTTAAAATAATAACCGGATAATTTTTATTTTTTGGGAGGATAATATGAGAGACTATAAAACTATACCGATCTGGAAAGATGTTACACCGGAACAGTGGAATGACTGGAAATGGCAGTTAAAAAACAGAATAACCGATCTTGAAACACTTAAAAAAGTAATAAATATAACTCCTGAAGAAGAAATGGGAATAAAAGCAACACTTCAGACTTTAAGAATGGCAATAACCCCTTATTATGCAACACTTATGGATCCTGATGATCCTAAATGTCCTATAAGGAGACAGGCTGTTCCTACAGATAAAGAATTAAAAGTAGATAAATGGGATATGCTTGATCCTCTTCATGAAGATTCGGATTCTCCCGTTCCCGGACTTACTCACAGATATCCGGACAGAGTACTTCTTTTAATAACGGATATGTGTTCAATGTATTGCAGGCACTGTACAAGAAGAAGATTTGCAGGTCATCATGACAGTGCAAGAACAAGAGCCGAAGTAGATGCTGCAATAGAATACATAAGAGAAACACCTCAGGTAAGAGATGTACTTCTTTCAGGAGGAGATGCACTTTTAGCCGGAATAGATATGCTTGAATATATATTAAAACAACTCAGGGAAATTCCCCATGTTGAAGTTATAAGAATAGGATCAAGAGTACCTGTAGTTCTTCCTCAGCTTATTACAGATGAATTGGTTGATATGCTTAAAAAATATCATCCTGTATGGCTTAATACACATTTTAATCATCCTAAGGAAATAACTCCGGAATCATCAAAAGCATGTAAGAAACTTGCAGATGCAGGAGTACCTCTCGGAAATCAGTCTGTTCTTTTAAAAGGTGTAAATGACAGTCCGTATATTATGATGGAACTTGTTCATCAGCTTGTAAAAATAAGAGTAAGACCTTATTATATATATCAGTGTGATCTTTCTCAGGGAATAGGACATTTCAGAACATCTATAGGAAAAGGTCTCAGTATAATGGAAAGTCTTATAGGACATACTTCCGGTTTCTGTGTTCCTACTTTTGTTGTTGATGCTCCCGGCGGTGGCGGAAAAATAAGACTTATGCCGCAGTATAAAATTTCAGAAGCTGACGGAACAGTTGTTTTAAGAAATTATGAAGGGGTTATAACTACATATCATGAACCTGTTGATACTTCAACCGATGTTGATGATATTGAATACAGAAAAAAATATCATTTAACAGGTGTTGCTGCATTATATGACAGTAAAGAAATAAGTATGGAACCTTCCAAACTTGACAGAAACGAAAGAGTAAGAGAATGGAAGGAAAAACACAGCAAATAGGAGATAATATGAATTTAGCCGGTGAATTAAAAAAATACAGCAGTATTTCAATAGTCGGAAGTGAAAAAAATACCGGTAAAACCGTTACGCTAAATTATCTTATTAAAATTTTACACGACAGCAAAATAAATATCGGTGTCACATCTATCGGAATAGACGGAGAATCAACCGATCAGGTGACAAAAACAAAAAAACCTGAAATTATATTAGGTGAAGGCGATTTTTTTGCAACTTCCGAAAAACATTACAAAAGTAAAAAAATAACATCCGAAATATTTGATATTTCAGATGAAAATACTTCAATAGGAAGAGTTGTCACAGCAAAAGCAAAAAATAGCGGAAAAGTTATTATTTCAGGCCCTCAGAATAATTTATGGATAAAAAAAACAATAGATAAAATGAAAAAATACGGAGCGGATACAGTGCTGGTTGATGGGGCAATTTCAAGATTGTCCCATGCTTCGCCTGCCGTTACAGAAGCTGTTGTTTTTTCAACAGGTGCAGCATTTTCTTTAAGTGAAAGTGAAATACTGAAAGATACAATTCACAGAATAAATCTGTCCCGTCTCGATAAAGAATATGATTTTAATGATGAAGAAAACGGTGTTTATATAAAAACAGATGAAGGAATAATAAAAACAAAAATAAAAAGTCTTCTGATGTATGAAGATATTGACAGATATATAGAAGGAAAAAAAGATGTAAAAATTTATACTACAGGAGCTGTAACAGACAGTTTTTTAAAACATATGACAGAAAAAAAATATGCGGAAAATCTTACTGTAGTAGCCGATGATTTTACAAAATTTTTTATTTCACCGCAAATATTTAATCTTTTTTTAAAATCAAAAGGAAAACTCAGAGTTCTTAAAAGTTCTAAAATAATAGCCGTTACGGTAAATCCTGTTTCACCTTCCGGTTATACTATAAATACAGAAGGAATAATAAGTAAAATAAACAATATTTTCGGTATTCCTGTTTTTGATGTAATGAAAGAGGTTAGCTCATATGAACTATAAAGAAAAAATTACCGGGTATGAATTTATTCTTTCTGAAACTCAGTTTATAACATCTCAGGGTAAAGAATTTTTTTTATCTGAAAATTACAGTTGTGAAGAACTTAATATTCAGTATGAAAATCAGGAAATTTTTCTGAATTTTGTCAGAAAAAATCCTGAAAAAACTGATTCTTTAAAAAATTATCTTATGTATATAAAAAATATAAAAAATACAACTGAAAAAATATATTATTCTCATATGCTTGATGATACCGAGCTTTTTGAAATAAAGGAATTCTGTTATTATTCCGGAAAAATAAGAGAATTAATATATGATGAAATGAAATTTATATCTCCGCATAATCTTGAAGATGTTTATAAACTTCTTGATCCTGACGGAAACGGAATAAATACTTTTTATATTTTTGATTCTTATGATGAAGAATTGAGCGAGATAAGAAAACAGATAAGAAAAAAATCTGATGATGAAAATTTAAAATTAAAAGAAACAGAAAAAGAAAATGAAATAAGAGAAAAAATAACTAAAAAACTTAAAACGGAATATTTAAATATAGCCGAAAGTTTCAGTAAAATATCTTATATAGATGTCTTACAGGCAAAAACTTTTTTAGCTTTAAAATATGAACTGACAAAACCTGTTTTTTCTCAGAACTCTGATATTATCGATATTAAAAAATTTTTTAATCCGGAAATAAAAGATAATCTTGAAAAATCAGGGAAAAAATATCAGAAAACCGATATTTGTATAAAAAAAGGTGTTACTCTTTTTACCGGAGCAAATATGACAGGTAAAACAGTTGTGCTTAAAACTCTTTATCTGATAGATAAAATGATAAAAAAAGCTTTTTTTGTTCCCGCCGGAAAATGTATATTTCCTTTTTTTGAAAATAGTTTTTTAATAACAGGTGATGAGCAGAACTATCTTAAGGGACTTTCGAGTTTCGCGGCTGAAATGAAAGAAATAAATGAAATTCTTAAACATAAAGCTGAAGAAAAAAATCTGATATTACTTGATGAAATAGGAAGAACCACAAATCCTACAGAAGGTAAAGCAATAGTGCATGCCGTAGCATCACTACTTAATGAATCAGACTCATTTTCTCTTATAACAACTCATTTTGATGCGGAAAACATAAAAGAATTTGCAAAAATTACAGTAAAAGGTATAAAAGAAGATGCTGAAAATACAGAAAATATAGAGAATATTATTGATTATTCAATAATAAAAGATAACGGACTTACTGACAAAAAACAGGCTGTAAAAATAATGAAAATAATGAATCTTGATAAAAATCTTATAGAATATACGGTTAACTATTTAAAAGGAGGAAAAAATAATTATGAACAGTAAACTTGGTCTGGACTGGAAAAAAGTTGAAGAAGCAAGAAATTATGCAAAAAATATAGCCATAGATGTTCAGAATTTCGTAGAAAAATATTCAACTGTTTCTGTCGAAAGAACAATATGCAGACTTTTAGGAATAGACGGTGTAAATCCAGATGAAATTCCTCTGCCGAACGTAGTTGTGGAACATATAAAGGAAAACAAAGTATTAAACAACGGAGTTGCTTATTTTATAGGTAATGCTATGATAGAATACAAATTATCTCCGCAGGAAATAGCCGAAAAAGTTTCCGCACAGGAAATAAATCTTACAAAAATAAAAATGAACAGTTATGAGGATGTCGTTGCTGTAATAAAGCCTATAGTTGAAGAATCAGTTCTTAAAATAAAGAAAAACAGAAAATACAGGGAAGATTTTATAGAAAATTACAGCGAAGGAGAAAAACCTTACTTATATGTAATTGTTGCCACTGGAAATATATATGAAGATGTAACACAGGCAGTAGCGGCAGCAAAACAGGGAGCAGATGTAATTGCCGTAATAAGAACAACAGGACAGAGTCTTCTTGATTATGTACCTTACGGAGCCACAACAGAAGGATTCGGAGGAACATATGCTACTCAGGAAAACTTCAGAATAATGAGAAAAGCTCTTGATGAAGTCGGAGAAGAACTCGGAAGATACATAAGACTGTGTAATTACTGTTCAGGATTATGTATGCCTGAAATAGCCGCAATGGGAGCATTTGAAAGACTTGATGTTATGCTCAACGATGCGCTTTACGGAATACTTTTCAGAGATATAAATATGCAGAGAACTATAATAGATCAGTATTTTTCAAGAGTTATAAACGGATTTGCCGGAGTAATAATAAATACAGGTGAAGATAATTATCTTACAACAGCTGATGCATTTGAACAGGCGCATACAGTTCTTGCAAGTGATCTCATAAATGAACAGCTGGCACTTATTGCCGGAATACCTGAAGAACAGATGGGACTCGGGCACGCCTTTGAAATGGATCCGGAACTTAAAAACGGATTTTTATACGAATTAGCTCAGGCACAGATGCTGAGGGAAATATTTCCGAAAGCACCACTTAAATATATGCCACCGACAAAATTTATGACAGGTAATATATTCAGAGGACATGTTCAGGATGCACTTTTTAATCAGATAGCAATAATGACAAATCAGGGAATACAGCTTTTGGGAATGATGACGGAAGCTATTCACACACCTTTTATGTCAGACAGATATTTATCTATTGAAAATGCAAGATATATATTTAACAATATGAAAGATATTTCTTCGGAAATTGAATTTAAAGAAGACGGAATAATACAGCAGAGAGCAAAAACAGTTCTCAGCGAGGCAAATGAACTTCTTAAAAAAGTTAATGAAGAAGGTCTTTTCAAATCTCTTGAAAAAGGTGTTTTTGCAGATGTAAAAAGACCGTTTAACGGTGGAAAGGGATTAAACGGCGTATTTGAAAAATCTGAAAAATATTTTAATCCTTTTATAGAATCTATGCTTGGAGATGATAGAAAATGAGCGGAGGACTTTATAACACACACAATCAGAACATAGATAAAACTCTTGATATGAAAAAAATTAAACCATACGGGGACACCATGAATGACGGTAAAATTCAGATGAGTTTTACACTACCCGTTCCTTACGGTGAAGAAGCCGTAGAAGCTGCTAAACAGCTAATTAAAAAAATGGGACTTGAAAATCCTCAGATAGTATATTATAAAGAACTGAACAAAGGATTTACATTTTTTAATGCTTACGGTGACTGTACTCATACAGTGGATTTTACATCCATAAAAGTTCCTAAGGTAGAATCAAATGTTATGTCAATGGAAGATACAGATAAATATATTAAAGAAAAAATAGGAAGAAAAGTAATTGTTATAGGTGCAAGTACCGGTACTGACGCACATACTGTAGGTATAGATGCGATAATGAACATGAAAGGATTTGCCGGACATTACGGACTTGAAAGATATGAAATGTTTGAAGCATACAATCTCGGTTCACAGGTTTCAAATGAAGATTTTGTTGCGAAAGCAATAGAACTTAATGCTGATGTGCTTCTTGTTTCTCAGACAGTAACACAGAAAAATATACATATAGCAAATCTTACAAATCTTGTTGAAATACTTGAAGCCGAAGGTTTAAGAGAAAAAGTAATATTAATATGCGGTGGTGCAAGAATAAATCATGAACTTGCAAAAGAACTCGGATATGATGCCGGATTCGGTTCTAATTCCTTTGCCGACAACGTAGCTTCTTATATAGCAAATGAAATGTACAACAGAATTAAATAAAAATCCGGTTGGCTTATGCTAACCGGATTTTGTAAAAATAAAGATAATTGTGAAAAAAATGTATAACTTAATAAATATGTGAAAAATAAAAAAATCTAATTTTTGATATAAAAGAGAATAAAGAGATTTTAAGTTAATAATCAAATTTAATTAACAATAATTATACACTATTTACATTCCTATTTAAAAAACAAAAGAGTATAATAATAAATGAGAGCTGATTCATATGTTATGGAATGATAATATTAAATATTAATATAAATGTGATTATATTCACATCTATCACAATTCAGTGAGGAGGGAACATCGTGGATTTTAATTTTACTAAAGAACAGGAAATGGTTAAAAAAATGGTCAGAGCTTTTACCGAAACAGAAGTAAAACCACTGGCACAGGAAGTTGACGAAACAGAAAGATTTCCCATCGAAACAGTAGAAAAAATGAAAAAATACGGAATCCTTGGTATGTGTATGCCTGTTCAGTATGGTGGAGCAGGTGCTGATGAATTAAGTTATGCCATAACAGTTGAAGAATTATCAAGATATTGTGCTACAACAGGAGTTATCGCTTCCGCTCATAACTCACTTGCATGCTGGCCGATATATAAATTCGGAACTGAAGCACAGAAAGAGAAATATCTCAGACCGCTTGCAACAGGTGAAAAATTAGGAGCTTTCGGTCTTACAGAACCTAATGCAGGTACTGATGCTGCATCACAGCAGTCAAGAGCATATCTTGACGGTGATGAATGGGTAATAAACGGAACAAAAATATTTATTACAAACGGTAATCAGGCAGATATATATGTAATATTTGCAATGACAGATCCTTCAAAAGGTACAAGAGGAATTACAGCTTTCATAATTGAAAGAGGTATGAAAGGTTTTACATACGGAAAAATAGAAAACAAAATGGGTATCAGAGGTTCTGCAACGACAGAACTTATTTTTGATAATCTCAGAATACCTAAAGAAAATCTTCTCGGAGAAGTAGGAAAAGGTTTCAAAATTGCTATGCAGACACTTGACGGCGGAAGAATCGGAATTGCTGCACAGGCTCTCGGTATAGCTCAGGGTGCTCTTGATGAAACAGTAAAATATATAAAACAGAGAGAACAGTTCGGAAGACCTATTAGTAAATTTCAGGCTCTTCAGTTTGATATCGCTGATATGGTAACAGAAGTAGAAGCAGCAAGACTTCTTGTATATCAAGCCGCTCAGGCAAAAGCTGAAGGAAAAAATTACAGCAAACTTGCAGCAATTGCAAAATTATTTGCTTCAAAAGCTGCAATGAATGTTACAACAAAAGCTGTTCAGCTTCACGGTGGATACGGTTATACAAAGGATTATCCTGTTGAGAGAATGATGAGAGATGCTAAAATTACCGAAATATATGAAGGTACTTCAGAAGTTCAGAGAATGGTAATTGCAGCAAATACTTTAGGTTAATAGGAGGGTTTAAAATATATGAATATAATTGTATGTTTAAAACAGGTTCCAGATACAACAGAACTTAAAATTGATCCGGTAACCGGAACATTAATAAGAAAAGGTGTACCAAGTATAATAAATCCTGATGACAAAAATGCTCTTGAAGAAGCTTTAAAATTAAAAGACAAATATGAAGATGTAAAAATAACAGTATTATCAATGGGACCTGCACAGGCTGAAGAAGCTTTGAGAGAAGCATTAGCTATGGGTGCTGACGATACTATTCTTTTATCAGACAGAGCTTTCGGAGGAGCAGATACATGGGCAACTTCAGAAACTTTAGCTGCAGCAATAAGAAAAATAGGAAATTACGATATAATTTTTGCAGGAAGACAGGCAATTGACGGAGATACCGCACAGGTAGGTCCTCAGATAGCTGAAAGACTTAATCTTCCGCAGGTTACTTATGTTCAGTCTTTTGATATAAAAGACGGAAAAGTTACAGTAAAAAGAGCTCTTGAAGACGGTTATGAAATAATAGAAGTTAATACTCCTGTATTATTGACAACTATCAAAGAACTTAATACTCCTAGATATATGTCTGTTAACGGTATTTTCACATGTTACGGTGAAGGTAAATACAAAGTATGGGGATTAAATGATATAGACGTAGATGTTACCAACATAGGTCTTAAAGGATCTCCTACACAGGTTAAAAAGTCATTTACACCGGAACAAAAAGGAGCAGGTGAAATACTTAAAGGAACAACAAAAGAAGTAACTACACTTTTGGTTTCTAAATTAAAAGAGAAACACTTAATATAAGGAGGAAAATTCATGGCTCGTATATTAGAAAATGAAAAAGCTAATTATAAAAATGTTATGGTTTTTGCTGAACAGAGAGACAATAAATTAATGCCTGTTGTTTTTGAACTTCTCGGTGAAGGAAAAAAACTTGCAGACAAACTTGGTGTTAAACTTACTGCAGCCTTAATTGGTTCAGATGTAGATAAACTTGCCGATGAATTATTCTCACATGGTGCAGATATTGTATATGTTACTGACAATCCTGCTTTAAAAGAATATACAACAGACGGTTATGCAAAAGTTATTTCTACAATGATAGATCAGGTTAAACCTGAAATAGTACTTATGGGTGCAACACATATAGGAAGAGATTTGGCTCCGAGAGTATCAGCAAGGGTTAATACAGGTCTTACAGCAGACTGTACAAATCTTGAAATTGATGACGACGGTAAATTACTTATGACAAGACCTGCATTCGGCGGAAATATTATGGCTACAATAGTATGTCCTAATCACAGACCGCAGATGTCAACAGT
Source organism: Thermotogae bacterium (assembly GCA_024233675.1). Taxonomy (GTDB): domain Bacteria; phylum Thermotogota; class Thermotogae; order Petrotogales; family Petrotogaceae; genus JACKPH01. The sequence continues at coordinate 61,790 of JACKPH010000006.1, forward strand.
AAGACCTGGCGTTATGAAAAAAGCTGAAGCTTCTGAAGGCAAAAAAGGTGAAAAAGTTACTGTTAAAGTTGATTTTTCTGAAAATGACATAAGAACAAAAGTTTTAGAAGTTATTAAACAGACAAAATCATCAGTTGATATTCAGGCTGCTGAAATAATAGTTTCAGGAGGAAGAGGTCTCGGTAAAAAAGAAGGTTTTGAACTTGTTCAGAAACTTGCAGATAAACTGGGCGGAGTAGTAGGTGCTTCAAGAGCTGTTGTAGATTTAGGCTGGATAGACCATGATCAGCAGGTAGGACAGACAGGTAAAACAGTAAGACCTAAAATATATATTGCATGCGGTATTTCAGGTGCAATACAGCATATTGCAGGTATGCAGGATTCAGAATATATAATTGCAATAAATAAAAATCCGGATGCTCCTATATTTAAAGTTGCTGATTACGGTATAGTCGGAGATATTTATGAAGTTATTCCGGAATTAATAAATGCTTTAGATAAAGCTGAATGAGAGGTGCAATATGAAATACGGTGAAATTGAAACAGGATATACATATGAAGTAAAAAAAACAATTACAGGTAAAATGGTAGATCTTTTTGCTGAAATAACAGGCGACAAAAATCCTGTACATCTTGATGAGGAATTTGCAAGTAAAACTCCTTTTAAACACAGAATTGCTCACGGAGTACTTGTTGTAGGACTTATTTCGGAAGTTTTGGGAATGGAATTTCCTGGAAACGGAACAATATATATGAAACAGGATGCAAAATGGCTTAAACCGGTTTATCTTGATGAAGAAATAACAATAAAAGTTACTGTTAAAGAAAAAATTGATGAAAAATACAGACTTGTACTTACCACACAGGTAGTAAAAAATGACGGAGCACTTGCAGTAGACGGCGAAGCTCTTGTAATGTACAAAGTAATATAAGATAAAAAATCCGCTTTTTAGCGGATTTTTTTTATCTAAATACGTACTTAACATTATTAAGTATAATATAATTATGATATATATTGGGGGAAAACATGAAAAAAATTAAAAAATATATATATTTCATAATAATTTTATTATTAATATTTATACCTTATAATTTTTTCAGAAAAAATCTCATTAAAATTATTGAGGAAAATAATTTTAATATAATAAGTATGTATGAAAAAAATATCGGAATATCTTTAAAATATATCAGAAATGGTATTGATGATTATTTTTTGAAAAATCCTGATTATGAAAAATTAAAAAAAATTCTTTCTGATACATTATATGCAGTTTATGATGATAACGGAAAAATTGTTTTTACAAATACCGATGAAAAAAATTTTGAAAATCTTATTATATTCAAAGATGATAAAATCAAAAAAAATAATTATCTTCTTAGCGGCAAATATAAAATAATTCTTACAGAACATAATATTAATGAGAATTTATTTATAAGTGTTGAATTTTCTGATGCATTTTTTAAAAATATAAATATTTCAGATGGTAAAAATATTATGTACATTATAGATAAAAACGGATTTATTATATATTCGGATGCTCAGTTAAGCTATACAAAAAAAATTGATGAAAAAAGTAATATTATGAAAATGATAAAAAATAAATATAACTATTTTGAGAGTAAAAATTTTTATGGTGAAAAAGTATATTTTTTTGTTAAAAAAATTAAATTTCTTGAAGAAGAATATTATCTTTTGTCTGAGGATAAAGCTTTACAGTACAGAAAAACAGATAATATATATAAAACTGTTATGAGTTTTTTTATAATTTTATTTGTTTATTTAGTTTTTAAAATAATTAAAATAACTAAAGATAACAATAAAAATAAAGAACTCATTAAAATAGAAAATTATTTTAATGAAAGTATTATAAATACAGTTGATGCAATAATAATAATAACAAATAAAAAAGAAGAAATAATAAGGGTAAATAAAAGATTTATAGAAATAACAGGATATTCTTATGATGAAGTTATGGGAAAATACATAACAAGATTCTTCTATAATTATTCAGACCTGAGCAGTGAAAAAAATTCTCATGAAGTCAGCTGGATTACAAAAAATAAGAGTAAACTTATAACAACAATTTCAAAAACATATATGAAGGATAAAAAAGAAAATCTTTTAAATATAATATATTCAGGAGTAGACATAACTCAGAAAAAAGAATATGAAAATCTTCTGTATTACAGAGCAAACTATGATCTTATGACTAAATGCATGAAAAGGGAATTCGGGATTAATCAGATGAAAAATTCCATTGAAAGACATTATAAGAATAAGTTTATAATAATTTATATAGACCTTAATAATTTGAAAAAAATAAATGATTACTTCGGACATGAAGAAGGGGATAAATATATAAGAAGTTTTTGTGATATTTCAAGAGAATATATAAAAAATGAAGACTACATAATAAGAATGGGCGGAGATGAATTTATAATGTGTATAAATAACTCCGATATAAATTCTGCAGTTAAAATAGTAAGAGAAATTAATGAAAGTATTAAAAAATTTTTAAAATACGATAATATAGAGATAGGAATAAGCAGCGGTATAGTTTTTTATGATAAATCAGTCAGAAAGAATATTGATGAACTTATAAAAGAAGCTGATTTTAAAATGTATAATAATAAAATGGAGATAAAAAATACAAAACACTTATTATAAGAGATGTTTTGTGTTTTTTTTTACTGAAAATACCAAAAAGAAAAAATCTAAGGTAAACCCGACATTTATCAAAAAATTTACATTATAAATAAAAAATATTAGTTGACATAGATATTACTCCATAATATATAATAAAAATGAAAGAAAAATAAATAAAAATAAAAAATTTTTGATAAAAGTTTAATTTTTTTAAGTTTTGTACTTGACTTTTTTAAAAAAATATAATATAATAATAATGAAATTAAAAAAATTAATGTTGGAGTTTAAATATTTTTAGATCGTATCGATTATAAGGGAGGGAAAATTATGAATATTTTTGAAAAAAGAAGAGCTGCGAAATCCTATTATGAAGGATATGAAAGACTTAATAACGATCTTAAAGAGTATTATCTTGAAAGTATAAGAAGAATATAAACGGAGGTGTTTATATGCCTACTAAAACAGAAAAAATAAAAATTAATTATTCTAACAGATTTGATATTGATAAACTAAAAGTATTAACAGAAGAAGCAAAAATCCGATACGGATTCTGAGATTTTGAGATAAAGGCCGAAAGGCCTTCTTTTTTTATATTTTTATTTTTAATTCTGAAAAAAATTTCATTATATTTCAAATATAGTAAATATCTATAATGTAGAGCTTATTATTTTCATTTACTTAAAAAAATATAGCATTTCATGACTATGAAAAAAATAAATAATTTATTATAATATAATGGTAGGAAAAAAATTTCATATTGAAAGGAGAATATGTATGAAAGAATTGCTTACAGGGAATGAAGCAATAGCAAGAGGTGCTTATGAAGCCGGTGTTGAATTTGCTGCTGCTTATCCCGGAACACCGAGTACTGAAATACTTGAAAATATACCGAAGTATAAAGAAATTTACTGTGAATGGGCTCCTAACGAAAAAGTTTCTGTAGAAGTTTCAGTCGGAGCTTCTATGGCAGGTGCAAGAGTTCTTACCGCAATGAAACATGTAGGAATGAATGTTGCGGCTGATCCGCTTTTTACATATGCTTATTTAGGAGTTAACGGAGGATTTGTAATTGTTTCCGCGGATGATCCCGGAATGCATTCCTCACAGAATGAACAGGATAACAGATATTATGCAAGACATGCAAAAATGCCATTAATAGAACCTTCTGATTCTCAGGAAGCAAAAGATTTTATTATAGAAGCATACGATATAAGTGAAAAGTATGATGTACCTGTTCTTTTCAGAATAACAACAAGAATTTGTCATTCAAAAACAATTGTTGAACTTGGAGAAAGAAAAAATGTGGGTGTTAAAGCTTATTCAAGAAATATTGAAAAATTTGTTGCAACACCTGCAAGAGCAAAAGTACATCATTATGAACTTGAAGAAAAACTTAAAAAGCTTGAAGAATATTCAAATACAACATTTTTAAACAAAGAGGAAATTAATGACAGTGAAATAGGAATAATTACTTCCGGAATTTCATATAATTATGCAAGGGAAGTATTCGGAGACAGTGCATCATACCTTAAATTAGGATTCACTTTCCCTATTCCGAAAGAAAAAATAATTAATTTCAGCAAAAAATTTAAAACAATATATGTAATAGAGGAAAATGAACCTTTCCTTGAAACAGAAATAAAAGCACTCGGTATAAATGTAATAGGAAAAGAAAAAATACCGATATGTGATGAATTAAATCCTGATATAGTAAGAGAAGCACTTTTGGGAGAAAAAACCGACAGAATAGAAATTGTAAAAGAGAAAGTTGTTTCAAGACCACCTACACTATGTTCCGGATGTCCGCACAGAGGAATATTTTTTGAACTCAGTAAAAGAAAAGATACAGTTATAACAGGTGATATAGGATGTTATACGCTGGGTTCCGCAGAACCTCTTAATGCAATGGATTCCGTTGTATGTATGGGAGCAGGTATTTCTGCCGCACATGGTTTTGCAAAAGTTTTTGAAAAAACAGGAAGAAAAACAAAAGTTTTCGGAATTGTAGGAGATTCTACATTCTTCCATTCAGGAATGACAAGTCTTCTTGATATAGTTTACAATAACAGTAATGTATGTTCTATTATACTTGATAACAGAATAACAGGTATGACAGGACATCAGGAGAATCCGGGAACAGGATATACTCTTATGGGAGAAAAAGCTCCTGTTGTAAGTATAGAAAAAATATGTGAAGCAATGGGTATAAAAAATATAACTGTAATTAATCCTAACAATCTTACGGAAACAAAAAATGCACTTAATTTCCACACTGAATTAAATGAACCTTCTGTAATAATTGCTAAATGGCCATGTGCACTTAAAAGATTTTCTGAGGAAGACAAAAAACAATTTGATCTTTCTGTAAAAAAATATAAAGTTAATCCTGATAAATGTAAAAAATGCAGAATGTGTACAAAAACAGGATGTCCTTCAATATCATTTGACAAAGAAAAGGGAGCCTCAATAGATATAAATACATGTATAGGCTGTTCGGTATGTTATCAGGCTTGTCCTTTCGGTGCAATTGAAAAGGTTGGTGAAGAAAATGTCTAAAGTAAAAAATATTCTTTTGGTCGGTGTAGGCGGTCAGGGAACTATTCTTACATCAAAAATACTTTCAACAGCTCTTTTGGATGCAGGATATGATGTAAAAATGTCAGAAGTACACGGAATGGCACAGCGCGGCGGTTCAGTTACAACACAGGTAAGATACGGAGAAAAGGTTTATTCTCCTATAATAGGTAAAGGACAGGCTGATATACTTGTTTCTTTTGAAGTAATGGAAGCAATGAGATGGATTGATTACTTAAATCCTGATGGAGATATTATCGTAAACAATTACAGTATTAATTCAGCACCTATACTTTCCGGAAAAGCAGAATATCCTTCCGGAATTTTGGAAGAACTATCCAAAAAGGCAAAAACAAAAGTAGTTGATGCTTTCAAAACAGCAGAAGAACTCGGAAATATAAAAGTTCAGAATATAGTTCTTTTGGGTGCTTTAGTAAAAAAATTCAAACTTGATGATATAAACTGGGAAGAAGCAATAAAAAATAATGTTAAACCGAAATTCTTAGAAATAAATTTGAAAGCTTTTGAAAGCGGAAAAGAATTATAAATAAAACTCCGGAATATTTTTCCGGAGTTTTATATTTTTAAAGCTGTTGTTCCGAGGAGAGGTTCACCGTATTTAAAAAGAAATTTATTTATTTCAAATATATCATAAAAATTTTTTTCGGTGAAATATCTGAAAATAATATCTGATCTGTCCGATAGTGAAAATCCACATTCGGAAAGAAAATTTTCCGAATTATATACATCTAACTCTAATGCGATGGAAATTGCTTTTGCAGTATTTTTATCACAAATTTCTTTATTATTTATAATATCAATAAAAAATTTTTTATCAGTATTTGCCTTTTTATAAAGAGAATAATTAATATTATAATTTCCAGGTATTTTACATACACCTGAATTATTAACTGGAATTTTTACTGAGTTTTTTATTAGATAGGAATCCAAATCATTAAAGAGCGGATTGTTTAGTATAAAATCATTTCTGTCAAATATCACAAGAAAAATATCCGCGTCATAAGATTCAAGAAATTTTTTAATTACTGATACAGCAATATTTATGGCTTTATCTTTAGGATATCCGTATATACCGGCAGAAATAAGCGGAAATGCAATACTTTTAAGTTTTAATGATTTAAATATATTTAAAGAATTTTCATAACATTTTTTCAGATAATCTTCCTCGTCGGAAAATCCGCCCTGCCACACAGGACCTACAGTATGTATTATATATTCTGCCGGGAGATTATAACCCTTTGTAATTTTTGCCTCACCTGTTTTACAACCGCCGAGATTTTTGCATTCTTTTAACAATTCATATCCTGCGGCATTGTGTATAGCCCCGTCTACTCCTCCTCCACCGAGAAGCGATCTGTTTGCGGCATTAACTATGACTTCTGTATTTACTTTTGTTATATCTGTATTTATTATTTTAAAAGGCATTTTTCACCTCCTGATATATTTAAAAACATTATAATTATAAATAAAAAAAGATGAAATCTGATTTCATCTTTTTTATATTTCAAAGTTACTTAAATATCTTTCTCCGTGATCACAGGCTATTGTAATAATTCTTTTATTATCATCCGAAGATTCCGAAAGTTTCTTTGCAGCAAGTATATTAGCACCTGAAGAAATACCCACAAAAAGTCCTTCATCTTTTGCAAGTCTTAAAGTCATTTCATAAGCTTCATCATCATTTATTTTTATTATCTGATCCAAAATAGAAACATTGAGATTTTTTGGTATAAAACCTGCACCTATTCCCTGAATTTTATGTTTACCGGGAGCATTTCCCGAAATTACTGCTGAATTTTCCGGTTCAACTGCTGCAATTTTTACACAGTCACCGAAAAAATTTCTGAGAACAGAACCTACACCTGATATTGTACCGCCTGTTCCTACTCCGGCTACAAAAGCATCTATGTTATAATCCATCTGTTTTAATATTTCAGGACCTGTTGTAAATTTATGAGCAAGAGGATTTGCAGGGTTACTGAACTGGTCGGGCATAAAAGCATTATATTTTTCTTTTATTTCCGTAGCTTTTTCTATAGCACCCTTCATTCCTTTTGATGCATCAGTGAGAATAAGTTCTGCACCAAACATTTTTAAAACTTTACGTCTTTCTATGCTCATACTTTCAGGCATTACAAGAATTACTCTGTAACCACGGCTTGCACCTATGGCTGCAAGTGCAATACCAGTATTACCGCTCGTAGGTTCAACTATAATATTCTGATTTTCATTTAAAAGTCCTTCATTTTCGGCATGTTTTATCATAAAAAAAGCCGGTCTGTCCTTTACACTTCCCGCAGGATTATTTTTTTCAAGTTTAACAAATATATTACCGGGTTTTGCAACTTTTGAAAGAGTTATTACCGGGGTATTTCCTATTGAAGTATATATCATTTTATCTCTCCTTTATATAACAAAATCACTGTTAATTGTTGATTCAAGATTGCACATCGAATATGTGGGACAGTTAATTTTTCTTATTTTTGCAGGTATTCCTACTGCTACGCTTTTCGGAGGGATATCCATAAGTACTACTGAGTTTGCACCTACTACTGCACCATCACCTATAAATATAGGTCCGAGAACCTTTGCGCCGGCTCCGAGCATTACATTATTTCCTACATCAGGATGTCTTTTACCTTTTGATACTTTTTTTGCGCCGAGAGTAACACCGTGATAAATCAGAGTACCTGTACCCACAGAAGCTGTTTCACCAATTACAATACCTAATCCGTGATCTATCACTACACCGGGATGTATATCAGCTCCCGGATGTATATCCATGGTGTAAAAAATTTTTGTTAATGTGTAAAGTATAAAAGAAACAGGATATATTTTATATTTATGAAAAAAATGATAAAATCTGTAATTCATAAGTCCGTGAAAAGCTGTATTTGTAAAAAAAACCTTAATTTTTGATGTGGCTACGGGATCTTTTTTTAAATACATCTCAAGATCTTCTGATAAAGATTTAAAAATATTAGTAAAGTCTTTTATAAAGTTCATTATAGGCCTCCGTAAGTTTTGATTTAAAACAAAAATTATCCGAATTAAAAGAAAATACATATGAATGATTGCTCATTCATATGTATTATACTATTTAAATATTTCCTGTTATGTACGTAAATTAAAATTGAGTTAAATTTATGAAATAATAATATAAATTCATTTATTTGCCTTTAAATGCTTTTATCAGTCGTTAATCTTTGAAACACGGCTATCTTTTACGGCAAATTTTTCAGAAATGAAAGTTCCTCCTATAACAAGTATTGCACCTATTATTGTGTAAATATTAGGGAATGTTTTATATATAAGAGATTCACTTATTACTGTTACTACAGGGATAAAATAAACACTGTTCATAACTGTTTTTGAACCGGATAATCTTATAGCCTCATTCCAGAAAATATACCCAAGAGCTGAACAGAATATTCCGAGATATAAAAGTGCAAAAACAACAGAAGGCTGAAACCATAATGAGAAAACCGGACATGTCGGAGAACTTTTAAGTTCTATAAAGACAAAAGGAATAAAGAATATAGCTCCGAACATATTTATATCTCTTGTTACTATAAGATTATTATGTTTCTGAAGTTTTTCCAGAAATATAGTATAAAGTATCCAGGATATTACTGCTCCGAACATCAGTAAATCACCTTTAGGATTAAGTTTCAGTACAAATTTTCCGTTAAGTATGAGTACAGCCACACCTATAAAAGCTATTAGGGTTCCTATATATCTTATTTTGTTTGAAAATGTCTTTTTTATAATATCATCGATTATTAAAAAAATTATAGGTATTGCGGAAATTATAAGAGAACCGTTTGTAGCGGTTGTATACATAAGTCCGGTGTTTTCAAAAAGAAAATATCCTGTAACACCGAAAAATGAAGCCATAAAAAGATTAAACCATTCTTTTTTTTCATATTTTATATCTTTCCTTATAAATATAAGCATTACCGATGCCGCAAGTATAAATCTTATAAAACCTGCAGTTATAGGGGGAATATAGTTAACCACGACTTTTGTGGCAACAAAAGATATACCCCAGAGAATAACTGTTATCCATATAAAAAAAAGTCCTTTTGTTCCTGACTGCATATTTCACCTCAGTTTATTTTATATTCATTTACCGGTATCTGGAATCTTTTATGTTTTTTTTCATCAACGAATGTAAGGTAGTTTTTTCCTGAAAAAAGTGTTATTTTTTCGGACATTCTCGAAAGCAGAGAACGTATTTTTCTTATATGAAAATTACTCAGATAGTAGTTTTCAAAACTATAAGGTATTTTCCACGAGAAAGAAGTATTATTTTCTTCTTTGTATATATAAGATTCTGAATTTTTCAGAACAAGATGAGCCTTGTTATCTTTTGAAAAAGAAGTATACATCTTGTTTAAAGCATTTTTAAAATAAGAGGAATCAATTATCTGATTTTCAAGATAAGAGGTTTTCCTAAGTCCGGGATCAAATATATATTCATTATCAAAACATGATTCAACAATAATTCCGGGAACATAAAATATTAATTTTTCTTTTGTAATGCCTACTGTTAATATAAGATCTTTTTTTATTTTTGAAAATGATTTTAATATATGCCGGACAGTTACATAAGGTAATGAATATACAAAATCTTCATTACTTTCCGAAAAAAAAGCTATAGCCTCAAAATATCCGGAATTATACTGAAAAAAACATTTATTTTTTTTGGATACTATATTTATAAGGTCACCTTCTGATGCGGCACATGATGTAAAATCTATTTTATCGGTAAATTCTGAAATCTTTGTTCTGAAAAGAATTTTAAAATTTTTCGAAGGAAAAACATTAAAATTTTCTTTTAAATAAGATGTTGAAAATCTCATTTCCCTGAATTCAAAAGTAAGATTTTTTTCGTCTATTGATATTTTAACAACATCATCAGTTTTGTTTTTATTCTCTTTCAGAAGTCCTTTTAAATACTGTACGGGAATTGTATAAATTCCCTCAAACGGAAGAAAATCACCTGAAAAATTTATTGTTATATTTGCACATCCGTCGGAAGCATAAATTTTAAGTGAATTATCATAATACAGACTAAGTTTTCTGTAACTCGGTTCAACAGTTCCTGTAAAATTATCTAATAATTCAATAGTATTTTTTAATTTTCCGTAATTTATATAACCTTCCATTTTTAACCTCCGAAAAGGGACATCTGATTTTTCTCGGGAAGACCTTTGAGAATATTAAGTTCTTTAAGTGTTTCAATATTTGTTTTATTAAGATTTGTTCTGTTCATAAGTTCTTCCATTGATTTGAAATCATTTTCCTCACGGGCTCTTATAACACTTTCAGCGGCTTTTTCACCAAGATTAGGTATTTTTATAAAAGGTACAAGAAGGCTTTTATCCTCTATTATGAATTTTTTTGAATCTGATCTGTAGAGATCAACATTTTTGAATGTATAACCTCTAAGAAGCATTTCCAGAGCAAGTTCCAAAGCAGCTTTTTCACTCTTTTTTCTTACATCCATGTCACCGCTTTTTATTTCGGTAATTCTCTGTTTTATAGCTTCCTTTCCTCTTGTTATAACTGCTAAATTAAATTCATCACCTTTTATGGAAAAGTATGTCGCATAAAAAGCAAGAGGATAATGAACTTTAAAATAAGCTATTCTGAAAGCCATAGATACATATGCCGTTGCATGAGCTTTAGGAAAAAGATATTTGATTTTTTTACACGAATCTATAAACCAGTCAGCTACATTGAGAGATTTTATAAGCTGTTCATCTTCAGGAGAAAGTCCTTTACCTTTTCTTACTTTTTCCATGATAAAAAATGCTTTTTTAGGTTCACTTCCCAGTTTTATAAGATAATTCATAATATCGTCCCTACAGGAAATAACATCAGAAATTGTTCCTTTACCGTGTTTAATTATTTCCTGGGCATTTCCTGCCCAAACGTCTGTACCGTGAGATAAACCTGAAATTCTTATAAGATCAGCAAATGTTTTAGGTCTTGTATCTTCAAGCATTCTTCTTACAAAATCTGTTCCGAATTCAGGAATTCCGAGTGTACCTACAGATGTATCAAGCTCGCTTTTCAGATCTATTTTTAATACACCGCTTGAAGAAAATATACTCATTGTATCTTTATCATCCATAGGTATATCTTCAGGTTTTATACCTGTTATATCTGTCAGCATTTTTATAAAAGTAGGGTCGTCGTGTCCGAGTGCATCAAGTTTTATAAGGTCATCATGAATAACATGATAATCAAAATGAGTTGTTGTTACGTCTGATTTCTGATCATTTGCAGGTCTCTGTATAGGAGTAAAATCATAAACAGAAAATTCTTTCGGAACAATCATAAGGCCACCCGGATGCTGGCCTGTAGTTCTTTTTACACCGGTTATTGATTTTGCAATTCTTATTATTTCTGATTCTTTTATAAATTTATATTTTTCCTGTAAACCGTATTTTCCGTATTCTTCCTTAAAAGCTCTTGCATATCCGAGAGCTGTTTTTTCCGCAACTGTTGCAATTGTACCTGCTTTAAAAACATGTCCCACACCAAACATTTCTTCTACATATTTATGTGCTGTAGACTGGTATTCTCCGGAAAAATTAAGATCTATATCTGGGATTTTGTCTCCTTCAAAACCCATAAATGTTGCAAACGGAATTGACTGACCGTTTTTCTTCATGTTTTCAGAACATTTCGGGCATTTTTTGTCCGGAAGGTCAAATCCTGAAGCAAAAGAACCATCGGTTATAAAAACCGAATGTCTGCATTTCGGACATACATAATGAGGATCAAGCGGATTAACTTCAGTTATTCCCATCATTGTAGCAACAAATGAACTTCCTACGGAACCTCTTGAACCTACAAGATAACCGTCTTCATTAGATTTTTTAACAATTCTTTCGGCCATAAGATAAAGAACAGAATAACCGTTGTTTATTATTGAATTGAGTTCGAATTCAAGTCTTTTCTCAACTATTTCCGGCAGAACATCGCCGTATATTTCATGTGCTTTTGTCATTGAAAGATTTCTTACTTCATCTTCTGCTCCGTCTATAACAGGAGGATTTAATTTTTTTGTAAGCGGTTGAATATTATCTATTGAATCAGCTATTTTGTTGCTGTTTGTAATAACAATTTCTTTTGCTGTTTCTGAGCTGTCAAATATTTTTAAAGCTTCCTGAAGCATTTCTTCTGTAGTTCTGAAAAATCTTTTTGTAGGATGAGGTTTCTTTTTATCAGCGACTTTAAGAGCTTCTATAAATTTATCCTCATTAGGATTATAATAATGAACGTTTCCTGTCATGACAGGAATTATATTTAATTCTTTTGCTATATCATAAAAAAGTCTGTACATTTCTTTTATTCTTTCGGGATCTATAGGGTCACGTGATTCAAAAACATCCACAGGCATTATTTCTATAAAATCGTAAAATTTTGCCGTTTCTGTTAATTCATCTTTTGTAGCGCCTCTCATAAACTGTTCCGAAAGCTCTCCGTTTTCGCAGCCGCTTCCTATAAGAAGACCTTCCCTTAAAGTGATTAATTCACTCTTTAATATTCTCGGAACTCTGTAAAAATATTTTAAATGAGCATTTGAAACGAGTTCGTATAAATTTCTGAGACCTTTTCTTGTTTTTACAAGTATTGTCATATGCATAGGACGCAGTGACTTATAATCAATAAATTTCTTAAGTATATCAAGTTCTTCGAGATTATTAATGCCACGTGATTTTGATTTTTTAATCAGTTCAAGAAAAACACGTCCTGTTATTTCGGCATCTTCGTGAGCCCTGTGATGTTCAAAGTTTCCGAGCTTTAATTCTTTAACTACTTTATCAAGTGAATATCCTGTGAGTGAAAGCAGTGATTTTGAAAGTGAAAGTGTATCTATATAAGTTCTTTCAAAATTAAGATTAAGTGCTTTTCCGGCCCATTCTCTCAGAAATCTGTAGTCAAAATCGGCATTGTGGGCAACAAGAACAGAATCACCTATAAAATCTATAAAATCCGGAAGAACTTCTTCAACCGGGGGTTCGTTTTCAAGCATTTCATTAGTTATACCTGTAATTTTTGTAATAATAGGCGGAACAGAATTTACAGGTTTTATCATTTTATGGTATTTCTCTGTAATTTCACCGTTTATAATTTTAACAGCACCTATTTCTATTATTTCATTTACAGCCGGCTGAAGTCCGGTTGTTTCAAAGTCAAAAACAACGTATTCGAAATCATCTATAGGACCTTTTTTTGAAATTAAATTAATTATATTTATAAAATCATCGACAACATAAGCTTCTATACCGAAAAGAGGTTTAATACCCGCACCTGTTGCTTTTGAAAAAAAATCCGGTATACTCTGAACAACACCGTGATCAGTTATGGCAACAGCTTTATGACCCCATTTGGAAGCAATATTTACTATATCTGAAACTTCAAGGATTGCATCCATTGAACTTAGTTTTGAATGACAGTGTAATTCTACTCTTTTTTCTTCTGCCGAATCTGTTCTGAGTGTTTTATCATGACCTTTTAATATATTATTCGGAATTATTGCATAATCGTTGGAAAAATTATCATAAAAAGTTTTTCCTTCAACTGTTATATAACTTCCCTCACTGATTAGTGAATTGAGTTTTTCGGCATTATCTTTAAAGGATTTAAGAACATATGAATCTGTATAATCCGTTAAAAAAAGGCTTAAAACTTTAGAACGGTCGTTAAAATCTTTATAAAAAACACGGCCTTCAATTACTACCTGTATATTTTCAACCGTAGGTATTTTTTCAATAGGAATAGGAACTTTTTTAAACATTCTGCCGAAAATTAAATCCGTTTTTTCTGCGGGTACATTTTCAGGTTCTCTTCTTACATAAGTAATATCAGGTTCATCGTTATAGTATTCCTGCTGGTTTTCTTCTTTCATTACCGCTATTTTTACCGGAACAGATAAAAAACGGTCAAAGTATTTTTCTATTTTTGAAGAATAAATGCTTATTTTTGATATTATGTAATCCAGATGTGTTTTAAGTACAATGGTATTCTCTGATTTTTCAGAAATTTCAGGTGTAACAAACCTTAATAATTTTTCGAAAGAACTTCCCGTTATTATACCGTTCCAGTTTTCCGTAATATAATTTATATCCTTATCGCCTTTTACATTTAAAGTTATATTTCTTTTAAGAAGTTTGCGGAAAAATTTCTCCACATGTTTTTCAAAAGCTTCATTTCTGCTGTTATTTATTTCAATTGTAACTCTGTTATCATCAAAGAAAATTTCACCGTCTATTTCAAAAGGAAGAAATCCTACATTTTCCATAAGATAATCTTCAATTTTCATTATGAATACCTCCTTGTATTACCATGACAGAATGCTGCTGCAAGAGCATCTGCAGCATCATCGGGAGTAGGTGTTTTTTTCAGATTAAAAATAAGTTTTAAAGTTCTCTGAATCTGACCTTTTTCAGCACGGCCGTAACCTGTTACGGCCTGTTTTATCTGAAAAGGCGTATATTCATATATTGGAACATTATTTTTCTGAAGTGAAAGAAGTATTACGCCTCTTGCCTCTCCTACCTGTATAGCGGTAGTAACATTTCTGAAGAAAAAAAGTTCCTCAACACTTGATTCATCCGGTTTGTATTTTTCAATCAGTTTTTCCATATCTATATATATCTGATTAAGTCTTTCCGGTAATTTTAAATCCGTATCGGTGTAAATGACTCCGTAATCAATTATTTTAAAGTTATTTCCCGTTTTCTGAATAACTCCGAAACCTATTCTTCCGTAGCCGGGATCTATTCCTAAAATTATCATAAAACCACTCCTAAAAATAAACTTTCTGTATACAATATTATACTTCTTTTCATGAAACTAAACAAGTATTTCCTGATTTCTGACACCTCATTATTATACAGTATAAATATAAATACAAAGTTATTATTATATTTTATGAATTAAAAATTTACTTGATAACTATATATAGTTGTGATAAAATTAAACTACCGATATTTTGTATTATGAGGGGGTCAATATGAACAATATTATAGAAAATTATTTAAATGTAAAACCGTCACAGAATGCTTATACAATACTAAGAGACAGATATTTTCTGAAAGATTCTGACGGTAATTTTGCCGAAAACGACTGGGAAGATATTGCACTGAGAGTTTCAAGACATGTTGCTGCATCAGAAATACTTTATGAAAAAGATATAGAAAAAATTAAAGAAACAGAGAAAAAATTTTTTGAACTTATTAAATCAAGAATTTTTATACCTAATTCACCTACACTTTTTAATGCGGGGAAAACACTTAAAAGAGAATTATTTACAAAGAAAACAGAAGATATGAAAATTGAGGATTATATAGAAATTTATGATACAAGAAACAATCATAATATGCTTTCCGCATGTTTTGTAATTCCTATGGATGATTCTATGAACGGAATATTTGATGCGGTTAAAAATGCTGCACTTATAATGAAATACGGCGGAGGAGTAGGTTATGATTTCTCTGTGCTGAGGGGAAAAGGATCGTCAATAGCCGGTACCGGAGGAAAATCATCAGGACCTATAAGTTTTATGCATGTTTTTAACACATCGGCATCAACAATAGAACAGGGGGGTGCAAGAAGAGCTGCCCAGATGGCTGTTCTTAGATATGATCATCCTGATATTACAGATTTTATTAATTCCAAAAAAAATAATGACGGTAATTCTGTTCTGAATTATTTTAATATATCAGTTAATATAGATAATCCCGAAGAATTTGACGGAAAAATAGAAAACGGTGAAAAAATAAAATTAAAAGACGACAAAGAAATATCAGCAGAAGAATTACTGGATAAAATATCAAAAAATGCATGGAAATCCGGAGATCCCGGAATGCTTTTTTTAGGGAGACATAACAGATATTATGCCATGGGAGAAAAAACTCCGGTAACAGCAACAAATCCGTGCGGTGAAGAACCGCTTCCGCCTTTCGGAAGCTGTAATCTCGGTTCGGTTGATATAGCAAAACTTGTTGATTATATTGATATTACCGATCCCGATTCCGAAAATATAATTTATTTTAAAGAAATAATTGATACATGTGTAAGATTTCTTGATGATATTATAGATATAAATGTATATCCTCTTAAAGAAATAGATGAAATGTCAAAAAATCAGAGATTTATAGGACTCGGATTTATGGGTATGGCAGATGCTCTTTATAAAAAAGAAATAGCCTACGACTCTGAAGAAGGCAGAAATTTTATGATGAATGCAACTGCGGCACTTGCATATTATTCACACTGTGCAAGTACAGAACTTGCAAAAATAAGGGGAAATTTTCCTGAATTTGAAAATTCAAAATATCCGGATGGTTTTATTCCTTTTGCAATGATTAAAGAAAGTAATAATATATTTACTGAAAAGTGGAATAAACTTATAGAACAGCATTTTAAAAACGATGCGGTAAAATTTAAAAGAAATGTTCAGGTTAACACAATAGCCCCGACAGGAAGTATATCAAATATAGCTGATACTTCAAGCGGAATAGAGCCTAATTTTATGCTTGCATATCTCAGGTATATGACGGATAAAGAAGGTAAAAGAGTTCCGCTTTCCTATATGAACAAAGTTCTTAAAGAAAAGATAAATTCGCATATGACAGATGAAACAGAAGCAATGATTCTCGAAAAAGGTAATATAAAAGATATAAAAGAAATAAGACCGGAGTTAAAGAAAGTATTTGTAACCTCTATGGATATTTCGCCTGAAAATCATTTACTTGCACAGCATGTAATACAGTCGTATCTTGATGCATCATGTTCAAAAACAATAAATATGCCGAATAGCATTACAGAAAGAGAAGTTTATGAAATATACAGAAAAGCGCTTAAATTAAATCTTAAAGGAATTACTATTTACAGAGACGGAAGTCTTCAGACACAGGTTTTAACTGCAAATAAGAAAAAAGAAGATAAAGAAATAAGATTTTTTGTTCTTGACGAAAAACACAAATTAAGAGCCAAACCGAGAAAAGAAACATTAAGAAGTGTGACAAGAAAGTATAAATATATAAATGATACTGTTTATATAACAGTTTCTTTTGATGATAACGGTGAAGCAATAGAAATTTTTCTTTCAGACGGTACAGAAACTGCCGAAGTTATAGGAAGACTCTCTTCTATAGCCCTCAGGGCAGGTGTGTCTTCCGATGAACTTATACAGCAGCTTGAAAAGGTTAAAGGTGATTTCTGCAAGGGGCTTGCTAAAGAAATAAAACTTGCACTCGAAGATTTTTCAGAATTATGGGAATACGATGAAATAAATGACGAAATGTTTAAAACTGGTAAACCCATGTCAAGAGATGAAGTTGAAAAATTCGTTCATGCAAACGGACTGAAATATGAAAAAGGTTTTTATGTTGATAATGACGGAGTGCAGTACTGTCCTTCATGCCTTTCAAAAAATTCTATGATTATGAAGGAAGGATGTATGAGTTGTAAAACCTGCGGATGGTCTAAGTGCAACTGATGTAATATATGATATAATTATTATATAAATTACGGAGGTGAATAATGGAATATAAAAAATTTCATGACTCTTTTCTAACAAGTGCCAGACAGGAAGGATATATTCACGGAGATCATATACACCCTGTTTTACTTCTTTGGATAGAGTTCGACGAAGAATCAAAAATAAAATTTCTGGATTTTATGGAAAACACAGATCCGGAATTCAAAGAAGAAATGGAAGAATATCTTGAAAATTATGACATTAAAACAAATATCATACCGGTTTATTTTCCTATGCATTTTCATGAAGACAGTGAATATGATGCTTTTATGAACTTTATTGATGAGATAAAAAATATGGTAAATATTCATGTTTATTCATTATTATCAGAAATTTCAATTCATGAAGACGATGAAGATACAGAAAGTGAAGATTTTGATGAAGAAAATGTTGATTATTACCCGGGAATTTTTACCGAAACAAAAGATTCACAGGCGTTTTTTACTGTTATGGATTACAGCGGTAAAGTACTTGAAGATTATTCCGGTGAATATTCAATTGACGATCCTTTTATAGAAGGCCTGAGAATGGATATATTCTGAAAATAAAAACGCTTAGGCGTTTTTATTTTTATTTTATTTATGATAAAATTTAGAGTGTAACCTACATTCGGGAGGCTTTTATGAGATCTATAAAAAAAACAACGTCAAATATTATTAAAATTTATTATTTATTATTTTTAATTATGACAATTTTTCTTTTAATATTTTTTAAACAGGACAATGATATAACAATTTTAAGAAAAAATTATACAAAAGTTGTTTCAAAAACTAATCAGACCATATCTTCGCTATATAAAATAAGAGATTCTTATTCCGATAATATTTATGAAAATGAATTTTATAAGGAGATAAAAAATAATTCAAAAAATATAATTTCTGATATAAGAAATTATGATTTCATAAAATTTGAAGGTGTTTCCGTAGAAAAAACTTTAAAATTTACGGAAAAAGAAATTTCTGATATTTCCGAGGTTATAACTGAATTAGGAAACAACATAAAAATTATAAGTTCTTTTATAAATAACAAAATAGAAAATACATTTAATTTTCAGAAATATTTTTTCATATTATTTTTTATTTTCAGTTTTGCACTTCTTATAATTGTCAATATAATAAAAAATTTCAATTATAATTTTTATGAAACAATATCTGAAAATCTTCAGAAAACAGAAAAACTAATGAATTTTGAAAATACGGATTTTAATGAAAATGTTAAATGGGTAGAGGAAAAGAAATACCTTGATATTTTTAATAATCTGAAAAAGGATCTTATGTTTTCGAACAAATATCTCGATTTAGGTATTTACGGAAGTCTTGAAAAACTTCTTCCTGAAATTCAGAAAACGATTCAGATATCAATGCCGGCAGACAGAATAGGTGTTGCTTTTCTTGATTCTTTCGGTAATGTAATTGCAGAAACAACATATTCAAAATCAAAAAAAGTTTTTCTCGGAATAGGATTTTCACAAAAAATTGATGAAACATCTCTCGGAAAAATAGTTGATTCCGAAAGCAGTTACAGAATAATAAATGATCTTGAATATCATCTGAGATCAACAAAATCAAAATCAACAGCACTTATAGTCAAAGAAGGATTTAAATCAAATCTCACGTTACCTATATATTTAGGTAATGAATGTGTAGGATTCCTCTTTATATCAAGTTTTGAGAAAAATTCATATACTGAAAAACACGGTATTATAGGTAAAAAAATAATGAATCTTATAAAACAGAATTTATATAATCATTACATAGTGCAGCAGCTTGTTGCCTCAATATCCGGAGGTCTTGTTAAACTTGTTGAGGGAAGAGATAATGAAACAGGCAATCATATAAGAAGAGTAAGTGTATATTCTAAAATAATTGCCGAAGAACTGTCTGAAAATAATAAAAAGATAAATCCTAAATTTATAAGAGAACTTTACTGGTTTGCCCCTCTACACGATATAGGAAAAGTAGGAATTGCGGATGCAATACTCTTAAAACCCGGAAGACTTACTTCTGAAGAATTTGAAATAATGAAAAATCATGTTAATATCGGAGCAGGAATAATAGAGGAAATTAACAAATCACTTAAAAACATAAAAGATTATCATTTGCTCGATATTGCAAAAGATGTAATACTGGGACATCATGAAAAATATGACGGTACAGGATATCCTTACGGGCTGAGCAAAGAGGAAATACCGCTTGCCGGAAGAATAGTTGCTGTCGCTGACGTTTTTGATGCACTCTGCAGTAAAAGACCATATAAAGAACCATTTACTTTTGAAGAATCTGTAGAAATAATAGAAAAGTCATCAGGAAAACATTTTGACCCGGTAGTTGCCGGAGCATTTTTAAACAATATTGATAAAATAAAAGAAATATATACAGAATATAAGGACTGAAATTATAAAATAAACTCCTGCTATTGCAGGAGTTTATTTTATAATATTTACTTTAAATTCAGTAACCTTTTTTCCGTTATAATTTATCGGAATAATAAAACTATCAGCATTTTTTTCAGGAGAATATGAAACAAAAGCAATATTTCCGCTTAAAGTTATTTTAGGTGAAAAATAATTCAGTAAATAAATATTTGAACTTAAATCAACCGGTTTCCCTGATATTTTAATACTTATATTAACAGGTATACTCATGTTTTCGGCAAAAGTCATTTTATCAATAACAGGGGTTACGGAAATATCGGAAATTTCTTCCGGAATTACGTAAAAAACATCGGAAAATGTATAATCATTAATTACAGCTTCTATTTTATGTTCTCCGAATCCTATATCATTAATGTTTATAAGATCTCCGGATTTTTTTACAAATACACCGTCTATATAAATTTTTACATCACTTACAGAGGCTATATATATTTTTTCTTTTCCGAAATCAAAATACGGTTTTAAAAAAGAATTCCGGTAAATATACTTATTTTCTGTTTTTAAAACATTTTCACTGTTTTTAATATACATTACTTTAACGGATTTCAGAATTTTATCGTTGTAAATAAGGCTATTCTGATAATAAACATCCTTAAGTGAAAAATAACCGTAAAAATTAGATTCAAAATCATTTTTAAAAATTTTACCTTTATTTATAACTAATTCCCTTCCGTCAAAATTTTTTAACGTAAAAGAATCTGATTTAACCGAAAAATCATTATTTCTAAGATAAATATATACATCTTTATCCGAAACAACAAGTATTTCCGGAGAAGTATCTGTTAAATAATCCGGAAGAACATATAATTCTCTCGTAAAAACATCAGATACATTCATAATTTTAAAATAAATCTTATACGAACCGGGTGCGGGTGATTTAAGAATAAAGGTTTTATTATCAGATTCAAGACGGTTATTATTATGAAGAAGAAAAACCTGAGGATAAACGCTCAGATATGATCCGTCGTCAAAATAACCGCGTACATGATAATTTACGGAAATATCTTTTCCGTCAGAATAATAAACATTTTTATCAAGAATTATATCAAACTTTTTCGGAGTCTGAAAATTAAATTTTTCGGTTTTTATAGTACTGTTTATCCATATATCATTTCCGTCACGGGTTTTTGCCGAAACAAGGTATAAATCCCTGTCAGTCATATTATCGGATAAATAAAGATCTTTACCTTTTATTACTGTTTCATAAATATGATTTTCAACATCAGAAAAATAAAATTTTAAACCTTCTGTTCCGTAAAATGATGTTTTTATATCAAAGTTATCAAGTGAAATAAAATTACCGTTTGTTTTTGAGTTGTTCATTCTGAAAGTTTTAAGTGCAGGAGATTTAAAAATATCAAATGATAAAGAATAACCTATTCCGCCGTAAAAAATATTTTTTGTAATATTATAACCAAAAATAAAATTTAAAGAAGAAAAATAATCTTTTGATACAAAAGAAATTTTATTTTCAGCATTAAAAATTTTATTCATAAAATAATAGTTAAAATTAAAACCGGAAGAAATATTTGTAAGAAAAGTATCATAAAGTGTTCTGCTGTATCCGAAATTAAAACCGGCAGCACCGTCTACGGAAATACCAAGATATTTGGCCTGACCGTTTAAACCAAAATAAAAATTATTATGGGAATTATTTGTATAAAGATTCATAGATAAATCTCCGGAAAAGAAATATTTCATATTGAGATCGGCTCCGCCGTAAATTCCTATTTCCGTGTTGAGATAAGAGTATCCAAAAACAGAAAATAATAATAAAATAAATATAAGATATAATTTTTTCATAAAAGCCTCCCTAAAAATGTTATTTCAATTATTATTTTATCACAAAAAAACAGGCTTAATAATGTGTACCAGGTAAAATAAACGATATAAAAAAATCATTCCGATACAGTAAAAGTAAAAACACTTACAAAATAAAAATTAAATATACAAATAAAATAATGTCAATAAATAATTATTGACATTATTTTTATTATTTATGAAATTATAGAACAGGTAGTTAGATAGTTTGTTAATACCAATAAATATAACATGTTAGTTGTTAGATGAATTGTTGGTTTGGTTGTTAGCC
>JACKPH010000007.1 GCA_024233675.1 Thermotogae bacterium
ATAAAAAAATGAAATGTCGAATAATAACTTGAAAAGGAGGGGGAAATGTGAATAGTATATATATAGTTACTCCAGGAGAGTTAAAAAGAAATGATAATACATTAATGCTTTTATCAAAAAATAAGAAGACTATACTTCCGATTGAAAATGTTGAAGATATTAAAATTTTTTCCGAAGTTAATGTAAACAGGAATGTTTTAAATTATGTTTCAAGATACGGTATTCCTATTCATTTTTATGATAGTCTTGGAAGATATACAGGTACATATTATCCTGTTGAGTCTAATCATAACGGTAAAATATTTCTAAATCAGGTCGAATTTTACAATAATTCCGAAAAGAGATTAGAGCTTGCAAAACTTTTTGTTTTCGGAGAAATAATGAATATAAAAAATAATATGGATAATTATTCTAAAAAAATAAATAATAAAATAAATTTCAAAGAAATTACATTGAAAATAGAAAAATGTAGAACAATAGAAACTCTTATGGCTATAGAAGGTTATACAAGAGAAGAATATTATAAAAATTTTGACAGTATTATCTCAAAAGATAATTTTAAATTTGAAAAAAGAAGTAAAAGACCGCCTCGGAATGAAATAAATTCTCTGATATCTTTTGGTAATACTCTTGTTTATTCTGATGTTTTAAAAAATATTTATTGTTCTCATCTTGATCCGAGAATAGGATATCTTCATTCTACTAATGACAGAGGTTTTACTTTGAATCTTGATGTAGCTGAAATATTTAAACCGCTTATTATTGATTCTATAATATTTTATGCAGTTAATAAAGGATTATTTAAGAAAAATCATTTTAAAAATATTAATGACGGAGTTTATCTTAATGAAGCCGGTAAAAAATTATTTATTTCATTATATGAGGAAAGAATAGATTATACAGTAGAAATAAAATCCATGAAAAGATTTATGAGTTATAAAATGCTTATGCAATTTGAACTTTCTAAAATAGAACATCATTTACTCGGAGATAAAAAATATTTTCCTTATGTGGAGGGGATATAAATGTTTGTAATATTGACTTACGATGTAAATACAAAAAGAGTAAGTAAAGTTCATAAATTGCTGAAAAAATATCTTACATGGATTCAAAATTCAGCATATGAAGGAAATATAACCGAAGCAAAATTTGATGAAATGATAAAAATATTAAAAAGAACAATTAATAATGATGAAGACTCAGTAATAATTTATAAAACAACAGCAAAAAACTTTATTTTTAAGGAGGTAAAAGGAATAGAAAAGAACAAGTTTTCTTTTATTGTATGAAAAATAAAATGTCGAATAATAATTTGAAAAGGAGGAGAAACCGGATGAATAAAACAAAAATAAGATTTGCAAAAAAAATAATACGTTATTCCCGGAAAGAAAATGATAACAAAATTTCTTTGTATCCAATTATAAGAGATGTAATAAAAGATTTGTACAAAAATATCTGAATACGGAGGTGTACATGAAAAAATTATATCTTGTATTTTTCTTATTACTTTCAGTAACAATTTATTTTTCTTATGATTTTGCAACTTTTAACAATGAAATAAAAGAAAAAACCGAAGAATATTTTATGCAGAAATATTCAGGATTAGAAAAAATATCAGAAGTTCCTGATGGGGCTATATCAGAAAAACTAAATTTTTTTAATAATACGGTAAACATAAAAAGATATTGTCTTGACAGTAAAATTAACAGTGATTTTCCTATGGATTTATATTTAGCTATTTCGAATTATATAGATGATGCTATGGAACTTACTTATATATATTCTGATACAAAAACAAAAGAAGGTATTAATGAAAATGATGAAAAAACGGTTATTATTAATATAGGACTTTCTGAAAAATATCTTGAAGATAATTATTATAAAAAAATAATTGCTTATAATGCAACAAAGATACTTAAAAAATATGACTTTGATACAATAGTTTTTATTTTTGAAAGAAGTTATTTTGAACAAATTATGAGTTTTTCCGAAAAAAAAGAAAATACATTTTACATACTTAGTGTATGTCTTAAAGATCTAAAAAAAGTTTATTTTAATGAAGAAAACTGGTATGATAAAACAACTTTTTACTATTATGACAAAAATGCAGTAAATATTTTAAATATAAAAAGACTTATAGAATTTTTTATAAAAAATAACGGAGAATATAATATAACAGAAAGAAATTTTATGGAATTTTCGGAAATTATAAACAATGATCTTGGAATGACAGAAACCGCACTTATTATCTGTATAAATTATTTAGATTTTGTTTTGAATTTTGATAGTGAAGGTAAAAAAGAATTTTATATGAATATTTCTAAATATTTTGAAAATATAGGATGTCATGAATTTTCTGAAAAGTGCAGAGATGTATCGGAATTAATAAAATAAATCCACGGATAAAACCGTGGTTTTATTTTATGAAAAAATGAAATGTCGAATAATAATTTGAAGGATAAAAATAAAAAGGAGAGTGAAATTAATGAATTATTTATTATCTGAAAAAACAAAAATAAGAATGTCAGATCACCAGATTACTAAAAAAGATATAAAACTTTTTTTTGAAATAGGTAAAAAAATAAAAACTAAAAGAAAAGATGCCTATATAAGATATATACCTAACAGGGTAATTCTAAAAAATAAATATTTGATGAAATATAAAAATATTTATATTATAGAAAGAAAAGGAATTGTTCTGGATATTTTTAAAAATGAAAGTTTTAGACTTTACAGACCGTAAAAAATAGAAAGGAGGAAAAAATTGAAAAAAATTATTGTATTGTTTTGTATTATTTCTGTTTTTGCTGTTTTTATATTTCCTGAAGATATTGGAGAAATAAATAATCAGAGAGAAACGATTGTAAAAAGTAATGAAATGTCTTTGAAAGTAGGTTTTTCATTACCAACAGTAGGTTGGGTAAGTCAAAATTCTAAAGGCGAAGTAACCGGTTATACAGGTTTTAATCTTGGCCTTGGTTTTTCTGCAAGAAAGTATTTTGAACCTCTGAGGACAAATGAATGGAATGGGCATTGGGATTTCGGAACAGTATATTTTTTAATACCGTATTTAGGTGTAGGAGCTGAATATTTAACTGATTCCGGATTTTATTTCGGACTTGGAGTCATTTATTTGATTCCGTATATTGAATTTGGAGTAAATTTTTAACTTAATTAAGCTGTTCTTAAAAAGAACAGCTTTTTAAAATAATAATATTTTTTTTGATAAGCTAATTTTTGAATTTTAAAATGTTATAATTATAAAGTAATCAAAAAATAAAAAGGAGTAAAAATAATGCGGGTTAAAATTAAACTAAAAAGTAAAAATGTAATTCTCCCTACAAATTATAAATATTTTGTACAAAGTTCTATTTATTCAAATATATCTGATATACCTGATTTTCACAACAAGGGTTTTGAATTTGAGAATAAAACGTTTAAACCATTTTGTTTTTCTGATTTTTGGAGTGAGAATTTTAAGGTTGAAAATAAAAAATTATTTTTCGGAGATGAAATAGAGTTTGTGTTGACATCGCCTGTTGATCTTATAATAAAAATATTTTTAGGAAATATTTTAAAAAATGGATTGAGATTAGGTAATAATTTTCTTGAAGTATCGGAAATGAGTGAGATAAAAATAAATACTGCTCAGAAAATACTTATAAAAATGTTATCTCCTGTCACTGTTTACGAATACGTTAAAGCTAACGGAAAAAATAAAACAATATACTATAAACCTACCGATAAGGAGTTTTCAGAAATAATTAAACATAA
This sequence comes from Thermotogae bacterium, assembly GCA_024233675.1. Taxonomy (GTDB): domain Bacteria; phylum Thermotogota; class Thermotogae; order Petrotogales; family Petrotogaceae; genus JACKPH01. The sequence goes on from JACKPH010000007.1 coordinate 3,775, forward strand.
TCTTAAGAGTAAAATGGAACTTTTGGATATGGAGGATGAATATTTTAATATAATACCTAAAGAAGTAAAACTTAATGATGAAAAAATAATAATGTATAAAGATAATTATGTTGTAAAAGCCTGGAGAGGTATTTATGAAGTAGAAGGCAGTAACAATGCTCTTAATTTAGTTTTTGACTGGGGAATAGGTTATAAAAATTCAGCTGGATTCGGAATGGTAGATATAATTTAAGGAGGTGTACCTTGAAAAATATATATGTGAAGTGTAAAACAATATCTCCTATGTTTAACGGAAGGGGAAAAGAAGAATTTGATTTGTTACCTCAGAGTGTACGTGGCGTTATGAGATTTTGGTTTAGGGCAACTGCACCTAATATTATAGGAGAAGATGTTTCAAATCTAAGAAAACTCGAAGAATATATATTCGGTTCAACAGAAAGAAAATCTGCTTTTGATTTAAATGTAAAATTAAAAAGAAAAAATGAAGCAGGGGATAAAAATATTAAAAAGAGAGAAAAAAATTTACAGGAAATAATAAGTAAAGATTCAAAATACGGATATTACGGAGCAGAAAATAATGAATATTTTTTATCTCCGGATACGAATTTTCTCATTGAAATGTTTATAAAAAAAGAATATGAAGAACTTGAAAAATTTCTGTATTATATTTTGAATTTTGTTTCAATTTTCGGCGGTATAGGTATGAAATCAAGAAAAGGATTCGGAAGTTTTGAAATTTTAAGAGCACAGTCAATTAAAAAAACTCCGGATGAAGAAAATACAGAAGAATTAATTAAAATAAATAATTTATATGATCTTGAAATAGAATATGAAAAATCTTTAAAAAAATTAATTAATAATATAAACAATGAAATAGAAAAAGAAAAGGGCACAAAAGAAAAAATAAAAACAGGAAATATAAAAGACAATATCCATGATTTCCCCGTTTATTTTTTTGATAACGGAAAAAATAAAGAAAATCTTGAAAGTGAAAATTTTGAATCTTTAAACGAACTGTTTAAAAGTTTGTACAACATGACAAGGGACCAGAAAAATCTTGGTAATTATATAAAAATAAAGAGGGAATTAAGAGGAAAAGGTACAGAAGAAGATTCTTTTAAAAATGCTATATATAAAATAGAAAGCAGACAAAAAAAAGAAATAAAATTTAAACAGGCAATTATGGGTCTTCCTGTTAATTATAAAATAATTAAAGGACACTTTGAAAGATTGTATTCCGGAAATTACACATTAAAATCCGAAGAAAACAGAAAAGCATCACCTGTTTTTATTTCTGTACATAAAAATTCGGGAGGTTATTTTTATAGGGTAATAATTCTTAAAAGTAAAATTTCAGAAAATAATGATATAAATTTATTTAAAAATAAAACATATGTAGGTTCAAAATTTTCTGAAAAAGATTTAGAAAACTATTATAAAGAACTTAAAAATCTCTTTGGAAAGTATATGAAAGGAGGAAAAAAGTGAATAAAATGACACAGGAAACAGCCAAAAGAAAAATATACGCACTTATGCATGATCCGGTTGAAAAAGTTATGGATATAATAAATCATGAAGAAATAGCTGCTAAAAGAATAGGCGTATTAAAAGTAGAAAAACCAAGTACAGATAAATCTGATATGAATTCTTCAACTGCTGACAGAATATTATTGCCACGGGAAAAAGAAATTTATAACAAAAGACACAGTGTTAATTTCAATAGAAGTCCTCTTTATACACATCCTTTAACAGGTGAAACACTAAATACAGATGAAATAAAAGAATATTTAAGAAAAAATAAAGATGAAATAAATAAAAAAATTCTTAATTTTCTTACAAAACTTAAAACAACCGAAAAAGATGATTATGTGAAAATATATGAAAAACTTTGGTGGTATCTTCCGAAAATAATACCATATACTTATATGATACCAGCCGATACAAGAATACCTGATCATTCTATTATTGATCATCTGGATACGGCTTCGGCAATGAATGTAGTGAAGACAAAAAAATTATCTTTAATAATGTTTTCAATAGGGCCTGTTCAGGAATTTATATCAGCAGCAAGAAAAGTAAGAGATTTAAGATCAGGAAGTTATCTTCTTTCATATCTTACATTTTGCGGAATAAAAGCAGTAGCAAAGGAATATGGATGGGATAACATAGTATTTCCGAATTTAAGAGATAATTATCTCGTTGCAAAAGAAATAGGCATAACAAATGCCGAAATATATAATCCTGAAATAGCTTCTTTACCGAATGTTTTTACAGCAATAATACCAAAAGAAGACGAAAAAATTATAAGAGAAAAAATAGAGAATGAAATAAATTCTGAATTGGATAATATAAGTAAATACTTTAAGGACAAAGTAAATAATTATTTTGAAAATAAAAAAATAAATGTTTATGAAAATGAAAATACTGAATGTAAAATAATACTTTCGGCCGAAAATCCAAAGTACGGTATAAAATCAAAAGAAGAATTTGAAGAAGTATGGGATAATCAGATAAAAAGTCTCCTTATGTTTTCCGGCGCATCTCAGGAATTATCTATAGATAAGATAATGGAAGAATATTTTGAATACACGGAAGAAAATGATGCAAAAGATTTTATAAAAAAGATAAATGAAATATCTGAAAAAGCAAATTCTTATAATGTATCAGATACAACACTTTATGGGTTTGCCAGCGAAATACTCGGAATAAAATCTTTTATAAGAAAGCAAACAAGGGATTTTACACAGAATATAGAAAAAATAAATACTCCCGGAGATGATCTTTCCGGTGGAGCTAAAGCATTAATAACAATAGAAAGAAATGAAGATGGTCAGAAATCATCAGAACTGCTTTCAGCAATAAGTTTTATAAAAAGATATTTTCATCTTTATCTAAAAGAAAAAGGTTATACAGAAGCCTCAAAAGGAATTTTATATGTTGAAAGTATACAGGATATATCTAAAGAATATAAATCATCAATAGTTATGATGGATGGAGATAAGATGGGTGAATGGATATCGGGAAAGAAAGCCGGAAGTATTTACTCAAGAATGATAAAACCAACAAAAGATTTTATAAATAAATATCCGGAATATAAAGAAATACTTGAAAAAACGCAGATAATAAAACCAGCATATCAGAGAACTGTATCAAGAACCCTTAACAATTTTACAAGATTTGTACCTGAAATAATAAATAAAGAAAAAGGCATGCTTATTTATGCCGGAGGAGATGATGTTCTTGCTGTAATGCCTGCAAATAAAGCATTTATAGTGGCAGATAAAATAAGAAAACTTTATTCCGGTGTACTTAATGAAAAAATTTCGGTAAAACAGGAATTTATAACTGAATCAGGAGAACCAATAATAAAAAATACAGAATATGAAATAAAAAACGGTTATGCATATCATAATGGAATACCTGCATTTAATCTTATGGGTGAGAAAGCAACTATGAGTGCAGGAATATTTGTTTCTAATTCTAATTATAATTTAAAACTTGCATTAGAACAGGCAAGAAAACTCGAAAAAATTGCTAAAAAAGAATCCGGAAGAAATTCATTTGCAATATCCTCTTTAAGATCCGGAAAGCAGAAAATATTAACAGACAAATGGCAATATGGAGCTTATGATTTTCTTGAAAAAGCAGAAACATTTTACAATTCTTTGAAAGAAACAGATAAAAAATCAATAAAGAGTCTTGTTGAAAGAATAAAATATGAAATAAAAAATCTAAAAGTAGAAGAAGAAAAGGAATTTACAGATTATCTTCTTCCTTTTTTACTTGAAAAAAGAATAAAAATAGATAAAAAACATGCAAGAGAATTAAGAGAAGATATATTCGGAAAATTGATTGGAAATTTTGATAAGAATAAAACTGATAAAGATAAAATTGAAGTAATAAAAAAGATGCTTGAAATAATAGATGAATACGAATTTTCTCAGAGAAAAAATGATGAAAGGAGTGAATAATTTGAAATCTCAGATTCTTAAAATAATTCCTTTAGACTGGGTTGCTTTTAGAGCAGCCAGGTCTTTTTCCGGAGTAACAAATACTAATTTTCCGAATGCCAAAACTTTTTACGGAGCAATATACGGAGAATATTTTAATCAGAACAAAGAAAAAACCGGAATTGTTAAAGAAATAAAAGAAAAAATTGAAAATCGTGACCTTGAAATAATAGGTCCTTTTTTAATTGATGAAAACGATGAAATATATCTTCCGACACCAGCAATATTAAAAACATCAGAAAAAAAATATATTCAGATGGGTTATGAATATGAAGGACAGAAAAATATTATAAACGGAAAAGAACTAAACAGTATAATGTATAAAAAAATAAAAGAAACCGAAGATTATCCGTTTAATTTTATTCCTATTAAAATATACGAAAAAATAAAAAATAATGATGAAACTTACAAAGAAGATTTAAAACATTTACAGGAAAACGAAAAAAAATTATATGAAACGGAAACAAAGATAGGTATAGCACTTGAAAAGGGAAAAAGAAAAACAGAAAAAGGAATGCTTTATTCAATGAATTACTACAGGTTTAGAGACGGATGTGGATTTGTATTTTTTATTAGAAAAGATAAAAATGGAATTCTGAAAAAAATAGATACTATAAAACTCGGAACAAAAGGAAAACTTGCATTTCTTGAAACAAAAGAAAAAGAAACAAATATTTTTGAAAAAGAAACAGGAAAACGTATGAATGTACTGATTACAAATGCAGTAATGGAAAATGGCATAATACCTAAAAAAAATATTACTGCAGTTGCAAATAAAAAATATATAAATATAGGTTTCTGGGATTCAGAATTAAATAAACCTTCAACACTTCAACGGGCTGTTCCGGCAGGTGCTGTATATTTTTCTGATGAATCCATAGGAAATATAAGTGATTTAAATACAGAATACGGATTTGGTGAAACAGTAGAATTACCTATAAAATAATAAGGAGGAAAAATATGAAAGGAAAAATATCATTTTTATATTCAATAAGTCAGCTACATTGCGGTAAAGGTTCAGACTCAGGAGTTGTAGATTTGCCAATTCAGAGAGAAGTACATACAGAATTACCTATAATAACAGGAATAAAAGGAGCAATAAGAAATGAATTTAATTTCGATAATGAAATAAAAATATTTGGTTCGAAACCTAAAAATAATGATGATGAAAGAGCAGGATCAATAGCCTTTTCTGAAGCAAAAATATTTCTTTATCCTGTAAGAAGTCTTACAGAAGGATTTGTTTGGGTAACATGTCCGCTTGTACTTTCAAGACTTAAAACAGTTTTTAAACTAACAGAAAATAAAGATTTTGAACAAAATATCGGTAAAGTTTTAGAAAAAATAGAAGAAGGAAAAGAATATTCAGCAATTAAATCAGGAAAAATAAATATAGAAGAATATGAAGCAGATACTTTAGAATTACCTGAATTTAAAGGATTTTTAGAAGCTTTAAAAGAAATATACCCAGAAAGCTATTTAAAGGATAAATCAATAAAAAATACATATATTATCTCAGATAAAGATTTTAAATTTTTTGTAAAGAATTCAACAGAAATAATGGCAAGAATAACTATAGATTCATCAAAAGGAGTAACAAAAGACGGATCACTTAGATATGAAGAATTTTTACCTCAGGATACAGTAATGTATTTTCTTACAAAAGAAATCATTAAAGACAGCGGATTTGATGAACTTGAAAATGTAATAAATGAAAAATTTTTTAATATAGGTGGAAAAACTACTATAGGAAAAGGTTTTGTATACCTTAAAATGATATAAGGAGGGAATAGAAATGCTTAAAATGAATTATGATATTCAGAGTATTGCAAGAAAGCTTGTAAAAGATAAAATAGATAAAGATAATAATTTTAAAAAACAATACAAAGCAACTGTAAAATCTATGGGATCGATGATAATACAGAATGGATTATACGGAACACTTGTTTTTTATAAAGCAAAATCTTCTAAAAAAGAAGTTTATGATTCTGTTTACAAAGACATATTTTATTATTTAAAAGAATCAGGAATATTTGTATGTGATAAAGAAGATGTATTAGAAGAATTACAGAATACAGATCTTCCGTATCTTCAGGAAAAAGTACTTGAATTTGCAAATTGGTACAGAAGATTTGTAGATATTTATATACCTTCTGAAGATTAAAGGGGTGAATATATGAAATATTATAAAGGTGAATACAGCTCATGTAATAATATGGGACTGTATTATGATAAATTTGTTTATAAACAGCATGAAATTGTAAAAGAAGAATTAATAAATTTAGCTCATGAAAATTTGGAATTTGATGATAAAGAAAAAGAATTAGCAAAAAAATCTGAAAGATTATCAAAAAAGTATAAAAATAATAAAGAAATAATAATAAAAGATATATCAAAATATGCTGAAGAAAAATATATAAGTCAAAAACTAAAAACTGAAGAAGAAAAAAATACGCTTGAATATTTAAAATCAGCCAAAAATAAAGACGAAATTCTTACTAAAACTCTTGAATACACAAGAAAGAAATATAAAAATAATTTAAAAGAAGATTTAAAAAGTGGTTTGAAATATCAGGAAACTATGAATTATTTAAATAATGTAAGAGAAAAAATGATACTTTCATATAAAAAAAGAAATATAACAACAATAACAGGAAACTATAAAACAATAGTTCCACTATTAATAGGAATAGGAATTCCTTCGATTGATGAAATAGGATTTGTATGGTCAAGAAATTACGGATTACCATATATTCCGTCAAGTTCTATAAAAGGAGCATTCAGAAATTACATAAAAAACCTTGAAAATGATTTTTCTGAAAAAGAAAAGCTTATATTCGGAAGTGACAGTAGTGAATCAGAAGCAGGTAACGTATATTTTTTTGATGCAATACCTGTAAGAAATATAAAATTATTAAAAGATATTGAGACACCTCATTTTTCTGATTATTACGAAAAAGGAAACACTCCGAATGATACGGAAAATCCTAAACCTATACAGTTTCTTTCGCTTGAAAAAAACATAAGTTTTAGATTTGATTTTGTTATAAAAGATAAAAAAGAAGAAATAAAAGATTTTATAGAAAAGCATTTCCCGTTTTTCCTTGAAAATTATGGTCTCGGAGCAAAAACAAGTATGGGATACGGAAGATTCAAAAAAGAAGTAATTATATAAATAAATAGTAAAAATTTTCAAACAACAATTTTTGAGATATTTTTTCATCATCAAAAATTGTTGTTTTTTTATTTTAATATAATATAAAATAATAAATGTATTTTTTGAATAATTATATCGTTTGAAAATTTTGAAAAAGTTTTAAAAAATGTCATTATATACTAAATATACGAAAACATATATTGTTATTTATAGCTTATATTTATTGGCATTAACAAACTATCTAAACACCTAAACAACAAACTAACTAACCATCTGACTAACAGTTTTATAATTTACTACTAAATGTTAAGTTAAAAATGACAGTGTAAAAGATGTCATTTCGAAATGAGCGAAGCGATTGAGAAATCCTGACAAAGTTTTTTAAAACTTTGTGCAGTTGAATATAAAAACGAAGTGCATTTTTGCAAAAGCAAAAATCAAGATCATCTTTAAAAAGCCAGAAAATATAACATATTTTCTGGTGGAATACCAATAAATATGTTATATTTATTGGCATTAACAAACTATCTAAACACCTAAACAACAAACTAACTAACCATCTGACTAACAGTTTTATAATTTACTACTAAAGGTTAAGTTAAAAATGACAGTGTAAAAGATGTCATTTCGAAATGAGCGAAGCGATTGAGAAATCCTGACAAAGTTTTTTAAAACTTTGTGCAGTTGAATATAAAAACGAAGTGCATTTTTATTTCATAAAAATCAAGATCATCTTTAAAAAGCCAGAAAATATAACATATTTTCTGGTGGAATACCAATAAATATGTTATATTTATTGGCATTAACAAACTATCTAAACACCTAACCAACAAACAAACTAACTAACCATCTGACTAACAGTTTTATAATTTACTACTAAAGGTTAAGTTAAAAATGACAGTGTAAAAGATGTCATTTCGAAATGAGCGAAGCGATTGAGAAATCCTGACAAAGTTTTTAAAACTTTGTGCAGTTGAATATAAAAACGAAGTGCATTTTTGCAAAGCAAAAATTAAAGATTATATCTTTAAAAAGCCAGAAAGCTACCAAACTTATATTTGCCAGGTAGGAATCTAATAAATATGTTATATTTAGATGACAGAGAACAAATAAATATACTAACCAACAAACTAACTAATTAACTAACCATCTGGCTAGCCGTTTCATAATCTACCCAACCAACAAAATAAATCTAAATCCATCCGCTGAAATTTTTATTGTTTTGGCGGTTTTTGTTTTTTAGGATATAATTGATATAAATTTTAGTGGGGGGATTTTTATGAAAAAACTTGTTAAACCTGAACATTTAAAACCTGGAGATAAGGTTGCAACCGTAAGCCTTTCATGGGGCGGAGCAGGTGATCCGGACCTTTTGTGGAGGTACAGAGTCGGAAAAGCAAGACTTGAAGCTTTAGGTCTTGAGGTTGTCGAGATGGATAATACTCTTAAAGGTTCTGATTTTGTTTATGAACATCCTGAAAAAAGAGCGGAAGATTTTATGAATGCTTTTAAAGATAAAAGTATAAAGGGAATTTTTTCATGTATAGGAGGAAGTGAATCTATAAGACTTCTTCCCTACATAGATTTTGATGTTATAAGAGATAATCCTAAAGTTTTTATAGGATATTCGGACACTACAATAGGTCATTTTATGTGTATGAAAGCGGGTCTTTCGAGTTTTTACGGCCCGAGTGTTCTTGCAGAGTTTGCAGAGAATGTCGAGATGCATGATTATACTCTTGATTATTTTAAGAAGGCTGTTTTTGAAACAGATGTCATAGGTGAGATAAAACCGAGTTTTTACTGGACAAATCAGTATTTGGAATGGAAAGAGGAAAATAAGAATATTAAAAGGGAAGTTTATAATAACAAAGGATATGAAATTCTTCAGGGTAATTCTGTAGTCCGTGGTAATCTTATAGGCGGATGTATTGAGGTTATAGAGTTTATGAAAGAAACTCCTTTGTGGCCGGAGCCTGAAGAATGGAATGACAGTATTTTGTTTTTGGAAACTTCTGAGGATACACCTTTTCCGGAATATGTGGAGTATTGGCTGAGAAGTTACGGTATTATGGGGATTTTTGACAGAATTAAGGGTATTGTTTTCGGAAAGCCTTATAAAAATGAATATTATAATGAGTATAAAGAAGTTATTGAAAGGGTTATTAGAAATGAGTTCGGTAAGAAGGATCTTCCTGTTGTTTATAATGTAAATGTGGGACATGCAGATCCTAAATGTACACTTCCTTACGGGGCTCTTGCCGAAATAGACTGTAATAAAGGTAAATTTTCCGTACTTGAGTCAGGAACTTTATAAAAAATGACAGATGCTTAGCATCTGTCATTTTATTTTACTGCGGTTAGCAGGAATAATTCGTATGGGATTTCTTTTGTTTTTACATTTTTATAGCTTTTGAATATTACTTTTGTACTTATATTTTTGAATCCGGCGTTTTCAGCTAATGCCTTCATTTCATGAGGTTCAAATCCGTTATGGCCGTTAAAATCCGGAAATGATTTGTGGAAATCGCCATTTTCTTTACATAGTTCAATTATACATAACTGACCGTTTTTTTTCAGATGACTGTATAAGTTTTTTAATATTTCCTGTGTGTCTGTTATGTGGTGTAAAGCCATTGAAGTGTAAATAATATCAAATTTTTTATCTTTTAATTCTTCGAGAGAGTCAGATGTTTTTACCGCATTCATGTTTTCGGCATGTACTTCTTTTATTTTTTCTTCTGTTTTTCTGATCATTCCTTCAGAACTGTCCGCAAGTGTTATCTGCCTGAATTTTGTTCTTAGGTTGAAACTTATCAGTCCTGTTCCGCACCCGAAATCGAGAACTTCAAAATTTTTATCTGTTGTCAGCGAATTTAATATTTCTTTTGAGAGTATTTCAGCTCTTTTTATTCTGTAGGTTTTTTCATCCCAGTTTTGGGCGTTTGAGTCGAAAAACATAGTTATCACCTCTCTTTATATATATTTTATCATTTTTATCTAAAAATCAATTTAAAATTTTTGTTTCTGTATTTTTTTATTTGTTAAGTTTTATTAAGAAATATATATTTCTAATAAAAAACCGGGACATATCTGTGACATTGAAAATCTATTATGTTATCAGGAGGCGGTAATATGAATAATATAAATTACAGATATGAGATTAAATATTTTATGGAAAACTTTGATTATGAACTTATCAGAAGTAAACTCAGACTTTTTATGAACAGTGATTCCCATTCTGATGATAATGGTGAATACAGAATAACAAGTCTTTATTTCGATGATGTATACAATAGTGCATATAACGAAAAAATGAACGGTCTTATGTTCAGGAAAAAATTCAGAATAAGAATTTATAACTATGATGATAAAAGCATAAAGCTTGAACAGAAGATAAAACACGGACAGCTTGGGTATAAGAAAAATGTTTTTATTACAAAAGATGATTTTTACAGAATAATAAACGGGGATACGGATTTTCTGAAAAATTCAGACTCTCCTCTTCTCAGGGAATTTTACATAAAAACAGTTAATAATGTTTTAAAACCTGATGTAATAGTTGATTATGTAAGGGAAGCATATGTTCTTGATGTTAGCGATATAAGAATAACTTTTGATAAAAATATAAGGTCTTCAAAGAGCAGTTATGATATTTTTGACAGAAATCTTCCGATGATGAATTCGGTTGAATCTTATGTTATGGAGGTTAAGTATAACAATTTTCTCCCTGACTATATAAAAAAAATAATAGGTATGGGAAGCAGAAATCAGCAGTCAATTTCTAAATTTGTAAGTTCTAAAATTTTTGCATAATAAAAGGGAGGAATAAATATGAATTTAACAACTTTTGCAGATGTATTTAAAAAAGGATTTTTGGAGCAGGTTAACTCTGTAAGTGTTTATAATATTATAATATCACTTGTTATAACTTTCGGACTGGGGCTTTTTATTTTCTTTATTTACAGGAAAACTTCCGGTGAAGGCTTGTATAATAAATCTTTTAATCTTTCACTTTTGCTTATTTCACTTGTAACAACACTTGTTATACTTGCGGTAACTTCAAATGTAGTACTTTCTCTGGGTATGGTCGGAGCACTTAGTATAGTAAGATTCAGAACAGCGATAAAAGATCCTATGGATATTGTTTTTATGTTTTGGTCAATAAGTGTCGGTATAACCGTAGGTGCAGGGCTTTATCTTCTTGCTGTGCTTGGTTCTCTGGTAATAGGTCTTATTCTTTATTTTATGAATAAATTTGAATCGCATGAGTCTTCATATCTTTTAATAGTAAGATACAGCGATAATGATACCGAAAATATGATTATGGATAAAGTAAAAAGTGAAATAGGTAAGTATAAGATTAAGTCAAAAACATTTCAGAAAAATTCTATGGAAATTACGCTTGAGGTTAAATTACAGAACGGAAATATTTCTGTGTTAAACAGTTTCTTTAAAGATGAAAGAATAGAAAATGCCGTTGTTGTAAGTTATGACGGCGAATATATTTCATGAGGTGATAAAATGAAAAAGTTTAATAAAATAATTTTTTTAATTTTAACGGTTTTTATTTTCAGTATAAATATTTTCGGTAATTCTTCAGGAGAATCAAAACTTTTTTTACAGAATCAGATAGGAAATATTTATGTAACTATTGATGAAAGTTCTCTTGAAGCAATGTACGACGATCCGCTCGCAGAAAAATATTATAAGGCTGATGTGAAAATAAACGGTCAGACTTTGAAAAGTGTTGCAATCAGAACAAAAGGAAATTCCTCTTTGAAATCTGTTGCTAATATGGATACAACAAGATACAGTTTTAAAATAGATTTTAATAAATATGTTAAAGGTCAGAATATAGAAAATATTACTAAGATAAATCTGAATAATAATTTTTCCGATCCGTCTTATATGAAGGAATATCTTACTTATTATCTTATGGATTATATCGGACTTAAAACACCGCAGATATCATATGTTAATCTTTATATAAACGGAGAGCTTCACGGACTTTATACAGTTGTTGAAAATATTGACGAACAGTATATTGAAAATAATTACGATTATAAATACGGAGACCTTTTCAAACCGGAAGGAACGGGAAGTGACCTTAAATATATAAGTGACAGTCTTTCGGATTATACAGGAGTTGATCTTAAAACAGATATAAAAAATACTACAGAAGATGATTTCATTAATTTTGTAAAGGCAGTAAATAACAATGAAAATTTAGAAGAATATTTTGATATTGATACTTTCCTGAGATACATGGCTGTTAGTACTTTTGTGGTTAATCTTGACAGTTATCAGGGAGGAATAACACATAATTATTATCTTTATAACAACAACGGTGTTTTTGAATTTATAGGATGGGATTATAATATGTCTTTCAACGGATTTACGGCCGGAATAAATACGCAGCAGGCTATAGATTTTATGATAGATGAACCCGTACTTAGTTCGCTGGATTCAAGACCTCTTGTTAAAGCTGTTTTTAGTAATGAAAATTATCTTGAAATATATCATTCTTATATAAAGAAGCTTTTAGACGGACCGCTTCAGCCTGATAATTTTGCTGAAAAAACCGAAGAAGTAAAGAATCTGATAGAAGAAAGCGTTAAAAATGATCCGACAGCTTTTTATACATATGATGAGTTTATTAATTATATTTATACAGGATTATCAGATTCTGAAGATCAGGCAGCAGAAATGCCGGCACCGGTTCAGACAGAAAATACGGATACAAACACAGGAGCTTTGGCTGCTGATAATAATAAAAGGCCTACTCCGCCGGATTTTCAGAATAATAATATGAACAATCCGATGAATTTATCAGAAGAAGATATGCAGAAAGTAAAAGCATCAGGAATTGCATTACCGGGAGAAGAAAATTTTGATCCTCAGAAATTTAATGAAGCTTTACAGAAATTAGGAATAGAAATTTCACAGCCGGGTCACCCTGGTCAGCCGGGTCAGCCTGACCAGCAAAACAGGAATTTTGAAAATAAAGCAGGAGGAGGAATGGAAGCCGGAAACAGATTAGGACTTATTCCTTTTATGCAGCAAAGATATGAGGCTGTTAAAAATCAGATTGAAGGAAATGCTGTTTCAAAAAGCGACGGTTCAGGTAACGGCGGATCTGATATGAATTTTAACGGTCCCGGTGATATGAATAAAAAATAATGTAAAATATAATAAGATTGGTTTTATTAAAATCTGCGGGAATTAATTCCCGCAATTTATAAATTGAAATGATTAACCGTAAATATTTTTTGGTACCGAAGAGGAGGTATAAAATGCCGAAAAAAATTCTTGTTGCAGATGACGAAGAAAGAATAAGAAGAATAATACATGATTTTCTCGTAAGAGAAAAATACGAAATTGAAGAAGCCTGTGACGGACGCGAGGCGATAGAACTTTTTAATGAAAATAATTTTGATCTGGTTATTCTTGATGTTATGATGCCTGAATATGACGGGTGGTCTGTATGCCGTGAAATAAGAAAAACCTCTTCCGTACCTATAATAATGCTTACGGCAAGAAGTGAGGAATTTGACCAGCTTTTCGGATTTGAAATGGGAGCCGATGAGTATATAACAAAACCTTTTTCTCCTAAAATACTTGTTGCAAGAATAAATGCACTTTTTAAAAGAATAGAAAAACCTGAAGAAAAGATGCTTGATTTCAACGGTCTTGTTGTTGATATTACCGCAAGAAAAATTTATGTTAATAATGTTTATATAGATCTCAGTCCTACAGAGTATGAACTTCTTATTTTTATGATAGAAAATAAGGGTATAGCTCTCAGCAGGGAACAGCTTCTTTCAAGAATATGGGGATATGAGTATAACGGAACAGACAGAACTCTTGACACACATATAAACAGACTCAGAATAAAACTTGAAGAAAAAAGAAATTATATTCAGACTGTAAGAGGTTTCGGGTACAGGTTTGAGGTGGAAATATGAAGAAATCGATAAGATCAAAACTTTTTGTACAGATTACAGTGCTTGTTCTCATGTTTATAGGTATACTGTTTTTTGTAAATACTTTTTTTTATGATGATTATTATCATAATATAAAAAGAAAAGAACTTATAGAAAAATCGGTTTACATTGAAAAAATTTATGAAAAAGAAGGTCTTTCGGATAATTTTTATACAGAAGCCGAGAAAACAGAAAGTATAAATAATATTAATATTATAATTACAGGTGAAAACGGCAGACAGATATACGATACAAACAGAAAATACACGGAAGACATACAGAATTTTCTGAACTCCGACAAAGCACCTCAGGAAATATTTAAAATGCCTGCACCGCCTCCGGAAAAAACATCAGAAAAAACAGAAAAACTTGATGACAGTACAAATCTTATTTATTCGAAAGACGTTAATCTCAATATTTCATTTCTTTCTATAGAAAAAATAACTTCATCCGGTGTTAGAATAGTTTTAAGAACAACTCTCAATTCAATAAACGAAAGTGTTTATATTTCAAACAGATTTATTATTTATACAGGAATATTTCTAATGCTTTTCGGAATTTTTTATTCTTTTTTTCTTTCAAAGAATTTTACAAAACCAATTCTTGATATAAACAACATAGCTAAAAAAATTGCCAGAATGGATTTTTCAGACAGGTATGAAATAAGGGATAACGATGAAATAGGAGAACTCGGGAAAAATATTAATATTCTTTCGCTTACACTTAAAGATAATATAGATGAATTAAACAGAAAAAACGGACTTTTACTCGAAGATCTTAACAAAGAAAGAGAGAATGAAAAAATAAGAAAAGAATTTATATCAAATGTTTCGCACGAACTTAAAACACCTATATCTATAGTTAAAGCTTATGCAGAAGGTCTTTCTGAAGATATAAATACTGAAAGCAGAAAAGATTATACCGAAGTTATAATAGATGAAAGCAACAAAATGGATAAACTTGTAAGAGAACTTTTAGTTCTTTCGGAACTAAACTCCGGAGTAGGAAAAATAAGTTTTTCGGAATTTTCTCTTAATGAACTTATAAAACATGTTACGGATAAATTTAATAATATTGTTGCCGGAAAAGATATAAAAATTGAATTTGAATCATCGGAAAACTTTATAGTTTATGCTGATATGATGAAAACAGAACAGATCCTTAAAAATTATATAAGTAATGCCGTAAATCATACAGATAAGAAAAAGAACATAAAAATTTTTTTTATAGATCAGAAAGATAAAGTTGCCGTAAATGTTTATAATTCAGGAAACAGATTAACCGATGAACAGAGAAAACTTATATGGCAGAGTTTTTATAAAATAGATAAATCAAGATCACGTGCCTACGGGGGAAGCGGTCTCGGACTTTCAATAGTTAAAGCTGTTCAGGATCTTCACGGGAATAACTGCGGAGTTTATAATGAAGAAGACGGAGTTGTTTTCTGGTTTGATATAAAATTAAACCGTAAAGCATAAAAATAAGTACCTGAAAAGGTACTTATTTTTTTATCCATTCTTTAAAATCATTAAGAATATTTTTTATGAATAAAATTTATTTTTAATATATAAAAATTTATTTTCGCTCTTTTATAATTAATATTTTTAATTGTATAGTATAATAAAAGTATATAAAAAATATCTGTAAAATTCCTGTTTGGGGGTGATTTATGGGGAAAAGTTATATTTCTGCAGAAGAAATGATTTCTGTTGATATTTTTAATGAAATTACAGTCAGCGATAACGGTAAAAAATACGCATACATAAAAAAAACTGCCGACTGGGGGAAAAATGAATATTTAAAAGAGCTTTGGACAGTTGAGGGGAGAAAAGCTGTTAAAGTATGTAACGGAGCTTTTTCTGTTAAATTTTCAAAAGACGGAAGATTATCATATATAAGAAAAGCAGGTAAAAAAAATCAGATATTTGTTTATGACGGCGAAGAAGTTCAGATTACATTTAAAGAAAACGGTGTAAGCGGTTTTTACTGCTGGAATAATGAAGATGACGGCTTTTATTTTCTTGCGTGTGAGGAAAATAAAAAAATTAAAGACAGAAAAGAAAATTTCGGGGATTATTATTTTGAAGACAGAGATTATAATTATCCTGATTTATACTCTGTTAATATAAAACAGTCTGTAAAAAATAATGTTATTATTTCAAAAATTCCTAAAGATCTCAGAGATGAGAAAAAACTTGATATTTCAGAGAAAATTTATTCACCGGGAAATATAAATATAAATTCATTTGCTGTTTCTGACAATTATATTTATTTTTCGGGATCAGATTCACCTGATATAAACGATGTTGAAAATTCAGAGATATACAGACTTGATTTGAAAACTCTTTTAATTAAAAATTATGATATTTCCGGAGTTAACAGCAGTCTTTATATTTCACCGGATAAGAAACATTGGCTTTTATAACTAATAAAAAATGGATGGAAAATCCTAAATTAAATATATTAAATTTTAAAACAGGAAAAATAAAAATTCAGGAAACACCGGATACCGATTTTTCAATTCTCGGATGGAAAGAAAAAGGTATTTATATACTTACATATGAAGGTGTAAAAAATAAGATTTACAGATATGACGGGAAAAAATCAGAAAAAATTTTTGATGAAAATAAATCATTAATAGATGCAGCTGTTTCACAAAAAGAAGATATTATTTTTTACGGTGCCGGAAATTCCGAGCCGCCTGAAATTTACTTTAACGGAAAAGCGGTAACTAATTCAGGAAAGATATTTTCAAAGAGAAGTCATTCAGTCAAAAAAACAATTATATGGTCAGCATCAGACGGAACAGAAGTTGAAGGCGTGCTTTCCGTTCCTGAAGATTTTGATGAAAATAAAAAATATCCTCTTTTACTTTGCGTTCACGGTGGCCCAACCTGGATATCAAGAGATTATCTGAATACAGCAGCAAGAATATATCCTATAGAAAGTTTTACCGAAAAAGGATTTATAGTACTCGAACCTAATTACAGGGGAAGTATAGGGTACGGTGAAAAATTCAAATCACTTAATTTTAAGAATTTAGGAATAGGTGATTATGATGATGTTATTTCCGGAGCTGATTATCTGATTTCTCTGGGGTATGCAGATTCAGAAAAAATAGGAATTATGGGATGGAGTCAGGGAGGATATATTTCAGCATTCTGCAGTACTTATAGTAAAAGATTTAAAGCTATATCAGTAGGTGCGGGAATAAGTGACTGGACTGACTATTATTATATGACAGATATACATACTTTTACAAATCAGTATTTAGGTGAAAATCCGTGGAATGATCCGGAAATTTATAAAAAAACATCACCTATGAGTTATATAAAAAATGCATGTACACCTACAATGATACAACACGGTAAAAGTGATACGAGAGTTCCGGTAAACAATGCTTATAAGCTTTATCAGGGATTAAAGGATATGAAAGTTCCTGTTGAACTTGTTTTGTTTGAAGATATGAGTCACAGTCCTGATAAACCAGGTATTCAGAGAGCTATAATGAATCAGAATCTTATTTGGTTTTCACATTATATACTCGGTGAATCAGATGAAAATCTTATGAAATAAAACACTTCTGCATAGCAGAAGTGTTTTTTTATACAAATATAATATTAATTTAAATAAAAAATATTAGTATTATACAGTACAGATATAAAGTTTTGAGGAGTGAAAAAATGGAGTTTGAAAAAATTAACAGAAATACTTATTTTATAAATGCTCCTACTAATGTAGGAGTATATTCTTTTAAAAATAAGAATGCATTAATTATTGATACCGGAACAACAAAATATGATGCAAAGAAAACAGAAGCAGTTCTTCTTGATAACGGGCTTAACCCGAAGTATATTTTTAACACTCACGGACATGTTGACCATTGCGGAGGAAACAGGTATTTTAAGGATAATTATCCGGGAGTTGAGATTTTTTCATCTGAATCGGAAAAAGTTTTTATAGAAAATCCTAATCTTTTACCTATACTTACTTTTTCTGCATTTCCGGCAAAAAGGCTTAAATACGCTGATGAGTGTACAGTTAATTATGTTATTACAGACGGGATAAAAAAAATAAATGATGAAAAATTTGAATTTCAGTCATTTCCGGGACATAATACAGGGGATATGGTCATTACCACACCGGACAGAGTAACTTTTCTCGGTGATGCTCTTTTTTCCGAATATACACTTTTAAAACATCCTTTGCCCTATCTTATAAACATAGCTCTAAGGGTTGAATCTTTAAAAGCTCTGAAAGAAAAAGATTCTGATTATTTTGTTATAAGTCACTGCGATGAAATTCTTGACAAAAAGAGTTTTTTGCGTACAGTTGATAAAAATCTTGAAGTAATTGAAAAAACGAAGAAAGAAATAACTGATATATGTTCTCAGCCACTTTCAAGAGAAGAAATACTGCAGGAATTTTCTGTTTACCATAATCTTGAAATGGGATACAAGAGTTATATGATAAATCTTTGCGGACTCAGTGCTTTTATTAATAATTTGCTGGATGAAAACATAATAGATTGTTCTGTTCAGGATATGAAGCTCGTTTATTATGCAAAATAAAAATTCCGATACTTATTTTGTTTCCTATGTCAGAAATAAATTTTATAAATTGATTTTTTGATTAATAATATGTGATATAATTGTAAAAAAAGCACTTTGCCATAACAATAATATTTTTATCCGATACTGTTTTTAACTGTTCAGCATTTTATAAATGTCCTGAAAATTCAGCTATAAACGGCTCGGATATTTTATTATAAAATTATAAGTTATTTCACAGATTTCTCTGATATAATATTCTGCAGCCTGTTTTTATTAGTGTTTGTGCTGAGTATTCCGGCGGGATAAGGTGATAATATGGAAAGTAAACTTAAAAAGTCTATTATTGTATCTTTAATTTCTTTCATGATAGTAATTACAGTTATATTTTTTGAATCAAAAGCGGATACTATATTAAATAATCTCAATATAATAAAAATAGAAAATTTTTATTCAGAAGACGGAGAAACTGATCTTAAATACAGAAAACTTTTTAATAAGGAAATTAAAGAATACAATTATTACAGAAATATTTCAGAGGAAGAATTTTTAAGTCTGGGAGAAAATACAGACTATCATATAGCTATTTATAAATTTGCGGCAAGATCTTATGAAATATATTTTAATGATGTGAAAATTGCAGTTCTCGGTGATTATAAATATAACAGCAATATATGGAATGATTATTTTTCAGATATTATTCCCTCGGAACTTATAAAAGAGAATAATACGCTTAGACTTCATGTCTATGCGGAAAATGAAATAGGATTATCTGATTTTCCTGTGATTATAACAGATAATCTCGGAATTCTTAAACTTAATAATTTCTTTATGCTCTTTGCAAAGGGGCTTTTGGATTTTTCCATATCTTTTGCACTTATAACTTTTATTTTTCTGATATTTTTTTATTTTATTTCCGAAAAGAACAGAAAAGAAGTACTTTTTTTTGCTTTGAGTGAATTTTCTATATTTCTGTATTTTTTAAATGACTTATCTTTTTACTATATGAAAAATGATTTGCTTTCTTTCAAAAAATTTATAATGTCTATGGTTTACTGTTCGGTATTTTTTGTATCTCTTGCAATTTATTCAAGGTTTAAGGAAAAAATTACTCTTTTTCTTTCTTTTACAATGATATATTCTGTTTTTCAGATATCTTTTTTTTCAAATGATTATTATACTTTTCAGGAAATGTACAAATATCTTAATTTTTTAATTACTTTAAATATTATTTCATGGACATATTCAGCACTTAAAGACAAAAAAGATATTTTTGAATCCACAATGATTTTTACGGGTTCGGTTATGATTCTTATATCTTCATTCTATGATTTTTTTAACAATGCTATGAACAGATTTACTTTTTTTAATTATAGCAGTATAGGTTTTATATATTTTTCTTTTTCACTTATAGTAATTGTTCTGAATGATTATACACTTCTTCATAACAAATATAAAAATCAGAAACAGATTTCTGAGATTATTTATGAAAGATCAATAAGAGATCCGATGACAAAATTATACAATAAGCAACATATTTATGATATTATTAAAGAGATAAAAGAAGATATTATAATTTATATTTTAGATGTTGATGATTTTAAGGAAATAAATGATAAATTCGGTCATGTAATGGGAGACAGGGCTATACTTGCAATAGCTGAAATAAGTCACTCAATGGAAGATAATAATTTTATGTGCGGAAGATTCGGCGGAGATGAATTTTTATATATTATAAGAAATAGTTCTCCTGATAATTCCGTAAAAATTATGACTAAAATTAAAGAAGAAATAAACAAAAATAATATAAGTGTTTCGATAGGCGGATGTTATAAGAAAAAAGATGAATCTGTCGAATCTGCTCTTGAAAATGCAGATATGGTACTTTATAAAATTAAAAAATCCGGAAAAAATAATATAGAGTTTCTTTGATTTGGTTTTTGGGGTGGGGGATGAAAAGAAAAATAATTTATATTGCGGTTGTCGGAAGTATATTTATTGCATTTATTTTACTGTTGACTTTTTTATCTGACAATGTAACAAATTTTGTTGAAGGAACGGAAATAAAAGAGTTTTATTTTAACGGTGAAAAAACAGACCTTTCGTACCGTATTTTAAAAAATTCAAAAATAGAAAAGTATGAATACACTGCTTATATGACTTCTGAAGATATAAAAAAAGGTGGCAGCGAAGAAAGTTATTACATAAATATTTACAGACTTGCTTCCGTTGCTTATGAGGTCTATTTCAACGGATTTAAAATAGGTCAGAACGGTAATTATGTAACTTACAGCAATATATGGTGTTCTTATGCTTATTTTGTAATTCCGGAAAAAATAATTAAAGATAAAAATGAAATAAAGTTTGTTATATATTCAGGTAATGAATTAGGACTTTCAAAATTTCCGGTTTTTATAACAGACAGTATTAATTATATGAAAGTAAGGGATATTTTAAGTCTTTTTTCCGCAGGTATTCCTAATTTTGTACTTTGGTTTACTTTTATTACTTTTTTATTCCTTTTTTTCTTTTTTATAAATATAAAAGGAGAAAAAAAGTATGAAATACTGTTTTATTCACTGAGTGCGTTTTTTATTTTTTTAAATACAATAGATTATCTGACGATAAATTATATTTTTACTGATATACTTGTTTTTAAAAAAATTACAATTATGATGATGTATATTTCTGTTTTTTTTATGTCGCTCGCTATTTACAGAAAGTATAAAAGAAAATTTACTCTTTATACTGCATTTTCACTTTTTGCAGCGATACTTACCGTAAGTATATTTTCAGATAACCTTTATGTTTATCAGAGAATATACGGAATAATGAATTTTCTTATAGTAATAAATGTACTTAACTGGAGTTATGTATCTTTAAAATACAGGAAAGACACCGTTGACTCTATTTTAATATTTATGTCATCTGTATTTCTGATAGCATTTTCACTGTATGATACTGTTTTAATTGTATTGGGAAAATTTTCCATGATCAGTTACAGCCTTTTCGGAATAATGCTTTTTCTTTCGGGAATGCTCGGTATGGTTTTAAATGAGTATATTAAACTTCAGATAAAAATTTCTGATGAGCAGAATATAAACAAAATGATTTATGAACGTTCCATAAGAGATTCAATGACAGGCCTTTATACAAAAAATTATATTTTTGAATATCTTGAAAATATAGAAAATTATATATTTTTCTTATGTGATATAGATAATTTTAAAAATATTAACGATAAATACGGTCATCATTACGGTGATGAAGCAATAATAAAAACAGCTGATATTTTCAAAAAATATTCCTGTGAAAATATTTTATGCGGAAGATTCGGCGGAGATGAATTTATATATGTAATGCTCGGCAGTCAGGAAAAAGATGCACTTGCAGTTATGAATAAAATAAAAAAAGAAATCAATGTTTCAGGCCTCAGTATATCTTCGGGAGGATATGTAAAAAAATCCGGAGAAAATGTTGAATTTGTTTTTAAAAAAGCTGATAAAGCACTTTATGAAATAAAAAATTCCGGAAAAAATAACATAAAATTAATAAAATAAGCACTTTTTGTGCTTATTTTTTATTGCAAAGTATATCATGGCGTGATATAATGTATTCAGATATATCACGTCGTGATATAAAAGGAGGAAAAATGAAAAATCCTGAAAAAGATTATATACCTATGAGTGAAACGGCTTATTATATACTGCTTGCTCTGACAGAAGAGTGCCACGGTTACGGAATAATACAGAAAGTTGAGTCAATAACTTCCGGAAGACTTAGAATAGGTGCCGGAACAATATACGGTACTTTGTCAAAATTTGAAAAAGACGGTCTTATTAATCCTGCCGGAGAAGAAGACAGAAAAAAAATGTATAAAATTTCCGAAACAGGGAAAACAATACTAAAAACTGAATATAAAAGAATATGCGAACTTGCAGAAAACGGTAAAAAAATTCCGGAGGTGTGAAATGAAGGAAAAAAAATATTTTAAATTCTGGCATGCTGCAAATTTTGAAAAAATTGAAAAATGGCTTGAAGAAATGGCAAAATCAGGATATATTTTAAAAGGAGTTACTTTTGCTGGTATGATATTCAGTTTTGAAAAATCCGAACCTAAAAAAATAAGTTATTGTATAGATTATCAGATGAAAATTACATCCGAATATACAAAAATTCTTTCAGAAGATGGTTGGAAAATAAAAGAAATCGGTTCAGGCTGGGTAATAGCAAGTAAGGAATATAACGGGAAAAGACCGGAACTTTATACTGATTATGAATCAATACTGGAAAGAAATAAAAAATATTCATGGGTATTTCTTAGTACACTTGCTCCTCTTGCACTTGTTTTTCAGTCTTTGATCAGATTTTTTGAAGATGACGGTTTTAATATATTTAATGCAGTTTATATTTCTATAGCGCTGCCTCTTGTAATTCTTTATTTATATATATTTATGAGACTTTTTTTTACCAATAAAACACTCAGGAAAAAAATAAAAGAGAGAAAATAATTAATAAAAAACAAAGATTCTCATAGAGAATCTTTGTTTTTTTGTTCAAGGTTAAGAAGAAATTCTTTTATTTCAGGACCTCCGCCGTATCCTGTAAGAGAACCGTCACTTCCTATAACTCTGTGACATGGAATTATTATTGCAATAGGGTTATTATGATTTGCACCTCCTACAGCACGACCCGCCTTAGAATTGCCTGTTGCCGAAGCAATTTCACCGTAGGATCTTGTTTCTCCGTAGGGTATATTCTGAAGTTCTTTCCATACTTTTTTTCTGAAATCTGTTCCTTCCGGATTCAGAGGAATACTGAAATATTTTAGTTTACCGTCAAGATACAGTTTTAATTCTGAATATGTTTTTTTTATAAGTTCTGTTTCTTTCATAATATGCTCTTCGGAAAAAGGTATTTCTGATCCGAAAAAAATATCGGATATCATATTTTCTTTTTCCGCTATTCCTATTTTACCCAAAACTGTTTCATAAATAAAAACATTTTTCATATTTTCTCCTTTAAAAAATTTTGGTGCATTTGCATGCACCAAAAAGCTATGGTAATTTGAAAATGTGGGTTCATTTTGTTTCCTGTAGGAGTTTTAAATAATTATTTAATCTTGATTCTTCTATTAAACCGTTTTCAAGAGCTTCTTTAACTGCACATCCCGGTTCATGGGTGTGCGAACAGTCAGAAAATCTGCAGTTTTTTGAAATTTCCTCTATGTCACTGAAAAAAGATCTTATACCGTCTTCCGAGTCAAACATTCCGAATTCTCTCATGCCTGGAGTATCTATTATCATAGCATTTTCACCTAATTGATACATATATGATGATGTTGTTGTATGACGGCCTTTATAAAGTTTTTCGCTTGTGTGTGATGTTTTTGATACATAAGAATCTTCAAGTGCATTTGTAAGTGATGATTTTCCTACTCCTGACTGTCCTGTGAATACCGATACTTTATTTTTTATATAATCATACAATTCTGTTATTCCTGTATTTTCTGAAGTGCTTGTAAAAAAGACCGTAATATTTTTTTCTTTATAATATTCAGAATCTTTTATTAATTTTTCTTTTTCATCATTATTCAGAAGATCGAATTTATTAAAAATAATTACCGGTTCTATGTTTCCTGACTTTGCAGAACTTATATATCTGTCTATAAGATTAAAATTGTATCCGGGGTTTTTACAAGCATTTACAAGAAGTGCAAGGTCAACATTTGCAGCAATTATCTGTTCATAATGACTTTTTTTCGAACCTGCACCTCTTCGTGCAATTTTACTTTTTCTTTCGCATATTTCCTGTATAATTCCTGTACCGTCCATTAATTTTTCAAAATTTACATTGTCTCCTACAACTATAAGCTGTGTCTGCTGTGTGTGTAATTTTAAAAGTTTTCCTCTTAGTTTACATTTGATTATTTCATGGCCTGATTTTATTATGTAAAGGCCTTTTTGAACGTTCATTACTGTTCCTGATAACATTAAGATGATCATCTCCCGTATTTTTATAATTACCGTGTCCTTTATATGTTCTGAAATTTATTTTATCTTTCCTCATACTAACCACCTCCCTAAAATAAAAAAACCACGGTAAAATACCGTGGTTTATGCGACATAACAAATATATATCAATAACAATTTGATTTTTTAATAAACTGTCAGCGGTATTTTTTTATTTCTGTTAAATTCTGATTTTATGAATAATTTTTTCATTATACCGCCTCCTTTTAGTAATTAAAAATATTTTACAATTAAATTATTTCTTTAAAGTTAACTGAAAATTAAAATAAAGTGAATTAATTTTGCTCGTTTTTCCCGGAAAAACCATTTTTAAGTATTTTAAGAAAAGAATTATAATTTTCCGTTAGAGTTTCTTTATCATTGAAATCACTGAAAAAATCAATAAATTCCTGAGCATGAAAGAAAAAATATATAAGTGCGTTTTTTAAAAAGCTCTCCGGTAAGTCTTTTCTTATACTTCCATTTTTTATTCCTGTTTTTATTATTTTATCTATTATTTCATTTTTTTGTTCTTCGGCTGATGAAAAAACTTTTTCATAAATATCTGTGCCTTTTTCTTTTAAAAAACTAACCGAAAATTTATAAAAGAGTTTATTTTCAAATGCATATTTTACAAAAGCTTCAGCCTGCATTTCCATTATTTTAAAAATATCTGTTGTATCCGGATATTTGTTATAAATATCATTCATAATTTCTTTTTTCTTATCAAACGCCATATGCAGAAGTTTTATATAAAGGTCTTCTTTATTTTTAAAATGATAATAGAAAGTACCTTTGCTTATTCCGGTTTTTTTTAATATGTTGTTAAGAGAAGCTTTTTCATAACCTTTTTCTGAAAATTCGGCATATGCATTTTCATAAAGTTCGTTTTCTTTTTCAAATATTTTATCTTTCAAATTATTTTCACCTCAGTCTCAGACCGAATTTTTTTCTCATTTTCGGCATAATCAGAACAATTAACATTATATTATAAATAATTGATATTGTAAAACTTAATATTAAATTGCCGTTTATTCCGAGGTAAAGCTGCCATATTATTCTGAAAGTCCAGTAACTCGGTATTATACCGAAAACAAAGCGGATGTTTTCCGGCACAAGTAAAGATATCAT
Organism: Thermotogae bacterium; assembly: GCA_024233675.1. GTDB lineage: Bacteria > Thermotogota > Thermotogae > Petrotogales > Petrotogaceae > JACKPH01. Next base: position 29,620 of record JACKPH010000007.1, read on the forward strand.
AGGTAAAAAAACCATAATAAAAGTAACTGTTTTTGTATAAGTAATTGCCATATTCTGTGAATCAGCAAAAGTACCTATCAGAAATCCCGTTACGAGTGAAAGTATAATTCCGGAGAGCATTATTAAAAGATAATTATAAAAATTAAAATTTATTCCCGTTATTATAATCTGAGATATGAAAGACATTATTACCGAATAAACAAATGTAATTATTATTTTGGAAAAAATGTACTGTGTAAGCTTTACCGGAGCAACAGCTATTGCCTCTGTCATATGACTTGTTTTATCATCTACCATTGTAAATCCTGTAATAACTCCGGACAACGATATTACAAATATAATAATCATAGAAATTATCATTTCTGTTATTCCTGATTTCTGATTACCGAGTGATTCTGTATCTGTATCAGTTTCAAAACCGTTTAACGAATTATAAACAAGCATACTGTATATATTTTTAATCTGAGAATCCTCATTTCCCTGAAATAAAAGTTTGATTTCCTTATCTTTATAATCAATACCCGGTATATCATCAAAGTTACTTACCATTGATTTTAATTCTGTATCATTTTCTGCGACTGTAATATCAAAATAATTTTCAAGATTTTTATAAATTTCTGACGGTATATTACCGGACACATATAATTTCATATTTCCGGAAGTCAGTGAAGGCAAAAAAATTTTAATTATGACAGATATGATTATAGGTATTAAAAACATATAAAAAACAAGTTTGTCGCCTTTTATATTCAGAAGATCTTTTTTTATAAGAGGTAAAAAAATCATAAAATCACCTTCTTTATAAGAGTTTTCCGTACTGAAAAATATGTAAGCGGAAACATAAAGGCAATCCAGACTGAAAGATTTATAAATGTTTTTATTATATATGAAAGATTTTCGCCTTTTATAATGAAATCAGCTGAAAGCATTATAGAATAAGAAATTATTATTCTGAATATTTTTAAATTCATAAGTGGGTCAAAATAAAGTATAACAGGTAAAATCATTATCATGTTGAAAACCATGGCAACAGTTATAAATTCGTTCAGAGAGCTGTAAAACTGAGCTAAAAATATTCCGAAAAGAGATATAAGAAAAGAACCTAAAATTATAAGCAGGGAAAAATAAAAATAATTTACCGAAAAACCAAGTGAAAGAAAAATAAAAATAATTCCGAAAACGTATGAAATTAAAATATTTACAAGAATTTTAGACGAAATATAGTTAAGTGTTCCGGAAGGTGAAACCCTGTAGGCATAAATACCGCCTTCCTGTTTTTCCTGAAATATCATTACGGCAATAAATAAAAAACACAGTATGATAATATCGGTTGAAATAAGTATAGGTATCATTTTTTTGTTAAGAGGAAGTTCTGATGAATAATCACCTATATTTTCCGATTTTATGTCAGGAAATAAATAAATTCCTTTTAAAGAATCAAAAAAAGTCTTTGCGGAAGCTAAAATAACATTTTTCTGCTTTTCAGATTCATAACCCTGAAAAATTATTTTATAGGTATCGTTGTAAATAATTATTCCGTATGCTGATGAGTTTTTGTTTAATTTCTTTTTTAAATCTTCTTCATTTTCGGTAAGATATTGTGAATAATTAACCTTTAAATCTGCGTAAATTCCGTTATCGGAATTATCAAGTATAAATAAAGGGGAAGAAGATATTCCGATTTTTTCCGGTATCAGAAAATGAACTATAAGTGAGTATAAAACAGCCAGAATAATAACTATTATAAAAAACATATTTCTTTTTGCGACTGTAAAATCAGTCATAAAAACAGAAAGGAATTTTTTCATCAGCTCAGCCTCCTACCTGTAATTTTTATGAATATTTCTTCAAGTGTGGCCTCACCGGAATGTACAGTTATTATTTTATTCTTATCCACAATATTTTTAAATTGTTCTTTATCTTCGCTTTTTTCGAGAAAAAATATATCTGTTTTTGTTTTTTCTCCGTCAGTATATTCAATTTTAAGAGAATGATTCCCGTATTTTAATTTTAAATTTTTAGGCGAATCCATTGAAATAATTTCTCCTGTATTTATAAAAGCTACATTATCACATAATTCATCAGCAACAAACATATTATGTGTTGTAAGAAAAATTGTTTTTCCCCTGGAACGGAAATCAATAATGATTTTTTTTAATTTTTGTGCAGTTGTTGGATCAAGACCGGAAAGAGGTTCATCAAGAAAAAGAATTTCCGGATCGTTTATTATAGCACGCGCAAAAATAAGACGCTGTTTCATTCCTTTTGAATAATCACCGGCTTTTTTACCGGCAGCATCTTTTAAATCTACCCATTCGAGAACTTCATAAGGATCAAAAGTTTTTGAACGGAATAAACCTGCATAAAATTTAAGATTTTCATAACCGGTAAGTTTTTCATATATATTAGGAAGTTCAAAAGAAACCCCTATCTTTTCAAAAAAATCTGTTCCGGCTGAAGTAACGTCTTTACCATCTATTTTTACGGAACCATTCTGAAGCTTCAGAAGTCCTGTAAGAATTTTCTGTACAGTGCTTTTGCCTGCGCCGCTCGGTCCGAGAAATCCGAATATTTCTCCCTGTTTTATTCCGAAACTAATATCTTTTACGGAATAATCACTATTACCGGAATATTTGTGCGAAAGATTTTTTACTTCAATCATAATATCCCTCCTTTTAGACCGTTCGGTCTAGACTGTATGGTCTATTATATCAAAAAAAGTAAAAGTTTGTCAAATATAAAAAGAAAGTACCCCTAAAAGGGGTACAAAGGGATTGTAAAAAGCTATATAATAATGATTGTTGAGAGCTTTTCAAAGTCTTTTGTAAAAACATCAATTATTTCAATTATTTCTGAAGTCAGAGAATTTATATATTCCTGAGGGTCAGAACATTTGAAATTTTTTATTTTTTCTTTAAAGTTTTTTATTTTTATGCTGTAATCTAATAATTCCGATTTCAGTTTGTCTGAATTATTTTTTTCATTATCGGATAAATCAATTATATTTATAAATTCATCTATAGAAAATTCATTATTCCTTGAAACTTCTTCAGAAACGAGTAAAGCAAGTTTTTCTCTTAGTTTTATACTTGCCTTTTCAAATAATCTTATTTTTTCTGCAATAACATTCAGACATTCATTTGAAAATCCGCATGAGGATAATCTTATGGAATATTCCAAAGAAACGGAATTTAAATCTTCTATTATATTATTTACTTTTTCAAGTACATTGAGTGTGTTTAAATTTCCATCCTGTTTATTCATAGAATCACCCTACCTTAGAAACTTTGTTATATATATAATACTTTAATTTTTTTAAATTAATTAATCCCTTTGTTAAAAAATCAAACGTCTCATGATACTAAAACGTAAATATATTGCCTTTTTTAGAAGTAAAAAATGAATAAACTCTCATCTATTACGGTTACAAAATGAAATTAATAAAGAATTAAAGTTGAAATTTATAATAATTTATGGTATAATTATTTTATGGGTAACGGAATAGCGCGCTCCGATTCCCCGTTTCTAAAATTTTTAGAAGGGGGTGATTTATCTGACGGAAAAATCTAATAATGTGGTGACTATAAGTTGAAGCAGCGGTTTAAACCGCTGCTTCTCTTTTTATAAGGTGATTTTTAAAAAGTGAAAAAAATAACAAAAATATAAATATATTATTTTTATTTTTTATTTACTGTAAAAAACTTCTCTTTTTCTTTTATAATAAAATTGTTATTTTCTGATAAATATAATGCGAACTTTTTTTCTTTTGGATTAAGGAAGATTTCATTAAAGTTCATAACATAAAAACAAAATTCTAAAATCTGTCCTGCCGGAAAAAATAAAATAGTATTCTCATAGTTTTCTTTATAAGTAAGAATATTAAAAAAAGCTGTACTTTTATTTTTATTTATTGAGGTTACGGAGATAATACCTGCTGTTTTTTTTGTTTTTCTTATTAAAGCACCCCAAAAAATACATTCTTCATTTTTTTCTGAATTTTTTATGGAATTAATTATTTTTTGTGCATCTTCTCTTAAAAAATCAATAGGTTTAGATGTGCATAGTTGATTTTCGAGATAGATATTACAAACATCATATCTGTCTTCAAAAGTCAGTTCTTTAAGAATAATATTTTCTGATTCCAGTACAGGAATATTTTGCGGAAAATTAATTTTATTCATTTTTGACAGCCTCCGTAGTAATTTTAATATATGAACTATGGTTTATGTCAAACGTTATAATGAGCAAAAAAAGTTAAAAAAATGTAAAATCTCAAGTAAGGTTTATAATAAAAAAAACTTCCGTCAAAAGACAGAAGCTTTATAATGGGGAAATAATAAATGGTTGTTAAAACAATTATACATTAGTATAATTGTTTTGTCAAGAGTTATTTTAAAAGTCTTTCAAGTTTTTTTCCGTTTATAAGTTCTATTTTGTTTTCATATGAATATTTATATGCACTGCTTTCAAAATCTGATATGGTTATTATCATACATTTCTGACATTTGAAACTGTCTGATCTTTTTTTAATTTTTTCAACATCGGATTTTTCTATTTTATTCAGATATTTTTTTACTGTTATAAAAGTTTTTTCTATATTTTCATTCTGAGGTTCTTCTGCAATTATTTCCATACTGCTGTCCTTAAAACTTTTTGTCTGCTTTATGTAATAACCCATTTTTTCAACAAGATCAGCTATGGTTTTTTCAAACTGTATATTGTTGAGATGTCTTAATGTAGTCAGATTTATATTTTTTAATTCCATAAAATCTTCGTAGAAAGGTTCAACGGGTTTCAGATTATATTTTGAATCAACTTCATATCTTGTTTCGAATTCATTTATTGCAGTTATCGGGTCAATTCTTCTGAAATCTATTCCGGTAAATATGTCTCTTTTAATTTTAGTGGAAATAAAATAGTTTTTCTCGTATTTTCCTGTTTTTTCATTTTTAATATCTAAGTATCCGGAAAATATTATATTTTCTATTGAAGGAAAATTTTCAAAAATATACGAAGAAAATATTATAGGAATATAAGCTATAAAATTTGAATATGTTTTCATCATAAGAGATTTTTTATATTCATGAATAACTATTTTTCCGGTTTCATCATGTTTTTCATATGTTTCCGGTATAAATTCATATTCAGGAAGATCAAAATCCACAGTCAGTGTCTGTGAGGAATTTAAACCGTATGAGAAGAATACAGGCATTTTTTCATCAAAAAATCCGGCATCGTTAAAATATTTTTTTATAAGAATATCAAGATAATATATATCTCCGTTTATTAGTTTTTCTGTTTCAAGAAATACTTTATCTTTTTTATCCTGTACAGCATCTTTCTGTTTTAAATAATATCTGTAATTTTTAACATCTTCTGTAAAAAAGATGAAAAGGAAAAACATACCGAAAATAGAAAGTATAGTAACAAAAGTCATAGATGATGCAAAATAAACCCCTACAATATATAAAAAGATTTCCCTAAGTATAAACATAAAAAAATTAGGCTTTTTAGGTGACGAAAGATAATTATCCAGTACAGAATCTTTATCAAAAAAATCTTCTATAAGAGGAATTTTAAGATTGTTGAAAGGATCCGAAATTTTTTTGAGAAGATCAATATCCTGATCAAATTTTTCATAATCTTTTTTTTCAAGATTAAGTTTTATAGCACGTAACTTTTCTGTTTTTTCTTTTAATTCCGCAGAATTCTGAATTTCAAGAGTGTGTATTTTATGTGCCAGTTTTGATGTTATTCCCTGCGCATATATTCCCATCTTTATCTCTCCTTGAAAGTAAAATTTTTTCAATCAATTATAACAAAAATTTCTTTTTATATATTTTATCGGTAGTTTTGATAAAATAGAAATTTTAAACTCTAATTACCTATATTTTACTTTAATAGTTGTAAAATTCCAAATAAAACAATTTTTATATTTATGGATTATTTTATATAATATCAATGTACAAAAAAATGTACATTGATTATTTTTAGATTTTATTTTTTTTATATACAAAATACAAAAATTTGTACAATGGGGGAAAGAAATGGCTTTAAATAGTAAACTTATGCAGAAAAACGGTTTTATGGCCGCTCTGCTCGCAAGGGAGTTTATTACAAAAAAAGCAGGAGACAGAATAAACACTGTTTCTTTTTATGCCGAAAAGTATTCTTACGGTAGGGGAACTGTACAGAATGCCATAAATGTAATTAAAGAAGCCGGAGCAGCAGAACTTTCAACGCATGGTCATATGGGTACATATATTAAAAGTATAGATTATCAGAAAATATGGGAACTTACACTCTGGGAAACACTTATGGGAGTTATGCCCCTTCCGTATTCAAGACTTTACGAGGGACTGGCAACCGGCCTTTATAAGTGTGCAGAAGTTGCAAATATACCTTTTAATCTTGCTTATATGAGAGGAGCTAAGAACAGACTTGAAGCTCTTTCAAGAGAAAGATACGATTTCGCTGTAGTTTCAAAATTTACTTTTTTCAGAAGTTCTGAATATGAAACGGAAATGATAATGGATTTTGGTAAAAAATCATATGTTGACGAACATGTTGTTATTTTTTCCGATAATAATAAGAAAGAACCTGAAGACGGTATGAGAGTGGGAATAGATAAATCTTCACCTGATCTCTATCTTCTCACGCTTGAAGTATGCAAAGGAAAAAAAGTAAATTATTTTGAACTTCCTTATAATCAGATTCTGACAAAACTTCTCAACAAAGAATTAGATATGGCAATATGGAATATTGACGAAATAAATGACAGAAAGATTCAGGTTAACAGTCATAAGATAAATATTCCGGGATTTAATGCCGATGATACAAATGCTGTTTTGGTTGTAAAAAAAGGTAATGAAGGAGTAAAAAATCTTTTGCAGACGATAATAGATAAAACAAAGGTAAAAGATTTTCAGAAAAAAGTACTCACGGGTAAAATGATACCTAATTACTAATTTTGGAGGGTGTTTATGGATTTAATGTTCAGAGTAAATGTTTTAAAAGATTCCGGGCAGATAAACGAAAGAACTTATAATATTATTAATGATTTTATAAATCTTCTTAAAGCTGATTATGCAATAGAATTAAACGAAGAAAACGGAGCAATGTTAATAACTCATCTTTGTATAGCTTTAACAAGAATTGATAAAAACGAAACTGTAAAACCTGTTTCAGAACTTATTTGTGAAGAACTTAAAAATGATTCTCAGTTTAATAAGTCAAACGAAATAATAAAAAAACTTGAGGAATTAATGAATAAAGAAATTCCTGAAAGTGAAAAAGGTTATATTCAAATGCATATGTGTGTTTTACTTAATAAAATTTAAATTAAGGAGGTAATATACTGTGCTCAGGATAGTTGTAGGCGGTCAGATAGATAAAAATATGGTTGCCTCAAAGATAAAAGAAATCGGTAAAGACTCTGTAAGCGTAGAAATAAAATCAGATATTGAAGCTGCTATGGCAATAAAAGCAGGCACTGCCGATTATTATTTCGGTGCATGTAATACAGGCGGCGGCGGAGCACTTGCAATGGCAATAGCTCTTTTGGGAATGGGTATGTGTGCTACTGTTTCAATGCCTGGTAAAATAAGAAGTGACGAGGAAATAACAAATGAGATAAAAAATGGGAAAAAGGCCTTCGGTTTTACACCGCAGCATGCTGATCAGGTTATTCCTGTTATTATGAAAGAAATACTCAAATAAAACGTAGTGGGTAGTGTTATGGGATACGTGTTAATTGCACTTATAGGTGGTTTTGCATCTATTCTTGCTAACAAAGGTGTTGCAGTTTTTAACGACGGTTTAAGGCCTATTGTTCCTGAATATCTTGAAGGAAGAATGGATAAAAAGGCTCTTGCAGCTACAAGTTTTGCGCTCAGTTTCGGACTTGTTATAGGTTTCGGTATACCTGTTTCTATAGCAGCCACAATAATACTTATTCATTCCGTATTATTAGGAACAGATATTATCGGTACATGGTCACCTGCAGGTAAAAAAGGTTTAATAATAGCAGGAGTAGTAGGTGCTTTATACGGTATAGGTATAATGGTAGGACTTCAGGTTATAGTTGATGTATTTGCAAAACTTCCTGTTAATTTCCTTTCAGACCTCGGTAAAGTCGGAGATCCTATTATAGCAGCATTCGCAGTTTTCCCTGCTGTTGTTGTCGGATATCAGTACGGTGTTAAACACGGTATTTTTACACTTGTTGCTTCTTTTATAGTAAGACAGATTGTTCAGTATTACGGAGTATTCAATATAGGAGATTCAAAAATTTCTCTTAACCCTGAAGGAATGGCACTTCTTGCAGGTATGATAATAATGATAGTTTATGCTACAAGAGAAAAATCAGATTCTAAAGCACTTGATTATAAAGGTCTTTTCGGAGACAGGGTTGCAAGAATTAAGAAAAATGTTATATGGCTTGCAATAATGGGCGGTCTTGTTGCTGCTGCTACAAGCTACGGTCTTGTTGCCGGAGATCCTATATCACTTAACCTTTTAAAAGATGGTAAAACAGCAGAAGCTGCACTTACAGCATTTGCAAGAGGAATAGGATTTATACCGCTTGTTGCTACAACAGCACTTGCAACAGGTGTTTACGGACCGGTTGGTATGACATTCGTTTTCGTTGTAGGTATTTTAACAAAGAATTTCATTCTTGCATTTATTTTAGGTGCTGTAGTTATATTCCTTGAAGTACAGCTTCTTGAACTTCTTGCAAAAATGCTTGATAAATTCCCTGGTATGAGAAAAGCCGGAGACAATATAAGAACTGCTATGAGTAAAGTACTTGAAGTAGCACTTCTTGTAGGCGGTATGATCGCTGCAAACGCAATAGCTCCGAAATTAGGATTCTTTATTGTTGTAGGTTTATATGTATTAAATAAATCTTCAAAGAAACCTATAGTAGATATGGCTGTAGGACCTGTAGGCGCGATTCTCGTCGGTGTACTTGTTAACGTACTTTCTCTTATAGGATTGTATCATTAAAAAAATGGAGGCTTTGGCCTCCATTTTAAAATAAAAAAGGTGAAAAAATGGAAAAAAATGAAAAAATAATATATGAAATTTACAGAAAACAGATGAAAGCTCATGATTTTCTCGGAAGTACTATAGAAAAAATAAATTATGATGTTTCTTTTACACTTGAAGAAAAGAAAGAAAAATATGATGAAATATATCTTTTCGGTGTAAAAAATACTGCATCTGTCGGAAAAGACATAATAAAAAAACTGTCTGCATATAATTGTATCTTTAATACAATAGATAAAATGTCAGATGGCGGAAGAGCTGTTGATGCAGTTATAAGGAATCCTGTTAACGGAAATATGATGACAGGTTCATCATCCGCATCAGCTGTAAATGTTCTTTACGGTATTAATGATTTTGCTATTGCCACAGATGGCGGAGGTTCTGTTCTTGCCCCGGCATTTTCACTTAATCTTTTTTCATGTCTTTTAAAAGGAATCGGATATAAATCAGAAAATACAAAAAAATCAACTGACGGAATTGATTTTACCGCAGGTACAGGAATTATAGCGGGAAATTTTAAAGTGCTCAGAAATATTTTAAATATTTTAGCTGAAAATACTGAAAAAAGCAGCAAAAAAATAAGAGCTGCCATTCCCGGTAATATTGTAGGTCCTGACGGAATAAGGCAGAAAGATATTTTGTTAGAATATTTAAAGGATTTTGAAGATCTTGAAATATCGGAATACCGTTTTCCGGATTTCAGAGACAGAAGAGAATCCATAGAGATTATGGAAAAAATATTTAAAGAAAATGATGTCGTGGCAACGGTAGAAGGCCCCGTTGATGTTTACGGCACAGGAGACAGTGTTTACGGTAATTTTTATGATACTGCGGATATGCAGGCAAAATCAGGAAAATACATGGTTAAAATTGCCAATATGCTTAACTGTTCTTCTTTGGGAATTCCTCTTGATTTTTCGGCAAAAGGAATACTTCTTTCTGTTAAAGAAGGAATGGAAAATTTTTCAGTTATCGTAGATATGGCTGAAAAAATTTCAGAAAAGATTTCCGAAAGGAAAATATTTGAAAATTACTTTTTGAAATCATATTTAAGAAGAAAAAACGAATATTTCTTCAGAGGCGGTGAATAAAATGCTTAAAGACGGATATACTTATATGCATGAGCATATGAGACTTGATCTTTCCGGTGTGAAAAAAGATCAGGACTGTAATCTTGATTGTTATGATGAAACACTTGAAGAGATAAAAGAACTTTTTTCCATGGGTATAAAAAATATAGTTGAAGTTACTAATATAGGTATGGAAAGGGATATTTCATATATAAACAGACTCGGAGAAAAAAGCGGTATGAACTTTATAGTTTCTACAGGTTTTTATAAAGAGCCGTTCCTTCCTGAATATGTTTATGAAAAAAATGAAAAAGAACTTGCACAGATTATGATTTCCGAAATAGAAAAAGGTATAGATAATACAGGTGTTAAAGCGGGAATAATAGGTGAAATAGGAACTTCAAACAATGAAATAAAAGATTCAGAACTTAAAATTTTTAAGGCAGCATCAATAGCACATCTTGAAACAGGAAAACCTATAACAACACATACCACTCTCGGAACTATGGGAAAAGAACAGATAAAAATATTCAGAGAATACGGTGTTGATCTGAATAAAGTTATTATAGGACATACTGATCTTACAGGAGATGAAGGCTATATTGAAGATCTTATAAATAAAGGTGTTTATGTTGAAATAGATACAATAGGAAAAATAAAATATCTTAGTGATGAAAAAAGACTTGATATAGTAAATAAATTATGCTCAAAAGGATATTCAGAAAGAATGGTCCTTTCTATGGACATAACAAGAAAATCACATATGAAAAAATTCGGCGGTATAGGATACACATATCTTATGGATTATTTTATACCTGAACTTCTTAAAATGAATGTTAAAAACAATGATATTGAAAATATGCTTAGATATAATCCTTTAAAAATTTTCGGGGAGTGATACTTTGAATACATATCCTTTGGAATCTATTAATTTGGAAGAAGCAAAAAAACTTCAGTTTAAAATGATTGACTGTATAACAAAAAATTTTTCCGGTAAAGAAATACTTAACCGTGGAGATCTCGGTGTTGTTATGGGACTTAATAAACCTGAGACAACATTAAAAGCAGAAAAAGCCATAGCTGATTTTTTCGGAACAGAATCGGCAGTTCTTACAAGAGGTTCTGGAACAGGAGCTATAAGGTGGGGACTGATATCTTTCCTTAAATCCGGAGATACTATTTTAATACATAAAGCACCTGTATATCCGACAACTGAAGTTACACTTCAGACAATGGGTATAAATACAGTTAGTGCTGATTTTAATTCTAAGGAAGAAACAGAAAAAGTTCTTCGTGAAAATCCTGAAATTAAAGGCGTGCTTGTTCAGCATACACGTCAGAAAATAGATGATTCTTATGTTTTAGGTGATGTTATAAAGACGGTAAAAGATATAAATAAAGATTTACCTGTAATAGTTGATGATAATTATGCAATTATGAAAACACATAAAAACGGAACTGACTGCGGAGCTGATCTTTCTGCTTTTTCATGTTTTAAGCTTTTAGGACCTGAAGGTGTTGGATGTGTTATAGGTAAGAAAGAGTTTACTGAGAAAATTATTGCTCTTAATTATTCCGGAGGAAGTCAGGTACAGGGTCATGAAGCGCTGGATGTTCTTCACGGTATGGTTTATGCACCTGTTTCACTTGCATTGCAGGCAGAAGTAACAGAAGAAGTAGCAAAAATTATTAATTCAGGAAGTATAAAAGGGGTAAAAAAAGCTTATATAGCAAATTCACAGTCTAAAGTACTTCTTGTTGAACTTGAAGAGGATATTGCATATGAAGTTTTAAAAGAGGCTGAAAAAATGGGAGCTATACCTAATCCTGTTGGTTCCGAATCAAAATATGAATTTGCACCTCTTTTTTACAGAATATCCGGAACTTTCAGAAAAAGTGATCCCGGACTTGAATACAGAATGATAAGAATAAATCCTATGAGAAGCGGTCCGGAAACAATACTAAGAATACTTGAAAATGCAGTTAAAAATGTTTGGGATAAGAGGTGACATATGTTTCTTGAAAAAACTTTGAAAAGAAATCCGGGATTAATAAAAACTGCATTTGAACTTCATCAGGGCGGAAAAATTCAGCCGGATACATATATTATAGATTTGGACAGACTTACCGAAAATGCTTTAAAAATAAAAAAAGAAGCTGATAAATACGGAATTAAACTTTATTTTATGACCAAACAGATAGGGCGTAATCCGCTTATTGCCAAAAGACTTATGGATATAGGTTATGCGGGCGCTGTTGCTGTTGATTTCAGAGAAGCCGGATTATTAGGTGAAAACGGTATAAAACTTGGTAATATAGGCCATCTTGTGCAGATTCCGGATAATGATATTAAGAAACTTGTAGAGATGAATCCTGAAATAATTACTGTTTATTCAATGCATAAAATTGAAAAAATAAATGATGCTGCCGCAGAATCAGGTAAAATTCAGGATGTTATGATAAGGGTTATAAGTAAAGACGATATGATATATGCCGGACAGTACGGAGGAATTTATCTCGATGAACTGGAAGATTTTCTTGAAAAAACAAAACAGTTTAAAAATGTAAGAGTTAACGGTTTAACTGTTTTTCCGGCTTTTCTCTACGATAAAGATAAAAAAGATATAGAAGTAACCAAAAATACGGAAACATTAAAAAAGGCAATGTTAACCGCAGAAAAAAAAGGATTGAAAATAGAACAGATAAACACACCTTCGGCAACCTGTGTGCAGAATATAAAGAAAATTAAGGAAATAGGAGGAACACACGGAGAACCCGGTCACGGTCTTACAGGTACAACTCCTATGCATGCGGAATTTGATATGCCGGAAACACCTGCTATTGTATATGTTTCGGAAATTTCACATAATCTCGGTGAAAGTTCTTATATATACGGAGGCGGACATTACAGAAGATCACGTATGGAAAATATATTCATAGGAAAAGATATTAATAATTTTAAAAAATCTAAAATAAAAATGCCGGATTCCGAAAGTATAGACTATTATATTGAAACAGAAGGTAATTATGAAATCGGAGATACAGCGGTACTTGCATTCAGAACACAGATTTTTGTCACAAGAAGCAGAGTAGCGGTTGTAGAAGGAATCTCTGAAAATCAGCCTATAATTGCAGGAATATTTGACAGTCAGGGAAATGAAATCAGGAGATGATTCTAATGGGCAGATTTGTTGTAATAGTTCTTGATAGTTACGGTGTAGGATATATGGATGATGTTCCGGAGGTAAGACCTCAGGATACAGGTGCAAACACAGCAAAACATATTTTTGAAACAGTTAAAGGATTAAAACTAAAAAATATGGAAAGTCTCGGACTTATGAATGCACTTGATTATGAAAACGAAAATATGAAAAAGAATCCGGATGCAGTTTACGGGAAAGCTTCGCTTATGCACTTTAATGCGGATACTTTTTACGGACATCAGGAAATAATGGGAACAAATCCGAAAAAACCTGTTATGGAACCTTTTTCGAAATCTATAGATAAAGTCTATGATTCTTTAATAAAAAAAGGATATAATGTAGTAAAAAAGGGTGAAAAAGGCCTTGAATATCTTTTGGTCAACGATTGTGTTACCGTAGGAGATAATCTCGAAGCAGACGGCGGTCAGGCATATAATGTAACTGCTACTTTTGATAAAATAAGTTTTGAGGAAGAATATGAAATAGCAAAAGTTGTAAGAAGTGATGTAAAAGTTTCAAGGGTAATTGTTTTCGGAGGAAAAAACGTTCCTGTTGAGGATATACTGAATGCCTATGAAACAAAAGACGGAATATATGCAGGAATAAATGCGCCTAAATCAGGTGTTTACAATGAAGGATATTTTGTTCAGCATCTCGGATATGGTATAGACCCTGAAGTTCAGGTTACTACTATACTCGGAAAGAAAAATATTCCTGTAACGCTTATAGGAAAAGTTGCTGATATTGTTGAAAACAGATATGGTGAAAGTATTCCCGGAGTTGATACTGCTTATGTTCTTGAGGAAACAATAAAAGCAATACAAAAAAATAAAAACGGTTTTATATGTACAAATGTTCAGGAAACAGATCTTGCCGGACATAAAGAAGATGCAGTGCTTTATGCTGAAAAATTAAAAATATCAGATGAATATATAGGTAAAATAAAAGATATTCTTGAGCCTCAGGATATACTTGTTGTTATGGCAGATCACGGTAATGATCCAACAATAGGACATTCTCATCATACAAGAGAAAATGTACCGCTTATGATTTATAAAAAAGGTGCAAAGGGAAATTTTGTGGGACACAGAAAAACACTTTCCGATGTTGGTGCAACAGTTGCCGAATATTTCGGAACGGAAAAACCGGAAAACGGAGAATCATTTTTAAAATTAATTATTTAAATATTATATACTAATTATTTTTTTATCATTAGGAGGTAGTAAGAATGAAAGTTATAGTTTTGGACAATTACCAGCAGATAAGCATTAAAGCGGCACAGATAGTTGCCAGTCAGATTATTCTTAAAGAAGATTCAATACTTGGTCTTGCAACAGGCGGAACACCTGTCGGAATGTACAGTGAACTTGTAAAAATGTACAAACTCGGTATAATTGATTTCAAAAAAATAAAAACTTTTAATCTTGACGAATATGTAGGGCTTTCAAAAGAAAATCAGCAGAGTTATTATTATTACATGATGGATAATCTTTTTAAACATGTAAATATAAACATTGAAAATATAGATATACCGAATGGTATGGCTGACATAAAAGAAGAATGTGTAAGATATGAAAACGAAATAAAACAATCAGGCGGAATAGATCTTCAGGTTCTCGGAATAGGACATAACGGTCATATAGGCTTTAACGAACCTGATATAAAATTCGAATCCGTTACTCATCTTGTTAAACTTGACGAAGATACAATAAAAGCAAATTCAAGATTTTTCGATTCTGTGGACGAAGTTCCTAAACAGGCTTTAAGTATGGGAATAAAAACAATAATGCATTCAAAGAAAATAGTTCTTATTGCCAGCGGTAAAGAAAAAGCAAAGGCAATTTACGGAACGGTTAAGGGAAATATAACCCCGAATCTGCCTGCTTCTATTTTACAGCTTCACAACGATGTGTACATAATTGCTGATAAGGAAGCGGCAAGTCTATTATAAGGAGAGATAATAATGAGAACAGAAAGTGTTATTCTTGAAAACAAAACAGGGTTACATGCAAGACCTGCTGCAGATTTTGTAAAAAAAGCATCATCTTTTAAATCTGATATAAAATTAATAAAAGACGGTTCCGAATTTAACGGTAAAAGTATTTTAAACGTTCTCAGTATGGGTGCTGTTAAAGGAACAAAAATAACAATTAAGGCAGAAGGAGCAGATGAAGATCTTGCTGTAAGCAATCTTGTTTCTCTTATAAAAAGTTTTAATGAATAAGGAGAGATAAAAATGTTGAAAGGAATACCTGCCTCACCAGGAATAGCTTTCGGAAAAGTATTTTTAAAGGAAACTATAAATACGGAAAATTTAATTAAAGAATCAGAAAATCCGGATAAAGAATTAAAAATCCTGAAAGAAGCTTTATCCGAAAGTATATCTGAACTTTTAAAGCTAAAGGAAAAAACTCTGAAAAGCATGGGAAGTCAGCATTCTGAAATATTTGAAGCTCATAAAATGATACTTGAGGATACAGAATATACAGGAGCTAT
The DNA here is from genome assembly GCA_024233675.1 of Thermotogae bacterium. Classification (GTDB taxonomy): domain Bacteria; phylum Thermotogota; class Thermotogae; order Petrotogales; family Petrotogaceae; genus JACKPH01. The sequence continues at coordinate 45,440 of JACKPH010000007.1, forward strand.
AGAGAATAAAATAAAAGATAAAAAATATACAGCCGCATATGCGGTTATAACAGCAACCGAAGAAATAAGAAAAATTTTTGCGGAAATTCCGGATGAATATCTACGTGAAAGAGCCGCAGATGTTAAAGATGTAGGCGAAAGAGTTTTAAAAAATATACTCGGAATAAAAACAGAACTTTCCGAACTTGAAGAAAAGGTAATAGTTGTTGCCGATGAACTTACACCTTCGGATACTGCTGATATGGATAAAGAAAAAATTCTGGGATTTATTACCGCTAAAGGCGGAAGAACGTCACATACGGCAATAATTGCACGAACTCTCGGAATACCGGCTGTTGTCGGTGCAAAAGAATTCTATGAAAAAGTAAGAAAAAATGATTCTGTTGTGTTTAACGGAGAAACCGGAGAAATATTTATAAATCCTAATGAAGAAATTCTGGAGACTTTTAAGAAAGAGAAAGAAAGAATCAGCAGAATTAATAAAATTCTTGATAATTACTCAAAAAAAGAAACGGTAACAAAAGACGGTAAAAAACCTAAATTATACGCAAATATTGCATCTTCAAAAGATGCAGGAGATGCTTTTGCTAAAGGTGCTGAAGGAGTAGGTCTTTTCAGAACTGAATTTATTTATATGAACAGAAAAGTTGAACCTTCGGAAGAAGAACAGTTTGTTATATACAGAAATGTTATTGAAGAAATGAAAGGGAAACCTGTAATAATAAGAACTCTTGATATAGGCGGAGATAAAGAGGTAGAATATTTAAATTTTGAAAAAGAAGATAACCCTTTTCTCGGATACAGAGCTATAAGAATTTGTCTTGACAGAAAAGAAATGTTTAAAAAACAGTTAAAGGCAATACTCAGAGCAGGAGTTTACGGCAAGGCAAAAATAATGTTTCCGATGATATCTTCTCTTGAGGAACTCAGAGAAGCAAAGAAAATAACAGAAGAATGCAAAAAAGAACTTGAAAAAGAAGGAAAAGAATTTCAGAACAATACAGAAATAGGTATTATGATAGAAATACCATCAGCGGCAGTTATTTCCGATATGCTTGCCAAAGAGTGTGATTTTTTCAGTATAGGTACAAATGATTTGATTCAGTATACAACAGCAGTTGACAGAATGAATCCGAAAATATCACATTTATATAATCAGTATAATCCTGCTGTTTTAAGACTTTTAAAAACAGTTACGGATAATGCACATAAAAACGGTATAGAAGTCGGAATGTGCGGAGAACTTGCCGGAGATGAAACTATGGCATATTTTCTGGCCGGTATAGGACTGGATGAATTTTCAATGTCAGCATCTTCAGTATCAAAAATAAGATGGCTTTTATCAGAAACTGATTCGGAAAAAGCTTCGGAAGATGTACAGAAAATATTAGAAATGGATTCAGGGCATATAAAAAAATTCCTTGAAAATAAACTTTCCGAAATAAAAAAAATACTTAATTAATGACCCTTTAAGGGTCATTTAATTTATTAAAACGGGGTGAAAAAATGGATTTTGAAATTAAAAATGAATATCTTGAAGTTAAATTTCAGGAAAAAGGTGCTGAAATAACAGAACTCAAAGACAAAAAAGGTATTCAGTATATATGGACTGCAGATAAAAGATACTGGGCAAGACATGCTCCTGTACTTTTTCCTATAGTTGGAAAATTAAAAGATAACAGATATTTTTATAACGGTTCTGAGTACAGTATGACACAGCATGGCTTTGCAAGAGATTATAATTTTAAAGTAATTACACATAACAAAGAAAATATAATATTTGAGCTTTGCAGCAATTCGGAAACATTAAAGAAGTATCCTTTTGACTTTTCATTAAAAATAGAGTATACTCTTGAAAAAAACAGATTAACAACAAAATACACAGTTGAATCACCTGAAAAAATATATTTTTCAATAGGTGCGCATCCGGGATTTAACTGTCCTCTTTCCGAAAATGAAGGTTTTGAGGATTATTTTATAGAATTCGGTGAAAAGGAAAATTTTGAATTTATGCTTCTTGATCACGAAACAGGACTTTTTACAGGAGAAATAAAAAAATCAGCTGAAAAATTCGGAGTTTTAAACCTAAACCATAAATTATTCGAAAATGATGCACTTGTTTTTACCGGAATGAAATCAAAAGAAGTAACCATAAAAAATAAAAAAGAAGATAAAAATATAAAAGTAAATTTTGACGGATTTCCTTTTTTAGGAATATGGACTATGACAAATGATGCGCCTTTTATATGCATTGAACCATGGTTCGGTCATGCAGATTTTAAAGATTCGGACAATATTTTTGAAAACAAAAAAGGTCTTATAAAACTGGAGAAAAATGAAAAATTCAGTTGTAGTTTCTTTTTTGAAATTTTCTGAGAGGAGTACATATGAAAGTAAAATTTTATGAATTCGGGGATGTTCCGGAAGAAAATTTAAAATTTGTTGTAATAGCTTCAAAAAAAGACGGAAAATGGATTTTTGTTAAACAGAAAGAAAAAAACACATGGGAAATTCCCGGAGGTCATATAGAAGAGGGAGAAGACTATATGACTGCTGCCAAAAGAGAACTTTTCGAAGAAACAGGTGCTGATATTTACACCATAAAACCTGTGTGTATTTATTCAGTAATAAGGGATGATGAAACTTTCGGAGTACTTCTTTACAGCGAGATTGAAAATTTATCAGTGCTTCCGGATTATGAAATTGAAAAAGCAGAATTGTTTGAGGATATTCCGGATAATCTTACATATCCCGAAATACAGCCAAAATTAAAATTAAAAATAGAAGAATTTCTCAAAAAATAAAAGTCACTTTTATATTTAAAGTGACTTTTATTTTATTGATTTTATAAAATTAAAAAAATTCTTCTGTTCTTTAGTAAACAGAATATCCTTGTTTTCTGCAAATGATATATCTGTTTTACGTAGTTCCTCAAGAAAATTTATGAACATCTCAGTATAGTATCTGTTAAGCTTACCCTGTTCTATCATTTCTTTAAGAATTTCAAGAGCTTTATCAAAAGAATATCTGCTTTTATAAGGTCTTTCGCTGACAAGTGCTTCGAAAATATCTATAGGAATAAATATTTTTATAAGTTTATCAAGTTTTTTGCTGCATTCAGGATAACCACTGCCGTCTTCAAATACATGATGATATCTTATAAGATCTTTTGATATATCAGGCAATCCTGAGTTTTTAAATAATTTATAGCCATTTTCGGGATGTTTTTTAATTATTTCAAATTCTTCCGGAGTAAGTTTACCTTTTTTATTTAATATTTTTATAGGTATATGTATTTTTCCGACATCGTGGAATTTTGACCCTATATATGCACAAAAAATATCTCTGTGTGAAAGTTTTAAATTATGTCTTGAATTTGCCCATTTGAGGAAAAATATGTATATAAGTGATGTATTATTCTGATGATTCATTGTATATTTAGGCTTTTCAAAAAAATTAAGAATTTCCTCAAGACTGTAAAGCCTTTTAAAAACATTGCCGTAAAAAAGATTCAGATCACCTGTTATTTTTATAAGAGTATCAGTAAAATCAGAAAAAAAATCGCTTAGTTTTTTTATGTAACTTTCCGGTATGGGAAGTTCGGGATCTATACCTATACTGAATTTTGAAATAATTACATTTCCGTATATTTTTATTTTTCCGTTTTCTTTTTTATAAAGAGGAATTACCAGTTTTTTATAAAAATCAGAAAAATTAATGTATTTCTTTCTGAAACTCTCATTTTTTATGAGTTTTTTATAATACCTTAAATAATTTTCTCTGTGATTTTTCGGAAGTAAACCTCTTTCTGAAAGATATTCAAGATATTTCTGATTATCAAAGAGCTGATAAGACTCACCTTTAAGCGTAAGCTGATAAGGTGAACAGCGTTCTTTAAGACCTTTTATATAACTTTCTATTTCAACTGATTCTAAAATTAATGAGTCAGAATAGCTTTCCTGTTCGGAATGATAAAGAGAAGTTCTTTCAAGGTATTTTTCCTTATAAGTTTTCTCATCCCCGACAGTAAAACTGTCAAAAAGATAGCCTGTATTTCTTACAAGCATAAGAGAAATAGCCCCGAAAGAAAAATCTTTTGAAAGTTTTTCAAGTGTTTCGTTTAATATGTCAAATAAAGAAATATAATTTTTAATTTTTCCGGAATTTACTTTTTCACTAAACGTACTGTTCACAAATTATCCCTTCTAAAAAAAGATTGTTTAGAAAATTATATCACTTTAAAACATATAATTTTTTAAGAGATAATGAAAAATATTAAAGAGTAATTAATAAAAAGAATCTTTTGTGAAAGGTTTTTATTATGTAAGAAAATCAATTAATGTATTAAGTTTTTTATCAGTCATAAGTTCATTTGTTATAAGGTTGCCTTTATAATAAAGGCCGAAAGTCGTAAAACCGCCTCCCAGTGCTTTAGCTTCATCTGTACTGCTTAATTTTATAATTTCTGCGGAAAAATTTCTTTTTTCGATAATGTCTTTCATAACTGCTGAATATTCACCTGTAAAAGTGCACTGATCAGTGTACATAAGAGTAAAGTCGGCAGAATTTTCATATTTTCCTTCTTTTGCATTTTCTGTAAACTGAGGAATTTCCGCATTAGATTTTAAAGGAAGATACATAAGTTCAAAAAAAGGTTTTCCTGTATCACATACTTTGAAATTAAATTTTTCATAAAAACTTTTGTCTGTAAGAAAAGGTCGTTTTTTACCGGAAGTTACAACACATATACCATCTTTTCCTTTTTCCTGAGAGTCTTTTATACAATATTGCATAAGTTCTTTTGAATAACCCTGACCCTTAAATTTTCCGGAAACCCAAAGACAGTGAATTAACATATAATTATCTGCATTAACTGCCTTAAAAGAATTTTCGGCAGGCATATATTCTATAAATACTTTACCTCTTTCATTGAGTTTTCTGAATACAAGACCTTTTTCAAGTAAAGGAATTAAAAATTGTTTTTTTGTTTCACTTCTTTTTTTATTTGCAATGTCGTTGCCTATTGCACAGCATATGTGTTCCGTTTTTATATTGTCTTTTGTAATATTTATAAATTCCATAAAATCCCTCCTTACATTAATATTATATATCATAGCAGTGACTTATTATGTCACTGTTTTAAATTTTATATATAAATGCAGGAAAATGAAATTTTTCGCATTTTTCCCTATTATTTCTTTACAATCTTTAATAATCGATATAGATTACAATTTGTAAAATAAAGAAAATAATATAAAATAAGTTTTGATAATTGAATAATTTATTATTACGGACATGTGACTGGTCATGCAGGCAGGATCTGAAATAAGCAAATAATTTTTATTTGTTTATTTTAGGTCCTTTTTTTATTTTCACAATACTATTTGATATATGGAAGGAGAATTTTACATGGATTACAAAAAAGTAGCCGTAGAAGTTTTAAAGTATATCGGAGGAAAAGAAAACATATCACATCTTGAAAAATGTTCAACAAGATTAAGATTTACACTGAAAGATAATTCAAAAGCAGACGTAAAAAATCTTGAGAAAATACCAGGAGTAATGGGCGTAAGAATGACAGCTCAGTGTCAGGTAATAATAGGAAATGAAGTTATTGAGGTTTATAATGAAGTAATAAAGCTTATAGGAAATATAAATAATAGTTCATCATCAACCGCAAAAAAGAAACAAAAACCGGGAGCTGTTATTCTTGACTTTATTGTCGGAATATTTCAGCCTCTTGTTCCTGCAATAGCCGGAGGAGGGGTTTTAAAATCATTACTTCTTGTTCTTTCACTCATGGGAGTTCTGAATTCTGGAAGTGACACGTATAAAATATTAAATATGATAGGTGACGCACCTTTATACTTTTTACCTATACTTGTTGCAATAACAACAGCGTCAAAACTTAAAGTAAATCATCTTGTGGCACTCTCAGCAGTCGGAGCATTACTTTTACCTAATATGTCTTCTATGCTTAAAGGCGGAGAACTTTTCGGATTAGGTCTTCAGAATATAGCATACGCATATCAGATTTTTCCGGCAATACTTACGGTTTTCTTTTATGCTTTCATGGAAAAAACTTTTACAAAAATCACACCTAAAGCAATAAGAATATTTTTTGTACCGATGATGTCACTGGTAATAACAGTACCTGTATCACTTCTTGTTCTCGGACCTTTGGGATACAATATAGGTCAGGGATTTGCAGCAGTAATTCTTTTCATTTTCGGAAAAGTAGGATGGGTAGCAACAGCACTTCTTGCAGCTGTATTACCTTTTATGGTTGCAACAGGTATGCACAAAGCAATGATTCCTTATGCGGTGGCAACAATGGGAGAACTCGGAAAAGAAATACTTTATTTACCGGCATCTCTTGCACATAATATATCTGAAAGCGGTGCCTGTTTTGCAATAGCAATTAAAGCAAAAGACAAAAATGTAAAATCCACTGCAATTTCAGCAGCAATTTCAGCACTTTTCGGGATAACAGAACCTGCACTTTACGGTGTTACGCTTCAGAATAAAAAAGCACTCGGAAGTGTTGTAATAGGATCTCTTATCGGAGGAGCTTTTATAGGTATAACCGGAGTTGAAGCTTTTGTTCTTGTAGGTCCCGGACTTGCAAGTATGACAATGTATGTTTCGGAAAAAGCTCCTATGAATATAGTATATGCAATAATAGGTTTTGCTGTATCTTTCGGAGTTGCTTTTATAAGTGCTCTTTTCATGTGGAAAGAAGAAAAAACAAGTATTCAGTCTGAAGAATTAAAAGAAGAAATTTTAAAAACACCTGTAACAGGAAAAGCTATTTCTCTTTCAGAAGTAAAAGATGATGTTTTTTCTGCTAAAATAGTAGGTGACGGAGTAGCTGTAATTCCTGAAAAAGGAGAAATATACGCTCCGGCCGATGCTGAAATAAAAACTCTTTTCGAAACAAATCATGCAATAGGAATGAAAACTGATAACGGTGCGGAACTTTTAATACATGCCGGAATAGATACAGTTAAATTAGAAGGAAAATATTTTGAACCTTTCGTAAAAACAGGAGACAGAGTAAAAAAAGGAGATCTTCTTCTCAAAGTTGATTTTGAAAGCATAAAAAAAGAAGGATTTGATCCTGTGACTGTTTTGGTTGTAACTAACGGTGATAAATTCGGGGTAAAAACACTGAATCTCTCGAAAGTAAATAAAAACGACGATTTATTACTTGTTACACCGAAAGGAGAGTAAGTATGAATAAAGGATTTTCTGAAAATTTTCTGTGGGGAGGAGCTATAGCTGCAAACCAATCAGAAGGAGCATGGAATGAAGACGGAAAAGGAATGTCAGTTGCGGATGTTATAAAATTCCGTTCAAAAGTTGACGTTAAAGATTATAAAAAACATATGGAAATAACATCAAAGCAAATAGAAGAAGCAATTAATGATAAAAATGAAAAAGATTATCCAAAAAGAAGAGGAATAGATTTTTATCATAGATATAAAGAAGATCTTGCACTTTTTGCGGAAATGGGTTTTAAAACATTAAGAGTTTCTATAGCCTGGAGCAGAATATTTCCTACAGGTGAAGAAGAAATACCTAATGAAAAAGGTCTTAAATTTTATGAAGAACTTTTTACTGAAATGAAAAGGCTGAACATAGAACCCATAGTAACACTTTCGCATTATGAAATGCCTCTTGAATTAAGTATAAAATACAACGGATGGGATAACAGAAAAATAATAGATCTTTTTGTAAAATATTCAAAAGTCTGTTTTACAAGATACAGAAATCTTGTAAAATACTGGCTTACATTCAATGAAATAGACAGTATAGAAAGACATCCTTTCATAACGGCAGGTATTATACCTGACCGTTGTGAAAATGTAAAACAATCTGTTTATCAGGCATTTCATCATCAGTTTGTGGCTTCGGCTCTCGTGACAGAAGAATGTCATAAAATAATACCCGGAAGTCAGGTCGGATGTATGCTTACAAAACTTACAACATATCCGAATACATGCAGTCCTGAAGATGTTGAAAAAACACTTATCAAAAACCTCTTAAATTATTTTCCGGCAGATGTTCAGGTTTTCGGTGAATATCCTCAGATAATAACTAATATGCTTGAAAAAGAAGGCATAAAAATAAAAAAGGAACACGGAGACGCTGAAATACTTAAAAAAAATACAGTTGATTTTGTATCTTTCAGCTATTATATGTCACTTACGGAATCGGCAAAGGAAAATTCGGAAAAAACTGCAGGAAATACGGTCTTCGGAGTAAAAAATCCGTATCTTCCTTCAACAGACTGGGGATGGCAGATAGATCCTAAAGGTCTTAAAATATCATTACTTGAACTTTATGACAGATATAAAAAACCTCTTATAATAGTTGAAAATGGTATGGGAGCTGTAGATAAAGTTGAAAATGACGGAAAAATTCATGATGAATACAGAAAAAATTATTTCAGAAAACATTTTGAACAAATGAAAGAAGCTGTTGAAATGGGAGTTGAACTTTTCGGATACACCAGCTGGGCACCTATAGATATAATAAGTGCCGGAACATCGCAAATGTCAAAAAGATACGGATTTATTTATGTTGATCAGGATGATTCCGGTAACGGTACACTTAAAAGAATAAAAAAAGATTCCTTTTACTGGTATAAAAAAGTAATAGGGAGCAACGGTGAAGATCTGGAATAGTCTGACATCTCAGTGAGGAAGGTGTTTACTATGATAAAAATAAAAAAAGTTTTAAATTCAAGTGTAATCCTTGTGGGAGATGAAAAAGAAAAAGAATATATTTTACTCGGAAAAGGAATAGGATACGGTAAAAAAACCGGCACGGAAGTTGAGGAATCGGAAGCGGATCAAATATTTATTCCTGTTGATAACCTCAGAACAAAGGAATTAATAAGTTTTTTCGGGAATATTCCTTCCGTATATATAGAAATTACACAGAAAGTAGTAAAATATGCAGAAGAAAAACTCTCAACAAAACTCAATTCCGGAATTTATATAACTCTTATGGATCATTTAAACTTTGCTGTTGAAAGATATAATAAAAAAATGATAATTAAAAACAGAGTTTACTGGGAAATAAAAAATTATTATCCGGATGAATTCAAAGTCGGACTTTTTACACTTGATATATTAAACAAAGAATTTAACATAGAAATGCCGCCTGAAGAAGCAGCAAATATAGCTTTTCATATAATAAACGCACAGGGAGAATATCAGGAAAACAGAGACGGAATGAAATACGCCAAAATGATATCCGGAATTACAAATATAATAAAATACAATATAAATACTGATATAGACACCGGAAGCCTTCACTACACAAGATTTATAACACATGTAAAATTTTTTACGGAAAGATTTTTTGCGGATAAAATGTTAAAAGACAAGGATAATGTATTGTTTAATCAGATATCACAAGCTTATCCCAAATCAATGGAAATTGCTTTCAAAGTAAGAGAATACGTAGAAAAAAATTATGAAAAAAAAGTTCCGGATGACGAATTAACTTATATTGCTGTTCACATACACAGACTTATAATGTACAATGCAGAAAAATAGAAACCAGCCTTTAAAAGGCTGGTTTCTTAATATTTTTATTGATATATCTGGTAAAGAAAAATTCTGTACCTTCATAATTTTTAATTTCACTTTTTTCAGTTAAAACCCAATTATTCATTTCATCAAGGTTCTTAAAATATTTATCCGCAGTATGACTCTTATTTATTTTTGTCACAAATGCATCACTGCAGTAATCAAGAAGCTGTGAATATACAGAAGCTCCCCCTATAATAAAAATATCTTCATCATCATATTTTTCCAGTTCTTTAAAAAGGCTCTCAACAGAATCACATGTAATAACATTTCCGGAATCGACGCCTTTTTTTGTTAGAATGATATTTGTTCTGCCCTTTAAAGGTTTTCTGCCCGGAAGCGATTCAAAAGTCTCTCTGCCCATAACAACTATTTTATCTATAGTTTTGTCTTTAAAAAAATTCAGATCTTCCGGAATCTTTTCGAGAAGTTTTCCCATGTAGCCTATACCCCAGTCTGAATCAACCGCAACAATTAATTTCATATGCTTTCCCCCTTACTATATGGCAACAGGAATATTTTTTATATATTTACTGTAATTATAGTTTTTAAAGTTAAAATCACTCACTTTAAAATCATAAAAATTCTTAACCGATTTATTCATTTCAAAAACAGGAGCATCAAAAGGTTTAAAATCTATAATTTCTTTTACTGTTTCTATATGTCTGTCATAAATATGTGCATCGCCTATAACATGCACGAGCTCACCTACTTCAAAACCGCTTACCTGTGCAAACATATGAACAAGAACAGCATACTGAAGAATATTCCAACCGTTTGCAACAAGCATATCCTGTGATCTCTGATTTAAAATCGCATTAAGCCTGTTGCCTGTAACATTAAAAGTAATACTGTAAGCACACGGATAAAGTCCCATCTCATTAAGATCATGATGATTGTACATATTAGTCATAATTCTTCTGCTGTAAGGATTATTTTTAAGATCGTAGAGAACTCTGTCAACCTGATCAAACTCACCTTCGGAATATTTATGTTTTATCGAAAGCTGGTATCCGTAAGCTTTTCCTATAGAACCGGATTCATCTGCCCAACTATCCCATATATGACTGTTAAGATCATGAACATTGTTAGACTTCTTTTGCCATATCCAGAGGATTTCATCTATCGCAGCTTTCCAGTTAATCTTTCTCAGAGTAAGAATAGGAAATTCTTTTGAAAGATCATATCTGTTAACTATGCCGAATCTTTTTACTGTATGTGCTTCTGTATTATCTTCCCATTTTGCCCTAACGGTTTGGCCTACAGATGAAAAGCCATTATCAATTATATCTCTGCAATTTTCAATAAAAATCTTATCTGCAACACTCATAAAAAACCCCTTTTCAAATAATTTCATAATTATTATAACATAAAAAAATGACATAAAACGAAAGGGTTTTGAAATAATTCAAAACCCTTCTAATTAAAATTTATAAATATCTTCTCCGTGAAGAGATTTATCAAGACCTTCTTTTTCAACAATTTCAGGAACTCTTATAGGTTCAATTTTATCTAAAATTTTCAAAATTGCATAAGAAACAACAAAAGTATAAATACCTACTATTGCTGCACCTAAAATCTGAATACCGAACTGTTTAAAATTACCTTCAACGATTCCGCCTATAGAATTAACTTTTGTTGATGCAAATACTCCTAAAAGTATACAGCCCAAAAGACCGCCTACACCGTGAACACCCCAAACATCAAGAGCATCGTCAAAATCAAATTTTGTTCTTAGCTGAACAGCTATATAACATACAACACCTGCCGCAATACCTATAAGCATTGCTGACCATGGTCTTACATAACCGGCACAAGGTGTAATTGTTGCTAAACCTGCAACAGCACCTGTTAATACACCAACAACGCTTGGCCTTTTTTCTCTTACCCAGCTTATAATAAGCCATGTAACCATTGCCATAGAACCCGCTATGTCTGTATTAACAAAAGCTGTTGCTGCTATACCGTTAGCTGCGAGGGCATCCCCACCGTTAAAACCAAACCATCCGAACCACAAAAGTCCTGTACCGAGAGCAACAAAACCTATATTATGAGGAGCTGTAGACTCACCGAAAAGATTACGTTTGCCGACTATTATTACAGAAACCAAAGCTGCAATTCCTGCTGTTGTATGAACTACGGCACCACCGGCAAAATCAACAAAACCGAGCTGCTGAAGAAATCCGCCACCCCATACCCAGTGACATACAGGAATATAAATCAAAACACTCCAAAAAACAAGAAATTTAAGATAACTTTTAAAACTTACCCTATCTGCAAAAGCACCTGTGATCAAAGCAGGAGTTATTACAGCAAACATTTCCTGATAAATAAAAAATGCAAGAAAAGGAATAGTAGGGCCGTAAGCAGGATTAGGCTCCATACCAACGCCTCTTAAAAAAGCGTAACCAAAATCACCTATAAGTCCGCCTACATCTTTCCCGAATGCAAGACTAAAACCAAAAGTTACCCATATTGCCGTAACTATACCCATAGAAATAAAACTCTGCATCATAATGGAAAGTACGTTCTTTTTTCTTACCAAACCACACAATATTATGATGATGAAGTAGGAATAAAAAAAGAAGTAATTCAAAATAATTATGAAATTTTTTAAAAAGTTTATTGATTATAATACTACCGGGGGTTTAAAATGAATATATTTGATAATTGTTTAATTTCTGACTTGCCAATTGTTTTAAAAGAGGATAGCATATTAAACCGTTATTATAAACTAATCCCTGTATCAACGGAATTATGCGGGTTAATAAATAATTATGGTATTAAAGATACCAATTCTTTTTTTGAAAAAATAAATTCCAAATATGAATTAGAAAAAATAGTCGAAAAAACAAATATCAATATTGAATATTTTTTATTGCTAAAAAATATGCTGGTATTTTACAGATTCAGAACTATAAAACTAAATAAAATAGATTCTTTCAATAAAAAATATATTAAAATACTTGAATCAGCTGATATAAAAGACACAGGTTCATTAATGAATAAATGTAAAATTTACAGGGAAAGAAAAAAATTTTCTGAATTAACCGGAATTGATATAGAAGATATTAATAAAATGGTTTATATTTCTGATATTATGAGGTTACCGGGAGTAAAAGATATTCGGGCAAATCTTTATTATGATGCCGGGTTTCATAATCTGAAAAAAATATCAGAACAAAATCCTTTGGAAATGAAAGATAAAATTTCTAAATATATTAAAGATAATAATATACATAAATCACCACCGTTTCAGAAAGAACTAACAACACAGATAGCCTGGGCTAAAATTTATCCTGAAATAATATAATTTACCTATAAGTAATAATTAAAAAAAGATAAATATAAATCAATCTATTTTATAATAAACGTATCAATTAGAAATTCTTCCGGTAAAAACCTAAACACACAATTAACTTGTTTTATTTTATAAAGAACTGCTGAAAAAAACTCCACAAATATAAAAACTTTAAGTTTTTATAATATATTATTTTAAAACAAACGATAATAAATTAAAAAAATAAAAACAGGATAATTTGAGAAATTAAAATATTTTAAAAAAAATCTTTCGAATTATATTCGTCGACC
>JACKPH010000008.1 GCA_024233675.1 Thermotogae bacterium
CATATTCCGGAACTATTACAAAGTACTTTTTACCATTGTGTTCAAATTCAACCGTATTTCTTCCCTCATCTTCTGATATAAGTGTTTCATATAATTTTTCACCCGGTCTTATTCCTATTATTTTTATTTTTGCCTCTTTATCTATTACTCTTACAAGATCAGGCATTTTCATGCTCGGAATCTTAGGTATGAATATCTCTCCTCCCACAGATGTTTCTAATGCTGTTAAAACCATTTCAACAGCATGATCAAGGGTTATCCAGAATCTTGACATTCTTTCATCAGTAACCGGAAATTCTTTTACTCCCTTTTTGTATAAATCCATAAAAAGAGGTACAACACTTCCCCTGCTTCCCACAACATTACCATATCTCACAAGAGAAAAAGATGTTTGTTTTTCACCGACATAATTATTTGAAGCTATAAATATTTTTTCCATAGCAAGTTTTGTTGATCCGTATAAATTTACAGGATTAACAGCTTTATCAGTAGAAAGAGCTATTACTTTTTTTACTCCTTTATCCATAGCCGCTTCCGCAATATTCTGAGCTCCGAGAATATTCGTCTTAACAGCTTCAAACGGATTATATTCACAAACAGGTACATGTTTAAGTGCTGCGGCATGTACTACGTAATCAACTCCTTCAAAAGCTCTGTAAAGCCTTTCTTTATCTCTTACATCTCCTATAAAATATCTTATAGGATATTTATCTTCAGGAAAAGTTTCTCTCATCACATGCTGTTTATATTCATCTCTTGAAAAAACTATTACTTTTTTAGGATTATATCTTTCAAATACTGTTTTTATAAATCTGTTACCAAAACTCCCCGTTCCGCCTGTCACTAAAATTGTTTTGTTATTAAGCATATATATAACCTCCATAAAATTAATATTCTAAAATATTTATCGACTAATAAAAGTTATTCTTTATCCGATATATATATTATACAACATTTATTATGCTATAATGTTATTACGGAGGTTGATATTATGGATATCGCAGCATTATCTATTGGCCTAAGTCAGCTTAAGGTTCAGCAGCAGGTAGGAATATATGCATTAAAAGAAGCTATGAGCGTAGCTACAAATGATTCCTCAAAACTTTCGGAGATTATGCAGTCTGTTGCCGGGAACGTAAATCCTGAGCATTTGGGAAATAATATCGATATATTAGCATAACAAAAAGAGGATTTTTTAATCCTCTTTTTGTTTTTTAATTTCCTGTATTCTGATTATTTTTTCTGAATTTAGGCCATTCACCAGCCAAACCGTTGCTTGAAGTGTAAACTGAATAAAGAAAATTATCAGATGAAAAATATATTGAACCTTCAGATGAAATAGCCGGCGATGAGTATATTTTTCCGGATGTCGGTAATTCCCATTTTTTATTTCCTTTTGAATCAACAGCATAAATTTTTCCGTCATAAGAACCTGTGTAAACAATGCCGTCAGCACCTACAACAGGAGAAGTTGTTATTATATTATTTGTTGCAAATGTCCATTTCTGTATTGCGGTAGCCGTTGCAGAAATATCAAGTGCATAGAGTTTTCCGTCATTTGATCCAAAATATAATGTATTGTTATTATCTATTACAGGACTTGATTTTATTATATCTCCTGTTTCAAATTCCCATTTAAATGTAATACTTGCCGGATCAGAAATATCAAGTGCATAAATATTCTTATCATAAGATCCTATATACAGAGTACTACCATCTGAAGAAATGGCCGGACTTGAGGTTATATATCCTCCTGTTGTATATGTACCTTCTAATGTAATACTTCCCGGAGATGAAATATTAAGTGCATAAACATTTTTGTCATAAGATGCTGCATACAAAGTATTACCATCAGAAGAAATTACAGGACTTGAGGTTATATAACCACCTGTTTTATATTCTGCAAGTTTATTTCCTGTACTGGTATCCAAAGCATAAATTTTATTGTCATTAGAACCTATATACAAAGTATTACCTGAAATAACCGGACTTGAATTTACATATCCGCCTGTTGTAAATGTCCATTTTTCTGTTCCGCTGGGATTAACAGCATAGACTTTTTTATCAGAAGAACCGAAATATATTGTTCCGTCAGAAGAAACTACAGGACTTGATGTTAACCAGTTATTGGTTTTATATTTCCAGATTATGTTTCCGTTTGAATCCACTGCATAAAGATTTCCGTCATCGGAACCGAAATAAACTGTTTTTTCGTCATTTGATAAAGCCGGATTAGAAACTATGTTACTCTGAGCGGAATACTTCCAGTTGACTTCTCCTATTTCTTTATTAGGTGTAGTTATTGTTCCTGTTGCATAAGAAGAAACAGAAAAATCTTTATAAGCGTAAACTCTGTAAAAATACTGTGTATTCATAAGTAAACCGTTATCTGTAAAACTCGTAACATTAGAAGCGGTTTCTGTTATTTCCGAATAATTAATATCATCAGTACTTCTTTCGATTTTAAATCCATCCTCATTGTTAGAATTATCTTTCCAATCGATTTTTATTTCTGTTTTTGAAAGTGACATCAAAGTAAGTGTAGACGGTGCTGAAATAGTCTCCTGAATTAAAGAAATTGATGCTTCCGCACTATAATTAGAAATTCCGTAATTATTAAATGTATAAATTCTGTAAGTAAACGTTGAACCGTTCGTAATTTCAGAACTATTATCAGTATATTTTACGGAATTTTCCGGAAGAGATGCTATCAAAGACCAGTTCCCGGTATCTTTTTTTCTTTCAATTTTATATCCGCTTTCATTTTCTGATTTATCTGTCCAGCTTATTAAAATTTCTAAAGGCGGTCTTTTGCTTAAACTTATATTTATAGGTGGAAGAGGTATTTCAAGAGGTACAGATTTTTTATAATTATTGGTAAATACCATAAAATCCATTAGTTCTATTTCTCTTGATCTCTCACTGTCGACAACACAGTAAATATCTTTCCACAGTTCACTGCCTTTTTCGGCAGGACCTATGTCATAAAGCTGATCATACATAATATCCCCGTAAACTGTATTGTAATGTTTTGCAAAATTAATAAAATCTATTAAATCAACATTTTCATCATCATTAAAGTCACCGAGCAGAAAGCTTACAGGACTTACAGCAATCTTTCCTGCAGTAAAAGCAGCAGTTATATCAGTACTGGGATCTGTATAACTTTTCAGAGATCCTGAAATATTTATAGGAGTTTCTCCTCTGAAATTTTTTGTTTTAATATTTACTTTTATTATATTTTCATCCGTAAAATTTTTTGCAGATGTAAATGCAACAGAAAAAGATTTTTCTCCCGATAACGAATTATTATCAGAAATAACAAGTCCATCGGAAGTATTTCCTGTTAATTCAATATTTTCAATAGAAAAAAAATCTTCACTGTACTCAATTTTCAGATTAAATCCTCCGAGATCATTTATTCCTTTTGCTCTTATCATAAAATAATCATCGGTATTTTCTTTAAAATTTTTATTTTCAACGTATAGACCGTTAGGTTCTGAACCTCTTAAAGAACCCGAAAAATCTTTTGATTGAGTTTTTGTGCTTATAATAAGATTTTTTAAAGAATTAATATTTTTTAAAGTTATGATTTCTGTATCTTTTGGTATTTTTTCTGATTTTACAACGGCAATTATAGTATTTCCGTTTTCTTTTTTATTTATTACCATAAGATCATCGGGAATTTCTATGTCTGAAAATTCCCCCCTAAAAGTTATTTCCGCTCCGTAAATATCTTCTGAGTTATATACAGAAAGTACATTTTTGCTTATAATAAAATTTAAACCGTCTGATTTTAAAGAATCATTTTTTATCTTTGAAACACATCCGGTTAACAGGAAAAAAACAGCTAAAATGATTATAAAAATAAAAACTCTTTTTCTCATGATTTTCCTCCCTAAAATTATTTTATAGTAATAATATTTCCTGAATATTTTATTTGCAGAGAATTCAGTTCTTTATCATAGGCGTATCCTGAAAGATTAACATTTGTTTCTCCGATCATCTTTTTTGAAATAACATGAATTATATAAATATTTTCTTTATTCTCATTTTTAAAACTACTTTGGAAAGCTGTATCTATTTTTATTTTACCTTCTGCAGATTTAACAATTGTCATTCCGTTTAAGAAATAGGAATTTAAAACACTGACTCCGTTATTTCCCTTTGAACTGTCAATTTCAAAATAATTACTGTCATATTCAAAAGTTACCGAAGATCCTCCCATTTTAATTATATTTTCCGAATATATATAAATATCTCCGTAACTCTCACTTTCAATTTCAGTATATCCGACAGCTATTTTTGTTTCTTTAAGATATTTCACTGAAATTTCTTCAGAATATTCAGAATTACCGAATTCGTTATAACCGTATATTCTGTAAAAATATGTTTCTCCTGATACTAATGTTTCATCTCTGAATTCAACTGTATTTTCAGATAAATCAGCTATTACTGACCATTCTGAATTATTACTCTTTCTTTCAACTTTAAAACCTTTCTCATTAAGTGAATTATCTTTCCATTTTAAAAGGAAAGCATTTCCCAAATTATCATATGTAAATTCAGACGGAGCTTTTACTGATTTTTCATATGTTTTCACAGGCAAAGACTCGGTATAATCAGATATTCCTTTTTCGTTATAACAATAAACCCTGTATGCATAAAAAGTATCAGGATTAAGAAAAGTATCTGTGAATTCAGCTGAATTTTGAGGTAGATCCGCAATTTCTTTCCACGATGAATCATTTTCTTTTCTTTCAACTTTAAATCCGTTTTCATCAGAAGAATTATCCGTCCAGAATAACTTTATTTCTGTTGATGATTTTACTTCTGATTTTGCAAATCCGGGTTTTTGTAGAATACTTTCCGGAGTTCTTATATCGTAGTTGTTTGCAAATATTCCGAAATCAGCAAGTTTTATCTGATTATCAGGATAAGCTTTACAGTATATATCTTTCCAGATTCCGCTTCCTATATCCGCTGGATATATATCATATATTTTTTCATAATTTTCATTATCAAAATGATTTACAAACATAATAAAATCTTTAAGATCAGAAACAAAATCACCGTTAAAATCACCGAGTAACTTTTTACCGCTCACAGAAAATTTTCCTGCTGAAAAAACAGGTAAGGGCTCAAGAATTTTCATTTCTGAGTCCCGTGCTTCACCGAAAACATTTAAATAAAAATCATTATCAGTATTTTTTGTTTTTATATATACTTTGTAAACATCTTCATCATATATATCTTTTGATGAACTGAAAACAGTTGATATTTCTATTTTTCCGTCATTCAATTTAACAATACTTAATTCTCCGGACATTTTACCAAGCATTTCAACTCCGTTATTTCCTTTCGTGGAATCTACAGTGAATAAATCACTGTCATATTCTATGCTTAAACTTATTCCAGCTAATCCGTGAATATTTTTACCGTGAACAATTAAAAAGTCATCATCGGAACTGTTAAAGTTTTTACCGGGAATATATATTCCGTCAGGCAAAATATCCCTTTTATTCCTATAATCAATTTGCTTTTCAGTTTTTACATTAAATATAAGATTTTTAATAGTATCGGTATTTTTGATTTTAAAAATTTCACGTCCCTTTTTTATTTTTTCTGATTTCGCAACAGCAATTAAAGTTTTTCCGTTTTCATTTTTAAAAATAAAAAAAAGATCAGAAGGAATTTCAAAATCCTCTTTGGAAAAATTTCCGTTAAAAATTACTTCAGTTCCGTAAATATTCTCTGAAGTAATTACAGATACTTCCTGATTTTTTAAAACAAATTTCAGATCATCCTGTTTTAAAGTGTTGTTTTCAGACCGTGCGATACACCCTGTAAATAAAATAATAATTATAAAAAAATTCAATAAAATAAAAAGTTTTTTCATAATTTCCTCCTATTTAATAAAAAAAACACTAAAAGAAACACAATAAATTTTGTGTTCTGCCAGTGTTTTACGTGCGTTATAGCAAGCACTATACTTTTATATATATTATAGCAAAATATTTTTTGTAAATCAAGATAAATTAATATATCTTACTAAAAATTTATATATTTTTATTTTATTAACTCAAATTTTCCTGTAATTTCTTTTATCGAATTATAATTAATACCGTAATCCAAAAGCTTATAAAGATTTGATGAAATCCAGTTTATTTTCTGAATAAAAAAATCTTTATTTTTTTTCTTTTCTATTTCATTTTTACATTTTGAAAGATAATCCGCAACATCATAAATAACTTCTTTTATATCAGGTATCTGACATAACTTTTTATCACTTCCGGCTGAAAATCCTGATATTTTTTCGGTTATAAATATTTTTTCTTTTATGTTATATCCATACAGTTCACGTATGTGAAGTGCTATAATCTCGGAAATTTCCTCATTTATATTAATTTCATAATTACCCGATATATTTTTTATTTTTTCATAAAAATTTTCATTAGTAAATTTATTTTCATTAATTAATTCATAAGCGGTTTCTGTTATTTTTTCGGATATTTCTATTACTGAAAATACCTCACTTTTAAATTCTTTATCCTTAAATAAATCATCATTTATAATACTGTTATTAAGCACATTAAAAGCTGTCTCATATTCATAAAAATTAAACAGACATGAAAAAAATCCGAAAACAGGGTAAAGTTTTATAATCTTTTCATCATCTTCATCCGGTCCGCTTTTTTTCTGAAAAATACTTTCAGGTAAATATGCATATCCGCAGTTTCTGAGAAGAACTGAATCTTTTACGGTACAAGCGGTATTATAATTAAAATTCATATATTTTGATATCATAAGAGCTGTAAGAACATTTTCAAAAGATTTTTTTGCCTTTTCAGAATTTATATTATCTATTGAATTAATTATTCCGGAATAATTAATTCTGTTAACACGTGATCTTTTCCCGGAAAGACTGTTATAGTTTTCAAAATATAAATCACTTTTCATATCAAAATAATCCTTGTCGTTTATATCTGTATCATTTTTTTCAAAAAAACCTTTTTTTTCTTTATACTCAAAAGAATATATAAATCTGTCTTTATTTACTATAAGGTTTTTATCTCTTATTTCTTTTTTTGTAATTTTGAGAAGTCCGTTTAATATTCCGCAGTACAGAAAAACTAATTTATTTGAAATTTTATATCCTTTTATAACTTTAAAAATTATGAAAAGTTTTATATCTTCTTCTTTTTTTTCTTCATAAAGTTCTATTTTAGAAAAAAGATTTATGGTTTCAAAAAATGATTTAAAATATTTCATAAGACTGTTAATATTTTTAGAATAAAAGAAAGGTATATCCATGTCTTTCAGAATATCTTCACTTATATTTTCACCTACGGAAAAATAAAGTTTTTCATCAATATCTATATTTTCAAGTATATTCCAAAAATCATAATTTGAAATAAAATCAAAATATTTTTCTGATTCATCCTCTTTATTTCCGAGATATTTGTTTATATAATAAAATATTTTTGTCCCCGTCATAGGAATATAATTTACAAAAGATTCGTCAAATTCTCTTATTATATCTTTCTCATAACCGTGAAAAAGTCTTTCTTCATAAAGAACTACCGGATTTTCTTCCGGTTTTTTTTCAAATATTATATTAAGCTCATCAAACTGTTCCATATTCCCCCCCTGAGTAAATTAAATAAATTCGAAAAAACTTTTTCACATATATTTTATCATATTATTATTAAACACCGTTCTCCATATGTCCTTTTGTGAACCCCCGCATTTTGTATTTATCTATAATATTTATTACTTCCCTGTCTTCATTTCCGTTATTAATGTTCACAAAAGTTTTATATATTTCCTTAATTTCTTCCGGAGATTCTATTGTAAAGAAAAGTCTTATATAATCAGTATACTTTATTTCAGAAATATATTCACTTGCTATAAGCGGTTTAGAATTAAGAATATGCATTCTGCATCCGCTGTCTGTTATAACAGGAAATTCAAAATCCCTTCTGTCTTTAAGTGTATATACATTTTTTTTACACATTCCGCATTTTTTCTCTCCGGTTCCGAGCACTGAAGTTATAACACAGTATTCACTTGTCATCACAGGAATATAGCCGTAAACCATAATTTCTGTTTTTATATCTGAAAATTCAGAAATTTTCTCTGCTTCCCCGAGAGTAAGTTCCGGTGAAAGATTTATAACAGAAGCATTATTATAGCATCTTAAAGATTCATCGTCAAAAATATTAAAGGTATAATCAGTAATAATATCTTTTTTATTTTTATAAAAATTATAAAGTCCTGTATTTCCAACAACAATTTTATCAAAATTTTCCAGTTTTTTCTCAAAACTTTCAATTTCATTGTCATCCGCTATATTACCGAGGGCAGGAATTATTTTTATATTGTTTTTTATTCCGAACTCATAAGCCCGGGATAAATTATCAGTATCATAAAAATATATTTCATCAATATTTTCACCTTCAAAAGCAGAAAGTGAATCATAATACCATACGGAAACTCTTATTTCAGGTAAATGTTCTGACCTGTGGCTGTAAACAGGAGTGACATAATGGGATTTTATACGTCTTCTGTAACTTTCGGTGATAATTTCTGTGAGATTTTCTATACTTTCTCTTCTCATTCTGTTTATTTCAGAAATAGGAAAAGAAATACCCTCATCACATTCGGTTGTTATTTCTTCCGCATAAAAAGGAGTATCTCCTGTTTTTGAAAGCTGCTGACGTATTCTTTCTTCAGAAGTCGCTGTTTTTAAAGCTTTCTCAGCTGTTTTCTCAGAAGTCATAACAAAAGAATGCTTTCCTGAATAAACTTTTATTTCGGCCTTTTCTCCTGATTTTACTTTAAAATTAATATAAATAGGTTTTTTTATTTCTCTGTTTATATCATTTTCTGTTTTATCATTTAAGCTTTTGTCATATGTTCTGTA
The DNA here is from genome assembly GCA_024233675.1 of Thermotogae bacterium. Lineage (GTDB taxonomy): Bacteria > Thermotogota > Thermotogae > Petrotogales > Petrotogaceae > JACKPH01. Next base: position 8,927 of record JACKPH010000008.1, read on the forward strand.
AATTTCTGTATTTTCAGGAAGTTCAAAAGATTTATAAAGAGTCAGTTCATAAATATTATCATTTTCCGAAAAACCGCTTACACTCATACCGCCAAAAGATTTACCATCTTTTACAAATTCTATGCCGTCACCGTTGGTAAGCTTAAAATCAGATTCAATAAAAATTTTATTACCTGAAACATTTATAATTTTTCCTATTTTTAATCCTCTGTTATCAGGTTTTACCGGAGATACAATTTCATTTCCGTAAGCACCGAATATATAACCTTCGGTAAATTCTCTGTTAAACACCTGTTTTAAAGTATTAATGTCACTATCATAAGAACCTTTTTCAAAAAAACTGTCTATAGCTTTTCTGTATATTTTTACAACATTATAAACGTATTCGGGTTTTTTCATTCTGCCTTCAATTTTAAAAGAATCAATTCCGGCTTCAATCATTTCACCTATATTTTCAATTGTACACAAATCTCTTGTGCTAAGAATATAATTATGTTCATTCTCTTTTAAAATACCGTTTTCTGTTATTTTATACTCAAGTCTGCACGGCTGTGCACATTTTCCTCTGTTTCCGCTTCTCGAACTTATAAATGAACTCATAAGGCACTGACCTGAATAGCTTAGACATAAAGCACCGTGAACAAAAACCTCAGTTTCTGTGCTGCTGTTTTCTTTATTAATTTTTTCCTTTATTTTTTTTATTTCTTCAAGCGGTAATTCTCTTGAAAGAACTATTCTTGAAAAATTTAATTCTTCTGCTTCCTTAACACCGTAAAAATTATGAATTGTCATCTGAGTAGATGCATGAACAGGAAAATCGGGATATATTTCCTTTATTTTTTTTGCAAGTCCCGCACTCTGAACTATAAGAGCATCTGTTCCGAGTTCATATAAAAATGAAATATAATCAAAAATTTCATTTAATTCATCATTTTTAACAAGAATATTGAGAGTTACATAAATTTTTACGCCTCTTAAATGTGCATAATCAACAGCATCCATAATTTCTTCCCTGTCAAAATTTTCTGCTGAAATTCTTGCATTAAAATTTTTTCCGCCAAGATAAACAGCATCTGCCCCTGCATTAATTGCAGCTTTTAACGACGAAAAATCTCCTGCCGGTGCCAAAAGTTCTGGTTTTTTCATTATTTTCCCTCTTTATCATTTTTATCTGTATTTTTAAGATACCATTTCACTGTATTTTCTATACCTGTCTCAAAATCAGTTTCAGGTTTCCATTTTAATTCATTTTTTATTTTATCGGAACATATTCCGTATCTTCTGTCATGACTGAACCTATCCGGAACATATTCAATAATATTATCATTTATATTAACATGCTTTACTTCGTTAATTATATCTATTATTTTTTTTATTACATATATATTTTCTCTCTCATTATTACTGCTTATATTGTATATTTCACCGGGTCTGCCTTTTTTAAGAACCAACTCGATGGCTTTACAGTTATCTTCTACATAAAGCCAGTCCCTTAGATTTTTCCCGTCACCGTAAAGCGGTATTTTTATTTTATTAAGACAATTATATATAACTTTAGGAACAAGTTTTTCTTTATTCTGAAAAGGTCCGTAATTATTACTGCTTCTCGTAACAACCACGGGCAAACCGTATTTTTCATAATACATTTTACAGTAATATTCCGCATAATATTTACTCATTGCATAAGGATTAGATGGGAAAAGTGCCGAATTTTCGGTAAAAAGTTCTTCTCCATCAAGAGAACCGTATACTTCATCGGTTGAAATATGAATAAACTTTTTTTGTTCATATTTATTTTTCCATGATTCTTTTGCGGTATCAAGAAGAATTTTTGTACCCATTATATTTGTATTAATAAATTCCTGAAGATTGTCATAAGATCTGTCAACATGAGTTTCGGCAGCAAAATTTATTACGGCATCAAAATCATATTCCGAAAATATCTCTTTAAGATATTTTTTATTATTTATAGACCCTTTTATAAAAACAAAATTTTTATTATTTTTATATTCACTCATATTTTCAGTATTTCCGGCATAAGTCAGTTTATCATATCCCACAACCGTATCCGTATTTTTAAGATATTTCTTTACAAAGTTAGTGCCTATAAATCCTGCATTTCCGGTAATTAAAACTAACATTTTTTCCTCCGTTTAATAAATATATTCAGAAACAACAAAAAGAGGACTAAATAATAGTCCTCAAAAAAAAGGTGCTTACGCACCCAAAATCCCCGTATTTCCCCCTGGTTACCTTTTTTTAATTTTCATTCTTAGTATAACAAAAAATTCATCTTTTGTCAAGTGTTGTTAATAAAAATGATTATTTTCTTAAAATATAGTAATAATAACTGAGGCTATAAAGTCAGGATTTATTTCTCCTGCAAAAACATTATAAAGATTTTCTATAACGCCTGCCTGAAAAGTAACTCCTCTGAATTTCAAACCTAATCCTAAAGTAGCGTTGTATCCTTCAACATTTGTAATGTCATTTAAAGTTGTTTCTACTGATGCTCTGATTTCTATAGGTCCTAAAGCAGGATTTATCTGATAACCCACTCTAAGAAGATCTGTTGAGAATTCTTCTTCTGTATAAATCAAAGTATTAATATGGGAAAAATCATCAGAATATGTTCCTTCACCTAAGGAATAGCTGCATAAAAACCGAGAAATTCTCCTCTTGCAAATAATAAATAATCTGTTGTTGTTGAAAATTCAGTTTTATCGGCAACAAGACTTTTAGTTTCAAGACCAAAATTCAGTACACCTGAAAATCCAACTAAAGCAACAACTAAAGTTAAAACTAACACTAAAGACTTTTTCATAATAACTACCTCCTCACAATTTCTGTCTTGGTATCATCATACCAGTTTTGTATGTATATTCAAAACCTTTTATTGCCAGCAGATGAGAATCAAAAAAATTATATCCTGCTATATTAGAATAAATAAAAACACTTTCATACGAGCTTACTGCTTCTTCATAATAATTATGTTCACATTTATCGAACTCATAAACTTTACCGTTAAAAAAAATTATATTATCAGAAAAAACCGTAAAATCAGAAAAATTATATTTTTTACATTTGTAAACAGTTTCCTTTAAATCATCTGTTTCTGCAAAAAGATAACAGTCATTCATGTCATCGGAAATTTCTTTATCTTTAATATCTATATATATTTTTTTATCTTTTAGTCCGAACATATTATGAAATCCGAAATTCCAGTTTTCATATTTTATAAAAACATTTTTTATACCGCATATGAATTCATCCATAAAAAAAGGATTAACACTTAAAATACTTTTATTTTCAGTAAAATATTTTTCATTTTTATCAAGAATTCTTACAATTTTTATATTTCCTTCAGGATTAAGACTCCAGGTTATAGGTATTCCGTTACTGTCAAGCGTATCAAGTATAAAATTAAGATATTCATCCTGTCCCAGAAAAGAAAAAACATTGGATTTTATACCGAGCTTTTTAAGATAAAGTGTTATTCTTCCGCCGCGTCCGCCTAAAACGGTATTTATCCCGTCAGAAGAAACAATAGTTTCAACAGCTATACCGCCTATAACAGCAAGATCCGGAAGATAAAAATTTTCAAGAACCTGTATACTTTCTTCCTGAAATTTAAGATTGAGTTTCAAAAATACTCACCTCATTCTTTTTTTACAGAACTTATCATATCCTTAAAACTGTCAACAAATTCATCGGTAAACTCTGTTGAATTCTTATTCTGACTGACTATTTCGCTGTAAAGTTCACCTCTGAGAATCTTATACTCTCTCGGTGCATCTATACCTATCTTAACATTACCGGCATTATTATCGAGTATATTTATAACTATTTCCTTATCTCCTACTTTTATATGAAAGGAGTCTCCCTTTTTTCTTGTTATAATAAGCATTATTTATCACCGCTTTTTTCGGCTGCCTTTGCTTTGAGTAACTCTTCCTTTACATTATGTCTTGTATTATAATTATAATTTTCCAGAATAATCTGAATACCTATATTGTTAGATAAAGATATTACTACAGGTGCAAGAAGGTTCACTGTATTATCGTCCGGATTTTTCCTCAGCGTTAACATCGATATAACAAAAATATCTTCCGGTTTATCTGTTTTAAGAAATTTCATCTCATCTTCCGGTATATCTATTTCATAATCAGGTTTTACAAAATAAGGCTGAACAACAGGAAAACCTATATTTGAATTTTCAAGAGATAAAAGCCACATAATAGGTGATATTTCAGGAGGACTTATAAGAATAAATTTTCTTAAATTTTCATATCCTGGAATTCCCTGAGGAAAAGTAACTATATTTTTTTCATCAGCATTTATTTCCCCGAGTTTGGTGATGTATTTATTCATTTTATCATCCCTTTATACAGATTTTATATTTATAAAATTATATCATAATTTATCAATTTATTAAAAAACTCTGATATAAAGTAAAAAAAAGCGGATAAATCCGCTTTTTTAAGATATAAAATCAACAAGTGTTTTCGGTATAACATTTGCTGTTGTTTTAAGTGCACTTTCAAGAATCATTTTCTGCATACCGAGCTGAGTTATTACTTCGGCAGAATCCGCATCGTATTCAAGTGAAAGATATTCCTTGGAAAAAGATTTAAAATTTTCAAATCTATTCTTAGCCATTTCAAGAAGTTTTTCCGTTCCTCCTATTTTTGATAGGGAATTCAGATTTTGTTTTTCAATGTATTCTATAGAACCGAGTTCTTTATCAATAGCCTCTCTGTCAGAACTTTCAACAGCATTAATAGCTCTGTCAAAAATCGAAAATACAGAATTTCCGTTACCAGTCTGAAAAACCTGATAAACGGTAAGGCCGTAACTTATATCATAACCTCCGGCAGAAACCTTAGGCTGAACATTGGCCTGCTGTGATATATTAATTTCCCATACTCCGTCTTTTTTTACAACAACATCTTTATCTGTTTCAAGTCCGCCGTAAATACTTTTACCGGCAATTTTAGTATTTGCAAGCGAGGCAAAATGATCTCTTATTGAAACTAACTCTTCGGAAATAGCTTTTCTGTCTTCGGGGGCTAACTCAGTATTTGCTTTTACCATGAGTTCTTTCACCCTTGTATATATTGTTGACATTTCCTGTGAAATGGTATCATACATGTTGTTATAATTTTCTGCACTGCTTATATTAGTAAGATATCTGTCTATTTCCCTTCCCCTGCTCTGAAGGTTTGATACTCTTGAAACAACAGCTGCGTTGTCGGAAGGATACTGAACTGTCTTTCCGGAAGTAAGCTGCCTGTTTAAATCCGCATATCTCTTCAATATAGACTGAATATCAGCAAGAGACTGATCATTAATCATACCTTCGGTAATTCTCATAATTTATCCCTACCTTCCCACTGTTCCGAGATTATTTACTATTCTTGAAATCATCTCATCAACAGCTGTAATTAATCTTGCAGATGCATTAAAAGCCTGCTGGTATTTTATCATATTTGACATTTCCTCATCGAGAGAAACTCCTTTAACTCTTTCTCTTTCGGAACTTATATTAGTCTGAAGAACTTCTGAATTAGACTGCATTTTTTTCGCCGTTTCACCTCTTATACCCATTTCAGCAACAAGAGAAGATAAAAATCCCGAAAAGCCGTCTTTTCCGTCGTTAAGTACGCCCATATCCTTAATCTTTGAAAGTTCATCCCATACAGAAACCGAAGATTCTCCCAAAGGCTCAAATCTGTCTGCATTCCAATCCTGATTATCATCATAAGCTTTACCGAGATCTATAGAAAGCAAAGAAGGATTCTCAAGGAGATTTGAAGAAATCTGAAAATTATCAATAACAGAATAATTTTTTTCAAGTTTTAATATGTCAGCTTTAGAATTAGCTTTTTCAAAAGCCGCATATTTAGTATCAGGATTTATATAATTAATATAGCTGTTACCGCTTGCGGAATCCTTAAGTCCCAAAAGTTCAAAAAATTTCTGAGGCCCGTTTATAGTAACATTTTTCATATTAAAATCTATAGAAGATCCTGCTTTAAGAACAAAACTTCCGTTAGGCGTAAGATAAGCGCTCATACCTGTATTTAATGAATTTATTTTATTAACAAGATCCTGAAGTGTTTCTGTCGCCGGATCTATATTAACATTAACACCATTTATCTGAAAATTTATGCCCTGTTCCGAAAAATCTCTCTTATAATTGTAAAGATTAACAACCTCGGCACTTAGTCCGTTATTTACAAATAAATCCTCAGCTGCATAAGAATCATAATATGTTTTTTCCGCTTCAAGACTCTGAGGTGTTACCCCGTCATCAAGAACAAGAGAAATACCTGCTATATCATTAAAATCATCCGGATTTTTAGGAATAACTTCAAGATAATTACCGTTTTTTATAACCCTGAAAAGATTATTACCCAATCCGTCATCCGTATCCTCGGAAAAAAAGGTGTTGAGAAGATCTTTACTGTTTAGTGTATGAACAGTACCGTCTTTTTCGGTGATATTAACCTTTATCTGTGCATTAGGAGCACCTGTCGGAATTTCAAATTTATAAGTATTAAGTGAATAAAGATTAAAAATATTTTCAATTGTAGGTTCCGATGAATCAAGAGCCTTAAGACTTACCTTTGACGTTCCAAGATCATCCATAACACCGTCGGGATCAGATATAACAACATTATCTATATTAAAATCCTCAACATTTTTGGTTGCTACTATATACATAGATTCATCTTTTACAAAAGCTCTTAATGTATCCTGTGTTGAATTAATTTCATCAGCCATACTCTGAAGCTGATCTGTTTTAGTTGCTCCTGTTGTATCAGTAATATTTATATTGGTAATTGTTCCGTCGGAATTTTTAATATCAAAAGATCCTGTTGCAACATTATCTATTTTAAAAGCATTTACATTTTTAGTGTTAAATCCGAGTTTAGAAAATATATTATTATTAAAATCTATTAACAGTCTGTCATTTATCGGAGCTCCTCCGTAATTTGACATTTTAAGAAGATCTTTTGATGTGTTATATGAAAGATCAAGTCCGAGTCCGTTAAGAGAAGTGGAAAAACTGTCAAGGGCAACATCAGCATTTTCAGAATGAGAATTTACGCCTTTAACAGAAGTATCGAATAAAAAAAGTCCGTTAGCGTTAACAGGAAGTGTAATTCCCGAAAGACCAGTAGTTCTGAATTTTCTTGACGATGAAACAAAATTAACAGGTCCGCCGGAAAACTTTTTCCACGACTCTATTCTGTACAGCCTGTTATCTTCGGAATCAACTTTTGCACCTATTTCCCTGAAAAAATTTGCTCCCGTGATATTTCCCGTTGAATCCCAGCCTTCCTTGTAAACAAGATTAACCGTGTCTATAAGTCCGAGTGCAAATTCATCTATTTTACCTTTATACATAGGAATAATCTCATCTCTGAGATCGAAAAGAGCTGCCATTTTTCCGTCATTAAAACTTACAGGTACATTGTTTGCAAAAATCTGTTTAAATCCGTTAGTTCCCGGTATATCATAAGTTTTAAGTTCAAGATATGTATTACCGTTTAAAAGTGTTCTGTCTCCTATTCTGAGTGATATTTCACCGGAAGGATAAGTATAAACCTGAAGATCCGCAAGAGAAGACATTTCATCAAGTATCCTGTCTCTCTCATCAAGAAGATCATTAGGAGTTGCACCGTTTAACTGTATTGATTTTATTTTTGAATTCAGATCAGCAATTCTTTTAAAATAAACATTAAGCTGATCTACTCTTGTATCTATTTCGGAATTAATATCGCCCTGAAGTTCTTTAAGTCTGTAATTAAGATCATACATAACATTTCTCATTTCAGAAGCTCTTGCTACTATCTGTCCTTTGGCAGCATCATTTGTAGGGTCTGTTTTTAATTCCTCTATTGAACCCCAGAACTGATCAAACATGTATCTCAGACCTGTAGGATTTTTTTCATCACCCGGTTCTCCGAAAAGTTGTTCTATATAATGCATATTTCCTGTTATAGATGACCAGTATGAATTTTTACTCACAACGCCTCTGTACTGAACGTCAAGAAACTGATCCCTTATTCTTGTAATATCCTTAACCTTAGACCCTGTACCGACCTGAAGCGGCATAGAAGGCTGAGTAAGTGTACTTGCCCCAATAGGAGGAGTTGCAACTATTATAGGGCTCTGTCTTGAATATCCCGGAGTACTTGCATTAGCTATATTATGTCCTACAACCCCCATAGCAAGTTTATGGGTATAAACTCCTAACATTCCGGTATTCAAAAGCCCGAAAAGACTTATATCTCCCATAATTATCCCCTCCAACCGTTACTGTCGTTAAAAGTACTGTTATAACCTTTTCTCGAATATGTGGTTTTTCCTGTTTTATCAATATTAACGATTTTAAAAAGAAAATTATTATAATTTTCCTGAAACCCTATAACTTCTCTTACTGTATCTATAAGTATAGCAAGATCATTTATTTTCTGAATCATTCCGGCAAGTTCAATTGCTGTATCACTATCATTTTTCGCGAGAAATTCTATAAAATCCTTAATAGAATTATTAACGGAATTTTCCTCACATAATTTTTCGGTAACTTCATTTCTTTCGGAATCAAGTTTTTCGATTTCTTCGGATTTTTTTTCAATTTTATAAATAATTTCATCAATAATTTCAGGCTTATCACTTCTTATAACAGAATCTCTCATTTCCTCAAATAAATTAAAAAAATCCGTAAGGATACCTGCTTCCTTGCGGATAATTTCCCTTAATATATTTAAAGCCATATTAATTATCTCCTAACATCTTTTCTGCAATGTTTTTAACATCGTACTGATAAATCCCTTTATCAATAGCGTCTTTCAGTTCCGAAACCGTTTTTGAACGCACTTCCGGTATTTTAGAAGCCAAATCTATATACTTCTTTGACTCACCGGAAATAAAATTATTTTTCTTTATCTCCTGTTTATTATCCTTTTCTTTTGTTTTAATGACATCTTCACGGATTTTCTGAATATTATATCCTGAATAACTGTCTATCTTTCTTATATCCATGGCATACCTCCAGAGAAATATTATTATTCTGTAATTATTATCGACCTAAAGACGTCAAAGTTTAGAATAAAAATAAAGCAATCTTAAAAAAGATTGCTTTATTGTATTTTTTAATGAATTATAAATTCTGTTTCTATTCTTCCTTCTCCAAGATAATTAACGTTTAAAAGCATTCCGTAATTATCATCTGTAAAACTTTCCGCTATATAATCAATATTTTTGAATATTTCCGAAAAGTTTATAAATAAAGTACTCATGTCAGCAGTACCTATTTTCCCGCTTAAATATTTAAATACCTTGTTATCCGATACTTTTTCCTTTTCGGAAAGAGCTTTATTATAAGCTTCTTTATCCATAGAAGAAATAAAAATATTATTACCATCCTTCCACAAATAAAAATCTTTTGAAATATTCTGCGAATCATTCTCTCCATCTGTTTTAACATTAAATTTTATATAATTATCTCCGAGATTAACATACTCGGCATCATTTTCCTCAAGTATAGGTAAAACATCTGAAACTGTTGATTCTGTATTTATTTTAATATAAGAAGGTATTTTTAAATACATTGAAAAGAAATAAAAATCAGCATCAGTTTCATATTCCTCAGATTCTATACCGACATTTATTTCAGCATTTGATGAAGATTTAAGTAAACTTTCAGCGAGATTATAATCGGCAAATATTTTTATATATTCACTGAATCTGCTCAAATCTTTAGGTAAAAAAGAGGTATTCCCGTAAATTGCTCCGAGAAACTGTGAGTCAGATTTATCAGCCTTTTTTGAAAGGGCAACTTCATCCTCATTAACACTTCCTGTCGATTTACCGACAAGTTCATTATCCTTAACATAAAAATATCCTGTATTTTTTATATCACTTGAATTTATCTCATAATAAATTCCGTTTTCAAAAGGTTTATTTTCAATTTTTACACCAAGTTTTGAAGCTTTGTAGAATACATCATCCTGAACAAGAATAAGATAATCACCTTTAAAAATAGGAGTAAACGTAATCTGTAATTCTCTTAATGTTTCAAGAACTAAAATATTAAGGTCATCATAAAAAGTTTTTACATCTTTCATAGGTCCGAAAACAATTCCTGTAGAATAAACATTATCAGAAGGTTCCTGAATAAAAAAACCTATATCTGTTTCAAAAGAACTCCAAAAAATTTCCGGATCTATATCAAATCCGCTTGTAAGCAATTCCGAATACATCATTGCATAACCTTCAAGCCCGACTCCGGAAACAAGCAGAAGATCAAAAGAAGGTACTGTTTTAAGTTCAGCATAGCTCTCCGCAAGATTATTAACATAAACCAAAGCTTTGTTATTTGCAGGTATATAATCCAAAACTCCCGAAAATGCGCTTAAAACAAAAACTGTAACTAACGCGGTAATCAGAAAAATTTTTTTCATTGATTAATTCCTCCTCATAAGATATTAGTATTAAAAAATTCATAGCAGTAACACAATTAATTTTATCCTCTAATACTACATTATATTATTTAACACATCTTTTCACGATGATAAAATGTACATTTATAAATGCAAATTGTCATGACTTTCATTCAAAACAATTATATCAGATTTAAACATTAAATCTCGCATCAAATGAGATGAAATTAATTTTTTTTTGTGTTATAATATCTAAGGTATTTATTTAAAAAAATGTAAATAAAATAAATTTTTTTGGAGGTGGCAGTATGTTACATAATTTCCTGAATTTTTTGAGTTTTGATGCGCCAAATACAGGCGGAGCGGCAGCACCTGCTGTAGATGGCTCACAGGCAGCGCCAACAGCTGGTTTTGGTTCTTTTTGGTTCATTATCATTTTCTTTATTCTTATGTGGGTTCTCCTTATATTACCACAGAGAAGACAGGATAAGAAACACAAACAGATGCTTTCAGACTTACAGAAAGGCGATAAAATAGTTACAAGTGCCGGTATAATAGGTAAAATTGTATCTATAAGCCCTGACAAAATAAGAATCAGAACTGCAGACAAAACAGAACTTGACATTACAAGATCAGCAATAGGTGCTGTAATGGGTAAATCCGGCAATTCTGAAACAGAAGAAAGTAAAGAAGATACTAAAGAAGATACTAAAACTGAAGAAAAATAATATTATCATTGCAAGGGGGTTTATTCGGTGAGAGCACGACAGATAAGATTAATACTGACTATAGCAGTTATTGTTGTTGCACTTTTGGGGCTTGTTATTCCTAAAGCATCCGGCAACAATTTTACAGGAATATCAAAAATACTTTCGAATGTAAAACTCGGACTAGATATAAAAGGCGGAAGCCTTCTTGAATATAATTTAAAACTCGACGAAGAAACAAAAGCACAGGATATAATTGACAATGTTGTTTATGTTTTAAGAAAAAGACTTGATGCTGCAGGATATACCGAAGCAAGCGTATCAAAAATTATTTCCGGTAACAAAATAAGAGTAAGAGTAGAAATCCCGGGAATAAGCGATACAAAAAAAGCCGAAGAACTTGTAGGATCAAGAGGTAAACTATACTTCGGACAGGTAATGGAAACAAAAACAAGCGATGTAAAACCTACTATATCAAGAAATAAAATAGTTGAAGTGAACGGAACAAGTATAGAATTATACGATTATGTACAGTCTTTAAATGATCCTTTAACATGGTACAGAGTAAAAACAGTATTTGAAATAGGAGAAAATCCTTTCCAGATAACAGGATCAGATGTTATTGATGCCAAAGCAAGTGTTAACAGTCAGAAAGGCGGATTTTTAGTTTCTCTTAAATTTAACTCTGACGGAGCAAAAGAATTCGCACTTGCAACAGGAAATCTTATAAACGAAAGACTTGCTATAGTTCTTGACGATAAAGTAATTATAGCACCTACAGTAAACTCAAGAATCAGTGACGGTAACGCTGTTATAGAAAATATAACAAGTGTAACGGAAGCTCAGAATGTAGCAGCTCTTATAAAAGGCGGTAACCTTCCTGTTGATCTTGTAAAATTCCAGGAAAGAACTCTCGGACCTACACTTGGTGCCGATATAGTTTCAACAATAGTTAAAGCCGGTATTATAGGTCTTGCAATAGTTATGGTATATATGATTTTCATATACGGCTGGATGGGAGTAGTTGCAGATATAGCACTTCTTTACAACACTTTCATGTTACTCGGTATAATGGGATGGACAGGAGCTATTCTTACACTTCCCGGTATAGCAGGTATCATACTTACATTCGGTACAACAGTTGACGGAAATATAATAATTTACGAAAGAATAAAAGAAGAACTCAGAAGCGGAAAACCTTCTCTTACTTCTGTAAAATTCGGTTTTGAAAAAGCTTTCTGGACACTTTTTGATGCTAACCTTACAACAGTTCTTGCAGGTATAGTTTTATACTACTTCTCAACAGGTGTTGTAAGAGGATTTGCAGTAACTCTTGTAATAGGTGTACTCGGTTCTATGTTTACAAACCTTGTGGTATCAAGAATAATAATGGAATCTTCAGCTCATCTTATAAATACCAAAAAATACTATGACAAGTCAGCTCAGCCAAAGGAGGTAAAATGATATGTTGGATTTCGTAGGAAAAAGAAAATATTTTATAACATTATCAGCAGTTTTAATTATCATTTCCCTCATTTTGGTTTTCACAAAAAATTTCGAATACGGTATTGATTTTTCAGGCGGAACAGAAATAACAATGTCAATGACTGAAAAAGTTTCCATAGATGACTTAAGAAACGAATTAAAAGCTTTTGACGAAACTTATGCAACAGCTAAAATAGTTGAATTAAAACCTATGACAGGAATGGAAGATAAAGCTCTTTATGCAGTAACAATAAACAAATCCTTTGTAGAAGGCGAATCAGAACTTCAGCAGAGTTTTAAAGATAACTTTGCCGCAGCTTTCAAAGCACATAATGCGGAAATAATTCAGTTTAATCAGATATCCGGTGCAGCAGCCGAAGAAATAAAAGAATATGCATGGTATGCTGTGTTGATTTCTCTTGTACTTTTACTTGCTTACATTTCTCTGAGATTTAAATTCTCATTCGGTGTGGGAGCACTTATAGCTCTTGCTCACGATATAATAATAACAATGGGATTTTATTCCCTTTTCGGAATAGAAATAAATGTAACTGCTATTGCGGCACTTCTTACTCTTGCCGGTTACTCTCTGAACGATACAATAGTTGTTTATGACAGAATAAGAGATAACCTCAAAAAAATGAGAGGTCTTTCGGTTGCCGAAATAGTTAATAAAAGTATAAACGAAGTAATATTCAGATCTATAAATACTTCTATAACAACATTCGTTGTGGCACTTTTAATGATGATAATGGGCGGAAAAGAAATAATGTCATTCTCTTTCGGACTTTCAATAGGTATAATAGTAGGTACATATTCATCACTTTATATAGCAAGTCCTATTGTTATAAAATGGCTTGAAGGAAAAAGAGCGAAAGCAAAATAATTTTCCCGATAAAAAAAGAATGCCTTAAGGCATTCTTTTTTTATTAATCACTTTAAAATATGGTATGATAGATGTATCAAGGTGGTGAAAAATTTGGAAGGACATTTCAATGTTAATCTCAAAGAACTTATAGAAGGCAGAAGATTAAGTACAAAATACATATCCGATAAATTAAAAATACCTGAATATGCCCTTATAAAAATACTCGAAGAAGACTATTCGGGTCAGTCTTTTGTATCTCTTAAAGACATAGCTCAGAGGTTTTCAGTAATTTTCGGAGAAAAAATAATTTTTATAACCGAAAAAGATGACAACGAAGAATTCGAAAATATACTAAACAAAACTAACTATTTAAAAACAAAAAAAGAAAAGGGGTTTATAGTTCTTTTTCTTATATTTATAATAATAAACCTCGTTTATATGGTTTTTATAAGTCAGAATATAATTAATTACAGAGAAATAATATCAAAAAACAGTTTAAATCTTACGGTATACAACAATGGCGGTAACAGTATTTTTATAGACGACCTTGAACTTCTTCCGGGGCAGAAAGAAAAAATAACAATAACTCCTGATATATCTGTAAACGTAAAAAATACCGACAGCACAGTTGAAATAACTTCTCTGACAGAAAAATACAACATAGAACTAAACAATTTCACAATAAAAATAAAAAACAAATAATTTTAGAAGGTGCTTTATGGGTAATACAAAAAAATCTCAGTATGTAAATTATGCAATACATCTGTTCACAGCAGGAAACAGTGACTTCTGGCTTTATGACAGCGGACTTTACGAAGAACTTGAAAATCATTTCGGAAAAATTGACTATATATCAGATCATCTGGATTTTCAGAAATTCACCGATTACTATAATGAAGAAATGGGTGAAAATAACATAATAGACGGAAGAATGATAAGTTTCAAAACACTCGGTTCAATGGATTTTCTTCCTTTTGCAAAAATAATAACAAATGATATAGAAAGTAAATATGTTTTTGACGGCAAAAGAAAAATAAATCTCGATATAGGATATGTTCATCATACACAGTTTGTACTTGCAACAACAAAATTTTCAGCTCACAGACTTCCTCTCGGAAACGGAATATACGGTGAGGTAACTATGATGTACGTTTCGGGGGAATGGTCAGGAAACAAATACTCCTATGCAAACTTTAAAGACCAAAGCTACAAAGATGAATTATCAAAAATACGTACACTTTTTCTGGAAAAAAGAAAACTAAAATAAAGGAGTGATCTAATGTTATTTTCAAAAGGCGGATGGCTTACAATGATTTATTACTTGCTTTTTATTTTAGTTTTTAAACTCTCACCTTTTACAACCGGAGCACTTATAATAGGTGTTTATCTTTCAACAATAGTTGAAGTTCCTCAGAAACTTCTCGGCAAAAAAATGAACGCAAAATCAGCAAAAATAATTTCGAATATAATTATTTTCGGATTAATGATATATGCTTTTGCGAACTTTTTTCCTGTAATTATAAATGAAGCTCAGAATATTTTTAAAACTGTTCAGAACATACAGCTTTCGGAAACAGAAAATCTTAATATTCCGGACTGGCTTATAGAAATTGTTAATAATTTAAACACTTCTATATCCGAGATAGTTCTTAAAGTACTCAACAGTGCAATATCATATCTTCCTTCAACAATAAGTGCAATAATAGTTATAGCAGTTACAACAATAGTTATAAACACCTTAAAACCATCGATAAGCAAAAATCTATGGAAATTGTATCCTACAAAAGAAAGAACAAAAGGAACAATGTTCATGAAAAAATCATATCATGATTTTGAAAAATTTGTAAGAGGACAGTTTTTAGTAGCAACATTTGTAGGTATTTTTGTAGGAATCGGCTGTTTTATAGCAGGAATACCCGGAGCGCTTTTTCTCGGTATACTATCATGGATAACAGATTTTATACCTTTTATAGGAATAATTATCGCAACTATTCCTGTAATAATGCTCGGATTTTCGGCAAAAGGATTGTTCGGAATTATAGCGGGTCTTATAATAATAGTAGCTGCAAATCAGCTTGAAACATGGGTTCTTTCACCACGTGTACAGAGTGATAACCTCAACCTTCACTGGTTTGTTATACTTGTTTCAATACTTATGTTCGGTGAATTTTTCGGAGTACTCGGTATACTTCTTGCATTACCTTCAGTAATGTACTTCATAAATTTCTGGAATACTTTTTTTCTTAACAACGATGAAAATATAAAATAAAAAAAGTACATTTCTTAAGAAATGTACTTTTTTTATATCTATCAGAAGAACAGTTTAGCCATATTGTATATTTCCGGTTTTACTGTTTTGTTTTCAAGAATTTCTTTTGTATAAGGATTATCCTGAACATCAAATCCTTTAAGTCCTAACGCTACATTAACATTTCCTTTTTTAACATGATCAATTGCGGCAAAACCGAATTTAAAAGCAATAAATCTGTCAAAAGCCGAAGGAGAGCCTCCACGCTGCATATAACCGAGATTAACTGTTCTGCAGTCTATTTCAGAACCTATATTTTCTCTTATATATTCGGAAACTATATCAGCGTTATTAACAAGCGTTTTATGGTCAAGATTTTTTGCTACCTTAAGAATTTCTTCATTAAGTTTACATTTTTCCTCTACAACAACAATAGAAAATTTCTTTCCGAAATCGTATCTTCTTTTTATATTTTCAAGCATTTCCGAAGGATTAACTTCTATCTCAGGAGTAAGTATATAATCGGCTCCGCCTGCCATACCGCCGACTGTTGCAAGCCATCCTGCCTCATCTCCGCCTACTTCAACAACAATTACCCTGTGTCCTGCATTTGCTGTTGAATGAAGATAATCAAGAGATGTAACTACAGTCTGAAGTGCTGTAAGAAAACCTATACTGAGATCTGACCATGCAAGATCATTATCTATAGTTGCAGGAATTATAACAGAAGGAATACCTTCATCTTTAAGTTTTAAAGCAATATTTGCTCCGGTATGTCCGGTGAGCAGTATAAGTGAAGTTATCTGATATTTAGAAACATTTTCTTTAAGTTTTCCGAGATCTTCTTTATTAAGCGTAGGATCGTATTTTGAAGAACCTAAAATTATTCCTCCTTCAGGAAGTTTACCGGAAACATGTTCTTTTGTCATAATAAACATTTTATCATTAACAAGACCTTTAAAACCGTCATAAACACCTATTACTTCAATATCCTGATCAGCACCTCTTACAATAAGTGCCCTGATAACAGCATTAAGTCCGGGACAGTCCCCACCGACATTTAATATGGCCACCCTTTTCATTATATATCGCCTCCTGAAAAACAATTATTTTTAGCTGAACATTATTCATATTCATTGTATCATTAATGTAAAAAAAAACAAAGAGTTATGAATAATCAAATATTATTAATTTTCACTAATAGAGTCAAATATATCTGTTTAATTCAATTATACTTATATATAGATTTTTCATGTCTGAAAAAATATATCAAAATTTATTTACCCAGTCTCATAAGTATAGGAATAATAACTATAGACACTATAGACATAAGTTTTATAAGAATATTTATAGCCGGTCCCGCAGTATCTTTAAAAGGATCACCGACAGTATCACCTATAACAGATGCTTTATGAGCCATAGAACCTTTTCCGCCTTCTTTACCTGATTCAATATATTTCTTTGCATTATCCCATGCACCGCCTGAATTTGACATAAAAATAGCAAGCATAACACCGGAAACAGTAGTTCCGACAAGCATACCGGCAACACCAGTAATGCCTATAAGATAATATCCTATTATAGGAGAAAGAACTGCAAGAACAGACGGCATAATCATTTTTCTGAGTGCACCGTTAGTTGCTATTGAAACACATTTTGCATAATCAGGTTCAGCTTTTCCTTCCATAAGCCCCGGAATTTCTTTAAACTGTCTTCTTACTTCCTGAACCATGACATTAGCAGAATCTCCCACAGCATTCATAGCCATTGACGAGAAAAGGAAAGGAAGCATCGCACCTATAAGAGTACCTATAAAAACAGTTGTCTGGGTAAGGTCAACAGCAGAAATACCTGTTACCTGAGTAAAAGATGCAAACAAAGCAAGTGCCGTAAGAGCGGCAGAACCAATTGCAAAACCTTTACCTATAGCAGCTGTGGTGTTACCTACCGCATCAAGAAGATCTGTCTTTTTTCTTACCTCGGGATCAAGATGTGCCATTTCAGCTATACCCCCGGCATTATCAGCTATAGGACCGTAAGCATCTATAGCAAGTGTTACCCCGAGAGTTGCAAGCATACCTACTCCGGCAAGAGCTATACCGAAAAGGTCTCCCATAATTGTATAAGAAAGAATAGTACCCACCGCAATAAGAATAACAGGAATAGCTGTTGATTCCATACCTATTGCAATACCGCTTATAATAACCGGTGCGGCACCTGAATTTGCACTTTTGGCAAGTTTCTCAACAGGTTTTTTAGCTGTATAATATTCGGTAACTGATCCTATAATAATTCCTATAAGCATACCGAGAGTAATTACAACAGCTGCCCTGTACCCGCCGAAGAAAATTTTTGAAATAATAAATACTATTATAACTTCTATTATATTTGCAAGATAAGTACCCATATGAAGCATTTTTGACGGATCAATATTTTCTTTATCCTTAACTGTAAGGTTAACAAATATTATTCCGAAAATTGCTGTTAAAAGACCAAACGCAGTAACCACAAAAGGGAATACGGCTCCTGAAAAATGATCTATATTATTATTCATAGCAAAAACAGAACCAAGTACAGATGCGGAAAAAATAGAACCTACATAAGATTCATAAAGATCAGCACCCATTCCGGCAACGTCTCCTACATTATCCCCTACATTATCTGCAATTGTAGCAGGATTTCTCGGATCATCCTCAGGAATATTTGCTTCTGTTTTACCTACAAGATCGGCACCGACATCTGCAGCTTTTGTAAAAATACCACCGCCGACTCTTGCAAAAAGTGCCACAAAAGAAGCTCCCATAGAATAACCACTCATTATTACAGCATCAGCTTTTGTAAAATAAAAAATAGTTCCGAGACCGAGAAGTCCCAAAGAAGAAACTGTCATTCCCATTACAGCTCCACCGTTAAAAGCTACTTTGAGTGCACTACCCAAAGATTTTGTTGCTGCCTGAGCTGTTCTTGTGTTTGCTCTTGTTGCTATAGTCATTCCGAAATAACCGGCAAGTACGGAAAGTGTTGCACCAAAAACAAAAGCAAAGGCCATTGCCCAGGAATTTACAATACCGAGAAAAAGAGCAAATAAAACGACTATAATATAAAGTATTTTATATTCGGAAATCAAAAAAGCCTTGGCTCCAACCTGAACAGCATTGGAAATTTTTACCATTTTTTCATTTCCGGGATCTTTTTCCAAAACCTTAAACGTCAAAAAAACAGTGAAAATCATTCCTATCGCGCCGGCTATAACACCTGACATGTTAGTTATGAAACTCATTTAAATACCTCCCTAAGCAATTTATTATGATTATATATAATTATTTCTGATTAAACAAAAAAATCTTTTGTTTTCAGGCTTTTTTATTTTACCACAAAATCCGTCTATTTCAAATATATATAAAAATATCATATCACATTTTATGAATAATGAATCATCTCTCATTTTAATATTATATTTAAAAAAATGATTATAAACGTCTTATTTTGTTTATTTTCGGATATAAACGAAATATTCCGCTTATTTACAGAAAATATCTTGTAAAAATTATTAATAAACACTGAACAAAAGTTTATAAATTAAGATATAACAATTATAACAGTTTGTGAAAATCTTTGAAACATATATATTCATTTTCATTACCGTTTACAACCGTTAATAAACATTAAGCCTTTAAAATCTAAGATTATTATTATCTGAAATTATTTTCATACATTTTAGCGGTAAATTGACTTTTAATCTTCAAACCTGATATAATTTCATACTAAGGAAAAAAGGGGTGATAAACTTGAAAAAGGCTACTGTTATAATATTTATTATTTTTAGTCTTTATATATCAGTACTGGCAGAAATAAACTTTACTGTTTCACCTGAAACAGGTTTTATTGACAAAATTTATATTGAAGGTACAGAAGCTGCTTTGTTTGATTCACATTCAATTGTTATAGCCGGCGAAACACTTAAATTATCAGAAACTGAAAAATCAGAAAACACTGTTTACGTAAAAATGGTATCTGATAATTTTGAAATGCTTACAAAATACACTTTATCCGATGATAAAATATTAATTGATTCTTCCGTAAAAAATACATCAGATTCAAAAAAATTAGTAAAACTTTCTGATGTGTTTGACTATAACAGTTTTTTCCCGCTAATTTCCACATCAAAACTTATAGATAAACCCGGTCTTGTACATCAGACAGAAGACGGTGCATTAATATATTACTCTGACGAAATATTCAGAACTTTTAATGCAATGAACAAAGCGGTACTTATGGCAAAATATACAAATCTTGACTCTCAGTCTTCTTTTGACTACAAAAGAACCATATATGCCGGAAAAATTCTTAATTCGGTTTTAAAGAAATACATGGATGAAAATTCTGTAGAATATAAAACATATTCTTCTACTCTGACTTTCAGAAACGGAAGATCAACAAAAAATACAAAAGTATATCTCACTGACTTTAACGGTAATGTATACAATTACCTTAAAATAACCGAAAATGACGGAGAATTTAATTTTTATTATCCGGACGGTCAGTATTACTTTATACCTTATACTGGATATCAGCATTATGAAAATTTTAATTTCGTTTCGGAAAATGAGATAGATCTTCCGGAAAACTACATAGTATACGAACCTTTTCTTACAAATGTAACAGAATCATCAATAACACTGAATATAAGAACAGCTGTCACATCAACTGTAAAAGTTTATCTTATAGAAAACACAGGAAAAATAAAAATATACAAATCAGAAAACCGCGATTTTCATGAAATAAAACTTAACGGGCTTCAGCAGGATACAAAATATACTTACAAATTTACAATATATTCTGATTATGATGATAAAACTTTCAGTTCCGAAATATACAGTTTCAAAACAAAACCCATTACAACAGAAAAATTTAATTTTCTTGTTTACGGAGATACACAGATATATAACAGCGTACACACTGCAGTTGTTAAAAGAATTAAATCAGATATAGAAAAGAAAAATGAAGATATAAGTTTTATACTGAGAACAGGTGATTTTACTGAAAAAGGAGAGGAAGAAGAAACCTATACAGAAGCTTTTATATCCACAAAACCTCTTGCAACAGAAATACCTTATTATACAGTACTCGGAAATCATGAACACAACAATATAAATTATTATAAAGCTTTTGACCTGCCACAGGGCGGCGGTGACTATAATAAAAGATGGTACTCTTTCAGCTACGGAAATGCACACTTTGTAATGCTTGATTCAAACGTAACCGAAACAAATACTCTTTACAATCAGCAGCTTCAGTGGCTTGAAAACGATTTAAAAAACAATCAGGACAAAAAATATATATTTGTAGCTTTTCACCATCCTTTCTGGACATCTTCACAGGAATACGGTGCAATGGAAGAAAATCTTCCGGCAGGTCATTTCAACACAAAAAACTGGCTTCCGCTTTTTATAAAATATAATGTTGATGTAGTTTTTAACGGTCACATACATGCATACGAAAGATATACAAAAGACGGAATAAACTTTATAACATCAGGCGGTGGCGGTGCTATGCTCAATGTTAATCACGGTGCTCAGGCGCTCCCCTGGAGAGTAAAAGATTTTCTCGGAATACTTTCATATGTTGAGGTAAATATAGAAGAAAACGAAGCAAAAATAACTGTTCACGGAATAATGGAAAGAATTGATCCTAAAAATCAGTACGATTTCAGAAATACAGATATAATACTTGACGAAATAACAATACATTAAAAGCCCGGTTATCCGGGTTTTTTTACGTAAAAAATTTTTTCTGATATAATTTGTATAATTAAACTTTCCGGAGGTTATTTATGTATCTTAAAAAACTGCTCAAAATAATAGTTACGGTTCTTTTTCACTTCCTTTTACAAATTTCATAATAAATCACGAAAAAAATAAACCAATAGTGTTTTATCTTATGAGTATAAAATTTTTATGGTATTACGAAATAAAAAAGTCTTTATTATACGATGAATTTATAAATCAAATAATAAAAAATATTTATAATTGCAAAAAAATCAATAATTTAATCATAGATAAAAAAAGATGAAGCTTTAAAATTATATAAAATTTAAAAAATAATTTTGAAAAAATACCTGTTTATGTAAGACCTCTCATTGCAATATTCTGAAAAGTTTTATCATATGAATTGATTCAGAAGAATGAAAATTACGAACATGGGTATTTATAAAAAAATGTCAATTCTAACTTATTTTTATGATGCCAGAAAATATATTAATAAAAAAGATTTTAAAAAGCATAATTTTATATTCTGTTTTTAGAAGGCAAAAGATTCCTCATCCGACTGCGGTATTAACAGGATTGATTATTCATGCTGGTATTCTATTGAAAATAATCTTCCGGTTTTTCTGATTTTTATGCTGATCTTGAATTTTATTCAGGTATTATTATGAAAATTTTATTATAATTTGTGATCGTATTTATACAGTTTTAAAAGCCTACAAAAACTCAATAATATTAAAATATATCAAATATCATCTCTTATGCTGAGAAACAAAAAAGATATTCCTAAAACTGATTATTTTAAGAAAAGAATAAACACAGTTGAAAGACTTTTATTCAAAACAGATAAAAACTCATATCCCTCACAAATGAATTATCTGTATTTTTTGCTAAATTCTATAAAAATAAATCAAAAGATTCTCTTTTACTTTCTGATATGACTATGATTTCTGTTATTAATAAAAAAGTATCTTCAGTAAAATCTTCAACTCTGAGAAAATTTATTAAGTCATATAATATAGACTTTAAAGCATCTAATCCTCACTGTATTAACTGTGAAATCATTAAAATGTTTACCGAAGATAAATTCTCTTTTTATTCTTCTCATAATAAACTTATATGGGATGATATTCTTATTACTTATATGTCTCTTGATTCCAAAACTATTAATTTCGATTATCTTTTCTCTGTTAAAGATGATATTAATAAAATTACTGATTTATTAGGTAAGAACTATGATTCTATGGATTTCCTTATTTCCGTGTACGAACCTATTCCTTTTTTCAGTGCAAGAAAAGAACTTATTAAAAAATCTCTTTCTGAAATAAAGAATAAAGGAAGATATGATGAGTTTATATCTTTTTATATGAATCAGAATAATCAGGAAAGACTTCTCACCGATAAATTCCTTAGAAATTACTCAAGATACAGAGAAGTAAACTTCAGATTCAGTATAAAAGAATTATTTGATTCTTATGAAATAAATGAATCATGGAGAGAATGTATGGATAATTTCGCAGAATTTACCGGTCTTGATAATTATCTTTGTTATACTTCTTTCTGGTGCTTTGATGACTCTGACAGATTTCTTTTTTGTCAATACTTAAAATAAAAAAGAAGAGACTTAAAAAGTCTCTTCTTTTTTTAAGAATTATGAAAGAACTAAAATTATTTTTTATAATTAATTATTCTTTATTATAGTTATAAAAAATATAAAAATAAAATAATACTATATCACTGAAAACTTATAGGAGGTGTTTTTGGTGAAAAAAATATTATTATCTCTTTTACTTGTAACTTTTATTCTTACTTCAGCATTTTCCGCTCCGAAGTATGTTTTTTTATTTATAGGTGACGGTATGGCTTTACCTCAGATTAAAGCTGCGGAACTTTATCTTGAATCGGTAGGTTCAGACAAAAGACTTATCATGACTTCACTCGAAGCTCAGGGTATGACAACAACACAATCAGCAGATTCTTTCATAACAGATTCAGCTGCAGCGGGAACAGCTCTTGCAACAGGACATAAAACAAATTCAGGTGTTATATGTATGAATACAACACTTACCGAAACATATAAAACAGTTGCCGAAATTGCAAAAGAAAACGGTAAAAAAGTAGGAATAATTTCAAGTGTTTCTATAGATCACGCTACACCGGCTGCATTTTATGCACATCAGCCTTCAAGAAAAAATTACTATGAAATAGGTATGGAAATGATTAGTACAGGTTTTGACCTTTACGGCGGAGGAGCATTATTATCACCCAAAGGAAAGAAAGGTGATCAGCCGGATATAGTTGACGAAGCAATTAAAGCCGGATATAAAGTTATAGATAATCAGGTTGATTTTGAAAAACTCAGCAGTAAAAACGAAAAAGTAATTATATTCAATGAAGCTCTTGACGGTGCACAGGCTATGCAGTACGAAATTGACAGACAGACAGAATTTTCTCTTGCTGATTTAACAGAAAAAGCAATAAATCTTTTAGATAACGAAAATGGTTTTTTTATGATGGTCGAAGGCGGAAAGATAGACTGGGCAGCTCATGCAAACGATGCCGGAACAGTTATTCACGATACATTAGCTTTTGATGATGCAGTAGCAAAAGCAGTTGAATTTTACAATAGCCACCCGAAAGACACTCTTATAGTAGTTACAGGTGACCACGAAACAGGAGGACTTACAATAGGCTTTGCCGGTACACAGTATTCAACCTATGTAGATAAAATTGAAAAACAGACACTTTCATTTCAGAACTTCGATGCTGTTTATTCACATTTACTTGCTTCAAACCCAAATTTAACTTTAAATGATCTTTTACCGGATTTAGAAAAATACTTCGGATTATCAAAAAAAGATTTAAACGATATGGATATCAAAAAACTTGAAACTGCAATTTCAGACAGTAAAAAAGCTAAATTACCGAGCACAGAATACACATATCTTCTTTACGGAGGATATAATCCTGTATCAGTTACGGTAACACATATACTTAATCAGAAATCAGGTATATCATGGACAACATACTCACATACAGGCGTTCCTGTTGCAACATTTGCCCAGGGAGTTTATTCTTCGCTTTTTAACGGATATTATGACAATACTGATATAGGTAAAAATCTTATAAATCTGTATAATAACTAAAAAATTAAAATCTTACAGGGCTTTATGCCCTGTTTTTTACAGGTGATTATATGATAAAAAAAAGAGAAATAATATTCGTTACTGTTTTAATAATACTGAATGCAGTACTTATATTTCTGAAAAATCCTTATATAAAAGAAGGAAATTATACATACTGTAAAGGAGAAATCATTTCTGTTGATAACGCTCACCTCTATCAGTTCGGAATAATAAAACAGGGTGATCAGATAATAGAAATAAAGATACTCAGCGGAAAATATAAAGGAAATGTTTATGAATCAGATAATCAGCTGATAGGAAAAATGGATTTGGATAAATATTTTCAGAAAGGCGATATAGCTTATGTAGAAATAATGAGTAACGGGAAACAGGAATTTGCACATGCGGTTGACCATTATAAAACAAATTATATAATGATTCTTTTCTTAGTTTTTGCGGTTATACTAATTTTTTATTCTGGCTGGACGGGTTTAAAATCTTTACTTTCATTTTCCACAACTCTTCTTGTAATATGGAAAATTCTTCTGCCTCTTTTTCTTGAAGGAATAAATCCGTTGTTTATATCTTTTATAATAATAACCGTTCTGACAGCAATAATAGTTTATCTTGTTGCAGGATTTACAAAAAAAGGTAATGTTTCATTTCTCGGATCTGTTGCCGGAATTATAATAACAATAATAATATCAGAAATATTTCAGGGTCCTTTTAAAATAAACGGTTCAGTTATGCCTTTTTCAGAGACATTGCTTTATTCCGGATTTTCTAATCTTAATTTAAACAAATTATTTCTTGCAAGTATATTTATAGCAAGTTCCGGTGCGGTAATGGATATTTCAATGGATATATCGGCTTCTATGAATGAAATACTTATTAAAAAACCTGATATAGGCAGAAAAGAACTTATAAAATCAGGATTTAACGTAGGAAAAGCTGTTATAGGAACAATGACCACAACACTTCTTCTCGCTTACTCAGGAAGCTATCTGACACTTTTAATGTCTTTTATGGCACAGGGAGTAGATACATCGGCTATGATAAATATAAGTTATATATCTTCGGAAATTTTAAAAACAATAGTCGGAAGTTTCGGACTTATATTAACCGCACCGCTTACAGCTATTATAGGCGGATTTATATATAAAAAAAGAGAAAGATAAAAATCTTTCTCTTTTTTTATCAGTCAACCATGAAATTTCCCGGATATTTCTCGAGTAAAAACTTGGTATTACCGCTTATAATTAAAACTTCAACATCATATTTTCCTACTGATAATTTTTCATTAATTTTTATGACAGCAGAAGGATAAGTAAAGGCCTGTGTAACCATTTCATCTCCCGGTTCTTTAAGAACGGCATAAACTCTTAATAAATTTCCTACAAGTTCAACACTGCTTACGGATAAAGAATATCCTCCTGTTTTTTTAACTCCGGCGGAAATATATACTAAAGGAAATCCGTCATTTTCAAGAACTTTAAAACCTGCCTCATCCTGTTTAAAAGCTTCGTCAATTTTTACAAAATCAAGCTTAACAGCATCTTCAACCTGGTAGTTTTTAAAATTATAATCATTATCAGCTAAACTTAATTCAATCTGTTTTTCTTCCATTCCGGCCGCAACGCTTTCCTTCTGATTTAAATTAAAAAATAAAAAACCTGTTAATGCCGCAATCACTGTAACAACACCAAGAATAATAATTTTAATATCCATATAATCCCTCCCCGTTTTAATAATATAATAAACTACATTTTTATTTTAACATATTTTTACAAAAATTACCTTAAAATTTTTATTTTATTAAAATATATTTTTACGATATAATTATATTATAATAAATGAGGTGATCGAATTGAAAAGGTTAGTTATACTTACTTTTGTAATTTTTATAAGTTTTTACGGATTTTCTTCAAAGAAAATAAATTTTTACTATAACCTGACAAATATCGATGAGTACAGATATGATATTATAACAGGTTTTGAAAAAGGTTTTAAAGAAAATCCTAATTATGAAATAAATAAAATAAAACAGACAGATTATGATGAAAAGACAGTGCTTAAATATTTTTCCGCACTTTCAGAAGGAGCTGATTATCTCGCTTATATACGGGCAGGAAAGGCAGAAACAATTTTCGTGACAATAAATATTTATAAAAATCCTAATTATTCTCTTTTCAGAACAGGAAATGATTTTTATACTATTTTTAACACAATTGAATGGACTGAAGATGTTGCAAAAACACTTATTTTTTACGACGGAAATTATAAATACCGTGTTGCTTTTGCAAGTGATATGGCCTTTGCTTTTTCTGATATTTCATTTTATCCGGCAGTTCACGGAAAATTCGGTTATTCTGTAAACGAAACATCTGATTTATATATTGACACAGGATTTTACACAGGAACACTTAATGAAAACAACTCAATGTCACTTAGTAGCAAAGCATTTTTTATTTCTTCCGGAATTCTTATAAAACAACCGATTTACAGTATAGGTCTGGGACTTGAATTTACTGATATAAAATATATATTTATGAATTTTATTTTTAATTACAGACTTTACACATGGCAGTTTTTTGATTTTGAATTCTCATCGCAGCTGAAATTAAGTGCTCAGAACTTTAAACCAATGCTGACAGCAGGCTTAACGGTAAACTTTAATATATACTGAAGTAAAAAAACGCCGGAAAATAAAAATATTTCCGGCGTTTTTATTATAAATTATAATCAGTAACATATTCTATAATTTTTTTCTTTAAATTCTGAAGAATTATTTTTCTGCTGTCAAGGCTGTTTTCAAAAATATTTCTAAGATTGTTAAGCAGAAATCTTACAGCTGTATTATCGTGTGAAAAATATTTATCATCGTTTGTATACAAATAACCTGCCCAGTATTTATAAGAGAATTCATTACTTAAAATACCTTTGTTTCCTGAAATAATACCGTTTTTCATAAAAATCACAATATCTGTGGTAAATTTTCTCGAAAGAACAACTGTGAGATTTTCTTTTATAAGTTTTTCCGTATCTTTTTCCGTAAAAGGATTTTTTGTTTCTCCGGAAATTCTTCCGTACATATCCTTAAAATTATCGGAATTATAGTTTTCAAGCTCTATTTTTCTGTAATCAAGAGAATTTATACTTTCAACCTGCTTCATAAGAAAATAAACATCGGCATAATCTTTCCAGTCAGACATAATACCGTCGGTAACCTGTTTTTTTGTATACTTATTATAACTTACGGAATCAAAAATTATATCAGAGTCCATAAAATAATTATAATAGTCTTCATAATCATTTTCCGGTGAATAATAATTACCGTTCACTTCAAGATAAAGATTGGAAAGATTACTGTTATAAAAATTATTGAGATACATATTTTTTAATATTATTTTTCTGTCGGAATCTGATATTCCGGAAGACGTCCAGAGATCAAGATAAAGTTTTCCTGATTTCACAGTATCTTTAATATAAGACTGTCTTATACCGTTTTCCAGAAATCCTGAAAAATATGCAACAATATATGCTTTTACGTCGTCTGTAAATTCGGTGTTCTTTTCGAGAAATGCCGCATACTCATTTATTGTATTTTCGCTGTTATTATTAATCATATAATAAAAAGAAAGCATTTTATAAAGATTATCCGGTATACTGCCCTGTGTAATATTATTATTTTTTACAACCGTTTCGTAAACAATTTTAAGAATATTCAGAAATGCAGAATATTCTTCACCCTTTATGTTTTTAAGTTTTTCATATGCATAATTAACATAATCAAGATTACCGTATTTTATTTTTTCTTCTGTTTCTTTTACCGTATTTATATAACTTATATAAGAATTATATTTTTCTTTATCATAATTTTTATTTTCCGAAAGCGACAGCAGAACATAAACATAATATGCACCTCTGTTTTTGAGAAGTTCTTTATTGCTTATAGTTTCACTTACCGAAAAAAGATTTTTACCGTTTAGTGCAACTCCGTTCATACTGCTTTTTTCAAGATTAATTTTAAAAGAAATACCGAATGAATAATTTTTAGGGTTAAAAAGTTTATATGTTATTTCTCCTTCAAGATTCTTTTCCGCATAATTTAAAAGTTCGGAATAAGAATAATTTACCTCATCTAAATGTTTAAAAATTATATTTTCTCCGTCTTTTCTTATATTAAGAAATTCACCGGCTTTTATTTTTTCTTCATCTGCCATGTTTTTATTAAGAACTTTAATACCAAAAGGATATTTATCACTTAAATAATCATAAAATTCATAGTCGGTATTATCTTTAGTCTTTATGTTAACTTCGGAAGATATTTCCGAAAAAAGTCCCTTAAGATAATTAACAGTATTCTGACCGGCATTCTCAAGTATACCGCTTTCCAGAGAATTATCAAGAGCTTTCATTTCAAAAGCACCTAAAAGAGGTTTTATATAGGTTTCATAATCATAATTTTTTATTTCATCCCTTATAACCGAAATATTTTTGACATCAGCCATATCAACATTAAAGATTTCAGGTGCGGGAAGAAATATATTAATAGATGTTGCAGTATTCTCAACATTTATCTTTTTAACATCCACTCCTGCTTCGACATTAAAAGGATAAATAGCTATATATTCATCATTACCTCTTTTTGCTGTTATAAGATAATCCACATTATAATTTGCCGAAGATATAAAATTCATATTTTCAACTGAATTAATTATTATTCCGGTATCATACTGTTTTAAAACAAAATTTTTTATAACCGGTATTTGTGAGGCAATATTTCTGAAAATAATGTCTCTCTGTCCCGGAGTAAGAATCACAAAATAAAAAATAACGAAAACAGCTATAAAAAGTATCATAATAAAATTGATCCAAAGTAAAATTTTTTTCATAAAATCACTCCCTGTAGGTAATTACTGTTTTGTCAAATCCAAGTAATCTGAAAAACTCAGAAAGAGATTTTCCGGCTTCTTCTTTATAATAATCAATTATTTTTTCTTCCCAGTTATCAGTAGAAATTATTTCCTTTTCGCCCATAAGCTCAAGAGAAACTACATTTTTTATCTGTGAAAAAAGTTCTTCCTGTTCACCGAATTTATTACCTTCAAAAGAAAAATCAGTAAGTGCGTTTACAACAAAATTATTTGTTGCTATATAAGCTCCCGCACCGGCTGCCGCACCTCCGCCTATCCCGCCTATAAGTTTTCCCGGAATTCCGAAAACACTTCCTACACTGCTGCCGAGTTTTGCTCCTATCCATGCCCCCAAAACTCCGCCTATAGGAGAAACAACGGAAGAAATCTTTTCTGCCTCATCTCCTGTTATTTCTTTAGGTTTTATTTCATATGCCATTTTTATACCTTCAACAGGAATATTTACATCAATTCTTATAAAATCCTTTTCACTGACATTTAAATAAACAATTTTGGATGCCAGATCAGTTTTTTTCCTGTCTACGGAAAGATTTTTAAGCGGTATTTTAAAAACGGCATCTCCGCTTACATAATAAAGATAAAGTTTTTCAAAAAAACTGTTTACGCCCTCAGGCTTACCGAAAGCAAAATACTTATTAAAATTTATTTTTTTAAATATAAGTTCAGGACTCTGTTCTATATATTTCTCTATATAATCATAAGAATATCCTGATTTAAGATACAGATAATTATAAATACCGGAAACTGTTAAAAATACAGCTATAATAATAACAAATAAACTAATAACAATAATAATTTTTTCTTTCATAAGCACCCCCGAAATATATTTTCAAAAATACAAAATCATAAAATTATTAATCTGTTCATAATTATTATAACAAAAAAACAGACTTTCGTCTGTTTTTTTATATTCCTAATATTTTACTCATTTTTTTCTGTATATTCTCATATGTTATGTATTTAGAAAAATCTATTTCCTTTCTTTTGTTAAATCCGTGAAAATCACTGGAAATAAACTCAACATAATCATTTTCAATATAATATTTTCCTTCGGCAGTATCAGTTCCTTCCGTATTAATCTGAAAATAAACATTCATATCCTTAAGTTTTTTCTGAAGACTTCTGTTCTCATAAAGCCATTTATATCTCTCAGCATGTGCAAGAATTATTTCATATCCGTCGAGCTCTATATTAAAAAGAGTATCGAGAAAATATATAGGATAAATAGCTGTAGGAAGTTCTATCATAACAAATCTGTCCAGAATAGGTATATATTTTGAATAATCAGGAGTGAGATAAAGTTCACTTCCCAGAAAAACATCTATTCCGGTTTTTTCTGCCAAAGGTTTTATGTTTTCAAAACTTTTAATTATTTCTTCATACTTAGTTTTTACCGAAGGATGATTCATATGCGGAGTAAAAATAATTTTATCTATACCGTTCTTTTTAAACAGTAAAAGACTCTGCTCTGCTTCTTCAGGAGTTTTCACCCCGTCATCAACACCCGGTAATATGTGACAGTGCATATCTATCATAATAGTCCCCCTATTATCGTAATCAGTAATATAATACTAAGCAAAAGTTAAAATTAATTTTAACGTCAGTTTAATCAAACATCTTTATTTCTGCTCTTTCTGTTTCCTTTTCTTTTCTTTTTGTTTCCCTGCTGATCATAATAGTAATAATAGTAATAATAGTAATTCGATGTTCTCTCGTTAATATCATTAACAACAGTACCTATAAGTTTTGTACCTGAAGTATTAATGTTATCAACGGCAATTTTAAGCGAAGGTTTCTTCGTCTGATTTGCCCTTACAACAAGAACAAGTCCGTCTGCCTGTTTAGAAGCTATTAAAGCATCTGCGGCGGCAAGAATAGGCGGAAGATCTATAACAATTTTATCGTATTTTTCTTTAAGCTGATTAATAAGCTGCTCAAATTTAGGTGATGTAAGAAGTGCCGTAGGATTAGGCGGAACAGGCCCTACAGGAATAACATCGAAATTTTCGAGTTCAGCAAGCGGACTTACAATAAGTCTTTCAATCGGGACATCCCTTAAAATATAATTTACTATACCGAATTTGCTCTTTTCTATTTTAAAAACCTTTTCTATTCTCGGTTTTCTCATATCACAATCTATAAGTACTGTTTTTAAACCGTTCTGTGCATAAGAAACGGCTATATTTGAAGAAAGTATTGATTTACCTTCGGAAGGACCCGAACTTGTTACTGTAATAACCTTAGGTGCTTTTGCGGAAGTGAAATTGATATTTGTAGACAAAAGTTTATAAGATTCGGAAACAGGCGACGTCGGCTTGTTAAAAACTATAAGCTCCGGTCTTTCATATTTTTTATCTTCTTCCACATCAATATGCGGTATTCTTCCCAAAACAGTATTATTTTTTGTAACTCTTTTTATTTCTTCTTCATCTTTTATTGATTTATCAGAATATTCAATAATAAAAACTATAAGTATTCCTAAAAATATCCCGAGAACTCCGCCTATAGCAGCCGTACGTTTTTTATTAGGTTTAATAGGAATATCCGTAGAATAAGCTTCATCAATTATATTAGCTGTACCGACAACGCCGGCTTCTGCAATTTTTGTTTCTTCAAGCTTTTCAAGAAGTATGGTATAAAGATTTTCCTTAACGCTCAGATTTCTCTGAAGTTCCATAAGAAGCTGTTCAAGTGCCGGAAGTTCCTTAAGTCTGGTATCATATGAACTTTTTAGTTTTTCTATCGTCTCTACAGTGCCTTTAAGAACCTGTGATTTTGTTTCTTCTTCTATAATCATTGATACAACGTTCTGATAATCAGGATTTATTGTTTTTATCTGAGAAGTAACAAGTGTTTCCACCTGATTTTTAAGTTCTGATTCTGTTGCTTTAAGTTGTTCCTGAACATCTATGACTTTAGGATCTGTAGAAGAATAAGCTTCTTTAAGTCCCGCAAGACTTATTTTAAGTTCTACTATTTTTGATCTTAGTGTTGAAACAACAGGATTTATTGATATAGTTTCGGAAGAAATAATCTGTTTGTCAAGACCGTCGAGAAGATCCCTGTAAGCCTTAAGTTTTGAAGATGATTCTTCTAACTGTATATTATATGTATTTATCTGTTCATCGTATTTAACAAGATAATCAAGTAAAACTTTTGCTTCTGTATCGAGAATAAAAATATTATTTTTTTCCTTAAAGGTTCTTAATTCTTCTTCCGCATTCTTAAGATCTTTTTCCAGTCCCGGTATCTGATCCTCTATAAACTCTCTTTTTACTGTATATTCATTTTTTGAAAGTGTTTTAAGAAGTTCATTATAAACTTTAGAAAGTTCATTTGCTATTCTTTTGGCAAGCTGTGAATCTTTACTCTGAACTGATATTTTTACTATATTAGTATCTTTAACGGCAGAAACACTTATCATTTCACTGAGGGTTTTTATAATGCTTTCTCTTGTAATAGGTTCATCTGATTCTGAATTCTGCTGAAAATATTCTGTAAGATTCAGATTATCTATTACTTTTATAAGATTCGTCCTGCTCTTTATAAGTTCAACTTCTGTCGAAATATCAGAACGTCCGAGTGAACTCTGTGCACTGAAAATGTCAAAATTACTTGTTTTTGAAGATTCTATTTTTAAAGAAGTACTTGCTTCATATATAGGTGTAACCTGGAAAACATATACTATAGTTACTGCAACTGTTATTACAAAAGTGATAAAAAACCACCAGAATCTCTTTTTAAATATGTGCAGTATCTCCTCAAGTGTAATCTCTTCAGAAAGATTCTGTTCGTCCATTTTCTACCTCCGACATAAAATATTTAAAATATATTTTAAAATTAATGTGAAAAAATCCGTAAAAATCAATAAAACAGATTCAGAATATTATACCATATTTTTTTTAAATGATACAAAAAATGTGCAATTAATAAAAATTTAATATTTAATTGTCTTAAGTCTTATATAAACAGTCAGTTTGTACAAAAATTTTTTTATTGACTAAAATATACTTATGTGTTATAATATATTCCGATGGAAAGATGGTCGAGCGGTCGAAGGCGCACGCCTGGAGCGCGTGTGACGGGGTTCCCCGTCCGTGGGTTCAAATCCCACTCTTTCCGCCAGAAGAACTGTTTATGAAACAGTTCTTTTTTTATTTTTAAAAATTTATATCTTTAATTTTGTGAAAACAAAGCAAGAAATCTTTGACAGTTTTAAATAAAATAATGTATAATTTATCTGTCATTAAAACCAAAACAGGAGGTATAAAGCATGAAAGTTTTAGTTATAAACTCAGGAAGCTCTTCGATAAAATATCAGCTTCTCAATATGGAAGATGAATCTGTTTTATCAAAAGGTCTTGTTGAAAGAATAGGTATTGAAGGCTCAAGAGTTGTTCACAAAGTTGAAGATAAAAAATCAGTTATAGAAAAAGATATACCGAACCACGAAGTAGGATTAAAAATAGTTCTTGAACTTTTAACTTCAGAGGAACACGGAGTTCTTAAAAGCCTTGAAGAAATAGATGCGGTAGGACACAGAGTTGTTCACGGCGGAGAAAAATTTAAAGAATCAGTTTTAATAACAAAAGATGTTCTTGAAAATATAGAATTAATGTCTTTCTTAGCACCTCTTCACAATCCTGCAAATATAACAGGTATAAAAGCAGCAATGGAATTACTTCCTAATGCAAGTCAGGTAGCTGTTTTTGATACATCATTTCATCAGACAATGCCTGAAAAAGCTTATCTTTATGCAATACCTTATGAATATTATGAAAAATATAAAGTAAGAAGATACGGTTTTCACGGTACAAGTCACAGATATGTTTCAAAAAAAGCAGCTGAATTTTTAGGACTTGATTATGAAAACACAAAAATAATTTCATGTCATATAGGAAACGGTGCTTCTGTAGCCGCAGTAAAAAACGGAAAATCAATAGATACTTCAATGGGCTTTACTCCGCTTGAAGGTCTTGCAATGGGTACAAGATCAGGGGATCTTGATCCTGCAATAATAGAATTTATTGCAAAAGAAGAAGAAATATCGGTTAAGGAAGTTCTTAATATATTAAACAAAAAATCAGGTATGCTCGGAGTTACAAAAATTTATTCCGATATGAGAGATGTTGAGGACAATGCAATTGCAAACGATAAAGTATGCAGACTTGCTTTTGATATTTATGAATATAAAATTGCAAAATACATAGGTTCTTATGCAGCTGCAATGAACGGAGTAGATGTTATAATATTTACAGCAGGTGTAGGAGAAAATTCTCCTATAATGAGAGAAGAAATATCAGAAGAATATCTCGGTTTTCTCGGTGTGAAAATAGATAAAGAAAAAAATGATTTCAAAGGTAAATTAAGAGAAATTTCAACTCCGGATTCAAAAGTAAAAGTTATAGTTGTTCCTACAGATGAAGAATTAATGATAGCAAGAGATACACAGTATCTTGTAAAATAATAAAACAGGCTTAAAGCCTGTTTTATTTTATAAGATCATAACTTTTTGAAGCTGAATTCCCTGCTTTATCCGTTAATGTTACCGTAAGCGATCTCGTAACTGTGTCACTAAGCGAAACATTATTTATTATTATCTCTTTTGCATTTACATTATGAGTATAAGCCATATTACCGCCGTTAAAGTTAACAGCTATATTTGTACCGTCAAGATAATTTTCTGTATAATCTATAATAACAGTAACTGTATCAGTACCGAGAGTATTCAGAGCACCTGAATTCAAAACTGTTCCTCCCGAAGTTCTTGCCTCAAAATCAGGATTTGTTTTATCATAAACCACAGAAACAGTTTTATTGGAATTAAGCCCTACAGCATCTACTGCATTAAAATTTATATCATACTGTTTTTCCGCAGTAATCCCCAAATCGCCGAGCGAACGTGACCCCGCAAGTTTCTGGGCACCCGTTACATTTGTTTCGCTTCCGCCTGCCTTAAAATAAACTCTTCCCGAATCAGCACTGTCAACAGAGAAATCAGAAACTTCCCATGTAAGGCACTGAACTGTATTATCATTTACATAATAAATATCATCGAAATTGTTTATACCGAAAGTTCCGAAACTTATTACAGGCTTTTTTGTATCAATTTTTATTTTCTGATAAAGCTCAAGATCGTCGGAATTTCCTGCAATATCCTCAGCAGTAACTTTAAGTGTATAATAACCGTCTACATTATCCGGAAGTGAAGAAAGAACATATCTCCAGTCCTCTGCTCCGGGAACATTAGTAAGTTTACTCATATCCGCATTGGTTATAATATTTCTTTCTATATTTGAAAGGCTCTTAATAACAACCTTATCTGCTGCAACATTATCTTTTACATTTAAATCTATATTAATCGGAAGTATACTATTCGAAAGAATAGCCGGTATATTATTAATACTTACTGACGAAGGAGCTGTTATATCCCTGTAAACCCTAACAGTTTTATCAAAATAATTTGAATTTATATCCATACCCATAATTCTGAGTGTAAAACTGTCACCGTCATTAAAAGATGTACTGTCATTAAGTTTTCCGAGTATATTCTGAACGTTAAAAACTTTATTTTTTTCATATCCGCCAAGTGTTTCAGCAAAAATATTACCGGATTTTTCAAAAATAAACTTATAAAGACCTGTATCGTCATCAAAAGTCATTGTTTCATTTCTGAATCTTTCATCGGAATTAAAAGCAAAAATATTTCTGTTTCTGTCACCGGTATCAGTTGTAAGATTTTCAACTGTCGGTTTATTACTTTCAACCGTAAACTCAGAAGTTTTTGAAAGTTCCTTTCCCGTAAGATCGGAAAGAACATATTTCAGCTCATAAATACCTGTTTTAAGTCCGCTTATATAACCGTAACTCTTTTTATCCTGAGGCATTATACTGCCGTTAACTCTTGTTTTTACTGTACTGCCTTTAAGATTATACTCAAAATAAGAATCCTTAACATCCTCAGTAAGATTTCCTATATTTGTTGTATTTATATCTATACTGAAAGCGGCATTTCCGACTCCCTGGACATAACTTCTGTCTATAACCCCGAGAGATCTTTCCGTATCAATATCAAGAATAACATTTTTGGAAATTTCTTCTGTTTTACTGTTTAATTTTGTATTAAAAGAAATTTTTAACTCATAATTACCGTCAGTAATATCATTATTCTGAATCACAGACTCAACTGAATACTTGTTAGAACCTTTGTAAGTTACGCTGTTTGTAAGATTCACCGTACTTTTTCCTATAAGTTCGGCTTTTACGGAATCTTTATCTATAAGTTCATTAAGATTTACCGAATCCGGAACCTTTATTTCAAGCTCGGTAATAAAATACTTTGAATTAATAACATTATCATCAAGCGGCATAAGTTTTATACTCTTTGCCTTTACGCTTTCCGTAAGATATATGTATATATATTCTTCATTTTTATTAAAACTGTTTATATGATCTTTTACCACCTGACTTGATGACTGAAGTCCTAAAATATAAGACTTATCATAAAGTGTGAAATTAACTCTGTAATAACCTATTCCCAGGTCAAATTCAAAGTTTGATATATCAAGTCCGAGCTGCCCGAAAGCGGTTTTTATATTATTCATATTTATTTCTTTAAGATAACTTACTGTTTTTCTTATACCGCCGTAAAGAGATTTATCTATATCAGTATAAATACCTGCATTTTCACTGTAAAGATTAAAATCAATACCGCCTACAGCATCATTATCATCAATGGAAACACTATTAAAAATAAGATTATGATTACCTATTATAAAATATTTCCTTGAAGGCTGATCTTTTGTTATTTCAACATCAGATATATCAAAAGAATACCCGTTAATATCCGGTTTAACACAGTCAAGAGTAATAACATCCATATTCTTTATAAACCTTGTGTCTTCTGATATGTCCTTATAAACACTTAACACAAAGGAATTATCTCCTATTTTTACTTCCTGATTTCCTATTTCAACCGTGTAATAATACCTTTTTTTACCTTCATACGGCGAATAATTAAGAGAATCTATAGTTGCCGGTGAAGAAATTTCATAAAGTTTATTATTAAAATTAACCGTTATTTTACTCGGCTGGCTAAAATCTATAATTTTAAATTCAAAATAAAGACCTGTTTCATTAATGCCGTTTTCATAAGCAACCGGCAGATAATATCTGTCATTTCCTATATCCTGTTTTTCATAAACACCGTTAACAAAATCATCGGCAACTGTAGGATATTTCGTTTTTATATCTTCGGAGGTAATTTTTATGTTTTCTATTATAGGATCTGTATTATCCCTTATTCTCAGAAGTTTTGTAACTTCTACCGATGTTCTTCCCGGGTAATAAACAGCAAAAGTAAGAAGATAATCTCCCGGTTTACTGAA
Organism: Thermotogae bacterium; assembly: GCA_024233675.1. Taxonomy (GTDB): domain Bacteria; phylum Thermotogota; class Thermotogae; order Petrotogales; family Petrotogaceae; genus JACKPH01. The sequence goes on from JACKPH010000008.1 coordinate 46,903, forward strand.
AACATAACCGGTTTTGGCAACATCATCAGGATACTGCATACCGAGATTGAGATAAATATCATATCTGCTGAATCTGTTTGCTGAATTCACAAGATAATTCGAATAAATTCTTGTTTTATCAGCATTTTCACCAACAAATATACTTACTGAAGCCCCTCCGGAAACATCTAATTTAAAATTAACCTCTTTTTCCGATATGGTCTTTATTACTGTATCCTCATAAGGACTTACTATATTTATATAAAGATTATCAATATCAAGAATTGCCGATTCCGAATAAGTAGTTATTCCCAGTATATTTTTTACCGTTATTCTCAGAACATACTGAGAAGATTTATAAGGTGTCCATTCCCTGTTTTTATTAACTGATTTTACATTTTCATCTGTTTTTTCGGAAATAATAGGATTACCGTCCATAAGAACCCTGCTTCCGTCGGAAGCAACTTCGTATATATTAACATAATAATCACTAAGGCCGAAATCATCTTCGAGAGTATAAACAATGTTTACCGTATCTCCCGGTGTCACATTAATATTATTCGTAATAAAATCTATTTTTGACTTTGAACCGAAAGCTGCTTCTATACTTGCCAAAACATTTATATAATAAACATCGTTTAAAATAAACTCTTTTCCGAAAGTATCAACTATTTTAACTCTTATACTGTAAGTAAAAGCATCGTCAAGAATAACATCAGATCTTATACTCTGCCATTCCTGAGGTCTTGTCTTATTATAATTTTCAGTATTGAGTTCATCAGAAACAGTTCCGTTATCAAGAATATAATATATAGCGGCTATATTGTTGTATTTTGAATAAATATCCGAAACTATTTTTATTTTTGTTCCGTCTGCCGCAGTAAACTGTTTATTGCCGTTAACTGTTTTATAACCTATTTTCTGAACTATACTGTTACTCTGATAGGAAAAAGAAACTTCGAGTTTCATATTATTAAAGCTGTAACTTTCATCACTGTAAACAAAATCTTTGGGATAATAATAAACTGTTTCCCTGCCGTTTACATTTGTAACTCTTAATCTGAGCTTATAAACACCCTTATCCGGTATAGTCCAGCTAAAATTACCTGAAAACTGTTTTATACCGCTTGTTTCTGTAGCTGCCGGTTCATAAAGAACCTTTGATATTCCGTCTTTCACAGATTCAAGTACAATATTTTTTATACCGAATTTATCTTCGGCTTTAAAAACTGTGTTTATAACATCATTATCTTCTATAAAAACATTATTATCTTTTATATAATTTTTAAGCGGATAATCATTACCGTCAGATTTAGTAATATTATCTATATCTATACCGGCAGAAGGTACATTGTTTTTTATAACCGATATACTGAATTTTTTCTGAACAGGTGCTGATCCTGTATTTGTATTGTAAGCACTTACAGTAAAATTAAACGTTTTTTCCGATGAAATTTTACCTAATTCATTATATTCAAAACTATACTGAGGCTTTGAAGGATTTACAGAAACTGTTTTCTGCGATCCGCCTTCCTGACTTATAACTATTTTTGAAATATTAGAAACAGCATCTGATGCAGTAACTGTAAACTTAATATCTGTTGTAAGTCCGGTAACCTCATCTATAACATAATAAGGTGTGTAATCGATATTTATTTCGGGAACAGAATTTTTATCCGGCGAATCAATTCTTACTGAAAAATTATCCTGAAGTGTCGGATTTTCTGCAATATCTTCAGCTGTAAATGCAAAATTATTATCTCCGAGACTGAGCTGAGTGAAAAAAACAACATATCCTTCCTGCTGCCATGTATTGGAATTAGTTACAACATAATAATTTTCATAGTTTTCGGAATCCTGAGTTAATTTTTTTGAAATCAGAAAAGATTTTTCCGAACCGGATATCTTAAAAACCTTTACTCCGCTTCCTTCTTCAAGAAAATAAAATTTTATTTTATACAAACCGTCTTCGGTAACTTTTGTAATTTCAACACCTTTTTCCAGAACTCTTCTGACAGGAACAGAATCATATATATTAAAACTGTTATTTATACCTACTTCACGTCTTACAGTGTTACCGGAATAATCTTCGGCTTCAGCATAAATTTTATATGTTCTTCTGTTAGGGTCATAAGGTAAATTAATTTTATACCCTTTAACGCTGTATTTAGCCTTATCAATATTATCTTCGGCTATAAAGAAAGGCGTTTTAAGATCTGTACTTCTGAAAAAACTTATTTTTTTAACGGCATTGTTATCAGAAACAGAAAAATCTATAAGTATTTCCTTTCCTGCCTGAAAAATATTAATGCCCTTATCTATATTTACAATAACAGGATCAGAAGTAAAAACAGGAGGGGTATTATCCTTTAACATACACCCGGTGAAGACAAATGCTATAACAGCTATAACGACAAAATAAAATATTTTTTTCATTCTCTTCACCCCCTCAGTCTATTATTTTAAGAATCAATTTACTGCTGCTTGTAATATTTCCCGTGCTGTCTTTTGCCACACTGTATATTTCATATTCATTGTCCTTAAGAAGTTTATATGTTCCGAGACTGTAAGTTCCCGATTTTTTAGAACTTGTTATATTTATATACTGATTATTAATAATAACGGAAACTTCACCTTTTGAATCATCTATATCGGAATCGGTTATATTCCAGTTAATATTAACATTATTTCTCTGGTCATAATTAACCGTATAAACTCCCGGACTTATTTCAGTTGCGTTTGAAAGTGAAAAAGAATTGTAAACAGGTTTTTTGGTATCTATATTTAAAGGCTTAACAAAACTGTATTTTCTTCCTGAAATATCAAAAACATCTATATTAATATTTTTTGATTCCTCAATTCCTGTTTTTATTTCCGGAAGAACTATTTCAAAAGAATTGACAGTGCCTTTATTTCTCATAAAATAAATATAATCGTTCTGAAAAATGTCGGTAGACTTAACTGAAACAGCTCTTACCTTTATATTACCGGGAATATTTACATTAAATGTTTTCAGTCCGGAATTTTTATTTGAAAAAATATCAGTATTAGTATCTATGCTTAAAATATCGGCAGTATATTTGTACAGATAAACATCCTTAACAGCAGGTGTTTCGGAAAGATTATCCATCATATTTATAACAAGATGTCCGGAAACATTTTCCGCTACGGCAGGATAATCAGCTAAAATATCATAAGGAACCTCCTCATCAGAAGCTTCAAACCCTGATACTTTCTTTATTCCGGAAGGAGTTTCAAGCATTATATCCTTAAATCCGTTATCATTGTAGAAATAAATACTGTCGGCCGGATTAAGCGCTATAATTCCTCTGAATATACCGAAATTATTTAAATTATAAACACTGCTTCCGGAAGACTTAATGGTAATATTTTCGTATTCATTGTTTATAAAGTAATTACCGTTCTGATCTATAAGAACAACCCTTACATCATAACTTCCGGGATAAAAATCTACTGTATTCATACTTATTTTCATATTCTTAGATAAAAGTGTTTCTGTATTAAGACTTGCTTTCTGAACTATTCCTTTATCACGGAATTCAAAATAAGCATCTTTTATATCATAGGCCTGTGAAGCATTTATTTCAACATAAATACTGTTTTGTGATGAATCATAAACAGGCTTAGGCACAGGATAATTCTGAATAATATCTATAACTGTGTCACGGGAAACAGTAAAACTCTTACCGTTTGTATTTGAAAGATTTACAATAATCTTTGCATCTCCGTCTTTTACAGAATCTCCCATACTTACGGCAAGTACAAGATTCTTATCAGGATCGTTTTTATTAGGATCGGCAGGCTCTCCTATAATGCTCAGATCATAAGTTACACCGTTCTGAACAATCTGTGCTCCGATAGAACTTCTGTCAAGATAATCCTTATTCTGTACTATAAGATTAAGGTAAAAAGTTCTTGCAGGTATAACACCTTTACCAAGGTTATTAAGACTGTCGTAATCAAAAACTATATTGGTAATAATATCAAGAACTTCTGTAATATTTACAGGAATAATAATCTTAGCCGAAGTATAATCCTTAAGAATGTTCATATAATCCGGAAGACCGCTTTCCTCAACTATTCTGTAATTTCTGTTTTTAAGATTAATAACAAGCTCAAATCTTCCCTGTTCTGACGGTGTTTTAAAATCCACACTGTTAATATTAAAATCAGAAGGATTTGTCGAACTCTGAGATTCAATTTTAATATTTTTTGTTGCTATCATAGTTTTAACCTTAGTTACAACATTATTCCAGTAAAATTCTATACCGGAAAGTTTATAAAGATCTGTAAAAAGAATATTACTAAAACTCATATTGTAAACCGTATTTTTTATATAATCGTTCAGCTGTGCCGAATAATCTGTTTCATCATATCTGAAAGTTCTACCGTCTCTCTGAACACTCAGATCAAAATTTGTTATCTGTGGTTTATTTGTACCTATAGCAACCATATTAAAACTAAAATTGGTATCATTATAAAAATATCTGTTGTCATTTGCAGGATCCCCTGCTTTGGCTATCATCTGAATAATTACTGTATTACTTTCGGGATTTATATCCTGATTGCTTACAGTTGCATTATAATTATAAACACGTTTACCGTTATCCGTATTTACACTCTGACTTAAATAATTCATTGTATATTTTTTACCGTTTACGGTAAAAATAACTTCTGTAAGTTTACTGTATCCTTCTATACTGAAATTAAAAACCGGACTTGTATTTACTGTTCCGTCAAATTTTACGGGAATATAGTAAATCCTTCCCGTACTGTCATAATAACCGCCGTCAACTTCGTTATTTATATCAGTATCACTTCTTATAACAAATCCGTCTTCTGCAAAATCAAATTCTGTTATATCATCAATAGTAATATTTATATTATCATAGGTTTCAAAACCTTTATAAACTCTTTTTACCCTAAACATATAATTACCCATATTCGGAAATACAGAATAATCAGTTGTATCAACATAATCGTAAATAACACCTTCAGGTGAAATATCATCAGTAGAAAGCTCTTTTTCAAATGTTTTTTCATCTTCATCAAAAAATCCGTCATTATCAGAATCGAAATATATATAAAGGAAATTCTGTGAATTATCTATTGTTTTTACTTCAAGATCTATTCTTCCGCCGTAATTGTAAATATTCTTATCCGGTGGATTAACAAGCTGTATAGTAATATTTCTTACATCAACCTCAACATCTTTTATTGCAATATAATTTTCAGTATTCTGTGCAAAAAATCTTATAACATAAGCACCGTCGGTATAAGGACTCCAAGTGTTCAGAGAAAGCTGACTGTAAGAAACATTAAGCGGATTTTCATCCCCGCCTTCCGAAATAAGTGTAGTCGGATCAACTATTCCCAAATCATTCTTAACAGGGGAAACCGAACCGTCATCATTTTTCTTAAGAACCTTAATATATGTTTTCTTCAGGAAACCATCATCACTAAAACTCCCTGAAAAAGGACCTATAGGCTCTCCCGGAAGTATTATTTTATTAAACTGATCAGTTGTTATTTTAGGAATATAAATAAGGCTGGCATCATCAAAAATTCTCATCTCATAGCCTTTTTCCTCTCTTATATTACCATTGGCATCAACAACTTTAATATCAAAATACATATTGGTTTTATCAGGTACAACAAAAGAATTATCAGTCTGAAAGTCAAAACCGGTTTCTGATTTAACAGTTGAAAGATTCTGCATAAAAACATTATTTTCATCTTTTAATGTTATTATAACGGAAGAAATTTCCGAAGGTTTTCTTTCCACTCTTATCTTAAACTTTACTTCATTATTTTTTGCTACTTTAAACACATTACCTTCCGGAGAAATATTTCTTCCGGAATCAGTATTTAATATTCTTATACTGCTTATTGCAGGAATAGTTTCATCCTTAATGGTAACAGTCTTTACAAGTGAACTGTCATTCTTATAAGAAATAACATTACCGTTTGAATCTTCGGCAACAAGACCTATTTTAAAATTATTGGAATCAACAATAATAGAATCATTTATCTCCAGATATTCATTATAATCAGTTCCGTCGGGAGACTCAGAAAATACCGAATATTCATTATACTTACCTTCACTTCCGTAAAACATTTTTACCGATTTAAGTTTTATATCATCAGTTATCTTAAAACGTACATAAACAGTATCGTATAGATAAACATCGGTTGCCGCGGCGGAAACATAATTTTCCCCGTCTTTCTTATAAACTCCGAAATATCCCAGAACAGGTGAATTATCTCTTTTTACCGTCACTTCTCTCGTATAATTATAAACATGTCCGGAAGTTGTTGAAATTACAATTTTATGTTTAACCGGAACATCAGAAACAACTGAAGGCGCTTTCTGAGGAACAGTAAGAATAACATTTTTAAGTATTCTGTTATCTCCGGGATAAACACTTCTTCCGTCAACCATTATATTGGTAATATAATTATCAGAAGATGCTTTAATTGTTATATTGTAATTAGAATTAATAACAACATTTTTAACTGTATCTATTTCGACAAAAAGATTATCTTCAGGTGAAGCATAACCGGAAAGATTTATATTTCCTGGAAGATACTCGCCGGCAGGCATATTCCCTTCTTTATCCGAAACATAAATTCTCAGATCATAATTAAGCGGAGGTATATCACTTGCAAGCTCCATATAAGCTGTACCTGAAACTTCCCAGTAAGAATCATTCTGTACGTAGAAATTTCCGAAATCAGGATAATCGGATATATTAAGAGTTTTGGAATACATTTCTCTTCCGTTATAATAAAGTTTTGCCGTAACTTTCTGAAATCCGAACCCTATATCTTTAAGAGAAAATGTAAGAACATCTTTTGATGCTGATTTAAAATTCTTTATAAGCGCCGGCGAACCTGATATAACAGGTGCAATGTTGTCTTTTGATATAAAATTAACAACACCTCCGTCATTTGCATAAGAAACAGGGAGAATATTTGTATTACCGTTTGTATCGGTAACCTGAATATTAACGTTATACATCGAATTAGAAGGTACGAGATTAAACGAAACATAATCATTTATCTTTGTTCTTCCGGAACCGGAATAAAGAGTTTCAAAAGGCGTTGCAGAATTACTTGTGCTAAGTTCAACTTTTGATATACCTCTGTTATCCTCAATATTAAGTTTAAAAGTTACAACCTCTCCGAGTTTATTCGGAACTCCCTGAGTACCAGAAAGAACAATATACGGTTTCTCTATAAAAACCGGTGGTTGTGTATCATTAAACAATACACAACCATTAAATATTAACATTGAAATTATTATAAGTAAAGAAAAACCTATTTTCCTTCTCATTATCTCACCTCAAAATCTATAACATAATCCTTACCGTCACTGAGATAATTTCCCTTACCGTCAGAAATCTGAGGATTGCCAATATATTCTCCCGGAATAGTTATAGTATAAGAACCCTGAATAAGTGCAAGATTTTTATCTTTCGGAAGAGAAACCGTTGCTGTATTGCTGTTTCCCTGATCAAGTTTAATAGTTAAATCATAAGTTTCAATATCTGAATTTCCCGGTGATGTAACATCAGCTTTAACATTATTTGTTATGAAAGAAAGACCTGATTTATCGTTAAAAGTAATATCAAAATAATAATTACTGCTTACACCGGGATACGTAACAGAACCAGGCTGAGTTATATCAGGTTTAAAAGAATATTTCTGCCCTGTTTTTGCCACGGTTATAGTAATATTAGAAATGGTCGGAGGGGTTTTATCCTCAAGATAAACATTTATACTATCATTATCGACTATTGTTCTTCCGTCCTCAAGGAGAGCTTTGGCCTCAAGCTGAAGATAATTGTCTCCCTCATCTATTTCATAATACGGAAAATCATAAGAACTCTGTGTAAGACCTGTAGCACTGTAAGTAACTCCGTCTTTTGTAAGAACTGTGCCGTTCTGTTTTATAGAAAAAGAATAAATCGTATTTGCTGTGTATGAAGCATCAAGAGACATACCTGCAACAAGCCTTACAACTTTCTTATCAGTTGTACTCTCATAAAGATAATATTTATTTTTAGTATCTTCCGTAAGTTTGTCACCGTTAACATACTCAGGTCTCAGAGAAACCTCGGCATCTTTCTTATTTATTTTTATATTATAATTTTTTGTTGATATAAAACCGGCATAATCTTCAGCAACTATTTTTACAATCTGATCGGGATATGCTGTATCAAGAATTACATTAAGCTTCTCTTTTTCATATCTGTAAGGATACTTCTTATCAAAAATAAGTTTTTCTCCTGTATTATCTTTATATATATAGGCTTTAAGAGAATAAATACCATCATTTCCGTAATCTTTAAGATCAGAAATATCAAAATTAACGCTGTAAACCTTAGATGTTGTTTCAACACTTATATTATTATCCGAATACGTTTCTGTATTACTTCCTGAAGGAATATAGTTTATATCCGGAGCCAAATTATCGCTTGAAACGATAAAATCAATATTTCTTGTTGAATAAGGTTTTATAGCATCTATACTGTAAAGATTCGCTACTCCTTTATAATAACCTGTTTTATCAAATGCACTTATATTAAATAGAAAATTGGAAACTTTAGATATTTTTTTCTGAAAATACTCTTCAGAAGAATTAAAATCAAGATTTACAATTTTAACATCTTGAGTATCAAGATAAAAATAAATTTTTATCTCTTCATTAACCCCCACAACAAAAACATCGGCATCTGTACCCTCAATATTCCTTTTCATATTTCCAGAAAGGATTTCTACATTCTTTATAACATTATTAGTACCCATTATTGTTTTTGTTATTGAATTTGAAAAAACCTCTTTATTATCAGCAAGCTGATAATATGCTGTAAAAATATATTCTCCTGAATATCTCGGAGTATATGTAATCTTAACTGATTTATTATCTAAAACCTGAAAACCTCCGCCTTCTCCTCCAGAAACATAAACTTCCTTATTAACAATTCCGTTTAATTCGCTTACCTCAAGTCTGAAAGTACTAAGCGAATTATTTGCCAGAGGCAGATTAAGAGATAATATAAAATCAATCGCCTTATTTGTTTCAAAATTTTTTGAGCTTTCATCCGTTACGGATAGAGTAAGTTTGACAGAATTAGAATTAAAACTGTTCAGACATCCTGTAAACAAAATCATTATTAAAACAGAAACAAATATAAGGTAAAATCTCTTTTTCATTTAGTATCCCTCCGTAAATTCATTTTATATAAACAAACAATTTTTTATTCTCAGTACAATAAATTGTTCTATGCACATCATAAAAAATCCTTATAAAATTCCGGGTAAAAAATACTTTTGGTTTTAAATATTGTAATTTTATCAGGAATTGACTGCCAGGAAATATAACATATTTTCTGGAAATCTAAATAGGTGTCATCTCACCAGAAAATATGTTATATTTTCTGGTAGTCCTCTAACTAGAGAGATCTTGACAAAGTTTTTTAAAACTTTGTGCAGTTGATTTTAGCTTTAAAGGTCAAAAACATATAAAACAAATGCATTTTTGTAAAATACACAAAAATCAGGATTTATTTTTAAAAAATATCAAAAAGAAATACAAAAAAACAGAGATTAAATCATATAATCTCTGTTTTATAATTTGTTATATTCCTTTTCTCTGTATCTATCTCTATTCCTATAGCTGTTACAGGTTTCTTGTACCGGCATATCCTTTCTTTTATCTGCTTTATACTTTTATCCGGACTCGCTTTCTTTATTTCTATTATATATATGTCTTTCCTGTATTGTAATTCTATATCACTTTTCCCCAGATTCCCTATTACTTCTCCATTTACTTTTAATCCGCATGACCATAATATTGTCAGTATTATACTATGATACCAGCTTTCTTTTTCCTGAAATAAATTATACGGTATTTTACTGAATATCCCCTGTATTTCTTCTATTACTTTTTTTATATCTTTTTTTTCAAGTGCTATTATTATATTTGTTCTTAATTCATTAGTTTCTGTTTTGTATGTTCCGGATAGTATCAGTTCTGACATACTTTCTTTTACTTCAAGATTTGGGTAATCTACAAGATATCCGAGATAGTCATGTTTTCCTTTGAAAGTAAGATATCCTGATTGTAATAGATATATAACAGGCGGTGCATCTTCTATTTCATATGTCGTTAGGTTAGTTTCTGTTATATATTTACCTCTTATTGTTTCAGGTTCTACATTATGACTTTTTATATATTCTGTAAGATATTTCGGTGTACCGCTTTCTATCCAGTAATTTCTGAATTCTTTATCCTGAAAATAGTTTAATATTGAGTATGGGTTGTATACATATTTTCTACCGTCAAATGAGAATCCGTCATAATGATCTTTTATTTTTTCTAACAGTTCTTCTCTTTTTTCTCCTGTTTCTTTTTCTGTATCTTTTATGTTCTCTTCAAAATTATTTTCAAGTTCTTCCTGAGTTATTCCCATCATTTCTGAGTATTCTGTGTTTGTTGTTATATCTCTTAAATTATTTAATGATGAAAATATTCCTGTTTTTGTCAGTTTCGTTATTCCTGTTATTATAGCAAACCTTAAATATGGATCTGCATCTTTTATTACTACATAAAATTCTCTTAATATGTTTCTCATTGTTTCTGCTTTACCGTCTGTTATATGGTTTAATATCGGTCTGTCGTATTCGTCTATTAATACTACTGTCTTTTCTTTCTTCGATAACTTTTGTATTAAATCTGAAAACAACATTTTTGTGTTTTTACTTTCGGGTTTTATCCCGTATTCTTTATATATGTTTATAAGCTGATGATTTAATGTTTCTCTCATTGTTTCTTCATCTGTTATGTCTAATTGTGACATACTCAGTTTTATTACAGGGTATTCTTTCCATTCCCATTTATCGTATATGTATAAATCTTTAAATAATTCTTTTTCTCCTTTGAACAGATAATATAATGTAGATATTGTCAGGCTTTTCCCGAATCTCCTCGGCCTCGATATGAAATAATATTTTCCTTCGGACAGTCTTTTTATATATTTTGTTTTATCTACATATACATAATTATTTTCTATTATGTCCTTAAAATCCTGTATTCCTATGGGTAATTTCTTCATATCTTTCACCTGCCTTCTTTTTTATATTATAGCATAAGAAATTTAATAGTTTAGCATTTATTAATCAGCTGTTTAGAAGTAAATTTTTAAATTATTATTTTTAAAATGTAAAAAATGTCTTTATTGTTGTTTAAAAGGATTACCAGGAAATATGTTATATTTATTAGTATTTCACTGAAATTGATTGCCAAGAAATATAACATATTTCTTGGTATTTCGAACAGTTTGTTTTATAACTGGAGAAATCTTGATTTTTTACAACGTAAAAAATGCTTTTGCTTTTGCCTTTAGCTTTAAAAATCAAAAACATATAAAACAAGTGCATTTTTGTAAAATACACAAAAATCAGGATCTCTAATATTTAGAAGACTGCCAAGAAATATATTATATTTCTTGGTGA
>JACKPH010000009.1 GCA_024233675.1 Thermotogae bacterium
TGTCGACGAATATAATTCGAAAGATTTTTTTTAAAATATTTTTCCTGTAAATCAAGAATAAATAGGATTTCAAAAGAAAAGAGATGACTTCTGTTCAAAACAGAAGTCATCTTTTATTTACCTTTTTATTATTTGGGTACACAGCATAAAGCCTGTTTTATTAACCCGGATATTTTATTAATTTTGAAATATAATTTTTATGAGGCATATAAGGGTGACTTGCTGAAACTCTTACATTATATCCGTAATCGCCTCTTTCTTCTATTTCGAAAGAACCTGTAAACATATAAGTATCTTTCTGAACTTCTTTAACGAGTTTAAGATCGAATGTTTTAAGACCGGTAACTTTCTCATTTTCAAGTCTTGCAAGAACAATTTCAGGCTGTATTGAGTCAGGACCTATACCAGGAAGATAGATTTCTGCATTTATTTCTATTTCTTTACCAACCTCAAGAACCGCTTTGTTTTCTGTATTTGCAAGAACCTTTATTTTTATGTATTCCCAGTTTCTTTCGAGTAATTCTCTCCAATGGGCAAAATCTCTGGAAACAGTAAAGTTATTTGCTGAAAATTTGTTGTTCTGATCAAGCGCAGGCATATAAAGTTTCTGAGTGTACTCTTTAACCATTCTTGTCATATTGAAGAAAGAACCTACTGTTTTTATGGATTCTTTCATTACCTTTATCCATTCTGAAGAAACAGATGAATCACCTTTGTCATAATAAAGCGGAACAATAACTTTTTCAAGGGAATTATACATAGAAACACTGTCTATTTTATCCTGAAGTTCAAGATTTTCATAATCCCTGTTATCTCCTATTGCCCAACCGTTTTTACCGTTAAATCCTTCTACCCACCAACCGTCGAGTACTGAAAAATTTGATGCTCCGTTCATACCTGCTTTTTCTCCTGATGTTCCTGAAGCTTCATGAGGTCTTCTCGGATTATTAAGCCATATATCTACGCCTGAAACAAGATATCTTGCCATATTCATATCATAATTTTCAAGAATAATAATTCTGTTTTTAAACTGAGGCATTCTTGAAATTTCATATATTCTTTTAATAAATTCCTGACCAGGTTTATCAGCAGGATGAGCTTTACCTGCAAATACAAACTGAACAGGTCTTTCAGGATTGTTGATTATTTTTTCCAGTCTCTGCAGATCTTTAAAAATAAGAGTTGCTCTTTTATAAGTTGCGAATCTTCTTGCAAAACCTATTGTAAGAGTATCTTCATCAAGTATTTTTCCTATTTCCTCAAGCTGTTCAACAGTTTCACCGTGTCTTAGTCTCTGATTTTTGATTTTCTGATGAATGTAATCAATAAGAATTCTTTTTCTCTGTTTGTGAACTTCCCAGAGTTCTTCATCAGGTATTTTATCAATATTACTCCATGAATCAGGATCATCAAGTTTTTTATACCATGATTCTCCCATATATTTTTCATAAAGTTTCTGTAAATCGTAAGAAATCCATGTCTGAGAATGTACTCCGTTTGTTACATGGGTTATAGGAACCTCAACATCTTCAAGACCTTTCCATACATGTTTCCACAGAGATCTTGAAACTTTACCGTGAAGTTCGGAAACTCCGTTGGCTCTTCCTGCAAGACTTAAAGCAAGAATTGTCATTGAAAACATTTCTGAGTTATCAGGTCTTTTTTCATAACCGAGTTCTATAAATTCATTTCTTGAGGCTTTCATTTTAGGCCAGAAATCTCCGAAATATCTTTCTACCATGTAAATAGGGAAAGCATCATTACCTGCAGGTACAGGAGTATGTGTTGTAAAAATAGAACCGGAACGTACAGCTTCAACGGCTTCTTTAAATTCAAGACCTTTTTCATTAACATATTCTCTTATTCTTTCAAGATTAAGAAATGCAGCATGACCTTCATTCATATGCCATACAGAAGGATTAATACCGAGTTCTCTCAGGGCTTTTACCCCGGCAATACCGAGAAGAATTTCCTGCTTTATTCTCATTTCGGAATCCCCGCCATATAATCTTGAAGTCAGAAGTCTTTCTTCAGGATCGTTCTGAGGAATATCTGTATCAAGAAGATAAAGATTTATTCTTCCTACAGAAAGTTTCCATATCTTTACATAAACTGTCTTCCCGAGAATATTTATAGGAATAAAAATTTCATCACCGTTTTTATTTAATGCTGATTCAACAGGAAAATTATTAAAGTCATAGTTTTCGAAAACGTTTTCCTGCCATCCCTCAGAATTTATTTTTTGCTGGAAATAACCCTGGCGGTAAAGAAAGCCTACGGCAACAAAAGGCAAACCAAGATCAGAAGCTTCTTTAACATGATCTCCGGCTAAAACGCCAAGACCTCCGGAATAAATAGGAAGTGATTCATGAAGTCCGTATTCAGCACAAAAATATGCTATAGTACCATTCTGTTCATCACTGTGTGTGGTTTTAAACCAGGTGTTTTTTTCTTCCATATAAGAATTAAATTTTTTGGTAACTTTTTCATAAAGTTTCATAAAATCATTATCTGATAATATATTTTCCAGATTTTTCTGACTGACATTTTTCAGGAAATATACAGGATTTCTTGAAGAACTAACCCATAAGGTTTTATCAATTCTTTCAAAAAGCTCCTGAGCATCATAATTCCAAGTCCACCATAGATTTCTTGAAATTTTTGTTAATTCGTTAATTTCTTCAGGTAACTTAGGAACAGCTGTAACTTTGCTTAAAAATTCCATTTTTTGTCCTCCCTCCGTACATCTGTGAAAAAAGTTTCTTACTTATCTGATTAATTATATCAAAAAAATGATGAAAATCAAGTTAATTTAATAAAAAATGTTATTTTTCGTAAATATATACTCCTTCTTCCTCCTCATTGCCGCTGTTAACTATTTTTAGAGAAATTTCTTCTTTACTTTTGGATGTGGGAATATTCTTACCAATATAATCAGCTTTTATAGGAAATTCACGGTGTCCTCTGTCTATAAGGACTAAAAGCTGTATTGCCAGCGGCCTTCCTCTTTTTATTATGCCCTCCATTGCCGCTCTGACTGTTCTTCCGGTAAAAAGCACATCATCGACAAGTATTATTGTTTTTCCGTTAATATCAAAATCAATAGAAGAAGAATCATAATCTGATTTTTTTATATCATCCCTGTAAGGGGAAACATCTATTTCTCCGTATAAAACTTTTTTATCTTCTATTTTTTCAAGGTTCTCTTTTATTATATTTGCAACTGATATTCCTTTATTTTTAATTCCTATGATTGCAATATTTTCCGTACCCTTGTTTTTTTCTGTGATTTCGTGTGAAAGTCTCATTAATGATCTTCTGATATCTTTTTTATCCATTATTTTATTTTTCAGAATCATGGTATTCACCCTTTCATTATTATTCTATTAATATAATTTTACCATTTTTATCCGCAAAAAATAAATTATGAAGTCAAATTTGTGATATTATTTAATTATGAAAATATTTATATTGCGGGAGGAAATTTATGGAATACATAGCTCAGATTTGTGATTCTGCAGGAAATTTGGGTAAAGAATTGACTGAAGAATTTAGTATAATGAACATACCT
Source organism: Thermotogae bacterium (assembly GCA_024233675.1). Classification (GTDB taxonomy): domain Bacteria; phylum Thermotogota; class Thermotogae; order Petrotogales; family Petrotogaceae; genus JACKPH01. The sequence goes on from JACKPH010000009.1 coordinate 3,572, forward strand.
TTTTATATAACATTTGACGGAAAGAAGTATTACAGGCACAATGTTGATATATCTGACAACGAATTTCTCAAATTCATGGAGAATAATCCGAAAAAAATACCTAAAACGGCAGCACCTAATATTAATGACTGGTATGAAAAGTATGATGAAGCATATAAAAACGGTAAAAAAAATATGATAGTAACAACAATATCGCCTAAGCTTTCCGGAAGTTTTCAGAATGCATCAGTTGCTAAAAATCAGTTTGAAGAAAATCATAAAGATTCACAGATAGAAATTATAAATACACAAAGCTGTACATGCGGTCAGGCAGCGCTTGAAATAGGTATAGCGCAGATGATTAAAAAAAATCTTGATTTTACCGTTATAAAAAACAAAGCATATGATGCATTAAAAACTATGAGTACACTATTCTCCGTAAAAACTTTACTTTATATGAAAGAAGGCGGCAGAATAGGTGGAGCAACAGCATTTTTGGGGAATTTTATGAATATAAAACCTATAGCGGAATTTTCTGACGGAGAGGTAAAAGCTGTCAAAATGGCAAGGGGAAGAAAAAGCAGTATTGAAAAAATGTCTGATATCGCTGTTTCGAGAATAAAAAACGTAAAAAATACAATTATGTGTACAAGAAATGCACTTTGTACAGAAGATGAAGAATATATGATAAAATTTATAAAAAATAAAATAGGGGATATAAAAATTTATTCAGGAACGCTGGGAGCGGTTATAGGTGCTCATTCAGGTCCTGGTGCAATAGGAGTAGGGTTTGTGGAAATAATTTAATATATAGGGGGATTATATGGGATATAAAAAAATATTTACGGTTTTTTTAATTTTAAGTATTTTTATTTTAGGATTCTCATGGGAAAATCATACACTTATAACGTATATAACTTTATCAGGAAATTTCGGAACTGAAAAAGTAACTGTAAAATCAATTGAAGATTTTTTACATGATAATGAAAAAGAAATATTTGATATGCTTTATGAAGCTGATACTGAATTTTCTTCGGAAATTAAAAATTATAAACCAATACCGGAAGAACTTAAGAAATATGCAGATAATGAAAAAAACACAGTAAAAAAATTTTTTTATCTCCTGAGAATTAATCCTGAGTATTCAGTTAAATATTTTCTCAAGGAAGTACCGGGAAATAATTATGAAAATTATAAAAAAATAAATTTTAAAGATATAGCGTATGCGGATTATTTTTATCCTGATGCACTTTATTCTGAAATAAGCACGGGGAATGATATAAATTCTCTGGAGATTATTTCTACTGCTTCCGATGAACCGGATTACGGATTTGATATAGGACTTTTTGATGATAACGATACATATTACGGAAAAATTTACGGTTTCGGAGATCAGTCTTTCGGCAATCCTAAAGTTATATTCGGATCTCAGGCACCTTTTCATATGGGTTTTTATAATGAATCCGGTATTATTTATTTTGCCAGTCCTTCTATGAAAAATACATATCCTGAACTGAGAATAAGGCAGTTTGAAAAACTTGCACAGTTTGCATACAGCAAAGGCGAAATGTATTGGGCTTACAGATTCGCAGGATGGGCACTTCATTATATTCAGGATATAACAATGCCTTATCATTCCGCAATAATGCCGGGAAAAAGTACTTTTGAACTTTTATGGGTAGCAGCCCTCGATGCCGTAGGTATAAAAGGTCCGTATAATAATGTTCTCGATGAAGTTACTAATAAACATATAGTTTTTGAGAGATTTCAGATGAAAAAACTTTATGAGGATTATGAAAAAGGTGCCGATTTATCTTATCTGAAAGTTTTTACAGATGATGAAACAGAAGAATTTGATGATTATAAAATCAGAAGCGAACTTTCGAATAATTCAAAAAAATTCGGAAAAGATCTGGATAAAAAAATTAATAAAGCCATATATGATAAAGAAAAATACAATAATCTTGTTAATATATATGACAGTCAGAATATAGATCTTGAAGCAATTTTAAAATTCAGGGATTCACAGGAATATGAAAATCTTTATGAAATAACAAAAACAATAAACCACAGAACAGCACTGTATACATACAGCTTTTATAAAAAAATTTTTGAAAAATAATTCACCTTAAGGTGAATTATTTTTTACCATTTTATAATTTCAAGTTCCGGCCACTTTTCTTTCCATTTATAAGCTTTTTTATAAAATATATCTTCTGTTATAAGTTTTTTATTAGGTCTTATTTTTAATTCAAAAATGTCGTCAACTCCGAAAGGAGCATACAAATAAAAATTACTTTTTATACCTATTGATGTTGCTGTTGACGGCCAGGAATCTATAGCTTCTTCGGAAGAAGAGTAAGGACGTATTTCTTTACTGAATTTTTCTTTATACCATAAATGAACCCTTGCCTGATTTTTAATATCTGTTTTAATATTTTTAAATAAACCGGATGCCTTTTTTATAATAATATTTTCTGCTTCATAGGACAAATCCGAATCATCAAAATATATTATATCGTAATCTTCTATTCCGTAATCAGCTTTCCTTCCGGTAATAAAATTCCAGACTGTTTGTGCAACAGCTCCGCCGCCTATATAATAATTTTTCAGACCGAGTTTTTCTATATTCTCAGTTAAAAATAAAATCTGTCTGTTCTGAATTAAAGCAGATGAAAATATTTCCTGATAATTTTTTTTCATGATAATTCTCCTGTATAATAATTTATTTTTAAAATTATAGCACTTTTTTATTTCCGGAAAGCTTAAAAATTATTTATAATAAAATCCTGTGTGCTATAATATATATATAAAAAGTTTATTTGATTGATATTGGGTTAATAAAATGAATTTGAGGGTTCCGGAGGCGGATATGAAAAAAATTTTATTTATATTATTTTTTATTATAATGTTTCAGATGCTTTTTTATGCGGAGGAACTTCTTAAGGAAGGAGTTGCCCCGGTTTTTGATACTCTCGGAAGAGAAGAGGGACTTACAAATCTTTCTGTTTCTTCTCTTGTTCAGGATAAATACGGTTTTATATGGATAGGAACTCAGGGAGGACTCAATAAGTATGATGGAAGAAAAATAGAGGTAATTAAAAATAATCCTTTTTCCGATAACGGACTTTTACATAATCTTATTCAGACTATGTATTATGACGAAGAAAATAATTTTCTCTGGATAGGCACTTATCAGGGACTTTCAAAATATATTATAGACAGAAATATTTTTGAAAATTATACTGTTGAAAATAACGGACTTTCAAATCCTGTTGTTGTCGCAATAGAAAAAGATAATGAGGGGAATCTCTGGATAGGAACTTTAGAGGGACTGAATGTACTTAATATAGAAACAGGAAATATTAAAAAATATGAAATTCCCGGAAATACAGTAAGATCCGTAAAGTATACATCAGAAGGAGAAATCCTTATAGGTACATATACCGGACTTTACAGATACAATAAAATAAATGATAACGTTGAAAAAATAGAATTAAAACTTCCTTCAGAATTAGTAATGTCTGTAAAAGAATTTCAGGAAGGAATTATATCTTTGGGTTTATGGAACGGCGGGTTATATGAATACAATACAAAAACATTAGATTATACATTGAAAACATTTAAAGACAACAGAATTTATGTAATATCACAAACCACAGACGGAATAAAATGGGTAGGAACATGGGGTGGAGGACTTTTTGCCGTAACTCCTGATAATAAAGAATATAATTTTTCCGGTGAAGGTCCGGACAAATATTTACCTCATCCTATAGTGTATTCTTTAATGCAGGACAGCTCCGGAATTTTTTGGATAGGTACTAACGGCGGTGGAATGAGTAAATTAAACCCGAGAAAAATAAACTATATGAAATACTCTCATAATTCTGATGATGAAAACAGTTTAAGTGCAGGAAAAATAGCTTATATTACAAAAGATTCTTATGACAATTTATGGGTTGCTGTTTATAACTCCGGAATAAATGTTTTTTCTCCTGACGGAACAATAAAAAAATACAGATATGATCCGGAAAACTTAAATTCCCTTCCTGATGATAATATAAGAAAAATAGAAGAAACAGAAAACGGAAATATGATTATTGCAACCGGAAGAGGAATAGTTCTTTATAACAGGGAAGATGATTCTTTTGAATTACAGAATATATTACCTGACGGTACAATAGTTTATTCATTTGAAAAAGACGGTAATTATCTGTGGATAGGTACTTATTCGGACGGACTTTTCAGATATAATACAGTAACAAAAGATTTAAAAAGATATTATTTTAAGAATTCCGATGATTATACAATTTCGGATAATCTTGTGTATGCAGTTTTAAAAGATTCAAAAGGAAGGCTGTGGGTAGGAACAAACAACGGATTAAACATGATGCCTTCGGTCGGGGATAATTTTAAAATATTTAAAAGAGTTCACGGAGACAGGGAAAAAATATCATGGAATACAATACATGCTATTTTTGAGGATTCTTTCGGTAGAATATGGATAGGAATGACTGGCGGCGGAATAGCTTATTACAATGAAGACGGAACTTTCACGAATTTCACAGAAGAAGAAGGTCTTTCGAGTAATTATGTTAACGGAATTGCAGAAGGAACAAACGGTGATATATGGGCAAGCACACATAACGGAATTTCTCTCATAAACAAAGAAAATGAAATTACAATACTTACTCCGGGAGACGGCATAGGAAGCTGGGAATTTAATTTCGGAGGATTTAAAGATAAAGACGGAAATATTTATTTCGGAAGTACAAACGGAATAACAGTTATTCCGGATTCTTTTAAGGAAAAAAATATAGATAAGCCAAAACTTTATATAACGGATGCGGAATTATTTCAGAAAGAAATAGATAAAGATGAAGCTTTTTATAACAATGATATTAAAGAATTTTCATATAATGAAAACTATATATCTTTCAGATTTACCGCAATAGATTATGATACACCTGAAAAAACAAAATTTTATTATTATCTCAAGGGATTTGAAAAATCCTGGATTTATCTCGGTACAGGAAATTATATTTCTTATTCAAATTTACCGCCGGGAAAATATGAACTCCTTGCTTACGCTGAAACAATGAGAGGAATAAAATCAGATATAGTACATTTTTATTTTACAATACGTAAGCCATGGTTTCAGACAGTCTATGCATATATACTTTATCTAATGGCAGTTATTCTGCTGGTTTACGGAATGATAAAAATATGGGAAGGACGTATAATAAATATAAAAAATTCCGAACTTGCAGTTATTAATGAAAAACTTGAAGAAGCAAACAGAACTCTTGAAAATCTTTCCGTAAAAGATCCTCTTACAGAAACATATAACAGAAGATATTTTGATACAATGATAAGAGAATACATAAGTCTTGCGAAAAGAAGTAAAATATATTTATCAGTTATAATGATAGATATTGATGATTTCAAAAAAATCAATGACAGTTACGGCCATCTTGCGGGGGATTATCTTCTTAAAGATTTCGGATTAACTATAAAAAGAGCTCTTCCGAGAACAACTGATTTTGTGGCAAGATACGGCGGCGATGAATTTATAGTTAGCCTTTTTGATACTAATCCTGCCGGAGCACTTGTTGTTGCGGAGAACATAAAAAAATCACTTGAACATACAAGAATAAGACAGGAATTTTCAAAAAATCCGGGAAAAGTAACTATAAGTCTCGGAGTATATTCTTCAGTACCTCCGAATGAATTTATGCCTGAGGATTATATAGAAAAAGCCGACAGAGCACTTTATATAGCTAAACATAACGGTAAAAACAATATAAAAGTATTTAACGGGTGATATATGAAAAAAATTTTATTATGGGTTATTTTATTTGCAGCTGCTTTTTTTATAGTAATATTCGGCATGCTTAACTATTTAAGATATAATTACTATTCAAAAAATTTATACAGGGAAAGCAGCGTAGTATATATTTCAAAAAATTCAGGAATATGGTCAGAAAAAAATGAAAATATCAATTTTTCTGTTACCGGAGATTCAACACAGACTCTGAAAATATCGACAGGATATCTTACAGGAAAAACAACTGTTGATATAAAAGATATTAGTAATAACATAATTTTTGAAAAGAAATACGGAAACGGAATTTTTTCTGAAGAAGAAATATATTTTATATCGGGAAAATACAGTATGGAAATAAAATATTTCAGGGGTACATTCAGTCATCTCGTACTTTCTTTCGGTGAGGAAAAAGTTATAAAAGAAAAATAAAAACAACTCCGAAGCAAATTATCTTCGGAGTTGTTTTTATTATAATACTTCAAAATTTTCAGATTTAAAATTACTGTAATATCTTCCGGAAAAAGCCGTAAATTTTATTACACAGTAATCAGGGTCGGAAACACCCAAAGGATAATATTTTTCGTCACCTTCAAGCCATATCATTTTTTTTGATTCTTCATCCTGAAGAATCTCAACTGTACCTTTAAGCATAACTCCGCGTATAAATCTTTTATCATAAAAATACAGAGAAGCTTTAGGATTTTCTGTAAATTGTTTTACTCTCATAGAAGAGGTATTTGTCGTAAAAAAAATAGTTTTAATACCTTCACGTTTTCGTGGCTTTAACATAGCTTTAGTGTTCGGAAAACCTTCACTGTCAACTGAACTTATAATTGAAACAGGAGATTTATCTATAATTCCTCCTACTGTTTTTACTGAATCTCTCATATCACACCTCTTTTTTATACAGATGTATATATTATAACATAAAAATATGCACAGTATAAACTGTGCATAAAAATTATAAAATAATTTTTATAAAATCTTCTGTTTCATAGCTCTTACTTTCATTTTCACCGTATTTTCTGACTGAAATTTTATTTTCGGCTACTTCCTTATCTCCGATAATTACAATATATGGAATCTTTCTTATTATAGTATTTCTAAGTCTTTTGGAAAATGTTTCTTCTGATTTTGAAATTTCTGAACGTATATTTTTATTCCTTAAAATACTGTTTATTTTTTCGGAAAAATCTTTTTGTTTCTCTGATATAGGTAGAATAACTACCTGAACCGGAGAAAGGTCAAAAGGGAAAACTCCGTTGCAGTTTTCAATAAAAATACCTATAAATCTTTCCAGAGAACCGAGCAAAGTTCTGTGTAGCATTATAGGAACTTTTTTTGTGCCGTCAGAATCAGTATATTCAAGAGAAAATCTTTCCGGAAGATTAAAATCAAGCTGCAGAGTACTGCACTGCCATTCTCTGCCGAGATTATCCTTTATTATAATATCAACAGAAGGACCGTAAAATTTTGCATCACCCGGAGAAACTCTGTAATCATATGAAAGTTCACCAAGAGCTTTTTCAAGTGTTGATGTTGCCTTAGACCAAATCTCTTCGCTTCCGAGATATTTTTCCTTTTTTTCCTCATTTCTTACTGAAACAGTGAATATAAAATCTTTAAATCCGAATTGCTTTAAAAGATCAACAGACATAATAATGATTTTTTTAATTTCGGATAAAAGCATTTCTTCCTTAATAAAAATATGTGCATCATCCTGAGTAAACTGACGTACTCTCATAAGACCGTGAAGTGTTCCGGAAAGTTCAAATCTGTGAACAAGACCGAGTTCAGCAAATTTTAAAGGAAAATCCCTGTAAGAACGTGCTTTTTCTTTGTAATAAAGAATAGACCCCGGACAGTTCATTGGTTTTACTGCAAACTCTTTATTCTCAACTGATGTTATGTACATGTTTTCTCTGTAAAGATCCCAGTGACCTGATGTTTTCCACAACTCAGAATCTAATAGAATAGGTGTGTTTATTTCTTTATAATCATTTTCATAATGAAATTTTCTCCATTTATTAATTATTTCATTTCTAAGTATCCATCCGTTTTCATGCCAAAAAACAGCTCCCGGAGCTTCCGGGTGAAAAGAAAACAAATCAAGCTGTTTTCCTATTAATCTGTGATCCCTTTTCTTTGCTTCTTCTAAAAAATCAAGATAATCTTTCATCATATTCTCTTCAGGAAAAGAAACGGCATATATTCTTGTCATCATTTTATTATTACTGTTACCTTTCCAGTAAGCGCCGGCTATACTTAGAATTTTTATTGATTTTATTTCTGAAATATTTTCAAGATGAGGTCCGCGGCATAAATCACAAAAATCACCTATTTTATAATAAGAGATTTCTCCGTTTAAATCTTTTATTAATTCATTTTTAAAAGGCTGTCCGGAAAACATATTAAGTGCTGATTCACGGGATATAACATATTTTTCCGGAATTAATTTCATTTTTATAATTCTTTTGGCTTCTTTTTCTATTCTTTCTATATCACTTTCCTGAATCTGAATATTATCAAAATCATAATAAAAACCATTCTCTATAGCAGGACCTATTCCGAATTTTACATCAGGAAAAAGATTCTTTACCGCATAAGCGAGAACATGTGCCGAAGTATGCCAAAAAATATTTTTATTTTCAAAATCTACCATAAAACCACATCCTTTTATATTTTTATTTTTTCATAAAATATAAAAAGTAGGTTACCAAGCAGTTTAAATACTGCATAAAATCATCTCCTTAATAAACAAAAAGGTGCCGAATTAATCGGCACCTAATCATAAGTTTTGGTATGTCAAAACTTACAGCATAGTTGCCTCTGCTGTGTGGTGGTGGTAGTATTTAATTTTTTTATTATAAATATAAACATAAACTACACCTCCGTTTTGACTATATTAGGTTAATTATATCAAAAAAAAATAAAAAGTCAAATTTTATATTTATTTGAGAATATATTCTTTTATATCTGTTATTTCTATTCCGTAAAGATCTCTGAGTTCCTTTACAGTTGTGGAAAGAGAAATATTTTCAGTTATTCCGAAATTTTTAAGAAATTCTTCAAAATTATTTACCTGATCTTTTATATCGTATAAAGTAGAATTACCTTTTATATTAACGGAAGAAAGATCTTTATGTTCTTCTTCCGGGATATCTTCTGAATATTCCGAAACTTTATAATTATCAAGAATTAAAGGAATAATACCTTTTTCAGAAGATAAAACAAAATCTTTAAGTAGAATATTATCAGAATCAGATATATTTAAATTTTCTGAATTAATATTGTAATAGCTGAAATATTCACTTAGAGGCATATTATAAAATTTTGTAAATTCTCTTATTTTTTCTGTTGATATAATCTCATAGTCTTCATCCATTCCCATTTTTAATTGTATATCTTTTAATTTTGTTTCTGATTCTATATTTCCGGAAATTCCAAAAGCCTTATAGAGTATATTTTTTTCTATATCAAAGTTATCAATTATTTCCTGTATAGTTACAGAACCTCTTATATCTTCTGTTGTATTAAAAACTCTTATCCGTTCTGTTATGAATGATCCGTTTATATATGTGAAAATTATAGTTCCGATAAATATAACAAGTAATATTACAGGTAATATAAAAGAATTTAATTTCTTTTTGTTATTTATTATAAAAGTCATTTTTAATGTATTTTCTTTTTTATCATTTACAGGACAGCTTTCTGTACATTCCATACATCTTATGCATGAAGTATCTTTAATATAATTTTTATCGGAAATCTGAATTCCCGAAGGACATGATTTGTTACATAAATTACAATTTACACATGATTTTTCATCTCTTTTTATATTGAAAAAACTTATTTTATTAAATAATCCATTAACTGCTCCCAAAGGACATGCATATCTGCAAAAAGGTCTTTCTATAAAAAGGGAAAGAAATAATGTAATTGCCACGGAAATATAGCCGCTTAATGCTATTTCGTCAGTCCATATATTAAAGAGATTGTAATAAGGGTCTATATTCTGAAAAACAAGAGTTGAGGATCGTGCTGTCTGAAATATAACCCATGCAAGTACAAAATACTTAAAATATCTTAATAGCCTGTCTATCTTTTTAGGTACTCTATTGTATTTTTGTTTAAATATTTTCTTCCCGATTTTTCCAAACCATTCCTGAACTGACCCGAGCGGGCATATCCATCCGCAAAAAAATGCTCCTCCTATTATTAATGTAATAAGAAGTGCTATAAGCATTATGAAATCTGATTGATGTAATTTTTGTACATAATTCCCCGTGGTAAAAAAAGTATAAAGATTAACCACACCGCCAAAAGGACATACAGCATGTAAACTTGCAATTCCGGGTAATTCAGCAATTTGTTTTTCCGAAAGATAATGACCTACCGATAAATAAAGAATAAGTACTACAAAAAAAATCTGTACAATAAAACGGAATTTTGAAATTTTTTTTCTTTTCATATTATTTCCCCCCTGATAAATTGAATTTATTATATCAGAAAAAAACCGGGAAAAAATCTTTTAAATGTGTGAAAATGTGTGATAAAATAATTAAGTAAAGAATTTTTATAAAGGAGAAAGTAAAATGATAATAACTACTACACCAAATATAGAAGGAAAAGAAATAATAGAATACAAAGGTATTGTATTCGGTGAAATAATAACAGGAGTTAATTTTATAAAAGATTTTGCCGCAGGACTTACTAATTTTTTCGGAGGAAGATCAGGTTCTTACGAAGGTGAACTGATAAATGCACGTGAAGATGCTTTTGCCGAACTTGAGGAAAGGGCAAGAAGACTCGGTGCAAATGCTGTTGTCGGAGTTGATGTTGATTATGAAGTTTTAGGTCAGGGAAATATGCTAATGGTAACAGCTTCCGGAACAGCTGTAATTTATTCAGAAAAACAATCTTGATAAAACAGAAAATATGTAGTAAAATAATATAAGTATGCGGATGTAGCTCAGTGGTAGAGCACCTGCTTCCCAAGCAGGGTGTCGCGGGTCCGACTCCCGTCATCCGCTCCAAAAAGCTCTCTTTTAAGAGAGCTTTTTTGTTATACTTATATTTTCTTTTTTATTTCTTAATTTTTTAAATTCATAAGAAATAAGAATTACTGTAAGAAAAAAAGATAAAGTATCAGTTATCGGTGCTGCCCACAAAAGACCTTCAACGCCTGAAAAAGAAGCTAAAATTATAAGTCCCGGAACAAAAAATATAACATCACGGGCAAGAGAAAGTATTGTTGAAGATAAAGGTTTACCTATAGACTGTAAAAATACACTGCTTGCTTTTTGAATACAGCATAATACAATTCCTAATAAAAATATACGAAAACACTTTACTGCATAATTATTGTACAAATCACTTTCGCTTCCGAAAAGACTTATTATACTCTGAGGGAAAAATTCAAATATAATCATTGAAATAATTCCTATTATTATATTTGAAATAATAATCAGCTTATAAGTTTCAAAAACTCTTTTGTAATTTCCCAATCCAAAATTATAACCAACTATAGGCTGTCCCCCTACTGCTATACCTACAGAAAAAGAAATAACTATAGCAAATACTTTCATTACTATTCCTATTGCCGAAAGAGGTATATCAGGGCCGTAAACAGAATACGGACCGTATTTTACTATAAGATTATTTGATACAGCTATTACTATAACTATTGCAATCTGTATTATAAAACTCGATATACCGAGAAGCATAATTTTTTTAATAACTTTAAAATTATTTTTAATATCTTTTATTTCAAATTTAACTGATTTAATTTTTTTAAGATAATAAAAAGAAATTATAAAACTTACTAACTGACCTATAACAGTTGCGATAGCAGCCCCTTTAACGCCTAAATCAAAAACAAAAATTGCTACCGGATCTAAAATCAGATTTATAAGTGCACCTGTAACTGTTGCAATCATAGAATATTTAGGTGATCCGTCAGCACGGATTATACCGTTGAAAGAAGATGTGAACATATAAAAAGGTATTCCGATAAGAATTATTCCCATATAGTCACTTGCGTATTTAAAACATGAATCGGTAACTCCGAAAAGTTTAAGAATATCATTTTTAAAAAGAAATCCGATAAAAGTAATAAAAATAATAAAAAATACAGATAATAATAAATTATTTGCAATGCTTTTTTTTGCCGTTTCATAATCTTTTTTTCCTAAAGATATACTAAAAAGAGAAGCACTACCGTCACAAATTAAAAGAGATATAGCAAGTGCAATAACCGTAAAAGGATAAACTACAGTTGTTGCGGCATTTCCTATATATCCCACACCCTGCCCTATAAATACCTGATCAACGATATTATATAAAGCACTTACAAGCATTGAAATAATAGTAGGCACAGAAAATTTTAAAAGTAATTTTTTCACCGGTAAAGTTTCAAAGTATAAATTTGTAAAACCTTTATCTGCCATAAATTCCTCCGAGACACGCGTATAACTATACGTCTGATTTTAAAAAAAAAAGCGTAAGTCCGGTCTGGACTTACGCTAATGCAACACGACACTCACAAATGATAATATTTTTTTGAAAAAAAGTCAAGTTAAATTAAAATAATATTTTATGTTACAAAAGAACTCCTTAATAAATAGTTCAGAAAACAAGAAAAATTTTTCATAAAGCATGAATTTGATGCCTTTTTTTGTTACTCCTGAATAATAGAATTTTGAATTAATAAATGTAAAATATCTTCTGTAAATTCAAAATTATTATAAGGAGTGTTTTTGTGTACAGAATAATAAAAAAAGTAATATTGAATAATGATGTGACTATGATGGAAATACACGCACCTTTTGTATCAAGAAGATGTGAACCTGGACAGTTTATTATATTAAGAGTAGATGAAAACGGCGAAAGAATACCTTTAACAATAACAGATTATAACAGAGAAAAAGAAACCGTAACTATTATATTTCAGAAAGTAGGACTTACCACAAAAAAACTCGGTCTGAAATCAGAAAATGATTATATTCAGGATTTTGCAGGACCTCTCGGTAATCCTGCACCTATAAATATAAAAAATAAAAGAGTTTTAGGAATAGGCGGCGGAGTCGGAATTGCTCCTCTTTATCCGCAGATAAAAAAACTTAAAGAAGCAGGATGTATTACAGATGTTATTCTCGGCGGAAAAACCGGAGAACATATAATACTCAAAAATAATTTTTCTGAAATTTCGGATAATATATATTTCGCAACCGATGACGGATCACTCGGAGAAAAAGGTTTTGTCACAGATATACTGAAAAAAACAGAACTCAGTTATGACCTCGTTATTGCAATAGGACCGCTTATAATGATGAAATCAGTTACGGATATTACAAAAAAATACAATATTAAAACAAATGTATCGCTTAATCCCATAATGATAGACGGAACAGGAATGTGCGGAGGCTGCAGAGTTACTGTCGGCGGAAAAACTAAATTTGCATGTGTAGACGGACCGGATTTTGACGGTTTTGAAGTTGACTTTAAAGAATGTATGGAAAGACAGACAGTATACGATGAAAAACATATATGTTTTATGGGAGCTAAATAAAATGAATGATTTAAGAAAAAAAGTCCAGATAAAAGAATTAATTTCCGCTGAAAGAAATAAAAATTTTGAAGAAGTAGTTATAGGATATTCAGAAGAAGAAGCTGTTTCGGAATCTCAGAGATGTCTGAACTGTAAAAATCCCATGTGTGTAAAAGGATGTCCTGTAAATGTACCTATACCTGATTTTATAGAAAAAATAAAAGAAAGAAAATTTAATGAAGCATATAAAATCATAAAAACGGAAAACTTTCTTCCTGCCGTATGCGGAAGAGTGTGTCCGCAGGAAAAACAATGTGAAGGAAACTGTATAAGAAATAAAACAGGTGATTCTGTTTCAATAGGAAAACTTGAAAGATTTGTTTCAGACTATTATTCAGTAAATGAAGAAAATACAGCTGAAAAAAATAATAAAAAAATTGCCGTAATAGGTTCCGGACCTGCCGGTATAACCTGTGCCGGTGAGCTTGCGGTAAAAGGCTATGAAGTTACCGTTTTCGAAGCACTTCATATTCCGGGAGGAGTTCTGAGCTACGGTATTCCGGAATTCAGACTTCCTAAAAAAATTGTTGAAAATGAAATAGACAAAATAAAAAATCTCGGTGTAAAAATAATTACTAATGTTATTATAGGCAAATCAATGACAATAGATGATCTTTTATATGACGGTTACGATTCTGTTTTTATAGGAAGCGGAGCAGGACTTCCGAGAATAATGGGAATACCGGGAGAAAACCTTAAAGAAATATATTATGCAAATGAATTTTTAACAAGAGTAAATCTAATGAAAGCATATAAAAAAGATTCCGAAACACCTATAAAAATAGGGAAAACAGTAACTGTAATAGGCGGAGGAAATGTAGCTGTTGATTCTGCAAGAACTGCAAAAAGACTCGGAGCGGAAAAAGTTTTTATAGTGTACAGAAGAGAAGAAATTCCCGCAAGGGAAGAAGAAATAATTCATGCACGTGAAGAAGGAATAGAATTTATACTCTTAACATCTCCCGTAAAATTTATAGGTGAAAACGGATTTGTTAAAGCAGTAGAAATGGTAAAAACAAAACTTCTTGAAAGTGAAAAATCAGGAAAAAAAGATTTCTGTGAAATAGAAGGAAGTAATTATTTATTTGAAACTGATACTGTAATAATTGCCGCCGGTCAGACTTCAAATCCTATTATTTCATCAGTAACACCGGGTCTGAAAATTTACGGAAACGGAAAAATTTTTGCAGACAGCGAAACTAATCAGACAAGTATAAAAAAAGTATATGCCGGCGGAGATGCCGTTACGGGAGCAGCAACTGTTATTTCCGCAATGGAAGCAGGTAAAAAGGCAGCACTTGCAATAGATAAATATTTTAAAAATGAACCCGAAACTGTATAAAGTTTCGGGTTCATTTAATGAGATCATTTATATTCATAGAATGATATTGTAAATGATTTTTTTTACCACGTTTTATAGCATTCTTCGGACAATATGAAAAACATCTTAAACAGCTCTGACAGTTATTTCCTATAACCGGAAAACTTCCGCTTTTTATATTTTCCACAGGACAGATTTTTATACATAAACCGCAGTTAACACAAAGATTTGTATCTATATTCAGATTAACTGATTTCCTCATAATTTTCCACATCCAAGAGGCATTAGCAGCAGGAAGAAATAGTGTATTAATTAATTTCTTAACTCTTTTATATTCTGTTTCGGTACTTATAATTTTTTCAGAAAAAATTTCAGCACTTTTCTTTGCCGAATCAATAATTTCAGCGGTTAGCGGTTTATCTTTATCCGATATAAAAAAATTATTAGGCATAGTTATTTCTTCAATAGCTTTTATATTAAACTTTTTATCTTTAAGAATTTTTGAAACATATTGAGGAACGCCGCTGTAATTTCCTCCAAGAGTTGTAAAAACAGCAGTATTAAGATCGGGAATTTCGGGAAGACTGCGTATAAAATCAAGTACAAAAGGATATGTTGTATGTACAGCAACGGGAAATGCAAAAATTGTAAGATCGGATTTTTTAATATTTTTCGGATTGCTTTTTTCTATAGGATAAATATTTACTGTAAAATCATTCTTTTCGAGAATCTCTTTTACCTGAAGGCAGATAAGCTTAGTGTTTCCTGTTCCCGAAAAATAATATATATCAGAAGTTTTCAAATCAATTCCCCTTTTCTGTATAATAATAGTGTAACATAAAGTATTATATCATAAAACAGCAATTACGGTCAGGATTTGAAATCAGGAAAATGATATTATTATTTTACAGAGGTGAGAAATGAGCGAAAAAACAGATACGGTGAAAAAGATTCAGGAATATATAGGAGAAAATATAAATCTAAATATTACATTAAAAAGTATTTCCGAATATTCCGGATATTCTCCGTGGCATACGGAAAGGATATTTAAAGAAGTTACCGGTAAAAACCTTTTTTCTTATATAAGAGATCTCAGACTTTCCAAAGCTGCTATTACACTGAGAGATAACAAAATAAAAGTTATAGATGTTGCTTTTGATTTTGTTTTTGATTCACCGGAAGGATTTGCCCGTGCATTTTCCAGAAAATTCGGGATTTCACCTAAAAAATACAGTAAAAACCCTGAACCTATAAAACTTTTTATTCCGTATATGGCTTATGACAGAACACCTGAAAGTAAAGGAGACGATTATATGGGAAAAGATGTAAAGGCTATTTTTGTACAGGTTATTGAAAGACCGGAAAGAAAAGCTTTAATATTAAGAGGAAAAAAAGCAAAAGAATATTTCGGATACTGTGAGGAAGTAGGCTGTGATGTATGGGGTGTTCTTTCAAGTGTTAAAGAAGCTTTGTATGAACCTATAGGTATGTGGCTTCCGGATAATATGATAAAAGAAGGAACATCAAAGTATATTCAGGGAGTGGAAGTACCTTTGGATTACAGCAATAAAATACCAGAAGGATATGAACTTATTACACTTAAGCCATGCAAAATGATGGTTTTTCAGGGAGAACCTTATGAAGATGAGAATTTCAGTGAAGCTGTATCTGAAGTAATGAAAAAGATAGATAAATTTGATCCCGGAATATACGGATATGAATGGAATTATGAATCAGACCCGTCTTTTCAGCTCGCACCTATGGGATACCGCGGATATATAGAAGCAAGACCGGTAAAAGAAAAAAAGTAAGTATAAATTAACAGACCTCATTTTCAGAGGTCTGTTTTAATTTAAAAATGTACATTATTTTCATAATAACTTTCTTTGGAAAGTTTATAAAAAATTATGTCTACAGTATCGGAAAGTTCAGAAAAATATTTATAAACAATTTCAGCAAACCTGTCTTTTATTTCCTGCGGCCTTTCAAACCAGTAGATTTCTATTATAGGATATTCGTTAAAAACAAATGTGTTTGTACTTAACTGAACCGAAAAATAATTTTCAGGTGTATCTGTTGCGGTTTTTAATTCGTTTATCATTTCTTTGCAGAATTTTTCTACAGATTCTTTATTTACTCCTTTAATAACTATTTGCGGCATTTTTACCTCCTGTTTTTATTAAACTTAACTGATTATATCCGATATATTTATTTTATCATGTTATAATTATAAAAATACTTTTTTATGAGGTGAAATATGGCTTATAAAGATTTGGAAGATTTTATTAAAGCACTTGATGAGAAAGGACTTCTCAAAAGAATAGAAGCTGAAGTTGACAGAGATCTTGAAATAACAGAGATAACGGACAGAATTTCAAAACAGTACGGTCCGGCACTTTTGTTTGAAAATGTAAAAGATTCCCCGTACCCTCTGCTTATTAATGCTTTCGGTACATATGAAAGACTTAATATGGCATTTGAAGTGGAAAAAATAGATGATGTTGCACAGGATATAATGGATTTACTCGATGTTTCAAGTTATATATCACTTATGGATAAAATAAAATCAATACCTAAACTTACAAGAGTTCTTAAAGTTTTTCCGAAAAAAGTTATAAACGCACCGTGTCAGGAAGTTGTTGAAGAACCTGATCTTGATACACTGCCTATTCTTAAATGCTGGCCGGAAGACGGAGGAAGATTTATAACACTTCCGCTTGTAATAACAAAAGATCCGGAAACAGGAATGCAGAACATGGGAATGTACAGACTTCAGGTATATGATAAGAAAACAACCGGAATGCACTGGCATCTTCATAAAGACGGAAGAAGAATTTATGAGAAATACAGAAAAGCAGGTATTAAGAAAATGCCTGTTGCTGTTGCAATCGGTTGTGATCCTGCCGTGATTTATTCGGCTACTGCCCCGCTTCCCAAAGAAATAGACGAAATGCTTCTTGCAGGATTTCTGAGAAAAAAATCACCGGAAATTGTAAAAGCTGTTACAAGTGATTTATATGTTCCTGCAAATGCTGAATTTGTTCTTGAAGGATATGTTGATATAGATGAAATGAAAAAAGAAGGTCCTTTCGGGGATCATACAGGTTATTATTCTTTATCGGATATGTATCCTGTTTTTCATGTTGAGAAAATAACAAGAAAGAAAAATCCGGTTTATCCGGCAACAATAGTGGGGAAACCTCCTATGGAAGACTGTTATCTCGGAAAGGCAACGGAAAGAATTTTTCTTCCGCTTCTTAAGCTTTATGTACCTGAAATAATAGATATAAATTTTCCTCTTGAAGGAGTTTTTCATAACTGCGTTATAGTGTCAATAGACAAAAAATTTCCCGGTCATGCCAAAAAAGTTATGAATGCACTTTGGGGAATGGGACAGATGATGTATACAAAAATGATTATAATTGTAGATAAGGATATAAGTCCTCAGGATATTTCAACGGTAGCCTGGAAAGTTTTTAATAATATAGATCCTAAGAGGGATATTTTAATAACAGACGGACCTCTTGACGCACTCGATCATTCTTCTAATACTCCGCTTTACGGAAACAAAATGGGAATAGATGCTACAAAAAAATGGCCTCAGGAAGGCCATACAAGAGAATGGCCTAATGATATAGAAATGTCTGATGAAATAAAAGAAAAAGTTTCAAAAAGGTGGAGTGAATATGGTTTTTGATAAAATCAGGAAATACGGGGAAATGGTTATGTTTTCACACACTCTTTTTTCCCTGCCTTTTGCTTTAATATCAATGTTCTGGGCTGCAAAAGGATTTCCTGCGTGGACTACTTTTCTCTGGATAATAGTTGCGCTTTTCGGTGCAAGAAACGGAGCTAACGCTTTAAACAGAGTTATAGATGCTGATATAGACAGAAAAAACCCACGTACCGCCGGAAGACATATACCTAAAGGAGAAGTCAAAAAAAGTGAAGCTCTTTTAGTTGTAATTGTTTGTTTTGCAGTAATGGTTTTTGCCGCATATATGCTTAATCCGCTCTGTCTTATTCTTTCTCCGGCAGCTCTTGCTATTTTTATTTTTTATTCCTATACAAAGAGATTTACATGGCTTTGTCATTTTGTACTCGGAGTGGCATGCGGAGGTGCTCCTGTAGGAGCCTGGATAGCTGTTACAGGAAAAATTGAAATATTACCGATTGCTTTGGGAGCAGCGGTTACATTCTGGATTGCCGGATTTGATATAATATATGCGACTCAGGATTATGATTTTGACAGAGAAAATAATCTTTTTTCCGTACCTGCGGTTTTCGGAATAAAGAACTCACTTATTATTTCGGCTTTTTTTCATGTTTTATCAGTTCTGATATTGATTTGGATTAAATTTCAGCTCGACCTTTCAGCAATTTATACCGCCGGCATAGTTGTTATTTCTATTTTGCTTTTTTCGGAACATATAATTGTTTCTCCGAAAAATCTTAAAACTATGAAAATAGCTTCTTACAGTATAAATCAAATAGTCAGTGTTGTATTTTTTATTTTTTCATTTGCTGATGTATTAATAAGGTGGATAATATGAAAAGATATGTAATAGGAATAACCGGGGCAAGCGGGAGTATTTACGGGAAAAGAATAATAGAAGAAATTTCAAAAACAGGTAATGAAACTGAACTTGTTTTTACAAAAAACGGTAAAGATGTTTTCCTCTATGAAACGGGATATGATATAGAAAATTTTACTGATGAATTATGTAAAAACGGAGCAAAAATAAATATAAACAGCAACAATGATCTTTTTTCATCTATTGCCAGCGGTTCTTATAAATTTGAAGCAATGATTATAGTACCGTGCAGTATGGGAACTCTTGCAAAAATATCATACGGAATATCTGATTCACTAATATGCAGAGCTGCTGATGTTACGCTTAAAGAAAAAAGGAAACTTATCATCGTGCCGCGGGAAACACCTCTTAGTGAAATACATATAGAAAATATGCTTAGGCTGAGCAGGGCCGGAGCAGTTATTATTCCTCCCGTACCGTCTTTTTACGGCAGACCTTCGACAGTTGAAGATATAGTTAATAACACTGTCGGAAGAATAATGTATTCTGCCGGAATAGAAAATAAATTATATACTGAGTGGGGTGAAAAATGAAAAAGATTTTTTTTATTTTATTTTTACTTTCATTTTTTCTTTTCGGATGTGAAAAAAATATTCCGAAAGAACTTTCTGTCGGAATAATGTCAGATGTTGATTCTATACCTCTTATAATTGCATCTGAAATGGGATATTTTGAAAACAAAGGAATAGTTGTAAAACTTGATTTTTTTAAAAGTCCTGTTGACCGTGACAGTGCTCTTCAGAGCGGAAATCTTGACGGTGTTATATCAGATGTCCTTGCCGAAGCTTTTGCAAAAGAAGGCGGATTTGATATGAAAATAACTTCAGGAACTGACGGAAGTTATAAATTAATAGTTAATAAGGATAAAAATATAAAAAGTATACAGGATTTAAAAAATAAAGATGTAGCCATATCAAAAAATACAATTATAGAGTATACAACTGATATGATGCTTCGGGAGGAAGGACTTAATTCGGAAGATATAAATAAAGTTATAATTCCTTCTATTCCGACAAGGCTTGAAATGCTTCAGAGCGGAAAAATAGATGCTGCCACATTACCTGAACCTCTTGCATCTGTTGCAATAAATGCCGGTTCTGTACTTCTTAACAGTTCTGATGCACTTAATATAAATCCTGGTGTTTTACTTTTTACCTCAGATGCCGTAAAAAACAAATCAAAAGAAATATCAGAATTTTATGAAGCTTATAATATGGCTGTAGATTATATTAATTCAGGAAAAGATATAACAGATATTCTTATTAAAAACGGTTTTCCGGAATTAATAAAAGATTCTTTAATTCTTCCTTCATATACACATGCGGTTCTTCCTGATGAAAGTCAGATAACTGATGTTATAAAATGGCTTTACGGTAAGAATCTTATAAAAAACAGCTACAGTTACGGAGACCTTGTTGAAAAGAAATTTACGGAGAAATAAATGTTTGAAATCAAAAATCTGACCTTCGGGTATTCCGAAGGAAAAAATATATTTAAAAATTTTAATTTTACCCTCGGTGGCAATGAAATAATTTCTGTTCTCGGCCCTTCGGGATGCGGTAAAACAACTCTTATAAAAATAATTTCCGGAATAATAAAAAATTACTCCGGAAGTATTTTTATTGATAATGAAAAAATTGATAACAGAATCAACACAATAGCCCTGATTCCTCAGAATTACGGACTTCTCAAATGGAAAACCGTTTATGAAAATATAGAACTCGTATATAAAATAAAAAAAATAAAACCGGATAAAGAAAAGATAATTAAAATATCAGAAAAACTTGAAATAAAAAATATACTCGGAAAATATCCTGAATATATAAGCGGAGGTCAGAAGCAGAGAGCGGCAATAGCAAGGGCATTTCTTACAGATCCTCAGCTTATGCTTATGGATGAGCCTTTTTCCGCACTTGATGAATTTACAAGAGAAAAAATACAGAATTTATTTTTAAAATTACGCAGTGAGAAAAAAATTCCGACTGTAATTATTACACACAGTATAGAAGAAGCTATTTTTCTCGGTGAAAAAATAGCTGTTTTCAGAGGTAATGAAAATATTTCATATAATATGTATAATAATAATTTTTCCGGATGCGGTTCCGAAAAAAGCAGCGATTATTTTAAATTTTATTCTGACCTGAAAAATGAAATAAAAAGAGGTTCGGATTATGATAACTAAAAATAAAATATTTAAAGTAATATATGCTTTTTCCATAGTAATAATTTTTTGGTATATAACGGCTTTTTTTGTTAATAAACCGATAATACCTTATCCGCACAATGTTATAAAATCTATTTTCAGTTCAGGAAATAATCTTTATATACATCTTTTTTACAGTATTAAAAGAATGCTTTCAGGAATTATTATATCTTCTGTTATAGGAATTCCTCTCGGTATATTTACAGGGTACAGCCGTAAAGCCGATGAAATATTTTCCCCGGTTGTATATTTAACATATCCGCTGCCGAAAATAGCTTTTTTACCTGTTATTATGCTTTTTTTCGGTTTAGGTGATTTTTCAAAGGTTTTTATGATAGTTCTGATAATTATTTTTCAGCTGATAGTTTCCGTACGTGATTCCGTAAAAAATATTGACAGCGGGGATTATGATGTTTTGAGATCTCTCGGCGGAAACAAAAAAGATGAAATATTTCATATAATAATACCGGCAATAATACCTAATATTCTGACATCTCTAAGAATAGCTTCCGGAACTGCGCTTTCGGCACTGTTTTTTACCGAAACATTCGGAACGGTTTACGGAATAGGGTATTATGTAATGGATGCGTGGACAAGATATAATTATACTGAAATGTACGCAGGAATATTTGTACTAAGCCTTCTCGGACTTTTTATATTTTTTATGTTCGATATTTCCGAAAAAATTCTGATAAAGTGGAAAAAATAAAGTGCCATATTTGTGCCACATTTGAGTAATATAATTAAATCAGACGGAGGTGAAAATTATGATGTTTATCGGAGTGGTCCTTTTAATATTAATTCTTTATATAGGTTTTCACGGATCTTCAAATCATTCTGATTCCTTTCATAAAAAAAGAACTTCTGAGGATATACTGAACGAAAGATATGCAAACGGTGAAATCGATGATGATACATATCTTAGAATGAAAAAAAATATAAGAAATCCAAGAGGTGATTAATATGATCGGATATTACGGCCATAGCTTTTTAAGAGGATGTTTCGGTTACGGATATTTTCCGTTTTTTCATATCGGAATAGCATTAATTGGTTCTGTTATTTTGGTTTTGGCTATTGTACTTATTGTTAAGGCATTTAAAAAAAATAAACCGAATAATAATTATTCAGAATACAACCGCATATCAGAAATACTCGATATGAAATATGCATCCGGAGAAATTGATGAAGAAGAATATCTTAAAAGAAAAAAGAATATAGGAATAAAATAATAGGCTGCTCTGCAGCCTATTTTTTAATGGTATAATTTTTCCGGGAGGTGTTTTTATGAAAATAATGATGGCTGAAGACGACAGAAATATTTCGTCTATTGTTGAAAAATACCTTAAAAAATCGGAATATGAAACAGTTATCTGTGAAAACGGAACAGAAGCTCTTCAGAAATTTGACAGCTCTGTAAATCTTGTTATACTCGATATAATGATGCCGGAAATAGACGGATTTTCAGTTCTTGAGGAAATAAGAAAAATTTCTGATGTCCCTGTTATAATGCTTACCGCCAAATCATCAGAATCAGATAAAATAAAAGGATTTGATTACGGTGCAGATGACTATGTTTTAAAACCTTTCAGTCCGAGAGAACTTATCAAAAGAATTGAGGTTCATATCAAAAGATATTACGGTACACAGCAAAAAAGCAAAATATCTGAATACAGAGATTTAAAATATGATTATATAAGAAATGCCGTTATGAAAAATGATGAAATAATAGATATGACACAGACAGAGATAAAAATAATGAAAGTTTTTTTTGAAAATAAAGGCATTATAATAAAAAGAGAAATGCTTACGGAAAAAGTTTTCGGTATAGATTCCGAAAACTATGACAGAGCAGTAGATACACATATAAAAAGACTGAGAAAGAAAATAGAGGAAGATACAAAAAATCCGGTGTATATAAAAACAAAATACGGAGTAGGATATCAGTTCGGTGATAAAAATGATTAAAATAAAAAATTTTTTATTCATATATTTCATTATTTTTTCGGTGATAATAATAGTGCTGAACACGTTTTTCCTGAATTTTTTTAACGGAAAAATGATTTCCGAATATATTTTTTCAAATTATCAGAACAATGTTGAATCATTGAAAACTTATTCCGAAGAAATAATTAAAAATAAAGTTTACGGAGAAATAGATATAGACATTAATCTCAGAAGATTTCTCGACGAACCGATAACTGCTGTATATTTATACGATGGTAATAATAATCTTATAGGTTTTGCCGAAGATAAAAATGTTATGATGAAAATGCACGGAAGAAATGAAAAAAGTTTTGAAAGTACTGAAGTATATGATATTAAAGACGATGAAAAAACGATAGGGAAAATAATTCTTAAAACTGATACAATACCGGGAAATCTTTCTGAAATGCTTGTAAAACCTGTTTTGAAAAACACATTCTTTTCATTTCTTATAGCTGTTTCAGTAGCTTTTATCATAAGTTTTATACTTGGAAGCATAACCTCAAAAGATCTCAAAAAAACATCTGATCTTGCAAGTCAGATAGAACTTGAAAACAGCAATGAAAAAATAAAGAAAAGCAGAATAAAAGAAATAAGAAATATTCAGGATATTATCATAGATCTCTCCAAAAAACTTAAATTCAAAGAATTTAAGAGAAAAAACAAACTCGATATCATAATACACAATGTAAAAACTCCTCTTACAATTCTTCAAAACAATGTTGAGGCTGTTGCGGATAAAGTTATAGAACCTGACGAAGAATTTTCTGATACCTGCATTAATCAGATAAATATAATAAATGAAACAGTAAAAAACATACCTGATATTTTCGAAATAAAAGAAGACAGTATAAATATAAAAAAAGAAAAATTCAGTGCAAATACACAGATAAAAAAAATTACCGATGCATTAAAGTATCAGTTCAATAAAAAAGGAATAAAACTGATTTTTGAAAACGATGAAGATATTATTATAAACACGGATAAGGAAATGTTTACAGAAATTGTTTATAATCTTGTATCCAATGCTTACAAATATACGGAAAAAGGATATGTGAAAATATCACTTAAAAAATCCGCGGAAAAAATATATTTAACCGTAAAAGACAGCGGAATAGGAATAAATCCGGATGAAACAGAAAAAATAAAAAATCCTTATTACAGAGGTAAAAACAGCTTCGGAATAAAAGGCGAAGGCCTTGGACTTTATATAGTATCAAGAAATACACAGATTATGGAGGGAAAATTTGAAATAAAATCTTCCGAAAAACAAGGTTCGGAATTCGAAATAATACTTCCCGCATAAATAAATCAGATTATAAAATAAAATCCGGAAATATCCGGATTTTATTTTATATCAGTCAAAAAAATTCTTCTTTTTAGATAAACTGTTTATTCTTTTAATTATAGAATCACTGTTTTTTGATTTATTAACAAGTTTATATCTGTACATATTTTTATCAGCCGCACTGAAAAAAGATGTTGAATCAGCTTTTTTATAAATTGTTTCCAAACCGTATGAAAAACTTATAAAAAGAGAATTTTCAGATCTGTTATAATCTTCTGTCGCTTTAAAAACTTTCTCAGCTAAAAGTTCTATTTCATTCCGTCTGGCTTTAGGGAAAAGTACGCAGAATTCATCCCCGCCTATTCTGTAAAGAGAAGCTCCGCTATCTTTAAGAATGGAATCAATTATTCCTGAAAAATCTTTTATAAGAATATCACCGTAAACATGCCCCAAAATATCATTGAAGTATTTAAGATAATCTATATCTGCAACAATAAGAGTAAGCGGCATATATTCTTCAGAATTCATTATTTCAAGATCTTTTGTAAATGCCAGTCTGTTAGAAAGTCCTGTAAGCGGATCATGCATACTTAAATATTCAAGTTTCTGATTCAGATCTTCAAGTTCGGATTTCTGAGACTGTATTTCTTCAAGTGAATCGTTTAATTCACATGTTCTTTCAAGAACTTTAACTTCAAGAAGTTCATTTTCTCTTTCTATTCTTTTTAATTTGATTTTATTAAGTGAAATAACGGAAAAAACAATTGCTGTAATAGATATTATAAAAACGGAAATATAAATTATACGTGCCCACACAGTCATATAAAAAGGTTTTTTTATTCTGAAAGAAAAACTTTTTGTATTATCTGTCCAGTCACCGTCTGAATTTGTCGATTTTGTCCGGAAAGTATAAAGTCCGGGTGAAAGATTTCTGTAAGAAACAGTTTCCGGCTTATCGGCAATTAATTCGGATTCACTGTAACCGCTGAGTCCGTACATAAATTTAATATTTTTTCTGTTACTGTATTCAAGAGCATTAAAACTGACTTTTAAAGAATTAAAATCGTAGTCAAGTTCTAAAATATCGTCAAATGAAGAAAGTATTATAGTTTTTTCATTACTGTCAGAAAATAAAACAGACTTAAAAACAATATCAGGAACAGTATTATTCTTGGGTATTTTTTCCGGAATAAAAGAATTAAAACCGTTCATACCGCCGAAAAACATTTCGCCGTCTTTACTAATATAATAAGCACTGTTGTTGAACTCTGTTGACTGAACACCGTCTGAAACACCAAAATTTGTAAAAGTTTCTGTATCCGGATTAAATCTCGAAAGGCCGTTATTTGTTGAAAACCATAAATTACCGTTTTTATCGTTTAGTATACCGTAAACAACCTGATTAGGCATCCCGTCTTTTACACCGTACTGTTTTACATCATATGTTTCCGTATTTATTCTGAAAAGGCCTCCGCCCTGAGTTCCTACCCACAAATAACCTTTGTATTCAAGATATGTAAATATAAAATAATCTGAAAAAGGTGAAAGCTGTGAATAACCTGACGAAAAATTTTCAGCCGTATCTGTTTTTTTATCATAAACAAAAACACCGTTAAGACCTGAAACCCATATTTTACCTTTTGAATCTTCGAAAATAAATCTGTTGTTGTCTGAAACAACACTGTATTCAGGAGATAATTTTGAAAAATATTTATACGAAGAATTATCTTTCATAATTAACCCTTTATCACTTCCGAGCCAGATAATATTTTCCGAATCCGTATAAATAAATCTTAGATCAACATCTCTAACAGGTACTCCGGGAAAAGGAGAAAAATCATATCGTATAAAAGCATCTGAATCTTCATTGTAATAAGATATACCGTTCCATGTAAAAGCCCAGAGAATATTATTTTTATCCCTGTAAAGACCTCTTACCGAATCGGAATTTATAGTATTGATATTATCAGGACTGTATCTGTAATAATAAAAAATTCCTGATTTTCTGTCTAATCTGTTTACACCTTTTTCTGTTGCTATCCACAGATTATTATCATCATCAAGGTCAAAACCTCTGACTGTATTATTCGAAAGAGTATTCTCCTTGTACGGAATACTGTAATAATGTGTAAACTTAAATCTGTTTTCATCATAAAAATTAACTCCGCCGGTATAAGTACCTATCCATATACCTGAATTTTTATCAGAATACATAAATCTTATCCAGTTACTCGAAAGAGAATTATCATCAGCAGGCTCATTTACTAAATTTTTTAACGATTTTTCAGACTCATTAAAAATAAAAATACCTTTATCATTTGTACCTATCCATAAATTTCCCTTATTATCATTCAGAAGTGATGTAATTATTGAATCGTTAAGTATATCCCCGAAAACTTCAGGATAATATTCCGAAAAATCATTAATATCTCTTTTAAAAATATAAAGTCCTGCTTTTTCAGTTCCGACAATAATATTATCGCCGTCAAAAACTGCGGAAGAAAAATAATCATATTTTGTAATATCTTTAGAATAATTTATTCTGAAAATTTCGGAAGTATATGTTTTTTTATTAAACTTATAAAGACCTTCCCCGTAAGAAAAAACCCACAGAAAATCATCAGCGGAACTGAGAATAATCCTTGCTGAAATGTCAGAATCATGAAGCAAAGAACTCATGAGATAATTATTTACATCATCTGTTTCTGTATTTATACGGCTTATCCCCTTATTAGTACCTATCCATATTATATTTTTATCCGAATAATCATTTGTAATAGTTCTTACAAAATTATTGGATAAAGGATTATCAGTATTTTCAGAAGAAAAAACAGTAAATTCTTTTTTTTCAGAATTAAATTTATTAAGACCTTTATTAGTGCCTATCCATAGATTGCCTGAATAATCCTCTGTAATAAAACTGCATGTGTTTGCGGAAAGAGAATTGTTATCTTCGGAATTATTTCTGAAAACAAAAAATTCCTCACCGTCAAATCTGTTTAGTCCGTCCTGTGTTGTCATCCATATATAACCTGTTTTATCCTGAAAAATTCCGTTTACTGTATTCTGTGAAAGACCGCTGCTAATATCAAAAATCTGAAATTTAATATTTTGCGGATTAATCATAATATCTGAAAAATAAATTACCGATAAAAAAATCAAAAATAAAATCATTAAGATTTTTTTCATATCATCACCTCTGAATGCATAAAAATATTTATAATATCTTTTCTTTTGTGTATTTTTCAAGAAATAAAATAAAATTCTCAGGATAAGAACCGTTTCCGTATCTTACATATGTTTTCTTTTCTAATTTTACGGTAATTTCCCATTCGGGACCATCTAAAATTTCTTCATAATAATTTTTCATACTATGAACTTTAAATTTTCTTATATCTGATATAAATGATTTAACTTCTTCGGAAGTCAGAGGAATTTCTTTCATTACACCGCACTCCGAAAGTGAAATATTTTTAAAATCATAATGAAGATAAATATCTTTTATATAAATTATTACAGGGTTATTTTTTCTAAAATCAATATAAATATATTTCTTTATATCAAAAAAAGAACCACAAAAAAATTTAAACTCACTTATGTTATAATCAGTATTCTTCATAGTATCACCTTAAAATAAAAAAAGAATAATCAAAACATTAAAATTCTGAATTATTTTTAATTCCAAAATTCAATCTTTGATCTCAGGGTTAGAATAAAATATATTAACATTTAATTTTGTTATCATTAATTATTTTATCATAAATTACAACTTTATTTTTTCAGAAAGAGTTTTTGTTATATAATTATTATGTATTAAAAATTTATTTTTGGAGAGTGTTTTATGTATTTGTATAAAAATAATAATAAAAAATTAAATTCTGTTAAAGAAGAAAATTTTAAACTTGAAAAAGAAATACAGATTATTTGTGAAAATAACCTCGAAGATATATTCAATCTGGAATTTGTTAAAACAGAATTTTCTCTTCAGAATTTCAGAATTGATACTTTAGCTTTCAATAAGGAAACAAGTTCTTTTGTAATTATTGAATATAAGAAAGTTAAAAACTACAGCGTTATTGACCAGGGCTTAAGTTATCTTTCCTTAATGCTCAATAATAAATCTGATTTTATTATAGAATATAATGAAAGTCTTTCCAAATCATTAAAAAGAAGTGATGTTGATTGGTCTCAGTCATTGGTAATTTTTATATCCCCTCAGTTTTCAGTTTTTCAAAAAGAATCAATTAATTTTAAAAATCTTCCGATTGAATTATGGGAAATAAAAAAATATGAAAATAATCTAATTTCATTCAATAAGCTTTCTGCCCATAATCCGACAGAAACACTGGAAACAATTACAAAAGGATCATTAAATACAAAAGACAAAGAAGTTTTGCAGGAATTGAAAGTATATACTGAAAATGATCATTTGAAAGATAAATCCGAAGAAATTATAGAATTGTATGAAAAAATAAAAGAAGGTGTTTTAAATATTGACGAAAATATAAATATTAAAGCAAATAAACGTTATATAAGTTTTAGTAAAAATAATAAAATTTTTTTATCAGTTGCTGTTTTAATCAGTAAATTAAAATTGTGGATTAATTTAAAACAAGGAGAGCTTGATGACGGAAAACATATATCAAAAGATGTAAGTTCATTAGGTCATTTGGCCTCTGGAGATTATGAAATAAATATTTTTGATGCAAAAAATTTAGAATATATTTTAAGTCTAATAAAACAGGGATATAATAAGTATTTAAATTAATTTTCTTTTATGCATTTATGGATAAGGAGGTGTTAAATGTCTAAAAATCAACACGTTCTTCCGAAAAACGAAAAATGGGTAGTAAAAAGTGAAGATAATAAAAATTATTCAAAAACTTTTGAAACTCAAAGAGAAGCTATTGAATATGCTAAAACTATTGCAAAAAAAGAAAAATCAGAACTTATTATTCATGGAAAAGATGGAAAAATAAGAGAAAAAAATAGTTATGGAAACGATCCATGTCCACCAAAAGATCAAAGATAAAATATTAAAAAGAGTGTAAGTCAAAAAACTTACACTCTTTTTAATATTTTATACCATAAGTGCTTTAAATACAGCATCAATAGGATCAGAATAAAATATTGGCTGAATTTTAACTAATAATTCCTGAGGAACTGTATATAAATCAGCAATAGATGTTGCAGGAATTAATATTTTTTTTCCACCGGCATCAACACAAATCTGAATAATATCAGCAAATTGTTCTATTTTATTAATAGTTCCACCTACAGTCATATTACCAAGAATTACTAAAGATTCAAGAGTAGGTTTACCAATTGAAGCTGAAAAAAGTGCAATGACCTCAGCTATAGTCAATTCTTCACTCATTCCTATTCCCTGTATATCTATTGCGGAAAGTAAAAAATCATTCATTTGAGTCGAAATTGATGCTGAAACATTTTTTGCATTTGCAGTAAAATATCTAAAAGCAATATCAACATTTTCTTTAATATTTCTATTATTTCCAAGACCGTTTTTTACAAACTTTCCTGATCCTGAAACAATTTGATTTTCAAGTTTATATATTCCGAGCATTCCTGTATCACTTTTACCTGCAAAATATAAATGTCCCGGTTTCCCCAAACCTTCAGGTATTATTTTTCCGCTGGACATTTCCGGTACAGAAACATATATTTCTTCTAATGTTTCTTTATCTATAAAAGAAAAATGAACGTCAAAAAATTCCATTCCACCAATTTTCTTAAGTTGTTCTTTAACTCTTCTTCTTCCTATTAAAGCATATTCTAAAATTTCTTTGATTTGATTTTTATCAAAATTACCATCAGGATAAATTAGTTTTACCAATCCGGAAACAGTTTTTCTTACAGCAATAACGTCTCTCTGATTTAAATTATTACCTAACCTGAAAAATTTATCTAAAGCATCACCATAAGATATTTTTCTCATTTCTCTTAAGTATTCTGCCAAATAATCTACAATAAATCCAAATTTATCAGTAAAAAATTCCGGCCTCATTTTTGGTATTTCCCATCCAGGTATATAAAAATGCATTCTGTCAAGAAAAGCAGGATCATTAGCAATTTCTTTCGGAAAAGGAGAAAATAAATGAGATGTTTTTAAAACTATTTCAATACTTTGATTAATATTACCGACAAAAACCATAGAAGCTGAAGCTTGTTTTTCTTCTTTACCTCTTGAAAAAGAACCCGAGGCCATAAAATCTTTCATTATTTGAATACCGTCATTTTCTTTCATATTAATTCCGGCAACTTCATCAAAAGCTACAGTATCCCAAATACCTACTAATCCAATTTTTTTTGATGACATATTATAAAATAAATTTGCAACAGTAGTCTGACCTCCCGATACTAAAATACTGTTAGGAGATAATTCTTTATATACATGTGATTTACCCGTTCCTCTGGGACCAAGTTCACAAACATTAAAATTATTTTCTACTAAAGGAATTAATCGAGTTAGTAAATGCCATTTTACTTTATCTTCAAGATTAGAAGGTTCCATTCCAGTAGAACGAATTAAAACATCTATCCATTCATCTTTATTAAAATTTTTTCTACCATTATAAATTTCATTCATATCCATGTTTGGCATTTGAATAGGTTTTAAATTTGAAATATTAAATGGACTAATATTTGACTGAGCTTCATCAAAATAATATTCCATATCCAAAATACACCAAATTCCACCAACCAGTAACTTATCATATTTTAAAATATAATCAGGATCAACTATTACATTTTTTATTCCAAGATTAGAAAATTCGGCTTCATAATAATCTTTTTTTTCATTAAGCTTGGCAGTTACTTTATCAATTATTTTATAAATTCCCATTTCTTTTATTTTTGACTTAACTTTTTCAGCTTCATCGGGTCTTACAAAATTATCTGCAAGAATTTTTTTTACTCTGTTTACTCCTTCAGAAATTGAAGTTTCGTCATCAGTCGCACAATACATTCCAAGTAGATATTCAAGAACATAAACAGGAACATTAGCCCCTTGTTTTATTAATTTAGTTAAATCTTTTCTTACAACTCTACCTGAAAAAAATTCATTTAGTTTTTTATCTAAATCATTATTATCTTCCATAAATTCCTCCACTATATTTATTTCAATTTTATTTTTCATTTTCTATCTACAACACCCCTCCGGATTTCATCCTCGTCCCCATCAAGGGGACACTTTTATTTATCTATTTACGAGACGAATTTATCTATTTATAATTGTTTTAGCATTTATTGTCCCCTTTATGGGGACGAGACCAACGGTCGGAGGGGTGTTGCTTTACTTTACTTTTTGTTTATGCAGCTTTCCAAAGGAATTAT
>JACKPH010000010.1 GCA_024233675.1 Thermotogae bacterium
TATTACATTCACCGCAAAAATTTAATCCTTTACTTTCACAGCATGATTTTACTTTACATTCTCCGCCCCAGAATGGTTTTTCCATATTAATACATCCGCTGCATTTTACTTTTTCCTTTCTTTCACAGCTGTTGCAGAGAACTCCGCTTTTATAAATAAGGGTTTATCAGAAGAGTTCTTTTTAGATTTGACATTTCGAGATGTCCCGGTGCAAGTATTGTTTCTCCAGGAAATGTCGGAAGAAGTTCCGAAAGAAATTTTAGTGATTTTTCCATATCTTCCTGTGATGCAAGCGGAAAATCAGTTCTTCCGATTGAATTGAAAAAGAGTGTGTCTCCTGTAAAAAGATAATTTTCCATAAGTATTATAACAGAACCGGGTGTGTGTCCGGGTGTATGAAATACTTTGAAATATTTTGTTATATCTTTCCATTCTCCTTCATAGGTTATTTCTTCGCCCATATGTCTTGAAAGGTTAACAAAAGGATCAGTTAACATTACTACATCTTTAGGGTGAATGTAGAGATTTTTTATTTTTAATTCCGAAAGACCTGCAGTGTGATCGAAATGTGCATGTGTAAGCAGTACATCAACTTCGTTTTCAATATAATTTCCAATACCGCGTCCGGGGTCTATTACTATACTTTCATCAATTATATATGTGTTTGTATCGAGTGGTTTTGTCTGTATTTTTCTTACCTGCATGTTAATTCCTCCGTATTTAATTTAATTTTAACTTAATTTATATTATAATAATTATATAACAAAATTATTTTTTAAAGGTGATAATTGTGAACTTAGATAATTTCAAAAAACTTTTTGAATCAGGTAAACCTGTTATTATTGAATATACGGGAAAATATTTCGGCGTTTTTCCGGGAGATAATATTGATTTTGAAACATTTAAATATCTTATAAGTGTTTTCGGTATTGATTTTCATTTTGTTTATCCGGAATATAAACTAAACGAAAAAGGGTTTTACAGAATGCCTTCCAACGGATCTTCGGTGAACGGGTATATTCCGGTTACTTATAGTATATATGATGATGTTCCCGATTCAAGGCTTCTTTTTAAGACACTGGAAGCAATTAATAATAATTTTTCGGTTAATGTTTTTAAATTTCCAGGATATCTGAATTTAGTCGGGAGTAAACCTCTTAATAATTCAAAGACTGTTTTTGACTATGCTGCTGAATTTGTAAGACTTTGCGGGATGGGTAATTCTTCTCTTGTTTTTCCGCTTATTAATGAGTCCGGTTTTACAGATGATTATGAAAATGTGAAGAAAGTTATAAGAAAAGAAAAGCTTAAACTTATACTTTCATCGGCTATAGAAACTCAGAATCACATTGAAAATACCTATATTTTCAAAAATTCAGAAACATCTCTTAAATTTGATTCTATGGATATTATAGGTTTTAAAAGTGTTATGGATAAAAAAGAATATTTTGTTCTCAAAAAAGGTAATCTCAGTGAAAAAAATGTTCATTTTTCAGTTTATATGAAATCTCTTTTCGAAGAAATGGTTTTTTATAATAATGAGTTTGATAAAACTCTTTTCAGCGAAATAATAAACAAAATGAATGAATATGAGAATTATTTTATTATTCTTGCCGGTCAGGAGAATAAAAATAACGGACTTAATAATCTTATTAAATCAATTGCGCTGAGGAAGTATAATATTTCTGTCAGGGATTCTTATGAAGTTATAGGTCTTAAGGAAGATAATACGGATATTATGCCTGTATACCATATTATAAAGGCACTCGGCGTATCCGGTCCTGTTTATCATGATTATGAAGGAATTAAGAATAAGATAAAAGAATTTGCTAAAATGGATTTAAATATTGTAATAGAGTAAAAAACGGAGCTTATTACGCTCCGCTTTTTTATTTAGCTTTTCCCTGGTTTGCAACTGATTCCATAGCTGCTTTTATTTTTTCCTGATCACCAAGGTAATAGTGTGTTATCGGTTTGAGGTTTTCGTCAAGTTCATAAACAAGAGGAGTTCCCGTAGGTATATTTAAAGCGATTATGTCTTCTTCTGTCATGTTGTCGAGATATTTTACAAGTGCTCTTAATGAGTTACCGTGAGCTGCAATTATTACATTTTTACCTTCTTTTATTGAAGGAGCTATTGTATCGTTCCAGAAAGGCAGGAATCTTTCAACTGTATCTTTAAGACATTCTGTTGAAGGAAGCATTTTTGTATCAAGCATTTTATATCTTGAATCGTTTGCCGGATGTCTTTCATCTGAAATTTCAAGTGCAGGCGGCTGAATATCATAGCTTCTTCTCCATATTTTTACCTGTTCCTCACCGTGTTTTTCTGCGGTTTCTGATTTGTTTAAACCCTGAAGTGCTCCGTAATGTCTTTCGTTAAGTCTCCATGATTTATATACCGGAATCCATAAAAGATTCATTTCTTCAAGAACATTGTTTAAAGTTTTGATTGCTCTTTTTAGAACAGAGGTATATGCTATATCGAATGTGTATCCTTCTTCTTTTAAGGTTTTACCCGCTGTTTTTGCTTCATTTACACCCTTTTCGGAAAGGTCTACATCAGTCCATCCCGTAAATCTGTTTTCTTTGTTCCACTGGCTTTCTCCGTGCCTTATTAATACTAATTTGTACATTAATATCACTCCCCGTTTTTATATTGATAAAAATAACACATATATTATACAGTTTTTGTTTTACGAAAAAATAAATCAATT
This sequence comes from Thermotogae bacterium, assembly GCA_024233675.1. Classification (GTDB taxonomy): domain Bacteria; phylum Thermotogota; class Thermotogae; order Petrotogales; family Petrotogaceae; genus JACKPH01. The sequence continues at coordinate 2,718 of JACKPH010000010.1, forward strand.
TAAAAGGTTTCTTTATCAGCACTTTCATCCGAAAGTGAAAATTCCGAGTCTATTTTTTCTTTTTCTTTTTCAATACCGGAAAGTCTTTCATAAGCTTCTTTTATCAGTTCACGGCTTTTTCTGTAAAGTTCTATATCGTTTTCTATTTCAAGTCCGTCAGCATTAGAAAAATAATCTTCGGTTTCTTCAAGCAGCATTATTATTTCTTTATACTTTAATTTATGTATTTCATTTTTTTTGAGCGATAATATTTTTAGTATTTGTTCATTCATGGCTTTCTGTCTCCTTTATAACAGAAATTATATTTCCGTCTTTTAATATATTTTTTATTGCTGATTTTTCTTTTATATCTTTTACCGAGGTTATTTTTTTACCGGAAGAATCTGTCAGTATGCTTCCTCCGTTTTCAAGTATTGATATATCATTATTTTTGTTTATATTATCCCGTATTGCTGAAATATTTTCGCGTAATTTCATTATTTTTATTCTGTAACTGCTGTTAATATTTTTCTGTGAAGTATTTATTTCATTTTTTTCTTTTTTCAGGTCAGCGGTCATAGTTGTTTTTTCGGAAAGTATTTTAATACTGTTCAGATTTCTGTAAGCTATAAAATCGCTTTTGCTTTTTATGGAATCACTGTATTTTAAAAGCCTTTCGGATAAATTTTTTTTACGGTCGGAAAAATAATTTCCGGAAAAAATACGGCTTCTGCTTATATAAAATGTTTTCTGTCTTAACGAAGAATATTTAAGGCTTAGTGAGTTTTTTCTGTATAGAAGTAGGTCATAAAATCTGTTTATCTGTGACGAAATATCATCGGATATCGATGTCGGCGTGGGGTAGTCTTTCCAGCTTACCATGCCTATTATGTTTTTATCTTTTTCATGACCTATTGCGGTTAAAACCGGTATTTTTGTTTCTTTCATAAATAATGCGGTTTCCCTGCAGAGTTCATAATTGTCAAAAACATATAAGTCTTCTATACTTCCTCCGCCTCTGAGAATTACCGTTAAGTCAAAATTTTTACCAGATTTTTTTATTTTATCAAATGATTTCTGAATTTCTTTTACTGTGTTAATTCCCTGCATTGAGGAAGGGAATATTTCATATACTGGTATAAATTTTGCCCTGTTTAGATGTGTTATGAAGTCTCCGAATCCTGCTGCTTTTTCTGATGTAATAACGGCTATTTTTTTTATAGGCTCAAGTTCGGAGAGCTGATGTGTTAAAGTATTTATAAGTTTTTCCTTTTTGAGTTTTTCTGTTATTTCCTTTCTTTGCTTTTCTCTTTCTGATTCACCGAAAAGTATAATGTTATCGGGTTTGAAGGATATAGAAAGATTGTATCTGAATATATCGAAAGTTCCGGTAAAAGTATATTTTTTACCTTTCATTTCATAAATATCTTCTATATCAAGACTTTTTTTTATCATTGAAATCATACTTTTCCAAAGTGTAACTGTCAGAGTATAATCTTTTTCCGTTCCTTTATCGGAAACAGTTAAATAGTAATGCCCGGTATTGCTTTTATATATATCGGTTATATCGGCATTAAAAACAGCTCTGAATTTTCCGAAAAAATCAGATATGTTGTTTGATATAAAATCCATTAACTGACTTAGCGGAAAAGGTCCTATTTCACGTTTTTCCATATTTATCACCTTATATATTTATTAAAACAAGTGCCGCAACAGAAAATAATATTGCGAATCTCTTCTTAACAGAAGGTATTTCCCTGAAAAACAAATAAGAGAAAACCGTTATGAAAATTATTGTACCTGAACTGTATAAAGAATAAGCCACAGATGTTTTTACACTCTGAAGCGATTTTATTAAAAAGAAAGATGAAAAAAGATTCGGAATACCGACTATCAGTCCTGGTATTAGATCTTTCAGAGTGAATTTTGATTTTCTTACTATTATTATAGTAAGAGATATTATAAGTGCTGTGAAGAAAACGAAAAAAAGAAATATATTTTTATAGATTTCATCTGCATATTTCTGGAAAAACTTATTTGAGAAATCAGCTAATCCTCCCGATATAAAAAGTATTATCAGAAGAAAATTAAAATTTTTCTTTTCATTTTCAGAAGGTAAATTTGCTGTTATTATCGAAATAAGTGCGAGCACTATACCGAAAGACTGTATAAAAGAAGGTATTTCATTCCATATTATTATTGAAAATAGCATAGGTATTAATATTCCTAATTTTCCGAAAGCTCCGGAAATTGATGCTCCGTTTTTGTTTATACATATCTGATAAATAATAAAAGAAAGAAAAAACATTATTCCGGATATTATCCCGAGAACAACCGAATACTGAATAGCTGCAGTAGAACCGAATTTTCCGCCGCCTGCAAGAACAGAAATATCTTTTATTAATGATGAATTATCCGGTTTTATATATTTTATATCTTTTAATAGCATGAGAAGAGATACAAGTGATGCCATCATGTAATTTGCTGCAGTAACCGTCATTCTGTTTCTTTTCTTTGATTCTGTAAATTTGAATATTATAGCTATTGAAGAACTTGATAATATTGCCATGAAAAGATAGAACATAATTCACCTCAGATTTAGTATGTAATATTATTATATCATAACCGTTTTAACCGTTTTTTCTTACTCTTAAAGAAACAAGCAGTGAAAAGACTGCAAGAAATATGAAATTTACGGATATTATAACTACTTCAAAAATATATTCGCGTTTTATACCGAAAAACAAAGTAATAATAATAAATGAAATAATGTTTATTATTACATCTGATAAAAGGATTTTTCTTATAATACCGTCTGATTTATTTTTTTCTGAAAAAACAGGAATGAAAAAAAGAAATGCTAAAGACATCATTATATATCCTATTTCTTCGAGAATAATAAAAATCCCGTGAGGATTATACTGTGTAAGTGCTGCTATTGCCTGGGTTTCACTGTTCAGAAGACTTACCTGTATAAAAGATATCTGAATATAATAATCGGTTAAAAGTATAAGGGAAGAAATAACGGAAAATATAAGTCCTGCATGTGCATATATTTTTTTCTTTTCTTCTGAAGAATAAAAAATAAATAATGAGAAAAGTATAAAAAGAATCATTAAAATCATTGCGGTAAACATCCAGATATAATCTTTCGGGAAACGCGAAATAATATTTTCAAAAGGATATTTTAAAGGATCAGAAGCAAAAGGTCCTGATATCGGAGGTGTGAAAAGTGCAGTTAAAAAAGTTAAAACTGTAAAAATAAAAGTAGAAAAAGAAATCCAAAATCCGGATTTTGAAAGTGAATCTGTCTTTTTCATAGTATTCCCCCCTTTTTTAGTCAAAAATATATTCAAGAAAATTTTTTAGATCTTCGTGAAGAATATCCTCGGAAATTCCTTCCGATGAGAAAAAAAGTAAAAGTATTCCGTGAACTGTATAAAGACATGTTTTGGTTATTAATTCAGTATTTTCGGCTTTTACAAGAGAAACACTGTTGAGTGCCTCAGAAAACAGTGATATATAATCTTCTGAAATTTCAGGACTGCTTACGGTGTTGTTTTTATACATATAGAAAAATCTGAAAATATTGGGATATTTTACATAATATGAAACATAGTCCGTAAAAAAAGATTTTAAGGAGTTTTTAGAAGATGTATTGTTGTTTTTGGAGTTTAGATAATTTTTTATATCATTTATCATGGATTTTTTTACCTCTGAAAGCAGTTCTTCAATGTCTTTATAATAATTATATAGTGTAGCGTAGGAATAACCTGCTTTTTCCGCGACATTCCTTACGGTAATATTTTCCGGACCATCATTTATTATGATTTCTTTGGCTGAATCTATAAAATATGATTTAATACGGTTCTTTTTTATTCCGTTATTCATTTCGGCCTCCTTTGTATTAACAAAAATATAAAAAATTAACTTAGTTAATATTATATATTATTGTTAATATAAAGTCAAATAAAAAAAGAGTAACCTTTAAGGTTACTCTTGGTGGTCGGAGTGACTGGACTTGAACCAGCGACCTCTTGCGCCCCATGCAAGCACGCTACCAACCTGCGCTACACCCCGATAACATGTATATTATACCAGAATTAAAAATAAAATCAAGACTTTTTATAAAGAATAAAAGAGATTTCCTAAGATTTCATGCCATGCAGCCGATGTTGCTTTTAAAAATTCTATTTTGGGTAAAAAATCATACCATGAAATATTATTTCTTGATATCATATAATTAACCGGAACAGGAATGAGTTCTACGGAAATATTATTTTTGAATACTTTTACGGCTCTTTTCATATGAATTGCCGAAGTTACGAGATATACTTTATTAATACCGAGGTTTTCTATTACATCAGCGGTATATTTTGCATTTTCCTCTGTATTTCTTGCATTTGATTCTATATATATATCAGCCGGAGGAACACCCAATTTTATGAGAACTTCTTTCATTTTGAAAGCTTCGGGAAGATTATCTGTTTCAGGAAGTTTTCCTCCTGTTACTACCATAGGATATCCGAGATTTTTATAAAGTATGTACGAATTATAAATTCTCTGAAGTGACTGATCGGAAAGTTCACCTATATTGTCCAGAGGTGTATTTGAAATCACTCCTCCGCCAAGTACAACAATTAATCCCTTGGAATCGTCTAAGAACTTTCCCTGAAGTTCAAAAGGCGGATATGCATTTTCCAGGGGAGTGACAAAAAGTCTTGCAAACCATCCTGTAGAGATTATGTATACAATTATGGTTATTATTAATAAGAATTTTCGTATTCTTTTTTCTTTTTTTAAGTAATAGAAAAACATAATAATACATAGAGTAACAAATATTCCCGGTACTTCAAAAAAAGCCGAAAGTATTTTTACTAAAATCACTTTATCACCTCTGAAATTATTTTTTCGAAAAAAAAGCCGAAATAAAAATAGAATGCAAATGGTATTTTTTCATCTTTCTTTTTATAGGAAGATAAATATATAATTATAACAGTCAGAATCACAGAATAAAAGACTTCTGTACCGTAATTAAGTGCAAAAAATATCATAAGTAAAACATCACCGA